>CAVXCY010000025.1:0-153395 GCA_963760425.1 uncultured delta proteobacterium | reverse complement strand
TTTGCCCAGGGTCGTCCTGAGTTTGTAGGCCATTTTCACCTGGGGGCTCGCCTCTTCGGGTGGCGGGTCGGACAGCGGCGCGAATCGCTGCTGCCAACTCGGATGATGGGGATCACGGCCCGTGGCGATGTAGGGCTCGATGCCCCGCTTCTCACACGCCATCACAGTCGCAGGGCCAGCATACCCGGCATCCAGTGCTGCCGCCTGCGGCATGCCAATGGCCGAGGGCATGGCAGCCAGCGTGGGTTCGGCTTCGTGAGAGTCGTTGGGATGATTAGACAGGGCCCATCCGACAATGAGCAGACTGTGTTGATCCACCGCCACCTGCGCGTTGTAATCCTGCTCGAATCCGGCATCCGTCGGATTTTTCATGATGCGCGACTCTGTATCGGTAAAATTGTACTGGTCGCCATCGCGGGGTCCTGGCACCGGCGGGGTCGGCGGACGGCCACCCAGTCTGCGCCCGGTCGTGCGCTCCCGCTCCGCACGCTGCGCCAGTCTGGCCTCATACTCCGCCTGCTCGGCTGCCAGCCGCTCTACGGCACGCGCTTGCAGCACGGCTTTGGCCTCCGCCAGACGCGCCAGGCGGTCCTCGCGTCGGGCCATCTCCTCGCCCACCACGAGCCCATCGGGAAGCTCTCGCTGGTCGCTCTGTTCGCTGAGCTTGAAGAGCTCCTCGATCTCGGCTCGCACCTGCGTCTCCAACTCTAGCAACCGCTTGTAACTGACCGCGTGGTGCCGGCAAGCATCGGCGTGCATCTTGGTTCCATCCAGGCTGATCGTCCCCAGTTTCAGCACGCCCGCCTCCTGGGCCAGTAACAGCACCTGCACGAAGAGGTCCTTCAGTTCGGGCAGGAACGTGCGTCGAAACGTCGCCAGCGTATCGTGGTCGGGATGCTGGTTGCCTGCAATGAAGCGAAAGGGCACTGCCTCATAGGTGGCCCGCTCGATCTTACGCGAGCTGAACACACCCGTCGCATAGCCATAGAACAGCAAGCCCAACAACACTTCAGGTGCGTAGGGTTCTCCACCACGGGATCCATACTGGGCATACAAGGACGAAAGATCAAGCAGCGCCACGCTGTCTACCACGAAGCGCGCCAGATGCTCCGGCGGCAGACAATCGCCCAGCCGCACCGTCAGATCCAGTGCCTGCTCGTAGTTCACCGTTTTACATGTTCTCTTCATACCCATCAGTCTACCATTTTTGACGGGCGAGCATCGGCTTCTCCCCGACAAGCTGCTAGCATATCACTTGTTCGAAAAAAGTTATCAATGGCTTAACACCTTGGTCAAAGAGTTACAATAACTGCGAATTTCCTCTCTCGACAATTCTAAAGAAAGTTTATGAATCTCTTACAAGTTCAAGACCTGTACTAATCTCTTTGACGGAGAACATAAAGTATGCCTATTTGAAGGCCAGATCCGTGCTCTTAGAGAGATTTACTACTTCCATCCAAATCTTCAGAAAGGAAGTAATTGTACACATCATGTTACTCATGTTTTTGATACTTGAAAATATGCTATCCACTTACTCAGAAATCTGGCAATCCGAGGAAAAATGGCAAACGCTTGCTACTCGAAAAATCTTGCATTTTGTTAAAGAATCTGGCAGAGGCAGAATGCCCTGCTCCAACGGAGTTGCCCAATCGGTTCCCGAATCGTCCTTTCGGCTGATTGTGAGTCGTTGCCAGAGACGGTAGGTACCTGTCCAACGTCTGTCGCAGCCCGAACCGCGTTCCCGACTCCCGGCGCGGGTTGATAGTCAGAAGGCCACGCCTTGTCAAGGCCGTGCGGGTGGTTGAGAAGGGAATGGGGGCACGTTCATCGGAGCGTAAGCGGAGAGCCTTGACTGGTGTGGCATACTTGAAAAGCCGCACGGGAGGCCATATCATCATTCAGGAAGCACCAGCTTCGCGCCAAGTTGTAGCAAGAAATCGAGTGTCTGCTGGCAGGTCCAGAGTTCGACCAGTTTGCCATCAGCGATACGAATAAAATCCATTCCCTCAAAGATCACTTCTTTGCCTGTGGGAGGGAACCCTGCAAATGCTGCCTGATGGGTTCCCTGGAAGACGGCGCGCAAAGCGACCATATCTCCTTCGCATAGCATGTGCTCAATCGTCACGTGAGCATCCGGAAAACCTGTACGGAAGTCCATAACCGCCTGTTTCACACCTTGGGGACCAGGAGCAAACTCCGGGTGTGCGTAATCGACAAAATTGGCGTCCAAGACCTCATCGGCAAGGGCGAGGGTTCCTGTATTCCACAGTTCGACATAGTGCCTCACGAGCACCTTGTTTGCAGTCTGGTCCATTGCTTTCCCTTTCTTCTCGACCAGTTCAGTCGTTAGCCTGCATCTTGCTTGCCCTCACCAGGAGTGTGCTGCTCTTCTTGCAGCAGGCGTTGACGGAATCGGTACGATTCCCCAACGAATTCGAGGATACTCGCTCGATGAGTCAGCCGATCCAATAACGCTCCGGTCATTTTTTCGTCGCCAAAGATCTGATTCCATTCAGCAAACCGCAAATTGGAGGTCACGATGATGGAAACCCGTTCATTCAGCTCGCTACACAGTTGAAACAGGAGTTGACCGCCATCCTTCGTAAAAGGGATAAACCCCATTTCGTCGATGACGACGAGATCCAGTTTGCTGACCTGGGCCATGAACTTGGAGAGGCGGAGGTCTTTCTGGGCTGAGAGCAGGTCATTCACGAGATTGTTTGCGCTAAAGAAACGCACGCGTTTCCCTTGTTTACATGCAGCAACCGCAAGCCCAGTCGCGAGATGGGTCTTCCCCAATCCTGGGTTCCCAATCAAAATGATCGGTTCTTTCTGTGCGATGTAGCCACCTTGAGCCAGCTCCAGAACGCGTTGCTTTGAGATGTTCTGCACAGCATTGAAATCGAAGGTCGCCAGCTCTTTGAGGACCGGAAATTTTGCATGGGCAATGGCTCGTTCCACGCGTAACACGTCTCGCTGAGCCACTTCCGCCGTACATAACGCGAGGAGGAAGCGCTCATATGGCAAGTCTGTTCGAGCAGCATCGGCTGCATATGCCTGGTAGTTTTGAATGAAGCTGGAGAGATGAAGCTGTTTGAGGTAGTTCTCTAACAGGGCCTGATGTTGCATGGGACACCACCTTTCCTACCAGGACTGCTTGAGCAGCCGCTCGTAGCGAGATAAATCAACCGGCTGATTGCCAATCGCATCAAGCTGTGGTCGATCTGAGAGGTCCAGAGGAGCAGTCTGCGCCTCTTGTTCAGTTACCTGATGCAAACAGTGCAGGACCCCATCCAGATGGACACATCCGTAGGAGAGCGCCTGTTCAATGGCCTCTTGCATCTGTATTGGTGAATACTGTTCATGAAGCTGTAAGATCCTGACAAATTCCTGCACTCCTCTTCCTTCCGGCCATTTCTCCCGCAGATTGCGCAACATGCGATGGTAACACTCCGGCCAGTCTTTGCGCCAGCGCCTCATGGGAGCCGCGAAGTCAAAGGCTCCTGGACGAATCTTCAGCAAGGGGAGGTAGTGAAGGGGGTCAAAAATGTCTTGCTCGCGCTCGTAACAGCGGGGATGACTGGCCAGCAATTGCTCGCGATCAAAGATCTCCACACGGAAAGGATAGGCTTTCACGGTGACCTCACGTCGAGCACGAGCAACAGGGACGCTGTAGCGATTCGTGTCAAAAATGATCTGACTGTATGGTGTCAGTCGAGCGCTGACCTGTTCGCTGCAATCATATTCAAACTCAGGAAGAGGACGCAACAACGGTTGTTCCTGTTCCCACGCTTGCCCAATCGTCAGGCTTTGTCCACGCATGCGCCGCCCATCGTTGCGGCGACATTCCTTGAGCAAGTACTGATTGAGATCTTCAAAGGAGGCCACGTCTGGGATGGGAACGAGGAAATTTCGGCGTGAAAACCCAACCGCATTTTCAACTCCACCCTTCTCATGACCCTGGCCAGGCGTACAAAAGTGCGACTCAAACAAGTAATGGCTGCGAAACGAAATGAACGTTCGGTTTTCGAACCGTTGCCTGCGTCGCTTGTCCTTGTCCATTGCCAACTTTACCGCAGTCGCCAAGTTGTCGTAGCTAATGCGTCTGGGAACGCCTCCGAAATGCTTAAACGCCTGCATATGTGCGTAGAGGAAGCTTTCTTGTTGCTGAGTCGGAAAGCTCATCACAAACACTCGGCGTGAGTAACACAAACGCAAAACAAAGACTTGTACCGTTTGTCGGACGCCACCAATAACAGCAATGGCCTCTCCCCAGTCGCACTGCGCATCTTGACCGGGGTCAAATGCGAGCGGAAGAAACACTTCTGGTGGATAGTTGGCCTGTTTCCACTGCGTGCGAAATTGACCAATCCGTGATTCACATCCTTGGTAGCCCTCTGCACAGATAAGCTCGAACAGTTTGTGCGTCGTGTAGCGCTGTTTCGGGGGAAACGTCTCGTTCTCAGCAAGCAGTTCCTCAAGGCGTTTTTGAAATGGTTGAAACCTGGGACCTGGCCTTCCATCCCGTAATTGATACGATTTACGAGGAACCGCCTCAATGACATTCTTGACGGTTTGACGACAGTGACCCGTGTCTCTGGCAATTTGAGACACGGTGAGATGATCAATGTAGTAGGCACGGCGCATGCGCTCGTGCTCATCCTCAGAAAGCATAGTCGCTCTCCTCTTCATGGAGGGACACCTAGAGAGGGACAATCTAAAAGAGGAACAGAGGAAGAAACTGCTTCTTCTACCATACCAGAGAAACAGGGCAATTGCAAGATTTTTCGAGTAAGAATTTGCACATTTTTGTGTGTGGAGCAGAAACGATTTGGGAGGAATGTGGAAGGTTTTTCAGTTAAGAATTTGAGGTACTATTGTCACCTTATTTATTAGTGAAAACAGGAGTATGCTTACTGGATATTTCAGAGGAGCTTAGTTTTTCATGCCACCATTGCTCACTTTGCCCGCTGTCGATGGAGTTGAAATAACCACCATCATGGATAATTCGCTTGATCTCATTATGTCCTCAACGACAGTGGCACGTCGCTTCCAGCTGCTGCAATATGGTCAGTTACGTGCAGAGCATGGCGTCTCGTTGCTGATCCCGTTATTGACCAGGGAAGGCGTGAGACAATGCTTTTCGATACCGGATTGACGCCTGATGGAGCATTGCACAACCTGGCGGTGCTGGGGATCGATCTGGGTACCATTCAGGCGATTATCCTGAGCCATGGTCACACTGACCATACACATGGACTCGACGGTTTCCTCGACAAACTTGGCAAGCGGCGGATGCCTATCCTGCTCCATCCAGATGCTTTCCTCAAACGTCGTATCATCTACAACGATACGAGCATCCTGGATTTACCCCCTCCTTCATTGCACGACCTTGAACAAGAGGAATGAGCTCTTGGTTGAACGCGGCCCCTCGTTCGTGATCAACGGCACAGTGCTTGTTATAGGACAGATCGAGTGCGCCACAGATTTTGAGCAGGGATTGAAGATCAGCAGGCGGAGATCGATGGGACCTGGCCACCTGATCCCTGGATCTATGACGATCAGGCAATTGTCATCAACGTCCGCAACACAGGGCTGGTGGTAGCGATTGGCTGCGGACATGCTGGCGTGATAAACATTGTAACGCAAGTACGGTCGCAGACCAGGCGTTGAGCACATCTATGCGTTGCTGGGAGGGTTCCACCTCTCAGGGCGCTCTTCGAGCTACTCATCCCTCACATGATAGAGGCATGACAACAGATTAAGCCGACGGTCGTCGTGCTCCCCAATGTACCAGTCACGTAGACTCAACGCATTGCCCAGGGAATGCCAGATGTCTTGACGCTCACGAGTGTGGGCATAATGTGTGTTGATGGGTTAGAATTGGGACCACATGCCTCATGAGCTCTGTTGATGCTGCACGAGTGATTGTTCATGTAGGGGAGAGTGGTTGTGTTGGAATGCAGCATGAGGATCGCCAGGGATGAATTGGGCAGCCAGCACCGGGCGGCTGGCCGGCGTCATCCGGTGGCGCTGGTCCTGGCTGTCCGCGGTGTGGCTCAGCTTCTTCTGGAAGGTGTAACTCGCGTGCACCAGCGCCCGTGTCAGCTTGCCGTGGGTGGTGAGGGTGAGGGCCTCGGAGAGGTAGGGGTTGTGCTTCGGCGACAGCACCCGCTCCAGGGCCTCGGCGTCGGAGAGGGCCTCCGCCGGTAGCCCGAGGACGGTGCGGACGCCCTGCGCCACCGCCTGCTGGCCGCGGGCCCCGTAGTCAACCAGCAAGCTGACCTTGCCGGCCAGGGCCCGGTCGAACTCACTCCGGTGCAGGCGCGCCGCGGCGCTGCCGACGCCGAGGGCCCGGTCCTGCAGCGTGCGCGCCTCGTGCGTCTGCTCGAGCGGCAGGCTGTCCTCGACGTCCCGGAAGAAGAGGGGGTCGAGCTTCTCCACCTCCGCCACCATGGCCTGCACAAGCAGGCGCGTCTCGGAAGGGACGTCCGAGGCATTTACCAGCCGGTGGTAGCGGTGCAGGGTGAGGCCGGAGACGGTGTGGTACAGGTGGGCGAAGGTCCCGATGGGCAGCACGTAGCGGGCCACCTCCTGGGCGCGCTTCTGCAGCGTGCTGGCCCACTTCTGCGGCGTGCGCCGGCGTGCTGGGAAAATCCGGTAGAATTCCTGCTCCGCCCGGGGGAGCAGCAGCGTCGACAGGCGGCTGTAGGCCTCCATCTGCGCGCGCACCGTCGCCCGGTACAGCGCCTGGAGGGGCTCCGGCAGCACCGGCACCAGGACGCGGTCCGGCTTCACCGCCACGTAGCGCTGGCTGACCTGCTCCGAGTTGTAGAAGGGGTGGGCGTGCAGGAAGCTCCAGATGCACTGCCGGCTCACGTTTTCCAGGGCGAACTGGAAGGTGGCGTGCTGCAGCGTGGTGTGGTGGCCCGCCTGGTACGTCTCCCTTGGCGATGCGGTCCCGTAGCGCGCGGGACTTCTCGTCGCGCCGCACATCCTCCGGCGTCACCACCCGGGGCGCGTAGCACGTGCGGGCGGTGGCCACGGCATTGTCGAAGGCCTCGACGAAGCCGTTGGTGAGCCGCGCGGTGGGGGCGGGGGAGGCGAAGGACAGCTCGGGCATGGGGGGCACCCTCTCTACAATGTCCGGCCCACCCGCCGCGGGCAGCAGGGCCCCTCGCTGGGCAACCAGGCGGCCGGTCGGCTAGAGTCGCAATCGCTTCTCATTCTCAAGATTAGTAAGCTGGAAATGCCCTGGTTGCTGGGGTTTTCCGCATGCGCGCCGCCACCACAGCCCTGCTGCTTCTGCTGCTAAGCGCGGCCGCCCCCGTCCGCGCAGGCGGCGGAGGCCTCATCTGCCCAGTGGCAGCGCGCGGTGGGCCTGTTGCAGTACCTCTCCTCGGACTACCCGGCCGCGGTGCAGTCCGGGGACGGGACGGAGCTGGCGGAACAGCGGGGGCTGGTGGCGGACGCCCAGGCGGCCCTCGCCGAGTTGGGGCCGGCCGGACAGCCCTTCTCCCCCCAGCTGGACGCCGTGGCCGCCCGCATTGCCCAGGGGACGGACCCAGAGGGCGTGGCGCGGGACTGCCGCACGCTGGTGGACGCGCTGGTGCAGGCGGGCGGGCTGCAGCGCAGCCCGCGGACGTCCCCGGACTTGGCCCAGGGGGCCCAGCTGTACCGGGAAGGCTGCGCGGTGTGCCACGGCCTGGACGGCAGCGGCGACACGCCCACCGCCGCCACCCTGCAGCCGCGCCCGGCGGACCTGCGGTCTGCGGCCCGAATGGACGCCTACACGGCGTACCGCGCCTACAACGTCCTCTCCCTCGGCGTGGAGGGCACCGCCATGCCGGAATTCCCCGGCCTCTCCGAGGACGAGCGCTGGGCCCTCTCCTTCTACGCGCTGACGCTGCGGCAGCCGGCCTGCACCCACACCCCGCCCAAGGCCTCGCTCGAGCAGTTGGCCAATGCCACCGACGCTGAATTGGCCAAGGCGTTTGGTGCCGCCGAGGTGCCCTGCCTGCGCCGGGTGCCACCGCGGCAGGACGAGGACCAGGCCCTGGCGGCCACGCTGGCCGGTGTCGACCGGGCGCGCCGGATGGGCAGCGCTGGCAATTTCGACGCCGCTCGCCAGGAACTCCTCGACACCTACCTGAAGTCCTTCGAGCCGGTGGAGCCAGCCCTGCGGGCCCGGCACCCGGCCCTCGTCCAGCGCTTCGAGGAGAGCATGCTGCGGGCGCGGGTGTATGCCGAGCAGCGCGACCACCGCTTCTTCGCCGAGACGGCCGGGCTGCACAGCCTGTTGGAGGATGCCGCGCGCACGCGGCGCGGCGCTCCGGAGACGACCACCGTCTTCTGGCTCGCCCTCCTGGTGGTGGTCCGCGAAGGCTTCGAGGTGGTCATCGTCATCGCCGCCTTGCTCGCCGTGCTGAAGAAGATGGGACAGCTCGACCAGGCACGCCTGGTCCACCTGGGGTGGACCTCGGCGCTGGTGGCCGGCGCGCTGTGCTTCCTCTTCGGGCGGCAGCTGCTGGCCGGCGTCAACCGGGAGCTAATGGAGGGCATCGCCGGGCTGCTCGCCAGCGCGATGCTGGTGTACGCCGCGCTGTGGCTCAACGCGAAGAGTCACCTGCGCCGCTACATGGGCGAACTCCGGGGGCGGATGCAAGGGGCGCTCGGCCGCAGCAGCGGCTTCGGCCTCTTCGCCATCTCCTTCACCGCGCTGTTCCGCGAAAGCTTCGAGACGGCCATCTTCCTCGAAGGGCTGTCCATCGACTCGCCCCAGGGCGTGCTCCTGGGCGCGGTGGTGGGTCTCGCCGTCATGCGGGCGTCCTCGTCCTCCTCATCCGCCGGGTGGGCTACGTGCTACCGATGAAGCCCCTCTTCACGGCCTCCACCTGGGTGCTGTACGGCACCGCCGTGGCGCTGCTGGGCCAGGGGCTGCACGCCTTTCAGGAAACCGGTCTGCTGCCCCTGGTCCCGGTGCGCGGCCCGCGGGTGGACCTCCTCGGGCTGTACCCGGATGCGCTGACGCTGCTGCCGCAGCTGGCCCTCCTCCTCGTACCGCTGGCCCTGTTGTGGGGGCGGCGCGGGGGCGACAGCCCTGGCCCGGCGGCGCTCAAGCCCACCGGCCCCGGACGCGCCTAGCGGCCCCCACCCCCGGGCGTCCTGGGGCTTTCCGTGTCTTTGGGGGCTGGTCACGCTCCAGTTCGCTGTCTTTCGCTGGGTTGACAAGGAGCGCGAGGTGGCCCCCGTGTTTTGGCCCGCGGCTTCCGCCGTGGCTGGCTTCGAAGACGTCTGAGGGGTATGCGACCTCGTTTCGGTTTCGAGTCCGAAAGAAACCTGAGGCGAAGGGAATCGACGAGCACTCTCGACCGCTGGCCAAGTAGCGGAAACAACATCCACCAGGGAGGCGAACGTCGTGGGCGTGACCAACAACGAAGCGATTCGGCTCGACCGCCGGCAGGCCCTCAAGGTTTTCGGAGTCGGAATCACCTCGGCGGGTGGCATCCTCGCCCTCGCCGGCTGCAGCAAAGCCCCGCGGCAGGCGGCAGCCTCTGCTCCCAAGTCAGTCGCTTCGGGTGGACTGTGCCAGTTCAAGGTTCCCGTGGACGAGGCCGCCCGCCAGATGCAGCGGGTGGTGCAGTACAAAGAAACGTCGGACCAACCCGGCAAGACGTGCAGCAACTGCTCACAATTCATCCCGAACAAGTACGGCGACTGCGGCGGCTGCAAGCTTTTCGACGGCGGAGTCAGCCCAGGCGGCTTTTGCCTCAGCTATGCGCCAGTCGGCGCGCCGGCACCGGGAGCTGCGGCGGGCAAGGCGGGCTGACCCTCAGAATTTCCGCCCACGGATGCTGGCCGAGCTCCGCCACCCGCTCTTCCCAGCAGGTAAGCAACGGCTGGGTAGGCGCGCCAGTTCCAAGCTCCCCCGCTGGTTCTCCAAATCCACTGCTTGGTGAGTTCTGCTGGAGGGACGTACGTCACCAAGCACGCCGACACCATCGAGAGAACCCCGGCTGAGACGAACCAGGGTCTCTTGGTCCTCGAGACGAGGGCCGTCCGCGCGGCCAGTGCGAGTCCGACTCCAAGGATGGGGAGCGCATCGGACAGCATCCGCGGCGCCGGCGCGACGGCGCCCGACCAGGCCCACCATTTGGCCATGAGGGCAAGGTGCGCAACGACACCAGCCATGAGCAGGCGGTATTGCCGCGTCCTCAAAGCTTGCTGCTGAGCACGCACCAGCGCGCCGATACCAAAAATGAGCACCGGGTACAGCAGCAGGAGGCCCCGCGTGGGACTCACCAAAAGCCCTGCCAGCCCCTCCGGCCAGAAAGCCGTCCAGCCGTGAGACGCCTCGGTTCCATAGCCGGTGGCCCACGGCGAACCCAGGGTGACCCAATTGCAGAGTCCGAGGACGAATAGCGGCACCAAGCCGACCAGGCACGCCGTCAGGTGGCGACGGCCCTCCGCGAGGAGGGCGAGCATCAAGCCGACGGCCAAGAAAACGTCCGGCGGCCGACACGCAACGCCTAGACCCGCGCCCAAAGCAATGAGGGCACTCCGTCGGGGGCCATCCCCCATGGTCAGCAAACCCAGCAGGGCCAGCGAGAAGCCGAGACAGGCGCCGGTGTGTTGCCAGAGGCACTGGCCGAGAATGGGCAGACACGGGTGTCCCCATCACATAGAAGAATGCGGCCAGCGCCGCCGCCCTGAGGTTGACCAGCTTCTCGAAGGTCCAGAAAAGGAAGACCACGCCGAGGGCGGCGAGAATGGTTGCAGCGATTTTCTCGAGGTCGTTGAAGTCCTTGGAACAGACATCAAACGTGCCGAGAGTGGACGGCAGCTCGATGGGCAGGGCGAGGAGCCCCATCATCAGTGGATACTTGGAAACCGTTCTTCCCTCCCATGGCACGAACCAGTAGGGCAGCGAGCCGTCCGGCTCGCGCAAGCAACCGCTTTGCTGAATGAGTGTCTCGAAGCTGAGCGAGTGCGTCCGCACGATGGCGAACGGGAGGTAGGCCGCCGGTCGGGTGTCGCCTGACCCCAGAAGCCTGGTGTTGACGAGCATTGCACTCGCCGCGAGCAGCCCGGCCAGCACGGCTCTGCTGGTCGCGGTCAGGGGGCGCTTGCGTGCGAGCAGCGCGGCTGCAAACGCCCCGGCGGTCAGTGCCGCCAAGAGTTGGAGATTGCGATTGGGCAGTTGGAGGGACGCCAGCCGCAGCCGCGCTGGACCTAGGACGAGCTCAAGCCCCATCACCCCGAAGAGGAGCAGGGCAAGCATGCTCAGGGACACGAGGAGGGAGCGTCTCATGCTGGCTTCTCAGCCCAACAGACAGACCTGCGCAATTCGAGGAACGCCCAGCGGCGAGGGCCCCAGCCTCCCCACTGTCGGCGTCGTGGACCTCGTCAACCGAAGTCCCTGGGTGGCGACCTCCCAGCCCATGCGCCGGAGCTTCGAGGAGAGACCCGGACGGCTCAGGTCGAGCAGGGCGGAGCCCCGATGGTCACCGCGCCCTGGAGCGCCGCCTCGATGCAGAGGCGCTCCATCCCCTCGGTCGACTCCCGCCCAATCTCCCTGAGTGAGACGCGTCCCACCAACTCCAGCGGTTGGTCGACCGAGCGCCGGGCAGCGACATCCGCGCTCGGACCACGCCGCGCCGGGCGGAGCCCGCCCGGATGACGAATCGGGTTGAGCGATGCCTTGCGCGCATCGGTAATCATGCGAGCGAGCGGCTCCTTGAGTCCAGAGGTGGCCGCCCGAGGCCTCCGGCGGCTTTAGTGGAAAGGGCGAGAACTGAACCAGGCAGACGTCGTCGTCGTGGGAGCCGGGATTGGGGGCCTCGCCGCCGCGGTGGACCTGGCCCAGGCCGGTCTCGCCTGTCACCGTCGTCGACCAGGCCGCCTGTCCGGGCGGGAAGGTGCGCGAGCTCGAGGTTGCCGGAGCCCGGGTGGACTCCGGGCCGACGGTGCTGACGATGAAGTGGGTCTTCGATGAATTGTTCGCCTCGGCCGGGGCCCGCTTCGAGGACCGCGTCGGGCTGCACCAGGCCGAGGTGCTGGCCCGACACGCCTGGAGCGAGACGGAACGACTGGACCTCTTCTCGGACTCTGCCCGCACGGCGGATGCCATCGGCGACTTCGCCGGCGCCGGCGCAGCGCATGGTTTCCTCGCGTTCCGCCGCCGGACCGCCGAGGTCTACCGGACGCTCGAGAACAGCTTCATCCGCGCGGCGCGGCCGACGCCCCTGGGACTGGTCCTCACCGGGGGCTTGGCCGGGCTGCTGCGGGCCAAGCCTTTCGAGACGCTGTGGAGCGAGCTCGGCAGCTTCTTCGAGGACCCGCGCCTGCGGCAGCTGTTCGGCCGGTACGCCACCTACTGCGGTTCCTCGCCGTTCCTGGCCCCGGCCACGCTGATGCTGGTGGCACACGTCGAACTCGAAGGCGTCTGGCGGGTAAACGGGGGGATGCAGCGGCTGCCCGAGGCGATGGCCCGCCTCGCAGCCGAGAAGGGGGTCCGCTTCCGCCCGTCGGAGCCGTCACCGCCGTCGAGCTCGCCGGAGGTGGGGCCGCTGCCGTGCTCCTCGAAAGCGGCGAACGGCTTCCGGCGAGCGCGGTGGTGCTGAATACCGACGTGTCGTCGCTGGGCGAGGGCCTGTTGGGCACCGTCGCGCAAGGCGTCGGGCACAAGCTGACGCTGCAGGAGCGTTCCCTGTCGGCGCTCACACTCAGCCTCAACGCCCCCACCCGCGGCTTCCCGCTCAGCCACCACAACGTCTTCTTCTGCGCAGAGTCCGAGGCCGAGTTCTCCGACGTCTTCGCCCACCGGCGGCTTCCCCGCGAGCCTACCGTCTACCTCTGCGCGCAGGACCGTGGCGACGTGGGCCGACCGCCCGGGATCGGAGAGCGAGGCCGAGCGTCTTTTCTGCATCATCAACGCACCAGCCACTGGCGACCGGGTCCGCTTCGAAGAACAGGACACCCAGCCCTGTCTACAGGCGCCCTGGCACGGCTGAGGCGCTGCGGACTCGAGCTCGCGGCCGACGCCGGACAACTGCCGGGTGACCAGCCCGGCCGACTTCGAGCGACGCTTTCCGGGGACGGGCGGCGCGCTCTACGGGAGGGTCACCCACGGGGCGATGGCGACTTTCAAGCGTCCCGCCTCCCGCACGCGCGTCCCCAGGCTGTACCTGGCCGGAGGCAGCGTGCATCCGGGCCCGGGGGTTCCCATGGTGGCGCTGTCGGGGAGGCTGGCCGCGCGCAGCGTCCTGGAGGACCTGGGTTCGGCCGCCCGGTCGCTCCGCCGGCCCCCTCTGGGACGTCGACGCGCTGACGGGTGCACCGGGGCCGGCCGGCGTGCTGCGTCGGCAACGCTTGTCGGCCTGGTGCGGGAGACCCCACGACGCGCCGCCGGGACGGCAACCACCGCCGGCCGCCTCGGCAGTCCGGTTGGACGCCCGCAGCGCGACGCCGCCACTTGCCGTCCCAGGCGGCCGGCGGCCCCTGCCTGGCCGCCTGGTTTTGGTGGCCATCCCCCCGGGCTTTCACCAACACTCCGCCCCGCAAATGAATGACTCCCGCAGCCGAGCTGCCGACTTGGTGCCTCGCGCCCGGATGGCCATGCTGGAGCGCGGCTTCCTCCCGGACTTCGCGCCCGAGGTGATGGCCGAGCTCTCCCGGGTGCTTTCCCGCCCGCCGGCGGCCGCGCAGGGCACGGACCTGCGCGGGCTATTGTGGTCTTCCATCGACAACGACGACTCTCTGGACCTCGACCAGATTGAAGTCGCCGAGGACGCCGGCGACGGTGCCGTCCGGGTCAAGGTCGGCATCGCCGATGTCGACGGAAGCGTCCGCGCCAGCGGCACCCTCGACGGGCACGCCGCCCACAACACCACCTCCGTGTACGCCGGCGTGACGGTGTTCACCATGCTGCCGCCGGCCCTCAGCTACGACGCCACCTCGCTCAAGCAGGACACCGACCGCCAAGCCATCGTCATCTCCTTCCGGGTGCTTCCGGACGGCACCGTCGACCAGGAACGGGTGGAACGCGGGCTGGTCCGCAACAAGGCCAAGCTCGCCTACTCCGGCCTCGGCGAGTGGCTCTCCGGGCGGGCCGCGCTTCCGGTGCGCGTCCAGGCCGTCCCCGGACTGCAGGCCCAGCTGGAGCTGCAGGCCCGCGCCACGCAGGCCCTTCGCGACCGCCGCGTGCAGCAGGGCGCGCTGGACCTCGAAACCATCGAGGCCCGCCCCGTCCTGTCGGACGGCGAGGTGGTGGACTTGGAACTGCTGCAGGAAAGCCGCTCCCGGCAGCTGATTGAGGACTTGATGGTGGCCAGCAACGGCGTCATGGCCCGCTTCCTCGCTGCGCACCAACGCTCCTCCATCGCGCGGGTGGTGAAGGTCCCGAAGCGCTGGGAGCGGATTGTCGAGCTGGCCGGGACGCTGGGGACCCAGCTTCCCGCCTCCCCGGACCCGGTGGCCCTCGAACGCTTCTTGCTCAAGCAGCGCGCCTCCGACCCGGTGCGCTTCCCGGACCTGTCGCTGGCGGTGGTGAAGCTGCTCGGCCCGGGCGAGTACGACTTGCAGCGCCCGGGGGCAGCCCGGGTCGGGCCACTTCGGGCTGGCTGTCCAGGACTACACCCATTCCACTGCTCCCAACCGGAGGTTCGCCGACCTCGTCACCCAGCGGCTGGTGAAGGCGGCGCTCGACGGCGCGCCGTCGCCCTACGCCGAGTCCGAGCTGCAGGCCGTGGCCGCCCGCTGCACGCTGATGGAGGACGGGGCGAGACGGGTGGAACGCCAGGTGCGGAAGATGGCGGCGGCGCTGCTGCTGCAGCGGCGCATCGGCCAAGTCTTCGACGCGATTGTCACCGGCGTCTCGGACCAGGGGACCTTCGCCCGGCTGCTGTTGCCCCCAGCGGAGGGCCGGGTGGTGCGAGGCGAGCGGGGGATGGACGTCGGTGACCGGGTCCGGCTCCGGCTGCTCGCCACGGACCCGGAGCGGGGCTTCATCGACTTTGCTCGGGCGTGACGGGGCGGGCCATCACCCAGTCCGTTTGCAGGTCCGCCCCCAGCAAGAAAGGCTGCTCTCCCACCCGGGTGAAGCCGTGCTTCCGGTAGAAGCGGATGGCGCGGGCGTTGTGCTCCCACACCGCGAGCCACACCTCGTCGTGCGCGTTGGTTTGCGCATGCGCCAGCGCACCCTCCAATAAGGTGCGGGCGGCACCCGAGCCGTGCCAGGGGCGGTCGACGTAGAAACGGCAGACTTCCAGCGGCCGCCGCCCGCGTGGGTTGGCCGCCGCCGGCCGAAGCTTCGCGTAGCCGGCTAGCCTCCCCTCGGCCAGCAGCAACAGAAAGCGCACGGAGGGGGCGGTCAACTCGGCGCGCTGCAGGGCCGGGCTGAAGGTGTCCCCCAGGTAGCGGGCCATGTCCTCGGGCGTGTTGTCCTTGGCAAACGTCTCGAAAAACGTGCGCCGGCCCAGCTCGGCCAGGGCGCCGGCATCCTCGGCAGTGGCAGTCCGAAGGCTGAACATGGCAGCGACTCTGCCTTCCGCTGGAGAGGGCAGCCAAGTTGGCCCAGGCCGCGTGCCCCGCGCAAGGACGGGCCCAGGGGGGGCCGCCTTTCACTCGCCGGTGCGGGCCCAGCGCCCGCCCACGCTGCGCGCCTCGGCCTCGGCGGCCAGCTTCTCCAGAATGGCCAGCGTGCTGCGCTCGGCCACTGGCGGCCAAGCGGCCGGCGTGTCCGCGTAGGCCTCCAGCGCAATTTCCTCCAGCGTGCGAGGCTGGCCGCTGAGGGCCGCCTTGACGCGCTCCTCCCGTGCCGCGCGGTGGGCCAGGTAGCCCTCGAGGGCCAGCGGTCCGTCGGGCAGGGGCGGGCCGTGGGCCGGGTAGAGGGCCCGCACCGGGAGGTCGCGGAGGCGCCGCAGCTGCCGCAGGTACTCCGCCATGTCCCCTTCCGGCGGGTCGATGAGGATGGTGCCGACACCGGCCACCATGTCCCCCACCACCGCCGCCCGGCTCGCCTCGTCCAGAAGGCACAGGTGGCCGGCGGCATGGCCGGGCGTGTGCAGCACCCGCCAGTGCATGTCCGGGTCCCCTTCCAGCGTCAGCACCTCCCCGTCGGCGAGGACGCGCGCCGGCCGGACGTCGAGGCGGTCGGCGGTGCGGGCATGGCACCACACCGGAAGCGCCAGCCGTGCGGTGAGCGGCCCCACCCCGCCGACATGGTCCAAGTGGTGGTGGGTGAGGAAGATGGCCCGCGCCGTGAGGCCGGACGCTTGGAGCTGGGCGAGGTGGGCGACCAGGCGCTCCACCTCGCCTGCTTCGGAGGCCCCCGGGTCCACCACCAGAAGCTCGCCGTTGCCGAGCAGCCAGCAGTTGGTGTGCGTCGCCGGAAGCAGCGTCGGGGTGCGCAGGGCCAAAAGCCGCACCCCGCGCTGGAATTGCACCGGGTGGGCCCCCGGCCCCTCCGCCGCCGGGGCGGCGCGCATGGCGGCGCGGGCCGCCTCCAGCGAGGGGGACTGCAACAGCGCCTGCAGCGCGAAGTGGTTGGGCGGGTGCAGCAGCGCCCGTCCCTCGGCCCAGGCCAGAAGCGCATCCACCGGGCGCACCCAGGCCCCTGCGGCCAACTCTCCGGGCCACACTTCCGCCGCCGTGCCCGCTTCCACCTCGACCAGGAAGAAGCGTGCGTCGAAGCGCACCGGCAGGAAGCTGGGCGTCACCCAGCGCCCGGCCTCGAGAAAGTCCCCAGCGTTCAGGGACACCCCGAGCGCGGCCAGGACGTCGGCGAAGGAGCGCGCGCCGGACAGCAGCGCGGCACGGGCCTCGCGCAGCGCCGCCGGGGACGGTGCCGGGCCCCGGGCGCGCAGCACCCCGGTCTCCTCGAAGAGTTCCCGGGCCGCCGCCACGCGCCAGGTGGCCTGCTCTCCCTGGGCGCCCTCCACCGCGACCCGTCTGTCCGCCGCGTCCACCCGCCCGCCGGGGAAGGCGTAGAAGCCGGCCGCGAAGGACAGCGTCGTTTCGCGCCGGAGCCAGAAGACTTCCGGTCCGTCCTCGGCCGGGCGAACCAGCACCACCACCGCGGCGTCCCGGGGTGGCCGCGGGGCCGGCGGCTCCGGCATGCCGGGAAGTGCCTCGCTCATCCCGCGCCTTGCACCAGCGAGGCCACCGCCGCCCGCGCCGCAGCGAGCTGCTCGGGCCGGACGTAGGCGCGGGAGAGGCGCACCGCCCCCGCGTAGCGCTGGTACAGCGAGGTGTAGCGCGCCACCGGCGTCAGCCGGCCACTCGACTCGTCAAGAATGTAGAGGCTCGGGCCGGCCGTGCCGTCGAAATACTTGGAGAGCGCGCTCTCGGACTCCACCTCGAAGTGCTCCACCTGGGCGCGGTCGAGCGCCTCGGCCAGCTTGGCCAAGTCATACCCTTCGTCGCGCTCGGTGAATTGGGCGAGCAGCTTGAAACCCGCCCGGGCGACAATCCGCTTGGCCCAGCGGTTGGAACTGCCCCGGAGGGCGGACATCAGGGCGACATCGTCGCAATAGAGAAAGTCGGCCGGGTCGCAGGGAATCTCGAACTCGCCTCGGCTCTCCCGGTAGAAGGCCGCCAGCATCCAGTCGAAGGCCACGGCGGTGTGGTGCAGGTACACCGAGAGAAACATGTGGTAGCGGCTGAGGAGAAAGTCCTCGAAGGCGAAGGCCGCGCTGCGGCTGAGCGCGAGCTCCATGCGGCCGTCCACCCGGGCCGGATGGAGGTTGTGGATGAGCCAGTCCAGGTCGAACCGTCCGTAGTTGACGCCGGTGTAGAAGGAGTCGCGCAAGAGGTAGTCCATGCGGTCGGCGTCCAACTCCCCGGACACCAGCGAGCGGAGCAGCGGCGTCCAGTCGGCACCCTGGTGCGTGAAGTCAAGCCCGCCGGGAGGCGTCCGGCCGCTCACCAGTGCCACCAGCGCCTCCGGCCCCAGTCCCTGCCCGGACAGCCGGCTGCGGACGAGGTCCGCCAGGCTACTCTGCAGCAATAGCTGCGCGGTGAAGTCCTCATGGGTGGCCTGCCCGGTGGGCTCGGCCACCCAAGCCGGCAGATGGAGGTTGGCCCGGGCCGGGGCAATCCGCTCGGAGGCGTGTGACAGCGGCATGTGGCCCAGGTCATGGCAGAGGGTGGCCAGCCGCACGGCGCTGCGAAAGCGCGCCCGGGGCACCTCGGGCAGCTGGGCGCGGGCGGCGATGCCGTCGAAGAGGCGCCCCACCACGTGCATGGCCCCGAGGCCGTGGGCATGCCGGGTGTGGGTTCCGCCGGGGAAAGCCAGCTCCCCGAAGCCGAGCTGTCGCACGTGGCGGAGCCGCTGGTAGTAGGGGCTGTCCACCACCGCGGCCTCGTCCTCCGAGACGGGCAACGTGCCGTGAATGGGGTCGCGGATGCGCATGCTGGAAGACGGCTCCGGGCAACTTCCTTGCGGGGGACGGGGCCGCTACCGCCCCCATTCGCCCATCGATGGACTCTCGCACGAGGAGGCGCCGCTGGGCGACGCCGTGCGCCGCGCGGTGGGGGCGGTCCCCAGGGGCCAGGGCGGCACCCTGGCCGCCCGCGTACGACGTCTCGCGGCTGACGGATGACCGTGGTAGCGTCCTCCGTTGCATTCCTCAGCATGCTCATCGCCCTCCTCCACAACGCCGACCACGACGCATTGGAGGACGACCCAGGACGCGAAGCCCGGAGGGATGTGCTCGACGTTGCCGCCGCCCTCGCCCAGGCGTTGACGCGGGGCAAGCAGGTGGCGGTGCCGGTGGCGGTGGGCAAGGCCCCACTGGTCGCCTTCCAGTCGCTGGGGCACCACCCGCCGGACTTGGTCGTCAACCTCTGTGAGTCCGTGTCCGGAGACAGCCGCGGGGAGATGACGGCCAGCGCCCTGTTGGAATTGCTGGACCTGGCCTACACCGGCTCCGGCCCTCTGGCGCTGGGACTCGCCCTGCACAAGGACAAGGCCAAGGAGTTGCTGCTCGCGCGCGGCGTCCCCACCCCGGCCTTTGCGGTGGTGTCTTCTTTGGCTGAGCTGCCCGCTGTGCAGCTGCCCTTCCCGCTCATCGTCAAGCCGGTGCGGGAGGATGCCTCGGCGGGCGTCACCTTCGACTCGGTGGTGCACGATGCCGCCGCCCTGGGCGAGGCAGTGGAACTGGTGCTGCGCACCTTTCACCAACCAGCGCTGGTGGAGCGCTTCGTCGCTGGACGCGAGGTGTACGTCTCCTTCCTCGGCAACTCCCCCCGGGTGGTGCTTCCCTTGAGTGAGATTCACTTCGGCAAGGCCTTCGAGGGGCGACCCCGCATCGTCAGCTACCGGGCGAAGTGGGAGACCACCAGCCCAGAATGCCTGGACAGCCCCTCCGGCCCCTGCAGCCTGCCTCCCGCGCTAAAAGCGAAGGTGGTGGGCGCGGCGCAGGCCGCCTTCGAGGCGCTCGGCTGCCGCGACTATGGCCGGGTGGACTTGCGGCTCTCCGCGGAGGGGGAGCCGTACGTCATTGACATCAACCCGAACTGCGATTTGCATCCGCAATCGGGCTACGCGCGCGCCGCCGCCGCCGCCGGGTTGGATTACGCCGCCCTCGGCTCCCGCCTGGTGGATGTCGCGCTCGAAAGGACTCATGGACATCCGTCCCATCGCGCCGGCAGACCGGGCAGCTCTCGTCGGGTTGCTGGACCGAATCGAGAACTTCTCGCCCGAAGAGGTGCGGTGCGCGCTCGAGGTCATCGACCTGGCGTTGCAGCCGAATAACCCGGACTACCTGTGCTTGGTCGCGCTGATGGACTCCGCCCTGGCGGGCTACGTCGCCTACGGGCCCACGCCGATGACCGAGGGCACCTATGACTTGTACTGGATTGCCTCGGAGCCAGCGCTGCGGGGCAAGGGCATTGGCGCCGGACTCATCGCCTCCATGGAGGCAGACCTGCGTCGGCGCAAGGCGCGGCTGGTGCGGGTGGAGACGTCGGCCACCGAGGACTATGGCCCGGCGCGCGGCTTCTACCAGTCGATGCGCTACCTGGAGGAGTCACGCTTCCAGGACTTCTACCGCGTGGGCGATGACCTCATCCTCTTGAAGAAGAAACTCTGACGTGAGGCGACTCCGGACGTCGTTGCGCCGTGGCGCCTGGCTGCTCGGCGTCGGGCTGTTGCTGGGCACCTTCGCCATGCCCGCGGCGGCGGCGCCGCTGAGCGACGCGCTGCGCGCCCACCGGCCCGCCGGCGGCGAGTGGTTCGGCGTCTACCTGGTGGACAAGAAGGTGGGCTGGTTCTTCACCGACTTGGCGCTGGTTCCCGGGAACCCCGCCCACGCCCGCTACAGCGTGGAGCTGGTCTTCAAGGCCAAGGCGGGTCAAGCGGTGGTCGACCGCCAGCACCGGGAGGAGCGCGTCTACGAGGCGCGCCCGGGAGGGCGTCTGTTGTCCTTCGTCTTCGAGGACAAGGGGGACGGCGGCACGCAGACGCTGGTCGGCAAAGTCACGTCGGCTGGCATCGAGGTGCTCCGCCGCCGGCCGGGCCATGCCGACGAGAAGCTGACGCTTCCACCCAGCGCCGAGACGGTCGAGGACGCCGACCAGGTGCGCGTCTCGCTGCTGCGCAATGCACCCGTCTCCGGCACGGTGCTGGATGCGATGGACCTGGTCCCGGCCAAAGTCACCACCACGCCGGGGGGCAGCGAGCGCCGCAACGTGAATGGCGTCCTGGTCACGCTGCACCGCGCCACCACCATCTCCGAGAAGGACAAGGTGCCCGGCGTCTCGGTGGTGACGGAGCGCGGGGACATTCTGGAGACGGCCTTCGGCGGCAATTCGGCCTTTCGCGCCGAGCCGAAGTCGGTCGCTCAGCGGCTGGACCGGGTGGAGATTTTCGGGCTGGCCCGCCTGGTGCTGCCGAGGCCACTTCCGGACGGAGCCCTCGGGGTGGGCGGGGAGATGACGCTGGTGCTGGAGGGATTGGAGCCGCAATTCCATCGCTCGTTGGAACGGCAGAGTTACCGGCCCCTCGACGGAGGCCGGGTGGAAGTCGCCATTCGCGCCGACCCACCGGAGACTTCCCGCCTGGGGACGCGGCCCCTCACCGCGCCGGGCGGGGGCGACTACCTGAAGGCCACCTTGGCCGTGGAGTCGGAGGCGCCGGAAATTGTCGCCAAGGCCCGCGAGATTGCGGGCGCGGAGACGGACGCCTACGCCACGGCGAAGAAGGTGGTGGCCTGGGTGGGCGCCCACATGAAGAAGGAGTACGGGGCAAGTGCCGACCGCGCCACCGACGTGCTGAGGCAGATGCGAGGCGACTGCACCGAGCACGCGCTGCTCTCGGTCGCACTGCTGCGGGCCCTGGGCATTCCCGCCCGCCGCGTGGATGGCGTGGTGTACGTCCCCAGCGCCGACGGCGTGCCGGCGCTGTACTGGCATGAGTGGGTGGAAGCCTACGTTGGTTCCACCTGGACGCAGCTCGACCCCACGCTCAACCAGCTGGTGGCCGACGCCACCCACCTCGCCTTGGGCGAGGAGAGCGAGGCGAACATCATGACGCTGCTCGGGAACCTGAAAATAGTGGACGTCCGCAGCAGCCGGTGAGGCCTTAGCGGCGCCGGCTGATGATGTAGAGCAGCCCGAGGGAACCGAGGATGGAGAAAATCCATCCCGCCGGTTGGATGGTGGCGGCAAACAGCCCGCCGCTCAGCAGGGACCCGACCAGGCCGCCCAAGAGAGAACCTCCCATCCCAAGCAGGGCGGTGGCCCCCAGCCCCATCGGCTGCTTGCCGGGGAAGATGGCCCGGGCAATGGCGCCGCACACCAACCCGACGATGACGAACGACAGCAGAGAAAGAAGCATCGGACGTTCCTCCTGGAGGGGACGGCAAGCCGGCGGCCAGGGACTCTGCCCCTGCAACGCGCGGCTGTCACCCAGGCTTTGCGGTTGGCCGGCCGACGGCCTGCAGGGCTGCCACCAGCGCCGAGGCGTCCGTCACAGGCGGTGCGCAGGAGAAGTCCCGGCACAGGTAGGCCGTGGCCCGGCCGCCCACCCGTTCGCGCCCTTCGGCCAGCCGTGCCAGCACCGCCGGCACCCGGCCCGGCTCGACCTGGGCGAGGGCCACCGTCGGGGCCCAGGTGGCGTCCACCGCGCGGCGTAGGCTGTCCACCTCGGCACGGGTGCCCACCAGCAGGACTTCCGCCGCCCCATCCAGGGCCGCATCGGCGGCCAGCCACAGGTGCCCGAAACCGAAGGCGTTGTGCACCATGGCCTGGCGCAGGCGGCGCAGGTAGCGAAACGCCTGTTCCAAGTGCCGCGCCTCCCCGGTGAGGGCCGCCAGCCCCACCTGGGCCTCGGTGAGGGTACTGGCCCCGGATGGGAAAGCATTGTCGTGCAGGGCGTAGGTGGGCACGGGCAACTCCACCCGACCCTGGACGGCCGTCCGGTAGGCCCCCGTGCCCTCGTCCCAGAAGCGCTCCACGGCGGCATCCACCATGTCGCGGGCCACTTCGAGCCAGGCCGGGTCGAGCGTCGCCTGGGCCAGCCCCACCAGGCCGGCGGCGAAGTCGCCATAGTCCTCGAGGAAGCCCTCCTCCATCGGCTTGCCCCCCAGCCGCTCCAGCCGGCCGCCACGCCACTGGGTGGACACCACCGCCGACGCAGCCCGGGTGGCCAGCTCCGCCCAGTCCGGGCGGACGAAAGCGCGGGCGGCCGCGGCCAGGCCGCGAATGACGAGGCCATTCCAGCCGGCGAGCACCTTGTCATCGCGTCCGGGCCGCACCCGGGTTTCCCGCGCGGCAAACAGGCGCGAGCGCACCTCGGCCAGCTGGCGCTCGACGTCTTCCACCGGCTCGCCCAGCCGGGCTGCCAGCTGCGCCGCTGGCACCTGGACCTCCAGCACGTTGCGGCCATGCTCGAAGTTGCCATCCAGCGTCGCGCCGAAGTGCAGTCCGGCCAGGTCCGCCAGCGGCTGGCCCAGCACCCGGCGGAAGTCCTCTACCGTCCAGGTGAAGAAGCGGCCCTCCTCGCCTTCCGAGTCGGCATCCTGCGTGGCGTAGAAGGCGCCAGAGGGGTCGCGCATCTCGCGCTCGAGCCAGCCCACCGTGCCTTCGGCCACACTGCGCCACAGCGGTCGCGCATCGAGGAGCTGCGCCTCGGCGTACAGGTGCAGCAGCTGGGCGTTGTCGTACAGCATCTTCTCGAAGTGCGGCACCCGCCACGCGGCGTCGACGCTGTAGCGGTGAAAGCCGCCGCCGAGCTGGTCGTAAATGCCGCCCAGCGCCATGCGTTCCAGGGTGAACAGGGCGCCGTCCCGCAAATCCCCAGGGCCGCCGCGGCGGGCGGCGCGCAACAGCAGGGCGACATTCATCGGGTTGGGGAACTTCGGCGCCGAGCCAAACCCCCCGCGAACGCGGTCGAGGTCCTCGGCCAATTCGACGCCCGCGGCACGCACGTCCTCCGGGGTCAAGTCCCCGGGCGCGGCGTCCAGGCCCCAGGTGGAGAGGTGGCGCAGCCCGGCGGTGAATTGTTCGGTCTGGGTGCGCACCTCCTCGGGCCGGTTGCGGTAGGCGTCGGCCAGGGCGCGCAGCAGCTTGGGGAAGGAGGGCAGGCCGTGGCGGTCCGTGGGCGGGAAATACGTGCCGCCGTAGAAGGGGGCGAGGTCCGGAGTGAGGAAGACAGTCAGGGGCCAGCCACCCCCACGCCCCATCAACTGCACCACCCCCTGGTACAGCTGGTCCAGGTCCGGTCGCTCCTCGCGGTCCACCTTCACATTGACGAAGGATGCATTCATCAGCCGGGCCGTCTCGGCGTCCTCGAAGGACTCGTGCGCCATGACGTGACACCAGTGGCACGCCGAGTAGCCGACGGAAAGCAGCAGGGGCCGGTTCTCCCGCCGCGCCCGGGCCAGGGCTTCCTCGCCCCAGGGGTACCAGTCCACCGGGTTGTGGGCGTGCTGGCGCAGGTAGGGCGACGTCTCGGCAGCGAGTCGATTGGTGGGTTCCACGTGGGGGGCCTGGTCTACCTTCCACTACAGCCCGGCCGCGGGGCGCACAACCCAACTGTTTTCGGCCCGTTCCGCCGTGGACGGCGGCCGGCACGAAGGGGCAGGCTCCGCCGCCCCGCCCCGGCCATGGCCCTGGACCTCGAGCACTTCGCCCAGCTGCAGCGGCTGCTTCGCCTCGAGCAGGCCGCCGCCCGGGCGCGCGTGGCGGAGGAACGCTTGGCCCTGACGCAAGCCGAGCGCGAGGCGCGGGGGCTGTCCGTCTCGGGACTCGAAGCGGTCGAGGAGTCGGTGGGCCTCGGTGGCCGCTTCGTGGTGGCGCTGGAGCGCCCGGGCGGCGCCCCGCTGCCCGCCCGGCTGTCGCCGGGGGATGTGGTGCAGGCCCGTCCGAGGCAGACCGAGGGCGTCGTCCCCGAGCGGGCTGTCGTGGTGCGCTGCACGGCCGTCCGGGTGATGCTGGCCTTCGACCGGCCGCCGTCCGCTTTCGTGCGGACGGGCCGGGTGGTGCTGGACGTGATGCCGGACGACGTCACCTTCGCCAGGGCCGCCGCCGCGGTGGCGGAAGTGGCCGCCCTGGAGCGGGGCAGCGGCCGAAGGCTGCGCGACTTGCTCCTCGGCAACCGGCCTCCAGACTTCGACAGGCCAACGCCCGCCTCGGCGCCGGGCCTGAATGCCGAGCAGGCCGAGGCCACCGGGCTGGCCCTCGCCTCGCGGGACGTCTTCTGCGTGCAGGGCCCGCCGGGGACCGGGAAAAGCACCATCCTCGCCGCGGTGGCGGCCGAGTCCATCCGTCTGGGGAACGCCCCGCTGCTGTGCACCGCCGCCAGCAACGCCGCCGTCGACCATCTTCTGTCCCTGTGCCTGGCGCAGGGACTTCGCGCCGTCCGGATTGGGCACCCGGCGCGCGTTGGGGAAGGGCTGCAGCACGCGGTGCTGGACGTCCTGGTGGAAGCGCACCCTGACCGGCAGCTGGCCAAGGGCCTCTTCGACGAGGCCTACGCACTGCTTGGACATGCGCGCAAGCAACGCACCCGCGGGCGGAGCCGCGAGCGCTTCGCCAATGCGCGCACGGCCCAGGCCGAGGCCCGCGCCCTGCTGGCGGAGGCACGCGCGCTGGAGCGCAAGGCGGTGGACGCGGTGCTGGGCCGGGCCCAGGTGCTGTGCGCCACCTTGAGCGCGTTGGGGACCCCGCCGCTGTCTGGCATGCACTTTCCGCTGGCCCTGGTGGACGAGGCCACGCAGGCCATTGAACCGCTCACGCTGCTCGCCTTCCTCCGCGCCGAGCGGGTGCTGCTGGCCGGGGACCACCGGCAGCTTCCGCCCACCGTGCTGTCGGAGGAGGCGGTGAAGGGGGGCTTGGGCCGAAGCCTCTTCGAGAGGCTGGTGGACACCCATGGCCGTACCGTGCACCGCATGCTGGCCGAGCAATACCGGATGAATGACTCCCTATTGTCCCTCATCTCCGCGCCCTTCTACGCCGGCCGGCTCCGCGCCCACCCCAGCGTCGCCAGCCGGACGCTGGCCGAGGTGCTGCGCCCCGGCGCGGACGTGGACGCGCTGCCCTTCCTCTTCCTCGACACGGCCGGCAAGGGCTTCGAGGAGGCGCAGGAGGCCCGCGCAGAGAGTTACGACAACCCAGGCGAAGCAACCCTGGTGGCCGCCCGGGCACGGACGCTGCTGGAGGCCGGGCTACAGCCCGAGGCGCTGGCCGTCATCACACCGTATCGCGGGCAGGCCAGCCTGCTGCAGGCCGCCCTCACCGGTACCGGCGTGGAGGTGGACACGGTGGACGCCTTTCAGGGCCGAGAGGCCGATGCGGTGCTGGTGAGCTGCGTCCGCAGCAACCCCGAAGGGCGCCTCGGTTTCCTCAAGGACTTGCGGCGGATGAATGTCGCCCTCAGCCGCGCTCGCCGCCACCTGTTCCTGGTGGGAGACTCCGCCACGCTCGGACGCCACCCCTTCTACGCGGGGCTGGTGGAACAGGCGCAGGCAGCCGGCGGCTACCGCAGCGCGTGGGAGTGGCCAAAGCCCTAAACGCCCGGGGGCGCTGCGCGCCCATGCGTCTTGCCTTCCGGGCCGGCTAGGCCATCCTCTTGCAATTTTTGCATAGCAAGGGTTTGCAAGGTTGTGGGCTGAGGAGTGCCATCCCCTCGAAACTCCTCAGGGTGCTCAGGGCGGTGCTTCGGGCATGTTCAGTGCTTACCTGAACGGGCTTCCCCGCAGGAGACGTCCTTGGCCATGGCCAGCACCCCGGCAGTCATTCGACAGGAAGAGGACATCTGGGTGCTGCGCATCGAGCAGCCCAACGGCCGCGTGCAGGAGTACCGCTGCCTGTCGGAGCTTCAGGCCAAGCAGCTGGCGACCATGTTGCTCACGCCGCGCGAGCAGCCGAGTCCCTGACCTTCTTCTTTCCCGGCCTGACGGTGGCCTGGCCCCGGAGCCGCCTGGGCTGCTGGGCCACCGGAAACACCAGGTAGCGCAAGAGGAAGAGCTGGCCCAGGCCGAACACCGCCAGGTCCGCAATCAGCTTGGCCAGCACCACCGGGACGGGGAAGAGGTCCGCCAGCACGTGCACCAGCGAGGCGTGCAGCGCCATTCCGATGCTGATGGTGGCGATGAAGCGCACCAGCTGGGGCGCCATCTCCGGCTCGCAGTCCGGGAAGGCAAATCTGCGGTTTCCAAAGAAGGCCACCGTCGAGCCCACCGCGACACCGACGGCCGCCCCCAGCGGGTTGGGGAAGCCGAGCCAACGGACACAGACGAGAAGCACGCCGACGTCCACCAAGGTGGCCACGGCGCCCACCGCCAGGCTGCGGCTGGCCCATCCGCGGGCAAGGCGGAGGCAGGCTTGGGTGAAGGGTTTGGGCGTCCTCGTCCGCATGGCGAGCGTCATCCCCGAGGAGGGCAAGCCAACCCCTGGGTATTCCGGGACTGCGTCATAACAGCAGGGGGCAGTGGTTTGCGACGCTGGAGAGGGCCTGGCCGTCCGGCTAGCTCACTGCCAGTGCGTGGCCGAGGAGTGCCCGGTAACCCAGCGGGGGAGCGGCGGTGAAGCGCTCTGCCCGGAAGACGTCCCGCAGCAGGCTGGGCCCCTCGGGCAAGCTGGCCAGTGCCAAAAGCCCGCGCTGGAGCCGCACGCCGTCCGGCGGCGCAAGGGTCGGGGCGGCCACGATGGCGTCAAGTGGCCCTCGGCCGGTGACGAGCAACGCGCGGACCTCCCGGCTGCTGCCGGGAGCCACCTCTTCCACGCCGGCAAGCACGTCTTCGCCCGCTGGCGGGGCAAACAGCGCCGCGACGTCTGCCTCCCCGGCGAGCAGAGCGTCCAGCGCTGCGCGGAAACTTCCGTAAAACGTCTGCTGAAAGAAGGTGCGCTCGGCCGGGTGGCCGGCAGCACGCAGCGCCGCCGCCGGAAGCAGGTAGCCGGTGAGGGAAGCCCGGTCCACCCACGCCACCCGGGTGCCGGGCAGTGCGGCAAGTTCCGCTGGCCCCTCGGCCCGGGTGACAAGGACGGCGCGGCTCTCCAGCGCTCCATGGCGCACGGCGCGGGCCAGCACGCGCGCCCCGAGCGCCTCCAGCCGGGCGCAGGCCAAAGGAGGTGCCCAGACGGCATCCACGCGTCCGCTGCGCGCCGCCTCCACCAGGCGCTCGTCATCCGGCGCGGCCACCAGCTCCACCGCCCGGCCGAGGGCTCCGGAAAGGACCCGCCGCAGCCGGGCCAGACCGCCGGGAGGCGGCGCCACGGGCAAGGAGGGGGGCAACCCGAGCCGGACATCGGTGCTGCGCGAGGCCACCACTGCCAACTTCCCCCCGCTTTCTCCCGTCAGGCGCTCTCCAGACGAAGCGTTTCCACCTCATCATCGGCGAGACCGAAGGTGGCTTGCAGCAAATTCAGCATCCGCCCCTCCGCGGCCGACGGCTGGCCTTTGGACTGCGCCACTTTCAGCGCCAGCCGAAAGGCGCGGCGGCGCTGGGCGTGGGTGGCGATGCCCTGCGCCAGCGCGCGGAGCCGGTCCGACAGACCTTGGCTGGCCAGCGTGCTCACTGCCTCGGTGATGAAGAACTGGGCCCGGTCGGCGCTGACCTCATGGAAGAGGGGGTCACTGGCGAAGCTTTCCACCATGGCCCGCGCTTCCTCTTCGGCCAGCTTCCCGTCGGCCGCCGAGACCAGCACCATGACCTCGGCGTACAGCCTCTCCAGGGGGTCCCCGAGCGCCTCGTCGAGGGAGCCCCCGGCCTCGAGGACGTCAATAATTCTCGCCACCTCGTCCTCGGCGATGCCGAGCGCCGCCTGAAACGTCTTGAGGAGCCCGAGCTCGGCCCGCGTCGCCCGGTGGTCGGCCAGGGCCACCGCCGCCGCCAGGCCGAAGGCCAGCATGCGGTGCTGGTGGGTGGGCAGCCGGCTGCGCAGCGAATGGAGGATGGCCTCTAGGTCCTCGGCCGAGGCCAGTGTCTTGGCGCTTCGCTGGACCAGCTCCGTCAATTCATCGGCCTTCGTCCCGTCGAACTCCGGCCGCTCCAGGACGCGTTCCACCAGCGCCTGCATGCCGATGTCCGAGGGGGGGCCATCGGCCATGGAGGCGAGCAACATCACCTCCACCAGCGCGGCGTTGCGCTCGGCGCGGGTTACTGCGGACTGGTCGCGAACCATTCGCTCTCTCCTGTCCCGCCGTCAGACACCCCGGCCTCGACGTCCCGGACGCGCAGCGACTTGTCGATGAGGTGCGAGGGCCGCACGTTTCCCATCGCCGAGAGCACACTGGCCCGGACGTGGGGGTGCTCGCGTTCCAGTTCATCCAGCATCCGCTTCATGCGCTTGCGCTGGAGGTTCTCCTGGCTGCCGCACAGGTCGCAGGGGATGATGGGAAAGTTGCGCAGCGCCGCGTAGGCGGCAATCTCCGACTCGGGCGCATAGGCCAGCGGACGGATGACGGTGTTGCGCCCGTCATCGCTGTGCAGCAGCGGCGGCATCGCTTTCAGCGAGCCGGCGAAGAAGAGGTTGAGCAGCAGCGTTTCGACCAGGTCGTCCCGGTGGTGTCCAAGGGCAATCTTGTTACAGCCGAGGTCCACGGCCGCGTTGTACAGAATTCCCCGCCGCAGGCGCGAGCAGACCGCACATTGCGTCTTGCCGGGCGGTGTCTTCTCCAGCACCACGCTGTAGGTGTCCTCCCGGAGAATGCGGAAGTCGTAGCCGGCTTCGCGAAAATACGCCTCCAGGCGGTGCGCAGGAAAGCCAGGGTGGCCCTGGTCGAGCGTGACCGCCAGAAGTTGAAAGCGCACCGGCGCCCGGGTCTGCAGAAGCGCCAAGAGGTGCAGCAGCGCGTGCGAGTCCTTCCCGCCTGAGACGCCGACCAGAATGCGGTCGCCGTCCTCGATGAGGCCAAAGTCGGCAATGGCCCGGCCCATGTGGCCGAGCAGGGACTTCTCCAATCGGGCTTCGTCCAGGCGACGCATCAAGGCGGCGCATCCTAGCGGCGCCCGGGGAAAAAACGACTAGGGTGGCGGACTTGGTGAGCCCCTTTCAGCAGCCCGCCCGCGACGTGCGCACCCCGGCCGACGTGTCGGGGGTGGCCGAGGCCTTGGCTGCGGTGCATACGCTGGCGGTGGACGTCGAGGCGGACGCGCTGCATGCCTTTCGGCCGCGACTGTGCTTCGTCCAGTTGGGAACAGACGAGGACATCTGGCTTCTGGACACCCTGGAGACGCCCGGTCTGGCCCCGCTGGCGCCAGCGTTTCATGACCCGTCCCTGGTGAAGGTATTTCACGCCGCGGGGGGAGACCTGCAGTTTCTGGCCGAGGCCGGTGTCCGGGTGCGGGGCCTCTTCGACACCCACCGGGCGGCCACGCTGTTGGGCTGGCCCAAGGTGGGACTGGCGGACCTGGTGGCCGAGCAACTCGGGGTGACGCTGAAGAAGGAGCACCAGCAGGCGGACTTCGCCCAGCGTCCCTTGCCACCGCCCTTGCGCACCTACATCGCCGACGACGTCCGCTACCTGTCGGAGGTGGGACGACGGGTGCGGGCCGCCTGCGAGACGGCCGACATCCTTGAGGAGGTGCTGCTCGACTGCGAGCGCCTGGCGGACGAGGCCGCGGTACGACCGGACGTGGCGCGCTTCGAGCCGAAGGTGCCACGCACGCTGCCGCCCAATGACCAGGCCTTCCTCCTGGCCGCCGGCACCGCCCTGCACGCGCTGCGGCTGGCGTGGGCAGAGGCGGACGACGTGCCGATGGGAAAGATGCTGTCCAACGCCGCCATCTCAGAACTCATCAGCAAGCCCCCGAAGGACCTCCGCAGCCTGCAGCGCACCCCGGGCGTCCGGGGCCAGGTGGTGCGCGAGCACGGAGACGAGTTGCTCGCGCTGCTGGCCCGGCTGCGGGCCCAGGCCGACCGCGGCGAGCTGCCCGTGCCGGCACCGCCGGTGCGCGACCCCGCGCGCAAGAAGCGCGAGGAAGCCCTCAAGGCCTGGCGCTCGGAGGCCGCCGCCGCGCGCAAGGTGACAGCCTCGGTGGTGCTTACCAACCCACTGGTGGAAGCGCTGGCCCGAGAGCCGCCGCCCTCGCGCGAGGCCCTGCTGGCCGTCTCCTACCTTGGCGAAAAACGGGTGCGCCTGTACGGGGATGCGCTGCTGCGACTGCTGCGCTAGCGGCGCCGCGCCAGCTGGGGTTGGCCCTCCCTCGCGGGCGCCTGCGCGCGGTGGCGGGTTTGGGCGCGCATCCGAGGGGGGGCAGAGCGTCCCGCTGGGCAGCCCTGTGTCCCCCCGGGGGCCCGCTGCTTTGGCGGTGGACTTCTTCCTGCACGTCGCTAAGGAGGCTGGCTTCTAAACCGCCCGTCCGCTGAGAGCGCCATACTTGCGCCGAAGGTAGGCGACGAAGTCGACGTCGGTGAGGCCCGTGCCCGTCACCTTCTTCACCAGCTCCTCGGCGTCCAGCCGCGCCCCTTCGGCGTGGACGTGGGCGCGGAGCCAGGTGCGCAGGGGTAGAAAGTCCCCCGCGGCGATGGACTCCCAGAGACCGGGCACGGCCGCCTCGGCGGCGCGGAGGAGTGAGGCCGCGTAGAGGTTTCCGAGGGCGTAGGTGGGGAAGTAGCCGAGCTCTCCCCAGGCCCAGTGAATGTCCTGCAGCACGCCCTTCACGTCGTCCTGTGGTTGAAGCCCCAGCAACTGCACGCTCGCCGCATTCCAGGCAGCCGGGAGGTCCACCGCGGCCAGGTTTCCCCGGAGAAGCTGCAGTTCGAGCTCGGTTCGCAGGACGATGTGCAGGTTGTACGTCACCTCGTCCGCCTCGACGCGGATGGGGCTGCGTGCCACCCGGTTGAGCGCCGAGTGGAACGCCTGCAGGGAGACGTTGCCCAGCTGGCTGGGAAAGCTCGCCTGGGCCCGCGGGTACAGCGCTTGCCAGAAGGGAAGGCTTCGCCCCACCAGGTTCTCCCACAGCCGCGACTGGGACTCGTGCAGTCCCATGGAGGGCGCCGCTGCCAGCACGCTGCGGTGGTCCTCCGGGCGAAAGCCCTGCTCATACAGCCCATGGCCGCACTCGTGGATGGTGCCGAACAGGGCGGCAGAGAGGTTTTCCTCCGCAATGCGGGTGGTCAGACGCACGTCCGTCGGGTGGGTGCCACCGGTGAAGGGGTGGACGGCCTTGTCTTGGCGGCCCGCCTCCAGGTCGAAGCCCAGCTGGCCGAGGAGCTCCACCGTGAAGCGCCACTGCGCATCGGCCGGGAAGCGCACGCCCGCCAGGACGTCCGGCCCGGGCGGCCAGCCGTCGAGGGCTTCCACCATCGGGACCAGCTGGTCGCGCAGGGCGTACAGGACAGGCATCAGCCGCGCGGCGGAAAGCCCGGGCTCGAAGCCCGCCAGGAGGGCGTCGTAGCGCTCGCCATCGTGCCCGATGGCATCCGCCTGCTCGCGCCGCAGCGCGAGCAGCCGCTCCAGGGCCGGGGCGAAAGCGGCAAAGGAGCGGCCTTCCCGGGCCAGGCGCCAGGCAGTGAGGGCTGCCCCTTGGGCCTCGGCCAAGGCGCGCACCAAGTCCACCGGCACCCGGACGGCGCGGTCGCGCTCCCGCGAGAGAAGCCGCACCACGGCCCGCTCGTCGTCGGACTTCGGCGCGGCCCCCACCCGGGCGAGCCACTCTCCCACCTCCGGAGCGACCAGGCGTTCATGGTAGAGGCCCTGCAGCGTCGAGAGCTGCGCGGCGCGCGCCGCCTCGGCCTTCGGCGGCAGGTACGTCTCCTGGTCCCAGGTGGCCAGACCGATGATGCCGGAGAGGTCCTTCAGCTCCCGCATCCTCCCCAGCAGCGCCTCGCGCGACACGTCCATTGCCAGCCCGGAAGCTTACCTGTTGTCGAGGAGAGTCCAGCCTTGCGCCCGGGGTGGGCGTGCGCGCACCCTGTCGCTCCCACATGGCCCACCGCCTCGCTTGCTTCCTGGCCCCCGAAGACGAGCGGGCATTCCTCCGCTTTCTGACCCAGCACCGGCTGGAGGTGTACCCGCGGCGCATCCCTTCGGGCTGGAAGCCCTTTCTGGCCAGCGCCGAGACGCTGGGCCAGCTGCCGCCGGAGGTGTACCTGGCCGCGCCGGAGCTGGGGCCCGTGCTGGTGGACCGGGTGAAGCGCGGGCCGGACAAGGGCGCCTACCGGGTGGACGAGGTGCGCTCGCCGGTCATCTTCTGGGAGCGCTCGGCACGCAACGAGGCAGGAGAGCTTCTCTCAGGCCAGCTGTGGGCCGAGCTGGAAGTCACCCCGCAAACCGGACGCCGCACGGCCGCCCCGGAGCACTTCCGTCAACTCTTCCAGGCCGTGGAGGGGTGGCTGAAGAAGAATTGCCGCCGCAGCGACCCGGTTGGCTTCTTCGTCGGCCCTGCCGCGGCCCGCGCCTGCAAGGAAGGGCTGGTCCTGCGGGAGGCAGGCCACCGGGGGGACACGGTGCGGCCGAGCCGGTAGCCCTTGCCGGCGCGCTTCCCGTAAAGAGAGTCCCCAGGGTGGCACTGCGACTGGCCATTGGTGCGGTGGTGCTGGTGCACTTGCTCTTCATCGCCACGGTGGTGGCCGGGGGCCTCCTCGTCGTCCGCTGGCCGCGCCTGGCGTGGGTGCAGCTGCCCGTCTTTGTGTGGGGGGCCGCCGTCAACCTGGCCGGCTGGCCCTGCCCCCTCACCACGCTGGAGAATTCGCTGCGGCGCAGGCCGGCGTGCCCGTTTACGCGGGCAGCTTTGTCGGGCACTACCTGTGGCATCCAAGCGCGACGCCCGCGGGCGGATTGCGCGCCGACACCGCCATTGGCATCTTCGTCCTACTGGTGAATGCGGCCGTGTACGCCTTCCTCCTCCTGCGGAGGCGACGCACCCAGAGTTGACGCGGTCCGCCACGGAGAGTTTGCCCGGCTGACACGTGGACGAGTCTTGCGTCCCCCATGCTGGCTTCCCGACCCAGCTTGTCGCACGCCCTTTTTCCCCTCCCACGGCGTGCAGGGCAGACGAGGCCGGATGGCGACCATCGGACTGCTGTTGCTTATCGCCGCAGCGCTCGGCGTGGCCATGGTGGCAGTCATGCTGCTGCTCACCCTGTGGCACTTGCGCCAGGTGGCACCGGTGCCCAGCTGCTGGCCGGGCATCTCCGTCCTCAAGCCGCTGTGCGGCGCCGACGACGCGCTGGCGGACAACCTCGCCAGCTTCGTCGCGCTGCCCTACCCCGGCGACTATGAAGTGCTCCTCGGCGTCCGCTCAGTCGAGGACGCGGCCTACCCGCTGGCCTGCGAGGCCGCCCGGCGCTGGCCGGAGCGCGTCCGCCTCGTCGTGCAGGAGGGCGAGGCGGGCTTCAACCCCAAGGTGAACCAGTTGGTCTGCCTGGCGCGGGCTGCGCGGTATGACCTCTTCGTCGTCAGCGACTCCAACATCCGCGTCCCCCAGGGCTACCTGTTGGACATCGCTGGGCACCTCGGCCGTCCCGGGGTGGGATGCGTCACCCATCCGGTGGCGGGCAACGGCCACAAGTCCCTGGGCGCGCTGCTCGACAACCTCCACCTCGGCGGCAGCATTGCGCCCGGAATGGTGTGCGCCCAGCGGGTGCTGAAGAAGGACCTGGTGGTGGGCAAGTCCATGGCGCTCTGGCGTCAGGACCTTGACCTGTTGGGCGGCTTCGCCTCGGTGGCCAACGTCCTCGCCGAGGACCACGTGCTGGGAAACCGGCTGGTGCGGGAGCTTGGCGCCGGCGTGGCGGTCAGCAGCCTGCCGGTGTGGAACATCGCCGTCGAGAAGAGTGTCGGGGCTTTCTTTCAGCGCTACCTGCGCTGGAGCGTCACCCACCGCACGGCCATGACGTTTCCGGCCTACCTCGCCGAGTCACTCCTCAACCCCATCCCCCTGGCCGTCATTGGCTTCGCGCTGCGACCGGGCCCCGGCGCGGCGGCGACGCTGGCCGCCTGCGCGGTCCTCAAACCGGCGCTGGACTCAGTGGCCTTCAGCCGGCTGCGCAGCCAGTTCTTCTCCTGGCGCGCCTTCGGGGCCGGCTGGGTGAAGGACGGGCTGCTCTTCATCACCTGGGTGCACGGCCTCTTCGCCCGCACCGTGCAGTGGCGTGGAAACCGCCTGCGGGTACTACCCGGGGGGACTCTGGTCGCGCCGGCCGGGGACCAAACCGCTGAAGTCGCTCAGAGTTTTCCAGTCCTTCATGGGAGCGCCCCGCCCGCCTGGTCGAATGTTCAGGCATGAGTTTACAGACGCTGGCCCACCTCTCCGACGTGCACCTCGGACGCAGCCGGCGGATGAAGGTGCGGCCCGGGCGCTGGTCGAGGCGCTGCAGGAGGCGCAGGTGGACCAGGTGGTGGTCACCGGTGACATCACCCACCGCGGCCGGGACGAGGAGATGTCCCTCTTCTTTGACGTCTTCGCCCCGCTGACGCGCGCGCACCGGCTGACGGTGGTCCCCGGCAACCACGACCGGACGTCGGACGACGCGGGCCGGACGCCTGATGGGCGGCCAGCGCGTCCTGGTGGAGGAGAAGCCAGGCCTCCTCCTCGTCCGCATCGACTCGACCGCCGCGCACAACCGTTCCTACTGGGCGTCCCATGGCGAGGTCTCCCAGACCATGGTGGAAGCGGTCGACACGGCGCTGAAGCGCGCTCCCCGCGGACTCGCTGCGGGTGCTGCTTTTGCACCACCACCCGCTGGCCCTGCCCGAGGAGACGTGGCTCGAGCGCTGGAGCGAGCGGCTACGGCTTCCCTACTGCTCGGAGCTTCCCCTGGGGCGCGAGTTGCTGCGCCGGGCCCGGGGCAACGCCGACCTGGTGCTGCATGGCCACCGGCACGTCCCGCGGGAGATTCACCTCGGCGCCATTGGCGAGCGTCCCCTGGCTTTGTACAACGCAGGCAGCAGCACCCAGCTGCGGCGGGTGCGCCTTTTCTCGCATACAGACGGGCTCCTCCAGGGGCCGCCCCGCTGGCTGTGGGCGGACCCAGCGCACCTCTCGGATGCCAAGCGGTTGCCGGTGATGGTGGCCGCGCCGCTGCGCGAGGTGGAGCGCGCCGGCCTGGCCATCACCGCCGGAAGCTGACATAGGGCCGGGGGGCCCCAGCCGCTTTCGGGACGTGCTAGGCGCCAGAATCACCAGAACGCCGGCGTGGGCGTGCATGGCCCGGTAGAGCGACTGCTGCATCGGCGAAAGCTTCGGCGCCTTTGCCCCGTAGGCCCCGCCGCTGAGGACGCCAAGCACCACCAGGCCTCCGTAGACAATGGTGGGAACGTGAGGAGCGTGATGCCCACCATCAGGCAAGCCTATCGAGACATGACGGGTATCTCCTTGCCGGGTGGGCGGTGCAGTCTAAAGCGGCTTCAGGCTGTGTCGGGCGAGCTGCCCCGGGGCTGTTGACCTTGGCGACGGAAGCGGCAGGCCCAGCCGGTACGACGGGAGTGGCCCATGGACAGCCGGACAGTGCGACATTGGACGGGCCGCTTCGGCGTGGCGTGCGTCGTGCTGTGGTTGAGCCAGTTCCCGCTGTACCTTTTTGGGCATCCGCCGTCCGTCTATGACGGTGCGGCCTTCGGCCAGCATCTCCTCGCCATCCGCAACGTCGCCTTCACGCGCATCCTGCTCGACCAGGGGGCCTACGTCTGCGCCCTGGCGTTCGCTGCGGGCTTCCGCCACCTCATCCTCAAGGCGCGGAGCGACTGTGAGTGGGTGGGCACGCTGCTGTTCGGTGCGGCCGCGGTGTGGTTTGCGGTGACGCTGGTGGCCGACGGGCTGGAGGGGGGCGCCGTCCTCGACGCGCTCAGCGGGAAGGCCGACGCCTCCGCCGTGCGGCCTCATCGAGGGGACGTTGCTCATCTACAACGGTTCCACGGCCTTCGTGCTGACGGCCTTCTTCCTGGCGACCGCTGGGTACGCGACGTTGGCCACGGACGTGCTACCCCAGTGGACGGGCTGGGGCGCCCTTGTCGGCGCGCTGCTTTGTCTCGCCTGCGTCCCAGCCATGTACGCCGGGCCAGTCGACACGGCCGGCTTCTACAACGCCGGTGGCTGGGGGCCGGCCGTCATCGCGAACTTTCCCCCCGCCCTCTGGTTCTTGGCCGCCAGCATCTGTCTGCTGCGGAAGCCAGTCGCGGCTGCTCCACGGAGCGCCGGCTAGAGCGGAGAGGGTTCTTCTGGCGACAGCACCGACCGCTGCGCCGGGGCGAGGGCGCTTACTGAGCGGTACAACCGCCTCCGGTCGGACAGCCGGTTGCGGTGACGCCGTTGTAGGTCTGGGCACAGAAGGCGTTGTTCGTGAAGGTGTTGCCGCCGGTGAGGTCCGGCGGTGTTGTAGGACGTCTGGTTGGACCAAATGGCGTCAATGCCGAAGCCTGCGCTGTTGCGCGATGGTGCAGCCCTGGAGCAGGCCTGCGGCCGGCACGTAGCCGTCGCTCCCGATGATGAGGGCTGCAATGTCGGAGGCGCCCGTCGGGCGACAGTTGGCCGAGACGATGCCGCTCGTGGCGCCGGCGTACTCGATGGTGACGTTGGTCAGCTGGGAGTTGCCCGCGGTCGACAAGACCAGGCCCACCCAGTCTCCAGGGGCCTTGGTGGCCTCGCCTGAGGTGAAGAGGATGGGGGCGGTGTCTCCGATGGCGACGAGTCGGCCGACGGTGTTGCTGGCACCCCCACCGGTCGACCCAAAGCTGACGCGGGCCCCGGACTGATTGGCGGCAGGTTTTGCAAAGCGAATCTCGGTGCCGGCCTGGACCGTCAACGTCACCGAGGTGAGGGCGCTGTTGACGTAGGCCGGCTTGACGTTGACTTCGCCAGAGGCGATGCGCACTGGAATGTGGTTGGTGATTATCAAGTCTCCGTAGACATTCTGCGTCGCTCCGTTCACCAGCAGGTCGTCGTGGGTATTGGACTGACCGACGAACTGCGGGACGCTGCCGAGCCCCATCATGTTCATGACGATGGGGTAGTCCGTCGCGCCGGAGACACCCAGAATAGTCGACTGGGGGGTGAACTCCGAGTTCGAGTCCAGCACGACACCGCTGCCGACCGGGTTTTGAAGGACGACGTGGTCCACCGTCAGGACGGCAATGGGTAGCATGTAATTGCCTGGGCCCACCACGTGGATGGCCGCATAGTGGGAGAAGTTGCCGCCCGCTCCTGCCGAGATGAGCTGCGTGTGGTGGAGCTCAATGAAGGACTGCTGGTTGTAGCCTTGCAGAAAGCCCCAGGGCTGGGCGGCTGCCGCCGGGATGAAGGAAATGAATCCCGTCGCGTCGTCCGTTCCGGCGGCAAGGAGGCGCGCCGGCTGGTTTCCCACGGTGTCCCCCGAGACGTTGATTCCGACACCGGCGGCCAGAGAGACGATGGCACAGGGCTGAATGGTCAGCGTCGCCGGGGCCCGCACGGTGATGGCAGAAGTGACGCTGTGGGTGGTGCCGTTGCCGGCCCACGTCTCATCGGCCGTGACGTCGCTGGAATGGGTAACGACCGTGCCGTTGGCCGTTCCGCAGGATGAAGAGCCGGCCACCGTCACCTGCGCCGTGCCAAACTTGGCGCTGTTGTCGGTGCTGGTGGCCTTCACCGTGTAGGTCCCTGCCGTCGGGGCGCTGAACGTCGCGGTCAGGCCGGACTGCGTCAGCGTGCCGCCCGTCGGAGTGGCACTCCACGTCACCCCTCCATTGCAGCTGTCCGAGAGTAAGGCCTGGGTGACGGTGGCCGTCAGCGTGCTGACGGCATTCGGAGGGACGCTGGCCGCGGACGCGGAAACCGCCACGGAGCTGATGTTGCACCCTCCCGCGGTGTTTCCGGTGGACCCGCAAGACGTTGCCAGCACGACAAGAAATCCACCTGCACCAACGAGGACGGCCAGACGCTTCGCCATAGGAAACTCCTCCTGACGCCACCAGTCTGTGGTGCGCCTGAGAGGAGCCAACAGGTGCGCTTTTCAGAAAGGGCTTGGGCCACCCCCTGCACCGCGAAAATGACTCAGCGCGGCTGCAGCTCTGCCACCGCCTCCCGCGACGCCAGGCCCCCCTTCACCAGGGGGTTGAGGCTATAGGCGTGCTCGAGACTTGTGCGCGCGGTGTCGGCCTCTCCGGCGAAGCCTTCCAGTCGCGCCTTGAGCACCCACAGGTCCGCATCGCGCGCATCCTGCGCGAGCGACACCTTCAGGGCGGCAAGTCCGCGATGGGCAATCACCTCGGTCGCTCGCTGCTGGTGCCTGAGCCACCGCGCGCGCTCCAGGGCGACACGCGCCCGCATTTCCTGCGGCAGCGCGAGCGCTTCCTGCGGGCCCAGCGAGGCGATGAGGCGCTCGGCCCTGTCCAAGGACGCGCTCGGCTCCTCGTCTCGCGAGGTGCGCCAGCGCGCCTCGGCTAGACGGGCGATGACGCGTCCCAGGGTGAGGGCAAAATCCCCCGCGGTGCCGTGAGCGGCCAGCTCGAAGGTGGCGTCGGCCTTGGCCAGTAGCGCGGTCGGGCTTTCTCCCCCTTCTGCGACGTGCAGCGCTTCCTCGGCGAGCAACTCGGCTTTGATGCCCTGCACGAAGAGGAGCCCGGGCGAGGCCTGGAGGATGTCCTCGAGGTGGGACCGGGCGCGTTCCAGTTCCGGCCGCGGGTCTTCCCCCAGGGCCCACAGAATGCCCGATTCGGTGTCGACGACATTGGCAAACTGGCCGGCTGCTGCGGGCTGCCCAGGCAACGCGCGGAAAGCCTCGTCGAAGGTCTGCCGTGCTTCATGAAACCGCGGGCGCGGGTCCCCGCCCGAAAGCCAGGCGTCCCGGCCGAGAAGCATCAGTTGTTGGCCGATGATGGGCCGAAGCATGCCGCCCCGGGCCACTTGCTTCGCCAGCGCCCGCTGGCCTGCCTCGATGGACGCCGAGCGTGCAGCCTTGGTGGAAAGCCCCTCGTGCTCCAGCGCATCGGCCTCGGACGAGTGCAACATGCATTGGATAAGGTCCACCTCGGCGTCCTCCGGCGCAAGGGCGGCCGCGCGGGCCGCCACAGCGAGGCCCTCGCGCACCTTGTCCAGCGAGGGTTGGAGGCCGGCATTGAGCTGGAAAGCTTGGTAGTACAGGCCGCGGGCGAAACTGGTGAACGTTTTGAGGTCCTGCGCTCCGAGCTCCACCGCGCGCCGGTAGGCGGCGGTTGCCTGTTCAAGCACCCCCAGGACGGCGGACGGGTCGGTCATAAAGAGGTACTGCGCGCGCTGCAACAGGGCCGCGCCGCGCAGGGCAGATGCGGTCGCGTCGTCGGCATTCAGCCGGTCGGCCGAGTCGAGCGCCGAAAGCATGGCCCCGATTTCTGTCTCCGGTGACTGGCCTCGAAGCGTCAGCGCGTTGGCGCGGACAGCGTGGAGCTGCGCCACGGCGCGGGGGATGCTCGCGTCGCTTCGCCCCCAGGCGGACGCCTCCTCCAAAAGCCCCTTGGCCTCCTTCAGCGCGGGCTCCACCTTTTCGAATTGGTTGGCGTTGGTCGAGTCGCGCGCCTCGTCAATCCACGCCGATGCAGCCAGGGCGAGCGCCTCGTAGCGTCCCGGCTCGGCGGTGTGGGCCTCCAGGGCCTCCTTCCGGGCTTCCGGGTAGTTTCTGTCGAGGAGGGCCACGCGGGATTGCAACTCGTGGGCACGCCAGCCCGCACCCTCGGCCTGTTTCAGGTATTGGGCGGCTGGCTCCTTCAACTCGACGCGCAGCGTGGCCAGCCGGCGCTCGCGGGCCTCTGGGGCCAGTGTCTCCCGCGCCCTCTCGTAGCCCCGCCGGTACAACTCCCCCAGTACCGTCCCTAGGCCCTCCGCTGCTCGCGGTGTCCGCTGTCCAGCGTTCCAGGCCGCCTGGTACGCCTGCCGCGCTCCGTCCACCTCGCCCAGGAGCTGGAGCGCCTTGCCCAGCGCCAGGTTGGCCGGGCCGTCTCCACCCCCGGCGAGCGGACGCAGCTGCTCGGCTTGCGCGCGGAGGCGCTCGAGCGCCGGCCGGACGTCATGGGCAGGGCCGAGCAGCTCCATCCGGAGGTTCGCCTCCAGGGCCTCGCTCAGGGCACCGAGTCGCGCCGCTTCCAGCGCGGCCCGGTCTGCCCTCCGACGGCTATACAGCGTCCAGCCCCCGGCCAAAACCAAGGCCAACAGGGCGACCAGAACTGCCCGGGCTAGGGCGCGGTTACGGCGTGCCCACTTGAGCGCGCGTTCGAGGTAAGGCGTGGGCCGCGCCAGCAACGGCTCACCGCGCTGGTGCCGGGCCAAGTCCTCGGAGAGGGCCTCGGCGCTGGGGTAGCGGCGCCCCGGCTCCTTCTCCATGGCCCGCGCCGCAATCAGGCCCAACTCCCGGGGGATGCCGGGTGCTGCCCGCGTGAGCGGCGGCGGTTCCTCTTCGAGGATGCGCCGCAGCACCTGGACCTCGTCCGCGGCGTCCGTCGGCGTCTCGGCGGAGAAGGAGGTGGTGCGAAAGGGGGGCCGGCCGGCCAGGACCGCATACAGAGTGGCCCCCAGGGCGTAGACGTCCGAGCGGAAGTCGACAGGCCCGGGGGCCAAAAGCTGCTCGGGACTCATGTAGTCGAGGGTGCCCGGCGGCAGGCCACTCCGCGACAGCCCGGCCTCTTCACTCCGGGCGAGGCCGAAGTCCGTGAGCAGCGCGGCGGCATGGCCGTCTGCCGTCTCCTCGACGAGGACGTTGGCCGGCTTGACGTCCCGGTGCACCAGGCCCTGGCGGTGGGCGGCATGGAGTCCGAGGCCCGCCTGTCGAACCAGCTCGACCTTCTCCGCAACGCCCAGCCGCGGCGCGAGCTGGGCAAGGCTGCGGCCCTCCACCAGCTGAAAGACGATACAGGGACGTCCACCCAGGCTCCCCACGCCGTGCACCTTGACGACGTGGCGGTGCTCGACCCGCGCTTGCAGCCGCGCCTCGAGGAGCACCCGCCCCGCGTCGCCGACGTCCTGCCCGCGCAGCAGCTTGACTGCCACGGCCCGCTGCAGCCGTCTGTCCCAGGCCCGGTGGACCTCTCCCATGCCTCCGTGTCCGAGGGGCCCCCGCAGCTCGAGGTCCTCGTCCAGTGCCGGCAGGTCGACGCTCACCCGAGGTCCTCCAGCGCGGCGCGCATCCGCCGGGCCACCTCCTCGAGTTCCGGCTCCGGGTAATTGGAGAAACCGAGGCGCATGCCAGCGACGGGTGCATTGTCGAACGAAAAGCGACGGCCCGGCTGAAAGGAGACGCCGCGCTCCAGGGCCCGGGCTGCCCAGGCGTCCACGTCCAGCGTCCCCTGCACCCTGGCCCACACGGCCAGCCCGCCGGTGGGTACCTCGAAGCGGAGGGCCTCTCCCATTTCTCGGCGCAGCGCTGCGCACAGGGCGTCGCGCCGGCGGCGGTACACCGCCACCATGCGGTTCAGGTGCCTCTGCAATTCACCGTCTTCCATCAATTCGGCCATGGCTCGCTCGAGGACGCTGTCGCCGTGCCTGTCATACGTCGCTCGGACCGCCGCCAGGCGGTGCAAGAGAGGCGCCGGGCCGTAGACAAACCCCAGGCGCAAGTCCGGGCTGAAGATTTTCGACAGCGTCCCCACGTGCACCACCACGCCCGAGGAGTCCTGGGAGGCCAGCGGGCCCAGCGGACGGCCGTCGAACTGAAATTCGGAGTCGGGGTCCATCTCCAGCACCGCGAAGCGCCCGCTGGTCGCCAGCTGCAGAAGCCGCGCCCGGCGCTCCGGTGCCAGCACCGCCAGCGTCGGGTACTGGCGCTGGGGAGTGACAAAGACGGCGCGCACCGCCGTGTCACGAAGCAGCCGCTCGAGGGCGTCCAGCTGCATTCCCTCCGCGTCGACCGGGATGGGCAGGCAGCGCGCTCCCGCCCGGACGAAGGCCTCCCAGGCCTGGCGGGCACCCAACGCCTCGACCGACCACCGTGTCACCGGGGGCGAAGAGCGCCTGTGCCACGAGGAAGAGGGCCATTTGGCTACCGCGGGTAATGAAGACACGCTGCGCGTCGGCGGCGATGGCCCGGGTGCTGGTGAGCATTCGGGCCAGCGCCTCCCGCAGCTGGAGGTGGCCCTGCGCGTCGCTCGCGGACACGGGATGCCCCTTCAGCAGTGCACGGCGATAGGCCCGGGCCAGCGCCGCACTCGGCAGCAGCCGAGGGTCGGGAAGCCCGCTCGCCACCTCCAACAGCCCCTTGCGGTGACCTGGCTTGCCAGAGGCGAGCTCCGGTCCAAGCGCAAAGCCCATCCCCCCGGGTCGGGCGGGCGCAGAGTCGCCCGGGGAGGGCGTCGGCAGGTGGCTGGGAACCCTTCCCGGCCACGGCGCTTCCCTCGCCGGAGGCCGAGACGACCCATCCCTCGACTTGCAGCTCATGGTAGGCGGACATGACTGTGTTGCGGCTCACCCCCAGTTGTTCGGCGAGCGTGCGGTAGCCGGGCAAGGCGTCGCCAGGACGGAAGCGGCCGCGGTGGATTTCCCGCATCAGGGCATGGGCAATCTGCAGGTAGACGGGCTCCTCGCTGCGAGGGTCCAGAAACAGGGTTGGCGTCCACTCACCCACAGGCGCTGGGCCGCTCCCATGACTCGCGCCAGGTTGGCGCAGCCCGTCTCAGCTGGAAACTCTACTCCCAAGGCGTGCTTGGCGGCGACGTCCAGCGGTGGGGCCCCCCCTTGGGGGGCCTGCCGCCTACGGCGAGCGGCGCGGGTCGGCCCCGCCCCCAACGGCGGCCCCGAGAGGTGGGGCCGCGGCGAGGAACTTCAGCTCGGGGTGCTTCTCCACCGTGTGCTGCAGCGACCAGTCATCGCGGAAGAGCACCAGCGGCTGGCCATCCCGGTCCTGCACCGTCTGGCGGTTCCCGCCCCAGTCGAAGCTTTTCGGGTCGAATTCCCCCACCACCCAGCGCGCATGCCCGTACGGCAGCTTGTCGAGGAGGATGTCCGCCCCGTATTCATGTTCAATCCGGTACTGCAGCACCTCCAGCTGCAGCGGCCCCACCACACCCACAATCGGGTCGCGCATGCCCATCTGCAGCTGCTGAAAAATTTGGATGGTGCCTTCCTCGCTCAGCTGTTCCAGCCCCTTCTCCATCTGTTTGCGCCGCATGGGGTCACGGGCACGCACCACGGCGAAGTGCTCGGGCGAGAAGCGGGGAACGCCCTCGAATTCAAAGGTGTCGCCTTCCAGCAGCGTGTCGCCGATGCGGTACAGCCCGGGGTCGAAGAGGCCGATGACGTCCCCGGGCCACGCCTCCTCGATGGCCGTCCGCTCGGCCGCCATGAATTGGGTGGGGTTGGCCAGCCGCACCGTCTTCTGCAGCCGCACGTGAAAGGCGTCCATGCCCTTCTTGTACTGCCCAGACACCACCCGGACGAAGGCCACCCGGTCGCGGTGTGCCGGGTCCATGTTCGCTTGGATTTTGAAGACGAAGCCGCTGAATTTCGGGTTGGTGGGCTCCTGGTAGCCATGGGAGGTGCTGCGGGGCGCCGGCGCCGGGGCCAGGTCCAGAAAGGCGTCCAGGAAGGGCCGCACCCCAAAGTTGGTCATCGCGCTGCCGAAGAAGAGGGGCGTAATTTGCCCCCGGTCGCTCTTCTCCCGCGCGAAGGCGTCGCCGCCGATGTCGAGCAATTCAATGTCCTCCCGCAGCTGCGCCACTTCCGAGGCGCTCAGCACCTTCGGCACCTCCGGCGAGTCGAGCGACACCACCCGCTCGCCGGCGGCGGACTCGCCGTGGCTGCCCTCGGCGGAAAAGACATGAACGGCCCGGGACGTCCTGTCGTAGACGCCGCGGAACTCCGGCCCCATCCCAATCGGCCAGTTCATCGGGTAGGCCCGGATGCCGAGCACCTGCTCCAATTCATCCATCAACTCGAGGGGTGCCCGCCCGTAGCGGTCCAGCTTGTTGACGAAGGTGAAGATGGGGATGGCCCGAAGCCGGCAGACCTGGAACAGCTTCTTGGTTTGCGGCTCCACGCCCTTGGCGGCGTCGATGAGCATGACCGCGCTGTCGGCGGCCGACAGCGTCCGGTAGGTGTCCTCGGAGAAGTCCTGGTGGCCGGGGGTGTCGAGCAGGTTGACCGCATGGTCGTGGTACTCGAACTGCAGCACCGAGGAGGTGACGGAGATGCCACGCTCCTTCTCGAGCTCCATCCAGTCGCTGGTGGCATGGCGGCGCGCGCGGCGCGCCTTCACGCTCCCGGCCAGGTGAATGGCCCCTCCGTAGAGGAGCAGCTTCTCCGTCAGTGTCGTCTTGCCGGCGTCGGGGTGACTGATGATGGCGAAGGTGCGCCGGCGGGCGACTTCGCGCTCGAGCTCCGTGGACATGGGCGGTGTGTGGTGCGGGTGGCCTCCTACCACGAAGCTTCCCAATGGCCAGCACCCGCCACAGACAGCCGGGGCCCGAACGCCGGGGTCGTTCCCAGGCGTCCGGCCCTGTTGGCCCCATCCCTCGTGGGGGGGACGCTCGGCGGGTCGTCAGGTGGGGTTGTCGAAGCTCGGCATCGCGGTGAGTGGCGCGACGGTGGGGTCCGGAGCGCCCGGTTCCAGGCTGCCGCTGGTCCCGTCACTGGGCGCTTCCGGCCCGTCGGTCTGCAAGTCGACCGCGCAGGCGTTGACGTTGCCCTGCTCGCTCTCGACGGTGCAGGCGCCGGGGCCGGTGCAGGCCCACACCTTCTGCCAACTCAACGCCTCGCTCTTGTCCCAGCACTCGGCGCCATAAATGACTTCGCCGCTCGGCACGTCTCCGCCGGACACCAGGGCATCCGCCCGGCCACCCACCCCCGGGGTGAAGCGGGCGCGGCCGAGAAGCAGCTCGGCATGGTCCGGGTTGCCCACGAATTGGGGAAGGTCGCCGTAATACAGGACGCGCGCGTCGCGGACCCCATCGCGCGTCTTGTGGCCGACAAACGCCGCCGAGATGGGCGGGTGGGCCGTCGTGTCGATGGAGAAGTCGTGCAGCACGTAGACCAGCGTCTTCGCGTCTCCGGCGAGTCCACTCGGGTCGGTGTCGTCGTAGTTGCTGTAGGCGCCATACAGCTTGCCCTGGCCCAGGAAGCCCGGGCTCACCGTCTTGAAGGCGTCCAAGTCGAAGCCAATCTGTCCACGGCCGCGGTGCACCATGTCGTTGTCGGCATGGAACAGCGTACCCATCGCGAGTTGGGTGAAGGCCACCGTGGCCGCCGCCCCGGCCGGCTTGCCCTCCAGCTTCCAGGCGAAGCGGTGGTTGCCGAAGCGCTTGACAGTCAGTAGGTAGGTGACGCCGCCCTGGTCCATCGGCCCGTATTGCTTCGACTGGCCAACGGCGATGTCCTTGCCCTGCGTGGAGATGAGCTGGGCAATGGGGCCGAAGTCCTGCTGGACCGCCTGGTTGAGGTCATGAATGCCCTGGCGGATGACGGGGAGAAATTCCAGGCCGCTGGGGGCCGAGCCAGCGTCTAGCGTCGCGGTCACGGCGGGGCCTGGAGAGACGGTCAGCGTCGCGCTTTCCGAGGCAGCCCCGGTGGCCTCCAGGGAGATGCCTGCAAAGTCGGGGACCGCCGCCGCCAGGGCGTCGGGGCTGCTGGTGCTGCTGGTGCTGCTGCCACAGGCGGCCAGCAGCGTCGCTGCCGCAAGGAACAAGAATTGCTGAAGTTGCATGGTGAATTCCCTCGGAAGTTGAAAACCGTGGGTGCCGATGTCTTCCAGGGGAAGCCTGGCACCCAAGTCTTGGGCTTCAACCCAACTGCCCGGAGAGAGTTGCGGGCTAGCTGCTCGCCGAGGAGTAGCGGGCGAGCGAGCCCAGCCAGACCCGGCGTGAAAGCCACGCAAACGCGCCTGCGCCCGCGACGGAACCCACCAGCGCCAGAGGTGAAAGCCGACCCAGGAGCGCCTCGGCCGGGTACGTCGTCATCAGCGCCAAGGGCACCACCAGGGTGAAGACCCAGCGCAGCACCCCTCGGAAAATCTGCACCGGCCAGCGCGCCGCATCGAAGACGGAACTGAAGAGGTTGGTGAGGTTGTCCACCTTCACCACGTAGAAAGCCGCGCTCACCGTAAGAATCCACAGCGAGTAGAGCAGCAGGGTGGCACTGCCGAGCAGCACCAGCGCCGCTAGCGCGCCCAGCAGGGATGGCCCCCGCCCCAGCCGGATGAAGGCCACCGTCCAGATGGCCAGCGCGGTGAGGACGTTGGTGCTGCGCCACGGCTCAAAGCGCGCCGTGGAGACGAGAAACTGGGCATCGGCAGGCTTGAGGAGCACGAAGTCCAGCGTGCCCTTGCGGATGTGTTCCACCACCGCGGTGAGGCTGGGGTTGATGGCGCCTTCCAGTATGGCCTCCAGCAGCGTGAACCAGCCCACCACCACCAGCGCCTCGGCAAACTGCCACCCAGCGATGACTGGCCGGTCATGAAAGACGACGAAGAGCGGCACCAGCGCCGTCGTCGTCCAGCACAGGGAGATGGCCCCGTCGATGAGGAAGTCGGCCCGGTACTGCAGCCCGAGCAACACCGAGCTGCGCACCTGCACCCGCAACAGCCGGAGGTAGCGCTGAAGCGTGCGCATCAGCCGCCGTACGCCCCGAACCGGCGAAGGCCGCGCCGCCACATGGCCAGCCCCGCCAGGAAGAGGCCGAGGACGAAGGCCCACTGGCGGGCCAACATCCCCAGCGCGGCCGGAAGCGCATAGGCGCCCGTCATCACTTCCACCGGGAAGCCAATCTGGTAGCGAAAGGGCAGCCAGGACATCGCCGTCCGCAGCGCGCCCGGAAACAGTTCCACCGGCACCAGGTAGCCACTGAAGACCATGAAGCACACCAGCCAGACGTCCATCACCTTGATGCTGCTGCCAGTCCACAGCGCCAGACAGCCGATGAGGAAGTTGGCCAGAAAGGTGATGAGCCAGCCGCCCAGCACGGCCAGCAGCCACACCGCCCAGATGAGCAAGCCGTGGGGAAGCGTCCTGGTGCCGACCAGGATGAGGGCGAGCAGGGCAACCGGCAGAGCCACCACCAGACGCAGCGGCATGGCGGCGATGTTTTCCACGGCGTAGCTCACCATCGGGTGGATGGGCCGCAAGAGCCGCATGGACAGGGTGCCGGTGCGCACCTCGAAGCTCATCTGCCAGGCCACCCAGGCACCGGTCAGCTGCCGGACGATGAAGGTGGCCAGAAAATAGGCCACGAAATCGCGCTGCCCGAAGCGGCCGACCGGGGCGTCGGCCGCCACGGCCGACCACAGCGCCAGCATGATGAGCGGCATGGTGGTGGACAGCACCCACACCAGCATCTCGGCCCGGTAGGCCACCGCCTCGGCAAAGCCGATGCGCATGAGGGTAGGCAGCGCCCGCACGGTGGAGCGCGTGCTCACGCCGCGGTCTCGGCGCGCACCCGGTTTTGCGCAAACAACTCGCTCATCACCTCTTCCAGCGGTGGGTCCTCCACGGTGAGGTCCCGCACGCTCAAGGTGGCCAGGGCGCGTGCCACGGTAAGACTGACGGCGTCCTGGCGGACCTGGAGCACCACCTGGGCCGCATCCGCCGACACCACCTTGCCGAGTCCTTCTAGGGAGAGGGCCGGTGCCGGGCGGTCCAGGCGCAGCACGACGCGCTTCTCCGGGCGCATCCTGCGCACCAGGGCGTCCAGGCCGCCATCGTAGGACAGCGTGCCCTTGTCGATGACGATGACGCGGGGACACAAGGCGGCCACGTCGTCCATGTAGTGACTCGTCAGCAGCAAGGTGGCGCCCGTCTCTTCGTTGTACCGCCGGATGAAGCTGCGGATGGTGGCCTGCATGGAGACGTCGAGGCCGATGGTCGGTTCATCCAAGAAGAGGACCTTGGGGCCATGGACCAGGGCTGCCGCCAGCTCGCACTTCATCCGCTCGCCCAACGACAGGGACCGGGTGGGCTTGTTCACCAGGTCTTGTAGCTCGAGCAACTCGGTCAGTTCCGCCATCCGACGGCGGAACTCCCGCTCCGGTACTTCATAGATGGCGCGGTTGAGGGCGAACGTCTCCGAAGGCGGTAAGTCCCAGAGCAGCTGCTGCTTCTGGCCCGTCACCAGCATGATTTTCTTGAGGAAGACGTCCTCCCGGTGCTGGGGGACGTGAGCGTCGACACGCACCTCGCCGCTCGAAGGGTAGAGCAGTCCGGAGAGGACCTTCAGGGTGGTGGTCTTGCCCGCGCCGTTGGGGCCGAGAAACCCCACCCGCTCGCCCGCCGCAATCTCGAAGGAGATGCCGTCGACCGCCTTCACCAGGGTGGGCACCCGTCGGAAGAGCGAGCGGAACGCCGCCCTGAGGCCAGGGGGACGCTTGTGGACGGTGTAGTGCTTGCGCAGGGCGCGGACGGAAACCATTGGAGAGGCTCTCCATCTAACGCCAGGACCGCAAGAGCGCGAGCCCCGAGGACGGAAAATCCCCCCTTCGGGTGGGAGTGCTAGCCTTCCGCAGCAGCGTGGCAACTCTCGGCCTCATCCTGACCGGCGGCGGCGCGCGCGCCGCGTACCAGGTGGGAGCTCTGCGCGCCATCGCCGAGGTGGTGGGTGAGGGGAACAATCCCTTCCCCGTCATCACCGGCGTGTCGGCGGGCGCCATCAACGGCGCGGCGCTGGCGGCCAGCGCCGACGACTTTTCGGGCGGCGCGCGCCGGCTGTCCGAGACCTGGCTCAGCCTCACCCCGGAGCGGGTGTACCGCACCGACATGCTCAGCGTCGCCTCCATCGGAAGCCGGTGGATTCGCAACCTCACCTCCGGTGGGCTGGTTACCCTCCGGCAGGTGAACCACCTGCTGGACACCACGCCGCTGCGAGAGCTGCTCACCGAACGCATCCCCCTGGACCGCGTCCCGGCCCACATCGCCGCCCGCCGGCTGCGGGGCCTCGGCGTGACGGCCACCAGCTACCTCACCGGCACCGCCGTCACCTTCTTCGACGGGACGCCGGACGTGCTCCCCTGGGCGCGCAGCCGCCGGCTGGGACGGCGTGAGACGCTCACCATCGACCACGTCATGGCCTCGGCCGCCATCCCAGTCTTCTTCCCGCCCGTCCGCCTCGGGGACACCTATTACGGGGACGGCCAGGTCCGTCTCACCGAGCCCCTCAGCCCAGCCATTCACCTCGGCGCCGACCGCCTGCTGGCGGTGGGCGTGCGCTATGTCCGCACGGCGCAGGAGACGGAGACCCTCAACAGCGAGGAAACCAGCATGCGGGTGCTGCCGGTGTCGCAGGTGGCCGGCGTCCTCTTGAACGCCCTGTTTCTGGACCACCTGGACTCCGACACCGAGCGGCTGGAGCGCATCAACCACGCCCTCGGCCGAGGAGCAGCACCCGGCGGCGAGGAGCGTTTCCGCGTCATTCCCGTGCTGACGCTGCGGCCTTCCCGGGAGCTGGGCGGGCTGGCCGCCGACCAGATGGAGCACTTCCCACGCGTGGTGCGCTACCTGCTGCGGGGGATGGGGGCCGGACGACGCGGCGGCTCCGACCTGGTCAGCTACCTGGCGTTCGAGCGGAGCTACATCGACCGGCTGCACACCCTCGGCTTCGAGGACACCCTGGCGCGCCGGGGGGAGCTCGAGGACTTCTTCGGAGCAAGCACCCGTCTCAGCGCTTGACGGCCAGGGTCATTCCGTCGCGCACGGTGAGGAGTACCTTGTCCACCCGGCTGTCCCGGGCCACGGCAGCGTTGAAGGCGACGATGGCGTGGTCCGAAGGACTCTTCGGGTCGAGGACCCTGCCGCTCCACAGGGTGTTGTCCGCCACCAGCAGCCCGCCCGTCGGCAAGAGCGGGAGCACCGCCTCGTAGTAGGCGAGGTAATTCTCCTTGTCCGCGTCGATGAAGACGAAGTCGAAGGGCCCCTTCAGCGTCTTCAGCGTCTGCAGGGCAGGCCCCATGCGGATTTGAATCTTGTGGCCCACCGGACTTCTGGCGAAGGCGCGCCGGGCGATGGCCTCTGCCTTGGGGTCGACGTCACAGGTGATGAGGGTGCCGTCCTCGGGAAGCCCTGCGGCAATCATCAATCCGGAGTAGCCGGTGAACATCCCAATCTCCAGTGCCTGCCGCGCCCCGGAAAGCTTCACCAGGAGCCGGAGCAGGTTGCCTTCCAGCCGGCCCACCTGCATCTGCGGGTCGCGCATGGAGGCGTACGTCTCCTCCCTTAGGGCGTCGAAGAGAGGGGCCAGCGGTTCCGAGTGCTCGGCGGCATAGGCCTCGATGGCCTCAGGGACGAGGGTGATGGACATGGGGGCGTTTCTACCTCTAAGATTCCGTGGCGTCTGTCGAGTGTCGTGGTCACGCGGTGGCCTCTGCAAGGGGCAGTCTGGGTTCGAAGGGCGTCCGGTGCTTGGCGACGCTGAGATCCCGAGGAGCTTCCGCATCGCGGCCATAAGCGCCACCTTGGGCGGCTTTCCACGGGCAATAAGGCGCTCGTAGAAGGCTCGTAGCCAGGGGTTACTTCTCACCGCGCTGAGGGTCGGCATGTACAGCTTGGCTCGAAGCTCGGCATTGCCGATTGGGGTGAGAGGAGCCCGCGAGGGTGAGCGTTTCCCCGAGTGCCGGAGCCCCGGCACCACGCCGACATAGGCCGCAAGAGCCCGCTCGTCGCGGAAATCCGCCGGATTGCCCAGGACAGCAATGAGACGGGCAGCTGTGTTTGGGCCAATGCCATCGATGGTGGTTAGCAGCTTGCCGATGTCGTGCTCGTCGAGCTTTGTCTCGATGTCCCGGTCGAGCCGACGGATGCGCTCGCGGAAAAGGTCGATGTCTTCGCAAAAATAGCGGACCTGGACGCGGTAGGCCTCGGCGTGGTGCTGACCTACGGAGACCTTCGCGGCGTCGATGAGCTGGTTGGCGAGCTCGAGGCCGACGAAGTGACGGCCGTCGTACTTGAGATTGGACAGTGCCCTCGGCCGGAGGCCGACAAAAGCTTGCGCCGTTGGATGGTTCTTCAGGATAGCCGTGGCTCGCCCGCTGGAGAGGTCATGGATGTAGCGAGTGAATTCCGGGAAGCCGAGGTCTACGGCTCGGTGCAGTTGCCGGACTCTGTCCCCCAAGTCCTGCTGGAGCCGGTCACGAAGTCGGACGAGCTCACGCAGTTCCTCCGTGACACTCTGGGCAAGCCGGCTGGGGACGGGCCTTTTCTGCGCCGCAAAGCGGGCGATGCCTAAGGCATCGATGCTGTCCGTCTTCGTGCGCTGTAAGTCTTCCCCTGCGAAGCGGCTCGTCCGAAGCGGGTTTAGTAGGGCGATGGCGTACCCATGCGATGCAAGGAAGGCGAAGAGGTTCTTCCAGTAGTGTCCTGTTGCTTCCATGGCGATGAGGACATCCTCGGGCGGACCCACCACTTCGAGGAGCTTGGCGTACCCGCTGCTGTCCTCCCCGAAGCTCCTCGGTTTTTCCAAGACCTCGCCCACCTCATTTACGACTGCCACCACGTGCTTTTCAGATGCGATGTCGATGCCTACGAAGCGCATGACTCCGGCCTCCCTCGACGGAGGATGCCAGGAGCCTCGGAGCCGGTGCCTCTCCCCACGCTTATCGATGCGAGGACACGGCGCCGCCGGCCTCAGGATTCCGTTCGGGGTTAAAGCACCGGTCGAGGGCGCCACTCTTAGAGACGAGGACTCCGCCTCAAGCTCCTCACGGCGACCCTCTCCCGGTTTCCGCCGCGCCTTGCCTACCGCACGGGGCGGGTCGGCGTCATATAAGGCTCCCCCGGACGCATGGACCGGTACGCCCAGGACCTGGCACGGTGGATGCCCCGGCTGGTGGCCGTCTGGCGACGCTCGCGCAAGCTGGCTGAGGGCCCGCCGACGTTGACGGCCAAGGAAGTGCGGGAAGTCGCGGGCGCCATCCGCACGCTGTCCTTGGGCCTGACGCGCGAGCGGTCGCTCGCCGGGGGCCGGTACATGGACGACCCGCGCCTTCTGGGGGCCTACCTCCTCTTCTACTGGCCGGTGTCCTACGCCCAGGGGCGCCAGGTCCTCGGGGAGCTGCGCGCGCGCCCGCGCACGGTGCTGGACCTGGGGAGCGGCCCGGGGCCACTTGCCTTCGCCGCCCTGGATGCCGGGGCGGCGGAAGTCACCGCCGCCGACCGAAGCCGGCCCGCGCTGGCGCTGGCGCGGGAGCTCGCCGCCGAGGCCGGAGAGGCGCTCGCCACCCGGGAATGGGACCCCCAGCGCACCGGCGAACTGCCGGTCGCGGGGCTGGACGCCGTCGTCATCGGGCACCTCCTCAATGAATTGTTCGGCAAGGGGGAGCCGGCCCTGGGGCGGCGGGTGGCGCTGGTGGAGCGGGCCCTGGCCGCGCTGCGCCCGCACGGCTCCTTGGTGCTCATTGAACCCGCCTTGCGCGACACCTCTCGGGAGCTGCTGCAACTGCGCGACGTGCTGGTGCGCCGAGGGTTCGCCGTGCGCGCCCCGTGCCTGTTTCGCGGGGACTGCCCGGCCCTCGTCAAATCCAGCGACTGGTGCCACGCCGAACGCGCCTTCGCTCTGCCGCCCCTGTTGGAGGAGCTGGCCCGCACGGCGGGCCTGCACAAGGAAGCGCTGAAGATGAGCTACCTGGTCCTCGCCCCCAGGGGCGAGCCGTGGCCCGAACCCCCTGCCGGTCGCACCTTCCGGATTGTCTCCGAGGCGCTGGAGGGCAAGGGGCGGCAGCGCTACATGGGCTGCGGGCCGGAAGGACGGATGGGGCTTGCGCTCCAGGAGAAGCACCGCACCGCCGCCAATGCCGCCTTCTTCCAGCTCACCCGGGGCGACGTCGTGGAATTGTCGGAGACAGAGCCGCGCGGGGATGGACTGGCCCTCTCCGAGCGCTCGTCCGTGCGGGTGGTGGCTGCCGCAGGACGGCCCGTCCCGTCGCCGTCACCAGCGGAGGGTTGACGTTGGCGCGCCACTGGCCGGAAGGTAACAAGTCCGAAGCTGGCTGGAGGGTGCATGCGAAACGCGTCGATGACCGCGGTCGTGTCGTTTCTCGTCTTCAGCACCTCGCTGGCCTCGGCTGACGAGGCAGCCTCCTGGACCTACAAGGGCGCCACCGGGCCGGTCCACTGGGGCGAGCTCAAGCCCGACTACAAGGAGTGCAAGCTCGGCAAGCACCAGTCCCCCATCGACATCCGGGGGGCGAAAATGGCGGCCCTACCTCCCATCGAGTTCAGCTACCAGGCCATCCCGCTGAAAATCATCAACAACGGGCACACCATCCAGGTGAATGTTCCGGCCGGCAGCTTCATCACCGTCGGTGGCAAGCGCTACGAGTTGCTGCAGTTCCACTTCCACCATCCGTCCGAGAACAAACTCAACGGCCACGGCTTCCCTCTCGAGCTGCACCTGGTGCACCAGGACGCCGACGGAAAGCTGGCCGTGGTGGCCGTGCTGCTGGCGGACGGCAAATCCAACCCCGTCATCGCCGACGTCTGGAAGTACATCCCCAAGGAGAAGGACATGGAGAACGCTCCCGACGGGGTGACGGTGGACCCGAGCGGCCTGGTGCCTGCCCACCACGCCTACTACACCTTCCCCGGTTCTTTCACGACGCCTCCCTGCACCGAGGACGTGACGTGGTTCCTCCTGCGGACGCCGGGAACCGTCGACAAGCCAGAGGTGAAGACGTTCGCCGCCGAGTACCCGGACAACGCCCGTCCGCCGCAGCCCCTCAACGGGCGCACCGTGCAGATGTCCAAGTAGCCGCCCGTACGCTGTCCAGCCTCGGTCAGTAGCGGACGGCGCGCGCCCAGTCCACGTAGGTCGCGCTCCGGCCGCCCCAGCGCAGCGTCTTGCTCTGCAACTCGATGCGGTAGCGGGTGACGCTCGGGTCCACCGCGCGGCCGTCGGGGCTGGTGGGAAGCAGCATCCGCAGGCCGTCGGCCGAGGAGGACGTCGTCAGCTGCGTCTCCTCGACGAAGCTGCCCAGGGTGGGGCCGTCCACCACCGCCTCCTCGAGGACACGCCCATCGGCGGCCGGGAGGCGCAGCCCGAGAAGCTTGGCCACGGTGGGGGCGACATCCACGTTGCCACTCGGCAGCGTGTCGTGAAAGCCACGGCGGAAGTGCGGGCCCGCGGCCACCAGGGTGCCGTGCACGTCGCGCGGACTGAAGGTGCCATGCATGCCACGCGCCTCCGACGGACTCGACCATTCGGTCCCCGGCATGCCCAGCACCATGGCCTGGGCGTCCCAGGCGAAGGACACCAGCACGTCCGGCGTCCGCTCGCCGGAGCGCGGCTCCACGCGGATGAGGTCGAGCGGCAGCGTCCCGGGCAGACTGCCGTAGCGACGCGCGACGAAGATGGGGCCAAATTCCTGGCGACTCTGGAGGAAGCGCACCAGCGTCTGCACGACGTGGGGGTCATGGCTGGGCACGTGGAGAGAGTCACTGCCGCCGTTGGGCACGACCACCACGTCGGTCGGTCCAAGTCCCGCCGGCACCTTGGGCACCAGCGTGGTGCCAGGCTTCTCGCCGCAGCGCAGCCCGGGGTAGACGCGGACTCCGGAGGCGAGGATGCCGGAGAGCACGGGTGAGAAGACGCAGCCCAGACCGTCGAAGGCGTGCAGCCCGAGGTCTGCGCGGTTGATGAGGTCGGCAGTCCGGACTTCGCCGGACACCGAGTACCCGGCCAGGTCCTCCCCCACCACCCCTCCGTCAGCCAAGCCTCGCAGGGGAAACAGGTCGAGCGGACCAGAGACGCTGGAGTGGGCATGGTCGCTGACGACCAGGACGTCCGTGGCGGCGGAAAGCCCGAGACGCTCGACAGCGGCCCGGAGCTGTCCCAGCAGCTGGTCCTGGCTGTGCAACGCGTCGCGGTAGGCGGTGCTGCCCGGGCCGTAGGCGTGCTCAGTGGTGTCCGGGTTTCTGAGCCACACCACCACCAGCCGCGGCCGGACCACCGGGAGCAGCACCTGGGTGAGGGCGCCCATCAAATAGGCGTTGTCGGCTGCAGACGGCGACAGCAGCCCCCGGCTGGGGTCTCCCGTCACGCCGTCCGCCAGCCGCACCACCGGGCCAGGCTTCGTCGGGTCCGGGCTTCTCGCATCCACGGGCTCGCCGTAGGCGAGGGGTGTGTAGTGGGGCAGAGGGAGGCCGGCGTCCCGCAGGGCTTCGAGCAGCGGCCGTGGCCACACCAGCCGCTCCTCGAGAATCCACCCTCCCCGGCGGCGGTCGAATAGGTAGGCGGCCCCCACTTTGCCCACCGCCGCCGTGGACAGGCCGGCATCCTGCGCCGCTTCGAAGAGGGTGCCGACCTCGAGGAGATGGCCCCCGTAGAAGCCATCGAGGGTGTCGAGGACGCCGTAGTCTTCGGTGAAGATGGGCTGCCAGAGGTCGACACTCGCCCCGGTGCCGCTGCGTCCGGCGTCCGCCGGACCCTGCACCCAGATGGTGTTCCCGTAGAAGCCGCTGGTGGCGGGGTAGGCTCCGGTGGCGAAGCTGGCCGCATTCGTCATCGTCAACGTCGGGTAGGTGGCGTGCTGGTCGTCAAAGGACACCCCTTCGTCCCGCAACCGGACGAGGTTGGGCGTGTCGTCGGCGCTAACGCTGTCGGGTCGCAGGCCGTCCCAGACGAAGAGGATGACGCGCGTTTCTTCAGGCCCGGGGGGTAAGCCCTCCCCGCCCCGGGGCGCGGAGGTGCAACCGAGCGCCAGCAGCCCGACGCAGAGGCCGGGTGCCCGCCTGGGCGAAGGGGTTGCGCATCCGCGGCGAACCATGCGCGTCAACCGGAAACCAGCAGCCGCTCCAGCCTGCGCCCGGGCTTCACCCACCGGGCGGCGAGGCGGTCCTGCGGCAGCCGCGCGATGGCCAGAGACGTTGCGGTCGGGGAGGCGTGCACGTTGTGAGGGCTGGTGTGTCGGCGCCCGTCGCATCCTGCCGTGCTCCCGTCCTTTCAGGGAAGACGTCCTGGACGCCGGAGCCCCGCTTCCGGGCCGGCGCGGGACTGCGCCAGGCTGCGTCAACGGCTCTCAGCCAGCGGCACGGACACGGGGCGGGCTTCCCCCGTGACGCTATTCGTGCGCACCGCACCGTGCGGAAACGACAGACTTGCGCAAAAAACCCATCCCGGGAACCAACGCCGCCTGGCACTGCTTTCGCATCTGGGTACCTACCGGAGGCACTCGTCATGAAGGCAGACAGGCTGATGAGGCTAGAGGTGGTGACTGTTCCCCCGGACTTGCCGCTCGAAGCCGCGCACAGGTTGATGCTGAGACGCGGAGTGCGCCACCTTCCCGTCGTGTCCGGCCACCGGCTGGCGGGCATCCTCTCCGACCGCGACATCCTGCTGGCGAGTGGGCGCCTCAAGAACGGCACCTACGTGTACCCGACTCTCTCGGTGGGAGAGGTGATGGCCGTCTCGCCCCTGTCGGCCGAGCCTGGCACTCCCATCAGCGACATCGCCAAGACCATGGTGGCTTCGAAGATTGACTGTGTGCCCATCGTCATGGGTCACAATGACCTCGTGGGTCTCGTCACCTCGACGGACCTGCTGCTCATCCTGACGCATATGGAGGAAGAGGCCGAGCCCGCCCTCACCTTTCAACTCCGGCACGCGGGTGACCTCGAGACGCAGGCTTGAGGTGAGGGGGCCATGGCGCATCCGCCCAGGCCAGGCGAGGCGCCGCCGCTGCACCAAGAGGACGCGGTGCAGCTCATGCTGCGCTTCGCGGAACGCACCGGCCTGACCTCGGAGCGTCCCCAGCAGCGCTACCTGTGGACGGACAGCTTCGCCGTCTGCAACTTCCTGGGGATGGCGCGCTTGCGTGGAGAGGAGCGGTTTCTCGAGCTCGCCCTCCAACTGGTGGACCGCGTCCACCACACCCTGGGGCGACATCGCCCGGACGACGCGCGGCAGGGATGGATTAGCGGGCTGGAGGAGCAAGAGGGAGCCGCTCATCCGACGCGCGGCGGGCTGCGCATCGGCAAGCCGCTGCCGGAGCGGCGCCCGGGTGAGCCCCTGGACGAGCAGCAGGAGTGGGACCGCGACGGGCAGTACTTCCACTACCTCACCAAGTGGATGCACGCGCTCGACCAGGTGGCGCGCGCGACGCACCAGCTGCGCTTCCATCTCTGGGCACGCGAGCTCGCCCAGGTCGCCTACCGCGCCTTCACCTCCCCTGGGGGCGACCAGCCGCGCATGGTGTGGAAGATGAGCATCGACCTCACCCGCCCCCTCGTTCCTTCCATGGGGCAGCACGACCCGCTGGACGGGGCCATCAGCTGCGCACAGCTACAAGCCAGCGCGTCCAGCCTGCCGGGCGGCCGGGAGGGCCCGGACCTCGACCGGGAGGTGAGGGGCTTCGCATCCATGTTGCCTTTCGGGCGGTGGGCCACCGCCGACCCGCTCGGCCTGGGCGGCCTCCTCATGGACGCCGGCCGCGTCCAGCAGCTCCTCGGACGCGCGCCGGTGCTGACGCAGGGCTTGCTGCACAGTCTGCTGACAGCGGCGCTGGAAGGGCTTCCCCACTACCTGGCGCAGGGTGAGTTACGCCTGCCGGCCTCGCGACGCCTGGCGTTTCGGGAATTGGGGCTCAGTCTCGGACTGCACGCCGTCGAGGAGATGGCACTGGCATTGCGCACCCCAGGCGTGCCTTGGGCAGATGGGGAAACCGAAGCGCTCGTCCGGGCCCTGGTCCACTTCGTGCCACTGGGGCGGGACATCGAGTCCTTCTGGCGGCTGCCCGAGCACCGCGAGTCGCCGACGTGGCAGCGCACCGCGACATCAACGAGGTGATGCTGGCGAGCAGCTTGGTGCCGCAGGGCTGCCTGGTGCTGGCGGAGGCCTAACGTCCCCCCGGGACGTCCTTTCAGCGCGCCGGCCTGCCGAGGGCATCGGCCAGCTGGCGGCGTACACGGTGAATGGCGCTCTTGACGCTCTTCTCCCAGTCGCCCAGATGAAGGCTCTCGTTCTCCGAGTGGGCGTTGGTGTACGGGTCCTCGACGCCGATGAGGAGGGCTGGGACACCGCCCAGCTCGCGCGCAAAGGGTTCCACGAAGGGGATCGACCCTCCGGCGCCGATGGCCACCGCCTCCGTGCCGTAGCCCTTTTTCAGCGCCCGGAAGGCCGCCTGGAAGGCGGGGGCCGAGGAGTCGGTGTACCACCAGCCCACCGCCTGGTCGGCGTCCAGGTGCAGCTCCAGTCCCCAGGGGACGCGCTTCTTCAGCGCGTCCACCAGCTTCGCCTGCACGTCGAGCGGGTCGAGGTCGGGCACAATCCGGATGCCCACCCGGGCCCAGGCCGACTCGCAAATGATGTTGCGCGCATCCTTCCGGGAACTGGCCTGGATGGCGTTGACGGCGAGCGAGGGATGGCGCCAGTTGGTTTCCCACGGGTGGCGGCCCCCGAGGAGCTGCACCCCGTCCAGCAGACCGACCTGCTTCCGGAAATGGGCCTCGTCGCCCGGAAGCGCCGAGATGCTCTTCCGCTCGGCGGGGGTGAGAGGCTTCACTTTGTCCAGGATGCCGGGGATGGCGATGGAGCCGTCGGCATTCGTCAGAGACGCCAGCATCTTGCACAGCCCGCTCACCGGGTCCGGCACCGGGCCACCCCACATCCCGGAGTGAACGCTCTGCTTCAGCGCCCGGACTTCGACGTCCACCGTCACCAGGCCGCGAAGGGCGGTGGTGATGGACGGCAGGCCGGTCTCGAAGTTGGCGGTGTCGGTGAGGATGATGGCGTCCGCCTTGAGGAGCTGCGCATTCTGTTTGAGGAAGGCGCCCAGGTGGCCCGAGCCCACCTCCTCCTCGCCCTCGACAATGAGCTTCACATTTAGTGGGAGTCCGCCGGCCTTCAGCCAGGACTCCACGGCCGAGCTGTGCACGACGATGCCGGCCTTGTCATCGGCGGCGCCCCGGCCGTACAGGCGGGGAGACTGGTCGGGGGGCCCGCGGCGCTCCACCGGCTCAAACGGGGGGCTCGCCCAGGCCGACTCGTCTCCTGCCGGCTGGACGTCGTGGTGGGCATAGAGAAGCACGGTGGGACGGCCGGGCTGGTCGAGAATCTCCCCGTACACATAAGGGTGCGCCTCCCCCACTTCGAGGAGCTGGACGTTCTTGAAGCCCCGGGCGCGCAGCAGCTTGGCGGTCGCCGTGGCGCTGGCACGGACGTTGGCCGCGTCGAAGCCCGGAAAGGACACCGACGGGACACGAACCAGCGTCTTCAGGTCATCGAGGTAGTCGCCTTTGTGTGCGGCGAAGTGGGCAAGGGCTTTTTCGGTGGACATAGGCGAAACGGGGCATAGCGCCAACCCGGCCCTGACTCCAGCGCTCGCGGGGCCCGCCCGGGCCACACACCAGAGTGTGCGGCCCCGCTGGCGGGCCCCCACCGCACCGGTGTTTTTTCTAGTCGGCGGCGACGCGGGCGTGGTTAGAGTCCCGGCTCCCTGCGCCTGGGAGCGGTCTGCTGCCGGGGCCCGGGGGACGCCTGCGCCCTTGCAGGCGCCAGCAGGAAAGGACGTACCCATGAATCGCCGCAGCTTTCTGCGTCTCACGGGTGCTGCCGCCGCGAGTCTCGCCTGGCCCCCGTCGCTGGGCCGCGCCGAGGCCTCCGCCGCGCGGTGGCGCCTCTTCGAGGTGACAACGCACGTGGAGTTGCTCCGGCCCAAGGGCATCTCGCGCGTGTGGGTCCCGCTGCCGCTGGCGGTGGAGACTGCCTTCCAGAAGGGGCTGGGCAACACTTGGGAAGCACCCGGCGGCCAGGCCAGCTTCGTCCACGACGCACGCTACGGCGTCACGCTGGTGGCGGCGGAATGGCCGGAGGGCGTGAAGCCCGTGCTCGAGGTGATGAGCAAGGTCACCACGCGCGACTGGAATGTCGACCTCGCGACCGCCCCAGGCAGCCAACACCTCGACGTCGCCAGCCGGGCGCTGTGGACGGCCCCCACCCGGCTACTGCCAACGGACGGCCTGGTGCTGGCCACCGCGCGCCGGGTGACATCCGGCGTCCAGGGCGGGGACGCGGAGAAGGCACGGGCGCTCTACGCCTGGGTCTGCGACAACAGCTATCGCGACCCAAAGGTGCGCGGCTGCGGGCTGGGCGACATCCAGTCCATGCTGGCCACCCAGTCCATGGGCGGCAAGTGTGCCGACATCAACGCCCTATTCGTAGGTTTGGCCCGGTCGCTGGGCATCCCGGCGCGGGACGTCTATGGCGTGCGGGTGGCGGATTCGCTGCGGGGTTTCCAGGCCCTGGGCAGGTCGGGCGACATCACCAAGGCCCAGCACTGCCGGGCGGAATTCTTCGCCGACGGCCACGGGTGGATTCCGGTGGACCCGGGCGACGTGCGCAAAGTCATCCTGGAGGAGCCCCCCGGCAACCTAGCCGTGGATGACGCAAAGGTCCTCGCCGCGCGCTCGTTCCTTTTCGGAAGCTGGGAAATGAACTGGATGGCCTACAACTACGGCCATGACGTCGCGCTCGCCGGCTCCCGCCTGGGCCCGGTGCCCTTCCTCATGTACCCGCAAGGCGAGACGGCCGAGGGGCTGCGGGACTGCCTGGACCCGGCCAACTTCCACTACACCCTTACCTCCCGCGAGGTGAGTCCCAGCTAGCCCCGGGGGAGGAACGTCAACAGCGTCACCGGGATGCCGCCGTTGGTGAGGGGGTGGGCGCGGAGGAGGGGCAGGCCGACGGCCCGCTCCAGGCGCCGTGGCTCGTCGGTGAGGAGGGCAGCGCGCCAGCCCGAAAAACGGCTGCGCAAGGCCTCCCCCACCGCTTGGAAAGTGGCTTCCAATCCGTCCCGGCTTCCCACCCGCTTGCCGTAGGGAAGGTTCGCCAGCAGCAGGCCGGGGGGGACGCCGCCCGGGCTGAGGGCGCGCACATCCGCGCGGGCCAGCACCAGCGAGTCGAGAACGCCGGCGCGGCGCGCGTTGCGACGCACCGTCCCGAGGGCACCCGCGTTGAGGTCGCTTCCATGGATGGGGCGCGGTGCGGCGTCGGCGGCCTCGGCCGCCGCGCGCGCCCGCCGCGCCGCCCAGGCCAAGGCGTCCGTGGCGGGCCAATTCTCAAAGGCAAACGCCCGTGAAAGCCCGGGGGCCATCCGCCGGGCCCGCAGGGCCGCTTCGATGACCAGAGTTCCCGAGCCGCACATGACGTCCCACAGCGGCTCCTCGGGCTTCCAGTCGGCGAGGAAGAGCAAGCCGGCGGCCAGGGTCTCGCGCATCGGCGCGCGGCCCACCTCCAGGCGCCAGCCGCGCCGGTAGAGCAGCTCCCCCGACGCGTCGGCGCTGAGGGTCCCGCCGCCCGGCACCGCCCGCAGGACGAGGCGCGTCCCGGCCGAGGCACGCTCCTCTGCGGCGGCGGCGTGGACGGGCCGTCGCCAGGTGCGTGCCAGCCACGCCCGCAGGGCCGGCGCGGCCGGAGCGCCGGAATGCCGGACCGTCGACTCGAGCCACACCGGCGCCCCCTCGTCCGCGACGGCAGAGAGGTCGACCTGGGCCAGGGCCGCCGCGACGGCGGCCCAGTTTCCCGTCGGCAGCGGGGCCAGCCGCAGCAGCACCCGGTTGGCGGTGCGAAGCCGAAGGCAGGCCTCCTGGTGCAGGCCCGGGAGGCCGGACAACTCCACGCCCCCCGGCACCGGCGTCGCGCGGCCGAGGGCCCCGGCCTCCTCGGCCAGCACGGCCTCCAGACCCGGGGTGGTGGCGGCAAAACACAGCTGCTCGATGGGGAGCATCTCCTGGGGGCGGTCTGTTATCAGGAAGGGCCGAGGAGAGCCCGTTCCCGTGACTGAACCGCGTGTTGTGAAGCCCAAAGCCTTCGAGGTGGTCGTCACCGAGGTCATCCAGGAGACCCCGGACACGGCGACGCTGGTCTTCGGGACGGAGGAGCCGGTGGAGTACCGGGCTGGGCAGTTTCTCACCATCGACCCGCACCAATTCAAGGCGCTGGCCTCGCACACGGCCTACCTGGAGGAGCTGAAGGGGAAGAAGGAACTGGTCCGGGCGTACTCGGTGTGCTCGGCCCCCGGTGAGCCGCTGGCCATCACCATCAAAGAGGAGCCCTACGTCCGCAAGCACAGCCTGCATGCCCCGCTGCTCTCGCCGTTTCTTACCTACGGCATTCACCCGGGAATGCGGATGAAGGTGGTGGGCCTCACCGGGCCCTACACCCTGCCGCCGGACCTCGAGCAGCGGGCCCAGCACGTGCTGCACGTGGTGGCCGGCTCGGGCGTGGTGCCCAACTTCAGCATGCTGAAGGACGCGCTCAAGCACCACCCATCCGTGCGGCACACCGTGGTGGACAGCAACAAGACGTGGGAGGACATCATCTTCCGGGAGGCAATGGCCAAGCTGCAGGCCTCCTTCCCGGACCGGCTGAAGCTGGTGCACTTCCTCACCCGGCAGCCGGACGTCTCCGCGCTTCCCGGCGACGTGCGCCCGGGCCGCATCAGCCGCGAGGCGCTGCTCTCGCTCGTCCCCGACGTGCCGGCAACCATCGCCTATGTGTGCGGTCCCGCCATCACCAGCTATGAACGGCGCGCGGCGCTGCAGAAGGGCGTCTCGGCCGAGCCGCGCTTTCTGGAAACCACCATTGGCCACCTGCAGGCCCTGGGCTTCCCCAACGAGCGCATCAAGCGGGAGTCCTTCGGCTAGGGGGGGCTTCAGCCGCCGAGGGCGCGGCCCTCGCGCAGCACCGCGTCGAGCAGCGCGTCCAGGTCGGCCCGGCGGCTCCGGTGGTTGACGATGGCCAGCCGGATGACGGTGCGGCCGCGCAGCTGGGTGGTGGAGGGCACGGCCACGCCGGACTCCTGCACGCGCATGACGATTTCCGCCTGCAGCGCGTCCAGCGCCTCGGGCGAACGTGGCCGGCGGCCGACGTAGCGGAAGGTGACGAGGTTGAGCGGGACGGGCGCTGAAAGCTGCAGCTCCGCCTCCCCCTCCACCCGTTCCTTCACGTGGGCGGCCTGGGCGACATTCATCTCGATGGCCCGGGCCAGCCGGGAGACGCCATGTTCCTTCCAGGCCATCCAGATGCGGAGTCCGCGGAAGCCGCGGGACAATTCAGGTCCAAGTTCATTGGCCGGGTAGTCCGCGGCGGCCACACCCCGGGGTAAGGGGGACAGGTAGGCCGCCTCGGTTTGAAAGGCCCGGTGGTGCGCCTCGGCATCCCGCACCAGCACCACCCCCACCCCGTACGGGGCCGAGCCCCACTTGTGCAGGTCGAAGGCCACCGAGTGCGCGCGCTCGAGGCCCCGCACGCGTTCGCGCAGCCGTGGCGAGAGTGCGGCCAGCGCACCGAAGGCCCCATCCACGTGGAACCACAGCTTGCGGCGCTCCGCCAGGTCGGCCATGGCGTCCAAGGGGTCGATGGCGCCGGTATTCACGGTGCCGCAGCTGCCGACGATGCAGAAGGGACGCAGCCCCTGTCCGACGTCGTCGTCGATGCGGTCCTCGAGGTCCTCCACCCGCATCCGGAAGTCAGGGCCGGTGGGGACGCGCCGCAGCGCCGTCGAGCCAAGGCCGAGCACCATCAGCGCGCGCTGGACGGCGGAGTGCACCTCGTCCGAAGCGTACGCCACCAGACGGTAACGGCTGGCCTGCACGCCTTCCACGTTGACGTCGACGCCGGCGTACTCGTCCCGGGCCACCTGCAGCGCGATGAGGTTGGCCATGCTACAGCCGGAGGTGAGGAGTCCGCTCGCCGTCTCCGGAAAGCCGAGCAACGCCTTCAGCCAGCGCAGCACCTGGGCCTCGACGTGCACCGCAGAGCTTTCCAGGCCGGATAGGTTGTTGTTCATCGCCGCCGCGGCGAATTCCGCCAGCGCCCCCATCGGCGTCCCGGTGCCCATCACCCGGGCGAAGAAGCGCGGGTGGATGTTGCCCAGCCGGTAGGGGAACACCGTCTCCAAGAACTCGCGGTGGACGGCCTCCGGGCTGCTGCCCTGCATGGGGGCGGGCGTCCGGAAGCCCTGCTTCACCGACTCGGGAATGGGCCGCCAGGCCGGCTGCTCGCGCACCGTGCGCAAGCTCTGCAGCAACTCATCCACCAGGTGGTGCCCCACCAGGCGCAGCGCCTCCCAGTCCTCCGGGTCGAGTCCGCGCTCATCATCGGGGCTATTCATGCGCCTGAAACGTCCCTCGTCGCTGTGAAAGAAACCCTCCGGGGGACCTTCAAGCCGCCGGGCTAACAGCGTCCCCCAGCACCCGTACCAGCTTGGGCGCCACCCCGGTCTCGGCCAGAAGCCCCTGCAGCCGCTCCCGGGCGAGGGCGTCTTCCCGGCGAATCTTCTTCCCGAGGAGCAGCTCATTCTTCAGCGAGTGTTCCCAGCCAGTCAGTTCGGTGACGGTGACGGAGTAGCCGTGGGCCTGCAGGGCCAGGGCGCGGATGACGTTGGTGAGGTGGGAGCCAAACTCGCGCCGGTGCCAGGGGTGCTCGGCCAGGACGGCCAAGGCGTCCGAGGGAGGCGCCCGCTGCTTCAGCTGGCGCGCCACCTCCGCCTGGCAGCAGGGCACCACCGCCACGTAGTCCGCCTGGTGGGCGATGGCGCCGAGCAACGCGTCGTCGGTGGCCGTGTCGCAGGCGTGTAGCGCGGCCAAGAGATTGATGCGGTCCGGCCAGGGCGCCTGCTCCAGCGGGGCGGTGGCAAAGCGCATCCGCTGGTAGCCGAGGCGCTGGGCCCGCTGCTCGGCCTGGGCCGTCAACTCCGGGCGAGCGTCGATGCAGAGCACCGTCCCTTTTCCGGCCGCCTTGAAGAAGACTTCGTAGAGGATGAAGCCGAGGTAGGCGTTGCCGCTCCCGGCATCCACCACCACCGGGTCCCCGAATCGCGACAGGACGTCTTCGACTGCGGGCCGCAGCAGCCCCACCAGGTGGTTGACCTGCTTCAGCTTCCGCAGCGCGTCGGCGTTGAGGTGGCCGTCGCGGGTAAGCAGGTGAAGCTCTTGCAGGAGCGCCGGGCTCTGCTCGGCAAGCAGCTCCCGCCGCACCTCCGGCGCTTTGACCTGCCGCCTCAGACGGGCATGACCTCGACCACTTCCGGCACCGCTTCCCGGAGGCGGTTCTCGATGCCCATCTTCAACGTCATGGTCGAGCTCGGACAACCACTGCAGGAGCCGCGCATGTGCAGATAGACAATCCCGGCCTCGAAGCGGTCGAGGGTGATGTCCCCGCCGTCCTGCATCACCGCCGGGCGAATCTCCAGGTCGAGAATCTCCTGGATTTTCTTCTCGATGTCGGAGTCGCTGCTGCTGTGGCCGTTGCTGGTCTCGGCCAGCGCGGCCTCGGTGAGGACCGGCTCATTGGCGCCCAGGTGGGTGTCCAGGGTGGACATCACCAAGTCGTTGAGGGAGTCCCATTCCCCGGCCTCGCCCTTGGTGACAGTGACGAAGTTGCTGCCCAGCATGACGCCGGTGACCCCGTCGATGGACATCAGCTTGGAGGCCAGTGGCGAGCGCGCCTCCACCCCTTCCTTACTGGTGAAATTCATCGCCCCCCGGGACATCAGGGTGCGGTCCACGACGTACTTGAGGGTACTCGGGTTGGGGGTCCACTCGAGATGGATGTTGACGGACATGGGCAGAACTCCTGTTCTCTTCACATAAGCGCCCGGCCGGCCAACTTCAAGCGGCCGGCAGGGGGCGAGGTGCGTCCGGCACCTCACCGAAGTCGAGCGCAGCCAGCTCGGCCTCGCTGAAGAAGTCGGCGGAGGAGACGGCCAGGGGCCGCGCCGAGCGCTCGGGTCGCGCCAAAAGCAGGTCGGCGGCGCGCACGTTGCGCACCAGCTGGCGTGCCATCCCCTCCACCAGCTGAAAGGCGAAGCGGTTTCCCGAGGAGAAGAGCTGCTCGAAGTCCACCCGCGCCAACCGGAAGAGGCGGGTCGACCCGTCGGTGACGCAGCTCGCCGAGCGTGGCCCGCCGTCCATCAACGCCACCATCCCAAACACCTCGCCCGCTTCCAGGCGGGCCAGGGGGTAGCCTCCGCGCTGCACCTGCACCGCACCGGAGGCGATGAAGTAGGCCGCATCGCCGGCATCCCCCTCCGTGCACACCGTGGTGCCGCCCTCTGCGTCGAGGCGTCCAAGCTTCTGCGCCAGCGCGAGCTTCACCACGCTGGGCAAGGTGCGGAAGGTGGCCAGCTCCTCCAACTCCTCCGGCCGCGTGCGCGCGATGGCCAGAGGCGCTGCAGCCCCCGACTGGCCGAGGGCGGTCGCCGCCAGCCGCTCGGAGCTCCCCCGCAGCCGTGCGCAGAGGTCGAGACAGACCTTCCGCAGCAGCTGGAATGCGGCCGGGTGGTACGCGTCCCGCAGGGCGTAGAAGTCCTGGGCGGCCAGGACGGAGGCCGGCCCTCCCACCAGCACCCGGGCCGTCCCGGAGCGCGGCCCCTCGTCCACCAAGGCCATCTCTCCCACCGTGTCGCCAGCGCCGAGGTGGGCCAGCACCACCTGTCCCGGCGCTTCCCCGGCCCTGCTCACCGTCACCTCGACTCCCGGGCCCAGCACCCACAGCGAGTTGCAGGGCCTGCCTTCCTCAAACAGGACCTGTCCCGGCTCCAGCAGGACGGCCTGAAAGCGCTCCTCCAGCACGCCGGCGTGGGCGGGCTCCACCAGCGAGAGCAACGGGGCGGAAGTCACTGAAGAGGCCATGTGCCGGGGGCCAACGCCCCGTGACACGTTATGCGCTGTCCGCGGCTGCCGGTGCAAACCCCAGGTGGGCGGGGGCCCGCTCCGGCTACTTGTGCTTGCGGAAGGTGAATTGCTTCTTCACCGTCGCGCCCGGGCGGACCGCGATGGACCAGGCGGTGATGACTTTGGAGTCGCTGGCTACCACCTCATGGCTGCCCACCTTGAGGGTGAAGCGCTGCGTGCCCTCCACCTGCGTCGGCGCCTGGCCGTCGATGGAGACGGTGCCTCCGGGCGTCAGGGTGATTTCGAAGAAGCCCTCGTCGGCCGCAGCGGCCGGCGGCGCGGCCGGCGGGGCCACCGGCACCGGTGGGGCGGCCGGCTCCGGGCCCACCGGAAGTGTCTGCGGCTGGGGCACAGCGGGACGGGCGGACCCCTTGGTGGCCGGCCGCGACAGTGCGACGGCCAGCAGCACGCAGACGACCACCGCCAGCATCACCACGGCGCCGCGCACCAGCAGCGGGCCGGCGGAAGGCCGGCCGGTCAGTTTCCCCAGCGTCCGGCCAGCCAGGGAGTCCAGCGCCAGAAGTTGCGCCTTTAGCCCGGCAGCGAGCGCCCGGGCCGCCTCGCGCAGCCGCTCGGGCGCTGGACCGCGCAGCGTCGGTTCCTCTTCCACCGCCGGGCGGGCTGCCCCGCTGGACGTCTGCTCGGCGGCCGACAGCTGCAGCGGGTCGACCAGCTCCGTCCTGTCCGAAGAGTCCGGAGCCAAAAGGTCCGGGGGCATGGCGCGCGCCGGCGCCGGCACGCGCTGCATCGCCGGCTTGGGCTGGAGCACGGTGCGGGCGCTCCCCTCCGCCGGGCCCCCGGGGGCGAGGGGCGCCCGGGCGCGTACCGTCGTCTCGGTGGTTTCCGCCTCCACCCGGAAAAGCTCCCGGACGAAGGCGCCGACGTCGGTGTCCTCGGGCGCCTGGCTGTGGTGCAGCACGTAGCGAAGCAGGGCCCGCTCGAATTCGGCCCCCGACTGGTAACGGGCTTCCTTGGGGCGCTCGAGGGCTTTCAACACCACCTGGCTGAGCTCCTCGTCCACCTCCGGGTTCAACTCCGCGGGGGACGGCACCGGGCGTTCCTGCACCGCGTGGAGCACCCCCCAGTCGGTCTCCGCGTGGAAGAGCCTGGCACCGGTGAGCAGCTCCCACAGGGTGATTCCCAGCGCGAAGAGGTCCGTGCGCGCATCGACCGGGTCGCCGCGGGCCTGCTCCGGCGCCATGTAGGCGAATTTCCCCTTCAGCGTGCCAATGGTGGTGGCCCGTCCGCCGGCCTTGGCGATGCCAAAGTCCGTCAGCTTCACTGCCCCGTCGTAGGAGAGGAGAATGTTTTGCGGCGTCACGTCGCGGTGGACGAGGTTCAACGGCTTCCCGTGGTGGGTGACTTTGTGGGCGTAGCCCAGCCCCCGGGCCACCTCGACGCCCACCTGCGCCACCAGCACCGGGCGCGCCGGGGTGTTCAGCTCGCGGGCCCGCTTGTTGGCCTCCCCCAGCGAGCGCCCACGGATGTATTCCATGGCCAGGTAGTAGGTGTCCTGGTGCCGGTCGAAGTCGAAGATGTGCACCAGGTTGGGGTGGCTGAGATGACTCGCCAGGTGGGCTTCGGCGATGAACATCTCGACGAAGGACGCATCGGTGGCCAGCTGCGGGCGGATGCGTTTGATGACGACGGGCTTCTCGAAGCCCTCCGCCCCCTGGGCGGTGGCCAGGTACACCTCCGCCATGCCCCCCTCGGCCAGCTTGCGCTGGACGACGTACTTGCCAACCACCGTTCCCGGCGAAAGCGCCACGGGCCTAGTTTACCCCGCGCGGCCCTGGGGCCGACACCCGCTTCTCCCCTTGAGGAGCGGCCTGGCTACAGCAAGTCGCAGGGGGTGCCGAGCGGCTCGCCGGCATAGACGCCGAGGTCCGAATAAATGAGGCGCACGTTGTCCTCCAGTGGCAACAGCTTGAGGGGCGTTCTGTCCTTGCCCTTCACCCAGAGACTTTCCTTCTTGTCCAACACCAGGCGGAGCTCGCCGGATTTGGTGGCGAAGATGTCGCCTTCCGAGTCGCTCACCACATTCGTCATGCGCAGGGGCTTGAGCTGGCCCCGCTGGCCCGCCCACAGGCGGAAGTCCAGCACCTCCTCGGCCCGCGCGCGGTCGACATAGTAGTAGGTGCCGGACTCATCTCGGGCGAGGGCATAGGCCCGGCGCGTCCAGCGCGGGGGCTTGAAGGTGGCCGCGGCGAGAAGCGCCTGGGCCGTCTGTTCCACGGTGGGGTGGAAGAGCGTCTTCCGCTCGCCGCAGCTGAGGGTATAGACGCCCTCCCGGAAGTCGAAGGACGCTTGGCCGCGCGGGACGCGCGGCTCCCAGAAGTACTTGTCGAAGGCGGTGTCCCCCGAGCTACCGCCGCCAAACACCCGCTGCGCCCAGAAGACTTTCCCGTCTCCCCAGTAGAAGTGGTTGAAGGCGTCCTCCCCGAAAGGGATGAGGACCAAGTAATGGCCCTTCCCGTCGTCGAAGAGGCGGAACTGTGCCTTGACGGCCGAGACGTCCACCGGGGCATCGGCGGTCGGGGAAGCACCGAGGAGGGACACCAGCGCGAGGACGGCCGGGATGGGGAGAGGGGCCAAGCTGCCTCCGTGCAGGAAACGGCACTATAGCCGGGGTGAGGCGCCCGGACGGGCGCGCTGGCCTCTTGGCGGGCGGCGCTGCCTGCTAAAGTGCCCTCTCTTCCATGCCGGCACAGGACGCCCTTTCCATCGGTGGTGTCGTCGCGGAGACGTACCGCGTCACGCACTTGCTGGGCCGCGGAGGGATGGGCGCGGTGTGGGCGGCCGACCATCTGCGGCTGCCAGGCCGCCAGGTGGCAGTCAAGGTGCTGCTGGCCCCGGGGGTGGCCTCGGGGGAGGCCTTCGCCCGCTTCCGCCGCGAGGCGGAGATTGCCTCCCGTCTGGGCCACCCGCACATTGTCCAGGTTCTCGACTTCCACACCCTGCCCACCGGCGAGCCGTACATTGTGCTGGAACTGTTGCGCGGGGAGACGCTGGCCCATCGACTGCAACGGGGGCCGCTGCCGGTGGACGAAGCGCTCACCATCGCGCGCCAGGTGGGCTCCGCGCTGCAGGCCGCGCACCGCGCGGGCGTGGTGCACCGGGACTTGAAGCCGGACAACGTCTTTCTCTGCGCGCCGCAGGAGGAGATGCCCGGCCCCAACGTGAAGGTGTTGGACTTCGGCATTTCTAAAATCCGTGGCTCGCAGACGGTGGCCACCCAGGATGCGGTGCTGATGGGCACCCCGCAGTACATGGCCCCGGAGCAGGCGCTGGGGCGCAACACGGCCATCGACGCACGCACCGACGTCTTCGCGCTGGGGGCGATTGTCTATGAAATGCTGGGGGGCGCCCCGGCCTTCGGCGGCAGCAGCTTGGCCGAGGTGGTGTACAAGGTGGTGCACGCCCAGCCCCAGCCGCTGGCGCAGCTGCGGGCTGGCCTCCCCCTCAACATTCTTTCCGCGGTGGACCGCGCCCTGCAGAAGGACCCGGGCCTGCGGCCCGGGGACGTCAGCGCCTTCGTTGCCGAACTGACGGGACGGCCGCTGACGGTGCCGGCCTCCGCGCCACAGCCGGGCAGCCTGGACGCGACGCTGGCCAGCCCGGCGGGGCAGCCCATTCCCTTGAGTCAGCTGGACACCGCAGCCACCTTTACCCCGGCGACGCCGGTGCCCATGCCCGGCCGCACGCAAGCGGTGGCCCCATCCCCCCCGGCCCACCCCTGGCCGACGCCAGCGCCGCCGGCGGCCCCTGCTGCCTCGGCCTGGCCGGCCCCCTTCAGCAGCCAGAGCGCCCCCCGGGCCGAGTTGGTGGCGCCAGCGACCGGCGGTCCTTTGGTACCCCGTCCACCGGGGGCGGCGCGCCAGGTGCGGCGCGGTCTCATCCTGGCCGTGGTGGTGCTGTCCGCCATCGGCGTTGTCCGCCGCGCCGTCCGACACACAGACGTCGCAAGTGTCCGCCCGGACCTGGCCGGCGGGGTGAAGGGCCTTCCCGTGCCCCCCGCCCCTCCGGCCCCCCCAGCGGCGGACGAGAGTGCCGCGGAGGTGAAGCAGCAGCTGAAGCAGGGCTTCGAGGAAGTGAGGAAGGGCATCCGCGAGGCGCTCAACGCCCAAAGCGACGGCGTACAGACGGCCAAGGCCGCGGTGGAGAGGGCCCAGCAGCTGAAGGCGGCCGCGGAAGCGCAGGCCGCCAAAGCCGAGGGCCTCCCGGCCGCGACACCACCCGAGGTGACGGAGTTGCTGTCCGACGCCGACGACGCGCTGGCCGACGACAACCCGAAGCTGGCCCTGCGGCTGGCCGACCAGAGCTTCTTCACCAAGAAGACAAGTGCTGGCTGGGCCATCAAGGCCCGGGCGCACTGCCAGCTGAGGGACTTGGGCAATGCCCGCGCCGCGCTGACCAACGTCACCGGCAAGGCGGCGCGCGCCGAGGTGGTCACCGACTGCAAGAAGCACGGCGTCGACCTGCGCTAGGGTGTGCCTCGCCCATGCGCTACCCACCCCGTCTCGCGCACCTGGCCACCCGCGCGGTGGTGGTAGCCAAGCTGCTGCCCACCTACGCCAGTGCGCACAGCATCGACGACGAGGAGGCGCGGACCCGGCTGGACGCGGCCCTCTCGGGCAGTCTCCTCGAGGAGTTGCTGGCCTCCACCTGGGTGGCGCTGCAGGGAGGCACCAAGCGCCTCACCGACGACGGCCTCCTGGAGAAGGTGGCCAAGTCGTTGCAAGACAGGCCCTTGCGTCCCGGCCGCACGGTGGAGCCCACCGCCGGCTGGAGCGCCTTCCTGGTGCTGGCGGACCTGTCGGCGGGAACGGCGAGCGAGTCCGCCCGCCGGCTGATGGAAAGCGACGCCGGCCAGGCGCGGGCCCGCGCCGGCCTCGCCGAGGTGGGCGCCTTCCTCGCCCGCGAGCTGACGCGCTAGCGGCGGCCTTTCCCCGCGGGCCCTGGGTACCTTGGCGCGCGCTGGCAGGGACCCCCCCGCACCGTTATAGCGTTGCGCTCTCGCCCTGCCGCAGCGTGCTGTCGATGTCCGGAACACTCCCCACCCAGGTCAAGCTGCTCGAATCCATTTCCGACGTGCCCCAGAGCGCCTGGGACGCGCTGGTGGACGCGGAGGCGGCGCCCTTTCTGGAGTGGAGGTGGCTCGAGGCACTGGAGTCCAGTGGCAGCGTGCGGGCGGCAACTGGCTGGCGGCCGCGCCACCTCACCCTGTGGCGAGGAAACCACCTGGTGGCCGCCGCGCCGGCCTACCTGAAGGAGGACAGCCACGGGGAATTCGTCTTCGACTGGTCCTGGGCGACGGCGGCAGAACGGGTGGGGTTGCGCTACTACCCGAAGTTAGTCCTGGCCGCGCCGCTGACCCCGGCCACCGGGCGCCGCGTGCTGGTGGCCGAGGGCGAGGACCGACCGGCGCGCACCCGGGAGCTGATGCGGGCTGCGCTTGAGTACGCCCGCAGCGAGGGCCTCTCCTCGCTGCACGTGCTGTTCCCCACCGCCGAGGAGGCGCTGCTGCTGGGGGAGGAGGGCTTCGGCATCCGCCACGGCGTGCAGTACCACTTCCTCAACCAGGGCTACTCCAGCTTCGAGGACGTGCTGGCGCGCTTCACCAGCAAGCGCCGGAACCAAATCCGGCGTGAACGTCGCGCGACGGCGGAACACCACCTGCAGCTGCAGACGGTGCGGGGCGAGGCCCTGGCGGACGTCGACGCGGACGAGGTGTACCGGCTGTATGCCAGTACCGTGGACAAGTTTGCCTGGGGGCGCCGGTACCTCACCCCCGACTTCTTCGCCCGGGTGCTGAAGCATTTCCGCCACCGGGTGGAACTGGTGCAGGCAGTGCGGGGCGGGCAGGTGGTGGCCGGCGCCTTCAACGTCGCCGGGCCCGCGGCCCTGTACGGCCGCTACTGGGGCAGCTTCGAGGAGGTGCCCTTCCTGCACTTCGACGTCTGCGTCTACCAGGGCATGGAGGAGACGGTGAGGCAAGGGCTGGCGCGGTTTGAACCGGGCGCCGGGGGAGAGCACAAGCTGGTGCGCGGCTTCCTGCCGGCCGTCACCTACAGCGCCCACTGGATTTTCCACGGCCCACTGGACCGGGCGGTGCGCGAGTTTCTCGGGCACGAGCGGGCGGCCATCGCCCAGGGCCTGCCCGCCTGGCGGGCCGAGACGGGTTTCAAGAAGGCCGAGGTGGACGGTGGCTGAGCGCGCACCGGGGACACTGGCCGTTCCGGAGGTGAAGACCGAGCGCCGGGTGAAGCGGCCGCAGCTGTACCGGGTGCTTTTTCACAACGACAACTACACCACCCGGGACTTCGTGGTCGCGGTGCTGCGCGAGGTGTTCCACAAGAGCGAGTCGGATGCGGTGGCCATCATGCTGCACGTGCATCACCAAGGCATTGGCGTGGCCGGCGTATATACCTATGACGTGGCCCGAACGAAAATCGAGATGGTGGAGAAGCTGGCCCGGGAGAACGAGTTCCCCTTGCGCCTGACGATGGAACCGACTGAAACCTCCGAGGAGACTTGACGTGGCCACCCCCCTAATCGCCAAGGAGCTGCAAGCCAGCTTTCGCCAGGCACTGCAGGATGCCAAGGCGATGCGCCACGAGTACCTGACGCTCGAGCACCTGCTGCTCGCCCTCAGCAAGGAAGCGAAGACGCAGAAGGTCCTGGCGGCCTGCGGCGCCAGTGTGAAGCGCCTCCGCCAGCGGCTGGAGACGTTCCTCAAGGACACCGTGGAGAAGCTTCCCGAGGGGGTCAGCGCCGAGCCCCAGCAGACCATCGGCATCGAGCGGGTGCTGCAGCGGGCCGCCATCCACGCGCTGTCCGCCGACCAGAAAGTCATCGAGGGCGGGGACGTCCTGGTGGCCATGTTCCGAGAGGAGGAGAGCCACGCCCTGTACCTTCTGCAGCAGGAGGGTGTCACCCGGCTCGACCTGCTCAACTACCTCTCGCACGGCATCACCAAGGGCGGCGAGGGGGAGGAGGATGCCGAGGCGCAGCCGAGCGGTCCGGAGGAGGAGGGAGCGCCGGTCCGGGACCCGCTCAAGTCCTTCGCCGTTAACCTCATGGTGGAGGCCGAGGAGGGCCGCATCGACCCCCTCATCGGCCGGCAGCGCGAGCTGGAGCGGACGCTGCAGGTGCTCTGCCGCCGCCGGAAGAACAACCCCATCTACGTCGGCGACTCGGGCGTCGGAAAGACGGCCATCGCCGAGGGACTGGCGCTGCGCATCCACGAGGGAAACGTCCCGGACGCGCTCAAGGGTGCGGTCATCTACTCGCTGGACATGGGGGCGGTGCTCGCCGGCACGAAATTCCGCGGCCAATTCGAGGAGCGCCTCAAGGGCGTGCTGAAGGCGCTGCAGAAGCAGCCCAACGCCATCCTCTTCATCGACGAAATCCACACCATCGTCGGGGCCGGGGCCACCACCGGTGGCGGCAGCATCGAGGCCTCCAACATCCTCAAACCGGTGCTGGCCGCCGGGCGGCTGCGCTGCATCGGGAGCACCACCTACCAGGAGTACAAGGCCAGCTTCGAAAGAGACCGCGCGCTGGGCCGGCGCTTCCAGAAGATTGAAATCGGCGAGCCCTCGGTGGAGGACAGCGTCCTGATTCTTCAGGGCCTCAAGTCCCGCTACGAGGAGCACCACGCGGTGGTGTACGACGAGGCAGCCATCCGCGGCGCGGTGGAGCTGGCGGCCAAGTACATCAATGAAAGGTTCCTGCCGGACAAGGCCATCGACGTCATCGACGAGGCGGGCGCCGCCGACCGGCTCCGGCCGGTGGAGCAGCGCACCGGACGTGTCACCCTGCACGACGTCGAGGCGGTGGTGGCCAAGATGGCCAAGGTGCCGGAGAAGAGCGTCTCCGCCTCGGAAAGGGACTCCCTGGCCAGCTTGGAACCGCAGCTGCGCTCGGTCATCTTCGGGCAGGACCCGGCCATTCATGAATTGGTGGCGGCCATCAAGCTCGCCCGCTCCGGGCTGCGCAGCCCGGAGAAGCCCATCGGCAGCTTCCTCTTCTCCGGCCCCACCGGCGTCGGGAAGACGGAGCTGGCCAAGCAGCTGGCGCGGGTGCTGGGGGTGGAGTTCCTCCGCTTCGACATGAGCGAGTACTCCGAGCAGCACACGGTGAGCCGGCTGATTGGGGCCCCGCCCGGGTACGTGGGCTTCGACCAGGGGGGCCTATTGACGGACGCCATCCGCAAGCACCCCTACTCGGTGCTACTGCTGGACGAGATTGAGAAGGCCCACCCGGAACTCTTCAACGTCCTGCTTCAAGTCATGGACCACGCCACCCTCACCGACAACAACGGGCGGAAGGCGGACTTCCGCAACGTGGTGCTCATCCTCACCACCAACGCCGGGGCCCGGGAGATGAGCGCCAAGACGGTGGGCTTCGGCGACTCGATGGTCGGCCCCGACGCAAGCAAGGCCAAGAAGGCCATTGAACGGGCCTTCACCCCGGAATTCCGCAACCGGCTGGACGGGTGGATTCTCTTCGCTGGCCTCAGCCCGGACGTCATTCTGCAGGTGGTGGACAAGGAAGTCGGGCTGCTGCAGCAGCAGCTGGTGGAGAAGAAGGTGACGCTGGAGTTGTCACCGGCGGCGCGTGGGTGGCTCGCCGAGCACGGCTATGACCCGCACTTCGGCGCGCGGCCCATGGGGCGGCTGGTGGACCAGCAGCTGAAGAAGGCGCTGGCCGAGTCGCTTCTCTTCGGGGAGCTGCGCGCGGGCGGCATCGCCCGCTTCGACCTCAACGAGGCGAAGGACGGCCTTCGCTTCCAGGGGCTCCCGCTGCCGGCTGCCTGACCGGCGTCCGCCGCTCCTCGAGCGGCTCGTCCGGCCCCGCCTCGCGCGGGCCAAACGGCTCATCCGACTCCGGGCCCACCGGCGGCTGGGTGGGCCACGGGTCCAGAGGCGCTCGGTGAGGAGGAGGCATGCGGGGCAGCTGCTCGGCCATCGGTGCCCTCCGGGGACGGGGGCCAACCCCCCGCCAAAGGCGACACTGCCCCGGTGTTTACACGGACCCACCCACATCTGTCAACAGGTCGAGCATAAATTTTCGTCTGGGACAGAAGTGGCGCCCGGACAACAGTCCCCCACCCGGGCGGGGAAGGCCGCGGCCAGGGTGGGCGGTACGTTTCGGGCGGGGGCGGGGCTAGAAATGCCCGGCGAGAGCAAATTGCATCCCACCGTGGGGCGTCGGGCCGACGCCCGCTACCACGTCCGTGTAGCGGTTGGGGTCCTTGCCGCTCACCCACAGCCAGATGGCGATGCCGGTGGAGGCCAGGCCGACGACGGCGGTACCGGCGGCAATCCACTGCAGCGTTTGGATGCTGTTCTTGGAGTTGTTGGCCTGCATGGCGCAGTAGCTTGAGCCTTTGGCGGTGCAGCTGTCCCAGTTGGCGCTGGCGGTGGGGTTGTTGGCGATGCTGGGCGGTTTGGTTTGGCTGCCACCGGCCGCCCCCAGTAGCCACTGCTGGTACGGGTAAAAGTCATTGTTGTACTGGTTGTGGATGTCCACCTCGAGCCAGATGGTGGCGCCGATGGCCAGCACGGCCACGCCGGTGAAAATCCAGGCGCCAAGGCGCAGCCGCGAATTCTTGTCCCGGTAGGCTGCCGCGTAGTCCGGAGACGGCACGAGGTCCACCTCCTCGACGCGCGTTTGGTTCGGTTCAATGCGGACGGAGCGCGTCTGGGCGATGAAGCCGTCCTTCCGAATCTGCACGCGGTGCAGTCCGCGGGACAGCGGCACCGCCGCCTTTTGCGGCGTCGAGCCGATGAGGGTGTCGTCGACGAGGACCTCGGCCCCCTCCTCCCGGGTGCGCACCAACAGGTAGCCCTGCTGGTCCTTCAACAGGGGCGCCACCAACTCCTGGGACAGGCCGGGCAGCGCCGAGGCAATCTCCGTGACGCTGCTGACCGGCCCCAGCGTCTTCTGGTTGAGCACCTTCTGGCTGGAGGCGTCGAGGAGGCGGATTTCCACCTGGTACTTTCCGCCGGCGCGCGTGACGCTGCCCACCACGGCGTTGTTGGCGCCGAGGGCCTTGCCCAGCTCTCCCAGGGCACTCTCGCCCTTGCTGCCGGACAGCTGCCGGGTGCGTTCCAGGGCGAGCAGCTGACGGACGTCGTCGGCACTGAGCACCTGAAAGACGTCCAAGTCCCGCAGCCCGCGGACGACGTTGATGGTGGCCGCCTGGGCCTCGGGGACGCCGCCGCCGCGCGCCTCGAGGTCCAGCACCAACAAGGGCGGACGGGCCTGGACGGCCTGGGCGGCGGCGTCGTAGGAGGTGACGCCGGCCGCTGTGGGTTTGGCCGGGGCGCTCACCGTCGCCGGGGTGACGTTGGTGGAGGCGGGCGGGGGCGGCGGCGGGGCCTTCGGGGTCCCCTGGGCGTGCGCGGCACCTGCAGTCAGGAGCGTCACGGCGAGGACGACTCGGAACGCATCCACGGCTTCCCCCTTCCCTGTCCGCGTCTTCCCCGAGGGGGGGAACACGCGTCAGGCCCACAGCGCTGCTTTCGCGCGGCTGGACTCTAACCTCACGTCCGTCGGCCATGCCACGCCAGAAGCACACTGCGCGTGGCGGTGGCTGGCACCACCGCGCGCCGGAGCCAGGGTCATCGACGCCCCCCGAGGGCGAGCGCTTTTCAGTCTGCGCCGGGGTCCACCGGTGGCGCACCGAGGGCGTGGTAACCCCCGTCGACGTGCACCATCTCCCCGGTGGTGGAGGGGAACCAGTCGGAGAGCAGCGCCACGGCCGTCTTGGCGACGGCGGCGTGGTCGTCCTTCGACGACCAGCCGAGCGGGGCCTGGGCCCCCCAGCCGCGCTCCAGCTGCTTGAAGCCGGGAATGCCCTTGGCCGCGACGGTGGCCAGGGGGCCGGCGGCCAGCGCATTCACCCGGATGCGCTTCGGTCCGAGGTCCCGTGCCAAATAGCGGACACACGCCTCGAGGCCCGCCTTGCAGACGCCCATCCAGTCGTAGATGGGCCAGGCCACGCGGTTGTCGAAGTCCAGGGTGAGGATGCTGCCGCCCTCCGTCATGAGAGGGGCGACGGCCACCGCGAGCTCTTTCAGGGAGAAGGTGGAGACGCGGAAGGCCGTCTGGACGCTCTCCCAGGGCGTGTTGAGGAAATTCCCGCCCAGGGCGTCGGCCGGCGCATAGGCCACCGCGTGCAACGCGCCGTGCACCACGCCCCACTTCCTCCGCAACGTCTCGGTGAGGGCCGCGAAATGCGCCGGGTCGGTGACGTCGAGCTCCACCACCTCGGGGACGGGCGACAGCCGCCGGGCGCTGCGCTCGGTCAGCGAGAGGGCGCGCCCGAAGCCCGTCAGTAGCACCTCGGCACCCTGCGACTGGGCGAGCTCGGCAATGCCAAAGGCCAGGGACTGCGGCGTCAGCACCCCGGTCACCACCAACCGCTTGCCTTGTAGGAGCATGAGGGTGGGGGCTGCTTTACCACTGCCCGGCCCTCTGTAGGGGCGTCTGCGGAGGCGTGGCAGCTGCCCCCCCTTGGGCGGTGCCGCCCACCCCGGGGGCAGCCTCTGGCGCAGCGCCGCCAGCGGTGATGAATTCGGGCCTCCCGCGGCAGCCCTGGGCAAGTGACGGCGCGGCATGGCAGCCATGCGCTGGAAAACTGGCCCTCCTCCCGACTTTGGGCGTTAAGACTTCGGCACACTCTCTTCTATGGCTACCCAGGACACTTTCCTCACCGGGGCAAACATCGACTTCATCGAGGGCCTATACGCCCGCTGGCTCGAGGACCCCCAAAGCGTTGACGCCAGCTGGCGCGAACTCTTCCAGCGCTCGGGGGGCGGGCGGCCGCTGACGTCGGACACCCCGCGGACGAACGGCCATGGCCCGGCCACCTTCACGCAGCGCAACGGAAATGGCGCGCCGTCAGCCGCTCTCGCCGTGGAGGCGCCGGTGCCAGCCATGTCCGCCGCCGACATGGGGCTGCAGGCGCGGGTGGACCAGACGCTGTACGCCTTCCGGCTGCGTGGCCACCTGCTGGCACAGCTCGACCCTCTAGGCCGGCCCCGCCCGCGGCTGGAACACGCCGCGGACCTGGCCATGGTGAGCGACCAGGCCTTCGCGCCGGCGGAGCTGGAACAGGTGGTGGACGGCAACGGCGTCTTCGCCGAGGGCCGGCGGGTTCGCCTGCGCGACTGCTGGACCGGCTGCGCCGCACCTACTGCGGGCGCGATTGGCGTCGAGTTCATGACTCTGCTCGACAGCGACCGTCGGCGCTGGCTGATGCCGCGGATGGAACATACGGAAAATCGCGCCACCCTGTCGGCCGGCGAGCAGCGCATCATCCTCGAGAAGCTGACCATCGCGGAAACCTTCGAGTCCTTCATCCACACCAAGTACCAGGGCGCCAAGCGCTTCAGCATCGACGGCGGAGAAAGCCTCATCCCGATGCTGGACACCCTGCTCGACGTGGGTGGACAGCTGGGCGTCACCGAGGTCGTCATCGGGATGGCGCACCGCGGCCGGCTGAATGTGCTGGCCAACATTCTGGGAAAGAGTCCGGACCAGATTTTCAGCGAATTCAATGGCCCGGCCGACCCCAAAAGCTACGTTGCCCGGGGCGACGTGAAGTACCACATGGGCTTCTCCAGCGACTTCACCACTCGCCAGGGCAAGCGCATCCATCTTTCCTTGGCCTTCAACCCGAGCCACCTGGAATTCGTCCACCCGGTGGTGGAGGGGCGGGTGCGGGCCAAGCAGGACGCGCCTCGGCACGGATGACCGGCGCCGGCAGGTGGTGCCGTTGGTGCTGCACGGGGACGCCTCCATGGCCGGCCAGGGCGTGGTGGCCGAGACGCTCAACCTCTCGCGGCTGCGCGGCTATGACACCGGCGGCACGGTGCACCTGGTCGTCAACAACCAGCTTGGCTACACCACCACGCCGGAGGAAGGACGCAGCAGCATCTACTGCACGGCGGTGGCGCAGATGCTGGACATCCCCATCTTCCACGTGAATGGCGACGACCCGGAGGCGTGCGTCCACGTCGATGCGGCTGGCCACCGAGTACCGCCAGCAGTTCCAGAGCGACGTGGTGGTGGACCTGGTCTGCTACCGGCGCTACGGCCACAACGAGGGCGACGAGCCGAGCTACACCCAGCCGCTGATGTACGAGCAAATCCGGAGCCATCTCCCGGTGGGGCAGCTGTACGCCAAGGAGCTGGAGCAGAAGCAGCGGCTCTGCTGCCGCGGACGCCGAAGCCATCCGGGAGGCGGCGAAGAATCACTTCCAGAGCGCCTACCTGCGGGCCAAGGAGAAGTCGCAGCTGGCCGACCCCTCCGCCAACGAGGGGTGGTGGAAGGGCTTCCGGGGCGGGCCGGAGAAGGGCGTCGCAGGAGGTCCCGACGGCCATCTCGGCGGAGCGCGCGCGCTCGCTGCTGCAGCACCTGTCCCGGGTGCCGGAGGGCTTCACCCCGCTGCGGCAGATGACGAAAATCCTCGAGCGGCGGGGGCAAATGGCCCGCGGCGAGCTGCCGCTCGACTGGGGCAGCGCCGAGAACCTCGCCTACGCGTCGCTGCTCACCCGAAGGTGCACGTCCGGCTGACCGGCCAGGACACCGAGCGCGGCACCTTCGGGCACCGCAACGCCGTCCTCCATGACGCTCGACACCGGCGCCACCTTCACCGCCCTGCTCCACCATTGAGCCCGGGCAGGCGCCTCTTCGAAGTCTTCAACAGCCCGCTCTCCGAGACGGGCTGCATGGGCTTCGAGTTCGGCTACTCGCTCGACTACCCGGACGCGCTGGTGCTGTGGGAGGCGCAGTTCGGCGACTTCGCCAATGGCGCCCAGGTCATCATCGACCAGTTCATCGTGGCGGCCGAGCAGAAGTGGCGGCGCCTGTCGGGCCTGATGCTGCTCCTCCCCCACGGCTACGAGGGCGCCGGGCCGGAGCATTCGAGCGCACGGCTGGAGCGCTTCCTGGACATGTCGGCCGAGGACAACATCCAGGTGTGCTACCCCACCACCGCGGCGCAGCTCTTCCACCTGCTGCGCCGCCAGGCGCTGCTGCCCTGGCGCAAGCCGCTGGTGGTGATGACGCCGAAGAGCCTGTTGCGGCGCGAGGAGGCCTCGAGTCTGCTCCAGGCCTTCACCAGCGGCGGCTGGCAGCGCGTGCTCCCGGACCCGGTGGACCCCGACCCCGACGCCGTCAGTCGCCTTCTTCTGTGCAGCGGCAAGGTGGCCTTCGACTTGATGGCCCACCGGGCCTTGGCTTCTGACGCGAGCGTCGCCATCGGCCGCATTGAGCAGCTTTACCCGGTCGCCGCGGGCAGAACTCGAAGCGCTGGTCGCAGCGCTACCCAAACCTGCGCGAGCTCCTGTGGGTACAGGAGGAGCCGCGCAACATGGGCGCCTGGCGCTTCATGCGCTCGCACCTGGCGGAGCTGGCGGCCACCGCCCGGCAACCGGTGGGCGTGCGCTACGTCGGCCGGGTGGAAAGCGCCGAGTCCGGCGACTGGCTTCCTCAAGACGCACGAGCTCGAGCAGCACCAGCTGGTGCAAGAGGCGTTTGCACGGGGGACTTCCAATGGCCGTTGAGCTCACCGTCCCGGCGCTGGGCGAATCCATCACCGAGGCGGTGGTGGGCAAGTGGCACAAGAAGGTTGGCGATGCGGTGAAGGTGGACGAGCCGGTGGTGGTGCTCGAGACGGACAAGGTGACCATCGACGTGGCCGCCCCGGCCTCCGGCGCCCTGTCCACCATCACCCACGCCGAGGGAGACCGGGTGAAAATCGGCGACGTGCTCGGCACCATCGCCAGCGGCGCAGGGGCTGAAGTACCAAGGGCGGCGGTCGCCGCCGCCGCCCCGCCGCCAGTGGCGGCCCCGACCAGCGTCCGCCCGGCCGTGGAGCTGGCCCCCGCGGCGCCGCCGTCTGGCAACGGGCGGCAGCCCCCGCTGTCCCCAGTGGCGCGCAAAATGGCCGAGGACGCCGGGCTGGACCCGGGCACGCTGCGTGGCAGCGGCGTCTCGGGCCGCGTGACGAAGGACGACGTCCTCACCGTGCTGGAGGGCGGCAAGTCCTCCGCGCCCTCTCCGGTGGCGCTCGCGCCGGCTCCGGCTTCTACCGGCCCACGGACCAACGCCGCCCGGGAGGAACGGGTGAAGATGACGCCCTTGCGCAAGCGCGTCGCCGAGCGCCTGCTTCAGGCGCAGTCCAGCGCCGCCATCCTCACCACCTTCAACGAGGTGGACATGGGCGCCGTCATGGCGCTCCGCAAGACGTACGGCGAGCGCTTCCTGGCCCGCCACGGCATCAAGCTCGGCTTCATGGGCTTCTTCGTCCGGGCCGTGGTGGACGCACTGAAGGCCTTCCCGCTGGTGAACTCGGAAATCGACGGCGACGACGTCGTCCTCAAGCGCTACTACGACATCGGCGTGGCCGTCTCCGGCACCCGTGGCCTGGTGGTTCCGGTCCTGCGCGACGCCGACACGCTTCAGCATGGCGCGACATCGAGAAGCGCATCGCCGAACTCGGTACCCGCGCCCGCTCCGACAAGCTCACCCTGGCCGACCTGCAGGGCGGGCACCTTCACCATCAGCAACGGAGGCATCTTCGGCTCGATGCTGAGCACGCCCATTCTCAACCCCCCGCAGACGGCCATCCTCGGCATGCACAACATCGTCGACCGGCCCGTGGCGCGGGACGGCCAGGTCGTCATCCGACCCGTCATGTACCTGGCGCTCTCCTATGACCACCGCCTCATCGACGGCCGGGAGGCGGTGCAGTTCCTCGTCCGCATCAAGGAGTGCATCGAAGACCCGGAGCGGCTCCTCCTCGAGGTGTAGCGAGTGCCGAGGTGCCAGGGGCGCCTCACAGGTCCAATTCATACACCCGCTGCTGCTTGCACAGTCGAAACCCCAGCCGCTCATAGAAACCCGCCGCGCGCTCCCGCTCGGTCCGCGTCCGGACCCGGAGCCGCGCCAGCCCCTGGCCGTGCGCCCAGGCGCGCGCCGCCTGGAGCAGCGCCGTGCCGACGCCTCGGCTGTGGTGAGAGGCGTGCACCACCAGCCCCGAGATTTCGGCCCACGTGCCACTCTCCAGTGCATCGCGCACCGAGACCTCGAGCCACCCCACCGGCGCGCCCTCCAGGAGCGCGACGAGCAGGCAGTGGCCGGGCTGCTCGCGGTGGCGTCCCAGGTGGTCCTGGACTTGCTCCAGTGTCACCTGGTAGCCGAGTTGACGGCACAACCCGACCAGGAACGGCCCGTCCTTCGGTTCGGCCCGGCGGATGTCCATGGAAGGCCTCACCCCACCTCTTCCTTGGACGGCTGGCCTCGAGGCGTTGTCACGACGCACCGCGCTGTGCGGGGCCACGACACCGGTCGAGCGCACGAGTGCATGGACGGACGTCGAGAGAGCTTTACTTCAACCTTACGTCTCCATAAAAAAGCGCGTCCTCCGACCGTGGAGACCACGCGCGGCGCTTCCAGCCGTGGTGTTGAGAAGGAATAAGAGACACGAGATGGCAACAGGTACTGTGAAGTGGTTCAACGATGCGAAGGGGTTTGGTTTCATCACGCAGGATGGGGGCGGGGAGGATGTTTTCTGCCACCACACTGCCATCCAGTCAGAGGGCTTCCGCACCCTGGCTGAGGGTCAGAAGGTGGAGTTCGACGTGGCCCGTGGCCCGAAGGGGCTTCAGGCGCAGAACGTCAAGCCCATTTAAGGAGCCGTCCAGCGGTCCCTTGAAGGTCTGACGCCCCGGCTCCGCGAGCTGCAGGGCGGAGCCGGGGCGTTGTCTTGCGCCCAGCCCCGGCTGCCCGCGCGCCTTTTGCCTTCCCCTGCAAGGGAAGACACCGGGCGCCGGTGGCGTGGGGCGTTCCAGGCGCTTGCCCCTTTGGGGGAAGCCCACACACCGCGGCCCTGCGCGTGCTGCGGTGTGGTGGCGTGTCGTCCGTTCTTGCCCAAGCGGCCCCCCCCCGCAACCAGCCCGCCCTCCCCCGTGTTTGTTTCTACGAAGGAGCACGCGACTGAACATGCGAAAGCTGAGACTCGCCGTCCTCGCCGCCACGCTGGCCACTGCCCTCGGGTGCGCGACGCAAGAAACTGTCGTCGTCCGGCCACCGCCCTGTCCGGGTGCGACGTGGGTGCAGGGCCACTACGGCCCCTACGGGCACTGGCACGCCGGGCACTGGGTATGCCCGGAGGTGGTGGTGGTCCCGCCGCGGCCGGCAGCGTCCGTCGTCGTCACTCAGTAAACGCAACGCGGACGCCAGCCTGCCCATGGCCGTAACCCCCAGGACGGCCGAGGGCGGCCACACGCGGGGGCGTCGGGGGGCCGTCGCTGTGCAGTGTCAGCGGGCCGTGACGGGCGCCGGCGTGGGAGAGGCAGGCGTGGCGAGGTGGGCCTTCAGGAAGTCCACCAACAGACGCTGCACGCGCTCCGTCACCACCGGGTCGGCCACCATGTGGGTGAAGCCGGACAGCGGGACGAAGTCGAATTGCTGCCGCCCGGCGCGGAAGAAGGCGTTGATGAGCTTCAGCGAGTGGAAGAAGTACACGTTGTCGTCCGACGTGCCGTGCAGCAGTAGCAGCGGACGTTGCAGGTGGGCCGCTTCGCCGAGCAGCCCGTTGCGCGCGTAGACGGCGTCGGCGGCGGGCGGAATGCCCAGGTAGCGTTCGGTGTAGTTGGTGTCGTAGTCGAGCCAGTCGACCACCGGCGCCCCGGCCACCCCAGCGTGGAAGACGTCGGGACGCTTCAGGACAGCCAGCGCGGCAAGGTAGCCGCCGAAGGACCAGCCGGCGATGCCCACCCGGGAGAGGTCCATCTCCGGGACGACGGCCGCCAGGGCCTGCAGCGCCGCGACCTGGTCGTCGAGGATGACGCCCGAGAAGTCGTCCTTGATGGCCCGCTCCCATGCCCGGCCGCGCCGCGGCGTCCCCCGCCCGTCGAAGCTCACCACCAGGAAGCCCTGGTCCGCCTGCCACTGGGCCAGCAGGTGGTGCAGCGGCATGGCCTGCACCACGTTGGCGTGGGGCCCGCCGTAGCAGTCGACCAGCACCGGTAGCTTCTGGCCCGGCACGGCCGAGCGCGGCCGGATGACACTGGTCCAGAAGCCCCGTTCCCCCACCTGGCGGTACTCGACGTGCGGCACGAAGGGAGGGGCGGCGGCCACTGAGGGAAGCACGCCCAGCGTCTTGCCGCTGCGGTCCTTCACCTCGGTACGCACGGCGCCCGTTGCCTCGTAGCTGGTCAATAGCCGCAGACTGCCGTCGTCTGACAGCTTGAGACCCTGCGCGATGCGCTCGCCCGTGCCCGGCACCAGCCTCTCGGCACTCCCCCCGGCCCGCACCCGCATCGCCACCGTGTCCGGGGCCTGCGGGGCGGACAGGAAGTACAGCGCCTTCTCCACGGCGTCGTAGCCCACCAGTGACACCAGGTGGTCCGTCCCCTTCACCCAGGTGGCCACAAAAGCGCCGTCCGGGGCGTGGAATTGCACTTCCCAGGCTCCGCTGCGCTCGGTCAGCCAGAAGAAGCCCGAGCCGTCCTCCAGCCAGGTGGGCACCTGCTCGGCCGGCGGAAGGTTGAGCCAGGCCGGGTCGGTTTCGGTCAGAAGGACGCGCGTCGCGCCGGTCTGGGCCTCGACGGCCAGCAGGACCTCTTCCGTCTGGGGGCGGTTCTGCACCAAGAGGGTGAGCGGTCCGTGCTTCGGCCACACCACACGGGCCAGGTAGGGGTACCGCTCCCGGTCCCACGCCACCCAAGTGGTGGACCCGCCCGAGGTGGAGACGAGGCCGAGCCGCACCTTGGCGTTGGCCTTGCCAGGGCGTGGGTAGGGGAAGGCGTTGGCCGGCTGCTCCGGGCGGGCTGGGTCCTGGATGGTGAACGTCTCCACCTCCCGGGTGTCCGACTCTTCGTAGGCAAGGTGCTTGCCGTCGGGCGACCACCAGAAGCCCTCGAAGCGGTGCATCTCCTCCTGGGCAACAAATTCTGCCAGCCCATGGCTCAGCCGCTCCGTCCCGCCGGTGGTGAGCTGCCGCGAGGTCCCGCGCGCCACGTCCAGGACGTGAAGGTCATCGTCCTTGACGTAGGCGAGCTGCGCACCGTCCGCCGACAAGGTGGGGCTGAGCACTCCCTCCACCGGCAGGGGCCGGGACGAGGTGGCGGCCAGCTTGCCCGCGGTGAGAGCCCCGACGTCGACTTGGTAGACGCGGCCCGACAGCACCGTCACCAGCGTCTTGCCGTCCCGGGACAGCTCGAAGCCGGTGAACCCCCGCGCGCTGATGCGCTTGCGTTCGAGTTCCGCCCGTTCCGCGACGCTGAGCTGCTGGGCGGCGCCCTTCAGCAGCGCCTCGGCGGTGAGCACCTGCTCCGTCTTCCCGGTGGCGACGTCGAAGGCGTACAGCGACTGCACGGGCGAGGTGGCCTCCGAGCGCAGGAAGAGGACCCAGCGGCCGTCGGCCGTGGGCCGCGCCTGCTTGGGCGTCCCGTTGGTGAAGGCCCGGGTTTGGGCGTACTGGCGGAGAAAACCATCATCCGCCGGCGGCGGGGAGGAGGCGAGGAGGCTCAAGAGCATGGGGGCGAGCATGGGGACCCGGGGGGGAATAGCCTGGTCCCGTAGGGGCATGCCAGCCCCCCATGAGGAGCCTCCCCTCGCGTGCGTAACTCGACGGCCGCCGTGGTGCTGGTGGTGTCGGCGGTCCTCGGCTCCGCGGTCGGCGTGCTGGGGGTGCGCCAGCAGCGGATGCAGGAGGCAACGGCTGGACGGGAACTCGCCGCCGCGGCGCGGCTGGCCGACGTCGCCCGCTGCCTCACCCTGCTCGACTGGACACTGCTGCCCACCGCAGAGGGCGGGGTGGTGGTGCGCGCCACCGTGCTGCCAGGCCGCGACGGACGAGTGGCACTGGATGCCCACGGGGGGCGCGGGGCCGAAGACGTCCTGGTGCCCGAACTCCAGACGGAGCGGCTGGTCCCGGCGGTGGTGCATGCCAGCGTGCCTGTCCTGTTGGAACGCCGGCTGCGCCGCGTCCGGACGGGAGAGGTGGAGGAGCTCGCCCTGCGCTTCAGCTGCCGGCCGCCGGGGCCCCAGGGCACTTTCGGCGTCATCGAGTACAACAGCACCACCGTGGCCGAAGCCCCGGACGGCTACGGGGGCCTGGTGCGGCCGCTGCCCCCGGCGGGACACTAGGCGTTTGGGTTGCTAGGGCACGACGAGCGCTCGCAGCGCTGGGGCGCCCCCCGGCACCAGCGTGCGCACCAGGACAGTGCGGCCCGGGTGGACCGACTTCAGCGCGGCGGCCGCGTCGCGGGCAGTGCGCACCGGTGCACCAGCGACTTCGATGATGACGGCACCCGGCACGAAGCCGGCGGCATCCGCTGCCCCGCCGGGCGCGACGCTCACCACCACGGCGCCTGGGCTGCGGATTTGGAGGCGCGCCGCCACCTCCCGGGTGAGGTCGGCAAGTTGCAGTCCCAGGCCCCCCTCGTCCGGCGCCGGCCGCTCGTCCGTTTGCTGGTGGAGCAAGGGGCCGGTGCCGTCGAGGTCCGTCCGCACGCCCAGCGTCACCTGCACGTCCTGGGCCTTGCCGCTCCGGACGAAAGTCAGCTTCACCTGGGAGGCGGGGGGGTGCAGCGCCACGCTGTGGATGAGTTCGCGCTGGGAGCCCACCGGCTGGCCGTCGAGGGCCACCACCACGTCATCCCGCTGCAGGCCAGCCCGGCGCGCCGCCGAGTCTTCGGTGAAGCCACTCAGCAGCGCCCCCTGGCCGGAGTCCACCCCCAGCGCCCGGCCGAGCGCTGGCGTCATGTCCTGGAAGAAGGCGCCCAGGGCGCCCCGCGTCACCCCACCCTCCCGCTCCAGCTGGGGAAGCAGCTCCAGCACGACGGAGGACGGCACAGCGAAGCCGATGCCCGCCGCCACCGGCACCGCGGTGGCGATGCCCACCACCTCTCCGCGCAAGTCGAAGAGGGGGCCGCCGGAGTTGCCCGGGTTGATGGCCGCATCCGTCTGCAGAAAGTCGTTGTGAGGGCCGCCCACATGGCCGGCGAGCGCGGTGACGATGCCCAGCGAGACGCTGGAGGACAGGCCAAAGGGGTTCCCCACCGCCAGCACCCAGTCGCCGGCGTGCAGCCGCCGCGAGTCACCGAGGCGGGCCACCGGGAGGCTTTTCGGTGCATTGCGCAGCCGCAACAGCGCGAGGTCCGTCGGGGCGTCGCGTCCCACCAATTCGGCCTCGTAGGAGCGGCCGTCGGCCAGGTGTACCAGCAGGCCCGAGGCGTCTCGGAGGAAGTGGAAGCTGGTCAGGACAAGGCCGCGCCCGCCGAGGAGAACGCCCGCACCGGCGCGCTCGCGGGGGCCGGCCCCGTTCGGGACGGGCGGGTGTCCCTCCGGAAGGGGAGGGGTGGCGGTCGCCGGGTCCGCGTCGTCGTCCTCCTCGTCGGCGGACAGCGGCCCCTGGCCGGGCTCCACCTCGACGCTGACGACCGTGGCCAGAACGCGCTCCACCAGCGGCGCCAGGGACGGCAGCTCCACCGGAACCGGCGGACCCGGGGGCGGGGCCGGCGGGGCGGGGGCGCGGGCTTCGGCGGCCGGCTCCCCGGCGGCGGCCCGCGCAGGGCTCTCCTGGCAGGCCGGCAGGGCCAGAAGAAGCACTGCGCCCAGACAGGTCAGGGCTGGCCGCACGACGGACATACGTACCAACCACATAGCGAATTGCCCGCCCGGCGCACGGCAAAGCGACGTGCCCGGGGAAACAGTGGCAGAAGACAGACCCCGGAACAGACGGAAGGTTTCCCTCCGGGAGCAAGGGCACACACCGCAGCCAAGCTTGACACACCGCCTGGCTTTCCTGACAGTCCGTGGCCCCCCACGTGGACGCCGACTCCTTCAGACACCGCGTCCAGACCTTCCGGACGCAGGCCGGGCGCCAGCCGGTGCGTCGGGTTGGCTGAGGTGCGATGAGAGGCTGGAGCCGCCGCGTGCAGGTGGTCCTGCCGGTGCTGGCGGCCGGCGTGCTGCTCGCCTTCCTGCTGGCGCCGCTGCTGGCCCTTTTTCTCTCCACCGGCCTGGCGGAGGCGCTGGCCGGCCTGCGCCACCCGCTGGCCGTGGCGGCGCTGGGCCTCAGCCTCCTCACCACCAGCTGCTCGCTCGCGGTGGTGCTGCTCCTCGGTACCCCGCTGGCCTGGCTTTTGGCACGGCGCACCGGGCGCTTGGCGCGGGCGGTGGACACGCTGGTGCAGCTGCCCATCGTCATCCCCCCGGCCGTCTCGGGGCTGGCGCTGCTGCTGGCCTTCGGACGCCGGGGGCTGCTCGGGCCGTGGCTGGAGCGCGTCGGCATCGGCCTGCCTTTCACCACCGCAGCGGTGGTGCTGGCCGAAGTGTTTGTCTCGGCGCCGTTCTACGTCCTGGCGGCCGCTGCCGCCTTCCGGCGACTCGACCCAGCGCTGCTGTTGGTGGCCCGCTCGCTGGGGGCCGGGCCGGCGCGCACCTTCTTCCGCGTGGCCCTGCCCCTGTCTGTGCCCGGGCTTGTCACCGGCGCGGCCCTCAGCTGGTCGCGGGCCTTGGGGGAATTTGGGGCCACGTTGATGTTTGCCGGCAACCTCACCGGGCGCACCCAGACGCTGCCGCTGGCCATCTACACCGCCCTGGAGACGGATGTCCGCGCCGCCAAGGCCATGGCGCTGGTGCTGGTGGTGGTGGCCTTCGGCCTCCTGCTGCTGGTGGGTCGGCGGGCGCACGGCTTCCTCGGAGGTGAGGGTGCTCGACGCGCGACTTGAGCTCCGGCGGGGCACCTTTCACCTCTCGGTGGAGTTTGCCGCGGGCCCCGGGCCGCTGCTTGTCACTGGGCCCAATGGCGCTGGAAAGACCACGCTGCTGCTGGCAGTGCTGGGGGCCCTGCGTCCAAGTGCCGGGCGGCTGGTGCTCGGCCGAGACGTCCTCTTCGACGCGGCCTCGGGCCTGTGTCTGCCGGTGGAGGAACGCCGCGTGGCCTACGTGCCGCAGGACTCCGGCCTCTTCCCCCACCTCTCGGTGCGGGACAACGTCGGCTTCGCCCTGCACCGGCTGGACAAGGCGGCCCGGGCGGCCCGCGTGGAGGAGGCCTTGCGCCAGCTGGGCGCTTCTGCACTGGCCGAACGGCTGCCGAGCAGTCTGTCCGGTGGCGAGCGGCAGCGCGCCGCCCTCGCCCGGGCGCTGGCCATGGAGCCGCACGCTCTGCTTCTGGATGAGCCGCTGGCGGCGCTGGACACCCCGAGCCGGGTCCGTTTCCGCGGCTTCCTGGCCGAGCACCTGCGGCGGCTGGCCGTCCCCGCCCTCGTCGTCACCCACGAGGCGGAGGACGCGCGCGCCCTGGGGGGACAGATGCTCGTGCTGGAAGGCGGCCGCGTGACGGAGCGCGGGCAGGTGGAGACGCTGCGCGTCGCACCGGCTTCGGCCTTCGCCCGCGCCTTCTGGACGAACGGCTAGGCCCCCCCGTGCGCCCCCGCCGCCGGGGGTTTGCGTCGCCCGAGGGCAGCAACCCGTCACAGCAGGCTATCGAAGGACCGACCCATCCGCGCCAGGACTTCCTCCCCGGCGCGGATGCCGTGGTACTGCGCCTCCTCCATGAGGGAGAGCGCCGAGAGGTCGGTGTGCGCGAAGTGGACATCTCCCAGCGGCTGGGAGGCCCGGCGCCGCTCGGGAGAGAACACGAAGCCGGGGCGAGGGCGAATCATGGCGTGGCCCCAGCGCCACACGTCCAGCCGTTCAATGCAGGATTCGATGTCCGGGTGGGCCCGCCGCAGGTCGGCAACCACCAGCTCGGCCGCCTCGCGCCAGGACAGGCTGTGCAGCCAGCGGTGCGCCTGCGCCGGGTCGGCCTGCGTCAGCGAGAGGTACCAGGTGAAGACGGTGGCGCCGGGTGGACCGCCGTGTCGGTCGGACTGGTGGGTGGCCACCACGTAGCCCAGGCTGCCGGAACCGTAGAAGACGTTGTCCCATGCCTCGGGGAAGCCGCGGGAGAGGGGGCGCCGGCGTAGCGTGGCGTTGGCCACCAGCCAGGCGCCGGCCTGAAAGCTGCTGGCCTCCGCGACCAGCCGCGGGTGGGGAAAGACGCGAGCCGCGGCCACGCGCGGGATGGCCAGCACCACGTGGTCGGCAAGCACCCGCTCGCCCCGGGCCGTGTCGGCGTGGAAGGCGATGACCTCCGCGCCCCGCTGAAGGGGCCGCACGTCCGTCGCCAGCACCCCGGTCTCCAGACGCCGGCCAGCCCGGCGCGCCAGGTGCGAGACGATGTGGCCGTTGCCCTCAGGCCAGGTCAGTAAGTCCTCCGGCCCGCCATGGTCGGTGCGGGAGGCGTGGTAGTGCAGTCCCGCCCAGGCGCTGGTGCCCGCCAGTGTCGTTCCATAGTCGTCGCGGCAGCCGTATTCGACGAACCAGCGGATGCGTTCGCCGCGCAGGCCCTGGGAGTCGAGCCAGTCGGACATGGAGAGACGGTCGAGGGCGACGATGTCGGCGTCGTCTGAACCGTGCTCCATGGGAACAGCGAAGGCGCGCCGGCCCCGGCCATCGCGCAGGCCCGAGAAACGCCGGACTTCGGCCTGGAAGCGCGCGAATTCGTCGAGGTCGCGCGGCGTGGCACCAGCGCGCGGGTAGAGTCCCTCGTACCAGCGGTCGGCGACGAAAAGCCTTTCCTGAGGCGCACGGCAGAGCTGCGCCTCGTCGAAGATGAGCTGCCCGTCGCTGCGTCGCTCGGCCGCGCCCATCTCCACCGCCAGCAGCTCGACCGCGCGGGCGTGGGGCTGGGGACACGGCAGGTAGTGGGCGCCCCAGGGGAAGCCGGTGACGGTGTTGCTGCCAGCCTGGGAGGTGCCGCCGGGCTGGGAGTCCAGTTCGAGGATGCGGTAGTCCTCCACCCCGGCCCGTGAGAGGCGCCAGGCAGCCGAAAGGCCTGCGATGCCGCCGCCGATGATGAGGATGGCCGTGCGAGTCTGCACCTGCGGCGTGGGCTGGAAGCCCGTCCGCAGCAGGTGGCCCCGACTGTCGTTGGCGCCGAGGATGGCGCCCTCGAAGGACAGCGCCGGCGGCTTGCTGCCACGACAGGCGGTGGCCACCGCCGGGCCGAGGAAGGCGAGGAGGAGGTCGCGCCTTGTGAAGCGCGTCATTCGAAGCGCCTCCACTCCGCCTCGTAGTACTGGACCAGGATTTGATTATCCAAGCGGTTCACCTCCGCCGGGACGCGGGCCAGGTCCGGACCGAATACGAAGAGGCCGGGCAGCAGCGGGTCGGAGAGGAAGCGCAGCCCGGGTGGCACGTGGGCGGGAATCTCGAAGGGCTCGGCTCGCGCCAGCGCAAACCCCCATTCTCCGAAGGAGGGGACGGCCACGTGCAGGGGGCGGACGAAGAGGCCCGCCGCCTCCATGGTGGTGGCGATGCACCAGAAGGAGGTCCGGGCCAAAAGCGGAGAGGTGCTCTGCACGGCAGCCGCGGCCCCTTGGGCGAGATGGGCCTGGAGGAGACGGTAAAAGCGGGTGGTGTACAGCTTCCCCAGCGAGAAGTTGTTGGGGTCGGGGAAGTCCACGATGGCCACGTCGAAGCGCTCCTCTTTGGGCAGGTCGGCCAGCCAGGCCAAGGCGTCCTCGTGCACCAAGCGCACCCGGGGGTCGAGGAGGGAATTGCGGTTGAGCTCCCGCACCATGGGCAGGTCCACCGCCAGCGCCGTCATGGCCGGGTCGATGTCCACCAGCGTCACGTGGCGCACCTCCGGGTAGCGCAGAATCTCCCGGACGGCGAGGCCGTCGCCGCCCCCCAGCACCAGCACGTTCTCGTGCCGGGCGGCGGCGGCGAAGGCCGGGTGCACCAGGGCCTCGTGGTACCGGTATTCGTCGACCGACGAGAACTGGAGATTGCCGTCGAGGAAGAGCTGAAAGCTGCCGCGCCCGGCGGTGATGACGATGCGCTGGTAGGCCGACTGGCGCGAGTAGATGATGGGGTCCGAGAAGAGCGCTTCCTCGGCGAGGGAGGTCATCCAGTTGGCGCCCAGCAGGCCGGCCGCGCAGGCCAGGATGACGCCGGCACAGCGCACCCGCAGCCACCCCAGCGCGGGCAGCTCCTCGGCCAGCAGCCAGGTGCTCCACAGTCCCACCAGCCCATTCACCAGTCCCATCGCCAGCGAGGTGCGCACGAGGCCGAGCCTGGGCACCAGCAGCAACGGGAACAGCAGCGAGGCCACCAGCGCGCCCAGGTAGTCCACCGAGAGCACGTTGGCGACGAGGTCCTTGAATTCGAGCCGGCGCCGCAGGATGCGCAGAAAGAGCGGAATCTCCACACCGACCAGCGTGCCCACCAGGACCACCACCGCGTAGAGGATGGGTCGAAAGTGGGCGACCCGTCCGAAGCAGAGGAAGAGCACCGGCACCGAGAAGCCACCCACCAGTGCCACGGCCAGTTCCAAGTCGACGAAGCGCCTGGCCAGCCCCCGCTCGAGGTAGCGGGAGAAGTGCGCGCCCAGGCCCATGGCGGAGAGGTAGATGCCGATGACCAGGGAGAACTGGGTCACCGAGTCGCCGAGAACGTACGAGGCGAGCGCCCCGGCGCCAAGCTCATAGACCAGGCCGCACGTCGAGACGAGCAGCACCGCCGCGAACAGCGCGGTCGTCCGCGCCGTTGCCGCGCGGGCGCCGGCCGCCCCGCCTGGGCCAACCGCCATCCTAATGAATCGCGGCGGCGATGATGATGGCGAGGCCTATCATCACCGAGCCCACGACGATTCCCACCGCCGTGTTTTGGTCCTCGGACAGTTCCTTGTCCACGTTGAAGGGCATGAAGCGCTCGAGCAGCTTGAAGGCGACGAGGAAGATGACCACCCCGACCGCCGAGTAGACGATGCTCGCCAAAAGCGACTTGAAGTTGAACAGGTCCATCACTTGCCTCCCCTGAATCCGCCGCCTCCCCAGCTGCGGTAGGTGCGATAGCCACCCGGCGCGCCTCGCACCGAGGACGGAACACTGACGTGGTGCGACTCGGGTAGCAGGTTCATGCCGCGGGCCTCCATCGCCAGAAAGGCGATGGCGACGACGGCGCAGAAAAAGGCATAGGGCCCCGTCCTCATCCGCAGCGCCTCACGAGTTGCTCCAGGGATGGTCGCTGTCCTGCCAGCGCCGCCGCTCGAAGGCCACGAATCGCAGGACGAGGACCAGCGGCCAGGCAGCCACCAACAGCAGCGCCAGCACCAAAGGCGTCGTCAGAAAGACGCCCCGGACCACGCGCACGTGCGCCGTCTGCGGGACCTGGCCCTGCCCCCGCTCGACTTGCGGCTCGACGCGCAGCAGGTAGCGGCCGTCCCTGACCGAGCCGATGACGGCGCTCCCGTGGCGCGAACCCTCCGTCCAGTGCTCGCCGTCCTCCACCCCGGAGAAGGAGGACAGCTCGAAGCCCACCACCTCGGCCTCTCCCGTCTCCTCCTCGATGAGGGCCACGTCGAGCCCCACCCAAGCCTGCTCCACCGCGGCCTGGGCGGTGATTTCGAGGGCCTGCGGCCCACCGCTGACGTCGAACACCTCGGAGAGGGTGACGTCGCCTGGGGCCAGCGGGACGTCCAGGGCCAGCACCACTTGGCGCGGCGCGCGCACAGCGAAAAGGGCCGCCAGCACAAACAGAATCGCCAGGGCGGCGCCGGCCAGCTTCCACGCCGGGGCGAGGCGTGTGCCAAAGGGGTTGGGCTCGGCCTCGCCGACGCCCACCGCCGGCGGGGGAACGCCGGGAAGCTTGAAAGCTTTCCAGAGGTCCGCACCGGTCACCGACTGGCCCAGGCTCCAGGAACTCTCCGTCTGACTACTCTCGGAGGAGAGCAGCCAGGGCGGCGCCACGTAGTCATTCGTCATGACCGTCTCGCCACCCCGAATCTCCCAGTAGAATTCCCCCTGAATTTCGTCGTACCGCGCCGGGCCACCCTGAAAGTGCTTGAAGACGCGCCGCTCGTAGTCTGCCCTCCGGCCGGACAGCACCACCTTCCCAGAAGCGATGGGGCGCAAGTAAAGCCAGTGACCGTTGTAGACGGAGAGCCAGCGGTAGCCGCCAGCCCCGTGCAGAAGCAGTTCCTTCCAGGCAAACCGCTCCCCGTCCACGGTGATGCTCCGGACGAGAAAGCCGAGGACCTCCAGCGCCTCGCCCAGCAGTGTCCCCTGGGCCCCGAGCGGAATGGGCGGCTTGGACCGGGATTCGAGAATGCCCAGGACTTGAAAATTTCCTCGGCTCACCTCGAGGAGGCCGCCGCAGCTTGGACAGGCGAAGGCCTTGGTGTCGGGCCGCCGCAGCTCAATGGGCCCACCGCAATTGGGGCAGCGCAGCGCCCGCGCCGGGACCTGGCTGGGGGCCGCCACCGGGGCACAGTCGGCCAGCCCGGCCTCTGGGTAACCCAGCTCGCGCCCGGCGTAGAGCACCCCGCCGCCGCCGGAGCCGTAGTCCAGCGTGACAAAGCCGCCGCTGTCGGTGCTGCAGTCGGCGTAGCGCCACGTCTCCCCCACCTCGGGCCGGACGGGCAGCTCGCCTTCGAAGGAGACGAGGCGCGCCTCGTTCACCTCGTCCACCACGGCGCGCCCAACCCCAGGCAGCTGGACTTCCATCCCCGGCTGGAGCGCGCGCAGCGGGGGGAGCCCTGAAGCCACCTCCCTGGGAAAGGTGACGTAGAGACGGCCCTGGGCCTCCGCCACCCAGCCCCAGCGGCCGTCGTCGAAGGAGGCGTACCACTCGTTCCACACGGCCTCGCCCTGGGACAGCTGGAGCCGGCCCAGCAAGGTGAAGGTACGCCCGTCGACCTTTCCCGCCGTGCCGATGGACAGTCGCGTGTCGGTGGCGACGAGGTCCGGGACTTTCCCGGCTTTGTCCAGCCGGGCGCCCGTCCGCAGCGAGGCGAAGCGGCAGTAGGCACAGACGGCGGCGAGGCTGGCGGCCCCGCCGAAGCGAAGCGGAGCGCCACACTGGGGGCAGGCGGAGGCGACACCGGTGGTCACCCTGCGTCCTCCGGTAGCCCACCGCGCCGAACTTCAATCACCTGGGTGGTTTCGGCACCGAGGAACTCGCGGCACTGGACGGCGAAGTCCCAAGTCTGGCGCGGGCGACAGCAATACAGATTCAGTGCGGCGTAGCCCCTCTCCGGGAAGGTGTGGCAGGTGAGGTGCGACTCCGAGAGGACGAGGACACCGGTGATGCCACCGGGTGGTGGAAACAGGTGGAAGCTGGCGGGGGCGAGGGGGTGCAGGGACAGCTCGCGGACGGCCCGCTCAAACAGCGAGCGCAGGGACGATTCGGAACGGAGCGCCTCTGGCTGGCAGCCAAAGGCTTCCACAATCCACTCGACGCCGCTCGCGTCGTCCTGGGCGCTCACGCGACCCTGGTCCCGGACGTGGCGGACAAGACGGGAGCGGTGTCCCGGCACGCACGTCGCCCGAAGTGGCGGTCGTCCCTCCCGCACCACCGTGCACCCATGAGGGCAGAAGCTAGGTCCAGCCTCCGGGCAATGTCGACCCCGTCGGCAGCAACCCTGGGAAGGGGCCCCGGGCTTCGTTTCGGCCGAAGGCCAGGGGCGCGAATCGAATTCAGCGGAGGCTCCCGGGCGTGCGATGGAGCGCACCGTGGGGTAAATCTCCCGGGGTGGACGCAAGCGGCCGGCACAGTCCCACCGGCACGGTATGGCCCTTAAGAGGGGAAGGCGTGCACACCACCGCAGGACTTTCTGGACGGCGCCTCTTGCTGCTGCTGCTGCTGGGAGCCAGCCTGAGCAGTTCGGCGGCCCCCACCCCGGGGGGCCCGGCTGAGCTGGTGGTGTTTGCCGCGGCCTCCCTCCGCGAGGCCTGCACCGCACTCCAAGCCCCCTTCGAAGAGGCCCATCCAGGCGTCCACCTCCGCTTCAACTTCGCTGGAAGCCAGGAGCTGCGGACGCAACTCGAGCAGGGGGCGCCGGCCGACGTCTTTCTATCTGCCGACCGCCGGCAGATGGAATTGGCACAGAAAGCCTCGGTGGTGGGGCGGGAGCAGCTGTTTCTGAGCAACGTCCCGGTCTTGGTCGTCCCGAGCACCAACCCGGCGCACCTGCAGCATTTCGCCGACCTGCCCAAGGCGCAGCGGCTCGTCATCGGCACCCCGGAGGTGCCCATTGGTCGCTACACGCTGGAGCTTTTGGAACGGGCCAACCGCGTGCTGGGGCCGGACTTCAGCGCCCGCGTCCAGGCCCGGGTGGTGTCACGGGAGCTCAACGTGAAGCAAGTCCTCACCAAGGTCGTCCTGGCCGAGGCCGACGCGGGGATTGTGTACCAGAGCGACGCCCAGAGCGTAGCTGGCCAGGTGCAACTGTTGCCCATCCCCCCGGACATCAACGTCGTGGCCCAGTACCCGATGGCGGTGGTGCTGCGCTCGGCGCAGTCCGGGCTGGCAGCGGCCTACCTGCAATTCCTCCTCTCCCCGCCGGCGCAGGCCGTCTTTGCGCGTTCCGGGTTCGGTCCGCCCTAGCCGTCGCCCAGGCGAAGGCATTGCCGCCATCACCGCTTTGGGCTAGCGCTCCAGGCGCCTTGAAGCGTCACCCGCTCCTCCCCATCTTTCTCATCGTCGTAGTCGACGTCCTGGGGCTCACCATCGTCCTGCCCCTGTTGCCCTTCTACGCGCAGCGGTTGGGCGCCTCGCCCACCCAGGTCGGGCTCCTCATCTCCGTCTTCGCCTTCTGCTCGCTCTTCTCCGGACCCCTCCTCGGGCGGCTGAGCGACCGCGTCGGCCGCAAGCCATTGTTGCTGTTCAGCCAGGTGGGGACCCTGGCCGGCTTTCTCATCCTGGGCGGTGCCCAGGCGCTGTGGGTGGCCTTCCTCGGGCGAATCATCGACGGGCTCACCGCCGGGAATCTCTCGCTGGCCCAGGCCTACATCGCCGACGTCACCGAGCCGAAGAACCGCTCCCGCGCGTTTGCCCTCATCGGCATCGCCTTTGGCTTTGGCTTCCTGGTGGGCCCGGCCATGTCCGGCTTCTTGTCCAAGTACGGCTACCACGTGCCCTTCCTGGTGGCCGCCGGACTGTCGCTCACCAGCATTCTGGCCACCGCGTTTCTGCTTCCGGGGGGCAAGCCGCCTCAGCCCGCCAGTGCCGCCGCGGACAACCCCGGGCCCGGCGGACGGCGCCTGTCGCTGCTGGCGTGGGGCGAGTACGCCCAGTACTTCCGCCGGCCCGGGCTGGCGCCGCTGCTGCTTCAATTCTTCTGCTTCAGCTTCGCCTTCGCCGCCTTCACCGGCGGGCTGGCCCTCTTCTGCGAGCGCCGGCTGGTCTGGCACGGCCGGCCCTTCGGGCCGGAGCAGGTGGGCTACGTCTTCGCCTACGCCGGGCTTCTCGGCGTCATTCTCCAGGGCGGCTTCATTGGCCGGCTGGTACGCCGCTTCGGCGAAACGGCGCTGGTGACGTCCGGCTTCCTCAGCGTGACGGCTGGCTACGCGGTGCTCTCGGCCACCTTCGGCATTCCCCTTTTGCTGGTGGCGGGCACCCTCTCCTCCTTCGGAAATGGCGTCCTGCGCCCCACCCTCACCAGCCTCATCACCCAGCAGGTGCAGAGCAACGAGCAGGGCGTGGTGCTGGGACTCAACCAGTCCCTCTTCTCCGTCGCCCAGATTCTCGGGCCGGCGCTGGCCGGCTTCCTCATCGACCAGGGCCAACTCAGCCTGTGGGCGCTGCTCTCCGCGGCGGCGGCCGGGCTGGGACTGGCCATCAACCGGGCCGTGCCCCGTCCCCGCAGCGCCACCGCCCCGCGCGCCGCGCCAGGCGCGGCCCCCTGACGTCGCTTTTGCTGAGGTGGGCGCTGTGCCAGCCCAACTCCGCCAGCGGCAGCCGTCCCCAGCGAAGGAGGCCCAGTCCCACCACGGCCCCAGCCTGCACCAGGACAGCCAGCCCCAGCATCGCGAAGAAGCCGACGGAGGGGACGTCCCGGCCCATGTCCGGGCCCAGCACCAGCGCCGCCAGTCCCCGAAGCGCGGCGAACACCGCGGTGAGGAGTACCACCAAAAGCAGCGCGTGGGCCAGCTGGGCGCGGCTGCCGAAGGCCCAGCGTGGCGCCGGGGCGGGTGCAGCAGGGCTCACGTGGAGCGAGTGAAGAGCTGACGCTGGGTGGCAGCGTAGGCCTGGCTTCGGATGAGCTCGCGCGTGCCCGCCGGGTCCTTCACGCCAATCAACTGCAGGCGGGGGCTGCTTCTGTCCGAGGAAACGATGCTGACGGTGCCAATGCCGAGGAGGCGGTCCACCAGGCCCTGGCGGTAGACGAGGTCGTCGACGGTGCGCAGGTCGACCTCCACCATGCCGCGGGACAGAAGCCCGCTCTCCACCAGCAGGCGCTGGTTGGTAAGCCGGTAGCGCGTGCTGCGCAGCCGCGCCGCGCGCACCGCCATGCGGCTTCCCCGCAGGGCAAGGTAGACGGCCAGCACCACGGTGAGGACGAGCGGCGCCTTGTGCGGGTCCACCCAGGTGCCTCGGCCGCCGTCCGGCAGCGCGGACAGCACGGCCGGGAGCCCCAACATCACCAGGAGGATGACGGCCAGCACCACCAGCAGGGTGGCCAGCGTCTCTCCCAGAAGCAGAAGCAGCGAGGGGCTCGCCTCCCACAGAGTCTGCTCGGCCAGCGGTGCTGCGGGGGGTGCGGCGCCAAGCCCGAGGCCACGGGGCGCCGCGGCCGCGGCGAGGGAAATGCCGCAGTGCGGACAGTTCGCCGCTTGGGAGGAGACCTGCTTGCCACACTCTGGACAGGCAACCAGGGCCATGGGCGTCACAGCGTCCAGACGGCCGTGCCGTCGGCAGAGACGGCGAGGACGGACGTCGGGCCCAGGTGCAGCGTCTGCACCGGTACACCCTTCTTCACCAGCTGGAAGCGAACCTCGGTCAGCCCACGCACGCCCGGGGCCACCGGGATGAGCGTCAGCGTCATGCCTCCGCCCGAGGCGATGCGTCGCGCCCCGTCGGTGCGCACCGTCCAGCCGTAAACTTCGAGCTCCTTGACGAAGCGCTCCATCTCGCGGTCCGCGAGGGCCACCGTTGCACCGACGATGTCCTTCACCAGCCGGTTTTTCTGCTGAAATCGCGCGGCGAGCTGCGCGCGGCTGATGCCGTCCCTGCCCGGTTCCACGGTGCGCAGGAAGTCCTTCTGGTACTCCATCACCCAGCGGGTGGTGTTGGACGGCGGGTCCGTCCGGTAGAAGGCGCGTAGCTGGTAGAACCACGGCACCTGGGCGCCACTCGGGCCCTGCGCGGTGCGCAGCACCACCGTCGCCTCGGCCCCGGCGTCGGCGAGCGGCAGCGCCAGCTTTGTTACGTCCCCGGGATGCTCGACGGCCAGGGCGATGCCGCTGCTGCCAGGCTCGCCCTGTGCCGGTCCCGCCTCGTACACCTCGAGGTACGTCCGCTCCCCATACAGGTACGTCCCCGTCCACCGCTTGCCGTCATTGGAGACGTTGGCTTTCTGAAACACTGCGGCGAAGGTGTCCTTGAGAAAGGCATTCGCCGCGAGGTCCCGGACGGTGGCCGCATCCAGCACCACCGAGAGGTGGTTGAGCGACACCTCCGGCCGCCCGGCCGAGGGCGCGGCCGAGGAAACCCCCGCCAGCAGCAACAGAAGGAGCGCCGCGCCGGCCGCACCTGCCCTGGGTGGAGAGGACATCCGCACGCTGGGGCAGGAGGCTAGCGTCCCCGGCCGGACCGCCGCAAACGCTGCCACCCCCCCACCGAAAGCAGGCCACCTGTCGTGGGGAATAGATGGAGCCCTCGTGCAATCTCGTCCGCGCGGGCGTCGCTACCGACGGCCCCAGCCACCAAGGAGAACCCCATGCGCCTTCAGGACGTCGTCCGCTTCTTCACCCACCCCCCAACGTCGGGCCCCCGGGCGACGCTCGCCATTCGCCTGCTGGCGGGCGGCGTCTTCTTCTCCGAGGGCATCCTCAAGTTCGTCTACGTCAACCAGGGGGTGGGCCGCTTCACCAAGCTGGGCATGCCCATGCCGGACGTGCTGGCGCCGGCCATCGCCCTTTTGGAGATTGGGGGCGGGCTCCTGCTCATGGCTGGGCTTCTGACGCGCTTCATCAGCGTCCCCTTCATCATCGAGATGGTGGTGGCCATCCTCTCCACCAAAATCGGTCTCTATTACGGCACCTCGCCCCTGGCCAAGCCGCCCGCGCCGCCGACCGTCGGCTGGTGGGCCGTCTTGCACGAGACCCGCTCCGACTACTCGCAGCTGCTGTCGTGCATCTTTCTGTTGGCCGCCGGCCCCGGACCCTGGTCTCTGGACGCAGTGCTGCAGCGGCGGCGGGCCGCGGCACCCGGGGCGAGTGGGGCGGTGAGTGCCGTCGCCGCCACCAGGACCTGAGCAGCGCCTTGGCCGCCTTGCGGGCGAAGCCCTGGCCCAGGCCCGAAGTGTTGCCACCTGCCCCCGGCAGCTCCCGTAGAGTTGGGCGTCGGAGGGGAAGGCCATGGCCCGCGACATCTACACCGAGCCCGAGCAGCCCGATTTGGACACCTTGCGCAACCTGGGCCCGCTGGCGGCCCTGGCCGGCGTCTGGGAAGGTCAGGGTCTCGACACACACCCGGTGGCCGACGGCGGCCTGGAGGAGCCCTACCGTGAGCGGATGGTCTTTGAAGCCATCGACCTGCAAACCAATGGGCCCCAGCTGCTGTACGGGCTGCGCTACCACGCCCACATCAACAAGCTGGACGAGGTGCTCACCTTCCACGACCAAGTGGGCTACTGGCTGTGGGAGCCGGCGACGCGGACGCTGCTGCAGACGCTGGCCATCCCCCGCGGGCAGGTGGCGATGGCAACCGGGACGGCCGAGCCCAACGCCCGCCGCTTCACCGTGAAGGCCACGCTCGGCTCGCCCACCTCCGGCATCGTCTCCGCGCCCTTCCTGCACGAAAACTTCAGGACGCTGTCCTACACCTTCACCCTCAGCCTGGAGGCGCCAGGGCTCCTCCACTACCAGCAGGACACGGTGCTGCAGGTTTTCGGCCGGGCGGAACCCTTCCACCACACCGACAGCAACACGCTGAAGCGGGTGGCCGCACCGACGCCCAACCCGGCGGTGCTGGCCGAGCCGTCAACTGGCTGAGGCGTCCGGCCGGGCGTTCAGCCACTCGGGTTTTCGTGTCTAAGGTGGCGCGGATGTGTTTCCCCCCAAGGGTGCGGACATGGACGGCGCTGGTCTTGGCGGTGGCTTGCGGCGCGACCGCGGCTGCGGCGCCCGCAGCCAGCGGGGCTGAAGAGGCCAAGGCCAAAAGCGGCGGCCCCGGGCTGCCGCTGCAGCTCCCGACGCTCGAATCGGCCGTGGCCAAGGGGGAGTTGAAGAGGATTGGCAGCGTCTTGGTGGCCCGGCACGGGCAGCTGCTGTACGAGAGGTACTTCGAGGGCGATGCGCAGACACCGCGCGACACCCGCTCGGCCACCAAGAGCATCACCGGCATGCTGGTGGGCCTGGCCATCGCCGACCATGCACTGTCCGGCGTCTCCGCCCGGGTGCTGCCCCTATTGACCCCCGAGCACCGGCAGACCCTTGCTGGCGTGGAGCCGCGCAAAGCGGCCATCACGCTCGAGGACCTGCTCACCATGTCCTCGCCACTCGAATGCGACGACTGGAACGACGCCTCCCGGGGTAACGAGGAACGGATGTACCTGATTGAGGACTGGACCCGCTTCTTCTTCGAGTTGCCAATCCGCGGCCGGATGCACCTGGGGGAGAAAGCTGAGGAGCCGCCGTACGGCCGTTTCTTCAGCTACTGCACCGCCGGGGTTTCACTGCTCGCCGAAGTGCTGCAGCAGGCCACCGGAAAGCGGGTGGACCGGTACGCGCACGAGCGGCTCTTCGCCCCGCTGGGCATTGTCGGCGAGCAATGGGTCTTTTCTCCCCGGGGGCTCCCGCAGACGGGCGGCGGGCTGCGGCTGCGCAGCCGCGACCTTCTCGCCCTCGCCCAGCTCGCCCTCGACGGTGGCCGCCTCCGCGGCCAGCAGCTCCTCGAGGAGGCCTGGGTTCGCGCCTCCACCCAGCCCCGCGCCCGCATCGACGAGATGACGCAGTACGGCTACCTGTGGTGGCTGAAGTCGTTCGCCGGCCACCCTGCCTTCTTCATGTCCGGCAACGGCGGCAACAAGGTGGTGGTGCTGCCTGACCTAGACGCCGCTGTGGTCATCACCAGCACCAACTACGGCACCCGCGGGATGCACGAGCAGACCGAGGCCATGCTGGTGGAACAGCTGGTGCCAGCCCTCGGGCGCTGATTGGGCCGCGCAGCGGGTCCACGGCGCTCGCCGTCGCCTTGGCGGGCTACCCCAGGCTTGCCCCGAAGGCCCGGCCCGGGGGGAAGCAGACTGGTCACGTCCTCGCGCTCCAGCGGCGGCCGAGCGACTCCGGGAATGTTTCGCGGCAGCGACGCGCGGAGGGCGCCCGCGGGGGGACGCCCGGTTCAAACTGCCAGACCGGCCCGCCGCAGGGCCTTCCCCAGTAGCCAGGCTGGGCCCACCAGCAAGTAGGACAAGTCCGTCAGGAAGGAGGGCCGCTTGCCCTCGAACTTGTGGCCGATGAATTGCCCCACCCAAGCCACGACGAAGACGACGGCGGCCACCCCGAGGAGGCGCGCCGGCCCGAGTGTGGCGAAGAGGAGCTGGGTGACGGCGCCGAGGAGGACGAAGAGCGCGAGCATGCCGAGGCCGATGACCGGGGACATGCGCCAGTAGAAGACGAGGGCCGCGACCATCGCCAGAAGGCACCAAAAACCCGGCACGCCAAGCGCGCTCGGCACCGGGAGTGCCCACAGCGCGGCGATGACGGCCCAGAGGATGGCCGGGACGCACACCCAGTGGATGCTGCGGTTGGTGGCGTTCTGGTGGTCGCGGCCGTAGCTGCTGAACCACGCCTCGGCGGTGCGCATGCCTTGCTCCTTGAAAGCCGTCGGTTTGGTTGAAGGCGCCCGGAGCCCTCACGCGGCCGAGCGCAAGTCGCCCTTCTTCGGGTTGCCCAGTCGCTCTCCTTTGGCGACGGCCGCCACAATCCGCGCCAGCTGCTCCGCCCCCTCAGTGAGGGCGGCTGGTCCGGGCTGCAGAATGACGGGACTCTTCACCTCGTACAGCTGGTCATCCAGCACCGCCCGCACCCTGTCCCAGCCTGGACGGGCGCGGATTTTTTCCGGTTTGGCCTTGCGGCCGCACCAGCTGGCCACCACGCCCTCCGGGTCGCGCCGCGCCACCTCCTCGGGGGAAAAAATCCGTCCCTGGGCAGCCTGGCTGGCCCGGGACTCCACGCACACGTCCTCGCCCCCGACCAGTTCCAGCAGCTCCGAGCACCAGCGAATGCCGGAGATGAGCGGCTCGTGCCACTCCTCGAAGAACATTCGGGGGCGCCGGGGCAGCCGCGCGGCCGCCTCCGCCAGCCGCTCAAGGTTGGCCTGAAGCTGGGCGGCGAGGCGGTCCGCCTCCTCCGCCAGCCCGACCAGGGCGCCGATGAGGCGGATGGCCTGGAGAATCTCCGCGAGGCTCCGCTGGTTGAAGAGAAACACCGGGACGCCGCGCTTGCAGAGTTCCCGGCCGAGGTCCGCCTGCAGGTCGCTGAAGCCAAGCACCAGGTGCGGCCGGAGGGCCACAATCTTCTCGAAGTCCGCGTCCAGAAAAGAGCTCACCCGCGGCTTGCGCCGTGCCTCCGGCGGCCGGACGGTGAAGCCACTGACGCCCACCACGCGGTCCCCAGCCCCCAGCCGGTACAGCGTCTCCGTCGTCTCCTCGGTGAGGCACACCACCCGGGTGGGCCAGGGAGGGGCCGAGGAGAGCAGCGCCAGCGCGGAGTTTGCGGGGACGTCCACCGTGCCCTGCAGTCTAGGCGCGCGGTTGTCCGGAATGTGCACCCCGGTGGCGGCGGCGCTAGGAGGTGTAGGCCGCCTCGCCGTGCTGGGTGGCGTCCAGCCCCTCGCGCTCGTCGTCCTCGGACACCCGCAGGCCCATGGTCTTGTCCACCACGTAGAGGATGGCCAGGGTGAGCACCACCGTCCAGACGCCGGCGGCCAAAAGCCCCACCGCCTGCTTCAGCAGCAGCGAGGGGTCGCCCGCCAGAAGCCCGTCCGCGCCACCGCTCGGGTTGAGCACCTTGCGTGAGAAGACGCCCACCAGCAGGGCCCCCAGCATGCCGCCCACCCCGTGGATGCCGAAGGCATCCAGCGAGTCGTCGTAGTGGAAGCGGCGCTCCTTCAGCACCACGGCCGCCAGGCAGACGAGTCCCGCCGCCGCGCCAATGACCAGCGAGGCGGCCGGCGAGACGAAGCCGGCCGCCGGGGTGATGGCCACCAGCCCGGCCACCAGGCCCGAGGCGAAGCCGAGCATGGTGGGCTTGCCGCGGGTGGCCCACTCGCCGAACACCCACGCCATGGCCCCAGTGGCGGCGGCGATGGTGGTGGTGACGAAGGCCAGGGCCGCCGTCTGTCCGGCCGACAGCGCGCTGCCGGCGTTGAAGCCGAACCAGCCGAACCACAACAGGCCGGCACCGGTAATGGTCATCGGCAAGTCATGCGGGATGAAGCGCTCCTTGCCGAAGCCCAGCCGCTTGCCGATGAAGAGCGCGCACACCAGCGCCGACAGCCCGGCCGTCCAGTGCACCACCGTGCCGCCGGCGAAGTCCAAGGTGCCGTAGGCGCCAATCCAGCCGCCGTCTCCCCACACCCAGTGGGCCACCGGGTCATAGACGAAGGTGGTCCACAGCAGTGTGAAGACCATGTAGGCGGAGAACTTCATGCGCTCGACAAAGGCCCCGGTGATGAGCGCCGGGGTGATGATGGCGAACTTCAGCTGGAACACCATGAAGGCCAGCTCCGGCACGCTGCCCTTCAGCTTGCCCACCACATTGTCGAGCATCAGGTAGTTGGTGCCGCCGATGAGGCCGTGGAAGTCCTTCCCGAAGGTGATGGAGTAGCCGAAGACCACCCACTGCACCGTCACCAGGGCCAGCGCGAAGTGGGAGTACATGAGGGTGGCGAGCACGTTCTTGCGCCGCACCATCCCGCCGTAGAAGAGGGCCAGGCCCGGCGTCATCAGCAGCACCAGGGCGGCCGAGATGAGCAGCCAGGCCGTGTCGCCGGTGTCGGCGTGCACCTCGCTAGCTTGCGCCCGTGCCGAGAGGGGAAGGAGCGCCACTGCGACCGCTGCCCACAGGAACCGACCGCCCGAACGCGTCGTCATGGACCCCGACTGTTGCATTGACGCGGCGCGTTTCGCCACTGGGACCGGGCCAGTGGCCCAAACTTTTCGGACTGGCCGGGGTTTCCCCGAGGGACAGACATGAAGCGTCCCTACGCCCTCCTCTTTTTGTGCCTGGCCTGTGCCAGTGCCCCCGCCCCTTCGGCCGCCTCGGCCTCTCCACCGGTGCACCTTCCGCCGTCGGGCTGGAGCCAGGAGAAGCAGGCCGCTGCACGTCCTCAACCGGCTGGCCTATGGGCCCTCCCCGGCCTCGCTGGCCGAGGTGCAACGGATGGGCGTGGAGGCGTGGATTTGGAGCCAGCTGCACCCGGACACCGTGGAAGACGCCGCGGTGCTGGCCAAGCTTTCCAACTTCCGCTCGCTGCAGATGACGACCGCGGCGCGGCTGGCCGCCTACCAGCCCGAGGCCAAGCTGGCCAAGGAGCGCGGGGTGGACCTCACCGACCCCGAGGCCCGGGCGAAGCTTCTGGAGGATTTGCCGCTCGGCGCCATGCCCCGCCAGATGGGGTTGGAATTGGTGGCCGCCAAGCTCATCCGCGCCACCGAGAGCCGCCGGCAGCTGCAGGAGGTGCTGCTGGACTTCTGGTTCAACCACTTCAACGTGGCCGGCCAGAAGGGGGCGGTGCGCTGGATGCTGGCCTCCTATGAGCAGGAGGCGCTGCGTCCACACCTTTTCGGCAGCTTCCGCGCGCTGCTCGGCGCGGTGGCGCACCACCCGGCGATGCTCTTCTACCTGGACAACTGGATGTCCACCCGGGACGGCTTCGACCTGGCCGCGCTGCGCCGCTCCGGCGTCCCGGTGCCGAAGCAGCTGGCCGAGGTGGGCAAGCTCGGCCTGAACGAGAATTACGCCCGGGAGCTCCTAGAATTGCACACGTTGGGCGTCGACGGCGGCTACACCCAAGCCGACGTGCGCGAAGTGGCCCGCTGCTTCACCGGCTGGGGCATCGACCGGCCGCGTCAGGTGGGTACCTTCGCCTTCCACCCGATGGCGCATGACAGCGGGGAGAAGCACGTGCTGGGTACCACCGTGCCCGCGGGCGGCGGCATGGGCGACGGGGAGCGGGTGCTGGACCTGCTGGCTGCCAGCCCGGCCACGGCACACTTCCTGGCACGGAAGCTGGCCCAGAAGTTTGTTGCCGATGCGCCGCCAGCAGCCCTGGTGGAGCGCCTGGCCCGCACCTACCTGGAGACGCACGGGGACTTGTCCAGCGTCTATGTCGCCCTCTTCGAGAGCCCGGAATTCTGGAGCGAGCAGGCCTTCGAGGGAAAGACCAAGACGCCGCTCGAATTCGCCGTCTCGGCCGTGCGGACCCTGGGCGGCAGCACCTATGGGGATGCGCCGTTGGTGAAGGCGGTGGACGCCATGGGCGAGCCGCTGTACCGGGCGCAGCCGCCTACCGGCTGGCCGGAGGTGGCCACCCCTTGGGTGAACGCCGGGGCCCTGGTGACGCGCATCAACTTCGCGCTGGCGCTCACCGCAGGACGCATTCCGGGGACAGAAGTCGTCCTGCCGGCGGAAGCGCCCGGCAGTAGCCCCGGCGCCCAGGTGGACTACTTGGCGCACCTGGTGCTGCACACGCCCCTCAGCGAGACGACGCGGGCCACGCTGCTGCGAGCGGTGGGCCAGGGCGAGAACGACGTCATGCCCGACGGCGAGAGCCGGCCCCTGGACTCGGCCAAGGTGGCCGGACTGCTGCTGGGAAGCCCGGAGTTTCAAAAGCAATGAGGCCCGCCTTGTCCTTCGACCGCCGCTTCTTCCTCAAGTCCACCGGGCTGGCCTTCCTCGGGCTGGGCTTCGCCCCGGGCTTTGTCGCCCGCGCGGTGGCGCAGACGACGCGCCGGCGCCGCACCCTGGTCCTGGTGTTTCTGCGCGGGGGCGCCGATGGCCTCTCCTTCGTCCCCCCGGTGGGGGACGGGGCCTACTACGCGGCCCGGCCCACCCTGGCCCTGGCCCGCCCGGGCGCCGAGGGGGGCGCCCTCCGGCTGGACGACACCTTTGGGCTTCACCCGGCGCTCGCTCCGCTGCTGCCCCTGTGGCAGGACGGGGCCTTCGCCGTGGTACAGGCCGCCGGCCTGCGGGGCGCCACCCGCTCGCATTTCGACGCCCAGGACTTCTGCGAAACCGGGACGCCCGGGCTCAAGACAACGGCGGACGGATGGCTCAACCGCTCACTGCAGCAGCTGCCGGAGCCGGGCGCAGGCGCCTTCCGGGCGGTGGCGCTGCAGGGCACCTTGCCCCGCTCGCTGCAGGGGGCGGCCCCGGCGGTGGCCCTGGACGGACTCAGCAGCTTCCACCTGTCCGGAAAGGGCGGGCTGGACAACTTCGAGGCCCTTTACGCCGGGGCGGTGGACCAGGCCCTGCGCACCACCGGCCAGGAGGCCTTCGAGGCGCTGCGCGCCACCGCCTCAGCTGACCTCGGAAAAAGTCCGCCGGAGAATGGCGCCGTCTACGGCAAGACGCCGCTCGCCCGGCGCCTGCAGGACACGGCGCGGCTGGTGCGGGCGGGCGTGGGCCTGGAGGTGGTGGCCACCGAGATGGGCGGCTGGGACACCCACGTCGGCGAAGGCGGCGCTACCGGACAGCTCGCCACGCGGTTGCGCGAGCTCGCCGAGGCGCTGTCGGCCTTCGCCCGCGACTTAGGGCCGCGGCTGGCCGACGTGACGGTGGTGGTGATGACGGAGTTCGGCCGCACGGTGCGCGAGAATGGAAACCGCGGTACGGACCATGGGACGGCGTCCGTCGTACTGGCGCTGGGCGGCGGCGTTCGCGGCGGCCGCGTCTATGGAGGCTGGCGGGGCCTCGACGGGCCGGGCCTGTTCGAGAACCGGGACTTGGCCATTCACGTCGACGTGCGCTCGGTGCTGGGCGAGGCGCTGCAGGCGAGCCTCGCCCCGCCGGACCTCTCCGGCGTTTTCCCGGGCTTTTCGGGCCAGCGCGTCGGTCTCTTCGGCTGACCCCCCTATTCGTTCCTGGTGCACCCACCGACCCACTGAACGGCCGTTCGAAACGTCAGCCCGGTGCGGCAGAATGTCTCACTGCCCACAACGCGACGCGGAGAGAGGTGCCCCATGTCCACGGTGGAGATTGCGTGCGTGGAGTCCCCGCTCGGCCCGCTGCTGCTGGCGGCAGAGGACGGGGCGCTGGTGGCCCTCTCCTTCGCCGAGTCGGCGGCGCACGTGCGGGGCTGGATTGAGCGCCACCTCGGACCGAGCACCTTCATCGCCACCGCCAACCCAGCCGGCGCGGCGCACGCCTTGGAGCGCTACTGGGCTGGCCAGCTGGACGCGCTGTCGCTGGTGCCGGTGAAGCTGCGCGGGACGGGCTTCCAGGTACGCGTCTGGGAGACGCTGCGCCGCATCCCGAGCGGGTCGAGCTGGAGCTACGCCACGTTGGCGCGCGCCGTGGGCGCACCCACTGCGGTGCGCGCCGTCGGGCACGCCAACGGGCAGAACCCCGTCGCCATCATCGTCCCCTGCCACCGCGTCATCGGTTCCGACGGCGCCCTCACCGGCTACGGCGGCGGGCTGTCGCGCAAGGCCTGGCTGCTGGCGCACGAGGGCGTCCTGGAACCCGAGCTCCCGCTGTCGCCCCCCGACGCGGACGCGGCCCACCCCGCGCCGTCCTGACTTCAGCCGTCCTTCAGGACGGCGCGCGCGGCGGCGCGGCCGCTGGCCCCGAAGACGCCTCCGCCAGGGTGGGTGCTGGCTCCGGTCAGGTACAGCCCCGCAATGGGCGTCCGGTAGCGCGACAGGGCCGGTGTGGGGCGGAAGGCAAACATCTGGTCGAGCGACATCTCCAAGTGCATGACGTTGCCGCGAAGCAGGCCGAAGCGTCGTTCGAGGTCCAGCGGCGACTGGATATGCCGGTGCAGCAGCTTCCCCGCGCATGTTGGGTGCGAAGCGGTACAGCTGCTCGCAGATGCGGTCTGCCTCCCGCTCGCGAATGTCGTCCCAACTCTCGCCGTTACGCAGCGCGTAGGGGTGGTACTGACTCCACAGGTAAAGGACGTGCTGGCCAGGCGGGGCCAGCTCGCCGTCGATGGCGCTGAAAGTCATCGCGATGACTTGCGGCTGGGACGCGGTCTGGCCGAGCAAGAATTCCGCATGGGCCCGGCGCACGGCGTCTTCTGACGTCACCAGCAGCTGCAGCCCGGCGTGCATGTCGCCCGGTGCGCCGGTGGGGGTGCCCCGGTAGCGGGGAAGTTCCTCGGCGGCACAACGCACCGCCATGCCGAAGCCGTTGCCCACCCGGGTGGCGGCCACCTCCTCGCGCCGGGCTGCGCTCAGGTGCTCGGGCGCGAGCAGGCTTAGCAGCGTGGTGCGCACGTGCGCCCCGGAGACGACGCGGGTGCAGGCGAAGCGCTCGCCGCTGGCTAGCACCACGGCTCGCACCCGGGCCTCGGCGACCTCAATGGACGCCACCTCTGCCTCGGTGCGGAGGACGCCTCCGTCGGCCAGAAGGCGACGCGCCAGCGCCTGCGTCAGCATGCCTGAGCCACCGCGCGGGTGCTTGGCGCCCACGCGGTGCACCACCGCGTGCCAGCCGATGAAGGGCGCCGAGGCGCGCTCGTCCGGGCCCGGGCCGGACTGCGCGCCCAGCCACAGCAGGGCGGCGCGCACGGGGGCCGAAACGAAGCGGCGCTGGATGACGTCGCCGTAACTCTGGAAAATCTCCTGCAGCCCGGCCGCCATCGGCCGGCGCGGCCCGGGCACCCCCACCATGCGCCGCAACAGGGAAAACGGCGTGGGCGCCTCCTGGAAAGCGGCGAAGACGGCCTCGGTGAGCGGCGCCCAGTCCTTTATGAAGCGCCGGTAGGCGTCGGCGTCTTCCGGGCTGACTTGCGCGATGGAGGCGCACGTCCTGTCCAGGTCCCGGTAGAAGGCCAGGTGGGGCCCCTCCGGCGTCGGGTAGTAAGCCCAAGGGTCCAGGTCCAGGTAGACGAGGCCGAAGCGGTGCAACTCCAGCTCCTGCACCACCGGGGTGGCGTGAATCATGATGTGGGCGCTTGCACCCACGTCGTAGCGGAATCCCGGGTACAGCTCCTCGGTGCAAACTGCGCCGCCCACCTGCCGGGAACGTTCGAAGACGGTGACGCGGTGTCCGGCGCGCTGCAGGTAACAGGCGCAGATGAGGGCGTTGTGGCCGCTGCCCACCACTGCCACGTCCTGTCGCCGGCTTGCCACGGGGGCCCGAGGGTTTGGCAGACGCGCTGCCACGGGGGCAAGGCCAAGCGCCCGGGCGACACGCTTCAGCGGCGCGAGATGGGGACGTCGGAACCCCGGCTGAGACGGGTGGCCGACTCGACTTCCAGCCACGCGCTACGGCAGGACAGGCAGACGACTTTGCGCCCGCCGGGAAATGTCCGTTCGGTGGTGAGCTCGCCGTCGGCCGGCCCACAGGCCGAGCACGGCGCCCCGGTGGGGCGCACCGGGTAGGCCTGCTGGTAGGGCGGAAGGCGGAGCAGCTTGAACCACTCCACGACCGTCTCCTCGGACAGCGTCAGGTGCAGGGCATGGGCCTCGTCCTGCACCAGGCCATGGCGGAGGGCGAGCCAGTAGATGCGCAGCGGCGTCAGGTGCGTCCGCATGTCGCGGCGGCGAAACTCCTCCCCCAGCCGGTGCACCATGGCGAGCAGGGCGTCGCGGTCCATACGGGCTATTGACTGTACATCCGTTCAGACTGGCGCGCCTGCGAGAAGGCCCTCGGCTGGTCCCCCGGCCCTCGAGCCGGGGCGCATCCGCTTTAGCCGCGCAGGCGGCGCCACCGCGCCCAGCCGGCCAGGCCCAGCAGCGCGACGGTGGCGAGCAAGAAGCCCTGGGCGGCAGCCGCAGTCGGAGAAAGGAAGTCCAAAAGCGGCAGCGCGTTGAGGGGCCCGAGGTACCAGACCAGCAGGTACGTCACCTCAAAAAGGCGGGGGCCACGGCTGATGACGCCACAGGCGAGGGCGAGGGCCGGGATGAAGAGGCTGGCCACGGCGAAGGCCAGCAGCTCGGGCCAGGCCCGGGCGCCCAGAAAGCGCAGGGCCGCGCCGGACCCAGCGGCCAGCGTCAGGAGCAGCCCGGCCCCGTAGGCCGCCGGCAGTTGCCGGCGCAGCGGGCGCGGGCAGACGAAGACGAGGGCTTCCGTCCGGTGGCGGGCCTCCTGGCTGCCCATGCCGGCCCACGCCGCCAGCGGCCACAGCCACGCCGCCGGTAGCAGGAAGTGCCGCACCACCTGGGTGGGCGCCAAAAGGCAGCCCACCCACAGCGCCGCGGCCACGAGGGCCCAGCCGCGCCGCCGGTCGCGCACCAGCAGCGCGAGTTCCGCCCACAGCACGGTGGCCCAGCGCGAATGGCCGACGAGACGCTGGACGGCGGACGCCCAGGGCCTGCGTCGGCGCGGCATCCGCAGTGTCTGCGCGCGCGCATCCGCGGAGCGGCGGGGCAGCTTCTCCGGGTCAAAGCGGTGGAAGGGCAGCGCGGCCAGGGCAGCCAGCGCCACCGCCACCAGGGCCCACAGAAGCCGCGTTCCGGCCACCGCGGCCCAGTCCATTCCCGGCCAGAGGAAGGTGCGCAGGGGCGTCTGGGTGACGGTGACGCCGACGTTGACGGCGCCCCGGTAGTCCGGGAAATGCGCTGCCACCGCGGCTTTCATGGCCAGAAGCGGCGCAGCCCAGCCCAGCGGGTCCAGCCAGGCCCGTGGACCGGCGGCAGCGGCGGCCTGGGCCGTCGACAGCATGAGGAGGCCAATCCACAGGAAGAAGTAGAGGACGCTTCCGCGTGCGCCACGCAGCGGGCGGAAGGTCTCGAACAGGACGGCCAGGCTGGCCACCAGCGCCACCCCGGGCAGCACGAGGAGGAGGAATGGCAGAAGCAACTGCAGCGGCTGCAGGGCTGTCACCTCCGCGCGGAGCTCCTGCATCACCGCCGCCATCGCCAGCGTCACCGCCCCCACGCAGCCGAGGAGCAGCGTGTGGCTACAAAACTTGCCCAGCGTGTACTGCACCCGCGTCATGGGGGTGGTGGCCAGAATCTGCCCCACCCCGGTGCGCTCGTCGCGCTCCACCGCGTCGCGGACGACGTAGAAGCCGACCAGGGACAGCACCACCATGTCCAGCACCGCCACCAGCGACCCAATCCACGCCGAGTTGTAGAGGCCGCCTGCGTGGCCAAAACTCATCGTGACGTAGCCCGCCGAGCGCGCCGGGACGAAGCCGTAGGCGGCGGCCACCGTGCCGGCCAGAAGGACGAGGAAACTCGCCCGGCGCACCCGTTCCAGGAAGTCCGCCCGGGCAATGGCCAGTACGGTGCGCATGGGGGCCTTCAGGCGGCGGGCGCCGCCTGGCCTCCGGCGGCGAGTTCCAGGTAGGCGTCCTCGAGGCTGGGCGCGACGGCGCGGGCCAGCGGACTGGGCGGCGTGTTGCTCACCACCCGCAGGCTGCACGCCCTGGGCGCGGCGCAGGGTGCTGGTGACGAGGAGGCGGGTGCGCAAAAGCGCCGCCTCCTCCGCCGGCACCACCCACTCGAAGACGCGCCCCTGCACCGCCTCGAGCAGCGCCTCCGGGGTGGCCGCGGCCACCAGCTTCCCGCGGTGGAGGATGGCGATGCGCTCGGCAGTGGCCTCCACGTCGGAGACGATGTGCGTGGACAGAAGGACAATCCGGTTTCCAGCCAGCTCGGCGATGAGGGTGCGGAAGCGCGCGCGCTCCTCCGGGTCGAGGCCCACCGTCGGCTCGTCGATGATGAGGACGCGCGGGTCGTTCAGCAGCGCCTGGGCGATGCCCACCCGCTGGCGCATGCCACCCGAGTACTCCCCCAGCGGCACCGCGCGCGCCTCCCACAGGTGGAGGGCGTTGAGGAGCTCATCAATGCGCCGCCGCGCCGCTTCGGGCGGCAATCCCTTGAGGGCAGCCAGGTAGGCGAGGAATTCCACCGCCGACAGGTGCGGGTACACACCGAAGTCCTGCGGCAGGTAGCCCAGCACGGCACGCAGGCCTTCTGGGGAGGTGGCCACGTCCACGCCGTCCCACAGCACCCGGCCCGCGGAGGGCCGGGTGAGGGTGGCCAGAATGCGCATCAACGTGGACTTACCCGCCCCGTTCGGGCCCAAAAGCCCGAGGACGCCGGGGGACAGTTCCAGGCTGAAGGCGTCGAGCGCGAGCCCGTGTCCCGGGTAGGACTTGGAGACACCTTGGATGGAGAGTTGCAACCGGGGGAGCCGTCCTTCCCAAAGAAGGCCCTCGGACCGTGTGCGTCCTCCCCTCTTGAGGAGGAGAAGACGCGCTGGCGATTGCCGGCAGCCTCAGGCGTTGGCGGGACTGTAGCCGGGCGCCCCCTCGCCCGCCTCATGCGGCGGAGGCGGAGGTCTGCCGCTGCGCCCGCCGGGCGCGGACAGCGTCCACCACCCGGACCAGGAGCAGCGCCCCGAGGACAAGCGCGTAGAGAAGGGGCTGGCGGATGTCGAGCTTCACCCGCCACAGGAAGTGCACCGCGGCCAGCACGGCGGCGACGTAGACCAGCCGGTGGAGGGCCTTCCAGCGCTGGAAGCCGAGACGCCGCACCGAGGCGTCGGTGGACGTCACCGCCAAGGGCACAAGCAACAGGAAGGCCGCGAAGCCCACCACCATGAATTTGCGCTTGGTGACGTCTGCCCACAGGACGGGCCAGTCGAAGCGCTGGTCGACCGCGACGTAGGTGGCGAAGTGGAGGCAGGCGTAGAAGAAGGCGAAGAGGCCCAGCATGCGCCGCAGGCGCACCGGCCACGTCCAGCCGAGCAGCAGCTTGGCCGGCGTGGCCGCCAGCGTCGCGACGAGGAAGATGAGGGCCAGAAGCCCGAACCGGTTGAGGGCGATGGCCACCGGGTCCGCGCCCAGTGTTCCCTGCAGTCCCTGCCAGCCCAAGGCCAAAAGCGGCACCAGGGCCCCGACGAAGACGCCGGGTTTCAGCCACGGGAAGGGGACGCGGCGCGGCGGGGCCATTGGGGGCTAGTACAGCTTCTTCGGGTCCATGCCCGCGTACAGCGAGGCCACCTGGTCGGCGTAGCCGTTGAAGGGCAGTGTCTTTCGCCGGCTGAACTCGCCGATGCGTCGCTCGGTGGCCTGGCTCCAGCGCGGATGGTCCACCGCCGGATTGACGTTGGCGTAGAAGCCATACTCGCTGGGGCCAGCCAGGGCCCAGGTGGTCTCGGGCTGCTTGTCCACGAAAGTGACCTTGACGATGCTCTTGATGCCCTTGAAGCCGTACTTCCACGGCACCACCAGGCGCAGCGGCGCGCCATTCTGGTTGGGCAGGGCCTTGCCGTAGAGGCCCACGGCGATGAGGGACAACGGGTGCAGCGCCTCGTCCATGCGCAGCCCCTCCACGTACGGCCAGTCGAGCAGGTGGGTGCGCTCCTCGGGCATCTGCGCTGGGTCCATCAACGTCTGGAAGGCCACGTATTTCGCGCTGCCGAGCGGCTCGCACCGCTTCACCAACTCAGCCAGGGGGAAGCCATTCCACGGGATGACCATCGACCAGGCCTCGACACAGCGCATGCGGTAGATGCGCTCCTCCAACGGGAACCACTTGAGCAGCGTGTCCACGTCGACGCTGAAGGGCTTCTTCACCAGCCCCTCCACCGACAGCGTCCAGGGTCGCGGCTTCAGCGTGCCGGCGTTGCGCGCCGGGTCGCCCTTGTCCGTGCCAAATTCATAGAAGTTGTTGTAGTGCGTGACGTCCGCGTAGCTGGTGGGCGTCTCGTCCGTGCTGTACCGGCCGAGCACCTTGAGGGGCGCCGGCTCCGGGGCCGGCACGGCCGCCTTCTCCGGCGCCGCTCCGGTGAGAGCGAGGAGTGTCCCCCCGCTGCCCGCGGCGGTCAGGGTGAAGAGCCCGGCATTCTTGAGGAATTCGCGGCGTCCACGGAAGACTGGCTCGGGGGTGATTTCGGAGCTGGGGGGCGGATTGCTCATGGTGTCCTTCGGACGGGAGACGCTCCGGCGCCCCTTTTCGTTACTCGCAACGTCATGCTCGCGCCACCGCAAGGTGCCCCGGGGGGGCCAAGCACAGGCTTGCCTTGACGCGGGGCGGGGGGTTCAGGCGTCGTGAATGCCGACCCATGTCCAGCCGTCCATGGTGGCCAGCGAGGGGACCCTGCCGATGCGACTGACTGCTGCGCTGCTCGTCCTGTTTGGTGTCGGCTGTTCGAGCAGTCCTAATCCGGGGCCGGATGGCGGCTCTGACCTCACCATCAACGCGCCCATCCCGGGCAGCGGCACTACCAACGCCGCCTGCAGCTGGACGCAATTCGGCCAGAATGCAGCGCACACCGGAACGGCGTGCGCCCCGGCCGCGGGTTTCACCTCGGTGCTGGCCACCCTCACCGTCGACCCCTTCGTCGACCAGGAAGTCCTCGACGGCAAGGCCCAGAATGGGGAGGCGGACCTCTTTGCGCATTACCAGACGGCTCTCGTCACCGGCGACGACGTCTACGTGGAGATGAAGGGCGGCACCTACAGCCGCTGCACCAACGTCATCACCGACAGCAATGGCAACGTCATCTCGACGACGTCGGCCGACGGCGGCCCGTGCGGCTTCCAGGCGTGGGACACCCAGGTGTGGAGCGAGGCCTACTACCACTGGCAGGCGGGCGCGCTGGTGCAGGTGGCCAGCTTCGAAAGCGACTGGAAGCCGGAGCCGGGAGACCTCGCTTCCTGGGAGCCCGTCTTCCACGCGGCGCTGGACGGCAACGTGCTGTGGGTGCCGGGGGCCGGAGGCACGGTGTACCGGGTGGACCGCCTCAGCATGCAGAAGCTGTCCCAGGTCAACCCCTTCGGTTCGACGGTGGACCCGAATGCCTACGTGTCAGGCCCCCTCACCGTCGCCGCAGATGGCACGGTCCTTTACAACGTCCTGCGCGTGCTTCCGGACCTGTCGGACGCAAGTGGAGTCCTGGTCCGCATTGAACCGGATGGCGTGACCGTGCACGCGGTGGACTACGCCGCGCTGATGGTGAATCCACCAAGTCCCACCGGCAGCTGCCTCGGCACGTACCTCGACGACGGGACGCCACTGCCGTGGCCGCCGCCCGACCACCACCGCGTCAGCGTGACGTGCGGCTCGCTTCGCCCCGGCATCAACCTCGCGCCGGCGGTGGGTGCCGACGGGACGGTGTTCACCGCCGCTTTCCCGCACCAGGCACCCAACGCCAGCGTGCTAATCGCCGTGCACGCAGACCTGACGCCGAAGTGGAGTACTTCCATGCAGGAAGTTCTGAACGACGGCTGCGGTGTCACCGTCCCGGCGGATGCTAACATCTTGAACGCGAGAACTACGTACGGGCACTGCGCAGAGAGTGCGCCACTGGGTGTGGACCCGCTGACCGGGCAGATGCCCTCGGCGCTGGTGAGCGACCAGTCCACCTCGTCCCCGGTGGTGCTTCCGGACGGAGCGGTCCTGTACGGCGCCCTCAACTACTACAACAGCGCCCGTGGGCACCTTCTCAAGTTCGACGCCACCGGCCGCTTCGTCGCCAGCTACGACGACGGGTGGGACCAGACGCCGGCGGTCTGGGTCAACGGCAGCAGCTACGCCGCCATCGTGAAGGACAACCACTACTACTACTACAACAGCAACGTGACCGGCCCGTACGACATCACCCAGGTGGACGTGAACCTGGTGAAGCAGTGGAGCTACAAATCCACCAACAACGAGTCCTGCCTGCGTGGCGCAGGAGGCACGCTTTCCTGCGTGCCTGACCACCCGACTGGTTTCGAATGGTGCGTCAACGCCGCCGCCGTCGACGCCTATGGCACGGTGTACGCCAACAGCGAGGATGGGCGCGTGTACGCCATCCTCCAGGGCGCCACGCTGGCGCAGAGTCGCTTCCTCCAGCAGTCTTTGGGGGCGGCGTACACCCCGGTTACGGTGGACGGCCAAGGGCGCACGTACACGCAGAACGGTGGCGTGCTGACGGTGCTGGGCAAGTGAGCCAGCGACTCGCCCCCGGCCATCTGTTGCTGTAGGCAACCCGCGCCTTGACGCCGGGCCATGCTTTCGGGCCTTCTGGACCTCCACGTGCGACTTCCAAGACTTGCGTCGAGCCCGGACTCGGGACGACTGCGCATCTGCCTGTCCACCGCCGCACTCCTCCCCCTCCTCGCCGCCCTCGGCTGCGCGTCTACGTCCACCCCGGGCGACGCCGGCCTGCCGGACAGCGGCCCGGGCCTCGTCGTCAACGCCCCCATTCCTGGCAGCGGCACGACACACGCCGACTGCAGCTGGACGCAGCTGGGACAGAACGCCGCACACACCGGAACGGCGTGCGCCCCGGCCGCGGGCTTCACCTCGGTGCTGGCGAGTCTCACTGTCGACCCCTTCGTCAGCGACGAAGTCCTCGATGCAAAGGCGCAGAGCGGCCGGGGTGACCTCAACGTGCACTACCAAGCGCCACTCGTCACTGGCGACGACGTCTACGTGGAGACGAAGGGCGGCACCTACACCCGCTGCACCAACATCACCACCGACAGCAACGGCAACGTCATCTCAGCGACGTCGCCCGACGGTGGCCCGTGCGGGTACCAGGCCTGGGACAGCCAGGTGTGGGCGGAGACGTACTACCACTGGCAGGCGGGCGCGCTGGTGCAGGTGGCCAGCTTCGAGAGTGACTGGAAGCCGGTGCCTGGAAACTTCGCCTTCTGGGAGCCCGTCTTCCACGCCGCGCTGGACGGAAACGTGCTGTGGGTGCCCGGGCTTGGCGGCACGGTGTACCAGGTGGACCGGCACAGCATGGCCAAGCTGGCGCAGTTCAATCCCTTTGGTTCCACGGTGGATGCAAACACGTTCGTGGCCGGCCCCCTCACCGTCGCCCCGGACGGCACGCTCTTGTACAACGTCGTCCACGTGGCGGCGGACCTCTCGGACGTCAGCGGCGTGTTGGTGCGCATCACGCCAGCCGGCGCGGTTTACGCCGTGCCCTACCCGGCGCTGATGCAAAACCCACCGGCCGCGGACGGCGGCTGCCTGGGCGGCTACTACGACGAGGGCGCAAGCGGGCCGCCCTTCCCGTGGCCGCCGGCGGACGACCACCGCGTCACCGTCACCTGCGGCTCGCTCCGGCCCGGCCTCAACGTGGCCCCGGCGGTGGGCCCGGACGGCACCGTCTTCACCGTCGCCTTTCCCCACAACGCGCCCAACGCCGGGGTGCTGCTCGCGCTTCTCCCGGACCTGACGCCCAAGTGGAGCGCCTCGCTGCAGGAGATTCTCGACGACGGCTGCGGCGTCCTCATCCCCGCCGACAGCGCGCCCAACGGGGCGCTGCCGGACGGCGGCGCCGACTACAACCACTGCCGAATGGGCGCCCCGCGCGGCGTCGACCCGTACACCGGCCAGCGGCCTTCGGTGGAGGTGAGCGATCAGTCGACGTCCTCGCCGGTGGTGCTCCAGGACGGGGCCGTCCTCTACGGCGGCTTCAACTACTACAATGACTACCGGGGACACCTGGTGAAGTTCGACGCCACCGGCAAGCTGGTGGCCACCTTCGACGATGGCTGGGACCAGACGCCAGCGGTGTGGCCCAACGCCGGCAGCTACAGCATCCTCGTCAAGGACAACCACTACAGCAGCTGGTACTCGAGCGCTGTCGGGCCCTACGCGCTCACCCAGCTGGACAGCAATTTGGTGAAGCAGTGGAGCTACACCGCCACCAACACCTTTTCCTGCACGCTGGACGGGACGGGCAACCTGGTCTGTGTGTCGGACCACCCCACCGGCTTCGAGTGGTGCGTCAACGCCGCGGCCATCGACGAGAATGGGACGGTTTACGCCAACAGCGAGGACGGGCGTGTCTACGCCATCCTCCAGGGGGGCACGCTGGCGCAGAGTCGCTTCCTGCTGAAGTCCCTGGGGGCGGCCTACACGCCCGTCACCGTGGACGGCCAGGGGCGCACCTACACCATGAATGGCGGCGTGCTGATGGTGGTGGGGAAGTAGCCCCCGCGCCGAGGGGGGGTAGCATTCCGGGCCAAGCCCACGTGCCCCGCCGCACCTTCCACCTGCGTTGGTTGCTTTCTGCGGTTACCTTGCTTGTGCTGGGCGCAGGGTGCAAGCGCGAGGAGGCACCGTCGCCGGCAGAACGGGCGGTGGCGCCCTACGTCCAGTGGTGCGAGGCGCAAGGGGCTGCTCGCAATCGCTGCCTCGTCTCCGCGGCGCGTGTCACCGGCGACGCCGCGGCCTGCGCCAAGCTGAAGGGGGCCGGCGCCGACCGCAGCGCGTGCCTGCAGGCCGCCGCCAGGACGGCCGGCCGCGTGGAGGCGTGCCGCCCCCTGGCCGACCGCGAGTTGGTGCAGTGCGTGCTGGCGGTGGCCGCGGAGACGGGACGGCTTTCGGCGTGCGAAGCGCTGGACAACGTGCATTGGCAGGGCGGGGCCACCCGGGGCGTGTGCGAGGCGGTGGCGCACGGCCAGCCGGACGCCTGCCCCCGGCCGGAAGTGGGGGAACTCGCCAACTGGTGCCTGCGGGACGTGGCGCTGCGCAAAAAGGATGCAGCGCTGTGCACGCGGCTGGGCAAGGACGTCGCGGACGTCCAGCGCTGTGCGGTGGCCGTGGCGGTGGCCCGGCGCGCCCCGCTGGAATGCGCCGCCATTTTCGCCGCCGCCCCAGACGCCTCCACCCAGCACCGCTGCGAGGTGGAGGCGGCCGTTGCCGCCGGGCACTTCCCCCCCTGCTTCTCCGACGTCGCGCTGTGCGAACGCTTCCTGTGGGTGCCCCGTCCCTGCGAAGGCACCAAGGGCGCCTGGGCGGACGACTGCCTCATGCACCAGGCCGTCTTCAGCACCGGCCCCTTCGGCTGCGGTGCGGTGCAGGACGCGCACCGGCGCAGCCTGTGTGCGCAGTTGCGCGACGCCCAGGAAGGCTACCTGCTGCGCGCGCAGCGCGCCGACGCCGGGGCGGCCGCCTCACCCGCCCGCTGACGGGGGCCGGGCGGGCGCGGAGTCCTCCCCAAGCCTCGCCTGCAAGGCACGTCGGGCGGCGCGGCTGACGAGGACCACCACCGCGGCGGTGGCCACTAGGCCCGCGGCGAAAAGCACCCTCCCCGCCCAGCCGCCGGAGGGACGCCCGGCAAGGGCCTCCGTGGCGGTAGTGAGAAGGCTGCCAAGGTAGACGTACAGCACCGCCCCGGGAAGCACGCCCAGCGCCGTCCCGAGCAGGTAAGTGCGGAGGCTGACCCCCGTCACCCCGAGGCCATAGTTGAGGAGGTTGAAGGGGAAGACGGGCGAGAGGCGCAGCAGCAGCACCACCCGGAAGGCCTCGGCCGAGATGGCCTGGTCCACCGCGCGGAAGCGCCGGTGGCGCTGAAGCAGGCGCAACACGGGCGCGCGGGCCACGGTGCGGCCGAGGAGGAAGGCCAGCAGGGCGCCCAGAAGGCTACTGGGCACCACCACCGCCAGGCCCCCGGCGAGCCCGTAAAGGAAGCCCGCCAGAAGCGTCAACACGGAGCCCGGGAAAAACAGCAGCGTGCCCAGCACGTAGCCGAGCCCGTAGACGGCGGCGCCGGCCGGCCCGGCCTGCCTCGCCCACGCCACCAGGGACAGTAACCAGTGCGCCACTTAGTGGGCCCCCTCTCGTCCGTGGGCTACACCTTTTTGGACTTACGATTGTCCCAAACACCCTTCCAGGCCGCTCCGGGGAAACCTCATTGCCATGCACCCTCGCGACGCATTCCCTCTCATCTTGCTCTTGACCGATGCCGTGGCGCTCGTTTGCATCCGCCATTCATCCGAAGGATTCACTCACTTGGTGGTCGAGGTCGCCCCCTGTCTCGTCGCACTGCCCGTGCTGCTCCTCGCTTACGGGCGGATGCGTCTGACCAAGCTTGCAGAGGACTCATTGCATTACACGCCTGCCTGCTTTTCGTAGGAGGCCACGACACACACGCCGAGCCCTTGGGGCTTCTGGGCTGACAGCGCGTTTGGATGGACACGCAACAACTATGACCGCCTCGGCCACTTCTTCCAGGGATTCGTTCCCGCGGTGGTGACGCGGGAAGGGCTCCTCCGAGTGACTCCGCTGCGACGGGGCTGGAGCGAATGATGGGGACCTCGCGCACGCCGAGCGCAACCGGCGAGGCGGTGGCGCCTGTCCTGGCGTCGTAAGACCAAGAACGTTCAGAGTGACTCTTCCCCTTTGACTCTCAAGACGGGCAACCGCTTCAGCGGCCCTGTCCGTCTTCAAGAGCACCTCTCAGTCATCTGGCGAGTTGCCCTTGTCGACCATCTTCTTGAAGCCACAGCGCTGATTCCCCGAACCAGGAGATGCTTCAGGGTCGGTGAGGAGTGCGACAGCGGAATGCCAGCAGTAGACTGTTTTCAGGGGTGCTCGTCTTCCCCACCCTCTTACAAGAGAGCAAGCAGGCGCTGCACTCCCTTCTGACGGGCTGTCGCGCGGGGGGTTGGCCTGCACGCAAGACGTCCAGTTGAGGAAGGCAGGAACATGTCTAGCGAGTCGAACTCCCAGAACTCAGGCCTTGGGGACACCTTTGGCTCGGGGACTAAGGCCAACGAGGAGACCGAGCCGGCACCGGACAGCGAGAGGCGAATCGGCCCCTACCGCCTCCTGCAGCTCATCGGCGAGGGGGGGATGGGAGAAGTGTGGCTCGCCGAGCAACTCGAGCCGCGGCGCAAGGTGGCTCTCAAGCTCATCAAGATGGGAATGGACACCAAGCAGGTGGTGGCCCGTTTCGAGTCCGAGCGCCAAGCGCTGGCCCTCATGGACCACCCCACCATCGCCAAGGTCTTCGACGGCGGAAGCACGCCCGAGGGCCGCCCCTACTTCGTCATGGAGTACGTGCCGGGCGTCCCGATTACTGAGCACTGCGACACACACAAGCTGTCCACCGCTGCGCGGCTCGAACTCTTTACGGACGTCTGTCAGGGCGTCCAACACGCTCACCAGAAAGCCATCATCCATCGGGACTTGAAGCCTTCGAACATTCTCGTCTCGCTCGCGGAGGGCAAGGCCCGAGTCAAAATCATCGACTTCGGGATCGCCAAGGCTACCGGCTATCGACTGACGGAGAAGACGCTGTTCACGGAGTTGGGCGCCATGATCGGTACGCCTGAATACATGAGCCCCGAGCAGGCGGACCTCACCGGCCAGGACGTGGACACGCGGACCGACGTCTACTCGCTCGGCGTCCTGCTCTACCAGCTCCTCACCGGGGAACTCCCCTTCACTTCGAACGACTTACGCTCCTCGAGCTACGAGGAGCTCCGTCGCAAATTGAAGGACGTGGAGCCGCCCCGGCCCAGCGCCAAGCTGAACAGTTTGGGAAAGGGCGCGGTCAAATCTGCGGGAAACCGACGCACGGACCCGCTCGCACTTCGACACCAGCTGGAGGGAGACCTCGACGCGATCACCATGAAGGCGCTGGAGAAGGACCGGGCCCGACGCTATGGCACGGCCTCGGAGTTTGCCGCTGACGTCGGCAGGCACCTTCGCAACGAGCCGGTGGTGGCGCGGCCGCCGAGCACGGCGTACCGCGTTGGGAAGTACATCAAGCGGCACCGTTTCGGAGTGGGCGTGGCCAGCGGGCTGATCGCGCTCTTGTTTGCTTTCGCGGTGGCGATGGGTGTCGAGGCGCGGCGGATCGCAGTAGAGCGCGACCGGGCAAACAGAGAGCGGGTGGCCTCAGACAGAATCTCGGCATTCCTTGTGAAGATGCTCATCAACCTGAAACCAGAGGCGCTGGGGAACGCCCTGTGGAAGGACCTGCACCAGCGCGTGGCAGCCGGGCGGCGAGCTCAGGGCGCGTCCCAGAAGACAATCGACTCGGCGCTGGCCTCGCTCGATGAGACGCTCTCGGTGGTGAATCCAACTGAAACGGCAGTACACCTCCTCGACGAGCAGATTCTTCGTAGCGCCGGGGAAACCGTCGAGAAGGAGATGGGAAGTGAACCGAGAATTGCTGGGAGCCTGGAGGGCACCCTTGCTGAGGCGTATAGCAACCTCGGGCTGTATAAGCAGTGGGAGCATCATGCTCAGCGTTCGGTGGAACTACGAACTCGGGCACTCGGGCTGGAGAACCCGGCAACGCTCAGGTCCATGGCGAATCTCGCCTCCGCGTACGACGCCCAGGGACGTTACGCCGACGCCGAGAAGCTGAACCGGGAGACGTTGGAGGTTAGGCGCAGGGTGTTGGGGCCGGAGCACACGGACACGCTCGACTCTATGAACAACCTTGCCATCGTCTACGGTGAGGAGCAGCAGTTCGCCGAGGCCGAGAAGCTTTACCGTGAAGTTTTGGAGGCGAGGCGAAGAGTGCTCGGCCCTGAGCATCTGGGCACCCTGCAGCCCATGAGCAACCTGGCCGCCTTGTATTACTTCCAGGGGCGTTACGCCGATGCCGAGAAGCTCAACATCGAGACCCTCGAGAATCAGTCGCAGGGTCCTGGGCCCAGAGAATCCACAAACGCTCTTTTCCATGAGCAACCTGGCCAGCACCTACCAAGAGGAGGGGCGACTTGCCGAAGCAGAGAGGCTCCTTCACGACGGGTTGGAACTGGGGCGAAGGACCCTTGGGCCGGACCACCCGTACACCTTAGGGTGTATGAGCAACTTGGCCGGCGTCTACAACGCCGAGGGACGCTACGCCGAAGCCGAGAAGCTCGCAGAGGAGGCGGTGGCCGGCTATGAGCGCATCAAACTCACAGGCGGCGAAGAGATGGGCGAAACGCGAGCAGTTCTAGGCGGTGCGTTGATGGGCTTGAGGCGGTACCCCCAGGCCGAGGCCGAACTTCTCAGAGCCGAGCACTTACTCTCTGGAGAAAAGCGCGAACACGATAAGTGCGTCAAAGCGCTAGTCGCATTGTACGCCGCGTGGGAGAAGTCTGAGCCTGGAAAGGGCCACGCCGCGCAGTTGGCGCAGTGGAATGCCAAACTAGACCACGGAGGCTGAAGGAGTACCCCGTCGATTCGCCAATCGATGCCCGTCCAAGAGCCAGGCCGTCGGAGTACCCATCTTCATTCCGCCGGCGGTGGCCGGGGATTGGCAAGCACCGAGGCTGCCTGCCCGGGTGCGGTTCCCGAGGAAACGGGGTCACGAACAACCTGCAGCTCGTGCGTAGCGGTGGAAACGTTGTCCTCTGTTTGCTCGTAGAGCACTTGACGAATCGCCCATCGGCGCAGCAACCGGCCGGAAGGAAGCCTCAGAGGTGCTGCTCGTCCATCCAGCGCCGCCAGCGGTCGATCTCCTCCCGATGCTTGCGGTTGCGCCGCGCCACCCACCACGGTGAGGTGAAAGTGACGGCGAACACCAGTGCCATCCACGGATAGGTGATCGCCTTCTCGAGCCAGGGCTTTTCGTGATGCGCGACGAGCTGCGGAAAGATGAACAGGAAGGCGATGCAAAGGACCGCGTAGACCCAGCGGACGAGGTGCGCGGTAAGCCGCTCGACGCGCAGGCGGCGCTCGAGGAAGGCGAGGGCTTCGCGGGGATTGCCCGTCTTGCGCAACGCGATGCCGCGCTGGATGAGCAGGTAGCCGATCGACATGGCGGCGAAGAACGCGACGACAAGCGCGCCAATCCATCTCACCTCTGGCTCGGTCGCGGCCATCATGCTGGGCAAAGCGAGCGCGAGAGTGCCGGCGACCAGGACGAAGAACGTCAGGTTGGCGAAGCGATGGACCCGAACCTCCTTACGCGCTCGGGCGCGCACGTCGGGAAGCGGCCCGGTCGCGCCCGTCCAGCTCGACTGCCATGATGTCCACTCTGAGTCGGTCATGCTGCTTCCTCCTTGGCGATCGATCGGCGCAGTGCCTCGCGGGCGCGACCGAGGCGGACGGCCACGTTCTCCGCGGTGATGCCGACGATGGCCGCGATCTCGGCGTAGGGGAGTCCCTCGAGCGCGAGCGCGAGCACCTCGCGCTGGCCCAGCGGCAGCGTGCGCACGTGGCGCAGAAACTGCTCCGTGCGCTGGCTGGCGGCCACCTGCTCTTCAGCGCCGGGCCGCAGGTCCGGCAGGTCGCATGGTTCCTGTTCCAAAGGCGTGCGCTTCGCGCGCCGCCACGCGTGCGACAGACCGCGGTTGTGCGCGATGCGCAGCACGAACGAGCGAGGGGAGCTCTCTCCGCGAAAGCGCGGCAGCGCCTGCCAGACGGCGACGAGGACGTCCTGCGCCAGGTCGTCCCGCTCCGCCCCTGGCGGTGCGTAGTTGGCGATTACCCGCCACAGCAGGGGGCCGTGGTCGCGCAGGAAGGCGTCAAACGTCATTCCTCACACAGTCTCGCGCGGACCGAGAACCTAACAAGCCAGAAGCGAGGTCTAGCGCGACCACGACGGGCGGCGGAGCCCGATAGAGTGGCTCCCCATCACGCCGCCGGCGACACGCAGGAACGACGCAAGCCGTCGACGCTGTCATGGCCCGCCAGCCGCCCTCCCCCACCCCAAGGGCTGCTTTCCCGGCGGCGCTCCCGCTGGCTCATGCCCACACTGCCAGAGCGGGCGCTTGGCTTGGCTACTGCAGCCACAAGAGAGAATGGCGACGCCACTGCACAGGGAGTTTCGCCTCCCGGCGCAATGTGGGGTAGGGGCCGGGGCCGTCCAGCGGTTTTGCCCGAGAATGGCTGGTCGCGGTCCTACGTCTCATACGCTTCCTTTGCTTAGGAGTGCCCTCAGGATGAGCCCCCTTCCCCGAAGCCGCCCGCTGCTCCTGGCCGCCCTGGCCACCCTCGCGGCCTGCTCGAGCAGCACCAACAACTCCCTCACCAACCCGCCACCCATCACCCACCAGGTGGCCCTCACCAACTTCACCGACTGCAACTCCCTCGACCAGGCCATCGTCGACACGGAGGTGCTGCAGATGAAGAGCCAGCTGCAGATGGTGCAGCAGGGCTACTTCTGGCCGGGAGGAGGCATCTACAACGGAGGCGGCCCCGTGCCGGCCACCGCCAACAACGCGGCCGGACCGTCGGCGTACACCACCACCACCGCCCAGGTGGCCGGGGTGGACGAGGCGGACTTCGTGCAGAATGACGGCACGCACATCTTCGTGCTGTCCGGCAATTCTCTGTACGCCGCGTCCAGCTGGCCGCCGCAGAGCCTCTCGCTGACGGGGCAGCTCGCGCTGGAGGGCTGGCCGCGAGAGATGTTCTACGACGCCGCCCAGGGGGTGGTGGTGGTGTTCTCCTCCGTGTGGTCGCCCCGGCCCATCGATGCCGCGTCCCCGGGCGTCGCATCGCCTGGCGTCGCGATGGCGCCCATCTGCGTCGACCCGGGGTGGTACTGCGGCTACCTCGACGACGACGTGACGAAGGTGACCACCATCGACGCCGCGACGCTGCAGGTGAAGGCCGAGCTGTACCTGCCGGGCAGCTACCTCACCTCCCGGCGCATCGGCAGCGTGGTCCGCCTGGTGGTGAACGACGCGCTGGCCTTCCCGGCCGGGGTGCGGTTCTGGCCGGACCTGCCGCCCAATGCCACGGCGGACCAGCGCAACCAGGCCTTCGCGCAGCTGGAACAGGCCAACGAAGCGCTCATCCGCAGCTTCACCCTCGACGACTGGCTGCGCCGCCCGTCGTTCAAGAATGCCGCCGGGGTGACGGTACCGCTCGGCTACAACTGCACCGACTTTGCCCGCCAGCAACGGCACCACGCGCATGGGCATCGTCACCATCGCCACCCTCTCCCTGGATGGGAAGGGCCTTACCTCGCGCACCTCGGTGCTCGAGCAGGCGGACCTCGTCTACTCCTCGGCCAGCACCCTCTACATCGCGGCGCAGCACTGGTGGTGGTGGCCCGCGCCCGGACAGGACGACGCCACGTACATCCACGCCTTCGACATCACCCAGCCCACCTCAGCGCTCTATCTCGGCTCGGGCGTCGTCAACGGCACGCCGAAGGACCAGTACAGCTTCGACGAGTGGAACGGCAGCCTGCGCGTCGCCACGCAGACGGCGCACCGGGTAGCGGACACGGCGACCGGGCCGTGGGGAGACGTCCAGACGGCCAGCCAAATCAGCGTGCTGACGCTCTCGGGCGGCACCCTGGTCAATACCGGCACCACCCCGGAAGTGGCCGCCGGGGACATGCTCACCGCCTCGCGCTTCCTCGCCTCGCGCGGCTTCCTCCTCGCCAGCCGGCAGATTGACCCGCTCATCACCTTCGACTTGTCCAACCCGGCTCAACCCACCAAGGTGGCCGAGCTCCAGGTGAGCGGCTTCAGCAGCTTCCTCTACCCCATCGACGACACGCACCTGTTGGCCGTCGGCGAGCAGCTGGCGACGGACCACTCGAGCGAGGAGCTGCAGCTGACCCTGTTCGACGTCACAGACTTGAGCAATCCCAAGGTGACGTCCCAGGTCCTGGTGGGGACGGGCTACTCGTCCTCGCAGGCGCTGTGGGACCCCCACGCGCTGACCTGGTTCCCCCAGAAGAAGCTGTTGGCGCTGCCCTTCGTCGACTGGCAGCCCTCCCCGACGTGGGATGGCTTCGTCAGCGACTTGCGCCTCTTCACGGTGGACACGACCAACGGCATCACGCCGGCCGGCAGTCTCTCCATGGCAGACGTCTATGAGACCACCGGGAACCAGAACTGGACCTACTACTGGACGCCGTTGGTGATGCGCAGCATCCTGGCTGAGGACCCGGCGAGTGGCATGTCGGCCGTCTACGCCATCTCCGACGCGGGCATTCGCTCGGCCTGGGTGTCCAGCCTGCCGAGCTATCTGACGACGGTGCACTTCACGCCGCTGACGCTCAGCACACCCTAGTCGCCAAGGACGCATGGGGAATTGGCACAGGCCACAGTGGTTGCTTCTGTTGTCCGTGTTGGGCGGGGCGGCGTGTGACTCGCAGGTGTCGCCGGACTACCCGGGGGAGCCGCTGGTGTCGCTGCACGGGCAGGTGACGAGCAGCTCGCCCTTGCCACTTCCTCAGTTGGAGGTGGGCCTGCTCTGGCAGCGGGGGCCACCCCCCAGCACGGGCGACGAGCAGCTGGCTACCAAGGCCGCCGTCCAGGGGGAATTCCCCGCCCAATTCATCCTCCGCCTTTACCACCCGGCCCCGGAGGCAGCCCGGCAGCCGCTGCGCACGGGCGAGGTGCGCTTTGCCCGGGCCAACGCGGCCGTCCTCCCGGTGGGCATCGCGCAGGAAGGGTCCAGCTTTGCCAACGTCAACAGCATCGCCTACGCGCTCGACACCCAGCACTGGTTCCTCTTCCTCGAGCAGTCGGTGCCGACGGGCTCCCTGACCGAGTGGTGGCTGGGCGGGGCGCTCCCTGCCGGCTACCACCTCCTCAATGTGCTGGCCACCTCCCCGGCCTGCCTGCAACCCACGCAGGTGGCCGCCTGCGTGGCCGGACTCATCCAGCGCGGCGTGCCGGACGTCCCGGCCGGCGCGGGCGAAGCCACCAGCTACTGCACCGCCACCTACCGGCTCCAGCCGGCCTCCTTCGACGAGGGCATCACCCTTCAAATCGGTGCCCCGCTGACGCCCACCACTGCCGGTTGCCCATGAGTCCGGACGCCGGTGGAGTGGAGCAGCTCTACCGGACGCACGGCCACGTGGTGCTGCGCCGGGCACGCCACCTATTGGGCAGCGACGTGGACGCCCACGAGGCGCTCCAGGACATTTTCGCCGAGCTGCTGCGCACTCCGCCCGCCCTGCGCAGCCCGGGCTCGCTGGTGGCCTGGCTGTACCAAGCCACCACCCACTTCTGCCTCAACCAGCTGCGCAACCGGCGCACCGGGCTGCGCTTGCTGGACCGGCATCTGCGGCCGGCCCAGCCCAGCACCGAGGCCCCGCGCGGCGAGGCGATGGCGGCGGTGCGCCAGCTGCTCGGCCGGCTCCCGGAAAACCTGGCTGCCGTCGTCGTCTACCACCACCTCGACGGCATGACGCACGAGGAAATCTCTACCGTGCTCGGCTGCTCTCGCCGCCAGGTGGGTTACTTGTTGGAGCGGGCGCACGCCTCGCTTCAGTCGGAGGAACGCAGCGCATGAATGCCTTGCTCGAGGACACCCGCTGGCAGGCCTGTCTGTCGGCTTACCGGCTCGACCGGTTCCGGCTTCAGGAACTTCCGGCCGAGGACGCCGCGGAAGTGCGGGCACACCTCGCCGGCTGTGCGCCTGCCGCGCGGCGGAGGCCCAGCTGGCGTCGGCCGAGGACGACTTCCTGCGCGCTGGCCGCCCCGGCTCGCGCCGCCTCGGCCCCGGCGCCGCGCGCGCGGTCGCCTTCGCGTCGGGGCAGTGGCGCTGGCCGCCACCTGCCTCTTGGCGCTCGGACCCGGGGGGCGTTCGCAGCAAGGGGGCGCCCACCTCCATCGGCATGTACGTGCAGCACGGCCAGGCCGTGCGCCGCGCCCTCCCGGGCGAGGCCGTGGTGCCCGGGGACGTGGTGCGCTTCGTCTATTCCAGCCGTGAGCCGCGCTCTCTGGCCATCCTCAGCCTCGACGGCGCGGGCGTGGCCTCGGTTTACTTCCCGGATGGGCCGGAGACCGCCAACGTCCCGGCTGCCGAGGATGCGCCCCTGCCGCTGGGAACGCGGCTGGACGGCGTCCTCGGGAAGGAGCAGGTGGTGGCCCTCTTCTGCGAGCGCCCGCACACCCTTGAGCCGGTGCGCCAGGCGCTCCAGGCGACGCCGGGCGCGCTGCCCGAGGTCCCGGGCTGCAGCCTGGCCACCTTCCACTTCACCAAGCTGGCTCCGTGAAAGGAAGTCTCACCGCCACCCTGCTCCTCCTCGCGTTGCCGGCCTCGGCCGAGGTGGAGCGGTTCGCGGTGGTGGTGGGCAACAATCGGGGCGCGGCGCAGGACGCCCCGTTGCGCTACGCCGAGGCTGACGCCTCCCGGGTGGCCTCCGTGCTGCGGGAGGTGGGGGACGTCCATCCCTCCAACCTCATCCTGTTGCAGGGGGAGGACGCGGACACGGTGCGACGCACCCTCATCGCCATCAACGAGCGGGTCCGGGCGGCGGGCGGACAGACGGTGCTGCTCGTTTTTTACTCGGGCCACGCCGACGCCGAGGCGCTGCACCTTGGCACCTCCCAGCTTGAATTGTCGGAACTCGAGCAGCTGGTGCGTGGCTCGGCCGCCCGCTTCCGGCTCCTCATCCTCGACGCCTGTCGCTCCGGGGCGCTCACCCGCGTCAAGGGCGGGACGCCGGTGCCACCCTTCGACGTCTCCTGGAGCGAGCGCGTCCCCGGCGAGGGGGCGGTGTTCCTCACCTCCAGCTCGGCGTCGGAGGACAGCCAGGAGTCCGACGAGCTCAAGGGAAGCTTCTTCACCCAGGCGCTGCTGTCCGGACTTCTCGGGGCCGCCGACGCGGACGGCGACGGGAAGGTGACGCTGCGCGAGGCTTACGCCTACGCCTATGCGGCCACGCTGCGCGCCTCGAGCAAGAGCTGGGCCGGCACCCAGCACCCCACCTTCCAGTATGAGTTTCGCGGCCAGGGGGACCTCGTCCTCACCACGCTGCAGGACCCGCGCCGGCACTCGGGCCTGGGTGGTGTTTCCGCCTGGCCGGACTTACCTCCTGTTCCAGGACTCGGCCGACGGGCCGGTGGTGGGGGAAGTGGGCGCCGGGGACAGCGTGCGCAAGCTGAGCGTCCGCCCCGGCCGGTACTTCGTCCGCGGGCGCGCGCCGGACGTCCTCCTTGAAGGGACGGTGGAGGTGCGGCCCGGAAGCATCGTCACCATCGACGAGGCAAACCTGACGCGCATCGCGTACGCGCGGCTGGTGCGCAAGGGCGAGGGCGCGCGCGACTCCGTGCAGGGGCTCCAAGCGGCCTTCACCGCCGCCACCGCCCTCAGCGACGCCAGCACCGCGTGTCTCGGCGTGGTGGCCGGCTACGCCCTGGAGTTCCAGGCGCTCACCGTCATCCCCCGCCTCGCCTACTGCCACTCGGGCTTCAGTGACCAGGATTTGAGCGCCAGCATTAACCAGCTGGACGTGGAAGTGCGAGGCGCCTACGTCTGGGACTTGTCCTGGGTGTCACTGGAGGTCGGGCTGACGCTGGGTGGGACGTGGCTGAACCAAACCTTCCAAACCAATGGCCTGGCCCCACCACGCAACACCCTGGCGCTCCAAATCAGCCCAGACATCGCCGTGAGCCGCGAGCTGGGAGACCGGGCCTACCTCTTCCTCGAATTGGCGGCCGCCACCTACCTGTACCAGATGCAGGACACCCTCACCGGCCAGTCCCACTTCGGGCCTTCCTTCAGCGGCCGGCTGACACTGGGCGCAGGCTGGCGCTGGTGATGGGTGGCGCGCCGAGGGGCAGCGCTCGGCCGCACCGGGGGCGCCTCCGCCACTGGACCGTCCTTCTCGGCTGCTTGGCGCTGGCTGCCCTCGCGGGCTGTTCCTCTCCTCAGGGTTGCCCGCCGTGCCCATCGGACCACGCCTGCATCGAGGGCGGCAGGTGCGCCCTGTCTTGTGCACCCGACGCTGGAGGCAGCTGCCCCACAGGGCAGAGCTGCCAGGGCGTCTGCGCTCCGTGCAGCGGGACGGCGTGCCTCTGCGCGCTGTTGTGGGTCTGCCAGCCCGGTTGAAGGGGCCGGGGCCATGTTGCCCGTTGCCGTCAGCACGTAATGGGCCCCCCCCCGAGCGGCCGCCCTGGGCCCCGACGTCTTCACCTTACGGCTTTTCGATGGGCGCGCCGATGAGGTTTCCGTACTCCGTCCAGCTACCGTCGTAGTTGCGCACCTTCGGAAAACCCAGCAGGTACGTCAGGACGAACCAGGTGTGGCTGCTGCGCTCGCCGATGCGGCAGTAGGCGATGGTGGCCTTCTTCGGGTCGAGCTTCTTCTGCTCGAGGTAGATGCTGCGCAGCTCGGCTGGGCTCTTGAAGTAGCCGGTCTCGGTGTTGACGGCCGTGCTCCACGGAATGCTGGTCGCCCCGGGCACGTGGCCGCCCCGTTGCGCCGTCTCACTCATGCCCGGCGGCGCGATGACCTTGCCCGTGTACTCATCCGGGCTGCGGACGTCGACCAGCGCTTCCTTCTTCGTCTTGCTGGCGCCCAGGACGTCCGGGGCAAACGCCCGCAGCGAGGCGTCCACCTTGGCCACCTTGTAGTCGCTCGGCGTGACGGCTTTGACGTCCGGGGTGAGCGGCGCTCCTGGCGCATTCAGCCAGGCGGCACGGCCGCCGTTGAGCAGGCGGACGTCTTTGTGCCCATAAATCTTGAAGAGCCAGAAGCCGTAGGCGGCAAACCAGTTGCTGGCGTCTCCGTAGAGGACGACGGTGTCGGAGTTCTTGATGCCGGCCTTGCGAAGCAGCGCTTCGAAGCCCGCCTTGGAGAGAATGTCGCGGTTCAACTGGTCTTGCAGCTGTGTCGTCCAGTCGAAGCCCACCGCGCCGGGGATGTGGCCGGCCGTGTACAGCTTCGGGTCGACGTCGACCTCGACAATCCGGATGCCCGGCTTGTCCAGGTTCTGCTTCAGCCAGTCGATGGACACCAACACTTCGGGATGCGCGTAGTCAGTCATGACGGAACTTCCTTTGAGGGTGAGTTGGGAGGACAGCAGCGTCCCGCCGCAGGGCTGAAAGCGGGACATTCAGCGGACCGAGAAGAGAGGGGACGCCAGCTCGAGGGCCGGATGCTCATGATTCCACCGCCAGTTCAGGGAGGTGCTTCAGCATGTTCGAGGTGTACTTGAAGACGTTGTCGCAGAAGATGAGGACACCGCATTCGACGCGCGCCCGCTCGGCCACCCGGCGCGCGCCTTCGAAGATGAGGCCCGAGCTGGGCCCGGCCAAGAGCCCCTCGGCGCGGGAAAGGTCGCGGGCCCGGGCGTAGGCCAGCTCGAAGTCGACCTCGAGAATCTCGTCGATGAGGGCTGGGTCGAAGAGCTTGCTCACGTCGAGCTCGGAGACGTTGCGCAGTCCCGGGACGTCGTGGCCGGCCGAGGGTTGCACCGCCACAATCTTCACCGAGGGCTTCTTCGCCTTGAGGAAGGTGGCCAGACCCGTCACCGTGCCGCAGGTGCCGAGGCTGGTGAAGACGTGGGTGACGCGCCCGCCGGTCTGCCGCCAGATTTCCGGGCCGGTGGTACGGATGTGGGCCTCGACGTTGTGGCGATTTTCGTACTGGTTGGGCATCACGTACTTGTGCCCTTGCGCCTTGGCGTACGTCTTGGCCAGGCCAATGGTGCCGTCCTCGCTACCCGGCAGCGGGCACAGGGCGTCCTGCACCACATCCACGTCGGCCCCCAGCACGCGCAGCAGCACCTTTTTCTCCTCGGGCACCTTGGAGGGAACCACCGCCCGCATCGGGTAGCCGCGAACGGCCGCCAGGGCCGCCAGGCTGATGCCAGTGTTACCGGACGTGGGCTCCACCAGCCCGCGCCCGGGGTGGCCAGGGCCGAGCTCACCGCGCTCCTCGAGGTCCCGCACCATCTCCCAGGCGGCGCGGTCCTTCACTGAACCGAACGGGTTGAGCCACTCGAGCTTCGCCCAGAGCTCCGAGCCATTCTGGGGGACCAGGCGGTGCAGGCGTACCAGCGGCGAGGGGTTCTCCTCGTTGGGAAGCATCTCGGTGATGTCGTCGTAAACGCGGGTGGAGTGGTCCATGGTCCTTCCTGAGGAGACCCGCGGCCGCCCTGAAAGCCTGGACAGCGGGGGGGTGCTGCCGGTGCCGCGAAGAGAGATGCCGACCGAGCAAGAACGGTTCAGCGTCGACAGCGCGCGGCGGAGCGACAACACACAGCGCATGAGGCCGCACGGACGGGCACTGGAAGTCGAGAGGCGCTGTCGCCACGGGCCATCACTAGGGCTGAAGGCTAACGCGTCAGCCCAGCGCGAGTCAGCCCCGAGCCCTGCACCGACAAAAAAGGCAAGGAGTGTCGAGGCTTGCATCCGCGGCAGGGGGACGGGCTGCCGCGTGGGAGACCTTCGGCGTGGGCGCCTCGCGTGGGGGGCAGCGAGGGAGGCCTCCCCTTCGGAACAGTTGGAAGCTGCTTGTGGGCTGCTCGCAACGCGGCCACTCTCCCGCCGCCGAACGTTCCACAAAAAGAAAGGGGGAACTGTGATGGTCCTTGCCAAGGCAGTCTTACTCGTTGCGCTCGGCGCGAACCCCAGCATGGAAGTGCTTCGTGACTGGACAGGCAACGCACTGGAAAGCGCCAGGGCCGCCAAGCAGTCGGCCTTCGTTCAGGCGCGCACGCTGGCCATGGTCCACGTGGCCATGTTCGAAGCCATCAACGCCGTGGAAAGGCGCTTCGTGCCCTACAAGGTCGCGGCGGTCGCCACGCCCGGCACCTCGGCCGAGGCCGCCGCAGCAGTCGCAGCACACGACGTCCTGGCCGCCCTCTTCCCGAGCGAAGCGGCGAGCTTCGACGCCAAGCTCGACATTGCCATGGTGCGCATCACGGACCCTGGCGTCCGAAGCAGCAGCGTGGCGCTGGGCCAGCGCGTGGCGGCGGCCATCCTCGCCCTGCGCGCTGCCGACGGCTCCGACGCTCCCAACACCTGGCGTCCGGTGACGTCGCCCGGGGTGTACATCCCCACCACCCTGCCCACCGGCACGAGTTGGGCCAAGGTGACGCCCTGGGTCCTGGAGAAGGCGGACCAGTTGCGTCCCGCGCCGCCACCGCCCCTCACCAGCGCCGAGTGGGCGCGCGACTACAACGAGGTGAAGACACTGGGGAGCAAGGCCAGCACGGCGCGAACTGCACCCCAGACGGAAACCGCGCTTTTCTGGGTCGTCACCGGGCCTCCCCACTTCGTCGCGGCGGCGCTCTCACTGATGGGCAATGCCCAGGGACGCTCGCTTGTCCAGAATGCCCGGCTCCTGGCACTGCTGTCGATGGTGCTCGCCGATGGGTACATCGCCATCTTCGAGGCCAAATACACCTACAATTTGTGGCGCCCCATCACCGCCATCCGCGATGGCGACCTCGATGGAAACGATGCCACCGCCGCTGACTTCGGCTGGGTGCCCCTCATCGACACCCCCATGCATCCCGAGTACCCATGCGCACACTGCATCAATGCCGGCGGAGCCGGCGTTGTGCTGGAGCGAGAATTCGGCAGCGGGCGAGTCCCGAAGTTTCAAGTCACCGGCCCCGGAACGCCGAGCGTCACCCACACCTGGGAGCGCATTGCCGACTTCGTCGATGAGGTGTCCAACGCCCGGGTGTGGGCGGGCGTGCACTACCGCAACTCGACGGTCGTTGGCGCGGCGATGGGCCGGAAGCTCGGCGAAGTGGCCTGCGACAAGCTGCTGCGGCCAGTCAAGTGACGAAACCACGACGCCGGCCCGTTGACCTTTCAAGGCCCCCCAGGGGCTCCGAAAACCTAGGCGGCTGAAAACAGCCCGCCGTCCATTCGCTGCCCGAAAGCAATTTAAAGCCGTAGACACGGGGGGGGCCTGTCCGCCTGCACGCTTGAGCACTGTCGGGCGACCGGTACCTCCCCGCGTTAAAGGGCTGGCGGCGTGCCCCCCTCCATCGTCGACGCGCACACCCACTTGTTTCCCGAACGGCTGGCGGCGGCCATCCGCGCCTTCTTCGTCAAATTCATCTCGCCCGAGGCCTTTCACTACCCGAGCGTCTGGCGCGAGGCCCGTGCCATCCTCGCGGATGCGGGCGTGGAGCGGTGCTGGTCGCTGCCATACGTCCGGCAACCCAACGGCGCCCCGGCCCTCAACCGCTGGATGGCCGAAACCTTTGCCGACGACGCCTTCGTCGAGCCAGGCGCCACGGTGCACCCGGGCGACGACGTGCGGGCGGTCGTCGACGAGGCGCTGGACGTGTTGGGCCTGCGCCTCTTCAAGCTGCACTGCTCCGTCGGCAACTACCGGCTGATGGACGAGCGCTTGGACCCACTCTGGCGCCGCCTATCCAACCGCGCGACCCCGGTGGTGGTGCACCTCGGCCACTCGGTCGCCGGCGCCACCGAGGCCAGCGAGCTGAATGACTTGGAAGCGGTGGCAAAGCGCTGGCCGGAGGCACGCATCATCCTCGCGCACTGCGCGGCACCGGCCGTGGACGAGGCGCTGGCGCTGCTGCGCCGCTACCCCAACCTGCACGCCGACCTCACCCCCGTCGTCTTCCACCTGGCGCCGGTGCAGCCCGGCAGCCTGGGCGGCCTTGAGGACCGCATCCTCTTCGGCTCGGACATGCCCAACGTGGCGTTGAAAGTGGAGGAGGTCCTCCGGGCCATTCGGGCGCTGGGGCTTTCCTCCGAGAACCAGACGCTCATCCTCGGCGGAAACGCCGAGCGCCTGGTCCCTCGTCGCAAATGAGCGCAACCACTGGCAGCGAAAAGCCCCAGGCCAGCTATTCACGCTGACGGTGAAGGCGGATAAGACGAGTCACTCGCAAGACGTGACTTAGACGTTGAGTTATTCCGCCCGTTTTGTAGAACGCCCCCCCGCGGTGACCCTGCCTGAAGGGCCGCCTCCCCCTTTCCGCGCAGGCTCTCGACGATGCCCCTCTTCCCCCGCTGGACGAATACGGTCTCTCGGCTGAGCGTGTTTCTGCTGCTCGCTCTGCCCGCGGTGGCCATCGCGGGGCTGCTCATCATCGTCCGTTCGCCCTACGGCACGAAGGTGAACAGGCAGGTGGTGCAGCCCATCCAATTCGACCACCGCCACCACGTCAGCGACGAGGGCATCGACTGCCGCTTCTGCCACTACACGGTGGAGAAGTCCCCCAAGGCCGGGATTCCCTCCACCCAGGTGTGCATGAGCTGCCACGCGCAGGTGTGGAACAAGAGTCCGCTGCTCGGGCTGGTGCGCGAGTACTACTTCAAGGACCGCCCCATCCCCTGGAACAGCGTCCACAACCTGCCCGACTTCGTCTACTTCAACCACTCCATCCACGTGAACAAGGGCGTCGGCTGTGCGAGCTGTCACGGCCGGATTGACCAGATGGCTGCCGTGGAACAGGTCTCGCCTCTCACCATGTCCTGGTGCCTGGACTGCCACCGGGCGCCGGAGAAGAACCTCCGCCCGGTGGAATTCATGACCAGCATGACCTGGAAGCCGGACCCCGGCGTCGACGGGGAGAAGCTGGGGGCGGATTTGGCCAAGCTGTACAACGTCCACACGCGGACTTCGTGCGACACATGCCACCGATGAAATTCGCTCTTCCCGTCCTCGCCGACACCGGGAGCGTTCCCCTCTCGGAGGCGACTCCTCCCGAGGCCCCCGCCGACGAGGCGCACTTCGCGCCGCAGCGCACGCCCGGCGAGCACGGCTACGGGCGTACCTACTGGCGCTCCATCGAAGAGAGCCTCCACGGGCCAGGGGCCATTCCCGACGGGGGCGCCGAATTCGCACCCGGCGCGCTGGACGTGCCGACGGGCTTTCAACGGCGCGACTTCCTCCAGCTGATGGGCGCCTCGGTGGCGCTGGCCGGACTCACCGCCTGCACCGAGAAGCCGGTGGAGCGCATTCTGGCCTACACGCGCACGCCGGACGGCCTGGCGCCGGGGACGCCGATGCATTACGCCACCGCGTACGCGCGAGACGGCATCGGGACGGGGCTGCTCGTCACGACATGGGACGGGCGCCCGACGAAGGTGGAGGGCAACCCCTCGCACCCGGGAAGCAAGGGCACCACCGGCCCCGGGGAGCAGGCGCTGCTGCTGCAGCTGTATGACCCCTCGCGCGCTCGCGTGCTGAAGGAGCGGGGCGCGGGCCGGAGCTGGCGCAGCTTCCGCGAGTCGATGAACCTGCGCGCCTCCACCTGGAACCCGAGCGCCGGCGCCAATGTCCACTTCCTGGTGGAGCCCTCCAGCTCGCCGACGGTGCACGCGCTTCGGCGGGACATCCTCGCCCGCTTGCCGAAGGCACGCATCCACGCCTACGCGAGCGCGCCACGGGACAACATCTACGAGGGCACGCGCTGGGCTTTCGGCGCTCCGCTCGAGCCGCACCTGGACGTCGAGCGCGCCGACGCCATCCTCTCGCTGGACGCGGACTTCCTCGAAGCGCGGAGCGAGAACCTCCCCGCCACCCGCGGCTTCGCCGCTCGCCGGGACCCCAAGTCCCCGGCTGGGATGAATCGGCTGTACGTGGTGGAACCCCGGCTGAGCATCACCGGGGGCATGGCCGACCACCGGCTGCGCGCCCGCAGCTCGGACATCGAGGGCATCGCGCTGGGCGTCCTCGCCCAGCTCGGCAAGACGGTGCCCGCCCTGTCCGCCTTCGCCTCGGGGGCCGGGCCGGCGCTGCCGGCCGACACAGCGCGTTTCGTGAAGGCCGTGGCCAAGGACCTGGCCAGCAAGGCCGGCCACTCCCTGGTGGTGGCGGGCGAGCGCCAGTCTCCGCTCACCCATGCTGTGGCACACGCCATCAACGCCGGGCTGGGCAACGTCGGCACGACGGTGCGCTTCACCGAGCCGGTGGTGGACACCAGCGCGGGACCGGCCTCCTGGCAGCCCCTGCTCGAGGAGCTGCGGGCGGGCCGCGTCGACACGCTGGTCATCACCGCGAACAACCCGGTGGCCAGCGCACCGGCCGAGGCCGGCCTCGCCGCGCTCCTGAAGAAAGTACCCAACGTCATCTACTGGGGCCTGTACGAGGACGAGACCGGGCAGCTGGCGAACTGGTTCATTCCGGCCACGCACCCCTTCGAGAGCTGGGGCGACGTGCGCTCCCTCGACGGCACCGCCAGCATCGTCCAGCCGCTCATCTCCCCTCTCTACGGCGGCCTGACCGAGATTGAAGTGCTGGAGGCCTTCGTCGACCGGGGCGAGCTCAAGCCGCACGACGCCGTGCGTGCCACCTGGAAGGCGAAGGGGCTGAGCGCCGACTTCGACAACGCCTGGGAGACCTGGCTGTCCGCGGGCGTCATCCCCCAGACGCAGAGCCCGTTCGCCTCGCCGGTCCTCCGCGCGGAGTCGCTGGCGCAGCTGGCGGCGGCGGCGCGGCCCGCGCCGGCTGGCCTCGAGGTCAACTTCGTCACCGACTACAAGGTCTTCGATGGGCGCTGGGCGCAGAATGCCTGGCTGCAGGAGCTCCCCGACCCGGTGACGAAGGTGGTGTGGGACAACGTCGCGCTCCTCAGCGAGGCCACGGCCGCCAAGCTGGGCGTCAAGAAGTACGACCCCATCACCCGGAAATTCGACCTCGTCACCCTCAGCGTCGACGGCCGCTCGGTGGAGGTCCCAGCGCTGGTGCAGCCCGGCTGCGCTGACGACGCAGTGACCGTCCAGCTCGGCTACGGCAAGCAGGTGGTCGAGCTCTACTTCGAGGCGGACGTCCCGCGGGTGGTGGGCTTCGACGCGGCCCGCATCCGGACTGCCGCCTCGCCATGGTTCCGGACTGGTCTGCAGCTGGTCCCCACCGGTCGCACCACCACCGTCGTCACCACGCAGACGCAGCCCACCGCCGCGGACCGACCGGTGGCGCTGATGCAGACGGTGGAGGAGTTCCAGAAGGACCCCGAGGCAGCCGAGCACCGGCGTCCGGAGGGCAAGCTGAAGGGCACCGTGCAGCCGAGCGTGCAGAAGCCGGTCGACTACTCCCAGCAGCAGTACAAGTGGGGGATGAGCGTCGACATGAGCCGCTGCACCGGGTGCAGCGCCTGTGTCGTCGCCTGCCAGGCCGAGAACAACATCCCGGTGGTGGGCAAGGAGCAGGCGGGCAAGGGCCGGGTGATGCAGTGGATGCGGATGGACCGCTACTACTCGGGCACCGTCGCGGACCCGGAAGTGGTGAACCAGCCGATGCTCTGCCAGCACTGCGAGGCGGCGCCGTGCGAGTACGTCTGCCCGGTGAACGCCACCGTGCACTCGGACGAGGGCCTCAACGACATGGTCTACAACCGGTGCATCGGCACCCGGTACTGCTCCAACAACTGCCCCTACAAGGTGCGCCGCTTCAACTTCCTGCACTGGACGGCGGACCGTAGCCAGGTGGAGCGGATGATTTACAACCCCGACGTCACCGTCCGGGCGCGCGGCGTGATGGAGAAGTGCACCTACTGCGTGCAGCGCATCGAGCGGGCGCGGATTGTTTCCCGTCTCGAGAACCGCACCATCGTCGAATCCGAGCTGCTGACCGCTTGCCAGCAAGCCTGTCCCAGCAACGCCATCGTCTTCGGCAGCCTCAATGACCCGAAGTCGCGTGTCAGCCAGCTCCATGCCGACCCGCGCCGCTTCGACGTCCTCCACGACCTCAACACCCGGCCGCGCACCGCCTACTTGACGAAACTCAAGAACCCGAATCCGGAGCTCGCCTGATGGCCGCCGACCTCGCCGCTGCGCCGGCGCTCGACGGAGCGCCCCTGCTTCTCGGCAAGAACGACAACACCAGCCTCACCAAGACGCTGCTCGGGCCGGTCTGGGCGCGGCCGGACCGGGGGTGGCTCCTGTCCTTCCTGTTGGCCCTGTCCGGCACCGGCGCGATGGTCCTGGCCATCACCGTCACCCTGGCGCGTGGCATCGGCACCTGGGGCAACAACATCCCCGTCGGCTGGGGCTTCGGCATCATCAATTTCGTCTGGTGGATTGGTATCGGCCATGCCGGCACCCTCATCTCCGCCATCCTCTTCCTCTTCCAGCAGCAGTGGCGGACGGCCATCAACCGCTTCGCCGAAGCGATGACCATCTTCGCAGTGCTCTGCGCCGGACTGTTTCCGGTGATGCACACCGGGCGGCCGTGGTTCGCCTATTTCATGTTGCCCTACCCGAGCGACCTGCAGATGTGGCCGCAGTTCAAGAGCCCGCTGGTGTGGGACGTCTTCGCGGTGTCGACCTACCTTACGGTGTCGGTGCTGTTCTGGTTCGTCGGCCTGATTCCGGACCTGGCGGCACTTCGGGATGCCTCCAGCAACCCCATCCAGCGCAAGGTGTACGGCCTGTTCGCCCTCGGCTGGCGTGGGTCCGGACGCCACTGGCACAACTACAAGGTGGCCTACCTGCTCTTGGCCGGCCTCTCTACCCCGCTGGTGGTGAGCGTCCACACCATCGTCTCCTTCGACTTCGCGGTGGCGCTGCTCCCCGGCTGGCACACCACCATCTTCCCGCCTTACTTCGTCGCCGGCGCCATCTTCTCCGGCTTTGCCATGGTGATGACGTGGCTGGTTCCGGCCCGGCACTTCCTGGGCCTCAAGCACGTCGTCACCATGCGGCACCTGGAGGCAATGAACAAACTCATCCTGGTGACCGGGATGGTCGTCTCCTACGGCTACCTGATGGAGCACTTCATCGCCTGGTACTCGGGGAACCCGGACGAGTGGTTCGTCTTCTACAACCGCGCCACCGGCCCCTACCGCACCATCTACTGGCTGATGATTGCCTGTAACGTGGTCACCCCCCACATCTTCTGGTTCAAGTTCTGCCGGACCAACATCGCCATCATGTGGGTGGCCTCCATCCTGGTGAACGTCGGCATGTGGTGCGAGCGCTTCGTCATCATCGTCACCTCGCTCCACCGCGACTTCTTGCCCGCGAGCTGGGGCATGTATGCGCCCACCTGGGTGGACATCACGCTCTTCGTCGGAACGATCGGCTTCTTCAGCACCAACTTCCTGCTCTTCCTCAAGTACCTGCCGGCGGTGGCGGTGAGCGAGGTGAAGGAGCTCAACGAGGAGCTCGAGCAACCAGCCGTGGCGGTCCGGGTGGTGACGACATGAGTACCGAAACCACACCGCAGGGGCGCACTTACGTGCTGGGGCTGTTCCCGACCGGCCACGCCCTGGTGAAGGCGTGCCGTCAAGTGCGCGAAAAGGGCTTCACCGACATCGACACCCATTCGCCCTACCCGCTGCACGGCGGCGACGAGGCCCTGGGGCTGAAGCGCTCGGTGGTGCCCAAGGTGGCACTGGCCGGGGCGCTCGCCGGGATGTTCGGGGGTTTCGGGATGATGGTGTGGATGAATGGCATCAATTGGCCCATCAACGTCGGCGGCCGCCCACCCATCGCCCCGCTGTCCTTCATCCCCATCACCTTCGAGACGACGGTGCTGCTCACCTCGTTGAGCATTTTCTTCGGGCTGCTCATCATGATGCGCTTGCCCCAGCCCTACCACGCCGTCTTCGAACTGGAGGCCTTCCGCAGCGCGGTCACCGACGGCTTCTGGCTCAGCGTGGCCCAGGCCCCGGGCAGCGACGGCAAGGCCGCTGTACGGGAGCTCGAGTCGGTCGGCGCCACCCAGGTGAGTGTGGTGAAGGAGTCCTTGGAATGAAGGCCTTCCTCCCCCTGGCCGCGGTCGCGCTCGCCGCGAGCGGGTGCACGTGCGGGAACACGAGCGCGAGCCAGGTCCTGCAGCGAATGGAGGTGCAGGAGAAGTACCTGCCCTACGCCGCCAATGACTTGTTCGCCGATGGCCGCTCGATGCGCACCCCACCCGAGGGGACGGTGCCGCGCGAACGGCTGGTGGGCCAGCCCGCCATCACCACCGGCGAGGTCAGCGGGGTGGCGGTGGCGGAGGTTCCGGTTCCCATCACCGCCGAGCTGCTCCGCCGGGGCCGGCACCGCTACGAGATTGTGTGCGCCAACTGCCATGGCCTGGTGGGCAATGGCGACAGCATGGTGGCGGACAACATGGCCACCCGCCTGCCACCCTCGCTGGTGGCGCTCACCGACAAGCCGGCGGGCTTCTTCTACAAGGCCATCACGCACGGCTACGGGTTGATGCCCAGCTTCTCCGGCGAGATTCCGTTGGACGAGCGGTGGGCGGTGGTGGCGTACGTGAAGGCGCTGCAGCTGAGCCAGAACACGCCCATCCAGGCGCTGCCGCAGGACGTGCAGCGTCGCCTCCGGGAGGGCCAGACATGGGCGCAGTAGCCGGCCACAGCGACGAACTTGTGAGCATCACCCAGACCCCGGTCGGGGGCAGCGGAGGTGCGCTCCGCTGGAGCCTCGGCCTGGGCGTCCTGGGACTGCTGGCGACGGCCGTCTTCTACTTCGCCGGTGGAGCCTCGCAGCACGCGACGGTGCTGGCCGGCTACCTGGTGGCCTTCGTCTACTGGCTGGGCATCGTCGTGACGGCGACCATCTGGAATGCCATCTTCCACGCGTCGGCCGCCAAGTGGATGGTGGTGCTGCGGCGTGTTCTGGAAGGGATTGGGGCCTCGCTGCCCGTCTTCATTCTTCTCTTCCTCCCCATCCTCCTCGGGTTGTCCACCGTCTTCCCCTGGGCGCGGCCCTCCTCGGCGATGAGCGCCGAGGAACTTGAGCTGCTGACGCACAAGGCGCCCTACCTCAACGTCCCGTGGTTCCTCATCCGCGCCGTGATTTACTTCGCCGTGTGGTTGCTCGTGTCGCACCGGTTGCGCCGCTGGTCGTTGAAGCAGGACGAGGTGGGGGGTACCGAGCCGACGCGTCACATGCGCCGGCTGGGCGCCGGCTCCCTCCCCTTCCTGGCGCTCACCATCACCTTCGCCAGCTTCGACTGGCTGATGTCGGTGGACCCCTTCTGGATTTCCACCATCTTCGGCGTCTACTACTTCGCCGGTAGTTTTCTGTCCGCCATGTGCCTGGTGGCGATTCTCATCGCCTGGAATCAGGGCAACACCACCGGTCTCGGGGGCGCGGTCACCCGCCACCACCTCTACAACGTCGGCAAGCTGATGCTGGCCTTCACCGCCTTCTGGACGTACTGCGCCTTCAGCCAGTTCATGCTCATCTGGATTGCCAACATCCCGGAGGAGGCGGCCTGGTACGTCGTGCGCATGAAGGGCGGCTGGTCAGGCGTCGGCGTCTTCCTCATCGTCGGTAACTTCTTCCTCCCCTTCTTCGCCCTGCTGTCGCGCGAGTTGAAGTTCCGGCCACGGGCCCTGGCGGTGGTGGCTCTGTGGCTGATGTGCGTACACTACGTGGACATCTACTGGCTCATCATGCCGGCGCTATTCCCGGCCGGAATGCAGCCGCACCTGGCGCACCTGGCGGCGTTGATTGGGGTGGGCGGCACCGCGGCGGCCACCGCCCTGTGGCGTGCCAAGGGGCATTTCGCCATCCCGGTGAAGGACCCGAATCTGTCTTACTCGCTAAGGTACACCCAAGCATGAGCTCTTCTGCGCACAGCGCTCCCTTGGCCCAGAAGCCCGGTGACCTCGAGGACAAGAATCTCCCCTACCGGAAGATTGTGGCGGTGGGGGTGGGGTCGGTCATCGTCTTCGCGCTGGGCATCCTGTGGTCGACGGCCCTCCTCAACAGCGCCGCCAAGGAGATGCAGCCGGTCGGACCAGCGCCCATTCCGCCGGGCGTCAACCAGTACGAGGTGGGCATCGTCAACCAGCGCATGTTCAGCCTCGACCAGCGCGCAGCACAGAAGCGCCTCCAGCAGATGAACCGACTCAGCACCTATGGCTGGCTCGACCGGCCGGCGGGCGTCGTCCACGTTCCCATCGACGTGGCCATGGACATGCTGGTCCAGGAGCAGAAGAAGTGAAGCCGGTGGCGGCGCTGGCGCTGGTCCTGGCAACAGGAGCCTGGGCGCAGTACCCCGGCGACCGCCAGGCGCACGGGGCTGCGCGCAGCCAGGCGCCAGCCGCGGTCAAGGGCGTCGACGTCCTGGAGCGCCTGGGCGACAACGTTCCCGAGACCGGACAGTTTGTCGACTCCGAAGGGCGCCCCTTTCAACTTTCCGAAATGCTCCACCGCGGCAAGCCGGTGGTGCTGACCCTCGTCTACTACCGGTGCCCGGCGCTGTGCAGCCTGGTGCTCAGTGGCCTCACCCGCTCGCTCCGCAACCTCGACCTCCGCCTCGGCGAGGACTACCGGGCGGTGACGGTGAGCATTGACCCGACGGAGACGCCGCGGCTGGCCGCGGAGAGCAAGCGGGGGCACTTGCAGGCCCTGGGCGTCGACCCGCTCAGCCCGGCGTGGACGTTTGCCACCGGCCAGGACGAGGACATTCACGCCCTGGCCGGGGCACTCGGCTTCCAGTACACCTACGACGAGGCGAGCAAGCAGTACGCGCACGCCGCCGCCATCTTCGTGCTGTCCCCGGACGGGAAAATCTCCCGCTACCTGTACGGCATCGATTTCCCCACCCGGGACCTCAAGATGGCCCTGGTCGAGGCGGGCAAGGGCAAGGTGGGCACGGCGCTCGACCGGGTGCTGCTCACCTGTTTCAAGTACGACGCCACCACACGAAAATTCGAGCCCTACGTGCTGGGCTTCGTCCGCATCGGCGCCTCGTTCGTCTTCGTCGCGCTGGCAACGCTGCTCACCGTCCTCTGGAGACATGAAATGAAGATGAAGAAGCGAGGCGCGGGGGCGTGAACAGCGACCTCCTCGACGCCGACTGGCTCCGGCGCATGTTGTGGCTCCCCGAGCAGGCCTCCACCTTCGCCGTCAGCGTGGACCGGCTGCACTACTTCGTCATCACTACCACCATGGTGATGAGCGGGTTGACCGGCGCGCTCGCCTTCTACTTCTTCTTCCGCTACCGGCGGGTCAGCGAGAACCAGACCACGCCTGCCGTCCATCCCACGGTGGGCTTCGAGGTCGCCGCGGTCAGCGTCCCGCTGGTCGTCTTCCTCTCCTGGTTCGTCATTGGCTTCGGCGACTACGCCAAGCTGGCCAATCCGCCTCCCGATGCGATGGACGTGTACGTCATGGGCAAGCAGTGGATGTGGAAGTTCGCCTACCCGGACGGCCCCAACTCGGTCGGTGTCCTGCACGTGCCCGCCGACCGTCCGGTGCGGCTGCTGCTCACCTCAAGGGACGTCATCCACTCCTTCTACATCCCGGCCTTCCGTCTCAAGCAGGACGTGCTGCCCAACCGCTACACCGAGACCTGGTTCCAGGCCACCAAGCCGGGGCGCTACCAGGTGCTGTGCGCGGAGTACTGCGGCACCCAGCACAGCAAGATGTGGGCGACGGTGGTGGTGCTGGCGCCGGAGGCCTTCGACGCCTGGCTGAAGGACCAGCAGCGCGGCCTGGTGGCCCGGACCGACATCCTGGCCGACCCGGACATGGTGAGCATTCAAGGGAACCTGGTCGAGCAGGGCAAGCGGGTGGCGATGGAGCAGGGGTGCTTGCGCTGCCACAGCATCAACAGCGCGGTGAACGACACCGAGCGCCACATCGGCCCGACCTGGGTGGACCTCTACCAGCGGCCCACCAAGCTGACCACGGGCGACACCATCGTCGCCGACGAGGCCTACCTCACCGAGTCGATGATGGAGCCCAACGCCAAAATCGTGGCCGGCTACCAGCCCCTCATGCCGAGCTACCAGGGAAAGATGAGCGGCCCGGACACCGCGGCGGTGGTCGAGTACATCAAGAGCTTGCGGTCGGACAGCGCCGAGCTCCAGCCTGTGAAGGGACCCGTCTATGAGCAGCTCCGCCAGTAGCGCCGCGGCCAGGGGGCCGGCGGTGTTTCCCGAGCACCACTACCTGAACAACGGGACCACCGTTCGCTCCTGGCTGCTCACCCTCGACCACAAGCGCATCGCCCTGCTCTACCTCTCGGTGGTGATGGTGTCATTCCTGCTGGGCGGCATCTTCGCCATGGTCATCCGGCTGGAGCTCCTCACCCCGGGGCCGACCATCATCGAGGCCCTCACCTACAACCGGATGTTCACCCTGCACGGGGTGGTCATGATTTTTCTCTTCATGATTCCGGCCATCCCGGCGGTGTTCGGCAACTTCTTTCTGCCCATCATGGTTGGGGCGAAGGACGTGGCTTTCCCGCGCTGGAACCTGGTGTCGTTCTACCTCTACTTTATCGGCGCCATCCTCGCGCTGTGGGGGATGCTGAACGGCGGCACGGACACCGGCTGGACGTTCTACACGCCCTACTCCACCACCACTGCCCAGGGCGTGCTCCCCGTCCTGCTCGGCGTCTTTATCATCGGCTTCAGCTCCATCCTCACCGGGCTGAACTTCATCGTCACCATCCACACGCTGCGGGCCCCGGGCATCACCTGGTTCAAGCTCCCGCTCTTCATCTGGGCAATCTACGGCACCGCCATCATCCAGGTGCTGGCCACGCCGGTCATCGGGCTAGTCGCCCTATTGGTGGCGGCGGAGAGCGCGTTCGGCTTCGGCTTCTTCGACCCGGCGCGCGGCGGGGACCCGGTGCTGTTCCAGCACCTCTTCTGGTTCTACAGCCACCCGGCTGTCTACATCATGGTGCTCCCGGCCATGGGCGTCATCTCCGAGACCATCAGCGCCTACAGCCGGAAGAATATTTTCGGCTATTCGATGATTGCCGCCAGCTCCCTGGGCATCGCCTTCGTCGGCTTCTTCGCCTGGGGCCACCACCTCTTCACCTCGGGCCAGAGTGCGTTCGACGCCGGGGCCTTCGCGGTCATCTCGATGCTGGTGGGCGTCTTCACCGCCATCAAGGTCTTCAACTGGGTGGGGACGCTCTACAAGGGTGCCATCGCCTTCACCGCCCCGTACGCCTACATCTGCGGGTTTCTCTTCTTCCTGGTATTCGGCGGGATGACGGGCATCGCGCTGGCCACGGTATCGCTCGACATCCACTGGCAGGACACTTACTTCGTCGTCGCGCATTTCCACTTCATCATGGTGGGCGCGGTCATCATGGGCTTTCTGTCCGGCCTCCACTACTGGTTCCCGAAGATGTTCGGCCGCACCTACCACGAGGGGTGGGCGCTCGTGTCCGCCGCCCTCATCATCCTGGGCTTCAACGCCACCTTCATCCCGCAGTTCCTTCTGGGGAACGCCGGCATGCCGCGCCGCTACTACGAGTACCCGGAGCGCTTCCAGGCGCTCAACGTGGCCTCCACCGCCGGGTCTTCGCTTTTGGCCATCGGCTTCGTCATCATCGCCATCTACCTGACCTTCGCCCTGAAGTACGGTCCGGTTGCCGGTCCCAACCCTTGGGGAAGCCGCGGCTACGAGTGGATGACGCCCTCGCCGCCACCCACCGAGAATTTCGACGTGACGCCGACCTTCCACCACCCGCCGCACGACTACACCGAGGACGCGGTGGGTGACCCGGACTTCGCCCACGCGAGGACAACGTAAATGGGAGCCACTTCCGCGCGCGCCATGACAGCGGAGGGCTACCTCGCCCCTCCCCCCACGCCCCACCACTACGAGGGGAACCCGGCCGCGCACAAGCATGCGGTGCGCTTCGGGATGTGGCTCTTCCTGGCCACGGAGATTCTGCTCTTCGCCGGCCTCTTCGTCGGCTACGCCACCTTTCGTACCGACTTCCCGGAGGCCTTCGACCAAGCGGCGCGCCACCTGAGCCTCTTCCTCGGGACCACCAACACGCTGCTCCTGCTCACCAGCTCCTTGACGGTGGCGCTGGCGCACCACAACGCCGAGCAGGGGAAGAATCACAACGCCTTCTGGCTGCTGCTCGTCTCCATTGCCATGGGCGGCGGCTTTCTCTGCATCAAGGCCATCGAGTACACGGAGAAATTCCGCGAGGGCGCGCTGCCGGGCCGCTTCTTCACCTTCTCGGAGATTACGGCCCCGGGCGGACCGATGTTCTACGTCGTCTACTTCTTCGCCACCGGGCTGCATGCCCTCCACGTCATCGTCGGGATGAGCTTGCTCACCTGGGTCGCCATCCGCTGTTGGCACAAGGAATTCTCCCCCACCCACTACGCCCCGGTGGAGAACGCTGGCCTGTACTGGCACCTCGTCGACCTGGTCTGGATTTTCCTCTACCCGCTGCTCTACCTGGTGTGACCATGGCCACCCCGCACGCCGCCGGCACCGAGCCGGCCCACAGCCACGCCACCCACCACGTCCCCGCCGGCCGTTACTTCGTGGTGTGGATTGCGCTGCTGGCGCTCACCATCACCACCTTTGGCGTCAGCCGGATTCCGATGAGTGGCCACATGCACCTGGCGGCCGCCATCTTCATCGCCTGCGTCAAGGTCTTCCTGGTGGCTTGCTTCTTCATGCACCTGTGGGGCTCCGAGGGGACCAACAAACTGGTCTTCGGCGTGTCCTTCGTTTTCGTCGCCACCCTCCTCTTTTTCGTGCTGGCGGATGTCGCCACGCGCTTCACCCTCACCAACTCGCGCATCCGCCCGCTGCCGGACATCAACCAGTCCATTCTGCAGAACCAGCGCCCCCGGGCCCCGGAAGCGCCGGCGAAGTAGGTTTTCACCCCCCACCAGCTGGCGGAGGGGGTTTGACCCCGGACGGCGAACCGGCTGACGCTCATTCAACTGACCATGCGACTTCCCGGCCTCCTTCCGCTCGCAGTCCTCAGCCTGGGCTGCGCCTCCGCGCCGAAGCCTGTCCCCCCGCCCACGGGCGCCGTCTTCCTCGAGAACGACTACCCGGCGGCCGTGGCTGAAGCGCGCGCCAGCGGCAAGCTGCTGTTCATCGACTTCTGGGCACCCTGGTGCCACAGCTGCGTCAGCATGCGGGCCTACGTCTTCCCGGACCGGAGCTTGGACAAGCTACAGAGCCGCTTCGTCTGGCTGGCCGTGGACACCGAGAATCCCGTCAACAGCGCCGTGCTGGAACGCTTCCCGGTGGACGTGTGGCCCACCCTATTGGTGGTGGACGCGGCCACTGGAGCGCCTTTGCGCCGCTGGCTGGGAAGTGCCACTGCGAGCGAGCTGGTCGCCCGACTGCAGTCGGTGGACCAGGCCCAGCACGGCGGCGACCCCGCCCAGCGCTCGCTCGCCGAAGGCGCCGCGCTGGTAGCCGCCGGCAAGCGGGCCGAGGCGGCCGTGGCCTACCGGGCGGCGGCGGCAAACTCACGGCCTGGGACGCTGGAGCACGCCCAAGCCGCCGAGCTGCTCGTCCTTCAGCTTTCTCTCACCCGCCAGGCGGCCGAATGCACCCGCACCGCGCTGGCCGAGTTGCCCAGCGTTCCACCAGGGACATCCCTGGCCACCGTGGCCGCGACCGGCCTCGGCTGTGCCCTGGAGCTTCCCGCCGCGGACCCCGACCGCCGGGCGGCCGCGCCAGTGCTGGAGGCGCGGGTGGTGGAGCTCACCCGGGACCTCTCGGTGCCCATGCTGGCCGATGACCGGAGTGGCCTATTCGAGACGCTGGTGGACGCGCGCCGCGAGCGCGGGGATGCCGCCGGCGCCCTCACCGCGGCGGCCGAGTGGGCGAGCTACCTGGAGGGGGAGGCGGCCCGGGCCAAGACGCCGGAGGCGCGCGCCGTCTTCGACTCGCACCGCCTGGCGGCCTACCTCGCCCTGGGACAGCCGGAGCGGGCGGTGCCCATGCTGCAGCAGTCCCGGAAGGACTTCCCGCGGGACTACAACCCCTCGGCCCGGCTGGCCGTGGCCTACCTGGCCATGCACCAGCCGGCCCAGGCCGTCGCCGCCGCCGAGCAGGCGGAGGCACTCGTGTACGGGCCGCGCACGCTGCGCGTCCTCCTCACCAAGGCCGAGGCGCAGGCGGCCGCGGGCGACAAGGCGGCGGCCCAGGCCACGCTGGCGCGGGCCGACGAGTTGGTGGCCAGCCTGCCGCAGGCCCAGCGCGGGCCGTGGATGGCCTCCGCCATCGAGTCCAAGCGGAAGGCGCTGCAGTAGGGGCGCGGGGCCCCACTCCCAACTAGGAGGGCAGAGTCGCCACATGGAGCCGGCCGCTGACGACGCGCAGCTGGTGCTGGCCACCGAGGCGGAGAAGGAGGCGCGCGACCTCCTGACGGTGCAAGCCTGGGGCGGCGGACTCACCACCGAGGCCTACCGGCGGCGGGAGACGCGCCTCCGGGCGCTGGCCGTGCCCCGGCTGGACATGCGCACCTGGCTGCTGGTGGACGCCTCTGGCCGGGTGCTTTCCTCCGCCGAGACGCTGTCCTTCCCCAGCTTGCTTCAGACGGACGCCGGAAGAAGCCGCGGGCGCACCTACGGCGTGGCGTCGGTGTTTACCGAGGGGCCATTGCGCGGCCAGGGCCATGCCACCCGGCTGTTGGACAGACTGTGCGAGGCGCTGTCCCGGGAGCCGGCGGCACACGCGGTGGTGCTCTACTCGGACGTGGGCGCGGCCCAGTACGCCCGAAGCGGCTTTACGCCACGGCCAGCCTTCGACTGGCGCTGGCCGGCGGCGCCGCCGGGCGCGACCAGCGACGCGGTGCTCTTCACCGAGGATGCCCTGGGCTGGCGGTGGGCGGCGCACCCGGCGAGTGTTGGGAACTTCGTGGTGCACCCGACGGCGGACACCTTCGACTGGTTTCTCGAGCGCGAGCGTATTTACTGCACGGAGCTCGGCACCCCGCGGCCCGCGGCGTGTGGCGCCACCGTCGGGCACTCGCTGGCCCTCTGGTACGCGCAGCCCAAGGACGCTCGGCTGTGGGTGCACTGGCTGGACGCGCCGGACGCGAAGACATGCCGGGCCCTCATCCACGCCGCCCGCGTGGTGGCACGCGCCGCAGGCCTCTCGGAGGTGCGCCTGTGGGAGGACTTGGACGGCTTCCCCTCCCCGGAGGGGCTAGAGGGGGGGACGCGGGAGAAGCGGTCCGGGGGCCTGCCCATGCTGCGACCCCTGGACGCCCGCGTCCGCCCCGAGGACTGGCGCCGCATTCCCCGCGCGCTCTGGGTGTGAGTCCGGCGGGCTTTCCCAGCCACTCTGGGTTTTGCGCCGCCCCGCACCGTTCCTTGCAGGGCGCGGCGCGCGAGCAGAGGTGGGAGGAGAGGCGTAGGCTACGGCGCCGCCGGAGGTGCAGCAGGAAACGGGGGCACATGGGCGAGCCGCGGCAGCCAAGCCGGGTGGTGACACAGCTGGTGGCGGCGCTGCGCCTGCTGTCCGACACCCCGGACGCGCAGCGCGCATGGCTCACCCACTACCTGCGCCAGGCGCGGGCGGAGGAAGACTCCTCGGTGGAGGAACTCGCGCTGCAATTCGAGGACGCGGCCCAAGCGCTGTCGCCCTTTGGGCTGCTTCGGGAGGAGCAGGCGCTGGCCGCGCTGCAGACGCAGCTGTCGCTGCTACGCGACAGGCGCAGCGCGCACCTGTGGACAGCCGCCGCCCTGGCTGGAAGCACTGAATGGGCGGAAGTACGCCGACTCGCCAAAGGCGCCCTGGTCGCGCTGGAGGACTCCAGGTTGGGCTGACTGGCAGGCGGCGCTCTCCGGTTCTCGACGCCGCTTCCCCCCAGCCCGGGCCAGCGCGACCCCCCTGGGTCTGGCGGGCCTCTCTACCCGGACCCTGGTCGGGCGTGCGACCCTTTCTGCCTTATGGAGAACCCGCAACTTTCCGCCCACAGGCAACAGCTCCTCGTCGTCGACGACCAGGCCTTCTTCGCCGGCTTCCTCCAGGAGAAGTTCCAGGAATTGGGCTACTCGGTGTCCACCGCCCGGGATGCGTTTGCCGCGCTGGCCCTCGTGAGCCGGTCCAAGGCGCCACTTGTCGTCTTGCTGGACCTCATGTTGCCGCAGGTGAGCGGGCATCAGCTGCTGCGCGAGCTGGCGAAGGGCCCGCACG
>CAVXCY010000024.1:0-34647 GCA_963760425.1 uncultured delta proteobacterium | reverse complement strand
TGTGGCCGTGGGTGAGAAAGATGGCCATCACGGAGGAGGGAACAGCCAGCGGCGCTGGAGGGCGGCCAACAGGGCCTGGCCCTTCGCGTCACTGCCGCAGTCGATGAGGGCCACCTTGCCCGGCGCCGCCTCCAGGAGAAAGGCACTGACCAAGCCTTCCTTCACCGTCTCCACGCCCGGCGTCAGCATCTGCCCGTCGACGATGGGGAGGTTTCTGCCAAAGGCCAGGTAGAAGACAGCGCGCGGCCAGCGCCAGCAGCAGGACGACGACAGCCAGCCATTTGAGCGCGCGCTTCATGCCGGTGACTTCCTCCTCGGGCCTGCCCCAGGTGGCTTGCGCCCATCCATCCCTCGTCGCGAGTCCGAGCGCGTGGCCGATTTTGTCCTCTTCGAAGAAGTAGAGCCTCCTCCCCCCGAAGGGCATTTCTTCTTGTTAGCGCAGCGCGTCAGAGGGCGCGAGAGTGGACTTGATGGACTCGCACATCACCCCTGCGCCCGGGGACACGCCGCGTCCGGTGGTTGCCTTGGTCGCGCATGACGGTCGGAAGCAGGAAATGGCGGCGGGCCGCCTACAACCGCGGGACGCTGGAACGCTGCACCCTCTTCGCCACCGGCACCACCGGGCGCACGCTGGTCACCACCCTCGGGGTGCCGGTGCGCTCGCTGCTGTCCGGGCCACTGGGGGGGACGCGCAACTGGGTTCGCTCATCGCCGAGGGCCGCATTGACGTCGTCTTCTTCTTCTGGGACCCGCTCACCCGCGGCCGCATGACGTGGACGTCAAGGCGTTGCTACGGCTGGCGGTGCTGCATGACGTGCCAATAGCCGCAGCTCGGCGGACAACCTCATCTCCTCGCCCCTCTTCGGCAAGCCTGAGGCGTACCGCAAGGAAAGAAGCGGGGCGCGCCTGCCGCATTGACGCGGGCAAGCCGACGTTTTTCAAGGTCGGCGGCCCCCCGGCTGTCCAGTGAGGGCGGACGCCAGACGCGCCGCCAGCGGACGACACGTCCACCCAGACCCTGGGAGGGTGACGGCGACCTCGCTGTGCGCCACAGCGTTCCCTGCGTCCAGTCCAGGAAATTGGAGTGAGAGCGCCACGCACCCCGGCCCACGTAGCGGCGCGGCAGCAGGACCGACAAACTGTGGTCCAAATGCGCTTCATCCGCCGTTGGGCCGAGCGAGCCCAAGAACTCCTAGCTGCGGAGACTGACCAGGCGCTGTTGCGCGCGCGCGAGGTCGGGCGAGCGGATTGTCGCCTTGCTTCGTCTGGGGCTGGTGGTCACCTTCGTCTTGGTCACCGCCTTCAACACCAAGGAGGCAACGCGCACCGCGGTTCTGACGGAGGTCGGGGTGAGCGCGATTGCGCTGGCCTACGCCGGGCTTCTTTTCTGGTGGGCGTCGAGGAGCACCAACCCCTGGCTTCCCTGGGTGAGTTCCGCGCTGGACGTCACCGTCACCAGCGCCGGCCTGGCCGTGTTTCTCGTCGCCGGCAATCCGCTCGCCGCCCTGAACAACCGGGTGCTGTTCGAGGCGTACTTCTTCGCCATCGCCAACTCGGCGCTCCGCTACGACTGGCGGCTGTGTGCCTTCACCACGGCCCTTGCCGTGGCGGAGGTGCTCGGGCTGACGGGCTATGCGGCCATGCATTGGGACTTGTCCAAGGTGCGCGGTCCGCCGGAGGACTTCGTGGCCCTCCGCCATGCGCTGAGGCTTGTCCTGCTCGCCGCCGCCGGCGCCAGTGCCATCTCCGTCGCCCGCTGGGCGCGCCACCTGCGGCTGATGGTGGGCACCGACGAGTTGACCGGCCTGTCCCAGCGGCGCCCCTTTCTCGAGCGCGTCGAGGAGCAGCTGACGGGAAAGGCCCAGGAAGGGCGCATCCTCAGCCTGGCCGTGCTCGACGTCGATGAATTCAAGAAGTTCAACGACGCCTTCGGCCACCTGGCCGGCGACCGTGCCCTGCAGCTGCTGGCGGAACGCCTCCGCTCGGCCGTGCGCGCGACGGACTTGGTGGCGCGGTTTGGTGGCGAGGAATTCGTCGTCGCCTTCCCGGGCATGGACGTCGCCCAGGCGGAGGCCCGGGTCGAGCACCTGCGCGTCAAGCTGGCCCAGGTCCCCATCCCGGTCGACGGCTCCTCCCAGTGGCTGACGGTCAGCGCGGGCGTCGGCAGCTGGCCGGTCGACGGTGAAACCTTCACGGAGGTGCTGGCCCAGGCCGACGCGCGCCTCTACGAAGCCAAGCGCCGGGGCAGAAACTGCGTCGTCGGCCCGAAGCCCGGGAGCCTGGACGTCCTGGAGGGCGGACGCAAAGGCTGAGTCGGCCCCCACCCGAGGGAGGGGCTGAGTCAGCCCCCACCCGAGGCCTTCAACACCCTGCTACACCTTGCGATGAGCACCCACCCTGTGGTGTGTTGTCGGGAGTACTCTTTCCCGGAGGGGTCTCATGCGCCGCTTTCTTTCGAGTGTCACGTTCCACCCGGTATTCGCTCTTGCACTCCTGGTCCTCATGGGGCCGCTCGACGGCTGCCCGCTGGGGTAATTTCGCAGTCGCAGCTGAAATCTCGAGTTGACCTCGCCCGGGGCGGCCCGTACCTCTGGTGCGCCTGGGACCCGCCCCTGGCGAGGTAGCCTCGACCTCCACCTCATCCCTGTGTCGTGGCGCACCCTGGCGGGGAGTGCGTGCTGTCTTCCCCGTTTTGCACGTTTCCTGAGGGCCTTTGGGCGGTGCTTCGCGCACGGGCCCGCCCTCTCGTCACCCCGGGCCGTCCTGTCAGGGGCCGCAGCTGGGGGCTTCGTCCGTCGGGTACAGCGTGGCGATGCCGTAGCTGCCGTTCCGCGTCCCGCACCAGATGCGGTAGCTGACGCCGCCCAAGTCCGGTGCCGCGTAGACGCCCCCGTCCTGGCTGCCGCCGGTGCGGTTGCAGCAGCGGGCGAAGGCCCGGGTGCCGATGGCCAGCACCTGCACGGCGTCATGTTCCTCGGTGAAGCCGCCCACGCGCTTCACCGCGCAGGACCAGGGCGAGACGGCGGCGAAGTGGAAGGTGTACTGGCCGCCCTGCAGCACCGGCTGCCCCTCACCGGCCCGCCGAAGCACAGCTTCCCTTCGGCTTCAAGTTGCGCGTAGCGGGGCAGGAAGTGCAGGCCGCCGATGGCGCCCTTCGTCCAGTCGTCTCCGCAGAAGACGTGGGTGAAGGCATTGCGCGGCCCGGTGCCCACCCACAGCGAAGCCAACCACTCCACGTTGGCCGCCCGGTCCCCGGGACGGCCGGCCGCGGACAGTGCCCGCTGCAGTCGCGCGTCGTCCACGTGCGCGGACATGAAGCGGCGCACGTCCTCCAGGCTGGCCGCGGCCTCCGGCCGTGCCGGGCAGACGGCCAGCACTTCCCGGTCCAGCGCCGTCAGCGCGACGGGCCCGGAGAAAAGCGGCGGGTGCGTGCACTCCGTCAGGCACTGCCCCGCCTTGCCGGGCGCACCGCCTGGGTGCCTCTCCGCCGGCGTGGCCGTCCCCTCGCACGGCACCCAGCCCGGCGCGCCGCCGGACGGAGAGGCCAGCTTGCACCAGGTGCCACCGGGGCCCCCGTGCTTCAACAGCGTGTACGCCGTCCCGGCTTGCACCGAGAAGCTGACGTGGTGGCTGCCGGGCTGTTCGACGGCAGCGGTTGACGACGGGGCGACGAAGGAGGGCGCGTCCGCCCGCGCGCCGACGCCGAGGAGACACACCGCCAGAAGGCCGAGAAGTCGCGTCGTCATGTGCCTTGCGGAGGCTGCCCCGGGCCGCCGGGGAGTGTCCACCGCCGGGGCCTTGGGGCTTCTGCCAACGGGGCTTGACGTCTGCTGTACGGGTGTTCAGAAATGCGGGTCCCCGTCAGAAGTGTCTTCGGTCCAAAACATCAGCTAGCTCTCCGTCTGCACACCCATGCCCGTCCCGCAGATGCCGCTTCCCTTCTCCCCCGGCACCGACGGAGGCGCAGAGGGGCTGTCGCCGTTCCACCCGCTGGTGCAGCGCTGGTTCCAACCCGCCTGGGCAGCCCGTCCGAGCCGCAGAGCCTGGGCTGGCCGCCCATCCTGGAAGGCGGCGACGTGCTGATGGCGGCCTCCACCGGCTCGGGCAAGACGCTGGCCGCCTTCCTCGTCGCCCTGGACCGGCTGTTCCGCCGGGCGCTCGACGGACCGCTTGGGCGAGCACACCCACGTCCTCTACGTCTCGCCGCTGAAGGCCCTCGGCAACGACGTCCAGAAGAACCTCCTCGCAGCCGCTGGAGGCAGTTCTACGCGCTGGCGGCGGCCGAAGGGCTCTGTACCCGGAACGCATCCGCGTCCAGGTGCGGACGGGGGACACGCCGGCGGCCGAGCGGGCGCAGATGCTGCGCCACCCGCCGCACATCCTCATCACCACTCCGGAGTCGCTGTACCTCGTCCTCACCGCGCCGCGCGCCCGGGCGACGCTGGCCCGGGTGGACACCGTCATCGTGGACGAGATCCACGCCCTGGCCCGGGACAAGCGCGGCAGCCACTTCGCCCTCTCGCTCGAGCGGCTGAAGCACCTCACCGGCGCGCGCCCGCAGCTGATTGGGCTGTCCGCCACCGTGCGGCCGCTTCCGGACTTCGCCGCCTTCCTCACCGGGGGCCAGGCGGAGGAGTGCGCGGTGGTGGAGGTGGGCCACCTGCGCAAGTGGGAACTCTCCATCGAGACGCCCGAGGAGGAGCTGTCGCGCGGTGGCCACCCATGAGATGTGGGGGCAGGTCTACGACCGGCTGGTGCAGCTGATTTCGGAACATCGCACCACCCTCATCTTCACCAACACCCGGAAGCTGGCCGAGCGCGTGGCGCACGACCTTGGGGCGCGCATCGGCCCGGGCCTCGTCTCGGCCCACCACGGCAGCATGGCGAGGGAGCTGCGCCTGGCCGCAGAACAGAAGCTGAAGGCCGGACAGCTGCGCGCCATGGTGGCCACCGCCTCGCTGGAGCTGGGCATCGACATTGGCAGCGTGGACGTCGTCGTGCCAGCTGGCCAGCCCGCGGGGCCTCGGCACCTTCCTGCAGCGGGTAGGCCGCGCCGGCCACCACCTGGCCGGCGTCAGCAAGGGCCTTTTGGTCGCCCTCACCCGGGACGAGTTGGTGGAGTCCGCGGCGCTGGTGCGGGCCGTCCAGGAGGGGAAGCTGGACGCGGTGGCCATTCCGCAGGCGCCACTGGACGTGCTGGCCCAGCAGCTGGTGGCCGCCTGCAGCGTGGAGGCGTGGGATGAGCGGGCGCTCTACGCCCTGGTGCGCCGCGCCTGGCCCTACCGCAACCTCAGCTGGGAGGCGTACCAGGACGTGGTGCGGATGCTGGCCGAGGGCGTCGCCGTCCGCGGGCCGGCCCGGGCGCTGCTGCACCGGGACCGGGTGCACCACCAGCTGAAGGCGCGGCGCGGGGCACGCCTCACCGCCATCTTCAACGCCGGCGCCATTCCCGACACCTTCACCTACCCGGTGGTGGCAGAGCCCGAGGGGCGCCAGGTGGGCACCCTGGACGAGGACTACGCCGTCGAGTCCATGGCCGGGGACATCTTTCTTCTGGGCAGCACCTCCTGGCGAATTCAAAGCATCCGCGGCGGCACGGTGCGGGTGGAGGACGCGCACGGGGCGCCCCCGTCCGTGCCTTTCTGGCGCGGCGAGGCCCCGGGTCGCACGGATGAATTGTCTTCGGAAGTCGGCCGGCTGCGGCAGGAGGCCGGCGCAGCGGTGGACGTGGAGTCCCTGCGGGCGGCCTGTGCCCTCAACGAAGCCGGGGTGGACGCCCTTGTGCGCTACCTCCGCGTCTCCCAGAACATACTGGGGGCGCTTCCCACCACGGACACCCTGGTTGCCGAGCGCTTCTTCGACGAGGCGGGCGGCATGCAGCTGTGCCTGCACGCGCCGTTTGGAGGCCGCATCAACCGGGCCTGGGGCATGGCGCTGCGCAAGCGCTTCTGCCGCACCTTCGACTTCGAGCTGCAGGCCGCCGCCACCGACGACGGCATTCTTCTGTCCCTGGGCGAGCAGCACAGCTTCCCGCTGGCGGACATTTTCGAGTTTCTCCACCCGGACACGGTGGAACCGGTGCTGGTACAGGCGGTGCTGCAGAGTCCGCTGTTCGGCACGCGCTTCCGCTGGAATGCCACCCGGGCGCTGGCCCTGCAGCGCTTCCAGAATGGCAAGCGCGTGCCGCCGCAAATCCAGCGCGCGCGCAGCGATGACTTGCTGGCCGCCGTCTTCCCCGCGCAGGTGGGCTGTCAGGACAACCACGGCGGCATGGACGTGGAATTGCCCGACCATCCCCTCGTCCGCCAGACGATGGACGACTGCCTGCGCGAGGCCATGGACGTGGACGGCCTGAAAGCCGTCCTGCGGCGGCTGCGCGCCGGCACCCTGGCCACCCTTGCCGTGGACTTGCCGGAACCCTCCCCGCTGGCCCACGCCCTCCTCAACAGCCAGCCCTACACCTTCCTCGACGACGCGCCGCTGGAGGAGCGCCGGGCCCGCGCGGTGCAGGTGCGGCGCACCTTGCCCGCAGAAGACGCGCAGGCCATGGGGGCGCTGGACGCCGACGCCATCCACCAAGTCGTCTCGGACGCCCGGGCCCCGGTGCGCGACGCGGATGAATTGCATGAAGTGCTGCTGCAAGGCGTGCTGGTGCCGGAGGAGGGGCTGGACACGGCCTTCCTGCAGGCGCTTTTCGCCAGCGGGCGCGCCGCCCGTCTGTCCACGGCCGAGCGCCACTTCGTCGTCGCCGCCGAAAGGGTAGCGCACGCCCGGGCGCTGTTTCCGGGCGCTACCCTGACGCCGCCGCTTCAGCCCCTGCCCGGGGACGGCCCGGTGGACGCCGAGGCGGCTTGCCTGGCCTGCGTGCGCGGCCGCATGGAAGTGGCCGGGCCGGTGACGGCCACCGGCCTGGGCCTCGCCCTGGCCCTTCGGCCACAGGACGTCACGGCCGCGCTGCACGCGCTCGAATCCGACGGAATGGTGCTGCGGGGCCGCTTTCGCCCGGGCGCCCCGGCTGACGCGGAGGTGGAGTGGTGTGACCGGCGGCTGCTGCAGCGCATTCACCGGCTGACGGTGGGCCGGCTGCGGCGGGAGATTGAGCCGCTGTCTACGCCGACTTCATGCGCTTCCTCTTCCGCTGGCACCGGCTTCTCCCCGGGGAGGCGCTGCGGGGCCCGGGAGGCCTTCTCAAGGCGGTCGCCCTGTTGGAAGGCGTGGAGGCCCCGGCGGCCGCCTGGGAACAGGCGCTGCTTCCGGCGCGGGTGCAGGGGGACGTGGCTTCCCTTGTGGAACAGGCCTGCTGGCGGGGGGAAGTGGCCTGGGGCCGCCTCACCCTGCGGGAGGCCAAGCCGGTGGGCCCGCGGCGCGGGGCGGAAGTCGAGGCGCCGGCGCGCAAGGCCCCCTCCCTGTCCCGGGTGGCGACGCTGTCCTTCTTCCGCCGCGCACGCATGGACGCGCTTCTGGCGGCGGCCCGGCCTGCCTTGTCCGTGGACGGCGAAGTGTGGCTGCCGGAGGACTTGGAGGGCGCCACGCTGGACGTGGGCCGTGCCCTCATCCGGCGCGGGGCGTGCTTCTTCCAGGACTTGCTCACCACCACCCGCCGGGCGCCGGAGGAAGTGGAGGACGCGCTGTGGGAACTCTTGGCCCGCGGCGTGGTAAGTGCGGACGCCGTGGAAAACCTGCGGGTGCTGCAAAGCCCGAAGCGGCGCCGCCAGCAGAAGGCGGAGCGTCGCGGGGGGCCGGGGCGGTGGACGCTGCTGCTTCCCACCGGCGTCCCGCCGGCCGAGGAAAGGCACCGTGCGCTGGCGGAACTCTTCCTCCAGCGCTGGGGCATCGTCTTCCGGGACTTGGTGGTGCGCGAGCCGCTGGCCCCGTCCTGGCGCGTGCTGCTTGGCCTCTACCGGCGCATGGAGGCGCGCGGGGAAGTCCGTGGCGGCCGCTTCGTCGCCGGCGTGGGCGGCGAGCAGTTCGCGCTGCCGGAAGCGGTGGACGTCGCGCGCGCCGTGCGCCGCGTCTCCCCGGGTGCCGAACGGGTGGAACTCTCCGCGGTGGACCCGCTCAACCTCACCGGCATCGTCACCCCGGGCCCGCGCGTGCCGGCCGTCCTGGGGGAACGTGTCCTGTACGTCGACGGCGTGCCGGTGGACGTGTCGGCGAAGGTGGGCCCGTCGTCTCCACTGGCGGTCGACGTGCGCATGGCCTGAAGGGTGTGGCCTTTGCCCTTGGGGCTATTCTTTGGGGCGAGGTCTTCCGCTTCCAAACCATGCACCCACTCTGCCGTCTTGTCCTCGGCCTTGTACTGGCCGCTCGCACCGAGGCCGTCGCCGCCAACCACCTCACCTATTACGGTGGTCCCGTCGTCAGTAACCCCAGTGTCGTTGCCGTCTCCTGGGGACCCAACGTGGACGTCAACGTCGCCAACGGCATGGCGGGCTTTTACAACTCCATTCTCCAAAGCCCGTACCTGGACTGGGTAAGCGAGTACTCGACGGCGGGGTTGACGGGCGTCTCCACACCGGACGCCGGGCCCAACCAGCGCATTGGCCGGGGAAGCTTCTTCGGCCCGGGCAGCTACATCATCACCCCCAGCCTCAACGGGACGTCGCTGTCCAGCAGCCAAGTCCTCACGGAATTGGCGGCGCAAATTGCGGCCGGAAACCTGCCGCCGCCTCACCTGGACGCCCAGGGCCACGCCAACACCCTGTACATGGTGAATTTCCCGCCGGGGGTTACCATCACCTCCTACGGCGGAGCCACCAGCTGCACGCTGGTGCCCGGGCCGTCCAGCTTCTGCGGGACGACGGACACCCTCACCCTGGGTGGTGCCCTCAGCGTGGGCGTGGGCCTCATTCCGGACCAAAGTCCGGACGGCGGCTGCTTTGGCCTGTGCGGGACGGACCCGGACTACTTCAACGACGCCACTGAGGTGCATGCCCACGTGCTTCTCAACCTCCTCACCAACGTCGGGGAGGGCCTCTGGGCCCAGGGCAGCCCCGGCCTGGTGCAGCCCCCCCTCGCCTGGTACAGCGCGGGGACGCCGGCGCACCAAGTCGCGGACCTCTGTAACCTGCAGCCCGCCGACGTCGGTGGGTACCGGGTGGAAATGGGCTGGTCCAACCTGCAGGGGGCGTGCGTGGCGGCCCCCGCCAGCCCCCTGCCGCTGTGCACGGCGGGCGTCACCTACTGCCGGCAGTGCGACAGCACGGACGTCGGCCCGGACGGTGGCTGCACCGGCGCCGCGGCCTTCTGCGAGACGGACGGCACCAACGCTTCGTTCGGCCAGTGCGTCGCGTGTAGCGCGGGGCAGGGCTGTTCGGGCACGACGCCCGTCTGCGCCGTCGGCGGGGCGTCCAATGACATGTGCCGGCCCTGCGCCGGGGACGCCGAGTGCACCACCAACCCTGCCGGCGCCTATTGCCAAACCTCCGGGGCGTGTGGCCCCAAGCCTGCGGCCACTGCCAAGGCTTCGGGAGGATGCTCCGCCAGCGGCAGTCCGGCCCTGGCGCTGGCCGCCCTGCTGGCCGTCGCCGGCCTCCTGTTGCGGCGCCCGCGCGTCCTGTGTGCCCAGCCCAGGGCCGGAATGCCGGGCGTGCGGCAGGGCACGCCGGGTGGCCTGGCGCTGTCGTCGCCCAGCCCCGGCCCCGCGGGACGCCTGTTGGAAACAAAACCGCGCCGGCGCGTGTTGAGGCGCCGAAGGGCCTGAAGGAGGATGTCGGACGTGGCCGTGTCTCGCCTGCTGTGGGCCGTGGGGCTTCTCCTTCCGGGCCTCGCGCTGGCGCAGGCCCCGAAGCCCGCCGCCGCGCCAGTGCTGCCGCCTGTGCCGGTGGCCCCGCCGCCCGTGACGGGTGCTTCCTATTGCCCCGGTGAATACGCGGATGACTTCTCGGCGCTGCTTCCCAAAGCCCGGGAACTGGAACAGCAAGTGGGCGCCTACACCTTCTGCATCCGCACCAGCGCCACCTACGAATGCCCGTCCTACGGGCCGGACGGCAACCTGCGGCGGAAGAAGGTGCGTGTCTCGGCGCACGGCACCGGCTTCTCCTACCGCCAGCAGGCCGGCGAGACGTTTCTGCTCACCAATGAACATGTGGCCGAGTGGCCGGCGGTGACGGACGAGGAGCACCCGGTGGAGGACGTCCCGCCCGGGTGCAAGCGCGTCGCGGACAGCCTGAAAATTGTCGACAACACCACCGACTCCTATGAAGGCGATGACTTGCCACTCAGTCGCGTGGTGGTGGACGCCCAGCTGGACATCGCCGTCCTCAAGGCGAAGACGCTGCTGCCCATCCTCCCCTGGAAAGTCGGGCGCAGTGCCGGCCTCAAGGAGAGGAACGTCGTCGATGTGCGTGGCTTCCCGCTGGGGGTCTTCAAGGCCACCAACGTCGGCAAGGTCACCTCCGCCTATGCTCGCGACAGTTACAAGGACTGGGACCACGACGACTTCATCGTCGACGCGCTGTTGTCCCCGGGGAACTCGGGCAGCCCGGTGTTCGCCATCTCCTGCAAGACCGGCGAGTTTGAATTGGTCGGCCTCTACCACGCCGGCTACACCCACGGCAGCGCCCTCAACGTCGTCATTGGCATTGACCAGGTGCGAGACCTGATGACCACGCTCAAGCGCACCTCTCGCGGCCACTCCGATGCGAGCCTCGCCCTGGACGCGGCGGCGCGACTTCGCCTGGTCGTTGCCACCAAGCAGTCGCTCGAGCCTTACTTTCCCCTGGGCCCCATGGCGGCCGCGGTGCGGGTGCGCGGCGATGGCGCCCTCATCTATGAAGTCCTCAACCGGGACTTTCCCTTCCGGGCCTACCCGGTGGTGGTGCTGGAGGACCTGCCCGGGTCGGACGCCGACACCTTTGGCCTCCCCGGCCGCGTCTGGTTTGGCAACCGCCAGGGCTTGAAGCCCTACGCACGCTCGGACTTGGACGCAGACACCCAAGCCCAGCTGGCCAAGCTGCTGGAAGGGCTGCGGCGGGACAGCCTGGCTTCGGTGTCCGTCCGCGCTGCGGACCACGACGCGGCGAGTAGCCGGGAAAAATTCGAAGGCACGGAGCGCCTGGAGAAGGTGCTTCAGCGCGCGAGCGCAAGCGCCGCGGACGCGGCGCAGCAGGCCGCCGAGCTGGCCGAGCACCTGGGCCCAGGCCCTGGAGAGCACTCGGTGGACCTCACCGCCACCCTGGTGCCTCCTGCGCCCACGCCCTTGGAGCCGGTGGCGAGCAGCCCGGCCGCCACCGCCGCGTCCCCGGCCGGCAGCACGGCCTCCCCGGCCCCGCTGCCCCCAGCGCCGGCTGGGCCGTCCAGTCGTTCGCCGTAGCGCGTCCCGTTTCACACCTTGCCAGGAGACCGCCGGATGCGGGTCCTCATCGTCGGCGCAGGCATCGCAGGGCTGACGCTGGCCTTGTGTCTGCGCCGGGCAGGCCACCAGGTGCTCCTCATCGAGAAGGCCCCCGGCCCGCGCGAGGAAGGCTACATGGTGGACTTCTTCGGGCCCGGCTTCGACACCGCAGAGCAACTGGGGTTACTGCCCCAGCTTGAGGCCATTCACTACCCGATGGAGCGCCTCGTCTTCCGGGGTGGCACCGGCGCGGAGGCATTCTCGGTGCCCTACGGGGTGCTTCGGCGAATGCTTTTTGGCGACCGGCACTTCAACTTCATGCGCGGAGAGCTGGAGGGCGTCCTTTTCGCCAGCCTTCCGCCCGGGGTGGAGGTGCGCTTCCACACCACCCTGCAAAGCCTCCGCCAGGACGCAGTCAGCGTGGACGTCGTCCTCAGCACGGGAGAGGAGAGGAAGGTCGACGTCGTCGTCGGCGCCGACGGCGTCCACTCCCAGGTGCGCTCGCTCCTCTTCGGCCCGGAGGCGCCCTTCCTCCGTTTCCTCGGCTACCACACCGCCGCCTTCATCGCGGAGGACACGGCGCTGGCAACCTCCCTGGGGAATGCCCTCCACACCCTGACCGTGCCGAGACGGCAAGTGGCGGCCTACCCCATTCGCGGCGGGCGGCTGGCCACCTTCTTCCTCCACCGGGCGGACGTTGGGGCGGTGGACACCGGCCTCGTCCAGGCGCGGAGGGAACTGGGCCAGGTCTACCAGGGGCTGCCTTGGGTGGTGCCGCGGCTTCTGGAACTCCTCCAGCAGGCACCGTCCGTGTACTTCGACAGTGTCTGCCAGGTGGTGCTGCCCTCGTGGAGCAACGGGCGCGTCGTCCTGTTGGGCGACGCCTGCCAGTGCGTGTCCCTTCTGGCGGGCCAGGGGGCCTCGCTGGCCATGGCGGGCGCCGCCATCCTGGCGACGGAGCTCGAGCGCTCCGCCACCCCCCTGGCCCTGCAGCGGTATGAGGTGCGGATGCGCCAAGCAGTGGAAGCGCGCCAGCGGGCGGGCCGCAATCTCGCCCGGTGGTTTGTGCCGGACCAGCCCTGGGCGCTGGCCTTCCGGAACTGGGTGCTGCGGATGTCCTTCTGGCCACCGGCGGCATGGCTCCTCCGCCGGCAACTGGCCGGGGGCAGCCTACAGTGAGGGGTTGCGCCGCGCCGGCTGACGCGTCGTGGCGCGCAAAGCCCCCGCCGCACCCGCGACCGTCTTCGGCAAGGGGCCTGGCGCCAGCCGCCGGTGTTTCATGCAGACGCTGCTTCTGAAAACAAGGGCGGTGTGCGGCACGCCCGAGGCAAGCCTGGCCTTCCGTGCCGCGTCGCCCCCCGTCCCAGGGAGGGCGTCCGGGCCAGCTGGCTTGTCCGGGTTGCCCGCGCCGTCGCACGCTTTTGTGCGCTTCTTCAGCCTGCCTGGCCTCAGCCGCCCTGGCCGGCTTCTTCTTCGCGGAGGAGGAGGTGCCCATGCCCCAGACAAGCCGTCGGCCGCAGCCGTTCCGTCTCCACATTCCGGACGCCGCCCTTTTGGACTTGCGCGAGCGCCTGGCCGGCACGCGCTGGCCGGATGAACCTCCCCTTCCACCGTGGTCCACCGGAACCAGTCTCGCCTACCTGAAGGCCCTGTGCGGGTACTGGCAGTCAGGCTTTGACTGGCGCGCCCAGGAGGCACGCCTCAACGCCTTTCCGCAATTCACGGCGGACGTGCAGGGCATTCACGTCCACTTCCTGGAAGTGAAGGGGACGCGGCCGGACGCCCTGCCGCTGCTGTTGTGCCACGGCTGGCCGGGCAGCGTCCTGGAATTCCTCCACCTCATCCCGCTGCTGCAGGACGACTTCACCCTCGTCATCCCGTCCCTGCCCGGCTTCCCCCTGTCCTTCACGCCCGGGCAGCGGCGCCTGGGCATTCCGGACATGGCCGACGTCCTTGCAGAAGTCATGACGGACGTCCTCGGCTACCGCCGCTTCGGTGTCCAGGGCGGGGACTGGGGGGCCTCCATCGCGACGCGCCTCGGCTATGCCTACCCGCAGCGTTTGGTTGGCATCCACCTGAATCTCATGAGCCTTCACCGCAACGCCCCGGCCGGGGAAGGCACGGCCGAGGACAGGGCCTACTTCGAGGCGCTGCAGCACTTCCAGGCCGAGGAGGGCGGCTACCAGCGCATCCAGGGAACGCGGCCGCAGACGCTGGCCTTCGCCCTGCAGGACTCGCCCTCCGGGCTGGCGGCGTGGCTGGTGGAGAAGTTCCGGGCCTGGACGGACAACGACGGGGACCCGGCCCAGGCCATTCCGCGCGACGAGATGCTGGCCGACATCAGCCTCTACTGGTTCACCGGCGCCATCGGCGCCTCCTTCTGGCCCTACTACGCGCGCCTGCACGCGGACGCCCCCCTCATCCCAGACGCCGCCCGGGTGCAGGTACCCATGGGCTACCTCCGCTTTCCGAAGGACATCTACCGGCCGCCCAGGTCCGTGGCCGAGCGGGGCTACGCCAACATCCAGCGCTGGACGGTGGAGACGTCCGGCGGCCACTTCGCCGCCCTGGAACGTCCAAGCGTCCTGGCGCGCGAGGTGCGGGCCTTCTTCGCGCCGCTGCGGTAGGGGCCTTCTGCCCCTGGCCGGCCCCCTGTGGGGACGGCGTGCTTCCCCCCCCGGGGCCAATACAAACAGCCCCCGGGGTGCGGCGCTTCCTGCGCTAGCGTGTGCCTAAAGCAAGCACGCGTCTGGCCCGTCGACCGGGCTGGGCGCGAGGGCAGGGCGAGGGAGGCATGCGGGACGTCGTCACGCGCCGGGGTCAGCTGGCCGCCATGGGCGGGGTGTGGACGCTTGTCCTCCTCCTCAGCGTTGGGCTGGCCCAGGCCCAGGGGACGGACGCGGGCACCCCGGCCAGGGCTTCGCCGGCCACCGTCACCTATGAGGGTGAGCCGGTCATCACCTTCACCGCCCAGGTGTTCGGGTACTCGCCGGAGAAACGTGCTGCGGACGTGACCCGGAAGCTGGACCGGCTGCTCAGCTCGCCGCTCTTCCGCATCGAGGACGTCCGGGTCGAGAACCACGACAACCTCAGCCTCCTGTACTGGAAGACGGAGCTGCTTTTCCCCCTGACGGATGCGGACGCGGCGGCCGCGCACACCAGCCGCGAGAAACTGGCCGAGCAGACGGTGGTGGCCCTGGGCAATGCGGTGGAGCACGCCCTGGAGGCGCGGACGCCGAAAAGTCTCCTCGTCGACGCGGGCTACGCGCTGGCGGCCACGGCGGTGCTGGTGCTGGCCATCCTCGCGCTCAACTGGGCCGTCCGTCGCGTGCGCGAGCGACTGGAGGCGTGGTTCCGGCTGGCCGGCCGGAAGCTGCACAGCTACAGCACGGTGGAGCGGCTGGCCGCCCTCGCCGTGCAGCTGGTGGGCGTCGTCCGCGTCGTCGTCATCCTGGCGCTTCTCTACGCCTACATCCCGACCGTCTTCCGGCTCTTCCCCTGGACGCGAAGCTGGGGCGCGACGCTGCTGAACTGGGCCATTGACCCGGTCATCGCCACCGGCCATGCGCTGGTGCGCTACCTGCCCAACGTCTTCATCATCGCCCTGGTGCTCTTGGCCTCCCGGGGGCTGGTGCGCCTCTTAAAAGCCGTCTTCGAGGAGATTGGAGCGCGGCGCATCTCCGTGTCCGGCTTCTACCCGGAGTGGGCGGAGCCCACCTTCCAGCTGGTGCGCGCCCTGGCGGTGGTGATGACGGGCGTCATCATTTTCCCCTACCTCCCCGGCGCGAGCTCCCCCGCCTTCCAGGGCGTCAGTATTTTCCTCGGCGCGTTGCTGACGTTTGGCAGCAGCTCGGCCATCTCCAACCTCTTCGCGGGCGTCATTCTCACCTACACCCGCGCCTTCCAGGTGGGTGACCGGGTACGGGTGGGAGACAGCTACGGCGACGTCATCGAGAAGTCCCTCCTCGTCACCCGGGTACGCACCATCAAGAACGAGGAGGTGGCCATCCCCAACGGCCTCGTCATGGGGACGCATATTGTCAATTACACGGCCGCGGTGCGGGGCAAGGGCTTGCTTCTGCACACCAGCGTCACCATTGGCTACGACGCCCCGTGGCGACAGGTGCATGGGCTGCTGTTGTCGGCGGCGGCCGCCACCCCCCGCATCCTCAAGACGCCCGAGCCCTTCGTCTGGCAGAAAAGCCTGGACGACTTCTACGTCACCTATGAATTGAACGCCGCCACGGACCATGCCGAAGTGCTGGACGACACCTACGCTGAATTGCACAAGGCCATCCGCGACGCCTTCGACGCTGCCGGCGTGGAAATCATGTCCCCCCACTACGCGTCCTTGCGGGACGGCAGCAAAAGCACCGTCGTCCCGCCCAAGTAAATGCTTGCTGTCCCCGGAGGGGCCGGGGGCCGCCTCCACTCCCCAAAGTTTCCCTCGCCTACCGGCAGGGCGGCCGCTAGGCAACCGCTGCGCACTTCGGTTTACTGTCGGGGCCGCACAAGGGGGTTTTCAAAATGGCTGCCATCCCTGAGTCAGTCATGGCGCCCGCGGTTCGCGCCCGCCCGCTTCCGCGCTGGGCGTTGCTGGGCGCCGTCTTTGGGCTGGTAAGCGCCACCTCCATCGCGCTGTGGGGCCCCATCGGCGTCTCCGGCACCTACCCGCGCTTCATCGGGGCGCTGCTGCGGCAGCTGGCCCCAGGCTACGCCGGGGCCAACAGCTACCTGGTCAAGATGGGCGACTTCGGCAAGCCCGAAACCTTCCTGGTCCTGGGCCTGTTGCTTGGCGGCTTTCTGGCGTCCCGCTTCTCGGCTGCGCGTGCCCCCCGGGTGGAATTCATCCATACAGGGGAGACCAGCACCGCCGCTCGCTACCGCGATGCCTTCCTCGGCGGTGTCCTGATTATTTTCGGCGCCCGCCTCGCCGGCGGCTGCACCAGCGGGCACATCATTTCCGGCATCACCCAGCTCTCGGTGGCCGGACTCCTCTTCGGCGCCAGCGTCTTCGCCTCGGGCATCTTCACCGCCCGGCTGCTGCAGAAGGGGGGGCGCCCCTAGCCATGGACCAGCTCTCCGCGCTCCTGGTCGGACTGGCGATGGGCGTGCTGCTTCAGCGCGTCGGCGCCTCCAGCCCCGCACTCATCGCCCGCAACTTGCGGCTGGAGAACCTCTCCATCATCAAGTTCATGGCCACCACCATCGCCGTCGGCACCATGGTGGTGTACCTGGCCGGTCTCTGGCTGCCCATGCACCTCGACATCCGGCCGGCCTACGTCCTCGGCGTGGTGGGGGGCGGCCTCGTCTTCGGCGTCGGCTTCGCCGTCGGCGGCTTCTGCCCGGGCACCTGCGTCGTCGGCCTGGGGGAAGGGCGCAAGGACGCCCTGTTTGCGCTGCTGGGTGGCATTTTCGGCGCGCTCGTCTTCACCCTCTTCTTCGACGCGCTGCTGGCCCCGCTGCTGAAGGTGATGGACTTGGGCAAGCTAACCCTGGCCGGCGTGCTGCACCTGCCGGCGCTGGTGGTGGCGGTGCTGCTGGGCGCCGTCTTCCTCACCGCGGTGGCCTGGCTGCCGACGGAGCCACGCCGCAAGGCTGGTTAGGGCCAGCCGCCCCCAGGCGTCTATTTGTAATAGACGGCGTCCACCGGCCGCTTCTCGACTTGGTAGTCGAAGCGCTTGGCCGGGAAAACCGGGCGGGGCTTGCTGTCAATGTAGGCCGCCAGCTGCTGCGCCTCCTCGTCGCTGAGTGAACCGGGCGTGTTGAAGGGCATGGCGTGGCGGAGGTAGCTGGCCAGCGCGTAAATGCGGGCCGCCCCGGCGCCGTCGTTCCAGGACTTCGGGCCCCACAGGGGCCCGGGCTGAATGCCACCAATGTCCACGCCCTGCCCGTCGGCACCGTGGCAGTTGGTGCACTTGTCCCGGTACAGGCGCCGGCCCCGCTGGGGGTCCAGCCGGCTGACTGGGATGAGCCGTTCCTTGGGGATGCGCCAGCCCCGCCAGGCGCGCGTCTCCTCCGCCGTCACCCCGTCCGAGAGCCAGCGCAGGTAGGCGGTGAGGGCCCGCACTTCGGGCGCGGAGACGTCCGGGTGCGGCGTGCGGTTCTCGTGGTTCTGGCTGGCGTCCGGGCGCAGCGCGGTGGCGTTCAGGCTGCGCAAAAAGCAGCCCACGACGCGCTCTTCCAGGCTGAAGGGGCGCCCGGAGCGGCGGTTGTACTCGGGGAAGACGGCGGCGATGCCCACCAGCGGCAGGGCGCCTTCCTTCTGCCCGGCGTTGAGGTGGCAGTTCCCGCAGGACAGCGCGTTTCCGACGCTGCCGGGAGCAAGTTTGGGCGTGTCGAGAAACAACAGGTAGCCGCGTCGGACTTCCTCCGCCTGCCCTGGGTCGGCCGGCAGCGCGTCGCGTTCCGGGTCGCGCACCCGGGCGTCGACCTCGCCGATGGGCGCCGAGGCTGGCACCAGCCGCGCACCCGGCGTCGGGCCCGGGCCGGCGTCCCCCTCCCCGCGGACCGCGGCCGGCGCGGCGCAGAGGGTGGCCAGGGCCCCCGCCAGCAGTGCGGCGCCCCGGGGGCGGCGCCGCCCCGCTGCGCCGGCACCTTTCAAATCAGCGGCATCATCTTCCAGCCGCTGTCCATGGCCGCCTGCAGCGCGCCCACGCCCGCCGGGACAATCATGAAGCCTGGCAGCAGGTTGGCCTTCCACTCCGCCAGCGTCGCCTTGGGGTCCGCGCCCATCCCCATCGCCATCATCCCGGCGAAGGCCACCAAGGCGTTGTGGCAAACCATGAAGACTGCCCCACGCTTCAGGCAGGCCTCGGCGCTCCAGTCCTGGTAGACGTTGCCGCCGGCGCCAGGGTCGCCGTCGAAACTCATCGACGTCTCCGCCTTGTAATAGACGTTGGCCGTCTCCGGGTTGCCCTTGGCGTCCTTCATGCCGAAGGAGGCACCCAAGGGGTACTTGGCCCACATCGCGTCATTCAGCGCGAGGATGATGGACGGCCCATACAGCACCGCGGCGATGGCCATGTTGCCCTTGCCCCACCCGAAGGAAAACTCTCCGGCATTCAGACTGTTTTGGATGTGGATGTAGAGGCTGGCCAGGCCGGGGATGATGATTTTGGGCTCCGCCGACTGGTACACCAGCTTGTGCGCCTTCTTGACGTTGAAGTCCGCCCACATCTTCTTCGAGTCGTAGTCGGTTGGCCTGAGCACCGGGAAATGCAGCGCCGACGGCGGAGGCGGTGGGGGTGGCGCAGCCGGCTTCGCCGCCGGCGCGTCGGCGGCACTTGCCCTGGTGCTGGTCAGTGCCACCGCGCCGGCAGCGGCGAGCGCGTGACGCAGGAAACTACCTCTCGTCATTTCCATGGCGACCCTCCCTGAACGTGGACGCCCGGGACAGCCGACGCTTGGTCGGAGCCCGGGCGGCCCCGGACGGTAGAAGGTCCCGCAGCAGCCGACAAGCGGCGCCGGTTGAAACGGAAAGGGCGTCCTTGCCGCACGGCGTCGGAGAGGGGTTTGGCGCTTCCCCACAGGAAGCGCTAGTGATGGCTTTTTCCCATTTCCCCCGGGGGTTGCCGATGAATGCCGTCCGCGCTGCCTTGGTGCCGTTCGCCGTCGTCGTCCTCTCGCTGTCCGCTTCGGCCGCCTCCGCCGCCCCCGTCGGCGGGGATGCCTCCGTGCTGGCCGGACTGAAGGAGGGGAAAATCGTCTTCGACATTACGGAGGGCGACGGAAAGGCGCTGCTGGTCCGGATTGAGTCGATTGAGGAGACGCGGCAGGACCTCCTGAAGCAGGGGGTGACGCCCCGCTTCGTCCTGTCCTTCCGCGGCCCGGCCACCCTCCTGGTCCAGAGTGACATGGAGAAGGTGAAGCCGGAGAACCGTCCCTTCGCAGGCCAAATCACCGCGCTTCTGGCGCAGATGGCAAAGTCGCCCGGCGTGGAGAGCCTGGAACAGTGCGGGGTCGCCATCCGCCACATGGGCACCAAGGCGGAAAACGTGGTCCCGCCCATCAAGGTGGTGGCGAACAGCTTCGTCACCATCATGGCCTGGGAGGTGAAGGGGTACGCCTACATCCGGGCCTGAGCGGCGCGGGCTGCCACGGAAGGCCTCTCCCCGTCGCGGCGGTCCGCCGCCGCGCGGCGCCCCCCCCGGTTTCAGCCGCCGTAACTGGACCGCAACAGGAAGTAGATGGCGACGCCGGTGACGCTGACGTACAGCCAGATGGGCCACAGCACGCGGGTGACGCGCGTGTGGCGGGCAAACTGGCGCCGGAAGGCAAACCAGAAGGCGGTGAGGGCCAGCGGCACCACCGTGGCCGACAGCACCACGTGCGAGGCCAGCACGCACAGGTACAGCGTGCGCAGCGCGCCCGTCCCGGCGTAGCGCGTGTCCCCGTGCACCGCGTGGTAGACGAGGTAGCTGACGAGGAAGAGGGACGAGGCGGCAAAGGCCGCCACCATGAAGAGGCGGTGCACGCGCCAGTTGCGGCGGCGGATGGCCACGTAGCCCGCCAGTAGCAACGTCGCGGCCAGGGCATTCAGGGAGGCATTCACCCCGGGCAGGAAGGAGACGTCCGCCCCGGTGGTGACGCCACCGTGCCGCAGCACCAACAGGTAGGTGAGAAGCGACAGCGCCGCGGCGGACACCACCGCGTTGAAGGCGAAGAAGCGGCGGTCGGCCACAACGTCCTTGGTGCCGGGGGCGGGCAGCGGCGAGGCATTGGGCGAGGGCATGGCGGTTTCCCCTCTACCAGGCGGCGTGCCGGGGCGCACGGTCTCCACCCGGCAAGACGTCAAGTCCGGGGTGTCCCCCGGGGAGAGGGCCTGGTAGTCAACGGTTGGGGCGAGTGCAGCTGTTGTCCCCCGGGGAGCCCCTGTCGATGCGGACACTTCGACGCTGTCCAAGTCTGGTCGAAGCGGGCCAGCGCGGGGCGGTCATCGCGCTGTGCGGCCTGCTCGCCTCCGCCTGCACCAGCGTTTCCCAAGGGGGCTCGCAGACCTCGCTGATGCAGGTGACAGGTGCCAAGGTGAGCACCGAGGAGCTGCGGGCGACCCAGATGGCGCTGGCCATTCGCCTTCCGGGCACCATCGAGGGGGCAGCGGACGCCATGGCTGCACAGACGCAGGACGCGGGCCTTCGCCGACGGGCGCTTCTGTGGAAAATCGAACTGGTCCCGGCCCTGTATGAGGCGCTCTTCAACGCCGACCCCCTGGCCGCCTTCCTCGACAGCTGGGTGCTGGCCATCCAGGTCGACCAGTTCCTGTCCGTCGGTGCCGGCAAGGAACTGTTCGTCCCCCTGCAGTCCATTGCCATCGACGCGAGCCACAACGTGCGGGCGTCCATTTACCGGACGGCCAAGGACCTGGCCAAGTCGCCGGAGGGCTTCGAGAAGGCGCAGGCCGCTGTCGAGAAGTGGGCGGCGGCCCACCCCCTCACCGGGCCCCTCTCGTCCCGGGACTCCGTCCTCACCCACCTTGCGGAGATGGCAGCCGGCGGCTCGGACGTCAGTGTGTTTGAAGCGGTGGGCAACATTCCGGCCACGGTGAGCGACATTGCCGCCCGCCTCGACGTCTACGCAGCCTACCTGCCCAAGGCCGCGCGCTGGCAGGGGGAATTGATGGCCTACGAAATGAAAGACCAGGGCGAGGCCCAGCAGGTGCTGACGACTTTTGCGTCCGTCCAGAAATTCGCCGACCGGATGAATCAGTTCCTCTCGCCGGAGGCCGTCCAGGCGGCGCTGGGGACGGTGCGCAAGGAACGCCTGGCGGCCATGGCCACCGTCGATGCGCTGCGGAAGGAGGCGCAAATTTACGTGACGAGCGAGCGGGAGGCGGCCCTGGCAGCGGTGGACATGGAACGGCGCACCGTCATGGCGGACGTGGACAGGCAGCGCGCGGCGCTCATGCAAGAAATGGATGCCCTCCGCAAGCAGGTGCGTCTCGACGCCGATGAGCTCGCCAGCCGCATCATCTGGCGCAGCGCGCTGGCCGCCGTCGGCCTCCTCATCCTCGCCGCCCTCCTCACCAGCCTTGTCCTGCGCCACGCGCTCAAGGCCAGGCCGCCCTGAAGCCAGCGACACACTTTTGAAGAAGTCTCTTCCACCGGTTTCTTGTGGCGCCTGGCCCGATGGAGCCGCCGCCCATTCCGGGAGAAGACTTCCGCGCGTGACGCGGCGGGTGCGCCTCGTGACAGACACCGAGGCCCGGCTTGGACGGGGCCTTCAAGTCCTGAAGGCCCAGGACGCGCTTGCCTTTCGCCGCCTCCTCTTCGGGCTTTTGCCTCCCGAGCAGGAGTACACGGTGGCCACGGACGGGCAGGAGGCCTTCGTCGTCGGGACGTCGGACCAGGTCATCTCCCGGCTGCTCTACACCGAAGGCAACGTCTTCCTTCCCCGGCTGTACCGGGTCCTCCATCTGCTCGGCCCGGGCTTCCAGCTGGAGACGCTGGTCGACGTCGGCGCCAACATCGGGATTGTCTGCATCCCCGCCGTCAAGCGCGGCCTGGCCAGCAAGGCCATCGCCATTGAACCGGAGCCTCGCAACTTCCGGCTGCTGCAGGCCAACCTCCACCTGAACGGGGTGGCCGACCGCATTGTCGCCCACCCCCTGGCCTGGGGGCCGAGCCGACGTGCACCCTCGCTTGGAGTTGTCCCCGGACAACTCCGGGGACCACCGCGTCCGTGTCAGCACGCGAGAAGGGGCCTTTACGCGCGAGGCGTCGACCGACGCACCATCCTCGTCCCCACGCGGCGCTTCGACGACGTGGTGCCGGACGTCGACCCACGCACTTCACCTTCTGTGGATGGAGGCGCAAGGCTTCGAGGGGCCCATCCTCCAGGGCGCCGCCCGGGCCGTGGAGAAGCGGCGTGCCGGTGCTGGCCGAGTTCTGCCCGTACCTGATGCGCGGACGGGCAGCTTCGAGGCCCTCCGCGAGGTCGTCGGTAGCTACCAGCGCCTCTTCGACGTGTCCCGGCCAGAGACGGGCGCGCTTCCAGCGACGGCCGCGACGCTGGACGCCCTCCGCGCCCGGCTGGGCGAGGCGGGCGCGTACACCGACGTGCTGTTCTGCTGAAGCCCTACCGGCGGTGCGCGGAGATGCGGTCCGCCACCCGCTGGATGTTGTCCACCGTCAGCCGGTTGAAGGTGGGAAGCGTTAGCCCGGTGTCCCCCAGCCGCTCGGCCACCGGGAGCGCGCCCCCGCGCGAGCGCCACTGGGCAGTAAAGGGGGCTCGCGGTGCAGCGGCGGAAACAGGGGACGCGTTTCAATGCCGTCCGCTTCGAGGAGCGCCGCGAGTTCCGTCGCAGTCCGGCCGTAGGCCTGGGCGTCCACCAGGACGTTGAACATCCACGGCGCCGCCTCGGCCCACGGCGCCACCTGGCTGAAAGGCAATCCCCGGTAGCTTGTCCAGCCGCTGGCGGTACTCAACGAAGACTCTCCGCCGCTGCGCCAGAATCTCGTCGGCCCGCTCCAGTTGGGCGCACAGCAGGGCGCACGCCACGTTGGTGATGCGGTAATTGTAGCCGGTGACGGGGAAGTGGTAGCGGTGCGCCGGGTCCATCCCGTGGTTGCGCAGCATGCGCAGGTGCGGCTCGAGCGCGCGGTCGCGCAGCGTGAGGGCTCCGCCCTCCCCGCAGGTGACAATTTTGTTCCCGAAGAAGGAGTACGTCCCGATGTCGCCCAGCGCGCCGGTGGGCCGGCCCCGGTAGTGGGCCCCAAACGCCTCGGCCGCGTCCTCGACAATCCACAGCCCATGCTGGTCCGCCAGGGCCCGCAGGGCGTCCATGTCCGCGGGGTGGCCGTAGACGTGAACGGCGATAATGCCGCGCGTGCGCGGGGTGAGGGCTTTTGCGCACAGGACCGGGTCCAGGCACCAGGTGGACGTGTCCGCGTCGACGAAGACGGGCTCCGCGCCGACGTAGTGGCAGGCATTGGCCACCGCGACGTACGCCAGGGAGGGCACCAGGACTTCGTCGCCGGCGTGCACGCCTAAGCCGAGCAGCGCCAGGTGCAGGGCCACCGTGCCGTTGGCCACGGCGATGACGCAGGGCGCGCCCGTCTGTTGCGCCAGCGTCTGTTCCATCTTGTCGATGTAGGGGCCGGTGGAGGAAATCCAGGAACTGCGCAGGGCGTCGAGGACGTAGCGCTCCTCGTCGAGTCCCACATCCACGGAGGCGACCGGGATTCGCTCCAGCATGAAGGCCCCCCCCTCCTCGCGGCACCCCGCTGCGCCACGTCTTCTCAAGTGTATTCTCTGTGGCGAGGGAGAACAGTCTTGCGCGTTTTGCACGTCGTTCCAACGCTCTTCGACGAGAAGGAGGGAATCCTCGGCGGCGCGGAGCGCTACGCGTGGGAACTGGCCCGCACCATGGCCGCCCGGGTGGACACCACCCTCCTCAGCTTCGGCCTCCGGGACCGGGAGGAACACGTCGGCCCACTGCGCGTGCGAGTGCTTGCCAACCCCTGGAACGTCCGGGGCAGCCAGTTCAACCCCTTCAGCCTCCGCCTCGTGCCGGAACTTCTCCGCGCCGACGTGGTGCACTGCCACCAGCAGCACGTGCTTGTGTCCAGCGTCTCGGCCCTTGTGTGCCGACTGACGGGCCGCAAAGTCTTCTCCACTGACCTCGGTGGCGGTGGCTGGGACATCTCCAGCTACGTCAGCACCGACCGCTGGTTCCACGGCCACCTGCATATTTCCGAATTCAGTAGGCGCATCTTCGGCCATGCCAACCTGGCGCGGGCCCGCGTCATCTTCTCCGGGGTGGACACGGACAAGTTCTCCCCGTTGCCCGCCGTGGCCAGGACGGGCGGCGTCCTCTTCGTGGGCCGGCTACTTCCCCACAAGGGGGTTGACCGGGTGCTGGAGGCACTGCCTCCGGACTTGCCGATGGACATTGTCGGAAGGCCCTACGCGCCTGACTACGTGAAGCTGCTGCACCAGCTGGCGTCGGGCAAGCAGGTGACGTTTCACCATGACTTCGACGACGCCCGGCTACTGGACATCTACCGGCGCGCGCGCTGCATCGTCCTGCCCAGCCTGTACAAGGACTGCTACGGGAATGAGACGAACATTCCGGAGCTGATGGGGCAGAGTCTCTTGGAAGGCATGTCCTGCGGTGTCCCCGCCATTTGCACCGACGTCGCCGCCATGCCGGAGTCGGTGGTGAATGGCCTCACCGGCTTCGTCGTGCCGCCGGGGGACGTGGACGCCATGCGCCGGGCGCTTTTGGAACTGTGCCGCAATGACGCGCGGGCCACCGCCATGGGCGCCGCTGGGCGCAAGCGCATGGTGGAACATTTTGGCTGGCCCGCCGTCGTCCAGCGGTGCCTTGAGGCCTACCAGCAGCAGGCGACGACGACGGTGCCGCTGCAGGCGCAAGTACGCCCCGAAACCAGGCCCGGGGCGCCGTCGGCCTGAAGAATACGGGCGTGCGGAAAACGTCACCGGGGCGCAGGCGCCGCGGGAACGCCCCGGTCCGCCTTCAGTCGGCGGACGACCTCCAGCGCCTGCTCCACGTGGGCGCCGGCCAGAAGCTGCGCCGAGAAGGCCATCCGGACGGTGCCACCCCCGTCAATGACGAATGTCACGCGGCCGTCCAGAAGGCCCAAGGTGCGCCCCACGCCATAGGCCTTCCGCGTCGCACCGCCAATGTCGCTGAGCAGCACGAAGGGAAGACGCCGGTGTTCAGCGAAGGCGCGGTGCGAATCCTCTGAATCGGAACTCACCCCGACGACGGTGGCGCCCGCTGCCACGAAGTCTTCATACGCGTCGCGGAAGGCGCAGGCCTCCAGCGTGCAGATGGGCGACTCGTCCCGGGGGTAGAAGAAGAGGACGACGGGCCCGGTGGCGCGCAGGGCGTCCAATGTCCACACGCGTCCGGAGGAGTCCCGTAGGGTGAATGCAGGCGCGGCAGTCCCGGGCTGGAGCATGGTTTGTAGGATGCCCGAAACCGCCGGGGGTTACCGGCCTTGGGAAATTGGCCTTTGGCCCCCGGGGTACCCGTCGCGCCTGCCCCCACGCCCGGCTGGGCGCGTCGGGCCCCGGGGCCTGGGAAGCAGCGCTGTCCCGGGGCGCTTTTATGGTGCAGGCGGGCGCAGCTGCGGAAGCCTCTGGTGTGTCTGCAGCACGGGCAGGAAGAGGTCCCCGACGCGCTCCAGCCGCTTGGGCAGGGTGCGGAGGTTGAAGGCCAAGGGCACGAAGGACGTCGTCACCTCATCCCAGTGCAGGGGCGTGCTGGCCGGCCCCCCCTCCACCGCCCGCAGCGAATACGGGGCCACCATGGTTTTCAGCCGGCCGTTCTGCTCGCAGTCCAGGTACAGGCGCCCCCCGCGCTTCTTCAGGGCACGTTCCCTGGTGGCCAGCGTGGGGAACTTCTGCGTCAGGACTTCCCCCACCGCCACCGCAAAGCCGTAGGACGCCTCGAAGGTGTGGCCGGGGGCCAGGGGGACGAAGACGTGCAGGCCACGCTTGCCGGAGGTCTTCGGCACGGAGAGCAGCTTCAGTTCTTCGAGGAGGGCGCGGAGGGCCTGGGCCAGCTGGACCAGGGGCGTCCAGTCCTCGCCGGCCGGGTCAAAGTCGAAGACCACCCAGTCCGGCGAATCCAGGCTGGCCAGCCGGCTGGACGTCATGTGCAGGGTGAGGGCGGACTGGTTGGCCAGCCAGGCCACCGTCTCCGGCCGGTCCACGACAATCTGTTCCAGCCGGCGCTCCTCGTGCTGCACCGTCGCCCGCGTCACCCACGGTGGCGCCCCTTTGGCGTCGTGGCGGAAGAAGCCCGGGGCTGTAATGCCCTGCGGCCACTGCTGAAGCGACAGCGGCCGCCCGTCCAGCGCGCGCACCACCAGCGGGGCGACAGCGTCGTAGTAGCTGCGCACGTCCGCCTTGGTGAGGCCGGACTTGGGGAAAAGGACGCGGTCCGGGTGGGTGCAGGGCACCAGGGCGGCATTGGCGCCCGCCGGCGCTGGGTCCGGCGCCGGCGGACGCGAGGCGGCTTTCTTCACTTTTGCCTTGGGGGCGCTGTCTTCCGCCACGTCTCTCCCCGTCTCGGCCGGCGTCTTGTCCTCCCGTAGGCCCTGGAAGGAGGGGTGGCGCAGCCGCCCGTCGCGCGTCCACTCGCTGAAGCGTACCTGCGCCACCAGGCGGGGGCGTACCCAGTGGACGCCCCGCATGTTCGGTGGGTCGCGGACAGACGGCGCCTCTATCTCATCCGCCCGCAGCTGGTGGAGAAGCTGCGTCCGCACCTTGTCCGTGAAGCCCGTCCCCACCTTGCCGGCGTAGGCAAAGGCCGGCCCGTCGCGCTTGGCCACCAGCAGCGCGCCAATTTCCGGGGCGCCCTTGGACTGGGGCGTCCAGCCCACAATGGGCAATTCCTCGCTGCCCAGCAGCTTCAGCTTCAGCCAGTCCGCGCTGCGCTTGCCCAGGTAGACAGAACCGCGGCGCTTGGCCAAAAGGCCCTCCCACTGGTGCTTCTTGGCCACGGCCAGTGCCTCCTCCTCGGTACCTTCCACGCGGGCGGCCAATTCCAGGGGAAGGGCGGCGTTGGCCAGCACGGATTCCAGCAATTCCCGTCTCTCCTCCAGGGGACGCGCCCGCACGTCCTCGCCGTCCAGCCACAGCAAATCAAACACCACGTAGCGGTGGGCGGCCGAGGCGTCCCCCAGCGCCTGGAAGTGGGACGTGCCATGGGCGTCCAGGGCCACAATTTCCCCGTCCAGCACCACCTCCCCCACCGTCAGGGTCCGCAGGGCCTCCGGAAGGAAGGCGAAGCGGGCGCCAAAGTCCAATTCATTGCGCGAGCGCACCGCCACCCGGCCCCCGGACAGCGCCGCCAGGGCCCGGTAGCCGTCGTACTTCACTTCGTACAGGTAGTTGGCCGCCGGGGCCGCCCGGCCGTCCGCCAGGACGGCCAGCATGGGCGGCCACACCTTCTGCAGCAGCGTTTCCGGCGCCGGGTGGGGCCCGCGCAGGGTGGCCTTCCTCTCCGGCCCCCGCGTCAGCCGCCTGCCGGAGGCCACCGACTCCGGGCGTTCGGCCTCCACGTCGTACCCCGGCCGCTGTGTCCCGTCCTTGGCCTTCATGCACAGCCACTGGGCCTTGCCGCCCTGGGGACGCGTCCGCACCAGGTGCCAGCCGCCTAAAAGCTTCTCGCCGTGCAGCAGCACATGCAGGTGGCCCTTCTTCCGCATGGCGCTGGCCTGGCCGGGCGGCACGGTGGTGTAGGTGCCCCTGTCCCACAAAAGGCTGTCCCCGGCGCCGTATTCCCCTTCTGGAATGCGCCCTTCGAAGTCCCCGTAGGCCAGCGGGTGGTCCTCAGTTTCCACGGCCAGCCGCTTGACGGACGTGTCGTAGCTGGGCCCCTTGGGAATGGCCCAGCTGGCCAGCGCCCCGTCCATTTCCAGCCGCAAGTCGTAGTGCAGCCGGGTGGCGTCGTGCTTGTGGACGACAAACCGGGCAGCCGCTTCCGCCTTGCGCGCCTTCGCCCGCACCTTGGGCGCGGGCTCCGGCGTGCGCGCAAAGTCGCGCTTCTTCCGGTAGGTGGCGAGGCTGTCTCGCCGCTTCGCTTTCGGGCGCTTGGGCAAGGGCGGGGGCAGGGGCCGCCCGAAACGCTACCGCGGGGCGGCAGCGTTTCGGTAGGCGTCCCGTCTTGGGGTGCCCGGTGCCCCTTACGTCACTTGGTGACTTCGCCGCCGGTGATGACGATGTCGTCCTTGTCCGCCTGGATGGTGGCCCAGCCGCACTCGGTACGCGCGCCGGTGGCGTCAAACCGGCAGCCCCACAGGGCCTTCGCCTCGGCGGCGCACTGCCCGGCGTTGAGCTCCGTCACGTACCAGCCCGCCCCCGGCGCCTTGCCCCAGGTGTTGTTGAGGCCGTAGACGGCCGTCAGCATGCCGCCCTTGAAGGTGCCGTTGCCGTTGATGCAGGGGAAGGAGACGTTGGCAAAAATGTACGTCACCTTGTCGTCGTCGTCGTAGGTGTATTCGGCCGCGTCGGCGCTGCCGTCCATGTCCACGTCCACCGACTCAATCCACGTCGGGTCGCTGTCATTGGGGGAGTTGGCGGTATTGACGGACAGGTTGGCGTGGCCCGCGCTGGTGGTTTTGGACGCCGTGCTGGGGGGCGGCTGGCTGGCCCTGGCCACGGCGGCGGGGTTCACCTTCACGTCCGGCCCGGCGGACTTCGCACTCGCGCTGCTGGCCGTGCCAGTGGCGCTCTTCGTTTCGGCGCAGGCGGCCAAAAGGCCCGCCAGTGCAACAGCCACTGCAAACGTCGTCGTCTTCATGGACTCGTCTCCGTGCTTTCTTTTTAGGTAGCGCCGGGCTTCCTACCCCTTCCCGGGGCTGGCGTCCCAGCAACGTTTTTTGGCGTTGCAAAGGTAGGGGGCTAGAAGGCCGGGGCCCCGCCCGTCAAGCGGTTTCGACGCGGGCCACCCAGCCCTGCGCAAACCATGCGCCCAGTGTCCGAAAGGCTTCGCCCGGCCGCGTCTTCCGCGTCGCTGAAGGCCTCACACACCTCCGCCAGGCTGGCGGCCGCCTGGGCCCGGGCCACCGCCTCGGCCTCCGCAGCAGCAAGCCCCCGGTGCAGCACCTGGTAGCCCGCTCGCCAGACGGCCACCGGCACCGCCTGTGCGTCGACGGCCGGCAATTCCTCGGCGCTCGCCTCCAGGGCGTCCCACAGGGCAAGCACGTCATGCTGCAGCGCCACCACCCGGAAGGCCGGGACGAAGTGCAGGCGCGCCTCCGCCGCCGCTTCCCCCAGGGCCCCCAGCGCCTGCTGCCCGGCGGGCGCTGCGTCAGCGGCGGTGAAGGCCTGGGCCAGGGCCCACTCCAGCCGGGCGAGGTCCGCCTCGTCCCCCCGGGGCCCCGGGTGCTGTGCAAGGAAGTCCGCCAGGTGCCGGCCAAACTGGCCAATGTCCGAGGAGGCACTGGGGTGGCTGGCCGCGTAGGCGCAGCTGAGTTCCAGAAAGCCCTGGTCGCCAAGAAGGCGGTGCAGGTTGGGGAAGTCCGCCCGCAGCGCATCCGCCAGCCGGTTGCGGTACATGTCCGCGTAAATGCCCGCCCGGGCCACGGCGTCCAGCGGCGCATGGGGGGCAATGCTGGACAAAAGCTGCTCTGCGGGCACCGTGTCCGGCTCGGCAATGGCCCGCGCCAGCAAGTCCTGCAGCTGTGCCAGCTTCACGCCGCCTCCCGGACGGCCGCCTCGGCCACGGCGCGCGCCCGCGCAGACTCTTCCAGAAGGCGCGGAAGCGGCGGAATGTGTTCATCCCATTCAACCAGGGTGGTGACGGGGCCAAAGCGCCGCACGGCCTCCCGGTACAGGGCCCACACCGGGTCCGTCACCGGGCTGTCATGCGTGTCCAACAGGTGCGTGCCGTGGTCTGCGTACCCGGCCAGGTGAAACTGCCCCACCCTGTCCACCGGAATGGCCTTCAGGTAGGCGTCGGCGTCGAAGCCGTGGTTGCGCGCGCTGACGTAGATGTTGTTGACGTCTAGAAGAATGCCGCAGTCGGCGCGGGCCGCCACCTCGGCCAGGAAGTCCCACTCCGTCAGCGTGGAGGCGGAAAACGTCAGGTAGCTGGAGACGTTCTCCAGAAGAATTTGCCGCCCCAGCGTGTCCTGCACCTGGCCCACCCGCGCCACCACGTGGGCCAAGGACTCCTCGGTGAAGGGCAGCGGCAACAAGTCGTGCAGGTAACGGCCGCGGTGGGTGCCCCAGCACAGGTGGTCCGACACCCACGCCGGCTCCACCCACCGGGCCAATTCCCGCAGCTGCTTCAGGTGCTGCTGGTCCAGGGGGTCTGGCCCGCCAATGGACAGGGAAACCCCGTGCAGCACCACCGGCATTTGCCGGCGCACGGCCTCGAGCACCGCCTTGGGTCGACCCCCTTGGAAGAAGAAGTTTTCGCTGATGGCCTCCACCCAGTCCACGCGCACGTCTCCAGAAAGAAACTCGGAAAAGTGCTCGCTTCGAAGGCCGATGCCGTGGCCCAAGTTGGGCAGCGAGAGGGACATGGGAAAAGGTGTCTCGTCCTACCGTGAAAGAGGACGCCGGACCCAGGGAGGCCCGAAACCCGGGTGGGGTTTCAAGACAGAGGGTCCGGCGACCTGAAGGGTTTGTCTCTACGGAGCCAGCAGAACCTAACGCCTGGCAGCGCTTAGCTCTTCTTGGGCTCTTCCTTCATCACCTTCCCGCCCTTGGCGGTGCAGTCCTTCTCCGTGGGCGTCATCATCATGCCCTCGCCCTTGCAGCTGTTTTTTCCGGCACAGCTGTTGTGGGCGCCGGCGCACGAGCCCTTGCCCTTGCAGCTGTTGACGCCCGTGCACTTCACACCCTTGCTGGCGGAAGGCGCCGGAGCGTCCCCGGCGAAGGCGCCGGCAGCGAACAGCGAGGCAACGGCGGAGGCAATGACGGCTCCCTTAAGAGTCTTCTTCATGGTGTGTCCTTCTCCTGACAAAGGTGAGGGTGGGTAGCGTGACGCCTGGACTACGCACGGACCCCAGGCGGGGGAGGGGCTTTTACTACCTCGGGACGCCAGTGCGCACCCCGAAACCCTTGGCCTGTCTACGGACGGCGCCCGGGGATGGTTTCTGGCCCCGTCACCAAGGCCTCCCGTGGGGAGGGTAGGCTGCGCCACGCCGCCATGTCCCCCTCCCGCTGGCTTCTGCCCGACGCCGTCCTGTGGAATGGCCAACTGTTGCGGGGGGCCGCCGTGGAAATGTCCCCGGACGGCTTTCTGCTGTCCGCCGGGCCCCTGCCGCCGGGCGCAGAGGTGGAACGCCTGCCCGGGCGGCTGCTTCTACCGGGGCTGGTGGACGTCCACAGCCATGCCTTCCAGCGCACCCTGCGGGGCCGCACCCAGGCGCGCTCTCCGGACGTCGAAGTGGACGACTTCTGGACGTGGCGCGAGGCCATGTACCGGGCAGCCATGACGCTGGACCCCGAAGGTGTCTACGTCGCTTCGCGTCAGTGCTTCCTGGAAATGGCCCTGGCGGGAATTACGTCCGTCGGGGAATTCCACTACCTGCACCACCAGCCGGACGGCCGGCCGTACGCGGAACCGCTGGAACTGGCGCTGCAAGTCATCCGCGCTGCGCGGGACGTTGGCCTGCGCATTGTCCTGCTGCGCGCCGGCTACACCCGGGCCGGCTACATGGCCCCCCCCAACCCGCGCCAAGTCCGCTTTTACGACGCCACGCCAGAAGCCTGGCTGCGCGCTGCGGCAGACCTCCGGGCCCGGACGGCCCAGGACGCACTGGTGACGGTGGGCATTGCCCCGCACAGCGTCCGCGCCGTGCCCCGGGCCTGGCTGGAAGCAGCGGCCGCCTCCGGAGAGTCTCTCATCCACATGCACGTGGCGGAACAGCCGGAGGAAGTGGTGGTGTGCCAGGCGGAGTACGGCCGTCGGCCGGTGGAGTTGCTGGCGGACGTGGGCCTTCTAGGCGAGGGCTTCACCGCCGTGCACGCCGTCCACACCATGCCGCACGAACGAGAACTCCTCCGTGAGGGCTCCGTGTGCGCCTGCCCCAGCACGGAGAGGGACTTGGGGGACGGCGTCCTGGCGGCGGACGGCATGGCGCGTGCCGGCGCCCGCCTCTGCATTGGCAGTGACAGCCAGGCCACCCTGGACTGCTTTGACGAGTTGCGCATGCTGGAGGGCAGCCTCCGGCTGACGCGCGGGCGCCGCGCGGTGCTGGACGCGCCGGAAGGGCCAGACGGCCTTGGGCAGCTATTGCTGGGTGTCGCCTCGGAGAATGGGGCCCGGGCCCTCGGACTTCCCACCGGCGTGCTGCGTCCCGGCGCGCCGGCGGACTTGTGCACGGTGGACTTGAATCACCCGAGTCTTGTTGGGGCCCCGGCCAATGCGCTTCTGGCCACCGTCGTCTTCTCCGCGGAGGCCGCGGCGGTGCGGGACGTGGCGGTGCAGGGCCAGTGGGTGGTACGCGACGGGCGCCACGTCTCGGCCAAGAAAGTGCCCGGGCCTATGGCGAACTGTGCCGGAGGGTGTTTCAGGCGTGAGTGACGTGCAGGCCCAGCTGGAAAGCACGCTGCGGGCGCTGGTGGCCTTCGACACCACCAGCCGTCTGTCCAACAAGCCCCTCATCGACTGGGTCGAGCCGCGGCTGGCTGCCCTGGGCTTCTTGTGCGAAAGGCACAGCTACAAGGACGACGCTGGAGTCGAGAAGTACAACCTGTTGGCCTTGCCCCCAGGCGGCGGGACGCCGGAACTGGCCCTGGTGGGCCACACGGACTGCGTCCCCTACGACACGGCCTGGGCCGAGGCCCTCAGTCTGACTGCCCGGGACGGCAACCTGTACGGGCGCGGGGCCTGCGACACCAAGGCCTTCATCGCCTGTGCCCTGGTGGCTGCGGAACGGACGGGGGCGGCCAGGCTGCCCAAGCCGGCGGGACTAATCTTCACCGCCGACGAGGAGGTGGGCTGCCTCGGGGCGAAAATGCTTCTGGAAGCCAAGAAGGGCAAAGCCCGCCGGGCCATAGTCGGGCGAGCCGACGTCGCTGGTGCCCGTCCGCGCCAACAAGGGCTACTGCCTGGCCGAGGTGACTGTCACCGGCAAGGAAGGCCACAGCGCCTACCCGGACTCCGGCGCCTCGGCCATCAACGGCGCGGCGCGCCTCATCTCCCGGCTGGAGGACTACGCCCGCAGCGAATTGCGCAAGGACGTGGACGCCTCCTTTGAGCCGCCCTTCACCACCCTCAGCGTGGGCGTCGTCCAGGGCGGCCGGGCGAAAAACGTCATTCCCGGGGCGTGCACCTTCACCCTGGAGTGGCGGCCACTGCCAAAGCAGTCGCCGGACGTCGTGCCCAAGAACGTGCAGCGCATGGTGGCGGACCTCCAGCGGGCCTACCCGGCCCTGCGCTTTGAAGTGAAGGTCCAGCGCACCGACCGGGGCGTCGAGACGGCCCCCACGGCCGAGGTGGTGGCCTTTCTGGCGAAGGAGACGGGCCGGCAGCCCATCACCGTCAGCTTCGGCACGGAGGCCCCGCAGATGACGGCGCTGGGCGCCGAGGCGGTGGTGTTTGGCCCGGGCAATATTCAAGTGGCCCACCAGTCCGGGGAATACGTCCCGGTGGTGGAACTTGTCCGCTGCGAGGAAATACTGGAAACGGCACTGCGCCACTTCTGCACGTGAAGGCCACGCGCCGCCGCCCCGGGCTTTTCCTCCTCCTCGTCCTTGTGGGGGCGCCCGGGTGCCCAGGCAACGGGCCGCCCGCGGTGCAGGAGGGGGACATTGTTTTCCAGACGTCGCGCTCGCCGCAGTCCTTGGCCATCCAGAAGGCCACCCACTCCCCCTACAGCCACGTCGGCCTCGTCACCTTCCGGGAGGGCAAGCCCTACGTCCTGGAGGCGGAAAGCACGGTGCGCCTGACGCCCCTTCCGGACTGGCTTCTGCGGGGGGAGGGCGGGCACTACGTCGTGAAGCGCCTGGTGGACGCCCGCCAGGTGCTGGACACGGCGTCCGTCGGGGAATTGAAGAAACAGATGCGCCGCTTTGAAGGCAAGCCGTACGACAGCACCTTCGAGTGGAGTGACGAGCGCATGTATGCCCCGGAACTTGTCTGGAAGGTGTACGAAAGGGCCCTCGGCATCCGCCTTGGAGAGCCGCAGCAACTTCGCGACTTCGACGTGACGGTGCCGGAGGTGCAAGCCAAGCTGGCCGAGCGCTTCGGCACCCAGGTGCCCCTGGATGAACCTGTCATTTCCCCCCAGCGCCTCTTCGAGTCCGCGCGGCTACAGACGGTGACGGAGCGGTAGCAGGCCCTGCAGCGGTAAGTCTCCGGCTCGCGCAAGCAGGCCGGGGGACCAGCGCCGTGCTGCACAAGCGCTTCCGTATTTGCGCGCGCCGCACGGTGGGCCGTAGCGTCCCGGGCTGCCATGGCACTGCAAGCTTGGGACGACGGCCTGTGGGTGGCCTCCGCGCCGCAGACGCTGTACGGCATCCAGCTCGGCACCCGCATGACGGTGGTGCGTCTGCCCACCGGGCGGGCTGCTGCTGCACTCGGTGGTGCCCATGACGGCGCCGCTGCGCAGCGCCGTGGAGGCGCTCGGGCCCGTGCAACACCTGGTCCTGCCGGACCTCTACCACCACCTGCACGTCGGCCCCTGGTCTCTCGCCTTCCCCAAGGCGCGCGTCCACGCCCCGCCGGGCATGGCGAAGAAGCGCCCGGACCTGCGCATTGACGCCGAACTTTCGGAGAGTGCCCCACCCGGACTGGGCCTCCACGCTGAAGCCCTTCTTCATCTCCGGCTGCGGGCTGCGCGAGACGGTGTTTCTCCACCCGGCGACGCGCACCCTCC
>CAVXCY010000023.1:0-84883 GCA_963760425.1 uncultured delta proteobacterium | reverse complement strand
TTGGCGTAGCTTTCCTCAGCCACCACCGTGCCGCCGAGGGCCACGAAGCGACGCCGGAAGACGTCGGCCAGGCCCACCGAGTAGTCACTCTTGACGTCCGTCAGCACGGCCAGGCGCGACAGCTTCAGCGTGCGGCGGGCGAAGGCCGCCATGGCCTCCCCCTGGAAGCTGTCCACGAAGCACACCCGGAAGACGTAGGGCCCGCCGGCGGCCGTCACCCGCGGGTTGGTAGCCGAGGGGGAGATGAGGGGCACCTGGGCGGCCGCCACCGCGGGCGCCATGGCCAGGGTGTTGCTGGAGGCATTCTCGCCGATGACCAGCAGCACCTTGTCCTGCAGCACCAGCCGCATGGCCGCACTGGCCGCCTCCTCCGGCTTGCTCTGCGCGTCGTAGGCCCGCAGCACCAGCGGGCGCCCCGCCACCCCGCCCGCGGCATTCGCCTCCTCCAACGCCAGCGTCACCCCGTCGCGCGTGCCCAGGCCGAAGTGCGCCTCCGGCCCGGTGAGCGAGCCCACCATGCCGATGAGGACGGCCTGTCCGGGCGCCCCGGCGGAGGGCGCAGGGGCGGGCGCGCGCTGGCACCCCAGGGCCATGCACGCGACTGCCAGCCATGTCCGCGAGCGTCCCATGCCAGCCCACCCTCTAGCGCACCCCCACGACGGCTGCACACCCCGGGGTCTGCCCGGGGCCTGGGCCGGCACTGCCACAGCGGGGGACGGCCTAGGGTGGCAATTCCGTCACAAAGACGGCCCGTCCGCCCTGAATGCGCAGCACCACGGCGGACTTCACCGCGTCGCGGTCCGGGCCCAGGGTGATGCGTCCCGTCACCCCCTGGAAGGCCGACGTCTGGGCCAGCGCGTCCCTGAGGGCCGGGCCGGACTTGGCGTTGGCCCGACCAAGGGCGTCCAGCCCCACCCGGGCCGCGTCGTAGCCCAGCGCCGCGCCCGACGCGGGGGGATGGCCGAAGCGCCCCTGGAAGTTGCGGAGGAAGGCCTGCACCGCCGGCGACGGGTTGTCCGGGCTGAAGTGCGTGGTGAAGTGGCTTCCCTCCACCGCCTCTCCTCCCAGGGCCACCAACTCCGACACCGAGTCCCACCCGTCGCCCCCCAACAGGGGAAAGCGTAGGCCCAGCTGCCGGGCCTGGCGGGCGATGGCCGCCGCGTCGGTGTAGTAGCCCGGGATGAAGAGGCCATCGGCCTGCTGGCTTTTGAGATGCGTCAGCTGCGCGCGAAAGTCCGAGTCGCCCTTGCCATACGTCTCCTCGGCCACCACCGTGCCGCCGAGGGCAACGAAGCGCGCCTGGAAGGTCCGGGCCAGCCCCAGCGAATAGTCACTCTTCATGTCCGTCAGCACGGCCATGCGGGAAAGCCCCAGCGAGCGCGCAAACCGGGCCAGCGCAGCGCCCTGGAAGGAGTCGACGAAGCAAATGCGGAAGACGTACCGGCCCCCTTCCTGGGTGACGCGCGGACTGGTGGCCGAGGGAGTGACGGCGGGCACCCTGGCCCCGGCCGCCACGGGCGCCAGGGCTAGGGTGCTGCCCGAGGTGTCCGCACCGACGATGAGGACGGCGGCGTCCTGTGTCACCAGCCGCACCGCGGCACTGGCCGCTTCCTCCGGGCGCCCTTGCGTGTCGTAGGCCCGCAACTGCACGGAACGGCCCGCCACCCCGCCCGCGGCGTTGGCCTCTTCGATGGCCAGCAGCGCCCCGTCCCTGATGCTTTGCCCCAGCTGGGCCTCGGGCCCGGTCAGCGCGCCCACCAGGCCGACGCGCACCGGCCCCGTGCCCGGGCTGGGCTGGGGACGGCAGGCCAGAAGCCACACGGCGGCCCCCAGCAGCACCCCTGCCCACCGCCGGCAGCCGGCGGCACGTCTCACGCCCCGCCCCGGACGCCGGGCGGACGGGGGGCCCGGCTGACGCCGGGGCTGCCCTCCACCCAGAAGCGGTAGGGACGGGCCGCCCACGCCCCGGCGTACGCCACCCCCACCCGTGGACCGCGTCGCACGCTGCGGCGTGCCGGCGCTGGCCCCTGCAGAATGGCCAGCGAGGAGGTGGTGAGGTCCGCCCGGTTTTCGGCGCGGCCAATGCCGAGCGCCCGCGTCAGCCGCCCCGGCCCATCCGTCCGCACCTCCGCGGGGATGCCGGCCCAGGCCTCCACGCCGCGGACAAGCACCGCGGCCGCCACGCCCTCCGCCCCAGTGACGACGTTGAAGCACCAGTGCATCCCGTAGACGAAGTAGACGTAAGCGCGGCCCGGAGGGCCGTACAGCACTTCCGTCCGCGCGGTGCGGCCGCGGCAGGCGTGGCAGGCGAGGTCGTGCTCACCGACGTAGGCCTCCGTCTCGACGATGCGCGCCGCGCGCGTCTGGCCGCCCGTGCGGTGCACCAACAGCTGGCCGAGAAGGTCCCGTGCAACCGCCAGCGCCGGCCGGCGGTAGAAGGCGCGCGGCAGCACCGGGCCCAGCTGCACCGTCCATGACGCCTTCTGCGCCGCCACCGTGCTGGCAGCAATCGCCCAAGCGCAGCCTCGCTGTCCAGCGCCGCAGACATAGGATGACGCCTGTCCCCCATGCTCCCCCCTCCGCGCCTCTCGGGCGTGCTGCTGCCGGTCTTCTCGCTGCGCTCGCAGTCCGACTACGGCGTCGGCGACTTCGGCGCGGCCGAGGGCCTCTTCCTCTGGCTGGCCGCCGCCGGCCAGCGGCTGTGGATGCTGCTGCCGCTGCTTCCCACCACGGCCGGAGACCCGAGCCCGTACGCCACCTCCGGCGCCTCCGGCCTCAACCCGCTCTTCATCCACCTGGACTGGCTGCAGGAGTACTGGGACGCCGGCGGCCCCCGGGTGCTGTCCAGCCGCCAGGGCCAGGCGCTGCAGGAAGCGCGGGCGGCCGTCCGCATTCGCTATGACTTGGTCTTCGAACTGAAGCGCGCCGCGCTATGGGCGGCCTTCAGCCACGCCGAAGCGCACGGGGGCCGGCGCAGCGAGGCCTTCCACGCCTTCCGGGAAGCCCAGGCCGCTTGGCTTGACGACCACGCCCTGTTTACCGCGCTGGCCGAGGAGCAGCAGCACCGGCCCTGGTGGGCGTGGCCCGAGGAATTGGCCCGGCGCGAGCCGCAGGCGCTGCAGGTGGCGCGCGCCCGGCTAGCCACGCCGGTCCGCTTCCACGCCTGGCTGCAGTGGGTGGCCCACGAACAGTGGGCGCGCGTGCGGGCCGCGGCGCGGGCCCAGGGGATTCTGCTGTGCGGCGATGAACCGTTCATCGTCGGCAATGACAGCGTCGATGCCTGGGCCTCCCCCACCCTGCTCCGCCGGGATGCGCGGCTGGGCGTCCCGCCGGATGCCTTCTCGGCCACCGGCCAAGACTGGGGGCTGCCCTGGTTCGACTTTCCGGCCATGCAGGCCGAGGACTGGAAGTGGCTGCGTTCTCGCGCCGGACAGAGCGCCACGTACTATGACTTGCGCAGGGTCGACCACGCCGTCGGCTACTTCCGCCAGTGGATTCGCGACCAGACGACGCCGACCGGACGCTTCGTCCCGCCCGACGAGCCGGCCCAATTGGCGCTGGGGGAGGTCCTCTTTGGCATCCTGGCGACGGGGGCGGGACTGGTGGCCGAGGACCTCGGCGTCATCCCCCCGTGGGTGCGCCAGACGCTGGAGCGGCGCAACATTCCCGGCTACCGCGTCCTGCGCTGGGAACGCGACGGGGCCGTCTACCGGGACCCCCAGGCCTTCCCGGCCGTCTCCCTGGCGACGACGGGCACGCACGACACGGAGACGCTGCGCGAGTGGTGGGAGACGAGCAGCGAGGCGGAGCGGCTGGCGGTGGCCCAAGCCTACCGGGCCTTTGCCGCGCTCCGCCCCCCGCCGGCCGACTTCAGCGAAGCGGTGCGGGACGCCCTGTTGGAGACGGTGGAAACCGCTGGCTCCGCGCTGTGCGTCGTCCCCTGGCAGGACGTGCTCGGCCTGGGGGAGCGCATCAACCTGCCAGGGACGGTGCAGGACGAGAACTGGAGCTACCGCATCTCCCGCCCGGTGGAGGAGCTCCTCGCCCACCCGGACACCGCAGCCGCGGCAGCGCGCCTGCGCCGTTTCACCGAGCAGGGCGGGCGGCTTCTGGGCTGAAATCCCTCCCCGTCGCCCTTTTGGTGCTGGGCTGCGCCGGCACCCCGCGCGGACCGGTGGTGACGCAGATGCAATTCACCGGCACCAAGCAGGTCAGCCAAGCCGCCATCGAGGACCGCATCGCCACCAGCCAGGCCAACTTCTTCTCCTACGTCTTCGGCCCAGTGCCGACGTTTGACCCCACCACCTGGACCGCTGACCTGCGCCGCATCGAGCGGTACTACCAGTCGCTCGGCTTCTACCAGGCCGAAGTCACCGAAGAGCAGGTGGAGCCCGATGGCAAGGGGGGAGTGCGGCTGGCCCTCACCATCGACGAGGGCCAGCCCACCCACGTCACCGCCCTCGACATCGACGGGCTGGACATTCCCGAGGGCCTCCGGCGGCGGGTGCTGGCCAAGCTGCCGCTCCAAGTGGGCGAGGTCTTCCGGCAGGAAGACTGGGAGGCGCTGAAGGCCGAGCTGCAAAGCCGGCTACGCGAAGTCGGCTACGCCACCGCGGTGGTGGGGGGCGAGACGTACGTCGAGGTCACCAACCAGACGGCACGCGTCCACGTCATCTGCCTGCCGGGCCCGCGGATGAAGTACGGCACCATCGTCGTCTCCTCGGGCCCCAACCCGGCGGTGAGCCCGGAGCTCATCGCCGCCACCGCGCGCCCGGGAGTGCCGGAGGGCCAATGGTTTTCCGAGTCGGGGCTGAGCGCGGCGCAGACGCGCGTCTTTCAAATGGGCGTCTTTGGGGCGGTGAAGGTGACGGCGGGCGCCCCCGACGCCGGCAGCGACACGGTGCCCATCCTCATCGACGTGCGCGAGGCGCCCTTTCACTCCGTCCGCTTCGGCGGTGGCGTCGCCTTCGACCCGGCGCGACAGGAAGTGCGGGGCGTTGCCGAGTACACGGACCGCAACTTCCTCGGCGGGCTGCGCAAGCTGACGCTAAAGGCCAAGGTGGGCTGGGCCTTCCTGCCGGCCGTCTGGGACGTGCAGTTCAACGGGCTGATGTTCGACTTCCTCGCCCAGCTGCAGCAGCCCAACTTCTTCGCGCCCACGTTGACGGGCCTGCTCAGCCTCAACCTCTACAAGCAGGTGGAAGCGGGCTACGGCTACGTCGGCGGACGGGCCCGGACGGGCGTGGCCTGGGAGCCTGTGCCCCACCTCGTCCTGTCGCCGACCTACGCCGTCGAGCTGGACAATGTCACCGGCGTCACCACCGGCCTCACCGGCGACGTGCCCACCCTGGCCTACGGCTGCAACACCTCCCCGTGCCTGCAGCTGCTGTCCTACCTGGAGCAAACCGTGGTGTGGGACGCCCGGGATGACATTGTGGACCCCAAGAAGGGCTACTACCTGGGCGTCTCCTTCCAGGAGTCGGGGCCGTGGCTGGGAAGTGGCTTCACCTACATCCGCATTCTTCCCGAGGCCCGCGGCTATGTCAGCGTGGGGCCCTTCACCCTTGCCGCCCGGCTGATGGTGGGCACCATCCTGCAGCCCAACCCATGCAGCATCTCCGCCGAGGCTGGTCTGTCCACCCAAGTCTGTGACCCCTCCCCCATTGTCAACCGCTTCTTCGCCGGCGGCGCGGGCTCCAACCGTGGCTTTGGCAGCCGCGAGCTCTCGCCGCTGTTGCCCTTGGCCTACCAGCCCCTGACCCCCAGCCAGGCCGCCGGGTCCCTGGTGAGCAACATCGGCCAGCCCGCCTCGGCCAACGGCTACGTCGTCCCCATTGGCGGCAACGGGCTACTGGACGCCTCGCTGGAGCTGCGGTGGACGTTTGCGCGCGAGTGGGTGGTGGCCTTCTTCGTCGACGCGGGCTTCGTCAGCTATGGCGCCTTCAGCTTCTCCAGCCTGTCTACCACCCAGGTGGCGGTGGGCATCGGCCTTCGCTACCGGACGCCGGTGGGGCTGTTTCGCGTGGACTTCGGCTACCGGCTCAACCTCGGCGGGCCGCTGCCGGTGGTTCCGGTGCAGCCGCACGTGAGTTACAGCGAGAACACCGCCTGCTTCGCCTTCGCCTCGGTGAACAACACGCCGGACTACGGCGGCGCACCGTGGAGCCGGTGCGCCCTGCACTTCGCCGTGGGGGAGTCCTTCTGACATGACGGCCCCCGCTGCACCTTCGCCCGTGCCGACGCCCGCCCGGCACCTGGTCCGCGCCGCGCTCCTCCTCGGCGGCCTGGCCTTGCTCGTCCCGCTCGCCCTCCTCGGCGCCCGGGCTTTCCTACAGACGCCGGGCGGGACGGCCTGGCTGCTGCGGGTGGGCCTCACCGCGGCCAACGACGCCATCGCCGGCCGGGTCCAGGCCGAGGGCGCCACCATCAACGGCAACCACGTCGTCGTCCGCGGGGCCACGCTGCTCGACCCGGAAGGGGCGCGGGTGGCCTTCATCGAGCGGGTGGAGGTGGAGCTGCAGTGGGCCGCGTTGCTGCGGGGCCACATCGAAGCGCGGACCCTCCTCCTCATCCAGCCCGAGCTGTCGGTGGCCTTGGACGGCGAGGGCTCCAACCTGGACCGCACCTTCGCTGCCCGCCACCCGGGGCCCCCGCAGGCGGCCGGACGGCCGCCGCCTCTCACTTTCCTGGTCCACCGCTTCGACGTCCAGGAGGGCCGGCTGCAGCTGCAGACGCCGGAGGGACCGCCCCTGGTGCTGAACGCCCTGGTTCTCTCCGGCAGCGGCCGCTACGCCTTGCGCTCGCAGGACTTCCAAGTGCAAACGCAAGGGACGGGGGCGGTGAATGAACCGACTCCGGGTCCCCTCACCGTCACGCTGCAGGGCGAGCGGCGGGGCCGCAGCCTGTCGGGCGAAGTGGACGTGCACGCGTCCGGCAGCAGCCTGGTGGCGGACGCGCGGGCGGATGGCGATGCCCTGTCGGATGGGCACCTGGGGCTGGACGTCTCGCCCAGCTTCGGACGGGCGCTGGTGCCGGGCTGGCCGCTGCGCGTGGCGCTCTCGGCCAGCGGTGAGGCACGTCACGCCGGCGCCGGGGGCTACGCCGTCGCGCTGCAGGCCGCCGCCGGGCGGGCCCGGCTCGAGCTGCGGACGGACCTGGACGTGGAGAATTCCTCAGCGCGCGCCATGCGCCTGCAGCTGCAGCACGTGGACCTGGCCGAGCTCTTCGGCGTTGGGCCACCGAGCGACTTCGCCTTGCGCCTGGCTGGGACGGTGCGCGGCACCTCCTGGGCCTCTGCCAGCGGACAGCTGACGCTGGACGTCCCCCACAGCGTGGTGCGCGGCACCGAGGTGGGCCCGGTCCAGGCCGTGGTGCGCTTGGAGGGGGGCCGCGTCGAGGTGCCCTCGCTGCGGGCGGCGCTGCCGGGCCTTTTGGTGGAGGGCAGCGGGCATGCGACCGCGCGCGCGGTGCAGGCCACCCTGCAGCTGCAGGTGAGCCGGCTGGCCGCACTGACGGACACCTTCGGGGACGTCCTCGGCGGGCTTCCCCCTTGTCCGGCCAGGGCGCCCTGCGCATTCAAGTGTCGGGACGGCCGTCGCACCCCGGAGTCGAGGCCGAGGGCCGCTTCCAGAGGCTGCAGGTGGGGCCCATCGCGGCCGAGGACCTCGAGGTGACTCTGCACCTTCCGGACGTCTGGCGGCCGGTGGACTCCAACGCCACCTTCGCCGCCGGGGCGCTGACGCTGGCCGGCCGTGCGCTGCGCGACGTCCAGGCCAGCCTGCACAGCGAGGCGCGGGCGGTGCAACTGCGGGCGACGGCCGGGCCGGTTCAGCTGGAGGCGGCCGGCACGGCGGACAGCGACGGACGGGGCCTTTTGCTGGACACCCTGCGGCTGCGCTTTCCGGAGGAGGCTTTTGCCCTGGCGGCACCGGCCGGGGTGCGCTTGCAGGCGGGACGGCTGCAGATGGAACGGCTGGAACTCACCTCAGGCAACCAGTCCATCGCCGTCAGTGCGCGGGCGGCCGGGCACACGGTGCAGGCTTCCCTGGAGGTGTCGCACCTGGAGCTGGCCCACCTGCCGGCCCTGCTGGTCCCCGCCTCGGCGCAGCTGGCCGGGATGCTGGACGTCGCCGTGCAGGTGCACGGCGCGGAAAGCGAACCGGACGTCACGCTTTCTGCCCAGCTGACGGACGGCGGCGTCTCCGGGCTGCGGGGCCTCAACGCCCAGGTAGAGGGAGGTCGCCGCGCGGGCCGCCTCAGCCTCCGCGGACAGCTGGCCGGGCTGGGCACGTCCCTGGCGCTGGACGCGCAGGGGCCACAAGTCGCCCTCTCCCGCCGCGTGCACCAGCCGCTCACCTTGCACCTGCAGGCGCAGGACGTCGACGTCGGCCGCGCCCTGTGCGAGCTGGCCCGGGCCGGGCTGCTGGCCGGTGGCTGCCCGGGGGGCACGGCCGCCCTCAGCGGGCGCGCCGACGTCGAGGCGCGTGTCGACGGGTTTGCCGACGGGCCGGCCGTCCACCTGCGGGTGCACGCCGCGCAGCTGCGCGCCCGGGGCCTCCCCGCGGCCGAGGCCACGCTGCAGCTGAACGCGGAGGAGGACACCCCGGTCGCTCTCAGCCTGCAGGCCAAGGGCCTTCAGGGAAGCGTGGACGTCCAGGCCTCGCTTCTTGCCACCACCACCCAGTTGCTGGCCCGGCGCCGCAGCTGGGCCGGCTGGCGGACGGTGCCCCTTCAGGCGGACGTCCACGCCGCTGGCCTGCGCCTTGCGCCGCTGCACGAGGCCGGCTTGGTGTCACCCGCCGTCCAGGGCGAGGTCGCCGCGCAGCTGTCCGCCACCGGCACGCTGGGGGATGTGCGCGGGAAGGGCGAAGTGCAGTTGCAGCAGCTGCGGGTGCCGCCCTGGCCGGTGGTGGACGCCTCCCTGACGGTGGAGGCGACCGACACGGTGAAGGCCGCGCTTGGCCTGCGCGCGGCGGGCGAGGAAAGGGGCTCGGCCCACCTCCAAGTCCAAGCGCCCCTCGTCCAGCTGCTGACCAGCGCCTCCCCGGAGGAACTGGCCCACGCCGCCTTGGCCCTCGACGGGGAACTGGGCCCCTTCGACTTCCGGGACTTGCCACTGGACGTCAACCGGCTGCGGCGGGACCGCCGGCTATTGGACGGGCAGCTGTCGGTACGCTTTGAGGGGCACGGGACGCTGCTGGCCCCCACCGGCACCGCGACGCTGAAGGCCAAAGGCCTCGGACCGAGCGACGGGGCCCACTTCGAGGGCACCGCGCAGGCCCGCTACGCCGGGGGCGAGGAGACGCTGGACCTGCAGCTGCAGTCGGAGACGGGGGGGACGCTGCACCTGGACGGGACGGTGCACCTTGACCTGTCCCTGCCCAGCCTCCGGCGCGGGCTGCGGCTAGAGGAGGCGCCGGTGCGGGCCGAGCTGCACTCGGTGCGCTTCGAGCCGGACTTCGTGGCCAGCCTCTTCCCGTGGATGCGCAGCATCGGTGGCAAGCTGCAAATCGACGGGAACGCCGACGGCACGTTGGGCCACCCCGCGCTGCGCGGGGCGCTGGCCTGGACGGACGGCGAGGTGGGCGTCATCGGCTTCGGCCTGTACCAGAACATCCAGCTGCGCGCCGAAGCGAGCAACCAGCGCTTCGCCATCGAGGAACTGTCGGCGAAGGTGCAGGGGGGCTCCGTCTCGCTGCGGCTGGTGGGAGAGCGCGCGGCGGAGGGGTTCACCGTCTCCGGCGCCCTCAGCACCAAAGGGCTGCCCGTCGTCTTCGACGACCAGCTGTGGTGCATCGCCACGCTGAAGGCGGACCTCTCCGGGACCGCCCGGCCGTGGCAGCTGGACTTAGCGCACGTCCGGGTGGAGGACGCGGAGTTCCAGCTGCCGGAGGCCCGGCGCAAGGACCTGCAGGACTTGAGTAGCCCGCCGGACGTCGTCCTGACCCGCAACGGCAAGCCGGTGGACGCGGGCCAGGCCCGCCGCGCCCTGGCGCTGGACCCGCGGCTGGCCGGCCAGGCGGCCCCGGAGCCCAGCCCGGCTGGGGCCAGCTTCCTCCGCGTGTCCCTGCAAGCGCCCCAGCCGCTGTGGGTGCGCAGCAAGGACATGACGCTGGAACTCAGCCTGTCGCAACCCTTCCAGGTGGCCGTGGGAGGCGAGACCCGCGTCAGGGGCGAGGTGCACATCCTGCGCGGCCGCGGCGACGTCTGGGGACGCCGCTTCGATGTGCAGCCGGGCGGCCGGGTGCGCCTGGACGGAAGCCCGGCGAAGGCGCAGCTGGACGTGACGGGCGTCTACCGCAGCGTCCAAAGCCAGGCCAAGGTGTACATGCACTTCTCGGGGGAGGCCGACGCGGTGAAGGTGACGCCGTCCAGCGACCCGCCCATGTCGGAGTCGGAAATCTACACCCTGCTGGCCACCGGCCGGACGCAGCTGGTGCAGAGCAGCCTCGGCAGCAGCACCAGCGTCGGCGGTGGGGAAGCAGGCGCCTCCATCCTGGGTTCCTGGGCGGCCAATGAACTCAAGAAGGCGGTGGGGGGGGCGTTGCCCATCGACGTGCTGTCGGTGGAGGTGAACAACGATGAGCGGGGCGTCAACCAGACACGACTGGAGGCCGGTAAGTACCTCACCGACGACATCTACATCGGCTACCAGGCCCGCATTAACGCCGATGCATTCCGCTACCAGAATGCCAATGCCATCCGGGTGGAGTACCGCTTCCTGCGGCGGTGGAGCCTGCAGCTTGAATATGGCGATGCCAACGCCGGCTCTCTGGACGCGGTCTGGTCTCGCGACTACTAAGGGCAGCCGATGACTTCTTCCATGCTGGTGTGGGCACAGGCGCAGAATCCCTCGCTCGGGTGGCTCACGACCAAGCTGCTGCGGCTGACGCTGAGCTCGGCGGAGTGGGTGTTGTGGCTGCTGGTCGCCCTTAGCGTGGCCTCCTTCGCGGTGATGCTGGAGCGGGCGGTCTTCTTCGGCTCCCAGCGGCTGCGCGACGGCGACCAGCTGGCCCGCTGGCTGGCCAGCGGCGAGCTCGACCGGGCCCGGGCCGCCCTGGAAGGGCAGACCGGCCTGGAGGCGGTGGTGGTGCGGGAGATGCTGCGGGCCGTCCCCCAGGGGCCGGACACGGTGGAGGAGGTGCTGCTCAGCGTGCTGGCCCGCGAGCGCGCCCGCTATGAGAGGTTCCTCTCCTTCCTCGGCACGCTGGGAAGCAACGCCCCCTTCGTCGGCCTCTTCGGCACGGTGCTCGGCATCATCAAGGCCTTCAACGACCTGGGCGCCGTGGCCATCAAAGGCAGCGCCATCCAGCAGACGGTGATGGCCGGCATCTCCGAGGCGCTGGTGGCGACCGCGGTCGGCCTGGGCGTGGCCATTCCGGCGGTGGTGGCCTACAACGCCTTCACCCGCTGGTTGAAGACGCTGGTGAACCGCAGCCAGGCCCTTGGCTACGCGCTGGTGGGCGCGATGCGCGCTCGGGCCGAGGCCACCCCACCGGCCCGTCCCGCCCCTGGGGAACGCTGATGGCCGCACAGCTGCAGGACAGCGGTGACGAGGAGATTACCGGCATCAACGTCACCCCCCTGGTGGACGTGGTGCTGGTCCTCCTCATCATCTTCATGGTCACCGCCAACTTCATCGTCCGCGAGACGATGGAGGTGGACCTGCCCAAGGCCGCCAACGCTGGCGAGACGGTGCAGGGCCTGCTGGCCGTGGTGATGGACCGCCAGGGCCGCCTCTTCCTAGACGGGGAGGAGGTGTCCGAGGCACAGCTGCGGGCCAAGGTGGCCGAAAGCGTGAAGCGGGATGCTGAGACGCGGGCCATCCTCAGCGCCGACCAGGCGCTGCCCTACGGCGAGGTGATGCACCTCATCGACGTGGTGAAGGGCGAAGGGGTGTCCCGCTTCGCACTCAACATCGAGAAGGACGCGCGCTCCCGTGCCGCCGGAGGCACCAGCCGGCCGTGAGCGCTGCCGTGGTGCCGCTCGCCGCCCCGCTGCGGCGACCTTCGCTCGCGCTCTTCCTCGGCGTCTCGCTGCTGCTGCACGCCCTTTTGCTAGTGCTGGCCGCGCGGGCGCGGCCAGAGGCGCGACCCGGGCGCCCGCGCCCTTCAGAGGTGGTGGTGGTGGAGGTGGAACCGCCCCGGGAACACCCACCGGAGCCGCCGCCGCGGACGGAGCCGCAGCTGCGCCCCAAGCGGTCCGTCGTCGCGCCGCGCACGCCGGCGCGCGCCGAGACCCCGCCGCCCAACGACACGCCGCCGCCGGAGCCCGGGCCGCCCCCGCCGGTGGTGGTGGGTCTCACCCTGCAGTCCACCACCACCGCCGGCACGGTGGCCGTGCCGGTGGGCAACACCCTGGTGGGAAAGCCCGCCGAGCGGGCCGCGGCGCCGGACGGCGTGCGGCCCGGCTACGCCCCTCTGTACCTGGTGGACACCCGGCCGGAACTGCTGGAGGAGATTAACAGCGCGGAAATTTACCCCGTCCAGGCCCGAAAGCTGGGCATCGAGGGAGAAGTCCTCATGGCCATCACCGTCGAGGCCGACGGGCACGTCAGTGCGGCCAAGGTGGTGTCTGGCCCGGGCTATGGCCTCAACGAGGCGGCCCAGGGCGCCATGCTGCGGGCCCGCTTCAGGCCGGCCACCAAGGGCGGAAAGCCGGTGGCCACCGACTTGGGCTACAAGTACATCTTCTCCCTCAACCAGTGACGGCAGCGCGGGGCTTTCCCCCCCGGCCGTGGTCCCGCGCGTCGCAGGCGCTGGCCCGGTCCAGAAGCCCCTGCACCAGGAAGTCCCGCAGCAGCGCCACCCGCTGGGGCACGTAGCGGCTGGACGGGTAGACGACGTGTAGCGCGCCACCGGGAGCGGCGTGTTCCGGCAGCACGCGGACCAGCCGACCCCGGTCGATGTCCTGGGCCGCGGTCGTCCAGGGCAGCAAGCCGATGCCGCCACCGGCCAACAGCACCTGCCGAACGAAGGCGTAGTCGTCGGCGGACACGGGGCCGGTGACGTCCACCGTTTCCACGCCCTTGGGCCCACTCAGCTCCCAGGTGCCTTGCCCGCGCCGGCTGCGAAACAGCACGCAGTCGTGGCTGGCCAGCTCCACCACCGTCCGGGGCGTCCCCCGGCGGCGGAGGTAGGCGGGCGCCGCCAACAGGCGCGCCTCCAGCGTCCCCACCCGGCGCGCCACCAGCGAGGAGTCATCCAGCTTCCCCGCCCGCACCGCCAGGTCCACCCCCTCCTCCACCAGGTTGACCAGGCGCCCGGTGAGAAGCATCTCCACGTGAATGTCCGGGTGCTGGCGCACGAAGCGCGCCACCAGGGCGGCCACCAAGTTGACGCCGATGTCGACGGCGGTGGTGACGCGCACCGGGCCGCGCGGCGTGGCCTGCATGTCGGACACCGCGGCCTGGGCCTCCTGGAGGCCGGACAGGGCCTGCGCCACCCGGTCGTAGTAGGCATGCCCGGCGTCGGTGAGGTGCACGCTGCGGGTGGTGCGCTGCAACAGCCGCACCCCCAGTTCCCCTTCCAGCCGGGCCACGCTGCGGCTGACGCTGGACTTGGGCAGGCCGAGCGCCGCCGCCGCCGCGGTGAAACTGCCCGTCTCCACCACCCGGGCGAAGACGGCGACGTGATTCAAATCAGGTGTTGTCACAAGGGCAACAGTCTATCCCTCCCAAGAAGACTGTCCCAACCGGCGCCGCGCGTTACCTGTCTCGCCATGCGTCACCTCCCCACTGTCGCCCGCATCCTCCTCGGCCTCATCTTCTTCGTCTTCGGCCTGAACGGCTTCTTCCAATTCATCCCCGCCCCGCCGCCACCGCCCGCGGCCGGAGCCTTCGCCGGGGCCCTGTTCGCCACCGGGTACTTCTTCCCGCTGTTGAAAACCGTCGAGACACTGAGCGGGCTGCTGCTGCTGTCCGGGCGCTTCGTCCCGCTGGCGCTCAGCGCGCTGGCGCCCATCGTGGTGAATATTTTCTTCTTCCACGCCTTCCTGCACCGGGGCGGCCTCGCCCTGGCGGTGGTGCTGGTGGGGCTGGAGGTGTTCTTGGCCTGGAGTTACCGCGGTGCCTTCGCGCCGCTGCTCCAGGCAAAGGCGACGCCCACCCCAGCCGCCTGAGGGGACGCGCGGGGCGGCGTCAGGCCGCCTCGCGCCCCAGGCGCCGCCGCGCCTCCTGTACCTTGCGCAGCGCCTCCTCGGGCGTTCTGGCAATGGCCGACAGGTGGCCCATCTTCCGGCCGGGGCGTGCCTGGCGCTTGCCGTACAGGTGCACCGTGACACCGGGGATGGACAGGGCAGCGTCGAAGTGCGGTGGCTCGGGCTGAAGCCACAAGTCGCCGAGGAGGTTGACGATGGCAGCCGGGGCCAGCACCTCGGTGGAACCGAGCGGCAAGTCACACACCGCCCGCGTCACCTGTTCAAACTGGCTGGTGGCGCAGGCCACCTCGGTGGTGTGGAAGGTGTTGTGTGGGCGCGGGGCCAATTCGTTGACCAGCAGCTGGCCATCCTCGGTACAGAAGAATTCTGCCACCAGCAGGCCCTCCACGCCCAAGGCCACGGCGATGGCCGTCGTGGTTTCCTCGGCGGCCCGGGACAGCTCGGCCGGGAAGGGCCCGGGAAGTACGCTCCACTCGAGAATTCCCTGCACGTGGTGGTTGAGCGCCGGCGGGTAGGTGCGCGCCTCCCCCGACGGACGCCTCGCCACCAGCACCGACAATTCCTGGCGCAGCGCCAGGGCCTGCTCCACCACCACCGGGCCGCCCCCCAGGCTGGCCCAGGCGGCCGGCACGTCCGCCTCGGAGTGCACCACCGCCTGGCCCCGGCCGTCGTAGCCGCCCCGCGTGGACTTCACGTACACCTTGCCGCCCAGGGCGCGCACGGCGGCCAGCACCTCCGCCTCGCTGGTCGCTTTGCGGTATGGGCCCAGGTGGAAGCCGTGGGCCTGTAGCCAGTCCTTCTGTCGGGCGCGGTCCTGGATGGTGAAGAGGACGTCCGGCCCGGGCCGCATGGGGACCAGCTGCTGCACGGCGCGGAGGGCGTCGACGGAGATTTTCTCAATCTCCACGGTGACCACCTGGCTCTGTCGCGCCAACTCGCGGGCCGCCGCCACGTCGTCGAAGCCGGCGGTGATGCAGCTCTCGACGACGAAGCGCGCGGCACAGGAGGGGTCCGGGTCCAGGGCCGCCAGGTGGTAGCCGAGCGAGCGCGCCGCCATGGCCGTCATCCTTCCCAGCTGTCCACCGCCGAGGATGCCCAGCGTGCTGCCGGGAAGGATGGCCTTCATGGAAGCTCGCTCTCGCGTGCCTCCCGGGTGCGCGCCTCGCGCCAGGCCCGGAGTCGCTCGCGAACCTGGGGATGCTGCAGGGCGACAATCTCCGCGGCCAGCAGCCCGGCGTTGGCCGCCCCGGGCTTGCCGATGGCCAGCGTCCCCACCGGGACGCCCTTCGGCATCTGGACCATGGACAACAGGGCATCCACCCCGTGCAGCGCGGTGGCCGGCACCGGCACGCCCAGTACCGGGACCAGCGTCTTGGCCGCCACCATGCCCGGCAGGTGCGCGGCACCGCCGGCGCCGGCGATGATGACCAGCAGTCCCCGTTCCTCGGCGCTCTCCGCGTACTCGAACATGAGGTCCGGCGTCCGGTGCGCGGAGACCACCCGGCTCTCGTACCGGACGCCCAATTCCGTCAGTACCTTGGCGGCGGGCTGCAGGTACTCCCAGTCGCTCTTGCTGCCCATGATGAGCCCGACCAGCGGGGGGACGGCGGGGTCCGGCTGCTCCATGGGTGAAACTCTAGTCCAGCCCCCGTCAGGCGCCGAGTTCTCGCTGCGCCCGGGCCACTGTGGACTCGATGAGTTTCTGGATTTCCGCCAGGCGCTTCTCTGTCCGGGCCTCGAAGCGCAGCACCAGCAGCGGCTGGGTGTTGGAGGCGCGGATGAGGCCCCAGCCGTCGGAGAACGTCACCCGCACCCCGTCCACGTCGATGATGTCGTGTCCGGCTGTGCGGAGCAGTTCAGTGGCCCGCCGCACCAGCGCGAACTTCTTCTCCTCCGGCACGTCGAAGCGAATCTCCGGGCTGGCATACGTCTTCGGCACGTCGGCCAACAGCGCACTCAACGGGCGGTCGGTGTGGGTGAGAATCTCCAGCAGCCGGGCACTGGCGTACACGGCGTCGTCGAAGCCGAAGTAGCGGTGCTTGAAAAAAATGTGGCCGCTCATCTCCCCGGCCAGCTGGGCGTTGGTTTCCTTCATCTTCGCCTTGATGAGGCTGTGCCCGGCCTTCCACATGATGGGTTTGCCGCCGCGGCGCGCGATGTCCTCGTAGAGGGTGGCGCTGCACTTCACCTCCCCGACGATGGCACTGCCCGGGACCTCGGCCAGGACGCTGCGGGCAAACAGAATCATCAGCTGGTCACCCCACAGCACCTGCCCCTGGTCGTCGATGACGCCGATGCGGTCGGCGTCCCCGTCATAGGCGATGCCCACCTCGGCCTTCTCCCGGCGTACCGCCGCGATGAGGTCCAGAAGGTTGGCCGGCACCGTCGGGTCCGGGTGGTGGTTGGGGAAGCGGGCGTCCATGTCGCAGAACAGCGGGACCACGTCGAAGCCCATGCTGCGAAACAGCGGGACCGCCACCTCCCCGCCGGTGCCGTTGCCGGCGTCGATGACCACCCGCATGCTCCGGCCCATCTTCACCGTCTGGCGGATGAAGTGGTTGTAGGGGGTGACGATGTCGAAGGGCGTCACCTTCCCCGGACGCCCGGTCTCGAAGTCCCCGGCCTCCATCAGGTGGCGCAGTTCCTGAATCTCGTGCCCGTGCAGCGTGGTCTTCCCGTGGCCCACCTTGAAGCCGTTGTACTCGGGCGGGTTGTGGCTCCCGGTAATCATCGCCAGCCCGTCCACCGGGAGCGTGTTGGCGGCGAAGTAGGTGAGCGGGGTGGGGACGACGCCGACGTCCAGGACGTCGAGGCCGGTGGCGCACAGGCCGGCACTCAGCGCATCGCGAAAACGGGGGCTACTGGCTCGGCAGTCCCGGCCGACCGTGGCACTGTGGCCTCCCTTGCGACGGATGACGGTGCCCAGGCCGCGCCCCAGCAGCTCCACCACCTGGTCGGTGAGGTCCGTGTCCACCAGACCGCGAATGTCGTACTCGCGAAAAATGTGTGAGTGCATGTCTTTCCCTTCTACAGGACCCGCGTCAGACGCTTGAGCCGGAGCGCCTCCACCACCTGACGGACGTCCTGGCTTCGCTCGCGCGGAATGACCAGCACCGCGTCCCCCGCATCTACCACCACCGTGTCGCGCATCCCCAGCACCACCAGGGTGCGCCCTGACCCGAGCACCACGCAGCCGGCCGAGTCGAGGACCAGCGTCTGCTCGCCCACCGCCACGTTGCCGTTGGAGTCCGCCGGACGGACCTCGCCGATGGCAGCGAAGCTCCCGACATCGGACCAACCGAAGTCGCCGGGGACGACGGCGATGTTGCGAGCCTTCTCCATCACCGCGTAATCCACCGACACCGAGGGCAACCGCGGAAAGGCCCGGGCCAGCGCCGCGGCGAAGCCGCGGCTGCCGAGGCGCGGGGCCAGCCGCTCCATGGCCTCGGCCACCTGCGGAAGGTGTCGGGCAAAGGCCTCCTGCATAGCCCGGGCGGTGAAGACAAACATCCCGCCGTTCCACAGGTACTCCTTGGAGGACACGTACTCCGCCGCCGTCACCGGGTCCGGTTTCTCGACGAAGGCCTGCACCCGGAAGGCGCCCTCGCCCAGCGGCGCGCCGAGACGGATGTAGCCGTAGCCGGTCTCCGCCCGGGTGGGCTGGATGCCCACCGTCACCAGCTGCCCGGTGCGGGCCACCTTGGCGGCGCGCTGCAGCACGGCCCGGAAGCCACGGGGGTCCGCCACGTGGTGGTCCGAGGGCAGCACCGCCAGCACGCCGTCCGGGTCCCGGGCGCCGATGACCCAAGTGGCGAGCGCGATGGCCGGGGCGGTGTTGCGCGCCACCGGCTCCACCAGCACGTTGCGCGGCGGCAGGCCGGGCAGCAGCCGGCGCGCCAGCGCGGCGTGGCTGGGGCCGCACACCACGTAGGTGTGGCCAGGGGGGGCCAGCCCCTTCAGCCGGGCCACCGTCTCCACCAGCAGCGGCTTGGCAGAGACGAGCGGGAGAAACTGCTTCGGGTGGCGCACGCGCGAAAGCGGCCAGAAGCGCGTGCCAGAGCCACCCGCCATCACCACCGGGTAGAGTTTCATGGTCGAGGCAGTCCCTTCCAAGCGGGAAGTCCCGCGGCCTGGTCCAGCAGGTTTCGAAGAATGCGCGCCGTCGCACCCCAGATGGTGTGGCCGCCAACTTCGAAGAAGTAGATGTCGCGCTCCGCCCCGAAGAGGAAACGCTTCTCCACCCGCTGCCGGCTCGGCTCGAGCAACGCCGACAGGGGGACTTCCAGGACCTCGGCAATCTCTCCCGGGTCCGGGGCCAGGACGGTGTCCGGCGGCAGGCGTCCGACGAACGGGAGGACCCGGAACTCGGTGATGGTGGGAATCTCATCCAGCATGCCCAGCACCTCGACGCGCTCTGGCGGGACTCCCACCTCCTCCTGGAGCTCGCGCAGCGCGGCGTGCAGCGGGGTGACGTCCCCCGGGTCCCGGACCCCACCGGGGAAGGAGATTTGGCCGCCGTGGCGGCGCAGGCCCTCCGGCCGGCGGGTGAAGATGATGGTGGCCACCCCCTGGCGCAGGGTGAGGGGGACCAGCACCGCGGCCTCGCGCAGCGCCACGCCCGGCAAGTCCAGCGGGCGGCCGGGAATTTCCCTCAGCCTGGCCGCCAGCTGCTCGAAGAGCGCCTCCACGGGCAGGGCTACTCGCGGTCCCGCCCGGACGAGGGCGCGGCTTGCGCCTGGGGCGACGCGGCCGGCTGCGGGCTGAGCCGGCCGCTGGCGAGCAGCAACAGCAAAAGCCCGCCGAGGAGGAAGCGGTAGACGACGAAGACGATGGTCGAGCGCGTGCGCAGAAAGCGCAGCAGCCAGGCGATGGCCAATAGCCCGGTGAGGAAGGCCACCACCGTGCCGACCAGCACGTCCGGGCCGGTGAAGGGCTCGCCGCTGCGCACCAGGTGCCGCATCTCGAAGACGCCGGCGGCGGCGGTGGCCGGGATGGAGAGGAGGAAGGAGTAACGCGCCGCATCCTCGCGGCGAAAGCCGAGCGCCAGACCGCCCGTCAGGGTGGTGCCGGAGCGGCTGCTCCCGGGGATGAGGGCCACCGCCTGGCACAGGCCGATGACGATGGCGTCCCCCCAGCCCATGTCGCTCAGCGTCCGACGGTGCTGGGCGATGCGCTCGGCGAGCAGCAGCACCACCGCCAGGCCCACCATGGCGAAGGCGATGACGTACAGGGAACGCAGGGACGTCTCGATGTGGTGCTTGAAGGCGAGCCCGAGGATGGCGACGGGCAGCGTGCCCACCAGCACGAACCAGGCGAGCCGGGAGTCCAGTGTCCGAAAAGGCGCGCCGCGCAGCACGCCCTCCACGAAGGCCTGCGTCAGCCGGACCAGGTCCCGCCAGAAATACACAATCACCGCCACCACCGTGCCCAGCTGAATCATCGCTGTGTAGGCCGCCCCGGCGTCGGGCCAGCCCAGCAACTCCGGGACGATGCGGAGGTGGGCAGTGGAGCTGATGGGCAGAAACTCAGTGACGCCCTGGACGATGCCCAGGACGATGGCGCGGACGAGTCCCATGCAGGCCGCCGGTCATGGCGCAAAGCGCCGTCAGCGGCAAGAGGTGAAAGGACACCCCCCGAGTGCCGCGCGGCCGGTGCTAGGGTGCCTGCCGCCGATGGCTTCCTGGCGCTGGCCGATGCGCGTCGTCGCGACGGGACACGGACCGCTCGCCTTGGCGGTGGCCCTGCTGGCGGCGACGCCGGGCCGTGCCGCCGACGAGGACCTGGCGGCGGTGCGCGTGCGCGGGACGCTGCGGGTGCTTTTGCTGGGGGAGGCCAATGCCGAATTGGCGCGCACCGGCAGCGGCTGGACCGACGCGGAGCTGGTGGCGGAATTCGCCGCCCGCCAGGGCCTGAAGGTGGAGGAAGTCAGCGTCGAACGCAGCGACGCGCTGCTTCCGGCGCTGCTGGCCGGCAAGGGGGACGTGGTGGCGGTGGGCCTGACGGTGACCTCCGCCGACCGCGCCCGGGTCGCCTTCACCCAGCCGCTGCGGGTGGTGAGCGAGGTGCTGGTGGGCCCGAAGGGGGCGGCCGGCCTGCCGGCGCGCGCCTCTGACTTGACGGGACGCAAGGTGTCGGTGGTGGCCGGCTCGGCGGCGCAGGAGGCCCTGGAAGCGCTGAAGGCCTCCGCCGTCCCGGGCCTCCTCATCGACGCCGTGGCCGAGGCGGGTGACGCCGAGCCGCTCCTGTATGAGGTCAGCCGGGGCGAGCGCGCGCTGGCGGTCGCCACTTCGGCCGAGCTGGAGCGCTTCGAGGCGTACAACCAGGGGCTGCAGCACCTCTTCAGCGTGGCGGAACGTCAGCCCACGGCTTGGGCGGTGCGGCTGTCGGCCCACGCCCTGCGCGCGGCGCTGGACAGCTTTCTTCTGGAGAAGGGGCTGGTCTCCTATGCCACCCACCGTTTCACCGGGGACCTGGACGAGATTGTGAAGCGCGGGGAGCTGCGCGTCCTGAGCCGCAACAACGGCGTCAGTTATTTCCTCGAACGGGGCCAGCCGCGGGGCTTCGACTATGACTTGGCTTCGATGCTGGCCAAGCAGCTGAAGGTGCGCCTGGCGATGGTGGTTCCCCCGGCGCACGACCAGCTGGTGCCGTGGCTTTTGGAGGGCCGAGGGGACGTCATCGCCGCCTCCTTCACGGTCAGCCCGGAGCGGGCGCAGCTGGTGGACTTCAGCCGCCCCTACCTGCAGGTGCAGGAGATGGTGGTGCAGCGGCTGAGCGAGCCAGGGCTGACCAGCCTGGAGCAGCTGAAGGGGCGCCGCATCAGCGTGCGGCCCGGGTCGAGTTACGCCCGCACCCTGTCGCGCCTCCAGCCGCGCTTGGGCTTCACGCTGGTCAAGGTGGCCGAGGACGTCGAGACCGAGGACCTCATCGACGCGGTGGCCAGCGGGGCAGCCGACCTGACGGTGGCCGACAGCCACATCCTCCAGGCCGAGCTCACCTGGCGACAGGACGTGGCGGGGGTGCTGGCACTCGAGCCGGGCAGCAAGCAGGACATCGCCTTTGCGGTGCGGGTGGGCAACCCGAAGCTGCTCTCCGCGCTGAACGCCTTCGTCAAGCGGGCCGACCGCGGCCTGGAATGGAACCTCGCCTACCGGCGCATCTTCGACGCCCCCCCGGAAGTCGCCCCGCCCCGGGGCGACGTCAAGGGGGCGGTGTCCCCCTACGACGACATCTTCAAGAAGCTGGCGCCGCGCTACGGCTTCGACTGGCGGCTGACCGCCGCCCAGGCCTACCAGGAGAGCCACTTCAACCCAAAGGCGCGCAGCCGGGACGGGGCGGTGGGCTTGCTGCAGATTCTGCCGCGCACGGCCCGAAGTCTCGGCTTCAGCCACCTCACCGACCCCGAGGAGTGCACCCATGCCGGTATCGCCTACCTGGCGGAGCTGATGGGACAGCTGGAGCCGGAGCTGGCGCTGCAGCAGCGGGTGCGCTTCGCCCTGGCCGCCTACAACGTCGGGCTGGGGCACCTCACCGACGCGCGCCGGCTAGCGGCCGAGCGCGGGCTCGACCAAAACCGCTGGTTCAACAACGTGGAGAAGGCGATGCTCGACCTGCAGAAACCGGCCTACTACCGCCGCGCGCGCTACGGCTATGCGCGCGGCAGCGAGCCGGTGAAGTACGTCAGCCAGATTCAGACGCGCTACGAGCAGTACCTGGCGCTCGTCCCCTGAAGGCGTCTCAGGTGCCGACGTTCCAGCTGTCCAGGTACTTCTCCTGCTCGGGCGTGAGGATGTCCACCCGGACCCCCATCGCCTTGAGCTTGAGCCGGGCAATCTCCCGGTCGATGCGCTCCGGCACCGAGTAAACCTTGTGCTCGAGGGTGCGCGTGGTGCTTCACCATCCACTCGCTGCACAGCGCCTGGTTGGCGAAGGACATGTCCATCACGCTGGAGGGGTGGCCCTCCGCGGTGGCCAGGTTGACCAGGCGGCCCTCGCCCAGGACGACAATCCGGCGGCCATTCTTCAGGGTGAATTGCTCGACGAAGTCGCGGACCATGCTTCGGTCCTTGGCGATGGCGGCCAGAGACTCGAGGTCCAGCTCGACGTTGAAGTGGCCGCTGTTGGACACAATCGCGCCGTCCTTCATCGACTCGAAGTGCTCCCGGCGGACGACGTTGATGTTGCCGGTGACGGTGCAGAAGAAGTCGCCGATTTTCGCCGCGTCCTTCATCGGCATCACCCGGTAGCCGTCCATCACCGCCTCGAGGGCCTTGAGGGGCTCGATTTCCGTCACCACCACGTCGGCCCCCATCCCCTTGGCACGCTGGGCGAGCCCGCGGCCGCACCAGCCGTAGCCGGCCACGACGAAGACGCTGCCGGCCAGCAGCCGGTTGGTGGCGCGGACAATCCCGTCGATGGTGGACTGGCCGGTGCCGTAGCGGTTGTCGAAGAGGTGCTTGGTCAGGGCGTCGTTGACCGCGACGATGGGGTAGCGGAGCACTCCCTCCTTGGCCATGGCCCGCAGGCGGATGACGCCGGTGGTGGTCTCCTCGGTGCCGCCGATGATGTTCTTCAGCAGGTCCTTGCGCTCGCTGTGCAGCACGCCCACCACGTCGGCGCCGTCGTCCATGGTGAGGTGGGGGCGGCTCTCCAGGGCGCTGGTGATGTGGCGGTAGTAGGTCTGGTTGTCCTCGCCCTTGATGGCGAACACCCGGATGCCATGGTCCACCACCAGCGCCGCCGCGGCGTCGTCCTGGGTGGAGAGCGGGTTGCTGGCGCAGAGGGTGACGTCGGCCCCGCCGGCCTTCAGCGCGATGGCCAGGTTGGCCGTCTCGGTGGTGACGTGCAGGCAGGCCACCATGCGCAGGCCCTTGAAGGGGCGCGTCTTGGCGAAGCGGTCCCGGATTTGGTGCAGCACCGGCATGCTTCGCCCGGCCCACTCCACGCGCAGCCGGCCCTTGTCGGCCAGTGACAAGTCCTTCACGTCGCTCTCGACGGGGGCGCTGCGGGAGGACTTCTTCTTCAGCTGGACGACTTTGCGGGCTGGCACGGCCATGGCGGGAACTGTCCTTCCAGGCTAGGGGAAACGGCGACCCCCTGTACCGTGGCCCACCCCCCCGGGGCAAGCCGACGGGACGGGTGCGCGTGCCGTCCTGGGGGGGGAATTCTTGGGGGGTGGACGCCACCCCGGCGCGGGGCCGCCGGGAAGGCCGTCAGCCCTGCGCCCGCACGCGGGCGTAGTGGCGGCGGGCCTTGTACTTGTTTCCGCACGAGGCCATGTCACACCAGCGTCGGCTGTGGTTGCGCGTCTGGTCGAGGAAGAGCCACCCGCAGCCGTCCGCGGCCTCGCACAGCCGCATGCGCTTCCACTGCTGTCCGGTGAGAAGGTCGGCCGCCGCCAGGGCCAGCCGCGGCACCACCGGGTCGGCCAGCGTGGGGTCCGGGGCGCTCCAGCCGTAGCCCTTGGGCGTGCACAGAAGCCGCCGGGCGGCCTGCGCCCGCTGCACCTCGGCTTCCAGGCGCGCCAACTCCTCGGCCGGGGCCGCCCGCCCCTCGACCAGGGCGCGAAGAAGCCGGTACAGGGACTCGCGAAAGACAGTGGCCCGCAGCAGGGCGTCCTGGGCCTTGGCCGGGCGGGCGCGCGCTTCGCGGGCCAACGCTTTGGCCTCAGCCTCACTGAGGACGCCCGACTGCCGCCCCCAGGCCAGCAAGTCCTCCAGACGCTGCAAGTTTTCACGCGGCTTGACCAGCCGCTGACCGCCGACGGTGTTGACGAAGTCCAGCGCGGGGTGGCCGCCGATGAGTTCGAAACGGACGGGAGGGGGAGATTCCATGGCCTCGCCATTATAACCAGTTAAATGGACTTGACAGGTTACCCCTTTCGGGACCATATAACCTTCATCTGGCCTATAAAAGGTTAGAGGAGGTTGTCGCCATGCGTCTCGCCCGACTTGTTGCCGTCTCCCCGGAGGTGGCCTTTGGCCTCCTCCACACGCTGGTGTGGTTGCTGTTGGCCCTGGGGGTCAGTGCCGGGGTGCTGGCGCCGCTGGCCCAGGGGCTGGGCACAACCCCTCTGCAGTGAAGGCCTACACTGGTGGCATCCGGCTTCCACCTCGGGGCGGGCGCATCGGCCGGGCCCCGGGCCTCAGGAGCAGCCGATGACGTCGGCCCCGGTGTCCCGCACGCAGCTGCCCGCGTCCAGCACCTGCACGCTGCCGGGGCTGCACAGCGCGCCGTCCCCGCAGTGCACCTCGACGTGCCAGGCGCAGCCGGCGTCCGGAAGCGCAGCGGCACACAGCACCGGCGGCCCCGGAGAGCAGGCCAGCAGCGCCAGGCCGAGGAGTGCGCCGAGGGTCAACAGCGGGTGGCGGGCGTCTGGCGCGGGGGCGCGCATGGCCGTCAACCAAGGCGCGCCGGAGCGCTAGGCCCCCACCGCGCGCAGGTGGCGCGCGCCGACGGCCTCACGCAGCGCGTCCTTCATGTCGGTGCGTTCCCAGGTGAAGTCCTTCTCCGGACGGCCGAAGTGCCCGTAGGCCGCGGTGCGCTGGTAAATGGGGCGCAGCAAGTCCAAGTGCTGGACAATCTCGCGCGGCTTGAGGCCGAAGGTGCGCCGTACCGCCTGGGCAATCCGCGCCTCGTCCGCCCGCGCCGTCCCGAAGGTGTCCACCATCACCGACACCGGGTCGGCCACGCCGATGGCGTAGGACACCTGCACCTCGCAGCGGTCGGCCAGTCCGGCGGCCACGACATTCTTGGCGATGTAGCGGCCCATGTACGCCGCGCTGCGGTCCACCTTGGAGGGGTCCTTGCCACTGAAGGCGCCGCCGCCGTGCCGGCCCATCCCGCCGTAGGTGTCGACGATGATTTTGCGCCCGGTGACGCCGGAGTCGCCCATCGGGCCGCCGATGACGAAACGGCCGGTGGGGTTGATGTGGTAGCGCGTCTTCTTGTCCAGTAGCCGCCTGGGGAGTGCCTTGGCGATGACGTCCTCCATCACCGCGGCGTGGATTTTCTTGTTGGTGGCGTCCTCGGCGTGCTGCGTGGACACCACCACCGTGTCGATGCGCACCGGACGGCCATCCTCGTACTGCACCGTCACCTGACTCTTCCCGTCGGGCCTGAGCCAGGGGTGCAGTTTGCGCCGCACCTCCGCCAGCCGGCGGGTCAGCGCGTGCGCATAGTGGATGGGCGCGGGCATCAGCTCGGCCGTCTCGTTGCAGGCGTAGCCGAACATCATCCCCTGGTCCCCGGCGCCCTGCTCCTTGTTGTTGTCGACGCCCCGGGCGATGTCCTGGCTCTGACCTTCGATGGCCACCATCACCCCGCAGGTGTGGCCGTCGAAGCCCATGGTGCTGTCCGTGTAGCCAATGCGGACGATGGTGCTGCGCACGATTCTCGGAATCTCGACGTAGGCCGAGGTGCTGACTTCCCCGGCCACGACGCAGAGGCCCGTCTTCACCAGCGTCTCCACGGCGACTCGCCCGCGGATGTCCTTGGAGAGGATGGCGTCGAGGACGCCGTCGCTGATTTGGTCGGCCACCTTGTCCGGGTGACCCTCGGTCACGGACTCTGAGGTGAAAAGGAAGTCCTTCGGCATGGCGTACTCCGAAAAAAAAGAGGCGCGGACACTACGCACGCCCCTGCTTTTCCGTCAAACCGCGGGGCACCCCCCCCAGCACCGGCGCCCTACAGCAGGGGGCTGGGGTGGGACCGCACCACCAGCACCGCCTCCTCCTGCAGCGGCAGCGGGTCCGCCAGAAGGACCGCCTTCAGCACGTCCGCCGGCAGAATGCGCGGGCGCAGTCGCCGCCAGCGAGACACGCTGACCAGCCCGGCCCGCACCCCGGGCGGCAGGGCCTCCAGGTCCTGCACCGGCAGGATGGCGGCCGCCCCCTGCGCCACCGCCGCGGCCGTCTCCGCGGCGTCATTCACCCGGTGCACCCGGCGGCGCACCAGCAATTCGTACAGCCCTGGGTCCTGACGCCAGATGACGACCGGCCGTTCCCCGGCGGCCGCCCAGGCCGCCTCCGGGACGGGCGGCGGGTTGACGACGGGAAGCACCAGGGCCAGCGTCAGGACGGCGGCCCCGGCGAAGCCCACCGCAGCGGCGTCCACCCTGAGACGCCACAGGGCGAGCGCCCCCAGCCCCAGCAGCACCGCCATGCCGGCCAGCCCCAAACGCGCCTGCGCGGGAAAGCCCACGCGCAGCACGAGGAGCGGCACCGCCGTCATCGCCAAGAACAGCACCGCGGTGGCACGCGACGCCAGCACCAGCGGCCGCTCCGGCACCGCGGCCAGTAGCAGCAACGGCAGAAGACACGGCACCACGTAGTGTGACTGCTTTAGGCCGGGCAGAGAAAAGACGAGCAGGACAACCGCCAGCCACACGCCGCTCAGCAGGCGCAACCCAGGCGGCGCCGCGCGCCACTGCACCAGGCCCACCCAGGGCAGCGCCAGCAGGCCGAGGACGAGGAGGAGCCATCCCTCCGCCCGGAGCGTCCAGGGGCCGGAGAATTTTCCGAAGTTCTCCACCAGGATGAAGCGCTCGACGAAGGGCACACCGTGCTGGGCCAGCATGGCCAGAAACCACGGGGCACTCACCAGGACGGCCAGGGCCACCGACGCGAGCGCCCAGCGTCCCAGCAGCAGCGCCGGGGCCCGGGCCGCCAGCACCACCGCGGCGATGGACAACACCAGCAGCGGCCCGACCGGCCCTTTAAGAAGCGCCGAGAGGCCCGCTGCCAGGCCGACGGAGAGCAGCAGGCGCGGGCGCCGCTCCTCCGCCGCCACCCAGGCCGCCTCCGCCCCCAGCGCCAGGGCGAGCGCCAGGGGCACATCCATCATCTCCAGCCGGCCGTAGCGCAACAGGCCCACCGACGTGCCGACCAGCAGCACCGCCCGCGCCCAGCCGGCCTCGCCGGCGAAGCGGCGGGCCAGCCGCCCCGCCACCAGCGCCAGCAGCAGCGCGCACACCGCCACCGGCAGTCGGGCCGCCCACAGGCTTGGGCCGAAGGCCCGCAAACATCCCGCGGAGGCCCAGTACAGAAGCGGAGGCTTGGTGAAGTCCGGTTGCCCCTCCAGGGTGGGCGTCATCCAGGTGCCCTGCGCCTGCATCTCGTTCGCCAGCGACAGGTACAGCCGCTCGTCCGGGTGCGTGCCGCCGGAGGGAGAGCCGAGTCCCGCCAGCACCACGGCGGCCACCACGGCCGCCGGCAGGAAGCGACTGAGGGTCCGCACCTGCAGCGTCGGCGTCGCGGCGCGTTGCGCAGACAGCAAGGGGACCGAGGAGGGTTGTGCCATCACCAGTGCAAGCGGCTCACCGCCGGAGCCATCCAAGAGGCAACTCCCTCAAAGGGTGTAGCACAGCCTTGGCGGCCTTCGGTCAGGTGGAGGCCGCCCACGGTGTATGGGTAAAGGGCACCTCCACAAGCTGACCGGGCCAAGATTGGCCGTGCTGGCCGGTGCGGTGCAGCAACGCCCCTGGCCGCCCCCCGGGGGCGCTTCGCCACCTTCTCGCACTAGGGGCTTCTACGGCCGGGCAGGACCGCCGGACCTTCGTACCCGGCGTTTCAGGCCGGCACTTCGTCCAGGCCGATGCGCCGCACCGTCTCGTCCAGGAAGCGCTCTATCTCCTCCGCGGTGGACAGCCGCATGGCCTGCTCGAGTGCCGTCCGGGCCTCGGCCCGGCCGAGACGGCGGATGCGCTGCTTGACGACGGGGATTTGGCCCGCCGTCATGGACAACTCATCCAGCCCAAGTGCCAGCAGCACCAGCGTGTAACGCGGGTCGCCGGCCATCTCCCCGCACATCGACACCGGGATGCCCGCCGTGCGCGCCGCGCCGAGGATGTGCTCGAGCGCCCGCAGCACCGAGAGGTGCAGGGGCTTGTACAGGTAGGCCACCTCGCGGTTCTGCCGGTCGATGGCCAGCGTGTACTGGATGAGGTCATTGGTGCCGATGCTGAAGAAGTCGGCCTCGGTGGCCAGCCGGTCGGCGAGCCAGGCGGCGCTCGGCGTCTCCACCATGATGCCCACCGGGAAGCGCCCGCCCACCCGCACCCCCTCGCGGCCGAGCTCGCTCCGGCAGGCCTCCAGCTCGCTGCGCGCCTCGCGCAGCTCGGACATTCCGGAGATGAGAGGAAACATCACTTGGAGGTTTCCGTGCACGCTGGCCCGCAGCAGCGCGCGGAGCTGCGTCCGGAACAGGTCCCGCCGTGACAGGCAGTAGCGGATGGCCCTTAGCCCCATCGCCGGGTTGGGCTCGCGCTCCCAGCGCCGGTTACCCGGCACCTTGTCTCCGCCCAAGTCCAGGGTGCGGATGGTGACCGGCCGCTTTCCCATGGATTCCAGGACGGTGCGGTAGCAGGCGTAATGTTCATCCTCGCTCGGGGGTTCGGTCCGGTCGAGGAAGAGAAACTCGGTGCGGTACAGCCCGATGCCCTCGGCGCCATGTTCCAGGAGCGACGGCAGCTCCTCGAGGAACTCGATGTTGCCCAGAAGCCGTACCCGGACGCCGTCGGTGCTAACCGCCGGCAGATCGCGCAGCGCCAGCGTCTCCTGCTCGAGCTCCGCCCAGCGCGCGCGCGCCGCCTCGAAGCCCTTCAGCGCCTCCGGGCGGGGATTGACCAGCACCAGCCCCGCGGTGCCGTCCACCGCCACCAGGTCCCCGGGGGAGATGGTCTCGCTGGCGCGCGCCGCGCCCACCACCGCCGGGGTGGCCCGGGCACGCGCCACGATGGCGGTGTGGCTGGTCTGGCTGCCCACGTCGGTGACGAAGGCCAGCACCCGGCCGGTGCGGGCCAGCATGGCGGCGTCGGCCGGAGGCAGGTCATGCGCCACCACCACCGAGCCCTCGGGCACCTCCACCGCCACGTCCACCACCTGGCCCATCAGGTTGCGCACCACGCGGTCGGCGACGAAGTCAACGTCGGCGCGCCGCTCCCGGAAGTACTCGTCGGCGATGTTGTCGAAGGCGTGCTTCAGCTTGCGGGTCACCCGGCGGACGGCCCACTCGGCGTTGATGCGGTCGGCGGCGATGACGCGGTTCACCTCGTCCAGCAGCATCGGGTCGCGCAGCATCAGCCGGTGCGCCTCGAGGATGAGCGCATGGTCCTTGCCGTCGCTGCGCTCGAGCTGTTCCTTCAGCTCCTCCAGCTGATGGTCCGACAGGTCGATGGCGGTCTTCATCCGCATCAGCTCGGGCTCGACCTCTGCATCCGAGATGCGCAGCTTGGGCGTCCGCAGCCGCCGCCGGTCGAGGACGAAGGCCCGCCCCAGGGTGAGGCCCGGGCTCGCGCCGATGCCCTGGATGCTGCAGCTCGGAGTGGCCTGCTCGCTCATCGCCCTTCCCCGAATTTGGAGGCAATCAGCCGCCCCAGCTCCTCGAGGCACGCCCGCGCCTGCTCGCCAGAGCAAGTCACCTTCACCCGCATCCCCTGGGCAGCGGCCAGCATCAGCACTCCCATGATGGACTTGCCATTGACAATTTGCCCCTCGCACTCGAGCTGCACGTCGCAGGGGTACTTGTTGGTGGCCTGGACAAGCTGAGCTGCGGCCCGCGCGTGCAGGCCCAGCTCATTGACAATCTCGTACTCGCCCTCCACCACTTCCACCATTCGGTTCGGCCTCCTCTAGGGCCCTTGTGGAGTCAATCAGCTTACAGGAAGGCGCCCGCAACCCCGGCCAGGAGCCCCGCCACCACCAGGAGCAAATAGGTGGACACCCCCCGCGCCACCAGTCCGTAGGAAAGCCCACCGAGGCCAAGGCAGCCCACCGCCAAGAAGGGCCCTCCCCAGCCGCCCTGCTGAGTGCCGAATTGCAGCGCCAGCCAGGCGGCAATCCCACCGGCGCAGGCCGCCGCCACCCCCCGCAGCCGCGCGCCCCACAGCGGTAGGTGCTCCTGGGCGATTCCCTCCACCAGCCGGTCGCCCTGGTGCACACCGAGGCGGAACAGCTTGATGCGCAGGACGAAGTGGACGCTGTTGTACAGCACCACGAAGAGGAGCGCGGCCCACGCGCCCAACAGGGGCACCAGCGCGCAGCACAGCGCGCCCACCGCCGGCTTGAGAGATAGCCAGAAGAAGCTGTCGCCCAGGGCAGCCAGCGGGCCCATCAACGCCCGCTTGAAGGCCTCCACCCGCTCCGGCCCCTCCTCGCCCCGGGCGATGCGTTCCTCGTGGTAGACGACGCCGCCCACGATGGCCGCCGCCACGTAGGGGTGGGTGTTGAAGGGACTCAAGTGCCTCTCCACCGCCGCCCGCCGGGCGGCAGGCTCCGGGTACAGCCACTGCAGCGCCGGGTAGAGGGCCCAGGCCAGGCCCAGGTTCTGCATCCCCTTCGGGTTCCAGCTTGCCTGCAGAAACAGCGAGCGCCGGAAGACGCGCCAGCGCACGCGCCGGGGCAGGCTGGAGGTGGAGGCAATCATCGCCCGAGCCAACCCGTGGCCAGCTTGCCCAGCACCACCGCGGCGCCGGCCAGGGTTGCCCACAGTTCACCCCGCTGGGCGTGGCTGGCCCGAGCGGCCAGGGCCGCCGCCACGCAGGCCATCGCCGGGAAAGCCCAGGCCAGGCCCCGCAGCGCCGACAGCGGCAGGGCGTGGACGACTGGGCTGAGGGCAAAGCCGAGCAAGGCGCAGCCGGCGGTGAGAAGACCAAAGGCGGCCACGTACGGAAGCGGGCCGTAGCCGTGCAGGCGCACCGCCCGGTCCAACTCCCCGGCCCGGGCGAGCACCAGGGCCTGGTCGGCAAGGCCGGAGGAGAAGCGCTCCAGCCGCCGGTCGACGCGGCGGCCCAGCATGCCCAAGCCTGCAAACAGCAGCAGCGCCGCCGCCCACAGGGCCGGCGTTCCCCCACCACCCTCCCCGCTGGCCATGCAGGCCGAGGCGGCGGTGGTGCCGCAGGCGGCCAGCGTCTCGTTCTCCGGCAGGGCTGCCCCCAGCGCCGCCGAGCCGAGGTGGAACAACTCCAACAGCATGCCGATGTACAGGCCCGTCTCCAGCTCGCCCAGCAAAAGGCCCATGCCGGTGGCCGCCACCAGGGGACGGCTAAACATCGCCTGCAAGAAGGCACGGCGCTCGAGCGCGAGAAGGCCGCCCCACCCGCCAGCAACGGCGACGTCCTGCCAATGCACCACCATGGCTGGAGCGCCGGCTTAGCCCTTCTCGAAGCGCTCGGCCATCTCCGCGAAGGGAATCGGCCGGTCGGCCGGCACCCCCCGGGCCTCCACGTCGACGCCGCTGGCCACCAGCGTGCGCAGCTGCGCCAACTCCTCGGCACTCAGGAACACCGAGGCCGACACCGGCCGCCGCCCAGGGGCATGGTGGACGTTGCCCAGGTTGAGGCGGCGCACCGACAGGCCCACGCTGCGGGCGCGAAACAGCGCCGCCACGTCCCGTAGCAGCACCAGCGTGGGCACGGCGTCCTTCTCAAACCGGGCGAAGGGCACCCCCTCCAGCGGGCCGATGACCACCTCCACGCCGGGGGGGACGGCCAGCGCCATCGCCGCTCGCATCAGCGGGCTCTCGGAGGCCTCGTCATCGGCCACCACCACCCGCGCCACCTTCAGGGCGGGCAGCCAGGCCTCCACCACCTGTCCGTGGATGAGCCGGCTGTCGATGCGGACGTGAGAAATCAACCCTGACCCCTTGGCGCACCCGGACCGGGCCGGCACACGCTAGAGAGACGCACTGACGCCGGGCGCCATTCACTCCCTCCCGCGGATGGGGCGCTACGTCAGGACTGACCGGGGATGTTTCCCGAGGCGGCTGCCGCGGCGCGGGCCGCCGCGGCCCGGAGCTGCTCGGAGGCGCAGGTGATGTTCTTCTGCGTGTAGGCCGCCAGCGTCAGGGCCAGCTGCGGCAGCGGCATGTGCTCCTTCCGAAGCGACGCCGCCTTGAGCAGCATCGGAAGGTTGACGCCGGCCAGCACTTCCAGGTGCTCCCGGTTGACCAGCATCAGCGACTCCTTGCAAGGAGTGCCCCCGAACAGGTCCGCCAGCACCAGCACCCCCTCGCCCGAGTCGAGGGCATGCACCGCCTCGCGCATCTTCTGACGGATGACGTCCGGGGTGCTCCCCGGCTCGATGCCGACCGTCTTCACATCGGAAATGGGACCGACGATTTGCTCGGCGGTGGCCACCAATTCCTCTGCCAGACGTCCATGGGCTGCGACGACGAGCCCGACCATTCTTCACCTCTTCAAAGACCCCGGCCGGGGCCAATACTCCCGTCAACCGGCGGCCGCAAGCTTGCTGTCTCTCTGCTGTTGCACCTTCACATAACCATTCATCACGGGGTGCGCTGCAGACCGCCCCCCCTCCCAAAGGGGGGGGTGGGGTGGCGCAGCGCTGACCCCCCGGCGCCCCTCATTCCTTGTCGATGTCGCGGTGCTGGGCGTGGATGCGGGGAAAGCCGCGGCCGAGGCGGCGCACCAGCTCCTCGGCCAGGGCCACCGAGCGGTGCTTTCCCCCGGTGCAGCCGAGGCCCACCGTCACGTAGGCCTTCCCCTCGCGCTGGTAGCGCGGGAAGAGAAACTCACACAGCGCCTGCACCCGGTCGAGAAACTCCCCCGTGCCGTCGGCGTGCAGCACGTACTGGGACACCCGGGGGTCCAGGCCGGTCAGGCCCTTCAGCTCCGGGACGAAGTAGGGGTTGGGGAGGAAGCGGAGGTCGAACAGCAGGTCGGCCTGGGGCGGCACGCCGTAGCGGTAGCCGAACGACACCAGGGTGAGGTTGGCCTCCCCCTTTCCCTCGTCGGCGAAGCGGGCCTGCACCTCCCGCTTCAGCTCGTGCACGGTGAGGGCGGAGGTCTCGATGACCTGGTCGGCCATCAAGCGCAGCTCATGCAGCATGCCGCGCTCGCGGGCCAGGCCCTCGGCCACCGTGCCTTCCGGGGCCAAGGGGTGGCGCCGCCGCGTCTCGCTGAAGCGCCGCTGCAGGCTCTCGTCGCTGGCGTCCAGGAAGAGGACCGCCACGTGGTGGCCCTCCCGGCGCAGGTCCGCCAGCACCCGGGGCGCCTCGGCCAGCATGACGCCCTCTCGGGCGTCGATGACCAGGGCCAGCCGGGTGGCACTTCCGCCCAGCTCGGCCAGCTCCGTCAGCTTCGGCAGCAGTAGCACCGGCAGGTTGTCGATGCAGAAGTAGCCCGCGTCCTCCAGTGCCCGGATGGCGGTGCTTTTCCCCGAGCCGGACAGTCCGGTGAGCACGACAATCCGCTTGCTCTCCTCGCTCACTCGACCTCGTCGCCCAGCGGGCGACGCATGGCCCCGGCGGCGATGGCCCGGTTGAGGCGCTCGGCGAAGTCCCGGGCCGAATGGTGCCCCTGCAGTTTCAACAGGTGGTTGCGGGAGGCGACCTCGATGAGGGTGGTGAGGTTGCGTCCCGGGCGCACCGGCAGGGTGGACAGGGGCAGGTCCACCCCCAGCACGCTGAAGAAGCGGTCTTTCAGGCCCAGCCGGTCGTACTCCTGCTCCGGGTCCCACTCCACCAACTCGATGACCAGCTCGACCTTCTTCCGGTCGCGCACCGCGGCCACGCCGAACAGGTCCTTGATGTTGATGATGCCGAGGCCTCGAATCTCCATGTGGTGCTTGATGACGGGGTTGCCCACCCCGTGGACCGTCCCCGCCCGGCGCTTGGTGACCTCCACAATGTCATCCGCCACCAGACGGTGCCCGCGCATGATGAGGTCGAGCGCAATCTCGCTCTTGCCGATACCACTCTTGCCCAACAGCAGGATGCCGATGCCGAACACGTCCATCAGCACGCCGTGCAGGCTGGCGGCGTCGGTGAGCGCCTCCTCCAGAAACTCGCTCACCTTCTCGATGAAGGTGGAGGACATGAGGGGCGTCTTCATCAGCGGCAGGCCGGCCTTCTGGCAGGCCTCGACCAGCGTCGGCGGCGCCGGCAAGTCCTTGGTCACCACCACACAGGCAATCTCGGTGTCCGAGAGCAGCTTCTCGAGCGCCGCCCGCTGCTCCTCCAGGGTGAGGGTCTCCAGGTAGCTGACCTCGGTATTGCCGAAGACCTGAACGCGCTCGGGATGCAGGTGCTCGGTGTAGCCGGCCAGGGCCAGCCCGGGCTTCTGGATGCGCGGGCTGGAGATGAGCCGGTCGAGCCCCTCCGCCCCGGCCACCAGCGTGAGCTGCAGGCCGTGGTCCCTCTCCTCGAGCAGCCGGGAAATCTTGATGGAGCCCATGCCCTTGTCCGTGAGTTAATCACGAGCCCCCGCCCCGTGCCTCCTGCCCCGCCCCCCGCGCCGCCCTGGACTGCCGAGCGCACGGCCGCCGTCGTCCTGTGGCTGGCGCTGGCCGTAGGGGCCGCCCTGCGGGGTGGCTCGCCCTCACCGACGCCGGCATCTACTGGCCCGACGAGATTTACCAGTCCCTGGAACCGGCCCACCGACTGGTGTGGGGGCGAGGCCTGGTGGCCTGGGAATTCGCCGAGGGCGCGCGGCCCTGGACGCTACCCGGCCTGGTGGCTGCCGTCTGGGGCCCGCTTCGACTCTTGGGCATCTCCAGCCCGGACGTCTACGTGCCGGCGGTGAAGCTGGTGTTTGCCGCGGCGGGCGTCGCCACCGCCTGGGCCACCGCCAGGCTGGCCCGGGCCCTGGGGGCAGCCGCGCTGCCAGCGGCCGCCGCCGGGGCGCTTTGGGCGCTGGCCGCCCCTGCCATCTACTTCGCCCCCCGCGGCCTCTCCGAGCCGCTGTCCGCGCTGCCCGTGACGCTGGGGCTGGCCTGGGCCTGGCCCAGGGGGCCCCGCGCCGGGCGCGACTTCTGGGCGCGGCACTGCTCGGCCTGGCCGTGCTGCTGCGGCTGCAGGATGCGGTGCTGTGCATCGGACTGCTGCTCGCGCTGCTGGCCCGGGGAGAGCGCCGGGCGGCCGGGGAAGTGCTGGGCGTGTTTGCCCTGGCGGCGCTCGCCCTCGGCGCCCTCGACTGGGCCAGCTGGGGCCAGCCCTTCCAGTCGGCCCTGGTGTACCTCCGCTTCAACCTGGTGCAGGGTGGCGGCCGGGCGTGGGGCACCTCGGAGGCCAGCTACTACCTGCAAGTCTTGTGGCGGGCCATGCCGGCGGTGACGGCCGTCCTGGCCGTGGGGGCGCTGCTTGCCATCCGGCGGGCCCCCGGCCTGTGCGCGTTGGTGGCGGCCTTCTTTGTCCTGCACTCCCTCGTGCCGCATAAGGAACTGCGCTTCATCCTCCCGGTGCTTCCCGTCTGGGCCGCCCTGGCCGGCGTGGGGATGGACACTGCCCGGGCGTGGGTGGCCACCCGGCGGCCGCTGCTGGCCGGCTGGGTGGTGGCGCCCGCGCTTCTCGCCGCCGCCGTCTCGGCGGCCGGCTTCCACCGCCTCACCTTCGGGGACCTCGGCGCCTACGAAACCCTCAAGCCCCAGGCCTCCGCCTACCAGGACTTCGCCGACGTCAACCGCCTCCTCAGCACTGCGGGCGCCCTACCGGACGTCTGTGGGCTGAAGGTGGAGGCGGTGCACATGGCCTGGGCCGGGGGCTACACCTACTTTCACCGCGACGCCCGGCTCTACTCGCACCTCGGGCCGCCGCGGAAAACGGGCCAGTACAACTACGTGCTGAGTGTGCCCCAGGTGGTCCCGCCGGGTTCCGTGCGCGCCGCGGCCGGGCCCTACGTGCTGGCGCAACTCTTCGCTGGCCCCTGCGCGCCGGACGCCGCTTTCTCGTGGCGTCTGCCCTAGCCGCCGCTACATTTCCTCCCCCAGGGGGGGCCCACCTGCACATTCCCCCCAGGGAAGGGCCAACGCATGGCGGACTGCCTCTTCTGCAACATCATCGCCGGGAAAATCCCTGCCAACGTCGTCTACCGGGACGCTGACTGCATCGGCTTCGACGACATTCACCCGGCCGCCCCGGTGCACGTCCTGTTCGTCCCCAAGCGGCACATTGACGGTGTCAGCACCCTCACCGAGGCGGACATCGAAACGGCGGGCCGGCTGCTGCTGGCGGCTGGCACCTATGCCCGAAGCAAGGGCCTCGACGCGTCCGGGTACCGCGTCCTGGCCAACGTCGGCGCCGGCGCCGGCCAGACTGTCTTCCACCTGCACCTGCACCTTCTGGGCGGAAAGCCTCTCCGGGGGCGCGGGGACTAGGCAGGCACGGACGGCACTGGCCGGGAGGCCCATCGCTCGGCTATGCCACCAGGCCTCATGAAGCCCGCCCTGCGTCCCGTTGGCCTTGTTGGAGTGCTGGCGCTCACCGCCGGCTGCTACACGTATTCCGAGCCGCCCCCGCCCCGGAATACCCAGCCCCTCATCGACCGGGACCGGCAGATGGCGGCCTCCGGCCTGGACCTGTCCAACACCGGCCCGGGCCGCTACCAGCGCAGCGGCATGTCCGGCACCTCCTCGGACGTGGACGACGAGGAGGGGAAGGAGACGGAGCTGGGCGTGCCGGAGCTGGCCTACTACGCCGGCGGCGTCTTGGGGCCAGGGGTGGGCAGCACCCTTCCGCAGGCGGACCTCGACGCGCCCAACGAGTTGCGAAACCCGCCGGCCCGCGGCGTCTTGTACCGGCCGTCCGACCACTACTTCATCAACGGGGTGGACACCGGCCCCACCACGGACGCCATGCCCGGCACCGGCGGCCCCGGCAAGTTGAAGCGGCTGGGCAAGGCCGAGGCGCGGGAGCTGAAGGCTTCCCAGATGATGGAACCGATGCCCGCCCCAGCAGCACACCCGGCCGCCACGAAGCCGTAAAGCCCGCCCCGGAGGGGGCACGGCGACGGCGGACGGCCCGGCCGTGGCCGCCCTGGCGTCAGCCGCCGAAGTGCACCGGGACGAGGAAGCATCCGGCGACGGCCGGGAGCGGCTCCGCCCCGGGCACGACGCACTCCAGGGCCGAGCGGTCCAACAGCGCAGAGCCCGTGCTGCCCTGCAGACTCAACGCCGTCGCCACGCCCTGGCCGTCCAGGCAGAAATGCACCGGCACTTCCCCCTGCAGGCGGAAGCGCTGCGCCGCCGCCGGGTAGCAGCGCCGCGCCGCCTCGGCCAGCCGGCGGTGCAACTCCGTCAGCAGTGACATCGACGCCGCGCCCGTCCCTCCCGGGCCGCCCGCGCTACCCCCGGCCGTCCCCGGGCCCGGCGCCGCTCCCTCGTCGCCGGCCCCGCCGGGCGAGGCCGGGCCCGGCCCGGCCACCGGCGTCCCCTCCCTCGCGACGTCCACCGGCACCGCGGACGCCGTCAGCGCTGGAGGCTGGACGGTGTCTGCGCTGCCCCTGGCCACCTCCTTCGTCGGCGGCCGGCTGCGCATGGGTTGCCGGGCCGGCGCGGCCTCCGTCGCCCCTGGCCCGGCAGGCCCGGCTGGGGCCAGCGCAGCTTCCACCGCCAGGAGGCGCACAGCCAGGGGCAGTGGTGGGGGCGGGGGACGGACGGCGAGGAGGAGTGCGCCGAGGAGCGCCGCGTGGGCCAGGGCGGAGACGGCCAGGGCGCTGCCAATGCGGGGCGGGCCTCTCACCGCGTCCACCTCGGCGCGAAGGCGCGTGCCCCGCCCGGCGCTACCGCTTCCACCATGGGCAGGCCATACAGGGACTCCAGCCGCCCGGCCGACAGCCACTCGGCCGCCGGCCCGTGCCCCAGCACTCCGCCGTCCCGCAGCAACAGGACGTGGTCCGCCACGCTGGCGGCAAGGTTGGCGTCGTGCAGCACCGCCACCACGGCCAGGCCCGCGTCCACCCGCGCCCGCACCCGCTGCAGGACGTGCACCTGGTGGCGCAAGTCCAAGAAGGCCGTCGGCTCGTCGAGAAGCAGCAGCTCCGGGCCCTGGGCCAGCGCCCGGGCGAGAAGCAACAGCCGCCGCTCCCCGCCGGACAGCTCGCCCGTGCGCCGCCCGGCCAGGTGGGGAATGTCCAGTTCCTCCAGCGCGGCGTGGGCAAGGTGGAGGTCTCGCTCGGACGGCAGCCCCCAGGCCCCGAGGTGGGGTGCCCGTCCCATGAGGACGAGTTCCAGCCCGGTGAAGCCCCCATCCGCCTCGAACGTCTGCGGCACCCAGGCCACCCGGCGCGCTAGCTGTTGGCGCTCCCAGCGGCCTGCCCTCTGCCCGAAGAGGAGGACGTCGCCTGACAGCGGCGGAAGCCACCCAAGCGCGGTGCGCAACAGGGTGCTTTTCCCCGTGCCGTTGGGGCCCAGCACCGCCCACAGCGACCCCTGGGCCACCTGGAAGCTGATGCCCGAGGCCACCGGGAGGCGGCCGTACCCCACCGTCAGCCCGCGCGCAGACAGTAGCGCCGTCACGGCGGCACCTGCCCGCGCTGCAACAGGAAGAGGAAGAGCGGCCCACCCAGCACCGCCGTCACCACGCCCACCGGCAGCTCGGCATGAAAGAGGGGAAACAGCAGCCGCGTGAGGAGGTCGGACAGCACCAGGAAGCCGGCCCCCGCCAGCGCGCTGGCCGGGACCAGCAGTCGCTGGTCGGGCCCCAGCACCAGCCGCAGGAGGTGCGGGACGATGAGGCCGACGAAGCCCACCAGCCCGGAGAGCGCCACCGCCCCGGCCACGCTGAGGGAGGCGGCGAGCAGGACGATGGTGCGGGTGCGCTGCACCGGCACGCCCAGGGACGCTGCGTCCTCGTCGCCCAGGGACAGGAGATTCAGCCGGCCGGATTGCCGCCACAGCACCGCCAGGCAGGCCAGCTGCAGCACCGCCGCCCCGGCCAGCGTCCGGGGCGCCTCGTAGCCGAGGCTTCCCGCCAGCCAGTAGAGGATTTCTCCCACCCGGTCCGGTGAGACCAGCGTCTTGATGCAGGTGATGGCGGCGGCGGCGAAGGCGTTGAAGACGACGCCCGTCAGCAGCGCCGCGTAGGGGGAGCGGCGCGAGCGGCCCACCGCCAGCACCAGCGCCATGGCCGCCACCGAACCCAGGAAGGCGAAGAGGGACGGACCCAGAAGCGCCGTCAGGCCCACCGCCAGTGCCACCGTCGCCCCCAGGGCCGCCCCGCCGGACACGCCGAGGATGAAGGGGTCCGCCAGCGGATTCTTCAGAAGCCCCTGCAGCGCGCTGCCGCTCGCCGCCAGCGCCGCGCCCACCAGTGCGCCCAGCACGGCGCGGGGCACGCGCAGCCGCCACAGCACGGTGGCGTCCACCGAGGCGGGGAAGCGGAGTGCCCGGCCGAGGGCCAGCGGGTACTCGCCGACCACGGCCGACAGAAGCACCGCCGCCGCCGCCCCCCCGGCCAGCAGCGTGAGGATGGCGGTGGCCCGACCCGCCGAGAAGCGCAGCTCGGCTGCGCCAACGCGCCGCGGGGCGAGGGCGACGGCGCTCACCGGCCCGCCTCCGGGGCCAGGCCCGGGTGCAGCGCAAGGAAAAGTTCCTCCAGCCCCTGGCCGAGGGCCGGTCCGGGGTGCAGCAGGGCCGGCGAGGGAATCCGCACCCAGCGCGCCTCGCGCAGCCCGGGCAGCGACTGCAGCGCCTGGCGCCCGGCGGCCCCCTCGGAAGCATCCAGCACCACGTCGGGGCGGGCGCCGAGGGCGCGCTCCACGGACCAGACTGGGTAGGCCCGCCCGGCGTCGGCCGCCACGTTGGTGCCGCCGGCGTCCGACAGCAGCTCGTCGGCGAAGCTTCCTGGCCCCGCCACCACCAGCGGCTCCAGGCCGTAGGCAAACAGCACGCGCACCGGCGGCAGCCCGCGGGCTCGCGCACGCACCCGGGCGCGGGTCGCCAGAAGGCCCTGCACCAATTCCTCCCCCCGCTCGGCCCGCCCAAGGGCCGCGGCGGTGGCCCGCAGCGCCGCCAGCACGTCCTCTACCGAGGAGAGCCGCAGCGCGAGGATGCTGATGCCGAGCCCGGCCAGTGCTTCCACCGGCGCACGGTTGCCGGGGCCCGGCTGTACCAGCACCAAGTCCGGCTTCAGCGCCGCCACCGCCTCGACGCTTGGGTCCACGAAGCCGCCCACCCGTGGCAACGCCCGCACCTCGGGTCGCTCATCGAAGCGCGAGACGCCCACCAGCAGGTCGCCCGCCCCGAGCGCCAGCACCGTGTCCGTCAGCGATGGCGCCAGCGTTACCACCCGGTGCGCCACCGGCGCTGCCGGTGGGCCGAGGCGCTGCACCCCGGAGGACTCCACCCCGGCGGCGGCAAGGGCGAGCGCCAGCAGTGCAGCCAGGGGACTCACGGCACGCTGAGGATGTCCGAGACGCTGGAAAGCCCGGGCGGGCACGGCTGCAGCGGCAGGCCCCCGTCCGTCCCGTAGCCCACGACTTGGGTGAGCTGCCCCTGGCCAATGTCGAGGACGAAAAGGCGCCCGGAACTTTGGTCGCCGACGTAGGCCCGGCCGTCGACGACGGCCACCGCGCCGGCGATGGGCGGCGTGCAGGCCGGGCCGGCGTCCGGGCACTGGGGGGACCAGGCCGACAGCAGCACATCGTTGCCGTCCAGCAGCAATACCCCGGACCGGTCCACCGCCAGTGTGGCGAAGGTGGTTGGGTCGTATGTCACCTGCCCGAAGCACCCAACCAGAAGGCGTCCGCCGGCCTCCGCTAGGGAGACAGCGTCCAGACAGACGCCGGCGTCGAGGGGGACGACGGAGGAAATGCTGCCGACACCGGCGTCGGTGAGCGGCTGCGTGGGGTCGATTTTCACCAGGACGGACGGGCCCGCCGGCTGGTAGCTGGCGGTGAGGTTGTTGAGGACGACGTAGACGTAGCCGCCATGGAAGAGGGCCTGGCTCGGCCGCGGGTCCCCGGGGCCCGCGTCGGAGAAGGTGGGAAGCGTCAGGCCCTTCAAGTCATAGGTGCCCACCAGCACCGGGCCATTCGGCTGGTTGAGGTTGAGACGCACCACGGTGCCGCCAGCGTCCTGGGTGGGGGGCAGGCCACCGTAGAGGGGCACGAAGATGTCATTGCCCACACGCGCGTACGGTTCCGGCACGGCGTTGGGCCCAAACGCGTAGCCGCCGTCCACGGCCAGGCCCAGGCCCTTCAGTCCACCATCGGGCAAGAAGACGGTGGCGGTGGCGGCAGGCGGACCGCTGAGGATGCTGAGCGTGTTGGAGTTGCCGTCCACGACGTACACGTAGGCGCCGGCGTCGTAACGGCTGTCGACCTCGACGAAGTCGGGCCCGCTGCCCAAGGGCGGCGTCTCCGGGGCCACCAGCGCCAGGTTGCGGAGCGCCAACTCGCCGAGGGCGCCCTCGGCGCCGACGAGGAGCGCATCCCCGAGGAGGCCCAACCCTCCGGGGACGCTGCCCCCCGGGACGGCCGGGCCGGCCACAGGCTGGACCGGGCTGTCGAAGATGGGAGCCACTTGCCCCGGGGTGGCGACGCACGCCACCACCGCGTCCGGAAGGCAGCTGCCCTGGGTCGGGCCATTCGGCGTGGGGTGGCAGCCGTAGCCTTGTGCGCAGGCGTTTCCGCAGGCCCCGCAGTTGGCCGGGTCGGAACTCAAGTTGACGCAAGCGCCGTTGCACTCGACGGCCGTGCCGCAACTGGTCTGGCAGACGCCCCCGCCGGCGTCATTGGGAGCGCACACCTGGCCCGAGCCGCACACCGCCCCCCCGCTGCCGGCGCACCCGCCGCAATTCCCCGGGTCGGTCGTGATGTCGGTGCACGTGCCGTTGCATAAGAGGATGGTGGTGCCGCCATCCGGCAGCGCCTCTCCCTGCTGGCATTCGCACTGCCCGGTGGTGCCGCCGTCGATGGGGACGCACACCGCCCGGGGCTGGCAGGGATTCCCGCAGGCGCCGCAGTTGGCCGGGTCCGAATTCAGGTAGACGCACGTGACGTTGCATTCGACCGTGCCCCCCTGGCAGACCAAGGAGCTCGATTCGAGGCAACCGCTGAGCGCGACCGCTGCCGAAAGCCCCAGCACCCCCAGCGTCAACAACAACCCTCGCTTGTCCATCACCGCGGTACCTCCCCTTCATGTGCTGTCTCGCCCAGGGCCAGCGCGAGCGTCGCGAATACCGCGCGACCCGGAAGTGGGTAACCGTCCAGGTCCTGTCCCTGGACGTTGAAGATGTTGTTCAGCTGCAGCGAGGCGGTGAGGCGCTTCCACAGCACCACGTCCACCCCGGCCCCGACGAAGACGTGTCCCGGCAGCATGAGAATGCCCGCCCGGTTGACGGTGACCGACGAACGCCCTTGCACTTCCACCCGGGCCTGAAGCCAGTCCGGGCCGGCTGCAATCCGCGCCGAGCCGAGCTGTGCCGGGCGGTAGGGCAACGGCTTTCCGAAGTACGGCGCCACGTCGCGCAGGTTTTCTGTTTGCTGCAGCGTGTAGCTGGCCTGGGCATCCAGCCACGGCCAGGGCCGCACGCGGGCCTCGGCCTCCATCCCCCAGGCGTCGGCGACGCTGATGTTGTTGGGCCGGGCGAAGAAGGGCGGGTAGTACTCATAGGTGATGAGGTCCTGGTAGCGCGTCCAGAAGCCGCCCACGCTGGCGGCGGCCCAGCGGCTGGCGTAAAGCAGCGCGCCGTCCACCGAGAAGCTGCGCTCGGGCTGCAGGTTCGGGTTGACGCCCAGCGTTCCGGTGGGCAGGTACAATTCATAGAAGGATGGTGGCCGGAAGCCGTACCCGGCGTTGGCCCGCACTGAGAAGCCCAGCGGCAACCCCACCGAGACGCCCAGCTTGGGAGAGGCGGCTGCGTACGGGCCGACCTGGTCCAGGCCCAGCGCCCCCACCAGCGAGGCGCGCCCCTGAAACACCAGCCACTCGTCACGTAGGCTGAGCGAGGTGAGCGCCCAGGTGGGGGAGCCCCCGGTGGCGTGCACCGAGGCGACGCCCACCGACGCCGTGGCCGCCAGGGCGTGCGGCCCCAGTGGCAAAGAGGCGTCCGCGGTGGCCCCCGCCTGCCAGAGGCGGTCGTACTCGCCGGCGCCGTAGGCGCCCCCGGTGAGGTTGTCCGTCGTCCGGCGGGCGTCCAGCCGGAGCGCCAGGTTGAGGCCACTGGCAAAGCTGTGCTGGGTGCGGACGGCGGCTAGCACCCGGGAGGCGCTCTGCTCGCTGTCGGGCGTCGGGTGCTCCTCGGTGCCGGCCAGCCCGCGCGACAGCACGTCCACCTCGAGCAGCGCGTCGAGGGCCCAGCCCGAGATGTTCCAGCCCTGCTTGAGAAGCCCGCCGCCGGAGGCGGATTGGTTGTTGACGCGCTGGACGGGCATCCCCACCGCCCCGGGCACGCCCACGTCCACCAGCGGCTGGTAGCTGTAGGTGAAGTCCCCCTGGCTGTACGCCCCATGCGCCACCACCAGGCCCGTCCCGCCCAGGACGTGCCCGGACGCGCCGAGGCTTCCTCGGATGGTGCCGAAGCTTCCCGCGGTGACGTCCCCGAAAAAGGAAGCCGTGTCGGTGGCCCTCCGCGTGACGAGATTGACGACGCCGCCGAGGGCCAGGGGCCCGTAGCTGGCGCTCGCGCTGCCGCGCAGCACCTCCGCCCGCTCGAGGATGGCCGGGGGGATGAGGCTGATGTCCGCAATGTCGCCGGGGCCGTTGAGCGGCATGCCGTCCAGCAGGACCAGCACTCCGGTGTTGGGGGCGCCGCGCAGCGAGATGCTCTCGCTCTGCCCGAGGCCGCCGGTGCTGTTGACGACGGCGCCCGGCACTTCAGAGAGGAGCGCCCCGGTGGACAGCAGCTCCGAGCGACGCCCGGCCAGGTCCACCACCGACGTCTGGCCGGTGGGGTCACGCTGGGAAGGCGACTCCGGGGAAGGAGGGGCAGGCGGCAGGGGCACCGTCACCGGGGCCAGTAACACCGGCCCCGGGGACGACTGTCCCCAGGCCAGCGAGGCCATTCCCAGCGCCGGTCCCAGCCCACGTCGGGCCCACCGCCAAAACGCCATGCCCACACGCCTTCCTCTCTCTCCGACGAAGAGAGAAGGCCACCCGGGCGACCCTCCAGGGAGTCGTCCGTACCTCGGGCAGGTCTCCTGGCTTCCGGAACCCGGACGCTGCTGCACCCCAACGGTGCGTTTGCGCCCGACGCCTCGTCCTCCCACCTTCCCGACAGACCCCGAGTGAGGTCCGCAGTGGTGACTGCCGGAGGCTATGGCGGGCCCTGTTCCTCAGGGCCGTCCGGTCACAGTGGCGGGACCGCGCCGGACTCTCACCGGCTTCCCTCTTCGCCCAACGCGGGCACCCGAAGGCAGGGCGAGGTCTCGCACGGGCTGCTTCGGTGCGCAAGAGAGACTGATGGTGAAAGGCCATTAACGTCGCACCCCGGCGAGGGTTGGGACGCTCTCGCCGAGGCCCGGCTTTCGGGACGGCAGTGGGGACTGAAAGCTGCGCGGCCCCCGGGAGCGGGCAAGGCCGGGCGAATTGACTGCCTAATCAACCGCAGAGTTTGAAGTGCTCACCGGACCCGGCGAGGAAGCTGCACAGACAGCCCACCGGTGCCGACTGGTTAGCTTCTCCGTGCAGTCGCTTCGTTCTTCTTTCGGGGGTTTCTATGCGCCAGTCCATCCTTGCTGTCCTGTGTCTGTCGGCACTCTCCGTCGGCTGCGGAGGCAGCAGTACCAGCAACGACACCAGCACGCTGGCCGCCACCTGCGAGTCCGCCTCCAACGCGCTCTGTAATCGGGCGTCTCAGTGCGGCCTGCTCTCGAGCCTGGGCTTCGCCTCGGTGGCGGCGTGCGTCACCGCGGCCGAGAATGCAGCCGGGTGCTCCACTAGGGTGTGCCCCACCGGGACGACCTTCGACAGCAGTGTGGCGAGCAACTGCCTCACCGACATCCAGAATGGCGCCTGTGGCAGCGGCTCGCCTGGCAGTTGTGCCAGCGGGTACCTGTGCCGGTGAGAGTCACCTCTGCGGCCCTGGCACTGCTGCCGCGGCCGCGTTCCGAGAGGTGAGTGGGGCCCATTGCTCCCGGGTCGGCCGCCCGGGGGCGCCCCTCGGCCCCTCCTCGGGGCTTGCGCAGCAGGGCCTGCTCTGGGAAGACAGCGCCCGGGCGGCGCTTCCTGTTCCCCTCTGGCCGTCCTTCCAACCGAGGAGTACCCGAGTGCGTCTAGTCGTTCTCGCCATCTGTCTTTGCATCGCGGCCTCGGGCTGCGGGTCCACCATCATCAAGAATGACGTGAGTGGCCCCGTCGCCGCCTGCGACTCGTTTGCCTACGCGAGTTGCAACCGGCTGAGTCAGTGCCAGCCGAACGTCAGCGTCGACAACTGCGCGCAGCTGCTGAGCGCAAATCAGAATTGTTCCACGGCCAGCTGCTTGCCCGACGTCTACAGCATCAGCGGCGCGCAGGCCTGCCTGGACGCTTACAACACCCAGCCGTGTGCGGACGCCCAGGCCAACGCCGTCCCCGCCGCCTGCAACCGCACCAGCATTTGCGTTTCGCCCTGAGCCTCCCCCGGCCGCGGGTCCCCTCACAACAGCGAATCCGCCAGCCGCGCGGTGTTCTGCGCCACCCGCCGCAGCACCGGCCGATGGCTCCAGGCCTCGCGGGTCACCTCACGGCTGTGGGCCAGGTAGCGACTCTGGACCGCCCCGAAGGCCGCGACCACCTGGGGGTCATAGACGAGCAGGCTCACCTCCGAGTCCAGCGCGAAGGAACGGATGTCCATGTTCACCGAGCCCACCACCGCGACCCAGCGGTCCACGGTGACGTGCTTGGCGTGCAGCAGGTGGGGGGCGTACAGGTGGACGTGGATGCCTGCCTCGAGGAGCCGCGCGTAGTTGGACTCCTGCGCCAAGTTGGCAATCCGCTTGTTGCTGTGCTCGGGCACCACCAGCCGCACCTCCACCCCGCGCAGGGCGGCGGTCACCATGGCCTGTAGAAAGGGCTCGTCCGGAACGAAGTAGGGGGTGGTCATCACCACCCGCTCGGTGGCGGCGTGCAAAAGGTCCACCAGCAACGTCTGCTGGTTCTCGTGGGGGTAGCCCGGCCCGCTCGGGAGCACCTGGGCTGTCGACGGCCCCGCCAGCTGGCGCGGTGGCAGCAACTCCGAGAGCTCCAGGCGGTGCTCGGTCTCCTGGTAGCGGTCGGCCAGAAACACCGCCTGCAGCTGCACCACCACCGGCCCCAGCACGCGGACCAGCATCTCCTCGTTGGGGTAGGCGGGGATGAAGCCCGGGTCGACGATGTTCTGCGAGCCAACGTAGCCAATCTTCCCGTCGATGACGGCAATCTTCCGGTGGTTGCGCAGGTCCAGCCGGGCGGCGTTGCGCCGGAGGAAACTCACCGGCAAGGCGGCCAGCACCTCGACCCCCGAGCGGCGTAGCCCCGGGCCCAGCCGGCGCAGCCCTCCGGCGGAGCCCACCGCATCCATCAGCACCCGGCAGCTCACGCCACGGGCCCGGGCGCGCTCCAGTGCCGCCGCCACCTTCTGGCCGGTGGCGTCTGCGGCAAAAATGTAGAACAGCAAGTGCACGTGGTGCTGCGCGCCGTCGATGTCCTGCACCAGCCGGTCGATGGCGGGCTGGTAGTCGGGCAGCAGCTCCACCTGGTTCCCGCCGAGTGGCCCGAAATTGCCCAGCCGCTCCACCAGCAGGGCGGAGCGCGCGGCCGGCCCGTCCAGCTCGGGCAGCCGGAAGGCGGCCAGCGAGCGCATCTCCGACTGGACGCTGCGGATGCGGCCGACGGCCCTGGCCTCGGCCTCCAGCCGCTCCCGCGGGTAACGGATGCGACCGATGAGCGCGAACAGGACGAGCCCGACCCAGGGCACCAGGAAGATGAGGACCAGCCAGGCCCGGGCGGCGGCGGGGCTGCGCCGGTTCGGGACGTAGACCAGCATCACCAGGCGAATGGCCCATTCGCTCAGTACGTACAGCAGTCCCCAGCTGAAACTCATCTCCACCTCCCCGCCGTCTGCCGGCCTCGGAACCTTAGTGCCATTCGGCAGCCCGACCCCCCTGTCGTCGACGGCTGGCTTGCATCGCTCCGCCTGTCGGACGGAAGAAGGCAGCAGCACGCCGTTCCCCGGGCCCCGGAGGCCGAGCCATGGTCGACAAACAGAGCACGAGCTTCATGCGTTCGTTGTGCATGGGGGACATCGAAGAGGAGGTCCTCCTCCCCTTCCCAGAAATGCCGGCCAAGGACGTCGAGACGCTGAGACAAGTCGTCGCCTCGATTGCCCAGCTGCTGGGGCCGAAGGAGAAGGACTTCCGCACCTGGGACGTGGCGGGCGAGCTACCGGCGGCCTTCCTCGAGGAACTCAAGCAGTTTGGCCTCTTCGGGATGGTGGTGCCGGAGGAATTCGGTGGCCTCGGCTTCGGAAGCACCGCGTACTCCCGCGCCCTGCAGGAGGTGTCTCGCTACGACGGCTCGGTGGCCGCCACCATCGGCGCGCACCAGTCCATCGGCATGCGGGGGCTGTTGCTGTTCGGCACCCCGGAGCAGAAGCGCCGGTGGCTCCCCAAGCTCGCCACCGGGGAGATGGTGGCCGCCTTCTGCCTCACCGAGCCCGGGGCCGGCTCCGACGCCGCTGCAGTGAAGACGACCGCGGTGCGGGACGGTGATGGCTACGTCCTCAACGGCAACAAGCTGTGGATTACCAACGGCGGGCTGGCCAGCTTCTTCACCGTCTTTGCCAAGACGGGCAAGCCCGAGGAGCGCGGCAAGCTGACCGCCTTCATCGTCACCCGCGACATGCCCGGGGTCAGCACCGGGCCCCACGAGGACAAGATGGGGCTGCGGGCGAGCTCCACCGCCGCCGTCTTCCTGGACAACGTCCGTGTCGGCGTGGACCACCTGCTGGGCGAGGAGGGCAAGGGCTTCAAGGTGGCGATGCGCATCCTCAACAACGGGCGCACCGGCTTGGGCGGCGGGTGCATCGGGGGGATGAAGCGGATGGTGGAGCTCGCCACCCGCCAGGCCAAGGGGCGGGTGCAATTCGGTCAGCCCATCAGCGACTTCGGCCTCATCAAGCAGAAGGTGGGCCACATGGTGGTGGAGACGTACGCCGCCGAGTCGGCGGTGGACCTGGTGGCGGGGCTGATTGACCAAGGCTACGAGGACTACGCGGTGGAGGCGGCCATCTCCAAGGTGTTCGCCACCGAGGCGCTCTGGCGCACCACCGACGAGGCGCTACAGGTGGCCGGCGGCAACGGCTACATGCGCGAGTTTCCGTATGAGAGGGCGCTCCGGGACTGCCGCATCTTCCGCATCTGGGAAGGCACCAACGAAATTCTCCGGCTCTTCATCGCCCTCACTGCGATGAACGACGTCGGCGCCCAGCTGGCCGACCTGGCCAGTAGCCTGAAGGGCGTGCTGGCCGACCCCATCAAGGGCTTCGGGGTCCTCAGCGACTACGCCCGCCGCCGGGCGTCGCTGGCCACCAACGTGGGACGGGGCAAGGGCGCCTTCACCCGGCTGCACCCGGCGCTCCGGGACTCGGCGGAGGTCTTCGAGGACGCTACCCGGGACCTGGCCACCGCGGCTGACCGGATTCTGCGCAAGCACGGCAAGCGGATTGTGGAGAGGCAGTTCGCCACGCGCCGGCTGGCGGACATCATGATTGACCTCTTCGTGCTGGCCGCCGTGCTGTCCCGGGTGGACAGTGCGGCGAAGCGCCTGGGCGTCGAGAAGTCTGCGCGGGAGCGGGAGATTCTCCAGGTCTTCGCTGGCCAGGTGGGCCGGCGGGTGAAGAGCAACTTCGGAAAAATCGACGACAACGACGACGAGCTCATCAAACACCTGGCCGACGACGCCTTCGCGCAGGAACGCTTCGGCTGGGACAACCTCTAGCGCCGCCCCGGGACGGGCAGCGCCGTTCTCGCCGGGCGGGGCGTGCTAAACCCGCACTCCATGTCGACGCTCCGGGACAAAGTCCTCTTCATCACCGGCGCCAGCCGCGGCATCGGCCTGGCCATTGCCATGCGCGCGGCGCGCGACGGCGCCAACATCGTCATCGCCGCCAAGACGACCGAGCCGCACCCCAAGCTGCCCGGCACCATCTACACGGCGGCGAAGGACATCGAGGGGGCCGGCGGAAAGGCGCTCCCGCTGACGGTGGACATCCGCCAGGAGGCCCAAATCGCCGAGGCCGTGGCGGAGACGGTGCGGACGTGGGGCGGCATCGACATCTGCGTCAACAACGCCTCCGCCATCAGCCTCACCGACACCGAGTCCACGCCGATGAAGCGCTTCGACCTGATGCACCAGGTCAACACCCGCGGCACCTTCGCCTGCACCCAGGCCTGCCTGCCTTTCCTGAAGCAGGCGAAGAATCCCCACGTCCTCAACCTGTCGCCGCCCCTCAGCATGAAGCCACATTGGTTCGCCGGCCATGTCGCCTACAGCATGGCCAAGTACGGGATGAGCATGTGCGTGCTGGGCATGGCCGAGGAATTCAAGCCGCTGGGCATCGCGGTCAACGCCCTCTGGCCGCGTACCGCCATCGCCACCGCGGCGATGGAGATGATTGGCGGGGGTCCGGACGTCCTCCGCCAGTGCCGCACGGCGGACATCATGGGGGACGCGGCCCACGCCATCCTGATGCGGGACGCGCGCCGCTGCACCGGCAACTTCTTCATCGACGACGATGTGCTGCGCGCCGAGGGCGTGACGGACTTCAGCCGCTACGCTGTCGACCCCACGGCCGAGCTGCTCCCCGACTTCTTCCTCGACTGAAGCCGGCGCGCGGGGAGCGGAGCGGGCCACGACTGCCTGCCCGGACGCTCGCCCCGCTGCTCGCTTGCAAGCGCCCCTGTCTGCAAGACACCCCCCAGGGGCTTCCGCCTGGCGCGGCCGCCAGTCATGCTGGAGGGTAGCGTCCCACGTGGACGCCTCGGCGCCCCGAGACCCACACACCCGTGAACCTGTCCGACGCCTCACCCCAGCCCTCCGCGCCCTTGCCCCCGCCGCCGCCGGGGGCTACGTCGCGACCGCCGGGGAGTGCGGTGGAGCGCTTCGTCGACGCCGTCCGCCGGCGCCAGCGTCGGGCCTTTCTGCTGCAGGGGGGGCTGCACGCCGTGGCAGCGCTTGCCGTGGCCGCGCTGGGGGCGGCGCTGCTGGCCCGCACCGCGCCGCTGGCGGCACGGGCGGCGCTTGGCGCCGGCGTCGCCCTGGCACTCGGGCTGTTTGTCTGGCGCGGGCTCCTCCAGGCGCGACGGCGGACGGGCGATGGGTTTCGTACCGCGCGGCTGGTGGCGGCGCGGCTTCCGGGGGTCAGCCTGGACTTGCTCGCCGCCCTAGAGCTCCGCGCCGCGCTCGGCAGCCCGGACAGCTTTTCCCAGGAGCTGGCCCGGGCCTACCTCTCGGGCACGGACGCGCGGGCCGCCGCCCTGGACGCCCGGCACGTGGTGGATGGGCGGCCCACCCGGCTGGCGCTTCTGCTCGCCCTCGCCGCGCTCGCGCTGCTCGGCCTTCTGGCGCTGCTGTCGCCTCAGGGGTTGCGGCCCCTGGTCGGCCTGGTGCTGCCGGCTGGGGCTGGACGGGCCACGGTACGGGAGCCCATCACCGGCGACGTGGAACTGACGTACCGCTACCCGGCCTACATGGGCCTGTTGCCCCGGACGGTGTCCGGCAGCGGAGGTGAGATTGCCGCCCCGGTGGGGACGGTGGTCGAGCTGCGGACCCGCTCCGACCGCCCGGTGGTTCAGGCGGGGCTGGTGGTGAATGGCCAGCCTCTGCCGCTGCAGGTGGACCACGGGCGCGACTTGTCCGGCAGCCTGGTGGTGCGCAAATCCGGAACGTACGCGGTGGCCTTCTACAACCGCAGCGGGCGAGAGCTGGTGCGCGGGCCCGAGGTGCCACTGACCGCGGAACCGGATGCCCCACCCCAGGTGTCGCTGCTGCTGCCTGCCTCTGACCTGGAGGTGGACCCCGGTGGGGAGGTGGTGCTGCGCTGGGAGGCCACCGACGACCACGGCCTGTCGTCCCTGGAACTGGTCTACCAACCCCCGTCGGGCACCGAGACGCGCGTGCCGCTTCCGCTGGAGGAAGGGCGGCGAAGCCAGGGGACGTGGCGGTGGGGACTGGCCAGCCTGAAGCTTCAGCCCGGGGACCGCGTCAGCTACTTCCTCGAGGTCAAGGACAACGACGCCGTCGACGGGCCGCAGAAGGGCACCAGCCGCTCGCAGGGCCTCCACGTCTACAGCGCCGCCGAGCACCGGCAGGAGGCGGTGCGCAAGCTGCAGGCCCTCTGGGAGCGCATGGTGACGCACCTGGCCGACCGGATGGAGGGACCGGACCGCGCGCGCACCAAGGACATCGCCGCCGTCACCAGCCAGACGCGCGTCGACGAATCCGGGCACGCGCTCGCCTCGGACCTGGTGGCCACCAGCCACCAGCTCGGCCGGGAGCGGGACCGGCAGGAGGCCCTCGTCGCGGCGGCGGCCGTCATCGGCGAGCGGCTCGGCCGCTCGGTCCGCATCACCTCGGACGCCCGCCGCTTCTACCTGCGCTTCGGCAGCCGCCCCGGGGAGAATGACCCGGCGGTGCGCCTGTCTCGCGCGGCGGTCGAGGAGATTGCCCAGGTGGAGCGGGACGTGCTGTACCTCGAGTCGCTACTCGACCGGCAGCGGGTCGAGGAAATCCGCGAGCTCACCCAGGCCCTCTCCCACGACCAGCGCGAGCTCGCCCAGCTCATCGAGCGCTTCCAGCAGACGCGCGACCCGGCCTTGCGCGAGCAGATGCTGCGCCAGGTAGCCAGCCTCCGCCAGCGCATGAATGAACTCATGCGGCGCAGCCTGGAGCTCGCGCGCACCGTCCATGATGAACATTTCAACGCCGAAAGCCTCGGCCAGAGCATGCCCAGCACGCTCGATGAGATTGAAAAGCTGCTGCGCGAGGGCAAGACGCAGGAGGCCCTGGCCAAGCTGCAGCAGCTGCAGGCGCAAACCGAGGGCCAACTGCGCTCAGCCGACGAGCAGCTGGAGCGGGTGGACCCGGAGCTGGTGAAGCGATTTCGCGACTTTGCCGACGCCCTCAAGGACACCCACGACGAGCAGGCGCGGGTGGCCTCGGAGACGAAGCGCCTGCGGGACCGCTACCGCGACCAGCTGCGGGAGCGGCTGCGGGACCGGGGCGCGGCGGTGAAGGAGCAAATCCGTCGCGACCTGGAAGCGGTGGCCCAGGACTACAAGAAAATCCACCCCGGGGAGCTCGGTCCCCGAAGCGACCGGGCGCTGGAGAATGCGCAGTCGGAGCTGGACAACCTGCGGAGCGCGCTACGCTCCGACGACTTCGACCTCGCCAGCGAGTCCGCCCGGGCCGCCGGGCTGGCCTCGGACGAGATTGCCCGCGACGCCGAGCAGCAGCGGGCCCTGCAGGAGGCCTACCGCAACCCCGGCGAGGTCCGCGACCAGTCCAAGCGCCTGGCCCAGCGCATGGAGCAGGACGCGCAGAAAATGCACGACATCCAGCGCAGCCTGCAGCAGCTTTTCCCGCCGGCCGGCGCGCAGCTGTCTCCCCAGGACCGCCAGCGCGTCCAGCAGCTGGGCCAGGAGCAGCGCTCGCTGGAAAAGCGGGCGCAGGACCTAAGGCAGAAGATGGAGCAGCTCAACAAGCTCGCCCCCCTCTTCGGCGAGCAGGGCGCACAGCAGCTGCAGCAGGTCTCCGAGCGAATGGCGAGCGCGCGCGAGCGCCTGGAGGGCCGCGACCCGAACCGGGGCTACGGCGACCAGAAGTCAGCGCTGGACGGGCTGGAGCAGCTCCAGCAGCAACTGCAGCAGAGCCAGCGGCCGGGCGGCCGCGGCGGCCCGGGGTTTCCCCTCCCCATGCTGGCCGGCAGCCAGGGCGAGGGCGGGAACGAGGTCTCGCCGCAGAAGGTGGAGATTCCGGATGCCGACCCCGGAGCCGCCTTCCGGGACTTCCGAAAGGACCTGCTGGAGGCCATGAAGCAGGGCACCCCGGAGCGTTACCGTGAGCAGGTGAAGAGCTACTACGAGGAACTGGTGAAGTGACGCACGCCCTCCTCGTCCTCCTCCTCAGCGTCGGGCTGACCCATCCGTCGGAGGCGGCTCCCAGTGGCGAGGTCCGCGCCCGGCTGCGTGCCTTGGAAGGACTCCTCGACGAGGAGGACTATGGCGGGGCCCGCCTCGCCTGGGAGGAACTCCACGCCCAGCACCCGGAGGCCACCGAAGCCCTCGACTTCCTCGGGGGCCGTATCGCCTTCGGGGAGGGCCGCTATGGCCAGGCGGTGGAGCTGCTGGAGGCCGCTGGCGGGGACGACCGTCCGGGCTCCTACCTGCGGCTGGCCCGCGACACGCTGGCCGTCACCCGCGACCACCAGCGCGCCGAGAGCGAGCACTTCGTCTTCCTGTACCCACCGGGCAAGGACGCGGTGCTGGCGCCCTGGGCCCTGGAGGCCTTGGAAGCGCAGCGGGCGGCGCTGCTGGACGACCTCGGCTACGCGCCGCCGGGAAAGGTCCGGGTGGAACTGGTGAATGACGCCTCGGAACTGGCACGCGCCTCCACTCTCTCCAAGAAGGAAATCGACGCCACCGGCACCATCGCCATCTGCAAGTTCAACAAGCTCATCGTCACCAGCCCCAAGGCGGTGCTGAAAGGGTACGACTGGCTGGACACCCTGGCGCATGAGTACACGCACCTGGTGGTGACGCAGAAGGGGCACAACAGCGTCCCCATCTGGCTGCAGGAAGCAATGGCCAAGTACCTCGAGTCCCGCTGGCGCGGGCCGGCCGGCCGAGCACTTCCCCCCTCCTCGCGGGCGCTGCTCGCCGAACGGGTGAAGCACAACACCCTCATCCCCTTCGCCAGGATGCATCCCTCCATGGCCAAGCTGCCCTCCTGGCAGGACGCCGCCACGGCCTTCGCCGAAGTCTTCTTCGCCGCCGAGTACCTGGACAAAGAACACGGGCGCAAAGCCCTGCGCGGCGTTGTGGAGGCGATGGGGACGGGCGCCTCGGACCAGCAGGCGGTGGAGGTGGTGACTGGTCACGGCTTTCCAGCATTTGAGCGCGGCTGGATGGCCTACCTCCGCGCCCAGCCCGTCCCGCGGACCCCGGCGGCCGGCGCGGAGAAGCTGGTGCTGCGGGACCCCAAGGCGCCCGCCACCGCCCCCCAGCCCAAGGGGCGGGAAATAGGCTTCCAGGACTTTGCCGACGTGGAGGAGCCGGCCGTCCGGCGCTACGCGCACCTGGGGGAGGTGTTCCGCGAGCGTGGACGCTTCGTTGCCGCCGCCGAGGAATTCGGCCACGCGCATGGCCTGGTGGGTAGCAAGTACGAGTCGGTGGCCAACAAGTACGCGCTCGCCCTGTTTGCCGTCCGGCGGGTGGACGAGGCCGAGAAGGTGCTGCAGGCGACCCTCGAGGCGCACCCCAGCAGCGCCGCCACCCAGGTGCACCTGGGGCGCATCTACCTGGCCCGCGGCGACTGGCGCCGCGCCCGGGACGCCTACCGAGGGGCCGTCGCCCAGGACCCCTTCGACCCGGAAATCCACCTCGCCCTGCTCCGGGCCGCCGAGGCGCTGCAGGACGGCCCCCTCAGCGAGCGTGCCCGCAGCGCGGCCAGCGTCCTGACCGGGCTGCCGTCGGAGCGTCTCGACGCGCTGGTGCGGCGCTTTCCCGGCCCGGAGGCGGACCTCTCCAACGTCGAGCTTCCAGCGGCGCAGCCGGACCCGACCAAGTCGGCGCCGGCCCCCACCCCTCGCACGGCGCCACCCACCAACTGACCATGACCCTCCCCCTCGCCTCCCCTCTGTCGCTCGAACCGGGTGAAGACCTTCGCAACGTCGAGGCGCTGGCCGAGGCCAAGCGCCAAATCGTCGAGCAAATCGGCAAGCGCATCGTCGGCCACGACGCCGTCGTCGAGCACCTGCTGGTGGCGCTCTTCGCCCGCGGGCACTGCCTCTTCGTGGGCGTGCCCGGGCTGGCCAAGACGCTGCTCATCTCCACCCTGGCCGAGGTTCTCAACCTCGAGTTCAATCGCATCCAATTCACCCCGGACCTGATGCCTTCGGACATCACCGGCACCGACATCCTCGAGGAGGACCGGGCCACCGGACGACGGGACTTCCGCTTCGTCCCGGGGCCGCTGTTCGCCAACATTGTGCTGGCGGACGAAGTCAACCGGACACCCCCCAAGACGCAGGCCGCGCTGTTGCAGGCCATGCAGGAGCAGCGGGTAACCGCCGGGGGGCGCACCTACGGGCTCGAGCTGCCCTTCTGTGTCTTCGCCACGCAGAACCCCATCGAGCAGGAGGGCACCTACCCCCTGCCGGAGGCACAGCTCGACCGTTTCATGTTCTTCGTCGACGTCGGCTACCCCTCCGCCGAGGAGGAGGCCGAGATTGTCCGGACCACCACCGGCAGCGGGGCCCCCCGGCTGCAGAAGGTGCTTTCCCCGGAGCAGATTGTGGCGCTTCAGGACCTGGTGCGGCGAGTGCCGGTGCCGGACCACGTGGTGCGCCACGCCGTGGAGCTGGTGCGCCACACCCGGCCCAAGGAACCGGGGGCCCCGGACTTCATCCGCCGAAACGTGGCCTGGGGGGCGGGCCCCCGCGCTAGCCAGTACCTGGTCCTCGGCGCCAAGGCGCGCGCCGTGCTGCAGGGCCGCTACGCGGCCAGCGTGGAGGACGTGCGGGCACTGGCCCAGCCGGTGCTGCGCCACCGGGTGCTGCCCAACTTCACCGCTGAGTCCGAAGGCGTGACGGCCGAGCGGCTGGTGGAGCAGGTCCTCGAGCTGGTGAAGCCGTAGCCGGGGACTCGAAGCGCGTGGCCCTCCTCGACGCTGCCACCATCGCCAAGCTGGCCGGGGTGAAGCTGCGGGCGCGCGCCGTGATGGAGGGAGTCCTCTCCGGGCTGCACAAGAGTCCGCACCAGGGCCAAAGCGTGGAGTTCGCCGAGCACAAGGAGTACGCGCCCGGGGACGAATTGCGGCACCTCGACTGGAAGGCCTACGCCAAGTTCGACCGCTTCTACGTGAAGCGCTTCGAGCACGAGACCGACCTCCGCGCGGTGCTGGTGGTGGACGCCAGCGGCTCCATGGGCTACCGCTCGGCGGCCCTGTCCAAGCTGGAGGTGGCCACCACCCTGGCCGGCGCCCTCAGCTACCTTTTGGTGCGCCAGCAGGACGCAGCCGGGCTGTCGGTGCTGGTCGGCGGCCGCTTTGCCGACGTCCCGCCCCGGGCCGCCGCTGGACACTTGATGACACTGCTGTCCGCCCTCGAAGCCGTCGTGCCCGGTGGGCCCACCAACCTTGCTGCGGCCGCCGACCATCTGGCCGAGGGGCTCCCCCGCCGGGCAATGGTGGTGCTCTTCTCGGACCTCTTCGACGAGACGCCGGACGCGCTCCGCCGCATCCTGCAGCTCCGCTCTCGCAAGCATGACGTGGCCGTCTTCCAGATTCTCGACCCGGACGAGCTGGAATTCCCCTTTGACGACCCGACGCTGTTCCTCTCGATGGAGGACGAGCGTCGGCTGGAAGTCAACGCCAGGGAGATTCGCGAGAGCTACCTGGAGGAGCTGGGAGCCTTCCTGGCGCAAACCCGCGCGCTGTGCGCCGAGATGGACGTCGACTACCAGCTGGTGCGAACCGACGACTCCCTGGACGCCGCGCTGCTACAATTCCTCGCCAAGCGCCAGGGGCGACGACGGTGACGTTTGTCCACCCCTGGCTCCTCCTCGGGGCACTCGGCGCGCTGCTGCCGCTGTTGGTCCACCTCTTCGACCGCCGACGGCCCAAGCCCCGGCCCTTCGCGGCCATCGCCTTCGTCCTGCGCAGCCACCGCCGCACGGCCTCTCGCCTGCGGTTGAAGCGACTTCTTCTGTACGCCTTGCGCACCCTGTTGCTTCTGGCGGTGCCGGTGGCCCTGGCCCGGCCGCAGCTGGTCCGGGCCGGCGCGGCCGCCCAGCGCGCCTCCGGCCCGGCCGCCACCGCCCTGGTGGTGGACCGCTCGCTCGGCATGCGCTTCCGGGACGGCGACACCCTGTTCGAGAAGGCCCGGGAGGAGGCCCGCGACGCCCTGGCCGGCCTGCTGCCGGAGGAGCCGGTCACCCTCGTCCCGTGTGGACCGGACGTCGAGGTCCCGGCGGCGCCCGGCTTCGACCGGGCGCGGCTGCGGGAGGCCCTGGACCGGCTGCAGCCCTCCTACGGTGGGGCGGACCTCAACCGCTGCCTTCAGCTCGCCGCCCGGGCCCTGGAAGACAACCCCCTTCCCGGCAAACGCCTGGTGGTGGTGTCCGCCTTCACCGCCGTCTCGCTACAGCTGGACGTGCCGGCCCCCCGGGTGAAGGTGGCGGACAAGCTGGTCGCCCCCGAGGTGGTGCTCCGGGACGTCGCCCGGGGCCGCCCGCTGCCCAACCACTTCCTGCTGGACGTGAAGGCAGAAGCAGCGCCGCAGCTCGGTCCGCGCATGGTGGAAGTCACCTTCACCGCACGCAGCGTCACCCCGGGGGAGACGCAGGAAGTGCCGGCTGCGCTCGAGCTCGGCGGCCGTCCTTTGGCCAAGGCCTTCCTCGCGCTGGCGCCGGGAAGCACCACCCAGAAGACGCTCAGTGCGCGCGCCGAGGCCGGCGGTGCCGTCACCGGTTCCGTCACCTTGCAGGCGGACGCTCTCGGGGAGGACGACCGCCGCGACTTCGTCGTGCAAGTCCCGCGGGACCTCCGGGTGCTGGTGGTGGACGGCGCCCCGAATTCGGTGCGCTACCGCGACGAGGCCTTCTTCTACGAGGCGGCCCTGAGCGCGCCCGGTTCCCCGGCGCGCCCGACGCTGCGGGACACGGAGGCCGCCTGGCGCGAGAAGCTGGCCGACTACGACGTCGTGGCGCTCCTCAACGTCCCGGCGCCCTCCCCCGAGGTGGCAGCCCGGCTGAAGGCCTTCGTCGAGGCGGGGGGAGGGCTGCTGCTGTCCATGGGAGACCAAGTGGAGGCGGACAGCTGGAACCAGCGCCTCTCGGCGCTGCTGCCCCGTCCCTTACGGCTGGTGAAAAGCGCCGGGGCCACCGGGGAGACGGCGCTGCGCCCGGCGCGCCTGGGCGACGTGGCCTGGGACCACCCGCTTTTCCTCCCCTTCACGGACAAGGCCCGCGAGGGGCTGCTGGCCGCTCGCTTCTCCCGGTACATGCTGGTGGAGGCGGGGCAGCACGCCGGGGACAGCGCCGAGGTCCTGGCCGCCTTCGACGACGGGGCCCCCGCCCTGCTGCTGGCCCGGCTGGGCAAAGGCCGGGTGCTGCTCTTCACCTCGACGGTGAACCGGGACTGGTCGGACTTCGCCATTCGCACCAGCTTCCTCCCCCTTGTCCAGCGCTCGGCGGCCTACCTGGCCGGTGCGCTGGACGAGCGCGAACGGGTGGAGGGCCACATCGGCCAGACGCTGGTGCTGCGGCCGGAGACGCCCGGCGTCGTCACCGAAGTCCGCGCCCCGTCAGGAGGCAAGGTGCCGCTGCGCCCGGACGCCGACGGCGGCCTGCGCGTCGGCCCCTTCCTGGAGCCAGGCATTTACCGTCCTTTGGACGCTGCCGGCGCGCCGGCCCTGCCCCCCTTCGCCGTGGTGCTGGACGCCGCCCAAAGCGACCTGACCCGGGTGAAGCCAGAGGCCCTGGCCGCCTACTTCGGCGAGGAGGCGGTGAAGGGGCCCGCCGGGGCCACCCAAGCCAAGGCGCCCTTCTGGACGTGGCTTCTGGTGGCCGCTGCGCTCGTCTTCTTCCTCGAAGGGACGCTGCTACGGACGCCGTGACGAAGCACCCCTGACGCATCCGCCGCTGCAGGGTGGCCTCAGCGGGCCTTCCCCGGGCGGGAGCGGGCCAGCCGCTCGATGCTGGCCACCACGCGCTCTGCCAGGGGCGTGCCGTCCAGCTTGGCCACTTCCACCAGGCCGGTGGGACTCGTCACATTCACCTCCGTCAACCAGTCGCCAATCACGTCCAGCCCGACGAAGTGCAGGCCTTCCGCCCGCAGGTGGGGCGCCAGGCGCTCGCACAAGGCCCTGTCCCGGGCGGTGAGAGACGCACGCACCGGCCTCCCGCCCGCGGCCAGGTTACCGCGGTGGTCGTCGTCTCGCGGGACGCGCAGCACCGCGCCCAGGGGCTCGCCGTCCAAGACCAGGATGCGCTTGTCGCCCAGGCGTGCCTCGGGCAGGTAGTGCTGCAGCATGGCCCACTCCGTGCCGGCGCGCGTGTACAGCTCGAGCAGCGCGGTGGTGTTGCGGTCTCCGCGGTGTAGCAGCACCACTCCCTCGCCCCCGTGGCCCTCGATGGGCTTGAGGACAGCCCCCTCCGGCGCCGCCTCGACGAAGGCCTTGAGCTCGGCGACGTGACAGCTCACCAGCGTCGGGGGCGAGAGGTCCGGAAAGCGCAGCGCCCACAGGTGCTCGCTCGCCCCCGCGCAGCCCGGCGGGGGAGTTGACGAAGAGGGGCGAGCGGCCCGGCGAGGCCTCCACCAGCTGCGTGGCGTGCAGGAAGGCCGCGTCGACGGGCGGGTCTTTGCGCAGCCACAGCACATCCAGCTCCTCCAGCGCCAGCGTGCGGCTGCCCACCACCCGGAAGTGGGCGCCCTGGATGGACTGCACCTCCACCTCTCGGGCATGCACCGCGGGCCGGCCCTGGGAATGGATGAGCTGGCGCTGCTCGAACGCCAGCAGCCGGTGGCCTACGGCCTGGGTGGCCAGCATGAGTGCGAAGGTGGTGTCGTGGTGGACGAGGACCCGCTCGAGCGGGTCCATCAGGAAGCCGACGTCCAGGCGCTCGCGGGAAGCCAAGGGGGAAACCTCCTCCAGTGTCGCCACTGCGCAATAGCCACGGCGCCGCTCGGGCGCAGCCAAAGCATGGCCTGTCCGGGGGGCGGCGGTCACCCCCGGCCGGCGGGGGGCCTCGGGCCGGCCCAAGCCCCGCGGCGCAGCTGCTACAGTGCCGGCCTGCACGTGGCTTCCTCCCTCGAACGGGACTGCGCCCGACTCTTCGTCGTCGGCTTTGCAGGCAGCAGTGTCGACCCGGACCTCGGCGCGCTGGTTCGCGACGGCGTGCTGGGCGCCGTCCTCTTCTCCCGCAACCTGGGCCTGCCGGCTGAGTCGGCGGCGCTGGTGGAGGAGCTCAAACGCACGGCCGGCCGTCCCTTCCTGCTGGCCGTGGACCAGGAGGGGGGGCGGGTGGCGCGGCTGCGGGGCACGCCCTTCACCGCCCTGCCCACCATGCGGGAGCTGGGCCGGTCTCAGGACGCTGGCCTGGCGCGCCGGGCGGGACGGCTGTTGGCCTATGAGTTGGGGGCCCTGGGCATCGACTGGGACTTCGCCCCGGTGCTGGACGTGGACACCAACCCGGACAATCCCGTCATTGCCGACCGCGCGCTCTCTCGCGACGCCGAGCTGGTGGCCACCCTCGGCGTGGCCCTGGCCCAGGGCTTGGAGGAGGGGGGCGTGGCCTCCTGTGCCAAACACTTCCCCGGGCATGGCGACACCCGCCAGGACAGCCACTGGACGCTGCCGGTGCTGGCCCACTCCTTGGAACGGCTGCGCGCGGTCGAGCTGTTGCCGTTTCGCCGCTATGCGGAGGCCGGACTGGCCTCGGTGATGACGGCCCACGTGCGCTTCCCGGCCCTCGGGGAGGACCTCCCCGCCACCATGAGTCGCCGCGCACTGGGCGAGCTGCTTCGAGGAGAGCTCCATTTCCGCGGCGTGTGCGTCTCGGACGACCTCGAGATGAAGGCCATCTCGGAGCACATGGGCGTGGAGGAGGCCACGGTGGAAGGGGCGCGCGCCGGAGTGGACGTCTTCTTGGTGTGCCAGCATGTGGACGTGCAGCGGCGGTGCCTGGAGGCCCTGGTGCGGGCGGTGGAGGCCGGCCATGTCAGCCGGGCCCGAATCGCCGAGGCCCACCAGCGCATCGGCGTCCTGGTGGCACGCTTTGCCCGCCCACCGGGCGCCCGCCTGGAACGGCTGGGGAGTGATGAGCACCGGCGGCTGGCCACCGGACTCTCCGCCGACGGTCCCGTCGGAGGCGACCCCACCGCGCGCGGCGTGGTCTGACGCCAAGGCCAAATTAGGGTGTCCGACCAAGTCTTCCACGTCGCCTGGTACGTCGTCTTCGGCTCGCTCGAGGTGTTCGGGCTGCTGCTGGCCATCCGCGCGGTGTTGAGGACGCGGACGGCCCAGGGCGCCATCGCTTGGACGGTGGGACTGGTCACCGTTCCGGTGCTGGCCATCCCGCTCTACCTGGTGTTCGGCCGGAGCCGTTTCCAAGGCTACGTGGAGGCCATCCGTTCGCAGTCGGTGGAGCGCCTGGGCGAGGTGCAGGAGAACCTCGAGCGCATCCGCGCCTTCTGTCGCCCGCTTCCCGGCCGCTGGGAGGCGGCCCTTCGGGTGCTCAACCGCCTCAGCCGCTCGCCATGCACCAGCGGCAACCACGTGGAGTTGCTGGTGGACGGCGAGGCGGCCTTCGGTGCCATCTTCGCCGCCATCGCCGAGGCCCGCGCCTACGTGCTGGCGCAGTTCTACATCCTCCGCGACGACGGGATTGGCCGGGCCTTTCAGGCCGCCCTCATCCAGAAGGCGCGCGCCGGGGTGCGGGTGTTTCTCTTGTACGACGAGATTGGCTGCCTTTCCTTGCCCAACCGCTACCTCCAGCAGCTGCGCACGGCCGGGGTGGAGGTGGCGGCCTTCCAGACGACGCGCGGGCGTCAAAACCGCTTCCAAATCAACTTCCGGAACCACCGCAAAGTTGTCATCGTCGACGGACGTCTGGCCTTCACCGGCGGCCTCAACGTCGGGGACGAGTACCTGGGGCGCAGCGCACGCTTCGGCCACTGGCGTGACACGCAGATTGCCCTGGAGGGGCCAGCGGTGCAGGCGGTGCAGCTGGCCTGGACGTCGGACTGGTACTGGGCCACCCGCACCCTGCCGGAGCTGACCTGGCAGCCGGTGCCTTCCCTCCGGGGGGACGTCCCGGCCTTCGTCCTGGCGAGCGGGCCGGCGGATGTGGAGTCCCGGCTTCAACTCTTCTTCATGCACTGCCTGAGCGTGGCCAAAAAGCGGGCCTGGTTCGCCAACCCCTACTTCGTGCCGGACGGCCCGGTCTTCGAGACGATGCGCCTGGCGGCGCTGCGAGGCGTCGATGTCCGGCTGCTGCTTCCACAGAAGAATGACTCGAAAACCATCGAGCTGGCCGCCTTCTCCTTTCTGGAGGCGGCGGAGCGCGCCGGCATCCAGACGCTGCTTTACCGGGATGGGTTCTTGCACCAGAAAGTCATGCTGGTGGACGACGCGCTGAGCTCGGTCGGCTCGGCCAACCTGGACAACCGTTCCATGCGGCTCAACTTCGAGCTGACCACCCTCATCGTCGATGAGGCGTTCGCCTCGCAGGTGGAGGCAATGCTGCTGCGCGACTTCGCGCGTGCCCGCCTGGTGACCGCGGCGCAGGTGCAGTCTCGGGGCTGGCCCTACCGTTTCTCGGTGAGGGCGGCCCGCCTGCTCTCGCCCATTCTCTAAGGGCTCTCGAGTTCCTTCGACTTGCGCTCGGCGGAGGCGCGAAGCATGGCCCGAATGTCCTGGGGCAAGTGGGTGTCGTGCTCGAGGGTGACCAGTACCCGGCGGTAGCACCGCAGGGCTTCCTCGCGCTGGCCGGCGCCAAGGTACGACTCGGCCAGGCTGTCCCAGGCGTTGGCGGATTCGGGGTAGAGCTCCGCGTTGAGCTTGAAGATGGCCAGGGACTTGTCCGGGAAGCGCTGGGCGAGTTCATAACCGAGGTCGTTGAGTCGCAACTCGGCGATGGCCGGGTCGGACGCATCCAGCTGCTTCAGCTTCCGGTAGCCATCGAGCGCCAGCTCGACTTTGCCGGCGAGCAGCAACTGGAGGGGAACCTGTTCGGCCGCCGTCACCCGGATGCCGGTTTGTTCGGAAAACAGTGTCTTGGACGTGACGCCAGCCGCATCGAAGGTGAAGCGCGTGGCGGGGTCGAGCCGGACGAAGTCCCCGGACTCCACTGGGTAGAGGTCAAACGCCTCGCCGAGAAGAGGCTGCACCTTCAGGACGCCCCGGCCGGCGGTGACCACCAGCATTACATCCGAGCCGAAGCGGTAGCGCCCCGCCAGCTTGTGGAGCTGCTCCTCGGAAGGGTGACCCCGCCTGGCGTGGGGGGCGGCCACCTCCTTCCAACCGTAGACTTCCGCCGCACCCCGCTCAATCTCGTCGGCAAGCTGGCTGCCGCCGTCGCCGTTCGTCATCACCACCACCCCGTACCCACGGTCTTGGCTTGCCACCATCAGGGCCCGGAAGCCGTCGGTGCCATTGGGCTGCTCGAGCGTGATGTGGGCGAAGGTTCCCTTGCCCCGCTGGTCCACGAAGAGGCCCAAGGCGTTGCCCGAAGACAGGCCCAGACCGCCGTTGTCCGGGGACGCCACGGTGAGCATGCGCTTGGCCGTCGCTTGGGAAAGCAGCGCCCCCTTGGCCCCGGTGTAGGACTGCTGCACGGCCAAGGCGAAGCGGGCCAGGTCCGAGGGGGTGGTCCACAGCCCCACCGCAGCCAGCTCCGGGTAGACGTGCCACTTGCCCGGCACGGGCGCGCCGTCGGCGTCGTGTCCGGTGGCCGCGCGGGCCGCCAGCTCCGCGCCGGGCGGCTGCTGGAAGAAGCTGTCCTGCATGCCGGCGGGGCCGAGGACGGTGGCGCTCAGCAGTTCGGGAAACGGCTGGCCACTGACGTCCTGGAGGAGCTGCTGGACAATTTCATAGCCGCCCCCGGAGTAGCGAAAGCTGGTCCCGGGCTCGACGTCGACGCGGACCGGCTTGTTGTTGGCCGGCGGCCGACCGTCGAGGATGTCCCGCAGCGTGGGCAGCGGCGCCCCCGGCCGGTAACCCTGGAAGCCCCCCACCGTCACCCCGGCGGTGTGGTCGAGCAGCCGCTGCAGGGTGACCCTCGCGGTGAAGGGTCCATTCGGCAACTTCCAGCTCTTCAGCGCGGAGTTCACCGGGGCCAGTAAAGACAGCTGGCCCTGCTCGACCAGCCGGAGGGCGGCCAAAGCCGTCACTGGTTTGCTCAGCGAGGAGGCCTGAAACAGCGTCTTTGGCGTCACCGGCGCCTTCGAGGTGACGTCGAGCACGCCATAGCCCCGCGCCCAGGCAATGCGGCCGTCGAGGATGAGCGCGATGCTGACGCCCGGGACGTGGTGGTGGCGCATGCGCTCCTCCAGCGTCCAGGGAGCCACCCCGTCCAGCACCAGGCTCGGCAAGAGGGTGCGCTCGAGCGCGCTCGGAGGAGGCGCACTCGGTGTGGAAGGTGCGGCGACGACCGGTCCGGGCGCCGCCATGGCCGCGAGGAGGAGGAGGGTGGGGAGTCGTGGGGGAGACATTGGAGCAACCCTCGCCTCTATCAGGTTCTCCTCTTCCTGGTTGCATCTCGGTGGCAAAGATGGCTCGGATGCCGCCCCGGCGAGCGAACCAGTGCGCGTCGCGGCGCCGGGTACATCTCCGGGGAGGACAACGTATGACAACCGAAGCAAAGACCGTGGCTCAGGAAGTTCGGCGGAGCGCCGGCTGGACCATCGCCGCTGGCGTGCTGCTCATCATCGCCGGCATCGTGGCGCTCTCGGCACCCTTCATCGCTGCACTCACCCTCACCATCTTCGTCGGCTGGGCGATGATTTTTGGCGGTGTGGCTCAGGCCATTTACGCCTTCACCACCAAGGACAGCGCCGGGCACATCGTCCTCAAGCTGCTCCTGGCCGTGCTCTACGTGGTGGCGGGAGGCTACATCCTCTACAACCCGCTTCCGGGCGTGGCCGCGCTGGCGCTGCTCCTCGGTTGGATGCTGGTCATCGAGGCGGTGCTGCTCGGCATCCTCGCCTTCCAGGTGCGGCCACGGCACGGATGGGGCCTGTGGCTCTTCGACGCCATCGTCACCCTGGCGCTTGGCATCTTCATCCTCGTCAACTGGCCAGGCAACTCCTTCGTCATCCTCGCCGCCTTCGTCGGGGTGAGCATGATTTTCAGCGGGGTGAGTCGCCTCATCTTGGGCGGAACGGTGCGCTCGGTCCTCCCCCGGCCGCCCGCCGAGGCCAAGGCTTAGCGCTTCTCGAGCAACTGCAGGGCGAGCATCACGGCCAGCGACAGCTGGACGGAGGCTTCAGGCCGCTTCACCACGGCGATGAGCTCGGCGACGGTGCGGCTGCCGTCGGCGTACAAGAGGAGCTCGCGCTCCCACTTCTCCAGCGCGACGTCGCGGGCGGGGTAAATGGCCTGACGCGAGGGGCCGAGCCGGTCCTCGAGGGCCAACAGACGGCGCACCCGCTCCGGCTTGTACAGCTTCTTCATGCCCCGGAGGATGAGGATGGCCGGGTGCACGTCCAGCTTGAGCACTTCCTGGCGGGCCGGCTGCCCGAAACTCATGACGTAGCTGCCGTCCTCCCAGGCGAAGAGGGAGTAGATGATGGCCTTCACCTGCTGGCCCAGGTAGTACAGCCGGTCGTCGTCGCTGAGCAGGCCGCGCTCCACCAGGACGTCGCCGGTGCGGCGTCCCGAGCTCTGGGCCACCTGGGCGGCGTCGGCCAGCTGGTTCGGGCGCACGCGCCCGGTGCGGACCAGGAACTGGCCAAAGCGGTCGGCGAGCAGGTTGGAGAGGGCGAACACCGGTTGTCCCCTCTCGAAGAAGACCACCTTCTTCACCGCGCCCTTCTGCACGCCCAGCTCACCCGTCTCCCCCGACAGGAAGAAGGCGGAGATGAGAGCCGGCAGGTTGTCGCGCAGCTCCCCGCGGCGAAGCTTGAGGCCCGGCGGCGTCGGCCGCTGGACAGCCGGGGGCGGCCGCGCGCCCGGGTCTGACCCCCTGCGCATGGAGGAGGCCCGGAGCGGGCGGCCGGTCAGCTCCACCGGCCCGGAGGCACCACTCACCAGCACCCGTCCGCTCAGCTCCATGGTGTCGGCCGGCTCGTCCTCCTCGATGTCGATGTCCAGCTCGACCTCGAACTCGTCCTCGGCCGGCTGGCGCGGAGGGCCCGGAGGGACGAGCTGGGTAACTGCCTCGAGGAGCTTCTTCGCCTCGAAGGGCTTCTCGAAGTACGCGGCCGCCCCGTGCTTGTGGCGACCCTCGAGCGCGTGCTTGCCCCCCTTGAAGACACCGGTGACGAAAATGTAGGGGACGCCGGGATGGGTGCGCCGCAGCGCCTCGGCGACGGCGTAGCCCATGACGTCCGGCAGCAGCACGTCCAACAGGGCGAGCGCCGGCGGCTGCAGGCGCAACAACTCCAGCGCCTGCTTGCCCTTGGTGGCCCCCAGCACTTCGTAGCCCGCGTCCTCGAAGAGATGCGTCAGAAGCGACAGCAGCTCGACGTTGTCGTCGACCACCAGGATGCGGGGACGCGCCATGTGCCGGTCCGCAGGTTAATCGGCTGCTCGCCCTGCCGTCCCCTCCCACGTTGAGTGGGGGAAAGGCCCACCGGCACCCACTAAAGTCTGCCGCCCGTCTCCGGCCCCGGACGCACCAGCCTGGGGGGCCTCCACCGGGACGGGCCTCGCCAGCCTCCTGTGTCCGCCACGGCTGACAGCCAGGGCCCTGCCTCGCGCCGGTTGCATTCCCGCCTCCGGCTCGCTAGGGACCGCGGTTCGCCGCTGTTTTCTGTACCACCGGAAGGGACGAGTCGAGCCGATGGCCGAGAAGCTGGCACCGCGGGAGAAGGGCTTCTCTGAGTGGTACGTGGACGTGGTCCTCAAGGCCAAGCTCGCCGACTACTCGGACGTGAAGGGCTGCATGGTGATTCGTCCCAACGGCTACGCGCTGTGGGAGAACATGCAGCGGGTGCTGGACCGGATGTTCAAGGAGACCGGCCACCGCAACGCCTACTTTCCCCTCCTCATCCCGGAGAGCTTCCTGCGCAAGGAAGCTGAGCACGTCGAGGGCTTCGCGCCCCAGCTGGCGGTGGTGACGCATGCCGGCGGCAAGAAGCTGGAGGAGCCGTACGTCATCCGGCCCACCTCCGAGACCATCATCAACTCCATGTTCTCCCGCTGGATTCAGAGCTACCGCGACCTACCGATGCTGCTGAACCAGTGGGCCAACATCATCCGCTGGGAGATGCGCACCCGACTCTTCCTGCGCACCACCGAGTTCCTCTGGCAGGAGGGCCACACCTGCCACGAGACGGACAGCGAGGCCGAGGCCGAAACGCTGCGGATGCTCGAGGTGTACCGCACCTTCGCCGAGGACTTCATGGCGATGCCGGTCCTGGCTGGCCGCAAGTCGGAGAGCGAGAAGTTCGCCGGCGCGGTGCGGACCTACTCCATCGAGGCGATGATGCAGGACAAGAAGGCCCTGCAGGCCGGCACCAGCCATAACCTGGGACAGAACTTCGCCCGGGCCTTCAACACCGCTTTCCAGGGGCGCGACGGACAGCAACACCACGTCTGGCAGACGTCCTGGGGCGTCTCCACGCGTCTGATTGGCGGGCTCATCCTCACCCACTCCGATGACGCCGGGCTGGTGGTGCCGCCCAAGCTGGCCGCCACCCACGTCGCCATCGTCGTCATCGGCAAGGGGGAGGAGCGTGGGCCGGTTCTGGAACGGGCCCAGGCCGTGGCTGCCGACCTCCGCCGGGTAGGGCTGTTCGTCCTGGTGGACGACGACGACACGAAAAGTCCGGGCTTCAAGTATTACGAGCATGAGCTGAACGGCGTCTGCCTGCGCCTAGAGCTCGGCCCGAAAGACCTGGCCAAGGGCCAGGCCGTCCTGGTGCGCCGGGACGACCGGGCGAAAGTCACCGTCCCGCTCGACGCCGTGGTGGCCCAAGCCCAAGCCATGCTGGACGCCATGCAGACCTCCCTCTTCGTCCGCGCCAAGCAGTTCCGCACCGACCACACCTTCGAGGTCAACAGCATGGAAGAGATGAAGGCGCGCGCCGACGACGGCTTCCTGCTGGCCCACTGGTGCGAGGGCCCGGCCTGTGAGGCCCAGGTGAAGGAACAGACCTCCGGGGTGACGACACGAAACCGGCCCTTCGACCTTCCCCAGGAGCCGGGACGGTGCGTCGTCTGTGGCCAGCCCTCGCCTGGCCGCATGGTGTTCTCCAAGGCCTACTAGAAGGCGCGGCACTGCAAGGGAGGAGGCCGTCCGGCGTGCTCGAGCCCAACGCGACGGCGCTCCTCCTCGCGACAGCTGGGGTCCTCCTCGGTGCGAGCGCACTCCTCAGCCGCCTCGGCAGCCGCACCGGGCTACCGGTGGCCTTCCTCTTCCTGGCCGTCGGGATGCTGGCCGGCTCCGACGGCCTCGGGGGAATCGCCTTCGAGGACTACCCGTTGGCCTTCCGCCTGGGCACCTGCGCGCTGGTGCTGATTCTCTTCGACGGTGGCCTGAACACGCCGCTCGGGCGGGTGCGGCCGGTGCTGGGGCCGGCCACCGTCCTGGCGACGCTGGGCGTGGCGGGAACGGCGGGGCTGGCCGCCGCCGCGGCGCGGTTCCTCTTGCACGTGCCCTGGACGTACGCGCTGCTGCTGGGGGCCATCCTCTCCTCGACCGACGCGGCCGCCGTCTTCTCCGTGCTTCGCGGCAGCGGCACCCAGCTGCGCGAGCGCGTGGGCACCACCCTGGAGTTGGAGTCGGGCCTCAATGACCCGATGGCCGTCATCCTCACCCTGGCCCTCACCGAGTCGCTCGTCACCGGGCAGCCGCCCGGGCTGAGGCTGCTGACGGAGGTAGCCCTGCAGCTTGCGGTGGGGACACTGCTCGGCGCGCTGCTGGGGACAGCCGCGGCATGGCTGCTCGGCCGCGTGGCGCTCCCCGCCCCGGGCCTGGTGCCGGTGGTGACGGTGGCCGTCGCCCTCGTCACCTTCGGGCTGACCACGCTTCTACACGGCAGCGGCTTCCTCGCCGTGTACCTGGCCGGGATGGCCGTGGGGCGCGCGACGGTGAAGGACCGCGCCGGCCTTCTCCGGGTGCACGACGGGCTGGCCTGGCTGGCCCAGGTGGGCATGTTTCTCATGCTGGGCCTCCTCGTCTTTCCCTCCCGGCTGGGGGCGGTGGCCCTGCCGGGCACCATTCTCGCTCTGGTGCTGGCCTTCATCGCCCGGCCGCTGGTGGTGGCCCTGTGCCTTTTGCCCTTCCGCTACACCTGGAAGGAACGCCTCTACGTCGGCTGGGTGGGCCTGCGGGGCGCCGTCCCCATCATCCTCGCCACCTTTCCGGTGCTGGCGGAGGTGCCGGGCAGCACCCTCCTCTTCAACGTCGTCTTCTACAGCGTGGTGGTGAGTGGGGTGTTGCCCGGGGCGACGGTGGCCAGAGTCAGCCGCTGGCTGTCGGTGCAGGACAGCGCCAGCTGACGGCCCGGGGGGGAAGCGAAGCTGGGCGACTACCAGGGGCCAACGTTGCGCAGCAGCACCACCTCGCCCCGGTGGCCCTTGGTGGCCGGGTAGTACAACAGCATGTCGCTTTTGCCCTTCTTGTCGAGGTCCACCGAGGTGAGGCGCCCCACCGCCCGCACCGGGATGCGCGTCGCGGGGTTGTCGCCGAACAGCGTTCCCTGGCCTCCCAGGAAGATGGAGAGTTCCTCGTCTCCCGTCCCGAAGGCGAGGTCGACGCGCTTGTCCCCGTTGTAGTCACCCAGCATGTCGATGGCCTGGATGTCGGCGACCCCGGAAAGGTTGAGAGTGAAGCTGAGCTCGCGCTCGGCCGCTGGCGTCTCGGCGAAGCGCCGCTTGGCCGGCAAGAAGGGGAACACCTGGAAGTTGATGCTCAGCGTGCGGTTGAGGAGGATTTTGACAATCGCGAAGATGCCGATGTTGACGGACGGCACCACCAGGTCCGGCCGCCCGTCGCCGGTGAGGTCAAACAGCTCCACGTCCGTCCCGGTGGCGCCCTCGCCCTTGAGGACCTGGTCCGGCGCCGGCGCGTACTCCCCGCCCTTGCGGCCGAAGAAGACGTAGGTGGTGGTGGTGACGGAGGCCAGGCCGCGGGCCACCAGCTTTCGCACCACCAGGTCGGCAATGCCGTCCCCGTCCACGTCGGCCACGGTGAGGGAGGCCTGGGTGCCCGACTCCTTCAGCTCCTCCAGGCTGCGGATGGCGAAGTCCCGTCGGTAGCTGGGGGCGGTGGCGAAGGTGAAGCCCGGGCCCTGCCGGTAGATGGCGAGGCGGTCCTCCAGGGTCGCCACAATGTCCAGCAGCCCGTCGCCGTCCACGTCGGCGACGTAGACGGACGGGTGGGCGAAGCTGAGGCGGAAGTAGGGCACCGAGCCCGTCCGCGGGTGGTCCACCCGCCGCATCTGGTCGCCGGCGTTGAAGCCCGCCTGGACGTCCAGCGCTAGCTCCGCCGCCCGGACGTAGTGGCCATTGCCGTCGCTTTTGTAGACGCCCAGCTTGGTGGGGCCCGGCACGAGGAGTTCCCGGCCCCCGGGGCCACTGACGTCCTCGACTATCCGCAGCCGTGGCATGGCGCCGGGGGCGGGCCGGGTGAAGGCGGTGACCTGTTCCACCAGCTTCACCGGCGGGCCGGCCACCCGACCGCGGAAACTCCGGGCGAGGACGCCCTCGGGGGTCACCAGCAGCAACTCGTCTCCCGGCTGCCCGTCGACGTCGGCCAAGTCGAAGCCGAAGGCTTCCACGTCGTCCATGCCGAGGGCCAAGTCCGGCGCCGTCGTGAAGGCGCCGTCACGGTTCCAGAAGATGGCCAGCGAGCGCTTGGTGCCTGGGCCGACCCCGCTGGTGTAGCCGACGAGGATGTCCAGCTTGCCGTCGCCGTCCAGGTCCGCCGCCGTCACCGTCACGACGTCACCCAGCACTTGCAGCTTCTTCAACTCGAACTTCTGCGGCTCCGCTGCCGCGGACGGGCCGGCCCAAAGCACGCACAGCGAAAGAAGCGTCCACCTCACGAAGCAATGTCCTTTCGCGAAAGCAGAAGCCCGCCCAAGGCGCCCACCGCCAACAGCCACAGCGCAAACACCAGCACTGCGCGGGGTGCGACGTCAGTGGCGTGCAGACCGGCCAGCCCCTGCGCCAGCTGCGCCACCCGGTCCAGTCCGGCGGTGAGAAAGGTGGTGGGCAGCCAGGGTTCCAGCTTGGGCCAGCGGCCGAGCGCGAGGAGGCCCGCGCCGAGGAGGGCCGCCGAGGCCACCGCTGGGCCGGGCCGGCCGAAGGCCATGCCCAGCAGCCCACCGGTGGCCACCGCCACCCCTTGCCCCAGAAGGCAAATGGCCACCGCCACGGCCAACTCCCGTAGCAATAGCGCTCGCGCGGCCAGCACATAGCTGCCCTCAGTCGCCGCCTCCAGGCCGAAGCGCAAGTAGCCAGCCAGCAAGGCACCGAGACAGGCCGCCAGCAGGGCCAGGCCCAGCGCGCTGGACAGCGCCAGAAGCCGCGCCGCCCACCAGGCCGTCCGCCCCACCGGACGACTGAGGGCGGTGCGGGCTACGCCGGAGGCGAAGTCCGCGCCCACCGCGCTGGCGGCCAACAGCGCACCCACCGCCGCCGAGGTGATGGCCGCGCCGGTGGCCCCCGCCGCCCCCAGGTAGAAACCATTCGGCGCACCGAAGAGGCCGCGCTCGGCGGCCACCCCCAGTGACATGGCGTAGGCGGCCGCCAGCACCGCCGCCAGCGGCAGCAGCCACACGCTGCGCCCGGTGGCGAGCCGCAGCCATTCGGCGCGGTAGGCGCCGACCAGGCCCCTCACGCGGCCCCCGCCTGGGTGACGGAGAAGAAGAGCTCTCGGAGCGCGCCGGTGTGGTCGGCGTCCACCGGCTCCTCCGCCACCAGACGGCCGTGCGCCATCACCAGGACGCGACTCGCCGTGCGCTCCACCTCATCGAGCAGGTGGCTACTGACGAGCAGCGCCGTGCCGCCCTGGGCCAGCTCGCGCAATAGTGTCCCCATGTCGCGAACCCCGGGCGGGTCGAGCCCGTTGAGCGGCTCATCCAGCACCAAAAGGGAGGGGCGGTCCAGAAGCGCCGCGGCAATGGCCAGCCGCTGCTTCATGCCCAAGGACAGCTGCCGGACGCGGCGCCGAGCCACCTCGGTCAGGCCCACCTGCGCCAGCACCTCGCGTTGCCGCGCCGCCGGCACCGGCTGCCCGCCCAAGTAAGCCACCCAGGCCAGCGCCCCCAACGCCGTCAACTCCCCGGGGAGGGCCGGGGATTCGATGAGGAAGCCCGCCGCGGCCAGGGCGGCCCGACGCGCGCGCTGCACGTCGTGCCCCCCCAGGCGCACCGTGCCGGCGTCCGGGTGCACCAGCCCGGCGATGAGGCGCAGCGTGGTGCTTTTGCCCGCGCCGTTGGGGCCCAACAGGCCGACCAGCTCGCCGGCGTGCACCTGGAAGGAGATGGAGTCGACGGCCTGGACGGGCCCGTAGCGCTTGGCGATGGAAGAGACGTCGAGGGCGACCACGGGCGTGCCACCCTACCCCGCGCCCGCCGGCGCGCTCTACCCCTGGAGCGGTGAAGAAGGCGGTGCTTAGCTTGGCCGCAGGAGGACCAGCTTTTGCGCCTCTTTGTCGCCGGACGTCTGCCGGACGCGCTACAGGCCCACGTCTTCGAGGCGCTGTCGGCCGCGCGACGCGCCGCCTCCCAGGCGCGCTGGGTGAAGCCCGGCGCGCTGCACCTGACGCTGGCCTTCTTGGGCGAGCACGATGCGGCCGTCCTCCCCGCGCTGGTGCAGGCACTGCAGGCGGTGGCGTCCCGGCACCTGGCCGTGCAGCTGTGGTTGCGCGGCGCGGGCTGCTTTGGCCGCCCGCACCAGCCGGAGGTGCTGTTTACGGAAGTGGCCGGGGACTTGGCGCCGCTTCAGGCGCTACAGGCGGACGTCGAAGAAGCGCTGCAGCCCTGGCGGCCCGGGCCCGGGACGGCCACCCGGGCCTTTCACCCCCACCTCACCCTGGCGCGCGCACGGGGCCGGACGGGGGATGTGGCCCTGGCCCGCTGCCAGCGGGCCCTGCGCGGGCAAGTCCTCGGCGGCTTCCTCCTCGAAGGCCTGACGCTTTTCCACAGCGAACTGACGGCCACCGGCGCGCAGCACACCGGGCTGGCGGAGTTTCCCTTGGGCACCGCCACCACCGCCCACCCTTAGAAATTCCTGCGTCGTGTCGGGCACTTTTCTCGTGGGGAGGGGGCCTTTGCGGGCCACGCCTTGACGCGGAGGAGTCGCGTCTTAGGTTGCTAGCAGAAGGAGGAAGTACCCATGGCAACGATTACACGCTGGGAGCCCTATCCGGGCATGACCAGGCTGCAGAGTGATTTGAGCCGTTTGTTTGAAACCACCCTCGGTGCAAACCGCGGGACGGAGTCCTTTGGCTGGGCGCCCGCGGTGGACGTCTTCGAGGACACTGAAGGCTTGACCTTCAAGTTTGAGGTTCCCGAAGTCGACCCCAAGGACGTCAGCGTCAACCTGGAGGACGGTGTCCTCACGGTGCGTGGCGAAAGGAAGCTGGAGCGCGAGGAGAAGAAGGAGAATTACCACCGGATTGAGCGCGAGTACGGGACGTTCGCCCGCAGCTTCACGCTTCCGGCCACCTTCGATGCCAACAAGGTGACGGCCGAAACGAAGAATGGCGTGCTTCGCATCTACGTGCCGAAGCGGGCCGAGGCCAAGCCGAAGAGCATCCAGGTGAAGGTGAATTAAGTTTCCTGTTCCTTTTCCGGGGCCACCCGCCCCGGAGAGGTGGAGCGCCCGAAGCAACCCCCTCCAAGAGGCGCTCCGCGGGTCCGTCCGCCCTGCTTCGTGCAGGCGCTGACGGGCCCGTTCTTTTTTGCTACTCGCCGAGGTAAGCGCGCCGGATTTCCGGGCTGGCCAACAGCGTCCGCCCCGCGCCCTGCATCGCCACCTCGCCCGTCTCCAAGCACGTAGCCGTGGTTGGCCAAGGACAGGGCGAGGTGCGCGTTCTGCTCGACCAGGAGGATGGAGACGCCGCGGGCATTCACCTCCCGCAGAATCCGGAAGATGGTCTCCACCACCTGGGGAGCCAGCCCGAGCGACGGCTCGTCGAGGAGGAGCAACCTCGGGCGGCTCATCAGCGCGCGGCTGATGGCCAGCATCTGCTGCTCGCCGCCGGAGAGGGTGCCCCCGACCTGCTTCTGTCGTTCCTTCAACCGCGGGAAGAGGCCGAAGACGTACTCGCGGTCCTCCGCCACCTGGGCGCGGTCGCGGCGCAGGTAGGCGCCCAGGTCCAGGTTCTCCGCCACGGTGAGGTTGAGAAAAATCCCTCGCCCTTCCGGCGCGTGCGCCATGCCCCGTGGCACCAAAAGGTGCGACTTCATCCCCTGCACCGGCTGCCCCTCGAGGAGGATGCGACCGCTCTTGGGCCGCAGCATTCCAGACACCGCCCGCAGCGTGGTCGTCTTCCCCGCGCCGTTGGCGCCAATCAACGCCACCACCTCGCCCTGGCCCACCTTCAGCGAGATTCCCCGCAGCGCGGTGATGGCGCCGTAGCTGACGTGCAGGTTCTCCACCTCGAGGATGGACTGGCCGTCCCGCCGCTCCTCGGAAACCGCCGGGGCAATCATGCGCTGCCTCCGGGGACGGCCATCCCCTGGGCGGCCAGGTAGCTGTCGCCCAGGTAGGCCTCGATGACTTTGGGGTCGGTACGGACGCGCTCCGGGTTTCCGCGGGCGATGGTCTCGCCGTAGTCGAGCACTGTGATGTCTTCGCAAATGCCCATCACCAGCTTCATGTCATGCTCAATGACCAGGATGCCCAGCGAGAAGCGGGTGCGCAGCTCGCGGATGAGCACCATCAGGTCTCCCTTCTCGCGCGTATTCATCCCCGCCGCCGGCTCATCCAACAGCAGCACCCGGGGCCCGGTGGCCAGCGCGCGCGCAATCTCCAGTCGCCGCTGCTCGCCGTAGGGCAGGTTCCGGGCCTCTTCGCCCCGCCGGTGCAGCAGACCCATCACGTCCAGCAGCGCGTCGGCCTTGACGGTAAGGGCGCGCTCCTCGCGCTGGAAGCCGGGGGTGAGCAGCAGCGCCCGCCACCAGTCGACGTAGTTGTTGAGCGCGGCCATGGCCGCGGCGGCGCCACTGCGCTTGGAAGACCTGCGGCGGGCCGCCTCGATGCGGGCGCGAGAAAAGAAGGCGTAGGTGTCCGCCAGGCACGCCACCCGCACGTTGTCGAGCGCGGTCAGCGTCCTGAAGAGGCGGATGTTCTGGAAGGTGCGCGCCAGCCCCAGGCGGTTGATTTGGTGGGGCTTCAGCCCATTGACGACTTCCCCGGCGACGCGCACGGTACCCGCGCTGGGCAGATAGACGCCGGTGAGGACGTTGAAGGCCGTCGTCTTGCCCGCCCCGTTGGGCCCGATGAGGCCTTTGAGGTCGCCCTGGTGGATGTCCAGGTCGAAGCCGGAGAGGGCCTTCAGGCCGCCGAAGTGGATGGCCACCCCTTCGGCCTGCAGCAGCGGCGTGCTCACTCCTCGGCCCTCCAGCCACGGCCCCACCAGCGCGGGAAGGCATCCCACAGCTCGCGGCTGCCGAAGACGCCCTGCGGCCGAGACAGCATGAGGATGACCAGCAGGATGCCGTACACGGGCATCCGGATTTGGTCCACCTTCTGCGCCAGCGCCGCGCCGCCCTCCAGCCCGCCCACCTGCAGGAAGAGACTGCGCAGCACCTCCGGCAACAGCGTGAGGACGACCGCGGCGAAGATGGAGCCGCTGATGCTTCCCAGGCCACCGGCCACCACCATCGTCACCACTTCGATGCTCTTCACGAAGGTGAAGGAGCCGGGGTTGATGATGGGGACGAAGTGCGCGAAGAGCGCCCCGGCCACGCCGGCGAAGAAGGAGGAGATGACGAAGGCCCGCACCTTGTAGGCGGTGGTGTCCACCCCCATCGCCTCGGCCGCCACCTCGTCTTCCCGGATGGCCAACAGCGAGCGCCCGTGGGCGCTGTCCTGGATGCGGCGCGCCACCAGCACCACCACGAAGACGCACATCCAAATCATCATGAAGCTGCTGGTCTGCGGGATGCCGGACAGGCCAAGGGCGCGGCCAAACACTTCCAGGTTGGAGACGATGACACGAATCATCTCCCCGAAGCCCAAGGTGACGATGGCCAAGTAGTCCCCCCGCAGGCGCAAGGAGGGTAGCCCCACCAGAAAGCCGGCCACCCCGGCGGCCACCCCCCCTACCACCAGCGAGGCCAAAAGCTGCAGCTGGTCCGACACCCCGTGGGGGATGCCGGTGATGGCCAAATCCCTCATCTCCAGCGCCAGCTTCCCCCCGACGTACGCCCCCACCGCCATGAAGCCGGCATGGCCGATGGAGAACTGGCCCGTCATCCCGTTCACGATGTTGAGGGACACGGCGAGGATGACATTCACTCCCACCAGCGAGGACAGGTAGACGAAGAAGGGCAGCTGGCCCACCACCACTTGCAGGGCGCCCAGCGCCAGAAAGGCCAGCAGCACCGGGAAGACGCCGCGCAGCGGTGCAGGCAGGGAGGCCATCCGCGCGGTCAAACCTTCTCCGCCGTGACGGTCCCGAACAGGCCGGAGGGCCGAACCAACAGGACGACAATCAGAAAGCTGAAGGCCACCGCGTCCCGCCAACTACTCGAGGAGTAGCCGACCACGAATTCCTCCACCAGGCCCAGCAGCAGCCCCCCCACCACCGCCCCGGGGACGTTGCCGATGCCACCGATGACGGCGGCCACGAAGGCCTTCAGCCCGACGTACAGCCCCATCAGCGGCTGGACGACGGTGTCCTTGATGGCGAAGAGGATGCCTGCGCCCGCGGCCAGGGCGCTGCCCAGCATGAAGGTGAGCGCGATGACCCGGTCCACCGGGATGCCCATCAGGGCGGCCGTCCGGTGGTCGAAGGACACCGCCCGCATCGCTCGTCCGAAGCGGCTGCGGTACACCAGCCCCTGCAGCGCCACCATCAACAGCAGCGCGATGGCCAGCGAGATGACCTGCCAGTTCCAGATGACCACCGTCCGGTCGCCGAAGACCAGCCACTCCCGCGGCGGAATAATCTCCGGGAAGGCCCGGGGCGCCGCGCCGGGCAACGGGCCGAAGTCCAGCTGGAAGCCGTAGGACAGGGTGAAGGAGATGCCGATGGCGGTGATGAGGGCGGTGAGCCGCGGCTTCTCCCGGAGCGGCCGGTAGGCAAAACGCTCGATGAGGAGGCCGAGCAGCGCACAGCCCACCATCGCCGCCAGGAAGATGGCACTGACGCCGAGAAGCGACGTCTGCGCCGGCCGGCCCAGTCCGCGAGCGACGGCGTAGGCGACAAAGGTGCCGACCATCATCACGTCGCCATGGGCGAAGTTGATGAGCTTCAGCACGCCGTACACCATGGTGTAGCCGAGGGCCACCAGGGCGTAGATGGTGCCGGCGGCGAGCCCGTTGATGAGGTGCTGGACCAGGTCGCCCATCAGGGATTTATCGTCGTCACGTAATCAAACTTGCCCTTGCCGACCTTGAGGACCACCGCTGGCTTCACGGCGTTGCGGTTGCTGTCGAGCGTGATGTTGCCGGCCACCCCCGGGTAGTCCTTCGTCTGGTTGATGGCGTCGCGGATGGCCCGGCCCGAGAGGTCGGCTGCCCGCTTCATCGCATCGATGGCGACGCCGGCCGCATCGTATGCCAGCGTCGCCAGCGCGTCCGGCACCCCGCCGTAGGCGGCCTTGTAGGCAGCGACGAACTTCTGGACGCGGGGGGCCGGGTCATCGGAGCTGTAGTGGTTGCTGAAGTAGTGCCCCTCCACCGCGCTGCCCCCCAGCTCGAAGAGTTTCTCGCTGTCCCATCCGTCGCCCCCCATGATGGGGACGGTGATTCCCAGCTCCTTGGCCTGGCGGGCGATGACGCCCACCTCGCTGTAGTAGCCCGGGACATAGATGCCGTCCGGATTGGCCCGCTTCACCGCGGTGAGCTGGCCCCGGAAGTCACTGTCCCCCTGGTTGTAGGTCTCCACCCCCACAATCTTCCCGCCCATCTCGGTGAACTTGCGGGTGAAGACGTCGGTGAGGCCGTTGGAGTAGTCGGAGTTGAGGTCCCTCAACACGGCTACCTTGTTCAGCTTGAGGTTGTCCCGGGCGAATTTGGCCATCACGAAGCCCTGGAAGGGGTCGATGAAGCAAACGCGCGAGATGTAGTCCCCGGCCTCGGTCACCTTGGGGTTGGTGGAGGTGGGCGTAATCATCGGGACGCCCGCCGGTTGGGCCACCTTGGCCATGGCGATGGAGTTGGAGCTCTTCACCTCGCCCAGGATGAGCGTCACGTGGTCCTGGTTGATGAGGCGGGTGGCGGCGTTGGCCGCTTCCTCGGGCTTGCCCTGGTCATCGTAGACGCGCGTCTCGAGCTTCTTGCCCTTCACGCCGCCGGCGGCATTGGCTTGCTTGACCGCCATCTCGATGCCGTTGCGACTGGAGATACCGAAGGTGGCCTGACCGCCGGTGAGGGAGAAAATCTCGCCGAGGATGATGGTGTCACCGCTGGGGGCGGCCGACGCCGGGCCGGTCGCGCCGGCCGGGGCGGGGGCCGCCGGGGTGGCGGACTTCTTTTCGCAGCCGATGGCGAGCAGCACCAGGGCCGTGGTGACGGCCGGCAGCGTTCGCATGGGGGGGCTCCTCTTGAGGCACGGCGAAGGAAGGCCGGGCACTTGTAGGGGGAGGGCGCGGCAGGGGTCAAGGCAACGCTGCACCCACCTCCGGCCGGGGCCCCCCGGTCACCTGTGCCCCAGCGCCCAGTCCAGCGCCTCTTCCAGTCGGTCATCGCCCCAGAAGAGCTCCCCGTCCACCAGGAAGCTGGGCGCCCCGAAGATGCCCACCGCCTGGGCCGCTTCCACCTCGGCCCGCAGGGCGGCCTTCACCTCCGGTACCTGCGCCGCCTGCAGCACGCGCTCGGGCGCCTGCCCCTGGGCCCGCACCAGCGCCCCCACCACCTCGGGGGCGGCGATGTCCTCGCCCCGCTGAAACTCGGCCCGGTACACCGCCTCGCTGAAGTCCTCACCCCAGCCTTCGCGGAGCGCCACCAGCGCCACCCGGGAGGCCAGCACGCTGAGGCGGGGGAAGGTGGAGGGGAAACGGGCGGAAAAGCCATGGCGGGCAGCCCGGCGTTGGACGTCCCGCACGGCATAGGCCCCGCGCAGCGGGAAGAGGTTGAGGGGGCTGTCCGGGAGGCCCTCGGCCTGGAAGATGGGGCCGAGCAGGAAGGGCCGCCAGTGGATGGGGATGCCCTGGTCTTTGGCCAGTGCGCGGATGCGCAGCGCCGACAGGCAGGCATAGGGGCTGGCAAAGTCGAAGAAGAAGTCGACCGTGGCCGAGGGCTTCATCCGCAGTCGACTCCTTTGTCTTGCCCCAGGGGGCAGTCCTGGCCGCCCCCCGAAACGCCTAATACCGCTGGAGGTAACAGTTGCAATTCGCCCGGAAGCCCGCGTCGCAACCCAGCTTGGCCAGGCAGGCGTTCTGGGCCTCCACCAGGCTTGGCGCGGAGATGACGCCTTCGAAGTCGCCGTTGCCCAGCGTCGTGCCGCAGATGCCGGCGCAGTCGTAATTCAAGTCCTGGCATCCGGCGGCCGCGCCGAAGCCCAGCACGGCCAGCAGCACCACCAAAAGACGTCGCTTCCCCATTGGGTTGTCCTGCGCCGGGGCCTTCTGGGGGACGGACCGCATCCGTCCCGAAGGCCCGAGAAAAGGGTGCACCGCTACTGCAAGGGTCCGCTCTCTAGCAGGGAAGTGGGCTAGCGCGCGCCCTCGCGAAGACGGCCGGCCACTCCCCCGCCAGGGGAGTGGAAGGCCCCGGGCTCGCCGGCGGGTCGCCGGGTGTGCGAGAAGCCGCGGGGCCCATGTCCCCGCTTCCGCCACCGCGGCCCGCCGTCCGGGGCGAATTCCACGCCCTTCTCCAGCTGGCGCTCCCGCTGGCGCTGACGCAGGCCGGGCACGCGCTGATGGGCGCCGTGGACACGGCCGTCGTGGGCCGGACGGGCGCGGTGCAGCTGGCCGGGGTGGGCCTCGGCAATGGCCTCTTCTTCGCCTTTGCCTTTCTGGGCATCGGGTTGCTGATGGGGGCCGACCCCCTCATCTCCCAGGCGGTGGGCGCCGGCGACGTCCTCAGGGCCCGGCGCCTCTACTGGCAGGCGGTGTACACGGCCGTGGGGGCCAGCCTGGTACTGGCACTGCCCATCCTCGCCGTCCTGCCGCTGCTGCAGCCCTTGGGTATTCCGCCGGAAGTGGCCAAAAGCGCGGCCAGTTTCATGGTGTGGCGCGTCCCTGGCCTTCTGCCGATGCTGCTCTTCTTCGCCGCGCGCGCCTACCTGCAGGCCGTCGGCCGCGCGCGCTGGCTTCTGTACGCCGTCCTTGGCGCCAACGTCCTCAACCTTCTCGGCGACTTGCTGTTCGTTTTTGGGGGGCAGGGGCTGCCGGCCTGGACCGGCCCCCTGCGCTGGGTGCCGCCCATGGGGGCGGCCGGCTCGGCCCTGGTGACCAGCCTCGCCACCCTTTTCGAATTCCTGGTGCTGGCCTTCGTGGTGAGCCGCGTCCCGCTGCCCGGCGGGCCGCACCCTGGGCTGCACAACCTGTCGCCCCGGGACGTGCGGTACGTCCTCCGGGTGGGCATTCCCATCGGCCTGCACTACTGCGCCGAGGTCGGTCTGTTTTCCCTGGCCGGCTTCCTGGCGGGACTGTTCGGCGCGCCCAGCCTGGCCGCACACCAGATTGCCCTCATGTACGGCTCGCTCACCTTCACCTTCGCCTCGGGCCTGGGGAACGCCGGGGGCGTCCGGGTGGGCTACGCGGTGGGGGCACGGGACACGCCGCTGGCGCGCCGGGCGGGACTGCTGGCCTTCGGGCTGGGAACGGCCTTCATGGTGTGCATGGCCTTGGTGTTTCTCCTCGCCCCCCGCGCCCTGGTGGCCCTCATGACGACGTCGCCCGAGGTGGCCCGGCTCGCCATCCCGCTGCTCGGCATCACCGCACTGTTTCAGGTGTCGGACGGCATCCAGGGCGTGGGCGCCGGGGTGCTGCGGGGCGCCGGGGACACCCACTTCACGTTTTTGGCCAACGTGGTGGGCCATTGGTGCATCGGCCTTCCGGTGGCGTTGCTGTTGGGCTTCGTCGCCCACCAGGGCGTCTTCGGGATTTGGTGGGGGCTTGCCGCGGGATTGAGTGCGGTGGCGGCGGCGCTGGCCTACCGGTTTCTTCGCCTGTCGGCCCGGGAAATACGGCCGCTGGCCGCGGCGCACTGACAGAGGGAAACAGCCTAGGGCGGGGCAGCGTCAACCGGCCGTCTTGGCCTGGTCGCTGTAGATGGCGTCGGCGATGCGGTAGGCGCTGCCCTCCAGTCGCTGGACGGCTTCCTTCAGGGCCGCCGGCTCGGCGGTGTGGAGGACCTGCTTGAGCGCCTCCATGTCGGCGCGGATTTCGGCGATGTCGTCCTGGTTGAGGACGTTGGAGTACTCCTCCAGGCTCTTCTCCGTCGTGTAGAGGAGCCCGTCGGCGCTGTTGCGGAGGTCGGCAATCTCCTTCTTCTTCTTGTCGTCCGCCTGGTGCGCCTGGGCGTCCGAAATCATCGCCTGAATCTCCTTCTCGGTGAGTCCGGAGTTGCTCACCACGCGGACCTGCTGCTGCTTGCCGGTGCCCAGGTCCTTGGCACTGACGTGGACGATGCCGTTGGCGTCGATGTCGAAGGAGACTTCAATCTGGGGCACGCCGCGGGGCGCCGGGGGGATGCCCACCAGCTCGAAGCGGGCGAGCGTCTTGTTGTCGGCCGACATCTCGCGCTCCCCCTGCAGCACGTGCACGCTGACCAGCGGCTGGTTGTCCACGGCGGTGGAGAAGACCTGGCCCTTCTTGCAGGGGATGGTGGTGTTCTTGTCGATGATTTTGGTGAAGACGCCGCCGGCGGTCTCCACGCCCAGGGACAGCGGCGTGACGTCGAGCAAGAGGACGTCCTTCACCTCGCCCTTCAACACGCCGCCCTGGATGGCCGCTCCCACCGCCACCACCTCGTCCGGGTTGATGCCCTTGTGCGGTTCCTTCCCGAAGAATTCCCGCACCCGTTCCTGCACCTTGGGCATGCGCGTCATGCCCCCCACCAGAAGCACCTGGTGGATGGCCTGGGGCTGCAGCCCGGCGTCCTTGAGGGCCATCCGGCATGGTTCGATGGTGCGCTCGATGAGGTCCGCCACCAGCTTGTCCAGGGTGGCGCGGTCGATGGTCTCGATGAGGTGCTTCGGCCCGGTCTGGTCGGCGGTGATGAAGGGAAGGTTGAGCTCGGTCTCGGTGGCGCTGGACAGCTCGTGCTTGGCCCGCTCGGCGGCTTCCTTCAGCCGCTGCAGCGCCATGCGGTCCTTGCGCAGGTCGATGCCGTTCTGGTCCAAGAAGCGCTTGGCGACGTAGTCCACGATGCGCTGGTCGAAGTCCTCGCCGCCGAGGAAGGTGTCGCCATTGGTGCTCTTCACCTCGAAGACGCCGCCATTCAGCTCGAGGATGGAGATGTCGAAGGTGCCACCACCCAGGTCATAGACGGCCACCCGCTCGCTCTTGTTGTCCTTGCCCCGGTCGAGCCCGTAGGCGAGCGCCGCCGCCGTCGGCTCGTTGATGATGCGCAGCACGCTGAGGCCGGCGATGCGCCCGGCGTCCTTGGTGGCCTGGCGCTGGCTGTCGTTGAAGTAAGCGGGGACGGTGATGACCGCCTCGGTGACTGGTTCGCCGAGGTAGTCCTCGGCGGTCTGCTTCATCTTGAGCAGGACCTGGGCCGACACCTCCTGCGGGCTGAGCAGCTTGCCCCGCACGTCAATCCACGCGTCGCCGTTGGGCGAGGCCACCACCTTGAACGGCGAGACGGTCACGGCGCGCTTGGCCTCCGGCGTCTCAAGACGGCGGCCGATGAGGCGCTTCACGGCGAAAAGGGTGTTCTCGGCGTTGGTCACCGCCTGGCGCTTGGCGATTTGCCCCACCAGCCGCTCGCCGGAGTCGGTGAAGGCGACGATGGAGGGCGTGGTGCGGCTGCCCTCGCTGTTGGGGATGACCACCGGCTCCCCGCCCTCCATGACGGCGACGCAGGAGTTGGTGGTGCCGAGGTCGATGCCGATGACTTTGCTCACGAAAGCCCCTTCGTCGCGGCCGCCGCCTCTGCCTCGGGGGCAGGCGCCGCCGGCTCGGCCGGGACCACCGGCGGCCGGGCCACCGACACCAGCGCCGGCCGTACCAGCCGGTCATGCAGCATCCAGCCGCGCAGCACCTCGGACAGCACCGTGTTCGGCGCGGCGTCGGTGGACTCAGTGGTGCCCATGGCCTCGTGCAGGTTGGGGTCGAAGGGCTGGCCCAGGGCCGTCAGCGGCCGGGCTCCGTGCCGGGCCAGCGTGTCCTCGAACTGCTTGCGCGTCATCTGCAGCCCCTGCTCGAGGCTCGCCCAGTCCCGGGTGGCGCTTCCGTGGCCCAGCGCACGCTCCAGGTTGTCCACCACGGGCAGGAAGTCCTTCAGCAGCCTCTCATTGGCGAAGCGCACGCCCTCCTGCAGCTCGCGCTGGGCGCGCTTCCGGGCGTTGTCCCAGTCCGCCGCCGCCCGCAGGGCCGTCTCGCGCTCCGCCTTCAGCTGCCCTTCGAGCTCGGCCACCCGCGCCTCGGCGGCGGCCAGCCGTCCGGCCAGGCCCTCCGGCTGCGGCTCCGCCTCAGGCGCCGGGACGCCCGAGGCCTCGACCGCGGCGGGCTGCTCGCCGGAGCGAGTGCGCTGCTCGACGCTGTCGAGGGCCGCGGCGATGACGTCCTCGCCAATATCGGCGGAGAACTTGCCCTTTTCAGTGGCCACGTTGACCCAAGACTATGGCACAGCCCCCCGTCCGCGGGGGGCTGTCACCCCCGGCGCTTGGCGCCGCGGCGGGCCTTCTTCTTTGCCGGGCTTTTCTTGGCTTTCCTGGGCTTGCGGGGTTTCTTGGCCGGCTTGCCGCCGAAGGCCTCCTGCAGCTTGGCGGACGCCTCGGCCGCCGTCTGCTTGGCAGCCTGGCCCAGTTGGGCCAAGCGTTCCTTCAGACGCGTCCGCATCTCGGGGTCCGTCATCTCGTCCAGCAGGCGCTGCGACTCGGCCTTGAGCTCCTCCCCGTCCTGCGCAGCTCCTCGCCAGCAGCCTTCAGGTAGTCCATCAGCTTCTGGTCCCACGGTTGTTCCGCCATGCCTCGCTCCTTGTCGTTTCTTTCCGTCTGCACCCTCTCAGCCCCGGCGCCAGTACGCGGCAAGCGCCTCGGCCCACACCTGCTTCACCGGGACGCGGGCCTCCTCGGCCAATGCCCGGACGTCTTCGTACTCCGGCGCGGCATTCAGTGCCTCAGCGCCGAGTGTGCCCACCTTGATGCGCACCGGCCCGTACCGGGTGTCCACCGAGACATGGTGCCGCGCCAGCGTCGTGCGCTCCACTGCAAACGTCCGCACCCCCAAGGTGGTGGACTCGCGCAGCACCAGCTGGACGAGGGCCTCGCGCACTTCGGCGCCCAACAGCGCCCCCAACAGGTGCCCGGGCCGCCCCTTCTTCATCGTCGCCGGCACCACCCAGGCATCCAGCGCCCCGGCAGCCAGCAGCTTCTCCAGAAGGTGGCCCAACAGCTGCGGGGAGCAGTCGTCCAGGTTGGCTTCCAGGACCAAGGTGCCGGCGTCCACGTCAGCGGACGGCTGGCCGAGTGTCGCCCGGAGGACATTGGGCCGGTCCGCCAGTTCCCGCGTGCCGACGCCGTAGCCCACCCGTTGCACCACCAGCGGCGGCGGGGGCACCACACGCGCCAGCACGCGCACCAGCGCGGCGCCGGTGGGGGTGGTCAGTTCTCCCACCCCCTCGAAGCGCACCGGAAGGCCTTCCAGGAGCTCCAGTGTCGCCGGCGCGGGGACGGGCATGCATCCATGGGCCGTCTGCACGGTGCCACTTCCCAACGGCAGCGGTGCGCAGTGCACCTCGGGGTCGCCCAACAGTTCCAGGGCCAGGGCCGCACCGCAGACGTCGAGGATGGAGTCCACCGCACCCACCTCATGAACTCACCGTCCACCGGTGCACCTGCAACGAATACCTGGTT
>CAVXCY010000022.1:0-99288 GCA_963760425.1 uncultured delta proteobacterium | reverse complement strand
GCGTCCATCCCTCGGCGGCCGCCCGCATGGCGGCAGGCGGCGCTTCGGCACCGGCCACCGCCGGCGCGGTGGTGGGCGCCTCGGCCGACGCTGCCAATTCGCCAGAAGCGGCCGCCCAGCGCAGCCGGGACGAGGCGCGCCGCCAGGCGCTGCTGCTTCGGCTGAAGGACGCCTCCCCCGCCCAGGCGCTGCCCCTGCTTTCGGAGTTGTGCACCCTGCAGGAGCGCCTCGGGCAGCCGGGCGAGGCGCGGGCAGCCTGCACGCGGGTGGTGGAAGGCTACCCGGGGACGCCGGAGGCCACGGCGGCCCGGGCGGAGCTCCAGCGCCTTGGGCCAGGGCCGCCGCCCCCGTGAGGGAAGGGCCCCCCCTGGCACGGCGTCGGGGGGCGTGGCTACGGTGCCGCAGGTGGCAATGCGAAAGGGACGGCCGGCCAGCGCCAGCGCGTTAGGCCGCGTGGAACAGGGCGACCTCTTCGCCGAGGCGGAGTCCGCACCGGCGCGCCCGGCAACGGCAGAAGCCAAGCCGGTACCCGCCGCCCCGCCGCCGGTGGACGTGCCGCGCGCAGCCGCCGCGGGGCCAGCCCCCGAGGCGCCCGCCCGGCCGCGGCCGCTGCCAGCGATGGAGGTGCGGCTTGCCCCTGCAGCCCCGCCACCCCGGGTGCTGCGGCCTTCGCCCGAGGCAGTTGAACGCTTGGACGTCGAGCCGAGCCGGGCTCGGCCGCTCGAGCCCACCGTTTTCACGGTGAGCGAGCTGACGGAACTGGTGAAGGGCACCCTGGAGTCCAGCTTCCGCAAGGTGCTGGTGCGCGGGGAGGTGTCGGGCTTCCGCGGCCCCAACGCCACCGGGCACCTGTACTTCTCCCTGAAGGACGCCGGCGCCACCCTGGACGTGAAAATCTGGGCCTCCGCCGCGCGCAACGTCCGCTTCCGCCTGGAGGAGGGCCTGGAAGTCCTCGCCGAGGGCTACCTGGACGTCTACGCCCGGGCCGGGCGCTACAGCCTCATTGTCCAGCGCATTGAGCCGGCCGGCGCTGGCGCCCTGGCGCTGGCCTTCGCCCAGCTGAAGGAACGCCTGACCGCCGAGGGCCTGATGGGCGAGCGGCGGATGCGGCCGCCCCGTGCGCTGCCGCGGCTGCCCCGCCGCATCGGCATCGTCACCAGCCGCACCGGTGCGGTGCTGCAGGACTTCCTCCGCATTGTCCTGCGCCGCCACCCCCGGGCCTCCATCCTCCTCTGCCACGCCCGGGTGCAGGGCCCTGGCGCCGCCGAGGAGGTGGTGCGGGCCCTGGGCAGGCTGGCCCGCACGGACGTGGAGGTGGTGGTGGTGGCCCGCGGCGGCGGCTCGGCCGAGGACTTGTGGACCTTCAACGAGGAGGTGGTGGCCCGTGCCATCGCCGCCTTCCCCGTCCCGGTGGTGTCGGCCGTCGGGCACGAGACGGACGTCACCATCGCGGACTTCGTCGCCGACGTCCGGGCCCCCACCCCCAGCGCCGCGGCGGAATTGGTGGTGCCGGTGCTGGCGGAGCTGGAAGCGGAGATGGGGCAGGGCCGGCTGCGCCTGCGCCGTGCGGTGCAAGCGGCCCTGGCCGAGCGCCGCCACGTCCTGGCCGAGTTGCGCCGGCAGCTGGAGAGTCCCCGGCATGCGGTGGCGGACCTGCGCCAGGAGCTGGTGACGCTGGAGGACAGGCTGGAGGCCTCCACGCGGCGCGCGGTCCGCGCCCACGGCGAGGCCGTCCGGCGCCTGCGCGAACGGCTGGACCGCTTCCGTCCGGAAGTGCTGCTGGCCCAGCGCCGCCAAGTGGTGCACGCGCTGCGCGGCCGGCTGGTGCAGGCCGTGCAGCGCCGCCTGGTGCGCGAGCGCGAGACGCTGGTGCGCGGCAGGCGGGCGCTGGAGCGCCGCAGCCCGGTGGCCCCCATTGCCGAGGGGCAGCGGCAACTGGCCGCCTTGCGGGCGCAGCTGCAGGCCGCCGGCCTGGCCCGGGTGGGCCTGGAACGCCAGCGTCTGTACGGCGCGGCCGCCAAGCTGGACGCGCTGAGTCCCCTCAAAGTCATGTCGCGCGGCTACGCCGTCGCCTACCGGCTGGACACCGGCGCGCTGCTGGCCCGGGCCGAGGAGGCGGCCGTCGGCATGGCACTGCAGCTGCGCTGGGCCCCGCCCGGAAGTCGCTCGCTGGCCGAGTGCGGCGAGGTGGACGCCACCGTCACCCGCGTCCGGCTGCCCGGCACGGGCCAGGGCTGACGTCGACGGCAGCCCGCGGAAGGCCGAGGCGGCGCCTGTGGCGAAGCCGCCTGCAGCCAATATGCCCCAGGGACGCACGGCGGGACCGCCCCACCCCCCCCAGGGGCAAGCGCGGGGAGTTTGCGCAGGGTAGCCGCCGTCCGGTAGGAGGGAAGGGGAGTCAGGCCGGGGAGGTGGCAGCCGTGGCGACCAGCACAGAGAAGGCGCAGCCGTACAGCGAGGTGGTGGAGCGTCTCGAGGACGTGGTGAAGAAGCTGGAGACGGGACAGCTCAGCCTGGAGGACACGCTGGCCGAGTTTGAAAAGGGAATTCGCCTCGTCCAGCGGGGCGAGGAGCTGCTGACCCAGGCCGACAAGCGCGTGCAGGAACTCTTGGAACACCAGGGGCAGGAGCGCGCCGTGCCGCTGGAGACGAAGGCGGCCCCGGGCCGCTTGGCCGCTGCGGCCGGGGAAGACGAGGACATCCCCTTCTAGCGCCGGCATGGACGCACCCTTCTCGCTCGACGCCTACCTCGGCACGCAAGGCGCCCGGGTGGAGGCCCTCCTCCGCAAAAGCCTGGAGCGCCTGGGGGAGACGACGCCTCCGCTGTTGCGCGACGCCATGGCCTACTCGCTGCTGGCCGGGGGCAAGCGGCTGCGTCCGGTGCTGTGCCTGGCCTTCGCCGAGGCCGTCGCGCACGGGCCTGTGCCGCCGGCCACCCTGGATGCGGCCTGCGCCGTGGAATACGTGCACACCTATTCCCTCGTCCACGACGACTTGCCGGCCATGGACGACGACGAGGTCCGCCGCGGCAAGCCCACCAGCCACGTGGTGTACGGCGAGGCGCTGGCCATCCTCGCCGGGGACGCCCTGCTGACCGAGGCCTTCGCCCTCCTCTCCACCGGGCCCGACCCCCTCCGCGGGGCGCTCTGCCACCTGCTGGCCCGCGCCGCCGGGGCCGCCGGCATGGTGGGCGGCCAGGTGCTGGACATTGCCGAGGACCGGCCTCCCCAGGAGGCGTACTTGAGCCGGCTGCATGCGCTGAAGACGGGCGCCCTGTTGCGCGCGGCATGCATGCTGGGGGTGGCTTCCGCCGGCGGCAGCGCCGCGCAGCTGCAGGCCGCCTCCACCTACGGCGAGGCGGTGGGGCTGGCCTTTCAAATTGCCGACGACGTGCTGGACGTCACCGCTTCGGCCTCGGCCCTCGGCAAGCCGGCCGGCGCGGACGCCGACGCCGGGCGCCACACCTACCCGGCGGTGCTGGGACTGGGGGCCTCGCAACAGAAGGCCCGGGCGCTGGTGCAGACGGCGGTGCAGGCGGTGCAGGCACTGGAACCTGTCCCCGGGCCGCTCGCGGCCCTGGCTTGCTACAGCGTGGAGCGACAGGCTTGACGCGGCCGGCCCGGGTGGACTCCCCGGAAGCGCTGCGCGCGCTGCCAGAAGAAGAACTGCCGGCCCTCGCCGAGGCGCTGCGCGAGGAGATTGTCGACGTGTGCGGCCGCGTCGGCGGCCACCTGGGCGCCTCGCTGGGTGCGGTGGAACTGGTGGTGGCGCTGCACCGGGTATTTCACTCACCCCAGGACGCCCTCGTCTTCGACGTCGGCCACCAGGCCTACGCCCACAAGCTGCTGACGGGCCGGCGCTCGGCCATGCACACCCTGCGGCAAGCCGGGGGGGTGGCGCCCTTCTTGGACCCCCGGGAAAGCATGCACGACGCCTTCGGCGCGGGCCACGCGTGCACGGCCGTCTCCGTTGCCCTTGGCATGGCCCAGGCGATGGCCTCCTCCGGAAACCCCTTGGCCCGCGCGGTGGCGGTGGTGGGCGACGGCGGCCTGACCGGCGGCCTCACCTTCGAAGGCCTCAACAACGCCGGGGCCTCGCCCCACCCGCTGGTGGTGGTCCTCAACGACAACGGCATGTCCATCTCCAGCAACGTGGGCGCCGTGGCGCGCCTGCTGCAGTCCAGTGCCGCCCGCGCCTTCTTCGAGGCCCTCGGCTTCACCTACCTCGGGCCCCTGTCCGGCCACAGCTTCCCGGCGCTGCTGCCGGCCCTGGCCGAAGCGCGCCGCGCCAAAAGGCCGGTGCTGGTGCACGTCCGCACCGAGAAGGGGCGCGGCTTCTTCCCGGCCGAGTCTGACGCCCAGACGCGCGGCCACGCCATGGGCCCCTATGAATTGCGGGATGGGAAGCTGGTCCGCAGCCGCCAGGGCAAGCGCACCTTCAGCGAGGCCTTCGCCGACGCCCTGGGGCGCGCCATGGAGGCGGATGCCCGGGTGGTGGCGGTGACGCCGGCCATGCTGGAGGGCTCGGCCCTGGTGGGGCTGAAGGCCCGCTTCCCGGCCCGCGTCCATGACGTCGGCATTGCCGAACAGCACGCGGTGGCCTTTTCCGCTGGGCTGGCCGCCCGCGGCGCCCGGCCGGTGTGCCTTCTGTACAGCACCTTCCTCCAGCGGGCGATGGACCAGCTGGTGCACGACGTCGTCCTGCCCGGGCTAAGCGTCACCCTGGCGCTGGACAGGGCCGGACTGGTGGGCGCCGACGGCGCCACCCACCAGGGCGCCTTCGACTTGGCCCTGCTGCGGCCGCTGCCGGGCTTGCGCCTGTACGCGCCCGTGGTGGGGGAGGACATGGACGCGCTTTTGGCCACCGCCCTGGCCGGGCCCGGCCCCGCCGCGCTGCGCTTCCCCCGCGGCACCCTGCCCGACGTCCCCAAAGGTTTTCCGCCCTGCGTCGCCCCGGTGCAGACGGGGCGCTGGCTGCTGCGGCCACAGGCCCCAAAGGCCTGCGTGGTGGCGCTGGGGCCCCTGGCCCTGGCCGCGCTGGAGGCCGCCCGCGGCGTCCCGGACGTGGCGGTGCTGGACGCCCTGGTGCTGTCGCCCCTGGACGGGGCCGCGGTGGACGCCGCGTGTGAGATGGGGAGGGTGCTGACGGTGGAGGAAGGCACCACGCACGGCGGCCTCGGCAGTGCGGTGCTGGAGAGGGCGGCCCACACCGGCCGCCGCCCCCGCGTCCGGCTGCTGGGCCTGCCGGACACCTTCGTCCGCCATGGCGATGCGCGGGCCCAGCGCCAGGCGCTGGGGCTGGACGCCGCCGGAATTGCCGACGCCCTGCGCGCGCTTCTGTCCGAATGAGTTCCATCAAGAAGGAGCGCCTGGACGTGCTGTTGGTGCAGGCGGGCCTGGCCCCGACGCGGGCCCGGGCCCAGGCCCTCATCCTCGGCGGGCAGGTGGTGGTGGGGGAGGCCCGGGTGGACAAGCCCGGCACCCGCGTCAGGGTGGACGCCCCGCTACGCCTGAAGGGCGAGGTGCTGCCGTACGTCTCCCGCGGCGGCCTGAAGCTGCACCATGCGCTGCAGCACTTCCAGCTGGACGTGACGGGGGCCGTCGCCGCCGACATCGGCGCCAGCACCGGGGGCTTCACGGACTGCCTGCTGCAGGCGGGCGTCGCGCGCGTCCATGCGGTGGACGTCGGCTACGGGCAGCTGCACGAGCGGCTGCGCGCGGACCCGCGGGTGGTGTTGCATGAACGGCACAACGCCCGCCACCTGGGCGCACAGGCCCTGGGCGAGGCGGTGGACGTGCTGGTGGCGGACGTCAGCTTCATCTCCCTCACCCTGGTGCTGCCGGCGGTGCTGCCGCTGTTGCGGCCGGGCGGGCTGCTGGTGGCGCTGGTGAAACCGCAGTTTGAGGTGGGCAAGGGCCAGGTGGGCAAGGGCGGGGTGGTGCGGGACGAGGCGGCTCGCACGGCCGCCGTGCAGCGCGTGCAGAAGGCGGCCGAGGTCTTGGGCCTGCAGCCACTGGGGGTAGTGGACTCGCCCATCCTCGGGCCGGCGGGAAACCGCGAGGTGCTGCTGGCGGCCCGAAAGCCAGGGGCTACTTCTCCAGGACCACTATCTCCACCCGCCGGTTGAGCTCGCGCCCGCGGGCGGTGATGTTGGGGGCCAGCGGCCGCGCCTCCGCATAGCCCTTCGCTTCCAGGCGGGCCCGCGGGATGCCCCGCTGCACCAGGTAGTCCGCCACCGCCTCGGCGCGGGCTTGGGACAGCCGCAGGTTGGCGGCGTGGGAGCCCGAGGAATCCGTGTAGCCCTCGACGCGGATGCGCTTGAGGGAAAGGCGCACCACCGCGTCCACCACCTCCTCCAACAGCGGGTAGCTGTCGGCTGCGAGGACGGCGCTGCCCGGGGAGAAATGCACCTGCACCAGCAATTCCAGCCGGTCCTCGCGCAGCACCACGTGCTTGCGCTTGGGCGCGCTTCGCAAGTCGAAAGCGAGCTGCAACTCCGCCCCGGCGCTCACCTCCACCTCGCGCGCCTGGGCCAGGTAACCCTCCGCCGTCACCTCCGCCAGGTAGGCGCCGGGAAGTACGGCCACCCGCGTCGGGGCCGCATCGGCCTGGGTGTCCACCACTTGTCTCTCCGCCCCCGTCAGCGTCACGTGGGCCGCCACCGGGCGCCGTTGGGCGGTGGTGCTGAGGAGGAGGCGGGCCCGTGGCGGCAGCGGCACAAGGGCCGCCCGCAGCGGCGGAGCCTCTTCCGCCTGCACCACCGCCTCCACCAGGCCGTCCTGGTAGCCGTCGCGCACCAGCCGTAGCCGCACCGGCCCCGGCGGCAGCGGCCGGGTGAGGAAGTGCCCGGCGGCGTCCGAGGCGACGGGACTTTCCTTCCCGCCCTCCACCGTCACCACCACCGCGCCCAGCGGGGCCTGCGTCGCTGCGTCCACCACCACCCCGGCCATGGCAAAGGTGGTGGGGGGTGCCGCCCTGGGGACGTCCAGGTGCTGCACCACCACGCGCGTGGCGGGCGTTGGGAAGAGGTCCACCACGTAGGTGGCGGCGAAGACGACGTTCCACGGCGGGATGGCCGGCACGCCCACCGCCACGCTGGACTGCAGGCTGAATTGCCCGGCCAACAGAAGGGTGAGGTTCTCCACCAGGGTGAACTTGAGGCCGGCATTCATCTGGTGTGGCAGCGCCGCGTGGATGGGCAACCGCAGTCCGCCGAGGCCGACCAGCGTGCCCCCCGGGACGTCCAGGGGGTAGCCGGTGGTGTACTCGAAGAAGGGGGTGACGATGGGAAGCGGAAATTCCAGAGACAGACCGGCCAGCAGCTGGTTGTACGCCGTGCTGGACAGGGCGACCTCCGCTCCGCCGGTGGGGTAGGACAGCGGGACGCTGTTCCACTGAAACTGCGCCCCCAGCTGCACGCCCAACCGCAGCGGCCAGGGCGGCGTCCAGGTGAAGAGGAGGTAGGGCGCCATCCGGTGGCTGGCGGGCGCTGTGCCGACGCCGGCCAGGTGAGCCCCGCGCACGTCCACGGCCAGGGCGAAGGCTGGCGAGAGGTGCCAGGCCAGCTTGGCCCCGAGGCCGAAGTCCCCGTCGGTGGAGGCGGCGCGGTGCGCGGTGTTGGTGGTGCTGGTGGCCGTCGCCGTGGAGATGGTGGCGTACAACTCCAGAAAGTCCAGCGGGACATAGTCCACCGCGACCAGGCCCGCCGTGCGGCTTGTCTGTTCGCCCCCCGCCGGCCAGTTGGTGATGTCGTAGTACTGCCCGAAGGCCGCGAAGCGCAAAAGGCCTTTGTGGCCAATGTCCGCGCTCGAGACGCTGAGAGTCCCCAGCCCGCCGAAGAGGGCTTGCGAGAGCCGGGCGTTGGCGGCGTCGACGAACGGGTTGCCCAGCGTGGAGGGCCCGGGTGGCGGGCTTCCGGGCACAAGCTGCACCACGGGCGTGCCCGGAGCGGCCTCCGGAAGGGCGGGCGTGGCGGCTACGGGGACCGCGGGGACGTCGCCGGCGGGCGTCTGCGCCGCTGCGGACGCACCGAGGAAAAGCCCGAGGCCGGCCAGGAGGGCCGGGCGGTGCGCGCGCGGAAACGTCAGAGCATACGGGAGTATATGCGTGGCCTTCAGGGTCACCAGGAACCCGCCGGGAAGGCCGCCCGGACGGCCGTGGCTGGTACCGCGGCCGGAATTGCGGAAAGATGAAGCGAGGATGAAAGGGGAGACTTCGCCGACCGGGCCCGCGGTGGAGGGACCGGTGCAGGGTCGCAAAGGGGCCAAAGAACGGCTCGCCGAGCGCATGGCGATGCTGCTTGAGATTACCCAGGCGGCGACGAGTTCTTTGGAACTCGGCGAGATTCTGAAAATCGCGGTGGAGAAGGTGGGCCGGGTGCTGCCCATGGACCGCTGCTCGGTGGTGCTGGTGGACGGCACCGGCGAGTCGAACGCGACCGCCACGGTGATGGCCACCTTCGAGCGGCCGGACCTCCAGCCCCTGCCCATCGACCTGGCCCGCTACCCGGAGCTGCGCCAGTCGCTGCGCACCCGCGAGGCCACCTACGTCGCGGACGCCCTGGAGGACCCGCTGATGGCCGAGGTGCGGCCCCTCATCGCCCCGCTCGGGGTGAAGAGCATCCTCGTCCAGCCCCTCATCAGCCAGGACGACCTGGTGGGCGCGCTCTTCCTCCGCCTCTCCCGGCGCAGCGGCGCCTTCGGGCGCGAGGAGCAGGAATTCGCCCAGGCGGTGGCGGCGGCGCTCGCCAACTCGGTGCGCAACGCCCGGCTGCACGCCGCCCTGCAGAAGAAGCGGGAGGACCTCGAGCTCAAGTACGTGGACCGCTACCGGGAGCTGACCGAGGCCAACCGCCGGCTGCGTGAGCTCGCGCGCTTCAAGGACGAACTCATCGCCATCGCCAGCCACGACCTGCGCTCCCCGCTTCAGGTGGTCATCGGCCACGGGCGCCTCTTGGAGGACGCGGAGCTGCAGCCCGAACAGCACGAGTCGGCCGGCGCCGTGGTGCGCCAGGCGCGCAAAATCCTCAAGCTGGTGGAGTCCCTCCTCGAGAAGGGCAAGGGCGAGCACTCCCGCGTCGCGCTGGACGTCCAGCTGGTGGACGTGCGCCAGGTGGCCAGCGACTGCGTGGCGGAGATGGACATCCTGGCCCGTGGCCGCTCGCTCGAGTTGTCCGTGCTGGCTCCGGAGCGCCTCCCGGTGATGGGGGATGAGCTCAAGCTGCGCGAGGTGCTGCAGAACCTCATCTCCAACGCGCTCTCCCACGCCTCCGCCGTGGTGACGGTGGAGGCGCGCGTGCTGGCCCGGCCCGATGGGCCGGTGGCGAAGGTGGTGGTGCAGGACGACGGCAAGGGCCTCAGCGAGGACCAGCTGCATCTTGTGTTTGACCGTTACCGCCATGGCCCCGGCGGCACCGGCCTCGGCCTCGCCATCTGCAAGGACTTCGTCGAATTGCACGGTGGCGAAATCTGGGCCGAGCGTCCGCCCGAGGGCGGCTGTGCCTTCGTTTTCACCCTGCCGCTGGCCAGCCAGGACGTGCCCCGGCAACGCTCGGGCGTGCTGCCCACCCCGGGTGAGCAGCCTCGGGTGCTGGTGGTGGAGGATGAGCCCGACATCGCCGCGGTGCTGGAGGGAATTCTCCGCAAGCGCTACCGGGTGGAGCTCGCCCGCGACGGCGCGGAGGGGGTGGCCAAGGCCCGCGCCCTGCACCCGGACCTGGTGGTGATGGACGTCTTCCTGCCGCACATGGACGGCCTCGACGCGGTGCTGTCTCTGAAGGCCTCCTCCGACACCGCGGACATTCCCGTCATCCTCGTCTCCGCCCAGGTGGGCGTCGCCGACCGCGTCCGGGCCCTCAACCTCGGCGCGGTGGACTACCTGGCCAAGCCCTTCCGCTCCTCGGAGCTGCTCGAGCGCACAGAACGTGCACTGTCCCTCAAGTCCTCCGGCGCCTCGCTGCCGGTGCCCACCGGGGCGGCGGGCCCCACCGACGCGGCCACCGGGCTGTTGGACCGCCGCGGTCTCGTCATCCGCCTCACGCAGGAGGCGGCCCGCGCCCGGCGCTACGGCCGCCCGCTGGCCTTGGCCGTGGTGCGCACCAGCGCGCACGACGCCGAAGCGCTGCGCACCTGCGCGGCCCGCATGCGCGAGCGGCTGCGGGCCCCGGACGTCCTGGCCCACCTCGGCAGTGGCACCTTCGCCGCCGTCCTGCCGGAGTGCACCGCCGCCCAGGCCGAAAGCGTCTTCGGGCGGGTGGAGTCGGACTTGCGCCGCCAGGGCGCCGAGCGCTGTGACGTGGACGTGGCGGAGGTGCCGCCGCGGGAGATGCCGGAAGCGGTGCTGCAGCGCCTTCTGGGCTGACGTCTCCCCACCCCCCTTCGGACGGGGAGGGCTTCCAGCAAGCCGCCCCGGCCCTGGTAGACTAGGGGATTGCTTCAAGGCCCCGGCCTGGGCGCGCCCGCGCCCAGTCCCCCCCGGGGACATGTGCACCGGTGGCCGCCCCGTCCCTCGTCCTCCTCGCCCTTCTGTCCGCCGCGCCCGCGGGGCGGACGGCGGAGGCGCACCGGCCGGCGGTGGACGTCTCGGCCATGCGGGAGGCCATGGAGGCTGAGCCCGGCACGTTTGCCTCGGCCTCGGCCTACGCCCACTTCCTGCTGGCACGGATGGCTCACCACGCCGGGGACGAGCGGCAGGTGGTGGATGAGTTGCGGCTGGCGCTGGCCACGGATGAGAGAAACCCCTACCTGCAGGTGGCCCTCGGCGAGGCCTACGTGCGGCTGCAGGACTGGACCCGGGCCGAGGCGCAGGCCCGGGCCGTCCTGGACCGGCACCCGGAGGACTTCGCGGCCGAACTTCTCCTGGCGCGTGTCCTCTACGAAGTTCACCAGTTTCCCAAGGCGCGCGCCGTGCTGCGCCGGGCCCAGGCGCAGCGGCCGAAGGACCCGGACAGCTACCTCCTCCTGGCCGAGATGGCCCTCGAGTCGGGGCAGGTGGACGAGGCCGTCCACGTGGTGCAGGCGCTGGCCGACGCGGCCGAGGAGCCGCTCGGGCTGAAGCGCCTCGGCCAGGCGCTCGCCGAGAAGGGGGACCCGACGCGCGCCGAGGGGCTTCTGTTGCGTGCCGCGCACTTGGACCCCGGAGAGGTGGAGACGTGGGTGTCCCTGGCCGGCGTCCAGGAGGCGCTCGGCAAGCCGGCGGTGGCCGAGGAGAGTCTCGCCCGGGCGCTGGAAGTCGACCCCGACAACCGCAACGCCCTGTTGGACGCCGGGCGCCTGGCCCTGCGCGCCGGCGCCCCCGGGCGTGCCCGCGCCTACCTGGACCACGCTCTCGGCCTGTCCGAGGACCCGGACCTCACCCTGCGTGTCGCCTTCACCTGGCTGTCGGCGCAGCACGCCGCCGAGGCCGGCCAGGTCCTCGACGAGGCGCGCCGCTCCGGCGTGGGCGACCCACGCATTTCCTTCTACGCCGGGCTGCTGCATGAACGGGGGGCCCACTGGGAGGAGGCGGTGCGGGCCTATGCCGAGGTGGGCCCGGCCTCCGAATTGTTTCGTGACGCGCGGCTGCGCCGGGCGGCGGCCCTGGCGCGCGCCGGACGTCCGGGCGAGGGCGTCGCGTTGTTGCGCTCAGCCCTGGTGGCGACGCCGGAGGACTTCGCCCTCTACCCGGCCTACGCCGAGGCGCTCCAGGCGAGTGGCAAGCCGGCTGAGGGGGAGCGCTTCCTGCGCGAGGCCGCCCTGGCCCATGGCGCGCCGGAGTTGGCCGAAGCGCTGGCCCTGTTCCTCGAGCGGCAGGGGCGGACGACCGAGGCCATCGCCCTCCTCAGCCGGGAAGTGCAGGGACGCCCCCACCAGGAGTCGCTGCTCTTCAACCTGGCAGCTGCCTACGAGAGGGCAGGGGACCACGCCCAGGGCATCGCGCGCATGCGCGAGGTGCTGGCCCTCAACCCGGACAACGCCTCGGCCCTCAACTTCATCGGCTACACCCTCACCGAGCAGGACCAGGACTTGGACGAAGCGGAGCGCCTGTTGCACCGGGCACTGGAGTTGCGGCCGGAGACGGGCGCCTTCCTGGACAGCCTCGGGTGGCTCTTCTTCCACCGGCACGACTATGGCCGGGCGGTGACGACGCTGGAGCACGCCGCGGCGCTGGAGCCCGATGAGCCGGTCATCGCCGAACACCTCGGCGACGCCTACCTTGGCGTCCAGCGGCCCCGGGAGGCGCTCGCTGCCTACCGCCGCGCCCTGGAGGCGGCTCGCACTTCCACCGACCCCGAGGCGGCCGCCCTTCGGCCCCGGGTGGAAGCCAAGCTCAAGGGACTGTCCTCGAACGTCGCGGACCGCTAAGTTCTGTAGCTACCGCCATGGTCCATCACGAGGAAGGCTTCCTCGACGTCGACGGTGCGCGCCTGTGGACCGAGGACGACGTGCCCACCGGGGCACGCGCCCACGTCCTCATGCTGCACGGCTACGCCGACCACCTGGGACGTTACCGGGCCCTGCGCGACGCGCTGGTGGCCGAGGGCTTTGCCGTTCACGCCTATGACCAGCGCGGGCACGGCAAGACGGCCGGTCCGCGCGGGCACGTGCAGAAGTTCTCCGACTACCTCGACGACTTCGACCGCGCCCTGGCCCGCATGCGGGCGCAAGGGGGAAACACCCGCGCCTTCGTCATCGCCCACAGCCACGGCGGGCTGGAAGCCCTGGCCGCGCTGCAGCGGCGGGCCACCCCGCTGGTGGACGGGCTGGTGCTGTCCTCGCCCTACCTCGCCCTTGCCTTCGCGCCGCCGGCCTGGAAGCTGGGCCTCGCCAAGGGCCTGCAGGGCTTGCTGCCAAAATTGCGCATCCCGCTCGACCTCGAGCTGTCCTGGCTTTCCCGCGACGAGGCCTGGGTGCGCACCACCAACGCCGACCCGCTCTACAACCGGGTGGGAACGCCGCGCTGGCTCATCGAGTCCAACAAGGCCCAGGCCGAGGTGCTGGCCCACGGGGCCGCCATCACCTGTCCTGTCCTCTTGCTCCTCGGCACCGAGGACCGCATCGCCTCGGCAACGGCGGCGCGGCAGTTCTTCGACACCCTGGGGACGAAGGACCGCACGGTGCGCGAATACCCGGGCATGCGGCACGAGTTGCTGAATGAGCTGGGCAAGGAAGAAGTGTTTCGCGACATCTGTCGCTGGATCTCCGAGCATCTGTAGCGTACGTTTTCACTCTCGAGGGCACGGATGGCACAGGCCGACCAGGTCGGAATCATCGGCAAGGGCATCATCATCAAGGGCAGCCTCAGTGGCGGCGGCAACCTCGTCATCGAAGGTCGGGTGGAGGGGCAAATCGCCCTGAAGAATCACCTCACCATCGAGACCACCGGCAAGGTGGAGGCGGACATCCGGGCCGAGGAGCTGACCATCAACGGTGAGGCGAGCGGCAACATCGACGCCTCGTCCCGGGTGGCCATCAACACCTCGGCCAAGGTGGCCGGCGACATCAAGGCGCCCCGGGTGGTGATTGAGGATGGAGCGGTCTTCAACGGGTCCATCGACATGGACGTGAAGCTGCCGGACGACATCTAACCGCCCCGGCCAACTACCTCACCGCAGAGCCCTCTGGAGGGGACGCCCACGTGGCAAATACAGTCATTGGTTCAAGCCTGATCATTGACGGAGAAATCTCGGGCGACGAGGACCTCGTCATCCAGGGCACGGTCAAGGGGAAAATCTCGCTGCGCGAGAGCCTCTTCGTGGAAGGCTCGGGCGTGGTGGAGGCCGACATCGAGACCCAGAACGTCGAAATCGCCGGCCGCGTCACCGGCAACATCGCCGCCACCGACAAGGTGGAGCTCAAGAGCGACTGCCGCGTCGTCGGCGACATCAAGGCCCCCCGCATCCTCATTGCCGACGGTGCCAGCTTCAAGGGCAACGTCGACATGGACGTGAAGGGCTAAGCCCATGGCCAGCCCAAGGACTTGTCCGGCCCGGCCGGAAATACCGTCATCGGCCCGTCCATCCTCATCAACGGCAAGCTGAGCGGTGACGAGGACCTCACCGTGCGCGGCCGGGTGGAGGGCGAGCTGTCCCTCACCCGGACACTGATTGTGGAGCCATCCGGCGTCGTGAAGGCCAACGTCTCCGTCAAGAACGCGGTGGTCAGCGGCGTGGTGGTCGGCAACATCGCCGCCACCGAAAGCGTCGAGCTCACCCGCGACGGCCGCATGGTGGGCGACATCCGCTCGCCCCGCGTCATCATCGTCGACGGCGCGAGCTTCCGCGGCCGGGTGGACATGGGCGAGCTCGCCCCGGGCCGCCCGCTGCCGGAGCGCCCCCGCGCCCAGCTGCGGCCCGCGGTCCGCGCGGCGCTGGCCCCGGCCCGTCCGCCGGCACTGCCTCCCCGGCCAGCCGGGCGGGTCCCCTCTCCCGCCTTCGTCTCCGGGCGCCCGGCCGAGTCGGCCAAAGCCCCGCCAGCCCCTCCCCCCGCCCCGCCCACCGTGGCCGCCGGGGCGAAGAAGAAAGTTGTCGTGAAGAAGAAGCGGTAAAGCCCTCGGGAGCCCGACCCGGCGTCACCGCGCCGGTGTGGTATGGCAAGAAGCGATGGAGACGCCCGAGCAAGAGAGCCCGGCAGCCGAGAGTGCCGAGACGCCCGGACAGCCCGCGGCGGAGTCCCGGACGGGCGAGCTCCTCCCCGAAATCCAGGTGGAGGAGGCCGAGGCGGCCGCCCTGGAAGGGCCCGCCCCCTTCCTGCCCCCGCGCGTCGTCCCGACGGAACCCGCCCTGTCCCGCCCCATCCACGTCGAGCAGGGCCTTTTGGCGTTGGAACAGCTGGACACCGACGACGCCTTCCGGCTCCGCGACGAGGGGGATGTCAGCCGGCTGGCCCAGGACATCGCCCGCCTCGGCCAGCTGTTTCCCGTGGAGGTGCGCGCCCAAGGCGAGCGCTTCCAGCTTCTGTGCGGCTTCCGCCGCGTCGCCGCGCTGCGCTTCCTGCAGCGGGACAAGGTCCTGGCGCGCATCCACAGCGAACTCTCCGACCAGGACGCTCTCCTGGTGGCCCTGGCCGATGCGCTGCACGCTGAGCCGCCTTTCGCCGGACGACTTGGTGGCGCTGCGCGAGCGGCTGGCCGCCGAGGACCGACTCGGGCCGGCCGCCAGCGACATGCTGGCCCAGGCCTTGGGAGGCGGAGAGCTGTCCCCGGAGGAGCCGGAGCAGGAGATTGACGCCGACGAATTGGCCTTCTCCCTGACCCAAGCCCTGGGTGACGCCAACCAGGACCTCGCGCTGCTGGTGCCAGTCTTCGGCGCGCTGGAGGAGGACAGGAAGGCGGAGCTGTTGACGCAGCTGCGCTACGCCGCCGAGCTGGTCGCCTACCTGGAGGAAAGCTGAGCATGGAGGGCGCGCTGGCGCGGGACCGTGCACGGCTGCTGGAGTTGCTCACCCGGCTGTCCTTCGAAAAGCGGCGGGTGACGCTGTCCTCGGGCCTGGAGAGTGACTTCTACATCGACTGCAAGCGCACCGCGCTCACCGCCGAGGGGCACTTCCTCATCGGCCGGCTTCTGCTGCGGGACATCCAGCGCCTCGCCCCGGCCGCCGCCGCGGTGGGCGGCCTCACCCTGGGCGCGGATCCCCTGGCCTCCGCCGTCAGCCTGATGAGTTACCTGGCCGGCACGTCGCTGCCGGCCTTCATCGTGCGCAAGGAACCCAAGGGCCACGGCACCGGTCAGTGGATGGAGGGGCGTACCCTCATCGCCGACGGCGCCGAGGTGGCCATCCTGGAGGACGTCGTCACCACGGGGGCCTCCACGCTGCGCGCCATTGAACGGGCCGAGGCCGAGGGCCTCACCGTGCGCTGCGCCTTCGCCCTGGTGGACCGCATGGAGGGCGGCCGCGCCGCCATCACCGAGAAGGGCTACGGGCTGTCCTGCCTCTTCACGCGCAAGGACTTCCTGCCGTGACGGCAGCCCGGGGGTGGCTTTGGGCGAGCCTCCTGTTCGGGCTGGCCGCCGGCTGCAGCGGGCTGCCTCCCCCGATGATTGGCTCCCCGGGGCCTGAGCTGACCGATGGGAAAGCCAACGCCCAGTACCAGGCGCTGCTGCAGCACTACAGCGCGCAGCGCCAAATCTTTATCGGCTTCGACACCATCTGCTTCGGCGGGGTGACGTATGAGAGTCCCGTCTTTCGCGAGGCGCGCGTTCGCCGCCGCGACGCCTTTCAGGGCGAGCCCCCGGCGCAAGTGCAGAGGGACGCGGAGGCCGCGCTGGTGGAAGGGGACTTCTACGAATTCACGCTGGGCGTCTACATGCAGAACCCGCGCTTCGACGACTTGGGCCTGCCGGGCAGCATCTGGCGTCTGGCGCTGGTGACGCCGGTGGGGCAGGTGGCCCCCACCCTCATCAAGCGGGTGGGCCACGCGGACGTCAACACGCGCGCCTACTACCCGTACATGGGGGACTTCTGGACGGTGTACCAGGTGCGCTTCCCCAAGATGGTGGAGGCGCAGCCGATGGTGCCGCCGGAGGCGGTCACCTTCGTCGTGCTGCTCGCCTCCTCGCTCGGGAAGGCCGAGTTCCCGCTGCCGACTCAATAGACGCGCAACAGAAGCACCTGGGCACCGTCGCCCGAGCGGTAGAAGGCCCAATCGCTGCGCGTGCCGTCCGGGTGCAGCCCCGCGCCCTGGGTGGGGGGCTTGGGCACGGCCGCCAGCGCCAGCGCGGCGGAGCGCTGCGCCCAGGCGTCAAACGTGGCGTCGCCGGAGGAGGCCAGTAGCTGCACGTGCACCACATGGCCCTGGGCGTCCTGTTCAATGCGCAGCACGGCGGCCGGCGGCACCTGCGACTTGCGGAACAACTCGAAGGGGGCAAACAGCGACTCCTGGGTGGGCGCCATGGGGCCCAGCTGCCGGCGCAGCAAGTCCCCCTCCCGCCCGCCCATGTCGTGCATCTGCGTAACGGGGAGGGGCTCGCCCTTGGGCGGGGCGTCTGCCGGCCCCTCCGCCTCGGCCAGGCTGGCCAGCCACGCCTGCAGCCAGCGCTGGGTGCCGGACGGCGTCCCCTGGCGCGCGGCGCCGGGCGGAGGCGGGGTGCCCAGCCCGTCCCGCAGCGCGTGCGCCAGTGTGGAAAAATAGCTGTCCACGCCCACCGCCACCCGGGCCTCAGCCAGGGCGCCCAGCCGCCAGGCCTGGATGCGTCCGGCCAGCACCTGGGCCGGCGTCCCCGCGTCCGGGGCCTCCGCCTCCACCTGGGGCGGTACCCCGGCCGCCAGGGCCGCCTGCGGAAAAAGGTTGGGCGGTGCCACGGGTGCGTCCGGGCGGCCGGCCGGCACGCGGTAAGGCGACGGGCCAGGGGCACCCGGCGCCACACCGCGCGCCGGCGCGCCGGCGGAAGGCGCCTTCGGCGCTGGGGCCAGCCTCTGCGCCCCGGGCGGCCGCGCTGGCCGCCGCAGCACTTCCACCACCAGCGGGCGGCCGGGCTGAAGCAGCGCCGGCCGCCTGTCGGCAAACCGGGCCAGCCCCAGAAAAAGCAGGGCGTGCAGGGCCAGCGAGAGACCGAGGGCGAGGAGAAGCCGTGGACGCACCGTGGCCCCACGCCTTACTCCCGGGCCGCTGGGTGCGCCAAACCGCCGCCGCGCCTTCCCGCTGGCCGTCAGGCCTGAGGGCAGGCCCGGGCCGCTGTGGGCGGGGCCCTACCGCGGGGCGCCCAGGGCGTCCAGAAGGCTGTCTGCGTCGGCGCGTGTCAGAAGGCGCGCCCTGTCGCGTGCGGCCAGCAGGCCCGCGTCCACGGCGCCGTCCAGAAAGCGCAGCAGCGGGGTGAAGTAGCCGTCCACGTCCAGAAGGCCCACCGGGCGTCCATGCAGGCCCAGCTGCTGCCAGGTGAGGGCCTCGAAGGTTTCGTCCAGCGTCCCGAAGCCTCCCGGCAGCGCCAGGAAGGCGTCAGCCCGGGCCGCCATCTCCGCCTTGCGCCGGTGCAGCCCCTCCGTCAGAAGCAACTCCGTCAGGCCGGGGTGCGCCACCTCGGCGTCGGCCAGGCCCTCGGGCAGCACGCCCGTGACGGGCGCGCCCGCGGCCAGGGCCGCGTCGGCCAGCACGCCCATCAGCCCCACCTGGGCCCCGCCGTAAACCAGTCCCAGCCCCCGTTCCCCCAGCCGCTGCCCCAGCTTCTGCGCGGCCTCCCGGTAGCGCGGGCCCGTGCCGGCCTTGGCCCCGCAGAAGACGCAGACAGCAAAGCGGCCCATGCGCGCGGCCCCCTCCCTCAAACGCCAGGCGGCAGCACCAGGCCGCCCATCCGGGCCAGCTGGGCAATGGCCAGCGCCAGCCCCACCGCCAGCAGCGGCCACAGCTGGTTGAAGCGGCTGTTGCCCAGGCGCAGCAGGCCGCCGCAGGCCAGCCCCGCCAGGAAGCCGCCCAGGTGGCCCTGCCAGCTGACGCCGGGCAAAAGGCTAATGACGGCCACCTGGATGAGCAGCCATGCCAGGTTCTGCCGGCCCTGGCGGTTGACGACCGGAAGAAGCGCCCCGGCCCAGCCGAGAATCATCCCGGAAGCACCCACCGTCGGAAGCCGGAAGGCGAAGGCCATCACCATGGCCGCTGCCCCCAGCGCCGAGACGAGCGAGACGGCCATCATGCGCGGCGTCCCCAGCAGCCGCTCGACGGCGAAGCCCAGGTTCACCACCACCATCATGTTGAAGACGATGTGGAGAATCCCGGCGTGTACGAATACCGTCGTCAGCACGCGCCACCACTGGCCGGCCCGCACCGAGGGCCCAAAAAGGGCCCAGTGCTGCACGCTCAGGGCCTCCACGCCCAGGGCTTGTGCGACGAAGACGGCCACGCACGCCGCGATGACGGCGGTGCAGAAGGGCGGCAAGGGTCGGCGCCCCGGGCTCGCCACCGGAGGCGGCCGTTCCTCGGGAACTGGGCCCGGGGCCGGCCCGAAAGCGTCGTCGCGGCGGAGAACCATTGGCTAGCCCCTCACACCTCGCGAAACACCACGGTGTCCTTGGCCCAGTTGTGGTCGTCGCGGTTGGGGTAGTCGAGGTTGTAGTGCAGGCCCCGGCTCTCCTTGCGCCGCGTGGCGCACTCCACAATCAGGTGCGCCACGTCGGCGATGTTGCGTAATTCGATGATGTCGCGCGTCACCTTGAATCGCCAGTAGTAGTCGCGAATCTCCTCGCGCAACAAGTCCAGCCGCCGGCGCGCGCGCATCAGCCGCTTGTCGCTGCGGACGATGCCGACGTAATTCCACATCAGGCGGCGGACTTCCTCCCAGTTGTGGGTGACGATGACGCTCTCGTTGGGGTCCACGGCCGCCCCCGGGTTCCACGCCGGCACATCCTCGTCGACAAAGCCCTGACCCTTCATCTCGTGCGCCGCTGCCCGCGCCGCCCGGTGGCCAAACACCAGGCCCTCCAGAAGCGAGTTGGAGGCGAGCCGGTTGGCACCGTGTAGCCCGGTGTGCGCTACCTCTCCCACTGCGTACAGCCCGGGAATGGTGGTGCGGCCCTCCAGGTCCGTCACCGCCCCGCCACACTGGTAGTGGGCCGCCGGGACGACGGGAATGGGCTGGACGGCCATGTCCACGCCGAACTGCTTGCACACTTCGTAGATGTTGGGGAACCGTTCGATGAGGAAGGACCGCCCGAGGTGCGTCATGTCCAGAAGGACGTAGTCATCCCCGGTGCGTTTAAGCTCGCTGTCGATGGCTTTGGCCACCACGTCCCTGGGGGCCAGTTCCTTGAGGGGACTGTAGCGTTCCATGAAGGAAGCGCCGCTGCGCAGCCTCAGGCGGCCTCCCTCGCCCCGCAGGGCCTCGCTGATGAGGAAATTCTTCGCCTCCGGGCTGAAGAGGCAGGTGGGGTGAAACTGGTAAAACTCCATGTTGGCGATGTGGGCGCCGGCCCGGTACGCCATGGCCACCCCGTCCCCCGTCGCCACGTCCGGGTTGGTGGTGTACAGGTACACTTTCCCCGCGCCACCAGTGGCCAGCACCACCGCCCGGCCGAGGAAGGTTTCAATCTCCCCCGTCGGCAGCAGCACATACACGCCCAGCGCTCGCGCCGCCGCGCCGTGGCCTGAGCGCCGCTGCAGCACCAGGTCGATGGCCGCGCTGTCCGAGACGAAGTGGATGTTGGGCCGGTCGTCGCAGGCGGCCAGCAGCACCCGCTCCACCTCGCGCCCGGTCATGTCCCCGCTGTGCACAATCCGACGCCGGGAATGTCCGCCCTCCCGGGTCAGGTCCCACTCCCCGTCCACCCGCCGGTTGAAGTCCGCACCCAGCGCCACCAACTCCCGCACTCGGTCTGGCCCCTCACGGACGGTGACTTCCACCGCGTCCCGGTGGTTCAGGCCGCTGCCGGCGGTGAGGGTGTCCTCCTCGTGCTGGGCGAAGGAATCCCGGGCCGACAGGACGGAGGCGATGCCCCCTTGGGCGTACACGGTGTTGGACTCGCTGCGGCTGCGCTTGGTGAGGACGCACACCGAACCTGACTGGCTGGCCTCCAGGGCAAAGGAGAGGCCTGCCACCCCGCCACCGACCACTAGGAAGTCGAATCGCTGTGGCATGCAACAGCGCTCGTAATCTTCACAAGTCCTGGAAACAAGGCCCTTTCTTGAGGGACCCCGGCGGGGGCGATAAGTTGGAAGCCCCCAGAACTCTGTGCGTCCCCTCGTCCTTCTTCTACTGCTGACCATCGCCGCGCCTGCCTTGGCCAGCGACATCTTCACGTACACCCTGAAGGACGGCACCGTCGTCTACACCAACGTGCCGCCTTCGGGCGTCAAGGCGCGCAAGCTTGGCCGGCTGTCCCGCAGCAGCGCGCGGACGTCCGAGGTGCCGGGGCCGATGGTGATTGCCGACTCGCTCATCGAGGAGTGGATGGGCCGGGCGTCGGCCAAGTACCAAATTCCGCTCCCGCTGGTGCGCGCGGTGGTGCACGCCGAGAGCAACTACGACCGCTACGCCGTCTCCTCCAAGGGAGCAAGCGGGCTGATGCAGCTCATGCCGGGGACGGCGCGGGACATGTACGTGCACGACCTCTTCGACGTGAAGGACAACATCTTCGGCGGCGTCCGCTACCTCCGGGTGCTGGCGAATGAGTTTGGCGGGCAGATGGAGAAAATCATCGCCGCCTACAACGCCGGCCCGGACGCGGTGCACCGCTTTGAAGACAACGTCCCCCCGTACGAAGAGACGCAAGCCTACGTGCGCAAGGTGCTGGCGCTCTACTTCAAGTACAAGCAGCAGGAGCAGGCCTCGGCCAGCTCGAGCTCGGCCGGGCATTCTTCATGGCAGTGATTCCGGGGACCGGCGGAGACGATGCCTTCCTGACGCTCCTTTACCGGGGCGGCGAGCTGCTGCAGGCGGGCCAGCTGGAGGATGCTCGCTCCCAGCTGGAGGCCGCCTACCAGCTGCAGCCGGACAACGAGAAGGGCCAGAATCTCCTCGGGCTGGCTTACTTCAAGCTGGGGCACTTCGACCGGGCGGCCGAAATCTACGAAGGGTTGGTGCGCGACAACTCTTCGGACCCCACCCTCCGCGTCAACCTCGGCCTCGTCTACCTCAAGTCCGGACAGCTACCGCGCGCCATCCGCGAATTCGAGCGCGCGGTGGAGCTGGCACCGGACCACGCCAAGGCCCACAACTACCTCGGCCTCGCCCTGGCCCAGGCCGGAGAGTACGGGCGGGCGCGCGAGGCCTTCCTGCGCGCCGGCTCCGACGTCATGGCCGAGAAGATGGCGCGCGCCCTCGCCGCCGACCGCGCCGCGCGTCCTTCGTCCAACCCCACGCCGGCGGCCCTCACCTTGGCCGCCTCCAAGACGTTTGTCGGCATGGTCGCCGCTGCCGCCCCGGTACCGCCCGAGCCGCCCCCGCCTCCAGCCACCGCCTCGCCACGGCCCTACGACGCCATGCTGGCGCAAGGTTTGAGCGCCAGTGGTGCGCCGCCGCTGTCGCGGGTGGCGCCCCCGCCGCCCGCGCCCATCCCCCTCGTCCTGGAGCAGCGCTTGCCGCCGGCCGTCCCCCCAGCCGAGGACGAGCCGCTCGACATGGCGCCCCCGCCGCCGGTGCCGGACAATCCACCGCCGCTTCATGAGGCGACGCCGGCACCCGTGGCCGCTCCGCCGCCGGGCAGCAGTGCCGAGCTGTCCGAGCTCGCCGCGAGTCTTCGGCTTGTCGGCGAGGGAGAGGCCTCCCCCTTCGCCCTGCACGAGGACTCGGTGCTGGTGACGGTGCGGGGCGAGCTCATCGTCCGCACGGCGGGGATGATTGGCTTCACCGGCTCCCTCGACTTTCGCCCCGAATTCAAGCGTTTCCGGGGCCGGGTGACGGACCGCCCCTTCGGGGAGGGCGCAGACCGCATGCAGCGCGTCCTCGGCACCGGCGCGGCCTGGGTGGCCCGGGAAGGCCGTCGCTTCCTGGCCGTCAGCCTCGGCGACGAGGGCGCCTACCTCAGGGAGCCCATGGTGTTTGGCTTCGAGGAGCAGGTGAACTTCGAGAATGGCCGCGTCCCCTCGGACGTCGCGCCGGACCTGGACCTCGTCCACCTGGCGGGCGTGGGTCAGGTGCTGCTCAGCCTGCCGGGGGCGCTGCGCTCGCTGGAAGTCCGGGCCGATGCACCGGTGACGGTGCCGCTCGAGCACTGGGTGGGCTGGCAAGGGCAGATTGCGCCCCGCGTGCTGGCCATGCCCTGGGACCACCCACGGGGTGGGGCGGCCGTCGCCGTGGAACTGACGGGCGAAGGTTTCGCGCTGCTCTGCGTGGGAATGGGCTAAACCCCGGCGTCGTGGACCGGCGGACGCGCAAACAGCGCCGGCGCGAAGCGCGCCGGATGCGCCAAGCGGCGCGTCACCCGAGCGTGCTGCTGAAGGAGCTGTGGACCCTCCCGAACATGCTCACGCTCGGGCGGATTCTCATCATCCCGCTCTTCATCTGGCTCACCTACAAGGCCGACCCGCTCGACAGCTTCCTCGCTGCCTTCCTTTTCACCCTCGCGGCCGTGACGGACGTCATCGACGGCGTCCTTGCCCGCCGGATGAATCTCGTCACCGTGCTGGGGAAATTCCTCGACCCACTGGCCGACAAGCTCATCGTCATGGCGGCCCTCGTCATGCTGGTGCGGCTGGGACGCGTGGCCGCGTGGGTCGTGATTGTCCTCTTGGCGCGCGAATTCCTGGTGACCGGGTTGCGCACCATCGCCGCCTCGGAGGGGATGGTGATTGCCGCGGGCCAGGAAGGGAAATGGAAGACCAGCCTGCAGCTCACCGGCATCATCGCGCTGTGCGTGCACTATACCCACCCGCTCGACCTCATCTGGTGGACGGTCCCGGTGAATTACAACGCGGTGGGGCAGGTGCTGCTCTACGTGTCCGTCTTTTTCAGCGTGTGGAGCGGGGTGGGTTACTTCCGGGCCTTCGGGCAGATGCTCTCGCGAAGGGGGCAGCCCAAGGACCCAGAGGGCGCTTGACGTCCATGTCACCCGGCCGCTACAAGGCGACGCTTCACAGCAGTGCCGTGCGGGAATAGCTCAGTGGTAGAGCATCGCCTTGCCAAGGCGAGGGTCGAGGGTTCAAATCCCTTTTCCCGCTCCATCAAGCCCCGGAAGTCGCGGGGCTTTTTCGTCCGCTCCTTTTCCTGTTGCCCCTACAAGGTGCTGCCCTCGCGAGGGCAGGGTACTTCTTCGTGTCGCGCCCGAAGGAACGGGTGCCCTCCCCACCGCCTACGGCAGTCTCGGTCAGCTTCCGCTGCGCCTCGCTAAATCGCTTCGCCGAATAAACCAAGCGGGCAGCACCGGGGTTGCGCCTCCACGAGCGCTTCGTCGATGGAGCACAGAGCCCGCCGAGCCGGAGCGGCGCTTCCTAAGGACCGGGAGCAACGTGAAGCCCCCGTTCAGTCGAGACTCGGGAACTCGGGGGTCGACGGGACACGAACATTGCCACCTTGGTTAGTGTGACAGGCTGACTGAGTTGCCTGCCGACAGGGCGCCTCTTGAAGTCCGAGCCGAATGAACTCAACGGATGCGGCGGGTTGTAGCCGGCCTTCGAGGCAACAATGCCGCACGATTGGCGCCTAGCACCCGTTGCCTAGTTGGTAACCGCGGAGAGAACTAGTTCGCGTTACACCGAGTGCATGCTCGGTCGTGGGCGCTCTAGCTACCAGCCCCGCATCATTTGCGCCCTCAGCCTACGAACACCAAAAGTCCTGCTCAATCAGGACCTCGGCTTCTTCTAAACTACTCGTATTGCTGGGTGCTCACGCGTTGGCATCGCGCTTGCTCATCGCGCACCCGTATACAACAGTTCTTGAGACTTTAGCCGACCAGTCAACAGCGCGGGTAGACACTGGGTTCAAGTACGAGGCCCGACCCACGGCCGCGCGGGGGGAAAACCGAAAAGTCATCCAACGCTTTGACGGCCCAGTCGACGCCTCGCGCGCTATTCAAGTCTCGACCGAAGCCATCGAAACGCAGCACGACGATTCGTGCGGTTACGCTAACGAAGCCGATGACGTTGCCTCGTTGGGAGGCTGCGGCACGGATATGGAGGCTGGAACATGAGTACAATTGCGCAGACGTGGTTTCAGGAAGCTAAGCAAAACGCGGGTTGGTTGATTGCCCTCGGTGTCTTGGAAATCGGCGCTGGAGTCCTGGCAGTCTTTTCGCCGCTTATCGCAGGTATCGCGATCGCGTGGATGGTTGGGTTCGCGTTCATTGTGGGAGGGGGCGCGCGAATCGTGGGCGCCTTCAAGGCGGACTCGTTCGGTGCCGGCACGCTCACGTTGCTTTGGGGCCTACTCATCTTGGTGACAGGGTTCTATTTCGTCGCGCGGCCGGGTCTGGGCCTGGAGTCGCTTACCCTGACGGTGACGCTCGTCCTGTTCGCCGAGGGCATTATGCGGACTATGCTGTCATTCAAGATGAAGCCGGTGAGGGGCTGGGGCTGGATGCTTGTGGGGGGAATAATCAGCGTGGTGTGCGCCGTGGTGATTTGGCGGGGCTTCCCGGGATCCAGCGTCTGGGTAGTCGGAACGCTGGCGGGATTCACCCTCATCTCCAACGGATTCACGATGATTGCCGTGGGAGGTGGCGTCCGAAGGGTCGCAGCGGTCGCACAGGCCGTCTGAGGGATGGACACCTTGAGCAGTCGCGTCGCACTGCTCAAGAGTGCATTGCGAATTGGCTCGCAACCGCGCGAGTTGTACCCCGCTCGCGCGGGGCCCAGGCCATCTGGAACGGGCAGGGCGTCCGCATGCTCGCCCTTCGTCGTGTCTTGATGCCAGCTGCGCTGCGCCACAAGCTCCCTGCGGTTCACTCCCGGTCGCCCTTGCGCAGGCCCAGCGCCTTACCCCGCCGCAGTCCGAGGTAGACGGAGGTGCCAAAACAGCGGCCGCCACCATCGACCTCGGAGGGTGGAGTTGGGCGGACGCCAGCTCACTCGGCAACGTCTCAGGCGGCACGCAGCAGCGTGGCAGCGTGATGGAGGTGGAACCGTGTTCGGGCAAGCGGAAACCGTGGTTTATGTCGCGGTGCAATGGCTGCGTCTTGGACTTGAGGCCTTTGGAGCTGTCGTGGTGGCGCTTGGTGGGGCGCGCGCTGCCGCCGCCCTTATGCCCCAACTCGCCGTCCGAGGACGGCAGCAAGCCTTCGGGACGGTGCGACTGATACTTGCGCGCCACCTGTCCCTTGCTTTGGAATTCCAGCTCGCGGCGGACATTCTTTCCACCGCCATCTCACCTTCCTGGGAGCAAATCGGAAAACTCGGTGCCATCGCCGTCATCCGGACGAGCCTGAATTACTTTCTGGCGCGCGAGATAGCGGGAGAGGTCGGGACAGGCACGTCCGCCGAAGGTATCGTCGCGCACATCCCGACCGCGCCGTGAACGGATACGCACCACACGCGATCGCGCCCTCGGGCGCAAGAGAGCGCCGGCGCAGGCAGGCCTTACAATTTCAAAAGCAGAGTTGTCGAGAAACCTGAGGGCAAGCGAAGCGGAACCGGAGACGCGAGAGCCCTTCGCGGCTAATACCATTAACCGCCGACGAGTTCGGACGATGGACTTACTTGGCACCAGGTGCTGTTGAGTGTCCGCCGTACGTTGCGCTTAGCTCCACAAGAATGCTCTGCGCCTTCACCCAGCCCTCTGCACCTACCGCGTTGAAGACGTCGTAGAGGCGCGCGATTGCCTTCGCCTGGCTCAGTGTGTTTGTTTCCATCCGCAGTGCGTCGTTTTGCAATAAATAGATCGCTGCTTGTGCATCGGCCTTGGATTTGGCGGGGATGGCCGTCTCCACGAGGTTGTAGTCCTTCGTTGTCGCGTCATCAGGTGCGCCAGGCCTCCATGTCGGCCCCCGACACACAGCCCAGCAGGCTGACGACTAAAACTGCGGCCCCAAGCGCGTCAACTAGTCTACCACTGGTCGACCTCATACTTCGCCCCTTCGTCACGCGCTGCGCTCGGGACCGCGGTCACGGTCTCGTTAGGTGAGTGAGAATTCGGAAAGGCCCGCCGCCGCTCCTGCCAGAGCTTCCCTGCATAAGCTGTTCGAAGCCGCCAGGCGGTTCGGGCGCTTTGGAAATCTGCCGGGATGAGTTGATGGGCTCTGGCGTCGAGCTCCAGACTATTTTTCCTCTGGCCCGTCACTTTGAAGGCGCCTTCACGGGCTCTACAGCTTGCGGTACCCCGAGTTGGTGGTCCGGACCTGCATCTGCTTAGCCGTCGCGTCGAGAACCGTTTCGGCGGCGTAATTCGCACCGTCGGGCAGGCTGGCGAAGCGCACTGTCAGGTTGACCGCATCCTTTGCATCATCGAGATAGGACTTCACCGAAACATTCTGAATTGTGTTGGTCTGAGCGCTCATCATGAGGGAAAGCGCATCGCCCGGTTTGACATAGTCGTGAAACACCAGACTCACGACTCCCCCCGGCGACTGCTGCATCTCAGCTTTGCCGGCCTTAAAAGCCGCTTCCAGGCGGGAGGGGTCAGGCGGCACGTAACTCTGGATGAGCGCCGCGGCGCTCTTCATATAGTCGGACATTTCCTCCTTCTTGTTACTGACGACCTTTCCTTTCACGCCCTTTGGCGTCTGTGGCGGCGGCTGACCCGCGTTGACCGGGGTCTTGACCACCTTCCCGTCCGCCGCAAACTGGCACGAAGCCTGCGTCGTGGACTTCGTCTCTCCCTTCAGGATGACCTGGGTCGTTTCAGTCCACGCGTACTGTCGAAGGGCCTGCTGGCTCTGTGCCATGGACTTCTTGAGCGCTGCAATTTTTTCCTGAAGCTCGGGTTTCCCTCCGGCGTCTTGTTGCGCAAACGCAGTCACAGCGAGCAACGCCAGACCAAATCCCGTGTAGCGCCTGTACTTCCCGAATGGCGATCTCATTGTGGCCCTCGTCTTCGAAGTTCAACGGTTGTCAGTGGTGCGGCCCTTGAAGCCAGAACGCAGCTCGGCTCGTTGGGCCGACCTCTTGTGGCGTTAGCGTAAGCGCCGAGCTCTCGGTAGCTCGACAGCAATAACCACGCCACGAGCCCTTTGCGGTAACGGGCCAGTCCGAAGAATATTTGCGCTCACGAGTGAGACTCCCCAAGCAGAGCGGGTCTCATGACCGAAGCTCACGGTCGTTGACACCACGCCGCGCCTTCCGTTGTCGTTACGCTGCGGCCTTTTCGACTCGCTTCACGAAGCCTCGGGCCCGGAACGCAAAGAGAATCAGGACGGCGCCAATCACGATGGCGTAGGCCCCGATGAGCCACAGCACAGCAAGGGCGCCCTGCCCAGGTCGCGCAATGACGAAGACCCCGAAAGCCACAGAGGTGAGGCCGCCCAGTACCATCCAGAACTCGCCCTGGATGACCTTGCGGAGCCGGATGGCGGCCACGATTTGGAGGACGCCGGTCACGATGGCCCAGATGGCGATGTAGAAGAGGAGGACGAGCGCTGTGATGCCGGGGTTGAGGAAGGTCAGAATGCCCACGGCGATGCCGGCGAGCCCAGCGAGCAGTAGGACCCACCAGTGGTCCTCCTCCTGACGTCCCCCAAATGCCATCACCACGTTCCCGATTCCGTCGGCGAATACGAATATGCCAAAGAGGATGACCAGCGACGCTAGCGACACTCCCGGCCATGCGAACAGCACGACGCCGAAGAGCACGGCGATTACGCCTCGCAGCAAAATCATCCACCAAAAGCGGGAGAAAAGGTCTGCAATCGTTGTCTGCATGGGCTTCTCCTTAGTGACAGAACGGCCATTACCCACATCGCCCGGCACCGGGCGTGACCAAACGTCGGTCATCCGTCCGGTGCCGATGCGGGACGTCTACTTCTTCAGCCCGGTCTGCTTCAGCGCGTCCTTGCAGGTCTGGCTCACGTTCTTGGCGTTCTGGTCGAGGCAGGCCAGCGCCCGACCCTGGCCCACCTTGACGTTGGCGCAGAACTTCTGGAGGTCGTCCTTGCATTGGGAGGCCGCGTACTTAATGGCTGCGACCGCCTGCTCGAGTTGGAGGGACGCGTCGTAAAGCGCATAGATGCACTTGTCCGAGACCTTCTCCTCGAAGGCGTAGAGACACGCGAGAATGCGCCCCTCACCCTCCGGCACGCCTTTACAGAATGTTGTCAGTTCCTTGTTGCAGGCCTTCTTCAGACTGTCGGCAAGGGTGTCAGCTGCCTGGGCCCGTCCCGCGACGAGCAGCGCCCCTACCAGCATCGATGCCGATAAAATCTTCCGCATAGCTGCCTTCCTTTCGCAGTTTGCTGGCCTCTCGGTCCTCTCGAGAGGCCCACCTTGGTTCATTTCACAGGTACTGGCCATCAGTTGTCGTCCCTGTTACCGTCCTACTGTGTTTTGTTCCCGCTGCGGCCGAGGGCCTGTGCACGATTCGGGCCTCTACGGACTGGAGAGAGGTGGTGGTTCCAGTGGTGCCGATCCGCTGCGCGCAAGATGTGCGTAGGTTCGTTATCTCCCCGCCTACGGTGCGCGTCCGAGCAGCTCGCTGATCACGCGAAGACGCAACTTGAGAGGCTCAGGGGCCTCCCACTCCCTGCCGGCGTTGATTAGTTGACTCTTCGTGATGCAGAAGCGATCGACGCTGACGCGTCTCGAGCTTCTTTTCGGAGTCTCCAGCGCATGGGACACCGCTGAAGGCGTCGTCACCGTTGAAGTCCTGCAGAACCTGAGCGGTTCCGGTGGCATTTGGCGCATCTGAGTAGACCGTACGGCGGCCGCTCGCACAGCGCAGAAGGACGCGAGAGCCGGGACACCTCGAAGCACCTGGCGCGTCCCCACGGGTTCCTGCTTCCTGGCGCACCGTCATGAACCTCGACGGTATCGGCACACGATTCCGCGTCTTTTGCGCGGGCGCAGCCAGTACGGCAGAACTTGCACTTCCCGAGGAAGGTTACGCCATGGATGCGCCCGCCGGGACCTAGGGGGGCACAACGCGTGCAGGGCCTAGAGCTCTAGGAAAGACGACGATGTCGCAGAGGCCTCTGAGTTGCGTTCCCTTTGAGAGCGGCACCCCGGTCTCACAGAGGGCCCCCGTGCGTTGCTCGGACGGGGTTTGCGCCGGGGTCTTGGCCCAGTCCCTTTCGACGGGGCGAGGCTCGGCCGATGGAAAGCCAAGGAGGCTTCGATGAGTTCCACCCTGGCACCAAACGTGAACGGTGTGGGTGCTCCGGGGCGGCGCTCCGTGTTCAGCATGTGCGGCATGTGCGCGGTGCGTTGCCCAATGGTAGTGACGGTCGAGGACGGTCGGGCCGTCTGGCTGCAGGGCAATCCGCACGACAAGGCCCTCGGCGCCAGCCTCTGCGCGAAGGGTTCAGCCGGCCTGCCTTTCGAGTATGGCGACGACCAGCGGCCTCAGACGCCGTTGATCCGCATGGGTCCGCGCGGCGGGGGCCAGTGGAGGCGCGCCACCTGGGACGAGGCGCTCGACTACATCGCCGACAAGCTCCGCGAGACGATCCAGGTCTTCGGGCCGCGAGGCATCGCTTTGTCTGATCGTGGCGGACCGTTCAACGACCTGACCCGCACATTCATAAGGGCGCTCGGCTCGCCCAACTACTTCAACCACGACGCCACCTGCGGCGGTAACCTTCACAACGCCGGGCGCTCCATCTACGGCTTCAGCCCGGCCGCGCTCGTTCCCGACCTCATGCGCACGAAGCATCTGGTGCTCTACGGTCGAAACTTGGTCGAATCGCTGATGGTGAAGGAGGCCAAAGCCTTCATGGCCGCGATGGCCAACGGGATGCGGTGCACATACATTGACCCGCGCGCGAGCGCCACTGCTTGCAAGGCCACCCGCTTCTGGAAGGTTCGGCCGAACAGTGATTACGCGCTGAACCTCGCTCTCATTCACGAGGTCCTGAAGCAGAAGGTGTACGACAGCGAGTTCGTCAAGCGCTTCGTCTCAGGCATGGACCACCTTCGCGATTCGGTGAAGGACACCACGCCGGAATGGCAGGAGGCCCATACCGGACTCCCGGCGGCCCAGTTGCGCGCCTTCGTCAAGGAGGTCGCCGCCCAGGCGCCGCACGTGCTCTTTCATCCGGGGTGGATGACGGCGCGTCACAAACAGTCCTTCCACGTCAGCCGCACGGCGCTCATCCTGAATGCGTTGATGGGCAACATCGAGATTCCCGGCGGGTACATCATCGCCAAGTCACCGGAGTCCTACGGCCGCAAGAGCCTGAAGCTGCTGACTGACCGTGTGCCCGAAGTCGAGGAACCGCGCGTGGACGGCGCTGGGGCCTCAAGGCCGCAGTGGGACCCGGCTATCGGCATGGTGCATCAGGCGTTCGCAGCCATGGAGACCGGGAAGCCCTACGGCATCGGGGCCTACTTCGCATACCGCCACGATCCGATCACTGCGATGCCCGACACGGAGGCACTCAAGCGGGCGCTGGACAAGCTCAAGCTACTCGTCTCCATCGACGTGCGCTATTCGGAACTGGGTTGGTTTGCCGACGTCATCCTCCCGGAGTCGACCTACCTCGAGCGCGCCAATATTTTGGCACATGCAGCCCGGCCCGGTCCCGGTGTTCGTCATGCGCGACCAGGCGATCGCGCCGCGCTTCGACAGCCGCCCCGCCTGGTGGATCTTCCGCGAGATCCTGCATCGCATGGACATCAAGGAGGCGCTCGACTTCGAGACCATTGAGGAGTTGTGGAACTACCAGTTGGAAGGCACCGGTGTGACCGTCGCCGATATGCGCGAGGCGGGCATCGTCAGCCTTGCTGCCGTGCCGAAGTTGACGCCGCGCGACGCCCTCAAGTTCCCCACCGCATCGGGAAAGATCGAGATCGAAAGCGAGACCTTGACGAAGGCTGGGTTACCCAGCCTTCCACCCTATGAGCTGAAGCAAGTGCCGACGGGCGATCACTTCACACTGCTGTTTGGGAGAACGGCGACGCTGGCGCACGGCCAGTCTCTCAACAACCCAATCCTCAGCGACATCGCTCCGAAACAGGCGCTTTGGATCCATCCCGACCGAGCCGGCCCCCTGGGTATCTACGATGGTGATGACGTCGAAGTCACCGGCGGCGGCGCCTACGTCGGACGAATCAAGGCGCACGTGACTCCGTGGATCCACCCCGAGGCGGTGTTCATGCTGCACGGCTACGGCGCCACGGTGCCGGTCGCGACACGCGCCCGCGGCGTCGGCGTGGCGGACCAGAGCCTGCAGCACGGCAAGCTGTACGAATTCGACCCGGCCGGCGGTGGCTGTGCCCTGACCGAGACCATTGTCCAGGTCAGGCGCGCGGCCGCCGAGGGAGCCGCATCATGAGCGTGTATGAACTCCACCACGATGCGGCGAACTGCATCGGGTGCCAGGCCTGCGAGGTCCACTGCACGACCAACAAGGGCCTGGGCGCCGGCCCGGCCCCCTGCAAGATCATCATCGTCGGCCCGGTCGATGTCGGCGGGGAGCCTCGGATGCGGTACGTCTTCATGCCCTGCTTCCATTGTGAGGAGGCATGGTGCATCAAGGCCTGTCCGACGGGCGCGATGCGGAAGCGGCAGAAGGACGGCATCGTCTTTGTCCAGTCTGCGCTCTGCGTCGGTTGCAAGAGCTGTATCGCCGCGTGTCCGTGGGGCACGCCGCAGTGGGACCCGGCCACGCAGAAGGTGGTCAAATGCGACTACTGCATGGATCGCCTCGATGCCGGGCTGCGAGCCGGCCTGCGTCACCAAGTGCGTGACCGGTTGCCTGTCCTTCGGTGTCGCCAACGAAGTGCCGGATCCGCGCCGCGAGCGCTATGCCCGTCAGCTCGTCGCCGAGTCGTGGGACGGCAAATAGGTAGTGGCCATGAGCGAACTCGAGCTCCAGGTACTGCCGGCATGGCTCGACGCTGATGCGGCGGCCCTGTCGGGCGCGGTGCCGCCGGCCGCGACCCTCGCCGAGGCGCTGCCGGGCTTCGCCAAGGCTCGGTCATTGCTGCCCGTTCAGCGGCTGCAGCGTTTGCAGGAGTCGACCCTCGCCGAATGCGGCGGCGCTGGCGAACCCATCTTTCTCGCCTGGAGGCAGTTCTTACGCGGCCACGGACCTTCCCGCGTGGTAATCGACGCAACAGGCTTTGACGTACGCGCGCGCGGCTCGGCCGCCGTGCTCGATGGTACGCCCTGGCGACTGGCCGAAGGCGTGCTGATCGCGTTGGGTCTGCGCGAGAGCGAGCACGTCGAGTTGCGCCTGCCGGCCGAGCTGAACGGCCACGAGGCGGCCCTCCTCAACGCGATCGATGCCATCTGTTCGCTCGCCCAAATCACTGTTCCCCGCCGACGGCTGGAGGTACAGCGCGACTGTCGGCCGAGTTGCTGGGCCGAGGGACAAGCCAGCGACGGATCGCGGCTGGTCCACACGCCGGAAACGTGGTGCCGCATCGCGCTGCTGTTTGCCGACGCATCAAGACCTCGATGCGTCGCTCCTGACGCTCAGGCGTGGCATGAAGCAGCGCGGCCTGGTCGAGCTCGCGCGTTCGGGGAACCTCCGGCGCCAGATCGACACCTGGGGGGGCGGCGTCGAGGTGCAAGGCGGCGACCCCGTCCTCGTGTTCGACGATGGCCTGGGCGGCTTCCTGCCGCTGTCGCGCGGCAGACCTGTCCTGTCATCCGCTGTCGTTCGCGTCCGCGGGTATCATCCCGGCGCCGTCCAGCCTGATGGTGATGGCTGAGGGCGTGTGTGTCGTCAAGCAGACGGGACGTGCGCTCTACCGCCACTGGCAGCTTGCCGATGGCGAAGCAGCAGTTCGTGGGTTGCTGGCGCGCGCCGCGCGTCTCACGGCCGACATCACCCTCGGCCGCGGCGAGGGCGGCCATCTCGCCGCCCTCGACGAGATGGCGGTCGAGCTGGCCACGCAAGGGCTCGCGGCGGCCTGGCCGCTGGGCAGCTCCCTCCGCCACTTCCGGGCGCAATGGGAAAGCCACGTTCGACGTGAATCCTGCCCGGAAGGCCTATGCCTGGACTTGCCGCACCACGCGGCGCCCTGCCACCGCACCTGTCCGGCCAACATCGACATCCCTACCTTCATTGCCCACCTCGGTCATGGCGACTATCGCTCGACCATCGAGGTGATTAGGCGCGACAATCCACTGCCGTTGACCTGCGGCCTAGTCTGCCCGGCGCCGTGCGAATCAGCCTGCGTCCGCGGCGGCAGCAATGGGGCCGTCTTCATCCGCCCGCTCAAGGCAAAGGCTGCCGAGCATTGCCTCGCCGAGGGTGGCTATCCGAAGCCCGAAGTCGCGCGCGCCACAGGCAAGCGCATCGGCATCGTCGGCTCGGGTCCTGCCGGGCTGACGGCTGCCTACTACCTGCGCACCTACGGTCACGACGTCGAGGTCTTCGAGTCGCAGGAAAAGGCCGGCGGCATGCTGCGTTATGGCATTCCGGCCTACCGCCTGCCGCCCGAACTACTCGACCGGGAAATCGACCAGATCCAGGTGCTGGGCATCCCGATCCACACCAGCGCCGCGGTCGGAAGCCTCGAGACGTTCCGCAAGGACTACGATGCCGTTTTCCTGGGCCTCGGCACCCAGCAGTCTCGCCTCCTCCCGATCGACGGTGTCCATCAGCCCTTCGTGCTCGGTGGCATCGACTTCCTGCGCGCCGTGCGCAGCGGCGAACCTGTCCGGGTCGGGCCCGCGGGTCGTCGTCATCGGCGGCGGCAATGTCTCCATCGACGTCGCCTTGACCGCTTTGCGGCAGGGCGCACAACACGTCGGCCTTACCTCCCTCGACAAACGGCGCGACATGTCGGCCAGCCCGCACGAGATAGAAACCGCGGTCGCCGAAGGCGTCCAGCTGTACCCGGGCTGGGGCCCGCTCCGCATCAACGAGGAGGGCGAGGTCGACTTCCAGTTCTGCGAGCGCGTGAAGGACGAGAGCGGCAAGTTCAACCCGAAGTTCGACACCGCCCGCCTGCTGACGCTAGAGGCCGACCACGTCTCCTCGCGACCGGTCAGGGCACCGACCTCACAATCCTCGAGGGCAGCGCCGTCGAAAGTACACGCGGCTTCATCGTCGCGGATCCGAAGAGCCTGATGACCACGGTGCCAGGCGTGTTCGCCGGCGGTGACGCGCAGCAGGGCCCACGGACGGTCGTGGAAGCGATCCGGGCCGGAAAAATTGCCGCCGCCTCCATCGATGCCTGGCTACGGCGGGAAGGCCATCGACGCCTCCACGGGTAGGGCGGTGCGCCGTGCCGAGGTCCTTCCCCTCAGCGTCGCGGCGGACGATCGCACTGACCTACGCCGTGCCATCATGCCGGAGAGGACCGTCGAAGAGGTTCTCGGCGAAGGCAACTACGTTCACATCGAGGAGGGATTGACCGACGCGATGGCGCACGACGAGGCCCGCCGCTGCCTGCGCTGCGACGTCTGTATTGGCTGCGGCCTCTGCATGGCCACCTGCAGCGAGATGGGCATAGAGGCACTACGCATGGCCGACACTCCCGCCGGACGGCTCGCCTACTTCGACTTCAAGCGGCCTGCGGAGTTGTGCATTGGTTGCGGTGCCTGTACGCAAGTCTGCCCGACGGGCGCGATTCGGATCGAGGATCGGGATGGTGTGCGACGCACGGTCATCACAGGAACCGTCGTGCGCGAGCAGCCGCTGCTGAGCTGCAGCGTTTGCGGAGCGCCGACGCAGACGCCTGCGCACCGAGCGTTCGTCCAACAGCGCCTGCCGGAACACATGGCGGCCGTCCTCGATCGTGAACTCTGCCCGTCGTGTGCCCGACTGCGTGCCGATCGTCCCGAAGTGCCCGTTGCCGGCGACCCCGCCGGTCCGGGTTTTCCGCAAACCCCGGCATCGCATCCGGCGGAACCCTGAGTGTGAGAGGAATCAACCATGGCCAGGAACGGCCGCCTCCCCATCGACCAGAGGACCCGCGATGACCGCTGAGCAATCCCGTCTCGAGGAGGTGCGCACCAAAAGGGCGCCCTGGAAGCTGTGGGGCCCGTACCTGAGCGAACGTCAGTGGGGGACCGTGCGCGAGGACTACAGCGAAGGGGGCGACGCCTGGAACTACTTCCCCCACGACCAGGCGAGGTCACGGGCCTACCGGTGGGGCGAAGACGGGCTGGCTGGCATCTGCGATGACGGGCAGCGGCTGTGCTTCGCGTTGTCCATGTGGAACGGCAAGGACCCGATCCTGAAGGAGCGCCTGTTCGGGCTGACCAACACCGAAGGCAACCACGGGGAGGACGTCAAGGAGTACTACTTCTACCTCGACTCGCACGCCGACGCACTCGTACATGCGCTACCTGTACAAGTACCCACAGGCCGCCTATCCGTACGACGACCTAGTCCGCACCAATCGCATGCGGGGCCTGGAACCAGCCGGAGTACGAGCTGCATCGACACCGGTGTGTTCGACCAGGACCGATACTTCGACGTGTTCGTCGAGTACGCCAAGGCCTCCCCGGAGGACATTCTGATCCGCTGCACGGTTCACAACCGCGGGCCGGACTCCGCCATCCTCGACCTGCTGCCGAGGCTATGGTTCCGCAACGAGTGGTCGTGGCATGCGGACGCGAAGCGCCCGTCGCTCGCGCAGGTCGCGGATCGCACGGGCGACAGGGTCATCCGGGTCGATCACCCGCTGCTGGGCACTCGCTACCTCTACTGCGAGGGCGACGTACCGCTGCTGTTCACCGAGAACGAGACGAACTCGCAGCGAATCTTCGGCGTCCCCGAACACGTCCGCCTACGTCAAGGACGGGATCAACGACTACATTGTCCACGGCCGCGACGACGCAGTGAACCCGGAGAAGACCGGGACCATCGTCGCGGCCCACTACCGGTTGACCATCGGTCCGGGCGAGTCCCAGGTGGTGCGCCTGCGGCTGTCGGATGTGGCGCCTGCTACGCTCGCACGCGATCGAGCGTGCTCCGCAGGACTGTTCGGCGACGACTTCGATCGCCAGGTGTTCGACCGCCGTCGGCAGGAGGCGGACGAGTTCTACGGCGCAATCATTCCGGCCGTCGCTCGAGTGCCGACGACGCGAACGTGATGCGGCAGGCCCTGGCCGGAATGCTGTGGTCCAAGCAGTACTACCGCTACGACGTGCACCAGTGGCTCAAGGAGCACGGCTCGGACCCGTTCAATCCGACGCGCAAGGCCGCGCCGCGCAATGACCGCTGGCACCACATGTACAACGCCGACGTCATCTCCATGCCGGACAAGTGGGAGTACCCCTGGTACGCCGCCTGGGACCTCGCCTTCCACGTGCTTGGCACTGACGCTGGTGGACCCTGACTTCGGCAAGCACCAACTCAAGCTCCTGCTGCAAGAGCACTACATGCACCCGAATGGCCAGCTGCCCGCCTACGAGTGGAACTTCAGCGACGTCAATCCTCCGGTGCATGCCTTTGCAACGATCTTCACGTACCGCCTCGACAAGATGCAGACCGGAGTCGGCGACACCGCGTGGCTGAAGAGCTGCTTCCACAAACTGCTCCTGAACTTCACCTGGTGGGTGAATCGCGTGGACCGGACCGGACGCAACGTCTTCGAGGGCGGCTTCCTCGGCCTCGACAACATCAGTGTTTTCGATCGCAGCGCGCCGCTGCCGACCGGGGGACACCTGGAGCAGTCGGACGGCACTGCCTGGATGACGCTGTTCTGCCAGAACATGGTCGAAATCGCGGCTGAGCTGGCGATGAGCAATCCGAGCTACGCGGAAATGACGCTCAAGTTCATCGAGCACTCCATGTGGATCGCCTCGGCGATGGACGGCCTGGGCGAAGGCACCGGCATGTGGGATGAAGAGGACGGCTTCTTTTACGACGTGCTGCGGCTTCCCGACGGATCACTCCCAACGCCTGAAGGTCCGGTCGGTCGTGGGGCTGCTGCCCCTTTGCGCAGCCACCACGCTCGAAGCGGAGCAGTGCGACAGGTTCCCCGACATCCAGGAGCGGTTCAACTGGTTCATGGACGCTCGCCCAGAGCTGGCTGGCTCGATCCATGATCCGAGGCAGCGCGGCGTCGCCGACCGGCGCCTCATGTCGATTATGAAGGAGGAGAGGCTACGCCGAGTGCTGGCGAAGATGCTGGACGAAGACGAGTTCCTCAGTCCGCACGGGGTGCGCTCCATCTCTCGCTATCCACGCCGACCACCCCTATGTCACTCTCCGTCGGTGGCCAGTTTCACGAGGTTGCCTACCGGCCGGCGGAGTCCGACAGCGGAGCGTTCGGCGGCAACTCGAATTGGCGTGGTCCCGTCTGGATGCCGGTCAACGTCCTCATCCTCCGGGCATTGCTGCGGTACCACGAGTATTACGGCGACAACTTCAAGATCGAATGCCCGACCGGCTCCGGTCGATTGATGAACATGCGGCAAGTCGCTGAGGAACTCGCTCGCCGGTTGACGGCCATCTTCCTGAGAAACCCGGATGGGCGGCGACCCGTCTACGGAGGAACGCGCAAGTTCCAGGAAGATCCGCATTGGCGCGATTATGTGTCGTTCCACGAGTATTTCCATGGCGACAACGGAGCCGGCCTGGGCGCGAGCCACCAGACCGGCTGGACGGGAGTCATTGCCAGAATCATGCAACTGTTCGCAACGCCGGCAACCGCACTGGAAGCCAACAAGAACACCGCTGACACGAAGGCCCCTTAGTCGAAGGGCACCGCGCCGGACGCCGGTGATGTCTGACACAGCGGAAGGGACTCGGAGTTTGGGAACCGGTGGTTGAGCACGGTTGACCGTCGAAACAACGTTGGCGAGATGACGATGAAACACCGCGTGAAGGCGATCGGGCTGTGGCTGGCACTGTTCATGGCTCCATCGCTCTCTGGCGCCGCAGGGCGGTGTGGTCGCGCCCGGCGCCAAGTTGGAGAGACTCGCCGGCGGCTTCGAGTTCACGGAGGGGCCGACGTGCGACTCGGAGGGCAACCTCTTCTTCACCGATCAGCCGAACGATCGCATCCTGAAGTGGAGCGTGGACGGCAAGCTGTCCACCTTCCTGCACCCGGCCGGCCGCGCCAACGGCATGTATTTCGGCCCCGGGGGCAACCTGTTCGCCTGCGCCGACGAGAAGACCGCCCTGTGGTCCATCGCGCCGGACGGCAAGGTCACCGTGATGGTCGAGCAAGTACGAGGGTAAGCCCCTCAACGGTCCGAACGATGTCTGGGTGCGTCCTGATGGCGCGCTCTATTTCACCGACCCGTTCTACCCGCGGACTTGGTGGACGTACAACGCGATGCCGCAGGACGGACAGCACGTCTACTTTCTGTCCGCTGACCGCCGACACCTCGTCGCGTGTGACCCAGGACCTCGAGAAGCCCAACGGCATCATCGGCACGCCTGACGGGAAGACGCTCTACGTGGCGGACATCGGCGCAGGAAAAACGTACCGGTACGACATCGCGCCCGGCGGCGACCTCACTCGCAAGACGCTCGTAGCCACGCACGGTTCGGACGGCATGACACTGGACAGCGAGGGCAACCTCTACCTGACGGGCGATGGCGTCGCGGTCATCGACCCAACAGGCCGACAAATCGAGCACATTCAGGTTCCCAACGAGCGCTGGACGGCAAACGTCAGCTTCTGCGGCAAGGACCGGCAAACGCTCTTCATCACAGCGAGCACCAGTCTGTACCGGGTCAGGATGCGCGTGAAAGGCGCCAACCCGGCAAAGTGACGATTAGGGGAGAGGCACATGAAGGCCATCACTGTAGAGCCGCGGGTGCCCGGTACGGCGCGCCTGACGGATGTCCCCGAGCCCGAAGCGACGAGCGGGTCGGTCCTTGTGGAAGCCATCGCAGTGGGGGTCTGCGGCACCGACCTCGAGATTGCGGAGGGCAAGTATGGATGGGCCCCGCCAGGCAAGACGCGTCTGGTGCTAGGCCATGAGTCCCTCGGCCGCGTGCTAGACCCGGGCCCCGGCGGCTCGCTCCAAAAGGGGGACCTCGTGGTCGGCATCGTCCGCCGGCCCGACCCGGTACCGTGCCCCAACTGTGCCGTCGGTGAGTGGGACATGTGCCGGAACGGCCAGTACACCGAGCGCGGGATCAAGGAGGTCGACGGCTACATGTCCGAGCGCTGGCGGATTGAGCCCGAGTACGCCATGAAAATCGACGGATCGCTTGGCCTGCTGGGCGTGCTGCTCGAGCCCACGACTGTCGTCACCAAGGCGTGGGAGCAGGTCGTCGCGGTCGGGCAGCGGGCCTTCTGGGAGCCAAAGACCGTACTCGTGACCGGGGCTGGACCGATTGGTCTTCTTGCGGCCCTCGTTGGAAAGCAGCGTGGGTTCGAAGTGCACGTCCTCGACCGGGTCGAAGCGGGGGCCAAGCCGGAATTGGTTCGCCGTCTAGGGGCGACCTATCACACCGGTACCGTTGCGGGGTTGGGCTTACAGGCAGATGTAATCATCGAATGCACTGGGGTCGGGCAGCTCATCCGAGATGCTGTCTCGGGGATCGGGGCAGGCGGTGTCGTGTGCCTCACGGGGGTCGGCGCAGGCGGGACGACCGTTGGCCCGGCCGTGGCTGACCTTGCTGCAGCGGCAGTGCTCCGAAACAACGTGGTCGTCGGCAGTGTCAACGCCAACAAGCGGCATTGGTACAAGGGGGCCGAGGCACTGGCTCGCGCGGACCGATCGTGGCTGAGGCAACTGGTGACGCGAAGCGAACGGCCGGAGAATTTCGCGGAGGTCCTGCGGCGGCGCGAAGAAGACATCAAAGTCCTCGTTCAGTTTGCGGAGGCGTGATGTCGCGGCTTTTTTCCCGGTGGCCGTGGGTGCGGAAAGCGTCGCGGCGAATGCTTGCGCGTGCAGTTCAAGCCGACAATTCGGCCAATTGCCGTCGACTGAACGGCGGCGTACTGTCGCCAGCCACTGCGCACGGCGCGACGGCGACGCGCCCGCGCGACGAAAGCACCTCGCCAAGCGGGGTCGCTGCGCTATGAAGTGCCGGAGCGACCCGCTTTCCCCCTGGCCGCTGTTAGCTTCCGAAATGCTTGGTACGGCGTTGCTCGTCCTGGTCGGACTGTCGGTCGTCATACTGATGTTTGGCGACGGCAGTCCCATCATCCGCCTCATGCCGAGCGACGCGGTGCGACGTCTTGTCACCGGGTTCCTATTTGGCAGCACGGGAGCGCTGATCGCGCTCTCCCCCATCGGAAGGGAAAGTGGCGCCCATATCAACCCGGTCGTCACTCTGGGCTTTTGGCTGGCCGGTAAACTCAATGCGCGGATCGCCGTGGGCTACGTCCTGGCTCAGTTGGCCGGTGCCTGCGTGGGCGCACTGCCGCTTCTCGCCTGGGGCCCGATGGGTCGGAGCGTGGCGTTCGGAGCTACCCTCCCGGGCAACGACGTCCCCATCGGGGTGGTGCTCCTCGGCGAGGCGATGACGACGTTCGCTCTGATTGCGGGCTTATGCGTCTTTCTCGGATTCCGTAGGCTCCGTCCATTCACTCCAGCGATGTTTCCATTCCTTTATGCCTTCATGGTGTGGGCGGAGGCGCCGATTTCGGGGACCAGCACGAATCCCGCGCGCAGCCTGGGCCCTGCCGTCATCTCCGGGGAATGGCAAGGATGGTGGATCTACTGGGTTGGTCCGGTAACCGGTACGCTGGCAGCGATCGTCGCCTTCAGCTTTTTGGCAAAGCGGATCACGATTGCAAAGCTGTATTACTTCGAGAGCGATCGTCATCGTTTTTTCTTCAGACCAATCGGAGCTTCTTGAAAAGCTCCGAGCCTCAGACTACTTGCGCAGAAAATGCCGTGCCTCGTTCGCCAGGGGGTCGTCGGACGGAACGGCTTGACGCGCTCTGCGCTCGGACCCCATCATGCCGCGGTCGGTCAGGGCCTCGACCTCCCAGCGAGACAACCTAGAGGCGCGAATTCGGAGAGCCGATGCCGAACAACAAGAAGCAGAGCGAAGATAACTTGGCTAGCTTCGAGAGCCGCGTGCCGGACCTCAAGCCCGGGAAGTACAGGGATGGGACGCCGCTGCCCGAGGTGCAGTTCCTGGAGTGCAAGATAATCCTGAAGCCCGATCTCCTCACCTCCGCGAAGAGTTTCGTCGAGTACGCGAAGGTGGTGAAGCAAGCCGCCAGGGAGGCCGAAGTCGAATGCACGGATGAAGGGGCGACACCGCGGCCGGAGATCCGCGAGGTGCTCTTCATGGACACGGCCGATTTCAGCCTCTACAAGAATGCATTCATCCTGCGCCAGCGTGTCCAGTACGAGGACGGGTTTCCAGTCGACGATCCGGAGATCGTCTTGAAGTACCGGCACCCGGACATGCAGACAGCAGCGGAGATGGACGTACGTCCTCAGATTAGCGGCAAGCACCGCGCGAAGTTCAAGGTCGAAGTGCTGCCGCTGAAGGATCGGTTGGGTTCGTATCGGTTGCTCTTCTCACACAATGTTCAGTTCCGGCTGAGCCAGGCTCCGGAAGGCGACCGCGACGCCGTGAAGATGGTGACGCGGGCCCTCCCGGTTCTCGCCTCGGTGCTCAAGACCGAGGCCGACCGCGTGGAGTTGGTCAACCAGACGATCGTCGAAGAGGTGCTGCAGGATCTGGGCACCCTTGACTTCGGCAAGGGGATGGCGGCGAAGTTCAACGTCGCGCTCTGGCGTGAGCGCGGGAGGCACCGCCCCCTGGTGGGCGAGTTCGCTTTTCAGGTGAAGTTCCAGAAGAAGGATGAGTTGCACGAGAAGGCGCTGGACCGCGCTAAGCGCTTCTTCATCGGGCTGCAGCAGAGCGGGCGCAACTATGTACTGCTCGGACCGACCAAGACGGGGATTGTCTACACGCTGAAGGGCAATCCGCCCCAAGCACATGAGTGAAGGCCGAACGCCGGCCGCTCTGCGGCGTCCGCTGTGAGAGTGCTCGACCGGTTGCGCGGGGACGGCTTTCTCGGCGTCCGCTTTGCGCTGAATGTGTTCTTCGCGACCATCGTCGTCTGGGGATTGCTGAGCCTGTTTTTTCCCCGGGCGAACCCGATTTGGGCCGTCGCTTCGATGATCGCGGCGAGCGATCCGGTGATGAAGCAAGCACTCAAGATGTTCCGGAGCCGCTTCATCAATACCATGGTTGGCAGCGCGGTCGGGTTGCTCTTCATCGTGGTGGGTGATCCGAGCCCTTGGAAGCTCCCCTTCGCGCTTGCGACGACGGTGCTGCTGTCCACCTATGTGGTGCGCATCCCCGTGATGTGGCGCCAGGCGCCGATCACCGCCGCCATCATCATCGCCGGAAGCTTACATCCACCGCCGGGCCTCACTGCGCGCGAACTCGGGCTCCTGCGGGTAGCGGAGGTACTCCTCGGCAGTGCCGTCGGCATCGCCGTTAGCTGGCTGATGGCAACGGTCTGGCCGATCGCCGATGGAGCCAGAGCGCCAAAGCCGGCCAACCCGTAGGCGGCCAGGTCGGTGAAGGCAATGACGATGGGCGCGCACGCCCGCCCGCGTGAAGCCCACGTCGGCCTTCCGGGGCGCCGGGGTCACCACCACCTGCCAGTCGACGTCGCTTAGGGCGTTTGAGGGCCAAGGGCTGGCGCCGCACTCGGTCCCCAGGGCTTCGCCGTGTCGGCTGCCTTGAGCCCCACGGCCACCCGACCCGTCGGGTAGACCGCGGTCATTGACCCGTCGGGTGCCACCTCAAGGGCGGCGAGGTGGCCACCGAGGTCGGGCAGCATCCCCACGTCGACCACCAGCACCCGCCCCCCAAACCGGGAGCTTATCTTCCCGTCGCCGGTGGGCGTGTGGCCGATTACGACCGCCTTCACCCCCATCGACTGGAGCACCTTCTCGACGGAGGGGAGGAGGGCCCCTTCGTCTCCCTGCGCGAGGCCGCGGTAGTCCAGCGGGCCTTTCTCTTGGGTCGCGAGCGCCTCCCGCGGGTTCGCCTTCGTCTTGGCGAGGTCAGTGCCGAGTTCGCTCCGGACCTGCCGGTTGACCCGCTCGCAGCCGAGCGAGGCCACCTCAGGAGTCAGCCCGCCGTGAAGGAAGGCTACGCCGTTAACCGTCGCGATGACGTCGTGCTCGCGCACCCACTTCCCGTACCTGCCCTCCGGCGATAATGCCTGCTCGCGTTCAACGAAGCCCGGGGGGGTATGTTCGAGAACCTTCTGGCGATAGGCCTGCTCGTCAAAGGGCTGTCCAGCGGCCTTCGCCTCCTCGCGAGCGCGTTCAGTGACGGCGTCCACGTACTGCATGCGCGGCGTCTTGCTCCCCGGCGTCCGGGACCCCGCGGTGTCCGGCGGCTTCCACTGCGCGTACTCCGCGTTCTGAACGGCGCTCAGGTCCCCGAGGATGTTCATCACCTCGTGGTTTCCGAGAAGCACGATGACACGGCCGCCCGCCTGGCGCGCCTCCTTCTCGAGACGCATCAGAAGGTCGAGCGCTGGACGCGTCTGGACGCCGCGATCGAGGACGTCGCCCACCTGCACGAGCACTGCCTTGCCGCCGCCCCAGTGACCGGAACGGTCCAGCAGCCGGGCCATGGTCAGGACCTTCACGAGGTTGTCGTAGGAACCGTGGACGTCGCCGACCGCGACCACGCGGCGAACGTCGGTGAGCCCGCAGGTTCCCTCGGCGGCGGAGGACCGCGGGAAGAGGGCGAGCGAGGCGACCACGAGGAGGCCCCGGGAGAGGCGATTGAGGAGTCTGAGCTTCATGCGCTAGCGCAGCCGCCGAGTTGTCGAGGGAATGAACGATGGTCGCCCACGACGACGTGGCGGACCCCGTCCCTGCCGGTTGGCTCCGGGCGGCGCTTCTCCCTTGGGTGGTAGTCCAAACCGAGGCTTGTTTAGCAGCAGGTTCCAGCGCACCGTCAAGCGTGACGGCGTGCCAGGAGACTCCCGCCTCCCGAGGCCCACGGGCGACGTACCTCGGTGCCCCGGCCAGGCGAGTTTTCGATGTGGAATAGAGTCAGCCCGCTGTGAACACGCCGAGGCTCCGGCTCGTCAGCTCCTGCTGGGCCGATTGGTACCGCTCCTTGAGGTCTCGGACCCGGTGCGCCGTGTACCCGGATCACTGCCCTTGTGATGGCCTGATGGGGCTGCGAGAAACAGGGTCACCCAGGCACCCGATACTGGCTGCGCACCTTGCCGCTGGACTGCGTGGCGGCAGGAATATGGCTGAACCGCAGCGAGCAAGGGCGCAGTCCCTCGCGTAGAATCGACTGTTGGCTAGCCGCAAGGGGAGGTCGATGCCGACGGGGAAACTCGCAGTGGGTCGGGTGCTCGACCCGATTGAACGTGCCTCCGAGGTCATCTTCGGAGTGCTCATGGCGGTGAGTATTATGGGGGCGCTGAGCGTAACCTCGGCGGGCGCTCAGGAGGCCAGGGCCGCGCTTTTCATGGCTTTGGGGTGCAACGTCGCCTGGGGCTTCACCGACGCCGTGATGTACCTCGTCACCACGGCGATTGTGAATGGCCGGGACATTCGGCTGGTGCGGCGCCTACAGGACGCTTCCGATCCTCGCGACGGTAGACGCATCGTCACCGAGGCCCTTCCGGACCGCGTCGCCGTCAGCTTCCGGGAAGAGACCATCGAGGCGCTCCGCAAGGACCTCGCCACCCTGCAAATTCCACAGTCGACGCTGGGTGCCCGCGACTTCCTCGGTGCGCTCTGCGTCTTCATGATCGTCGTCCTGGCAACTCTTCCGGTCGCACTCCCGTTCGTCTTCATCAGGGAGGTGCCGGTCGCGATGCGCGTCTCGCACGCCGTTGCTGTAACAATCCTGTATGGATACGGCCACCTGCTCGGCAGCTACTCGATGGGACGGCCCTGGTTGTACGGGCTTTCGATGGCCGCGATCGGTACAGGGCTCGTCGCCGTCATCATGGCACTCGGCGGGTGAGAACCACACGACTTGAAGGACCTATGAGGTCGCCGCGCGTCAGGGCGATTTTGATCCATGCCCTCTGAAGAGCTTCGTGCACGCGTGTCGTCGTGCCCCACCGCCTCAACTCGACCGGGACCCACAGCAGTTGGGCAGACCTACGTCGTGGCGCGCTGCTCGCTCACTGTGTCGCGGGAGCTGGTCCGCCCGTTGAGCGAGGGACGACGCGGGCGCACACTGGACTTGGGGAAGCTCGGTGAGCGCCGCCGGTGCTACCGTCGTCCCTCGTGAGCTCCCCGAAGCCGGATCCACACGACGGCGAGCCCCCCAGCGGGCAGCGGGCCGGATTTGCCGCCCAAGTGGCGGATGCCCTAGTGACGCGTCTGGTCGACACGCGGCTTGCCGGAGCGCTTATCGAGCGAGTGCTGCAGGCGCTCATGGAGGCCCCGGCCCTCGAGCAGCTGGTGGTCCGGCTGCTGACACGCCTCGAGGACAGCCCGGCTATCGACGCCCTCGTGGACCGCCAGGTCGGGCGATTGCTCCAGGCTCTGGAGAACAGCGAGGCCCTCCGCCAGCTAGTGCGCCAACAGGCTGGCGCGTACCTGGAGTACCTCACTGAACATCCGGAGCCGGTCCAGCAGCTGATCCAGGACCAGAGCCGCGGAATGGCGCGCGAGTTCCAGGAGCGAGTGCGTGCCACTGCCCTCGACGCCGATGACGCGGTCGAGTCCTGGGTCCGTCGCGTGCTGAGGAGATCATGACGCACCGATACGCCGGACTGGCGAGTCGTGGAGCGGCGCTCGTCCTGGACCTCGTGCTGCTGGCGGTCCTGGTGGCAGGCACGAGCTGGCTGGCGCAGCAGCTCGTGCTGCTTGACCCTCAACGTTGCCCGCCGGCGCTAGCGTGGTGGCAGTTACGCCGTCACCTCTGCCAGTTCATTCCGTACGTGGCCCCGGTGGCTGGGGTCGTGTTCTCGCCGCTGTACCGCATCGGCTTCTGGACCATCACCGGGCAGACGCCGGGGATGGTGCTCCTGGGTCTGCGGGTCCTCCGGGCCGACGGTGGGAGAGTGGGCTTGTTGGTTGCGCTGAAGCGGTTCATTGGACTCGTGTTGAGCGTGTTGACGGTTGGCATTGGCTTCCTGATGGTTCTGGTGACCGAGCGGCGGCGGGCCCTGCACGACCTGCTGGCTGGAACGGTGGTCGTCTACGACTGGGGCACCGCGGTCCGTGCACCGCACGGTCGCTCATCCAGACCGCTCACCGATGGGGCCAGATCGTGACGCGACTGCGGAGGAGCGGATCAGCAGCGCCGGTTATGGGACCACCCGGCGCCGTCCAGCCGAGAAGTCATTCCCGAATGACTAAATGACCTTCAGCAACGCTGCTACGGGTCGCAGCCTTCATCGATCCACCGCTGAAAAAGAGCCACTTGTTCAGGGGACCATGGCCCCGCGCCACCTTGAGATGGAGGTGGTGGCATCACTGAGCCCGTTGTTCCCATAAGTCGACCGAGGATACCCTGCGCGTTTGCCTTCACGTCCTCATACCGGGAAAGGTCGAGAAGCCTCTTCATATGGTCTATATCCACCTCCGTGAAAAGCGGGAGAATGTTAGTCCTGAAGCTGATTCGTTTCATTTTGCCGACCCCCGTTCTTCCCTTGAAGCTCCATTCAGGCCTCTTCGATATTGCCATCTCATATAGACAAGCTATTCGATGCGCTGCCATCCACGTAGGGCCAATCGCAGTCAATCGGTGCAGTCAACCGTGCGGTCAATGCTGGCTTTGAGAGGGTAGCAGCTATTGAAACCAATCTTGCGGCCAAAAAAGGCTTTGACAACTGCACGATAGTATCAGCTTTATCTTTCGGTGGGCAGTCCTACCTCGCAAGATGCGGCTGCGACGCGCCATTGGAAACACCGGGAGGGGCCCAGAGGTTTCTTGCGTGGAGGTCCCTGTATATATCGCCGCTCTTGCCTGCGGGCTCACCGGGCGAATCGCTTCATGTGTGAGCCTAGGAAGCTTCTAACATCCTCTTGGCTTTTGCTCGCCAAGTTAGCGGTCGGCGAAACACTCGAGGGCGTCTTCAGTATATTGACCGACCTCGATGAGGTAGCCGTCGGGATCGCGCATGTAGCAGCGCCATTCCCAGCCGTGATTGTCTAATGGCTTGGTAATAAAAACCGCTCCCTTTTCGCTCCATTGTTTGTAGCAGGCCCAGATATCGGCGACACGCAAATTAAGGAAGCCATTTACTCTATTAAGATGCGACGGTGTTTCGAGAACGATCTGTGGCTTGTCGGGAGTCGGGCCACCGCCGGAATTGAGGATGACCCACGTATTGGCCAGTTTGATGTAGCAGGGATTGTCTGCCTTGATTACTTTTCCACCAAGGATTCGGACATAGAAGTCCTTCGATCTCTCCTGGTCGCTCACCGTGAAGAAGTGAGTTGCGAAGAAGCCTTCGTGTGCAATCGGAGCGTCAGGTAGATTCATGCGGTGCCTGCTATTGTCGACAAGCAAAATGGGTCAGGAACGCCCACGGTCTAAACGAAGCGCTTTCTCTGCTAGGTGCCCTATAGCGGTCAGCTAGGTCAGGAGCGATTCCCAGTTGGCTGGCACCCTCCCTGCGGGTCCAGGTGCGGGCTGACTTTCGGGATGCGCGTGAGGCGGAAGCAATTTCACACCTTTGATCATCTCCCGCTCGTCGTAATCGAAGAACCACTCCTCACCCGGCTCAAAGCTGGTGATGATTGGATGCCCGCTTGCGGCCGCGTGCTTTGACGCGTGCTGACTCGGAGAACTGTCACAGCATCCGATGTGCCCACACTCTGCACAGCGACGGAGATGAAACCACCAACCTCTCGGTGACTCCAAACATTCCACACACCCGTCGCCGCTTGGTCTTGAGGCGAGATTAATTCCGCGGTGTGCCTTCTTCATCACTTCGACCCTCCTGGAAGGAAGCAAGAAAAGGTTCGACCACTGAACGAGGAAAGTGTCCGCGCCAAAACTAAAGCCGGGCACGGGCAGAGTACGCGAAGTCAAAGTACTTGAACACGAGCGCGGGGGCTGACGAATGTCCTGACTTTTTAGCGTAGATGGCACTTTCGAGTAATCGGAGAGTGTCGCAAACACGACAAACTCGAGAACGTCTTGTGTTTCGCCTTCGGATTAGTCTAAGGGCGAGGTTCGGCGTGACTCGGAGGCGGCCCGCGCGCAGCGGCTTAAGGGCCAGTCTCCGAGGAGCGTTTTGCGTCGACTGAGTCCAGTGTGCTTGACCACACATTCTTGCTCTAGATTCGCGCTAATTGCCTCTGCATTTTAGTGCACAGAGTCCGAAATACGCACCGGCAGTGTTTTTGGCTACCACGCGAGGTTAACATTGGGGCAAGCTTGGCACAGCTTTAAGACATCGACTGACACCGCCGTCCGATAGGTGTCACCCAATCGTCATTCTTCGTTCTTGTACAACTTGGCGCTGGATGGGGAGGCACCATGATAAGGGGTAGAACCAAATCGACGGTAAAGTCACGCCACGAACCCCCGGCAGCGGGCGCCTGTCGCACGAAGCGTCGATTTCTTGCCACTCTAGCAGCAGCTGTGAGTGCTTTCGGTTTTATGGCAGTCACTCTGCACGGTGCGGCAGCCGCCGCCCCGGACGCCGCCGGCGCTAACACGAGCGTGCTTTCCAGAAAGCTGGCGACGGCAATTCAACCGAACGGAGCGCGCTCTCTTCACCAGGAGGCCACGATGACCCAAACGACGAGCACGATGGCCCAACCCGAAAGCGCTACTCCCGCAATCCGCCCCTTCCACTTTCATGCATCCGATGAGGCTCTCGCGGACCTGCGTCGGCGGATCGCCGCGACGAAGTGGCCGTCGGGGGAGACGGTAACGGATGATTCGCAAGGAGTGCAGCTCGCGACGATGCGCGAGCTCGCGCGCTATTGGCACGACCACTACGAATGGCGGAAGTTCGAAGCGAGACTGAACACCCTTCCGCAGTTCATAACGAACGTCGACGGGCTGGACATTCATTTTATCCATGTTCGTTCGAAACATCCGAATGCGTTGCCGATAATCGTAACGCACGGGTGGCCGGGTTCCATCATCGAGCAGTTGAAGATCATCGATCCACTGACGAATCCAACGGCACATGGCGGAAGTGCATCGGACGCCTTCGATGTTGTAATTCCCTCACTGCCGGGCCACGGCTTTTCAGGCAAGCCCACCACTGGTGGTTGGGACCCCGTTCGGATCGCGCGCGCCTGGATCGTCCTAATGAAGCGCCTCGGGTACACGCGCTATGTGGCGCAGGGGGGCGATTGGGGGAACGCGGTCACGGAGCAGATGGCCCTGCTTGCGCCTCCGGAACTGCTTGGCATTCACACCAACATGCCTGCCGCCGTCCCGACGGACATTGCAAAGGCGCTCTTGTCGAGCAGCCCGGCGCCGGCCGGCCTCTCAGCCGACGAGCGCCATGCCTATGAGCAGCTCGACTCTTTCTATAGGACCGGCCTGGCGTACGCCCAAGAGATGAGCCAGCGCCCGCAGACGCTGTATGCAATCGACGATTCGCCAATCGGCCTCGCCGCTTGGATGCTCGACCACGACGCTCGCAGTTATGAGCTCATCGCGCGCGTCTTTAAGGGCCAGAAGGAGGGCCTGACGCGAGACGACATACTCGACAACGTCACGCTCTACTGGTTAACGAACACCGGGGTCTCGGCGGCTCGTCTCTATTGGGAAACACTCCACGAGGTCCCTTTAAGGCAGCTCGCCTTTTTTTCGCCGCAAGGGGTCGTCATCCCGGTTGCCATCACCGCTTTTCCAGATGAGCTCTATCAAGCGCCCCGGAGCTGGATCGTGCGAGCGTACCCGAAGCTCATCTACTACAACAAGGTCGATAAGGGTGGCCACTTCGCGGCGTGGGAACAGCCGGAGCTCTTCACCGCCGAGATGAGAGCGTCGTTCAAATCAATGCGCTCACAGAAGTAGGCTCGCCGATTGTCCATCGAGGCACTGTTCTCCACTGCGGACAATGACCCCTGTCAGCTCATGAGAACTCGGCGAATACTTAAGCGAACCGCGACAGCAAACTCGAACGTCCGAGCCCGCGGATACGCAGCGGAGTCCCTTTCTTCCTGCCGCCGGCACCGACGCCGCGGTGCAGCCAGCGGCGGGCTTCAGCCCGCTTGGAGCCGTCCAGTCTCAGACGACCCCAATGCCAGGCCAATGCATCTCATCGGGGTGAGGTGTTCCCAGCGAATCGTCAGCCCAAGGAGGTCGCCCAATGGATGAGAGGAATACCGCCGGAGAAATTAACCATCAACGGCGCCGCTTTCTTGGCACCGCGGCCGTCACTGTTGCCGCAGCCAAACTGGGCATGGTCGGGTCTGCAACAGCACAGCCCAGCAATCCCACCGCATCAAGCGTACCTCCGATTAGGCCGGGGACGAACACGTCCTTAGGCAGCATAAAGCAGATCGACGCCGGTCTCTTGAACATTGGATACGCCGAGGTAGGACCAACCGACGGGCCGCCAGTCATTCTTCTTCACGGCTGGCCCTACGACATTTTTAGCTATGTCGATGTTGCGCCCTTGCTGGCTTCGAAAAACTACCGAGTCCTCGTGCCGTACCTTCGCGGGTACGGTACAACGCGTTTCAAGTCGAGCGACACCTTCCGGAATGCGCAGCAATCAGCCGTCGCCTTAGACATCACCGCCTTTATGGATGCTCTCAAGATCAAAAAAGCAATCATAGCCGGCTTTGACTGGGGGGCGCGGACTGCCGACGTCATGGCAGTACTATGGCCAGAACGCTGCAAGGCAATCGTTTCCGTCAGCGGCTATCTGATTAGCAGCCCTGCCGGCAACCAGACACCGCTGCCGCCCCAGGCTGCATCAGCATTTTGGTACCAGTACTATTTCGCCACTGAAGTCGGCAAGGCCGGCTATGCGAAATACCTCGACGAGTTCAATAAGTTCATCTGGCACCAGGCCTCGCCGAAGTGGAATTTCGACGATGCCACGTACAACCGGACAGCAGCTTCCTTCAACAACCCGGACCATGTTGACATCGTGATGCACGATTATCGCTGGCGGCTCGGCCTAGCGGATGGTGAGCGGAAATATGACGGTCTCGAACAGCGGCTGGCCGCGCTTCCTGTCGTCACCGTTCCGGCCATCACGATGGAAGGCGATTCCAACGGGGCAGCCCACGCGCCCAGCACAGCCTATCGCAACAAGTTCTCCGGTAAGTATGACTACCGGCTCATCACCGGCGGCGTCGGCCACAACATTCCGCAGGAAGCCCCGCAGGCCTTTGCCCAGGCGGTCATCGACGTCGCCGGTTATCAATCGCCCTGAGTGTGGTTCTCCCCCGCGGACTCGCTATCGGTGTCCGTGGGAAGCAGACGATCGCAATCCTAGAGAGGAGTTTTCCGACAGACTTGCTCTTGCTGGCCGCGACAGGACACAAGGAGTGGCAGCCGCCATCTTCCGTAACCGCTCAACCGGAGACACCCACAGGCACCCCCTTCGGCATCTCTTCCTCTTCATCGGGGCCGACCCGAACGCTGGATGGTTGAAGGGCTGTGTCGAGTTGGACCGGAACGGCTTTGTCGTGACGGGCGCAGGCCTCGCAATGCCGTCCCGATCGGCCCGACCAGCTCTCCCGCTAGAGACGTCTCAACCTGGCGTCTTCGCGATTGGGGACGTTCGAGCCGGTTCGACCAAGCGCGTTGCCACCGCCGTTGGGGAGGATGCTGCTGTCGTCGCCCAGATTCACAGCTTCCGGGCCAAGGAGTTGGCCAGTTGACGCAGTCGCCCTGGAACGGGAAAGCTTTTGACACGAAGGCGAAGCGGGGGGAGTTGAACATCCAGTACCCAGCAAGGGGTATCTCATGGACATGAAGCTCGAAATCGTGGTCGTACCGGTTTCCGACGTTGAGCGAGCGAAGCGTTTCTACGAAGTGCTCGGGTGGCGTCTCGATGCTGACTTTGCGACCGGACCAGAATTCCGGGTCGTGCAATTCACGCCTCCGGGTTCGGCGGCTTCGATAATTTTCGGGAAGGGCATTACCAACTCCGCGCCGGGAACACTCCAGAATCTGCATCTCGTGGTGTTCGACATCGAGAAGGCGCGCGGCGACCTCGCGCAACGGGGTGTCGCGGTCTCCGAGGTCTTCCACGACGCAGGTGGCGTGTTCCATCACGCGGGCACCGCCGCGAGGCTTCCCGGGCCGAATCCGGAACGAAAGTCTTACGCCTCGTTCGCCGCCTTTAGCGACCCTGACGGGAACGGCTGGTTGCTTCAGGAGATTAGGCAGCGCCTTCCCGGACGTGGCTCACCTCCGCCGGCGCCGTGACCGGAGGGAATGAACGATGGAACTGAACACGACCGTGATCCTGCTAGACCTTCTGAAACGCGCAGCGGCGGCCCACGGACTCCACGAGAAGGAGCTGGGCAAGCCCGACCCAGACTGGCCGCAGTGGTACGCTGAATACATGAGTCGCGCGTTGGCTGAGGCCGGCTACCGCATCAGCGGGGCCTCCTCGTGATGGCTCCAGCGCATTCATTCAGGGACCTGAGCGCTCGAGAGAGGGCCGACGAGTCCCAACCGCGAGGACGATCCGCGAAACCACAACTCGTAGGAGGAGTCTGAACAGCTTCTAAGTCACATTGAGGCCTCAAGATGAACGATCAACAAAAGACCGAGCCGCATTCTGGAGTGCGAGAACAAGAGATCCGAGCGGCACTGGAGCAGCATTGGAAGGCGTCCGATGCCAATGATTTCGAAACGGAGCACCGCATCTATCACGAAGACGCGGTGCTGGACTACCCGCAGTCAGGCGAGCGGACCCGCGGTCGACGCAACATACAGAACCAACGCGCTAGTCAGCCGAGCAAAAAACGGTTTACTGTCCGACGAATTATTGGCTGCGGTGATCTTTGGGTCACCGAATTCATCCTGACATATGACGGCAAGCCGTCCTACACCGTGAGCATTATGGAGTTCAGGGGCGACAAGGTTGCGCGGGAAACCCAGTACTTTGCGGATCCATTCGTGGCTCCCGCCTCACGCGCTCAATGGGTCGAACGGATCGACAAATAATCTCGAGGCGCGAAAATTCGCTAAACTCGACAACAGAGATGACGCCAGAAACAAGCCAAGACCTGATTGACGTGGTTACCGGAGAAGTCGCCCTTTAGGGCACGGGCTTTTGTACAGCACATTCTCCGATGGAGGGACAAGAGGTGGATTGGAAACTGTTGGTCCAATTTGCGCTGTTAGGTAGCAGTTATTTGGAACAATATGCCATCCTGCTAGTACGCGTTTCGCTAGGACTGTTCTTTGCCATCTCGGGGGCAAACAAATTGTTTGTCGCCGGCGGCACAAAACCTGTTTACGAAACGCTCGTTAAGGCCAAAGTCCCGTTTCCCCACCAGATGGCTTATTTCGTGTCGGGTGTCGAGTTCGTTGGCGGAATCTTGGTGGCCGTGGGGTTTCTCTCGAACCTGGCCTGCGTGGCTCTACTGGTCGATATGATTGTCGCGACCCTAACCGAAGCGGTCTCCACCCTGCCTAAGGGACTCTCGCCTCTCAACTGGCTCGACGATTTTCTCTACCTGCCGGAGGTCCTGTACGTGCTCTTCTTTCTCTGGCTGCTCTGCTCTGGTCCTGGAAAGTTCAGTGTGGATTACTGGCTCGCCGGCCAGTTACTGACGCAGCTCACAATCTCATGAACTACTCGCCGCGGCGGAGAAAGCCGTTTTGGTTCCTACATCGATCGAGGCCGACACCGGCTCGTCCTTGGCGTCTGTTATGGCGGCCAAGGTCATCCAGGTTCGACTTGTCCAGTTGTATCCCGCGCTTTCAGGCAGCGGCCGATTATCGCCGCCGTCTAACCGGCCGCTGGGTTTCGACGAGGTAGGCATGCCCCGATTGCTTTCAGTGAATGTCGGTCTGCCGCGCGACGTGACATGGAACGGCAAAACCGTCCGCACCGCCATTTGGAAATCTCCTGTGACGGGACGGCGTATGGTGCGCAAGCTCGATATCGATGGCGATGCGCAAGGCGACCTCGCCGGTCACGGAGGGGAGCAACGCGCCGTGTTTGTTTATCAGATGGACTCTTATCACTACTGGGAGCGATTGCTCGGCCGTTCAGACTTTGTTTTCGGCCAGTTCGGAGAAAACTTCACTGTTGAGGGACTTGCTGATAACGAGGTCTGCATCGGCGATCGATACCGCATTGGTGAGGCGATATTTGAAGTGTCACAGCCGCGCGTAACGTGCTACCGCGTCGGCATCCGCATGAATGAACCGCGTATGGCGGCGCTTCTCGTAGAACACCGAAGACCAGGATTTTACTTTCGCGTATTGCAGGAGGGAGAGGTGGGTTCGGGCGACGACATTGTAAAAATCTCTGACGATCCAGAGCGAACCAGTGTGGCCGAGGTTGACGCCCTCCTGTATTTGCCAGGACATTCCAGCGAGCAGTTGCAACGCGCGCTGCGGATCCCTGCACTTGGCAAGGGTTGGCAGAGTTCGTTTCAAGCAATGCTCCAACAAGACCTGAACCCTAAAACTACAGTGGGGAACCCGGGACTAGCAGATGAGGCACAAGCGCCAGCGTGGGGCGGCTTTCGACAGATGCGAGTCGCGAACATAAAAAGGGAAAGCAATAGCGTCACTTCCTTCATTCTGTCGCCAGTCGATGGACAGTCCTTTCCTCTTTTCCAAGCGGGTCAATTTGTTGTTTTGCGCTTGCATCTCGACGCGGACAAACAGCCGATTCTTCGCAGCTATTCGTTGTCAGATCTGTCCGTATCTGATCATTTACGCATCAGCGTCAAAAGCGAAATGAATGGGGTTGGCAGTGTATTTCTGTGCAGCCGTACGCGAGAGGGCGATGTATTGGAGGTTAGTGCGCCGCGCGGAAGCTTCACTCTACGTCCCGGCCAAGGTCCTGTCGTCTTGCTGAGCGCTGGAGTAGGCGCGACGCCCGTGATGTCGATGCTGCACGCACTCGCTGCCGAAAGATCGCAACGAGAGGTCTGGTGGATCTATGGAGCCCGGAATCGGGTCGAGCATCCCTTTGCAGAAGAATCGCGTTCATTACTGAAACAGCTCTTTCGCGGACGAGGATACATCGTATACAGCAGGCCTGCTGCGATTGACCGAGTCGGGGCAGATTTCGATGCTAGGGGGCGCATTGACGCGCCTCTGGTAGAAAAAATCGGTGTGTCAAAGGACAGTGACTTCTATCTATGTGGCCCCGCTTCATTCTTGCAGAATATGCGCGATGGGCTGAGAAACTGGGGTGCGCTCGCCGGAAACGTTCACACGGAAATCTTCGGCTCTCTCGAGGCTATTACCCCTGGCATGGCGCAGGTTCGTCACACTCCTCATCTGCCCCTCGGCCGGCCCGGATCTGGCCCCGCGGTCTCATTCGCCCGTAGCGGCATTACGGCCGCTTGGGATCCCAAATTCGCGAGCGTGCTCGAACTGGCCGAAGCGTGCGACGTTCCGGTCAGGTGGTCGTGCCGGACTGGAGTTTGTCATACCTGTATGACTGGCCTGATTGCCGGATCGATGAGTTATAGCCCTGAGCCGCTGGAGAGGCCCGCTGCCGGAAACACGCTCGTATGCTGTTCCCAGCCGAACGCGGATGTCACTCTGGATCTTTGAGAGAAACGGGGGAGTCCAAGCATGCGTTCTGATATTGTGCCCGGGGGCCATTTCCCCGACTACGAACTGCCCGATCACAAGGGCGAACTGCGCAAGCTCAGCGGGCTACAGGGCAACGATCCGCTAATCCTTACGCTTGCGCGCGGCCACTATTGTCCAAAGGAACACCAGCAGCATTTGGAACTCGCCGCGTTCTACCCGAGGATCGCAGTGGCGTACACTCAGGTCGCCACGATCGCCACCGACGATCACCATACTCTTCAGGAGTTCCGTGCGTCAGTCGGAGCGGAGTGGACCTTCCTTTCGGACCCCGACCGAACGATTCAGAAGGATCTCGACATCCAGGAGTACACCGACCCCGAGCACAATCCGATGATCCCGCATACGCTCGTTCTCAAGCCGGGCCTTGTGATCTACAGCATCTATAATGGCTATTGGTTCTGGGGGCGTCCGTCGGTCATCGACCTTTGGCACGATCTGCGTGCCGTAACGAGCGAAATCCGCCCTGACTGGGATCTCAGCACCCCTGGACTCCGGGAGGCGTGGAATGCAGGCGACCTTTCGCGTTTCCACGGGTGGAACAAGGCGCGCTCGATTGCGCCGAAGAAATAATGCAGCCACCAGCTGTCGGAACGGGGAGTCGGCAATGAGCGTACAAGTCGAACAGAAGAGCTATGAGATGCCCCCGCGGGAGGGTTTGACCGTCACGCATTTTCTCACTGTCGCCGACATCGAGCGATCGGCTCGCTATTACGAAAAGGTCTTTGGCGGCCGGATTCTGAGCATGGGCGACAGCAGGGGCGCGTCTGGCCACATTCAGATCGCGAATACGTGGCTCATTGTCAACGTCGGGGGCGGGCCCACCCCGGACAAGCCGACGGTAACGCTCAGCGTCCTCGCCGACCCAGATAAGATCAGCAGCTTCATGAATATCCGCGTTGCGGATATTCAAGCGTGCTATGAACTATGGAAGAGTCGAGGGGCCGAGTTCATCACGAAGCCGATTCCGAAGTACGGCGAGATTCGCTGCTACATCCGCGATCCTGACGGTTATATTATCGAGGTCGGACAGAGCACGTGAGGCGCGACGTCTCAACGCGTTCCGGAACCCATTCAGCGATAGAGAATAGTGTCGGGCATTTTGACGTCAAGCGCTGACGAGAGCGCCCCAAGGGGCGGGCAAATTGGCCGCCTGCCTCCGGCAGCAAAGTGATGGTGCGGTCTAGGGCAAGCGTGACAGCTTCACTCTCTACGCAGTGCCATGTAAGCGCTCCCCGCGGTCTGGCGGCATGCTCCGGTCGGCGCTGGAGACCGGCGTGACGTTGCGGCTCTGCTACCGCCCGCCCTACGACTGGGCGGCGATGCTCTCCCACCTCGAGGCGCGAGCCATCACCGGTGTCGAGCAGGTGGAGGAGGGCCGCAGCACCTGTGGGCCACCGATGCCGGGAAGCTGCGGACTGCAAAAGGATTTTCGATGACTAAATCTGCCACCGACGCTGCACGCCTCTTTCGTCGTCTCCACGACTCCGGGTTGCTCCTCCTCCCGAACGCCTGGGACGCGGGCAGCGCCCGGCTACTCGAGAGCCTGGGAGCCCCGGCCATTGCCACCAGCAGCGCCGCGGTCGCCTGGTCCCACGGGTACCCGGACGGGGATCGCCTGCCGGTCGCTCTCTTGGCCCAGACCGCCTCTGCCATTGCCCGCACAGTACGGGTCCCGCTGTCGGTGGACGTCGAGGGTGGCTACTCGAGCGATCCGGCGGCCGTGGGAGAGGCCGTCGCCCGGGTGGTCGACGCGGGCGCGGTGGGCGTCAATCTCGAGGATGGGACGGCGCCACCGGACCTTCTTTGCGCAAAGATCGAGGCGGCCAAGCGCAGCGCCGCCCGGCTCGGGATCGACCTGTTCGTCAATGCGCGTGCCGACGTCTACCTGCGCGCCCTGGTGACAGTCGACCGCCGGGTCTCGGAGACGCTGGCACGTGCCGAGCGGTACCGAGCGGCCGGTGCCGACGGCCTCTTCGCCCCTGGGGTCAGCAACGCAGACGAGATCCGCGCCATCGTTACCGGCCAGGAGCTCCCGCTCAACGTGCTGGTCTGGACGGGGCTTCCGGCCGCCGACGAGCTCGCCGGCCTCGGCGTCCGGCGGCTCAGCGCCGGGTCCTCCATCTGCCAGGTGATGTACGGCCGAATCGCCTCGCTCGCCACCGACTTCCTGACCACCGGGGCCTCCGCGCCGCTGATGGAGCGCTCCCTGAACTACGCCGACCTGAACGCGCTCTTCGCGCCGCGCTAGAGCGATTCCTCCGGTCGCAGCGCCAGGAACCACTCGGCGAAGTCCCGGAACACGTCGTGGCTGCCCATTGGAAGGTCCGCTGTGCGGCGCGAGTGCCCCGAAGCTGGGTTGCGCGCCCTCTCCACCGCGGGCACACTGTCGCGTCCAACTCTACCAGGGAAGGGACGCATGTACTTCGCCGTCATTCAGCAGTTCCAGCGGACCCTTGATGCACTGGATGCCATCCTCGGGAAGGCCGTCGCCTTCGCCGAGGCCAGGAAGTTCAACCCTGACAACTTCCTCACTGCTCGACTTGCGCCGGACATGCTCCCTTTCAGCAAACAGATTCAGATTGCGTGCGACACCGCCAAGCGCACCGCAGCCGGCCTTGTCGGCAAGGAGGCGCCTGTACACGATGACACCGAGCAGACTGTGGCGCAGTTGCGAGAGCGCATACGCAAATGCCTTGCGTACTTGGCTACGTTCCACTCGGGGGACTTCGCCGCTGTGACCGCGGCGACGGAAGTGAAGCTCCCGAAGCCAGCTGGAAAGGTCATGCGTGCAGAAGATTGGCTGCTGAGCCGAATGCTTTCGAATTTCTTCTTCCACGTGACGACGGCGTACGCATTGCTGCGCGCCGGCGGTGTTGAGATAGGCAAGCGGGACTTTCTCGGCGATTTGCCGCCTACCTTCGACCAGACCGCGTAGCCGGGGAAGGGCAGTTGCCGGCGTGAATTACTCGCTCCCCGCTTCAGCGAGAGTCGCCGGCGACGCCAAGTGCCACGACGTTTCGTTTCAGGATTTTGAGGGCAACTCCACGGGCTTGGGCGGCGTGCGTCCTGTGGCCGTTCGCTGACAACAGGGCCGTCTCGACGTCTTCGCACGCCAAGTCGCTGGGGCGTATCCTCAGGACCATTGCTTCGCGAGCATTGGGTGGGCTCCGTGCTTCGGCCCCGAGAGTCTGACGGCCGAAGGCCTCAACGCCGGACTCGAGGTAGCCCCAAAACTCCCTGAGGCCGAGGACGAGCAGTCCTTACGGGCCTCCCTCAGCGAGGTGCTCGGCGAGGGCGCGCTCGGCAGGAGTCGCTTCCTGGGCGCGAGGCCAACGGGGCAACGCAAGCCACTTCCATGGTCTCAAACGCTCTCGCCGACTCTCCAGTCGCTTCGAAAAGGAGGCCCGCAAAGTACCTCGCGCTCATCTACATCGCCTGCAGGCGGATGTGGCTAAACAGGGACATCCCTAGTCCCAGAGTCCCTTGCGCGGTTCCACTGCCAAGGCGAGGTCCACATCCAGATGTGACGCGACGCATGACGGAGAACACCACCGCATGACTCCGTGCCAGCGGAACCAGCCCTTACCTTCACAGCGTCGGCAGGGCTGCCCGTCTCCCTTCAGACTCGAGGCAAAAAGACTGGAGGGAGCTTCAACGCCTCGTAGGTCCTCCACCTCAACCGCGAACAGCTGCACTGCGTTAGTGAAGCTCATGTTGCACCTCCAGCAGCCCCGTCAGCAGGACCAACCCGGCCGGACCCTGCTGTCGTGCGTCACCTGGCTGCAACCGCAGTCTTCAGGCCCGCTTCGCTGTCGCCGAGTCTCATAGTCATTATCTCCTGGGCCGCCGCCTACCTAGAACGCCTGCATTTCTAGAGCCGCGCATTCGCGGAGGACGAGTCAGTTCGGCGGGTTGACAGAGTTGCGTGTGCTGGGAATTAACTGGTGCCTGAGCGCAGCCGTTGCGGCTACCGCTGGCGTGCTCACTCCCAGCGAAGGCTCAGGAGGAGTAATTCGGTACCACGCCGCTCGCGAGCCAGTCAGCCCCACCGGGTGGACCGGTCGAATGTTGCGCAAGGCCTGTCCTCGGATGGCACGAGAGCTTCAGAGCCAGGGTCTCACGCAGCGTGCGCCGCAGGCGCGGGCCAGAACGCTGCCAGCAAGAGGCTCACGCTCGCGACACAGACGATGACCACGGCGAAGAGAAACGGAATAGCCGCAAAATAGCGAAATCCTACCAGGGCAAGCAGCGTGGGTGGCAGCGTGAATACCGCCAGTGCGACCTTGCGGCTGACAGTGAGCGCCCAAGCAACGCCGGCAGAGGCCGGCCGCGCGCTATAAAAAGTGAGATTCCCGAGCGGGAGCAGAAGGATGCCGAGCACCACGTGGTTGAGCAGCATCGGCGGCGTCAGCCAGGCCACTGCATCGGGGGCCGCGCCTTTACGGATGAATTGGACGATGAGGGGCGTGACGGCAAGGTGCAGTGCCCCGAGGACGACCAGCAGGATTCCGCTGAGTCGGAGAATGACGAAGCGCGTGGCCGGTTTCATCGCCAATACTCTCCCACAGAGAACGCCATGCGAAATGGTTCTTCCCGACAAACCACCGATGCCGAACGCTCTGCGTTCAGCTGTGGCGCTTTGGGCTGACGCGGACGGGACAACGACAAAGAGCAGTGACTGGGATGGCGAATCGCTGTGGCTCTTGCGACGCCACAATGCTCTTGCTGCGGTATCAAGCCGCACGTCCTTTGAAGGGGGCATCCTTCCCAATGTCCAAGAACGGGACTCCGTCTAGGCGGCCAAAGATTTGAATAAGGGTTGCAACCAGGCCGGTCCATCCAGTCTGATGATTGGCGCCAATACCGGCACCTGTGTCGCCGTGGAAGTACTCGTAAAAGAGCACCAAGTCGCGCCAGTACGGGTCGGTTCGGTACTGCTCTGTACCTCCATGGACCGGTCGCCGGCCCTGCGCGTCCCGTAAGAAAATGCTTGTCAGCCGTCTGGCAATCTCCTGAGCCACCTCGAAAAGATTCATGAGACGACCAGAGCCGGTTGGACACTCGATTCGAAAATTGTCGCCGTAGTAGAGGTAGTAGTTGAGAAGTGCACGGATGAGAAGCACGTTCACCGGCATCCAAATCGGGCCACGCCAGTTCGAGTTGCCGCCGAACATCCCGCTGTCCGAGTCACCCGGCACGTACCCAACACGGTATTCCTGGCCTGACACGCTAAGGACGTACGGATGCTCGGCATGGTAGCGAGAGAGAGCGCGGATACCGTAGGCACTCAAGAATTCATCTTCATCCAGCATGCGGGTTAAAATGCGCCGCAGTCGCTCCGTGTTGACTACTGCCATCATGCCACGTTCGCCGTGGCCCAAATGTCCCTCTCCCCAAGCATGCATGTTGCGGAGAATATCGGGGTTACGGCGCGCCCGGTCTTGAATGTGGGCCATGAGGCCTGGGACTCGAGCCCTCTGCCAAGGCTCAACCACGGTTGTGGCACACAATGGAAGCAGCCCCACCATCGACCGAACCTTGAGCCGTTCAGCGGTTCCGTCGGGCCGTCGCAGGACGTCGTAATAGAAACCGTCGTCCTCGTCCCACATGCCTTTGGAGCCCTCTCGGTTTAGTGCACGTGTGATTAAGAGAAAATGGTCGACGAACCTCACAGCCAGGTCCTCGAAGCTCTGGTCGTGAGCGGCAACCTCGACACCAATCTCGAGCATGTTCTGACAAAAAAGCGACATCCACGCGGTTCCGTCCGCTTGCTCGAGGTGGCCTCCAGTGGGCAGCGGCGACGAGCGGTCGAAAACGCCGATATTGTCGAGACCGAGGAATCCGCCCTCGAAGACATTCTTGCCGAAACGGTCCTTGCGGTTCACCCACCAGGTGAAGTTCGAGAGAAGCTTTCCGAACGCTCGCTTCATGAACTCCACATCGCCTTTGCCATAGAGCCCCTGCTCCATCCGGTAAATAAACAGTGCAGCCCACGGGTGGACAGGGGGGTTTACGTCACTAAAGTTCCACTCGTAGGCTGGAATCTGTCCGCTCGGATTCAAATAGGTCGGAGCCAGCAGGAGGTCGAGTTGCTGCTTGGCAAAGTCCACGTCCACTCCAGCGAACACGATGGCGTGGAAGGCGAGGTCCCAGGCCGCGTACCAGGGGTATTCCCATTTGTCCGGCATCGACACGACATGGTCGTTTACCATGTGGGCCCATTCTTGGTTGCGTACGGTGCTTCCCTCGGTGAAGTGACTGACTCCGTGCTCCGCAAGCCACTTCTGTACGTCGAGGCCGTAGTACTGCTTGCTCCAGAGCATTCCAGCGAACGCCTGCCGCGCGACACGTGCGGCATCCTCGGTGACTCCCTTGGGCGTGATGGCTTGGTAGAAGCTGTCGGCCTCGGTAGACCGGGTTAGAAACGTCGTCTCGAAACCCGCGAAGGGAGGCCCGAGGGCTTCGGGGCCGTTGTCTGTCAAGCGAAGACGCACGACGGCCGTCTGCCCGGGGGGAACGGTGAGCTTGTGGTGTGCCGCTGCTTTGGTGCCAACCCCTGCGGGGTTTACGGCCTCGCGCCGACCATGGACGACAAATTCGTGGATAGCATCCTTTACGAAGGGAGTCGCGTTCGGCGAGCCGAAGAGCCGGGCATTGTTGGTTTCGTTCTCGGTAAAGAGAAGCGGCGGAGTACCTTCGATGAAGAGCCAGCGCTCGCCAAGTTCCGGGTGCTTCGCGGCGATGGTAGCGTTGCCACTTGGGCCGCTCGCCTTCCAAAGCAGCGGTTTCTGAGGACTGTCACCCCAACTCCAGGTGTTGCGGAACCAGAGCGTCGGAAGCACGTGGACGGAGGCGGTTTCCGACCCCCGGTTCGCCACGCTGATTCGAACGAAAACATCCTCGGGCCCCACCTTCGCGTACTCCACAGTCACGTCGAAGTATCGCTCCTCCGCGAAGATGCTTGTGTCCAGCAACTCATATTCCGGCTCTTGCTTCGACCGCCCCCGGTTCGTCTCGACGAGTTGCTGGTAAGGGTATGCCTGGTGGGGGTACTTGTAGAGGTATTTCATGTAGGAGTGCGTGGGCGTGCTGTCGAGGTAGAAGTAGCACTCCTTCACGTCTTCGCCGTGATTCCCCTCGCTGTTGGTGAGTCCAAATAAACGTTCCTTGAGAATAGGGTCCGCGCCGTTCCACAGCGCGAGGGCGAAGCAAAGGCGTTGCTTGTCGTCCGAGATTCCCCCGAGGCCATCTTCGCCCCAGTGGTACGCGCGAGAGCGAGCCTGGTCGTGCGGGAAGTAGTCCCAGGCGTTCCCGTCGGCGCTGTAGTCCTCTCGGACCGTTCCCCACTGACGTTCCGAGAGATAGGGCCCCCACCGCCTCCAAGCCACGCCGTTTCGGGCCTCTTCGAGCCTGAGTTCTTCACTGGTAGTCATGCGTCTCCCCTCGCGTACGTCGATGCCCGGGGTCGAGCACTCGACAAACCGAGTACACCCCAGCCCAGTGCGCGCACGCACTCGGAAACGAATCCGTGACAAGCGCGGCTCCCCTGCTGGGAGTGGCCGCGACGGGATGGCGTGGTGTAGCGGCCGGCATGGCCGGGCTACCCCACCACACTCCGTCAATCTCGAGAAGCGGTTCCAAGGGGGAACCGGGAACCGGCTGACGGCCGCAATCCGAGGGCACGGACGGCTGGGCGGGCCCCATTCCGCTCGCTGGCGCCGCGCTCCGCCGGCCCTGCCGAGTCAGTGTTCGCCTCTGCCCTGTAATAGGGTGAGCCTTCCGGAACCGGGTAGCACCCATATGACGCGGGACCGGCACTAGCGAGCAGGAGTTCCCATCGTGAAATTCTGGCCCCCCGTCCTCCTGCTGTTCGTCACCCTCGCTTGCGCAGGCCAACTCCAAGGAGGGACGACGTTCCAGGTTGCATACTATCCCCAACTGACTGTCCCGCCACCGGTCCCAACTTGCTCTGGGCCTATTGCAGTGGTGGTTACGGACGTTCGAAAGAACCCATCTGAGGCAGGACAACGCTTTGCGGAGAACCAGCCCACCGTCATGTATCCCATCCTCATGACCGGGGATGCAGCGGCCTATGTGGGTGCCGGCCTCGAAGCCGGGTTCACGCGGGCTGGCAGTCCAGGGCTCGGACAGACATCCAACAGGCTCGCGGTCTGGCTGGTACAGCTGCGCCTCGAGGAGAAGACCTTCGTCAACGCCGAATTCTCGGCTGGGGTGGGTCTCGAGGTTGCCGACTACTTGGGGAACTCGCAAACGCCTTGCTGGAAGGGCCAGGTTACAGGAGCGGGGACCAACTACGGCAGGGCAGGGAACTCCGTGAACTATCAGGAGACCTTGAACCGGGCTCTGGAGAAGGCTGTTTCCAATCTGCTCGCCGAGAAGGGATTCCTGGACGCGCTCTGCGGAAAGTGCGCCTCGCCCTAAAGTCTCGGTCGCGGCAACGCCGGCGGATGTTGCCCATGCCTAGTGGCTCTCGGCCCTTGGACTTTTCCTCGACAAGCGGCAAGTCTTCTGGGGCAGCCGCCCCGATGCCCAAGTTGCTTCGTTCGCTCAATGCCACAATGAGGCCTGGGGGCTGGATTGCCCTGCTCATCGTCATGGCGACCGCCGCGGTGGCTCTCCCGCGCGCCCTGGAGTCACGCTTCGTTTCCAAGCGGCGCGCGGCGTTCGCGTTGAGGCGTGCTCAGGCCCATTTGGCTTCCCACCAAATCGAGCCAGCTCGCGCCGAGTTTGCCGCCGCCCTGCAGCTCGAGCCCGGCGACCTGGTCGCACGTCGCGAGTTGGGGGAGATGGAGCTTGGCCTGGGTAACACCGAGCTAGCGTTTCTGGACTACGAGTCGCTGACCGAGATGCACCCCGAAGAATCAGAAGGGTGGGTCAAGCTCGCCGAGCTGATGGTCAAGAGCGCTCAGCTCGAGGCGCCAGAGGCGCTCCTCGACAAGGCCATCGAGTTGGACCCCCACCGCCTGGACGCACGCTTGATGCGCAGCAATATCCGACTTCGGCTCGGTCGCTACTACGGAGGCGTTCAGGATGCTCAGGCTGCGGTCCCGGCGAGCGCGGGTGATGTGGATTCCTGGGTCCTGCTGGTGCGCTCGGTCACTCGCTCTCAGGGCACCGAGGCCGGACGCCAGGTGGCCGGACAGGCCATCGCAGCCGTTGGGGAACAGCCACCTCTCGTCGCGCTGCGCGCCGGCCTCGGGCGAGGGCAGCGGCGTCACCGTCCCCGCCAGCGACCTCCCGACCGAGATGCGCCAAGCTCCGCGCACTCCAACTCCGCCGGTATTGAGGTGGTTTATTGATGCTTCCAGCGCGATGGGGCCGATGGGTTGGTTTGAAGGCATTCAATTGTCGTAGTAACGCCCATTGACCTCGTCCCCGATGATGGCAAAGTCGCATTTTGAGGTAGTGAGTGGATCGGACTTCCAAGAGAAGCCAATGGATGGAACCTCGACTTCGGCCTCAAGCTGACAGGAGGCCCGTGTTCCCGTGAACCGGAAATGCTTGGAGGCGTCCTCGAACTTCACCGGCTCCCCGGTTGATCTCCAAATCATCTTGAAGCTCATACGCGCTGGAGTGGCTATCGAGTCAAGCGAAGGCCAGCGCGGCTGATCCACCACCGAGACGCCACGCATCTCGAGCGTAAAGGTATTCCCGTCGTCGCTAACGACGAGCCCATGCTCCGGGACCGGGACGACCCAATAGAGACCAGATGGTGAGATGGGCGGATGAAAGTCGTGGATCTGGCTCGCGGGGACAGCCTGCCCCCGAAATAGGGTCAGTCATATATGCGTCAAAGTGCCGTGCTGAGGAGTACGGGCGGCCCAGTATTCGCCACGCATCACGCCGAAATCAGTCGTCGGGCTGCCAAAGGCCAGCCGATTCCCCTTACTGTCAGTGCCCATCCCCGTGAACGTACTGCATCGCGCCACCCGTCCTTTGAAATGGTAGATGTGCGAAGGCTCAAGGTTTGGGCCGGCCGGCTGATTATGGCTGCCATTCTTGTCCAGCCAAGGGATTGGATAGGGATCCGTGCCGCCATTCGCGGTTGAAAGCGGCGTCCCATCGAGTGCACGCGCCGCCGACGGAATCGCCAGAGGGAACATAGAAAGCGCGCCTGCTTGCAGGAGTCTCCTGCGACTGCACCTCTTGACGATTCCCATGATTACCCTTTCAAACGGGGCATACTACGGTAGAAATCCGTGAAGGCCGGGTCAACCGAGGCCTTGGCGGGTGACGGCATCGTCATGCCGGGTTCGCTGCCTTCCTTCGCCACTCGGGTTCGAAATTGAAGTCCCTTTTCCCCGCTCCCAATACCCGGAGTCGTTGCCTCGCTCAGTTGAGCCTTTTCGGCTCGCAGCCCCCTTTGCCGTCCATCTGCTGCGCGACAGGGGAGAGCCGCACCGCATTCGGTTTCCCTGCCGAGCTGCGACACGATGCGCTGGGCCGCAGGGGGCTGGTTTCAACAGAATAGCGAATAGGGCCTAACTGTTCGACATTGCTAGGTTTTTTAGAACCAAGAGACGTCGCCTCGCCGGCGCAGGTGACGTTGGCTAGGAGAACTAAGGCGCCGCCTCGCTGCCCCATCACGAAGAGAGCAAGTCGGGTTGCTGTCGATTCGGCCCGAACTCGTTCGTTTAGACACTGCTGTGGACCCACTGTCGCGTCGGGCCGCCCGCACCACCCCCGGAGGTCAGCTCGTTCTTCTGACTGATCAGGACCGTCGCCTATGGGACAAAGGCCTTGTCGCCGAAGGGCAAGCCATCGTGCGCCAATGTCTCCAGCGGAACCAGCCTGGCCGGTATCAAATCCGGGCTCCCATCAATGCCGTCCATAGCGACGCGCCAGCCGCGAGCGCCACGGACTGGCGGCAGATTCTCGAACTGTATAACCAGCTCCTCACGCTGGTACCCAACGCAGTCGTGGCTCTCAACCGTGCGGTGGCCGTCGCGGAGGTGGACGGACCCGGGGCGGCGTTGACTCTCGTCGACGGTCTCGACCTAAGCAGCTACCAGCTGTTCCACGCCGTCCGCGCCGACCTGCTGCGACGCCTGGGGCGCAACGTCGAGGCGGCGGTGGCGTACCAGCAAGCGATCGCCCGGAGCAAGAACAGGACGGAGCGAGACTTCCTGGAGCGCCATCACCAGCCGCTGCTTCGGGCTTGAGGGTTATGCCGTCCTCATAGTCCAAAACCAATCCACGTTTGGACTGGCTTTCGCGAAACCAAAAGCTATTGGCCGAGGCGAGGGATGCCGCGCGTTGGCTACCTTTTTTCTAGATCCACGAAGATTCGCCGATGAGTCAGTGCACGTGCCGGTGGCGGATGCCGGCCCGGTGACGTGCTGCCACTTCATCGCGGCGGTCGCTCTCAGCGTGGGGCGACGCGTTCAGGCATGGCGTAGCTCGCCGCCCGAGCGCCAGCTAAGGTGCTGGGGTCGGGATTCGACCGGATGCCAGTTCTTCGCTTTCGCCCGGTCGACGGGGCAAGCGTGTGGCCTCAACAGTCACCGCCCTACGGACTATGTGGAAAGGGAGAAACTTGGACAGCGACCTTGTCATGAAGCTACGAGCCGGAACAAACGGAACAGCGAGGCGCGAGAGTATCGCTTCGATGCTCCCGACTTCGAGGCTTCGTCGGCGTGGAGCGCGCCGTGGCTATGCCATTCTTGTCACCTCCTCATGAAACGCCTGCTCCGCGAACCGCTGCTGCATTTCCTGTTTCTCGGCGGCTTGCTCCTCGCTGTGAACGCCTACGTGCAACGAGGCCGGGGCGGGGTGGAGTCCTCGAGGCAGATCTACCTGACGCTCGACGACCTCCGTGCGATGGACGTCTACTTTCAATCGCAATGGCGTCGCCAGCCGACTCCTGAGGAGTTTCGTGCTCTGGTGGAGAGCAAGGTCCGTGAGGAGGTGCTGTACCGCGAAGCCCTGGCCTTGGGCCTCGACAAGGACGACACCATCGTCAAGCGCCGGATGGCGCAGAAGATGCAGTTCCTGGCCGAGGACGTGGCTGCTGCTCACGAGCCTACAACCGCCGAGCTGAAGGCCTGGTTCGAGCGAAACGGGGACAAGTTCACGCTCCCCGGCCGGGTGACCTTTCGTCACCTTTACTTCTCCGTCGATCGGCGCGGCCAGCACGCACGGGATGACGCTGTCAGGGCCCTGGAAAAGCTCGCCGGCCAGCCGGAGGACGCGAAAGGCGCGGCAGCGCTCGCTGACCCGTTCATGTTCCAGGATTACTACGGTGATCGCACGCCCGAGGCACTGGCCAAGGAATTCGGCCCGGGCTTCGCCCAGACAGTCTTTCGGCTGAAGACGGGCTTGTGGCAGGGGCCAGTCGAGTCGGGCTACGGCTGGCATCTGGTGTTCGTCGATGCCAACATCCCTGGCCGGCTTCCGGCCTTCGAGGAGGTCGAGTCCGAGGTGAAGACGGCCTGGCTGGGCGTGCAGAAGGCCGACGCCTGGCAGAAGGCCTACGACGTCATGCGGGCGAAATACACGGTTCTTCTCCCGTCGCCTCCAGACCCTGGGAGCGAGAGTTCCCATCCACCATCGCCCAAGAAGCAGGTCCCCGCTCCCTCGGGCGAGGGACCGCTGTGATGCTCTCGAGGCGGCGCCTCGGCCGGCTCCTTGCTGGCCCACTCCTCGGCGGGCTACTCACCACGTCAGCAGCCTGGGCGCACGAAGCCCGTCCCGCTTTCCTCGAACTCAAGGAGACGGCACCCGGCCGGTTCGAGGTGCTATGGCGAACGCCGGTCCTGGCTGGAATGCGGCTGCCAGTCGCGCTGCGGATTCCGGCGGACGTGCGGAACGTGAAGGAGCCGTCCGTCCAGGAACTTGCGGATTCGCTCCTCGAGCGGCGGTGGATCGACGGCGGGCCGGGCGGCCTGGGAGGCAAACGCATCGAGTTCCCTGGGCTCCAGGGGACCATCACCGACGTATTCGTCCGCGTGGAGATGCTCGACGGCAGGAAGTGGACGATGCTTGCCCGTCCGTCGCAGCCGTGGGTCGAGATCGCTTCGCCGCGTGGGGCGGCGGCGAGCGCCGCAACCTTCATCGTGACGGGCATGGAGCACATTCTTCTCGGCGTCGACCATCTCCTATTCCTGCTCGGCCTTCTGCTCATCGTCTCCGACCGCTGGATGCTGGTGAAGACCATCACCGCGTTTACTGTGGCCCACAGCATCACGCTGGCCATTGCCACGCTCGGCTATGCCCACGCCCCTCTGGCCCCGCTCAACGCGGCCATCGCCCTGTCCATCCTCTTCCTCGGCCCGGAAATTGTCCGCGTCTGGCGAGGGGAGACGAGTTTCACCATCCGCCATCCGTGGGTGGTGGCCTTCGCCTTCGGCCTCCTCCACGGCTTCGGTTTTGCCAGCGGGTTGACGGCGATGGGCTTGCCCAAATCAGAGATTCCCCTCGCCCTCGTCATGTTCAACGTGGGGGTCGAGATCGGCCAGCTCTTCTTCGTCTTCCTCATCCTCGGTCTTGAGCGCTCGTTCCGTATTCTGGAAATCCATTGGCCGCGCCTCTTTCGGAGGCTGCCCGGCTACGCGGTCGGGACCCTCGGCGCGTTCTGGACCCTCCAGCGGACGCTCGCGCTGATTGGGGGGTGGGGATGAGGAGCGGCGGCCGACGGCTCCTCCTCGTGCTCGTGCTCGCCGCCGCCCCGGCCTGGGCGCACGAGCAGCAGGGGCAGGCGGCGGGATTCCTCGCGGGGCTGAAACACCCGGTTTCCGGTCTGGACCACGTCCTGGCGATGGTCTCCGTCGGACTGTGGGGGGCCCAGCTCGGGCCGCCGGCTCTCTGGCTGCTCCCTGTTACCTTCCCGCTGGTGATGGCTTTCGGCGGCTTTCTCGGTCTTCTCGGAGTCCCGCTGCCCGGCGTCGAACTGGGCATTGCCCTCTCGGCGCTGCTCCTCGGTGTGATGATTGCTCGCGAAGCGCGGCCCCCCATCTGGGTGGCCGCGGCCCTGGTGGGGTTTTTCGCCGTCTTCCACGGGCACGCGCACGGCAGGGAGCTACCCGCGGGCGAGAGTGCTCTCCTCTACAGTAGCGGCTTCGTCGTCGCCACGGGGTGCCTCCACGCTGGTGGCATCGGCCTTGGCCTCGTTCACCGCTGGCGCTGGGGGCGAATCGCCCTTCGCATCGCCGGCGCAGGAGTGGCCCTGGCAGGTTCCGCATTTGTGTGGAGAGCGGCGTGGTGAAACCGAGCCGATGTGGCGCCGGAGCGGTGAGCCTCGCCGTCTCCCTTCTCGCTCCAGCGACCGCGCACGCACACCTGGTCACCACCGGCCTTGGACCCTTCTATGACGGCATTGGACACCTGCTGGCGAGCCCGGATGACCTGGTGCCGGTCCTGGCCATGGCTCTCGTTGCGGGGCTGAGCGGAAGGACGGCCGGGCGCTGGACCCTCTTCGTGCTTCCTGTGGCCTGGGCAGCGGGTGGGCTCGCGGGTTACTTGCTTCACGGCCCGCTCCTCCGCGGCACGCCCGCAGGGGTGTCATTCCTAGCGCTGGGCATCCTCATCGCCTCCGGCCGCCAGCTCACGCCAGTGCTGGTCGCAATGCTCGCTGCGGCCCTGGGAGTGGTGCACGGCTGGCTCAATGGGGCGGCCATTGCGGCGGCCGGACGGGAAGCGCTCGGACTTGCCGGCATCGCCGCCGTTACTTTCGTGCTGGTCGCCCTAGTCGCGGCCCTCGTCATCTCGCTGCGTAGGCCCTGGATGCGAATCGCCGTCCGCGTGGCTGGCAGCTGGGTTGCCGCCACCGGCTTGCTGATGCTGGGCTGGAGGCTGAGCGGGCGGGGTTGATGGCGGTCATCCGCTCCAGGCACGGAGGCTATAGCCGGGATTGAGAAGCGGCGGCGGACCCAGCGAACGCCGAGCGCCTCGACGCCCTCCTCAAGCAGTCCGTTTCTTCTGGACCCCGTCCGCAGGGCCGTCCAGATTTGGTGCCGAACGTGGTGCCAAAGAGTGGGAACCCACGGAGGTCTTTGGTGTCCGCTTGGACGTGCACATGGCCGCACTCAACCAGAACCATCCAGTCGCCGCCGTCCTGACCGGGGCGCTCGACCGCTTCCGCGTGCGGCGCCGGCTCCCTGCACTCGACCCCGACGAGCGGCTCGACGGCAAGCTTGCACTCGTTACGGGCGGCGCGTCGGGGTTGGGGTTCGCAACTTCGGTGGACCTAGCGCGCCGCGGCGCCCGGGTGCTCGTCGCCGACTGCCGGGACCTCGAGCGCGCTCATCGCCGGGCGGTCGCTCTGGGCGTGGCAGCCGACCGGGTCGAGCCATTGCAGGTCGACCTCTCCGACCTCGCCTCCATCCATCGTATTGCAACAGACCTCGCGCGTCGTGGCGAGTCCATCGATCGGCTGGTCCTCAACGCTGCCATCGTTCCCACTGCCGCGCGGTCGACCGCGCAGGGACTCGACGAAATGTTCGTCGTGAACTACCTCTCCTCATTTGCACTGGTGACGCGCCTGCTAGACGAGGGCGTGCTACCCCGCGACCGCCGAGACGGCGAGGTGCCACGGGTTGTCTTCGTCGCGTCCGAGGCGCACCGATGGAGCGACGACCTCGTCCTCGAAACCATGGACCGGCCGCGCGACGGCTCTCCCCGTCGCGTGCTTGCGTGGTACGCCACCTACAAGCTGATGCTTGCTACCTTCGCTTGGGAGCTCGCGCGACGCCTCTCCCTCGAGGGGACTCCTCGGGTGGCGGTGTTCGCGCTCTGCCCCGGGGCGATGCGCACCAACATCGTACGAGAGCTACCAGCCTTACTCCGCGTTCCTCTCAACGGGGCAATGTACCTCCTGTTTCAGGACCCCTTCGTTGCCGACGAGCCGGTGCTTTACCTGACATGCAGCCGTGCCATGGAGGGCCGCAGCGCCCTCTATTTGCACAAGATGGCGCTTAAGGACGTTGACGCGCGGGCCGCCGACCCGGAAATGGGTCGGGCCCTTTGGGAACGGAGCGAGGCCGTGTTGTCTCGGACACGCGGCCAGGGTTGACCGCCGCCAACACTTTCTGCGTCGTTCGGAAGCTCGCCGGACGACGACTGCAGACGGCGCTTTCACCGGCTGTGAGTTCGCCACGAGCCGCGAACCCCAGCTCCCGGGGCCGCCAGGGCTTGCTGCCGCTCTGTGCTGTAGCGAATATTGGCGACATGAATTCGGGGAGTGCCCGATGATGCGAAGGAAGAAATCTGTGGGCGCGTTGCTGAGCGGACTCTTGGTGGTGTTCGGACCAAGCCGACCGTCACCAGCCGCCCCGAGGGACGATTACCCTATGGGCCCGGTCACTCAGGAGTTTGGTAAGGCCAACCCGAAGGCGCCGGCAGAACTCTCCCGATTTGCGTTTCTTATCGGCAGGTGGCGGTGCGAGGCGAGAGTCAAGCTGGCTACCGGGGAATGGCGGACACTGCAGGCAACGTGGCTCGGTCGGTTCATCCTCGACGGCTATGCAATCGCGGACGAATACAGGATGACCACTGCCACTGGAGAGCTGCTCGTCCTCGGCATGAATTTCCGGACATACGACCCCATCAAACAGACTTGGAACATCAAATGGCTAAACGCGTTCGCGGGAACATGGCTCGATCTCGGGCCAGAGGAACTCGGTGGAGTCAGGGTCGATGGCCAATCCATCATTTACGCCTTCAAGGAGCCGATGGCGGCCCATGCCTATACGCGCGCCACGTACACCAGCGTTTCCGAAAGCTACTTCACTTGGCGCGGTGAGAAGTCCGACGACAGGAAGACGTGGAGCGAGTTCATGATGATTGAGTGCCATCGCAGCAAGGAGTAGCGGACCGCCGTCGGCACGACGGACCTGGCATCCTGCGGGTGGAGTGCCTAGGATTCCAGTCTGCAGTGCTTCCCAGCGTCCCCGCTGAGGGCTCGCTCACGCTCATGCAACTTTCCTCACCGAGCTTCGCGTCCATGGGGTCGATTCCCGCCAAGTACACCTGCGAGGGTGGCGACGTGTCGCCGCCTCTCACCTGGACCGGGGTCCCTCCATCCGCGAAGAGCCTCGTGCTCATCGTCGATGACCCGGATGCTCCGGATCCCGCGGCGCCGCGGATGATTTGGGTGCACTGGGTCATCTACAATTTCCCGCCGACGACGACTTCGCTGGCGGAGGGCCAATCCGGGACGTCGATGCCCCAGGGCGCGAAATTCGGGTTGAACGACTGGAAGAAGCCCAACTACGGCGGGCCCTGCCCGCCGGTGGGGCGGCACCGGTACTTCTTCAAATTGTACGCGCTCGACGTCATGCTCGCCGACCTGGGCCGGCCGTCCAAGCATGAGGTGGAGACGGCAATGCAGGGCCACGTGGTGAGTACTGCGGAACTGGTCGGGACCTACGAGAAGACCAGGCGTTAGTCACAGTTCCGGCGAACGACCGCTGGCGAGAGAGTGGGCTCCCATTCTCTCATCCCCGGCGATGCTCTGGTCCCGTCGTAACCCGCGGGTACGGCTCGCCCCGGTGGCCGGCCGCTGACCGGCCGGCCCGTTACCCCCACGGCCTTTTGCGCCAAGGCGCAGACTCGGTGCTTCCCAGGAAGTTGGCCCACCCTCCGGGGCAGCCGTTGCCGCTTCGCGCCGTGGCACCCACGCCCAGCCGTTGGCTAGTCTTCCTCGAATGCACCACTCTCGTCTCGCCGGCTTCATCATCGACTGCAACACGGACGACCTCGCCTCCGCGTCGGGATTCTGGGCTCGAGCGCTCGGGATGCCGGTGCGCGAGCGCGATACAAATGGCTACGACAGGTTGGACGCCGAGTTGCGGGACCTCCACGTTGAAGTCCAGCGGGTGTCGCACGAGAGCCGCGTCCACCTCGACATCGAGACGGACGACATCGACGCCGAGGTCGCACGCCTGGAACGTCTGGGTGCCAAGCGCGTCGGCAAGGTGAAGACGTGGTGGGTGATGCAGGCGCCGACCGGGCAACGCTTCTGCGTCATCCGAGCGACGGACCTCGACACGAGGGCTGGCGCCAACTCCTGGAGCTGACCCGCACGGATTGCGCCCCCGCGCAGTCCGGGCCTTCGGCTAGGCGCTCTTCGGGCTGTGCCTGCGTCGGGTTGGCGTCAGGGCCAGCAGGACGAGAAGCGACGCGAACGGGAATAGCGGGTCACCCGCGGCTTGGCAGCCGTGTGCCGCCGGTGCAACGGCTTCCGGCGGGCTGTAGAGCTCGGCGCTGGCGACGGCAACATCGGGATTGCCGCCCCCGGCCAATAGGACCTGTCCGGAGCGCAGCAGCGTCGCCGTCGGTTCCCGGCACGCCGTTAGAAGCGAGCCGGCGGCGGTCCACGTCCCGGTGGCTGGGTCATACAGTTCGGCGCTGGAGAGGATGAGTCCCGTGTTGTCGACGCCGGCGGCGACGAGCACCTTTCCGGAGGCGAGCAGGGTCGCGGCGTGGTCCTCGCGGGCGGTGGCCAGGGCTCCGGTGGTGCTCCAGGTACCGGCGGCCGGGTCATACACCTCCGCGCTGGCCAGGGTGAGACCGGAATTGTCGATGCCTGCGACGACGAGCACCTTCCCGGACTGCAGGAGCACGTCCGTGTGTTCGGCACGTGCAGTTAACAGCGAACCGTTGGCGCTCCAGGTTCCCGCGCCGGGGTCATACAGCTCTGCACTGCCAAGGGTGACTCCGGAGTTGTCGATGCCCCCGGCGACCAGCACCTTGCCGGAGAGAAGGAGCGTGGCAGTGTGGTAGGCCCGGGCAGATGCCAGCGAGCCCGTCGCGTTCCAGGTGCCGGTGTCCGGGTCAAACAGCTCGGCGCTCTGGAGGAAACCGGCGGCGACCAGCACCTTCCCCGAGGCGAGGAGGTTTGCGGTGTGCTCCGAGCGGGGAGTGGCGAGGGAGCCAGTGGTACTAAAGGTTCCGGTGGTCGGGTCATACACTTCCGCGCTCGCCAGGGGGACTCCGGCGCTCGCGCCGCCCGCGACGAGGACCTTCCCGGACGACAGAAGGGTCGCCGTGTGCGCTTCGCGGGCGGTGGTGAGGGAACCAGTGGCGCTCCAGGTCCCGGTCGTCGGGTCGTAGAGTTCAGCCGTGGCCACGGTGGCACCGGTGCTGTCGATGCCGCCCACGACGAGCACCTTGCCGGACGCAAGCAGCGTGGCCGACTGGTAGAGGCGTCCCGTTCCCATCGCGGGAGCACTCGTCCAAGCCGACTGGGCCAGGGCCAGAGCAGGTCCAGAGAACAGTGCGAGCACCGCGAGGAGGCGCGGTGCGTCTCGCAGCTGGTTTCTCCACGGGGCAAAGCGCTTCCTCCCGTCGCCTCGGGCGAGGGCAGCGTCGGGCGGGCAGGTGGGCAGGCTTCGGCGGGACTTGGGTGGTTTCATGGGTGGGGGAAGGCGCACGGATGCCTGGTCGAGGCCACGCGCGGGTGTGCGGAAATGCCCGACCAGGCCGCGCGTGCGAGGGACCGCGGGTCTTCGGTGGGGACATTCACAGACGTCATGTGGGGACAACGTCGGGGTTCCGCGGTCGGGGCCTCTGGTGCTTGTCTTCTCGCCAACCGCTCACGTCCGTCATTTTCGCGCAAAGCGTGACGTCAGCCTCCTTTTCGCGCGAAAATTTTCCGGTGGGTGAACGTGGGGAAAGGCGTCCTTCGACCGCGGCTGTGCGCGCCTGACGTTCCGTCGGCCCGTGCCAGGGGAAGCCCAGCGGCGACGCATCCCATCCGCGCGCGGCGCTTTCCACCGCCTGGCTGCCGGGCGGCTGCTGCCCACGGCGCACGGGCCCCGTCAGTCCGCGGCCGTCACCTCACTGCATGTGCTGCCCGCCGTTGATGGCGATGTTGGCCCCGGTGACGAAGGCCGCCTCCTCGGAGCACAGGTAGATGATGAGACCGGCCACCTCCTCGGGCTTCCCGAGTCGACCGACCGGTATTTGCGGGATGATTTTCGAATCCAAGACTTCCTTCGGAATGGCGGTCACCATCTTCGTCCCGATGTAGCCCGGGCTGATGGTGTTCACCGTGACGCCCTTCCGCGCGACCTCGAGCGCGAGGGCCTTGGTGAAGCCGTGCATGCCAGCCTTGGCCGCCGCGTAATTCGTCTGGCCGAAGGCACCCTTGGAGCCGTTCACCGAGCTCACGTTGATGATGCGCCCCCAGCCGCGCTCGACCATGCCGTCGCAGACCGGCTTGGTCATGTTGAAGACGCTGTCGAGATTGGTGTCCATCACCGCGTCCCAGTCCACCTTGGTCATCTTCCGGAACGTCATGTCACGGGTGATGCCCGCGTTGTTGATGAGAATGTCGATGGGGCCAACGTCCTTGTGGATTTTCTCGACGCACGCCTGGCACGAGTCGAAGTCGGCGACATCGACGCTGTACGCGTTGAAGTTGTAGCCGCGCGCCTTGAAGTCGGAGAGCGTCTGCTGAATGTTGGTGTTGTTGGGCGAATAGGTGATGACCACGATGTACCCGCGGTCGTGGAGCTTGGTGCTGATGGTGGCTCCCAACCCACCCGTTCCACCGGTGACGACTGCGACGCGCTCGGCCATGGGTCTCCTCCTGGGATGTCTAAAAAAAATCCTAGCTCTAACCGATGGAGCGCGTTCTGCTTTCGTGCAATTGCGAGTCGGACTCACTGCAAGGTGCTGGCTCGGGTCCGCTTCGCCCACCACTGCGTATTTCCTGGCCAAAGAAAGAAGACGTAGTGAAGGGCGATGAGGGCGGCGCAGACGCTTGCCGTCATGAAATAGACGCGGCGAATGGTGGGGACAAGCCAGCCAGCTGCCAGCAGCCGTTCCAGGTCGCCGTCGCCGCCCAGAAACGACCCCCACGGCAGCCTGCTCAGGTCCTGACGCGATGCGATAAAGACGGCCAGGATGCGCGTGTACGCAGCTGCGCCAAGGAAAAGGAAGACCCAGCGCAGCTCTGCCCAGCGGACTCTGGACGGGAAGCGGTAGTAGAAAAGAAGAACCCACAGAGTCGAAATCCAGAACTCTCCGAAGATGCCGGCGAAGCTCTCGAGCGTGTGTTCGCGGCTGGCGGGCATGGCTAGGGCGAAGGCGGCGAAGCTGGCGAGGAAGAGTCCCGCCAGGCACACCAACCCCTGGCAGTCTTCCGAGCGCGCCCAGAGCAGCACGGCGACCAGGCCGCCGAGCACGAGGAGGGAGAAGACAAAGGAGCGCCCTGGCTCGGAGTAGAAAGTGAAAAACAGCGCTGGCACGGCGCTGCGCCCGTTCAGCCAGCGCCAGCTGGCGTGGCCCAACTCGTGGGCCCAGTTGGATGCGGTCGAGAAGACGACCAGCCGGCCGCAGCCGTTGCTGTTCAGGAGCAGTGCGACCCCGAAGGCAAGCGGGAGCGCCCAGCGATTCACTTTCGGGACTGCTGCCTCGGTGGCGACCTGCGGCCCGTCGGCCTCAAGAGTTTCCCCGGACGCCGTGGCGACCGCCGCGGCCGAGGCCGGGGAAGCCGGGGGCGCTGGGTGCAGGCGCGAGAAGATGATGCCGCAGCGACCGCACGTGCCTGGCTCGAGGCTGGGTCCGCTGAAGCCACAGTGGGGGCACGGGGAAGGCACGTGGAAGCCTCAGCAGCAGAGTCCCGCCTCGTCCGTCGTCAAGCTTTTGGGCAAGCGCAGGGCGGGCACCCCGTGCGTCGCTGCCGCAGTCTCTGCACCCGAGCCCAGGAGCTTTCTGCAAAAGGTGCGTTGGCCCCAACGCGCGCTGGGGGCTCGTGCGCGCACGCAGCGTGAGTCTCGAGGCCATCGGTGCCGGTCTTCACGCGAGAAACCCGGAAGCCCATGCAGGTCCGATGCCCACCGGGCGAAATGGCGTGAGGTTTGCACCCAGGTCCCCCGGGGAGGTTGGTCATGGGGTCCTCCAGAATCGCCGTCGTCTTCTATTCGCGCACGGGCACCACCAAGCAACTGGCCCTGGAGGTGGCAAAGGCCCTCGACGCAGATGCGATCGAGCTGGCCGAGGAAAGAAGTCGGCGGGGCCTGGTCGGGTACCTTCGCTCTGGCTTCGAAGCGTCCCGGGGCAAGACGACCACGCTGCGCGACACGCACGAGGAAGTCCTCGGTTATGACCTCGTGGTATTGGCCACGCCGGTGTGGGTTTCAGCCGTCAGCAGTCCGGTGCGCACCTTCCTGCGGCGTCACGCCGGAAAGCTTCCGCCCTTGGCCTTCCTCGCCACCATGGGTGGGCGGGGCAGCGAGACGGCCTTCCAGCAGATGGCAGCGGAAGCCAGACGTTCTCCCGTCGCGACGCTGGCTCTCTCGGCCGGAGACGTCCGGGCTGGAAAGCAGATTGAGAAGGTCAGCGCCTTCATTCGCGACGTGCGCAACGCCGCTCCGGCGCGCGCCGCCAGCAACAGCTGAACCATGGCCCCCTACATCGACAACTCCGGACTTCCGCGCAGTGTCCAGACCGTGCTGCCGGCCCATGCGCAGGACATTTACCGCGAGGCCTTCAACCATGCCTGGGAGGAACAGGGGCACGACGACGTCACGGCGACGCGCATTGCTTGGGCCGCGGTGAAGCGGCGGTACGAGAAGGGCGAAGCGGGCTGGCGGCCGAAGGCGTGAGGGCCGAGTTGCCCTAGGGGCCTTCCGCGCCGTGACCGGGCTTGGCCGGAGGCTGCCGTAAGTCGGCCCGTGGCGCCACGATGCTTGAAACTACGCCAACGGAACGTCGCTACGGCGCCGCCCGCCCGCAGCGCAGGCCAGAAGCCAGCTTCCTCCCGCTGCCGACGGCCGGTTGGCCGTTCCTTTGGCGCTACTCGTCGTCGTTCTGGTTTTGGGTCCAACCGCGCCACCAGCGGCGTAAGCCCATCCAGGTCGCGACTAGCACCATCAGGAAACCAATGGTGACCGCAAGCAACGCCAGCTGGTCGGAGGTTCCGAGTCCCATCCACCACTGCACCGGGTGCTGGAGAAAAAGCAGGTCCATGGGCGGGCGCCTCACTGCACTGCGGAGGGGCTCGGCTCAGCCAGGCGGCGCAGCTGTCTTGTGTACAGTAGCAGACGCCAGCCTTCCCCGGGGGTTCCGGGGAATGCTGCTGTCGCCTGCAGTCACTGCGATTTCAGCGCCTGGCCGATTGCTTGAGTTCTCGCCAGCTGCCTTCCTTCACGTCGACGCCGAATGTCCGGGCCGCGGCCTTGATGCGGGCCCAGGCCTCGTCCCGCTCAGCGTCGGTGACGCCTTCCACCTGGTCGAAGCGCGCAATGGCGTTTCGCACGTGGCTGGCGTCCTCCAGGGGTTCCTTGCGCTGCTTCGGAAAGGCAAAAGTGCTTCGGGACATGTCATTGCGCGCTTCAGTGTCCAGCCTTGCCATGGGCCACCACTCCTTTCGGGCAGACGGCGTCACCGTTGGCGCCGTCCCCCCTGGAAACACGGGGGACGCACTCCAAGGGTAGGGACCCGTGCCGTCGTGCGCCAGGGGCGCCCCGGGACAGCCTGCCCGTCAGCTGTCGAAGTGGTAGTCCGTGGGGCCGGCGCGCCGGGTGAACAGAACGCAAGGGGCCGGGCCCTCGCACGTCAGACGGTGGTGCGCCTTGGCGGGGATGACGAGGTAGTCACCAGCCGACAGCTCCACCGTCTTGCCATCCACCGTGAAGGTGCCCTTGCCACTTAACAGGACGGTGTACTCGGTGAAGGAATGCCAGTGTGCGGGGATGGTGGACCCGCCCGGCAACTTCCCGTAGCCCACCGGGCCGCCGGTCTGCGGGTCGACCGCAACGACGGCGGCCAGCGCCCCCGGAGGAAACTCCTTCAACTTCGAGGGCGTCCACTGGATGTCCTGGAGGTGGACCACTTGGAAGTCCTCCGTGGACGGCGGCTTGGCGGGCGCATCGGAGCGCGCGCCGGAGGCGAACAGAAACGCAAGCAGGGCGAGGGTGCGGCTGGCGGTGCGCATGGCGGAGCCTCCACGTCGGGGGGAAAGCGCTCGACTTAACCCAACGCTGCGTCCCCGGGCCAGGGTCCGGGGTGGCTGGGCAGGTTGAGTCCGCCCTGCCGTTGGCTCACCAGACCCGGACGCGGTCCTTGGGGGCCAAGTACAGGGTCTGGCCAGCCTGGATGTCGAAGGCAGGGTACCAGGCATCCAGGTTCCGTACGGTGTCCGTGCGGTACTCGGCTGGGGCGTGGCCGTCGGTGAGGACTTGCCGCCGGAGCTGCGGTTCGCGGGTCTTGGTTCGCCAGGAGAAGGCGTAGCTCAGGAAGAATTGCTTCTCCCCCGAGAAGCCCTGAACGGTGGGCGCGTTCTGCGAGCCGAGCGAGAGGAGCCACGCGTCGTGAGCCGCCGAGAGACCTGCCAGGTCAGCGATGTTCTCGCTCAGCGTCTGCTTGCCCTTCACCGCGAGGTCGGGGAAGGGGTGGTAGACGTCGTACTGTGCCGCCAGCTGCGCTCCGGACGCCTGGAAGTGTGCGAGGTCTTCCGGGGTCCACCAGTTCGCCAGGCGTCCATGCGCGTCGAACTGGGCCCCCTGGTCGTCGAAGCTGTGGCTGATTTCGTGCCCGATGGTGGCACCGATGGAGCCGTAGTTGGCGGCGGCCGTCGCGCTCGGGTCGAAGTCCGGTGGCTGAAGAATGGCCGCCGGGAAATTCAGAGCATTCTGGAACGGCATGTTGACCGCATTCACCGTCTGGGGCGTCATCCACCATTGGCTGAAGTCGACCGGCTGGTCCAGCTGGGCCAGCCTCCGCCGGTAGTTGAAGAGTACGGCGCGCTCGGCGTTCTCGAACGCCTCGGCTCGCACCACGGTAAGCGCGGCGTAGTCAATCCACCTTTCGGGGTAACCGACGCCGACGTAGAGCGTGGACAGCTTCTCCTTGGCCTTGCGCTTGGTCTCGGGTGCCATCCACTCGAGGCGCTCAATCCTCTGGTCGAAGGCGGCGATGATTCCCTTCACCATGGCCTGGACCTGTCCCTTGGCCTCGGGCGGGAAATGACGCTTCACGTAGAGTTGCCCCACGGCGTCGCCGAGGCCCTCGTTCGTGGCGGTCACGGCCCGCTTCCAGCGCTCGGCGAGCTGGGGGGTCCCGCTGAGGGTTTTCCCGTAGAAGGCAAAGTGCGCGTCCACGAAGGCCTTGGGGAGTACCTCGGCGCTCCGGCTGATGGCGTGGAAGCTGAGGTAGTCCTTCCACGTGGCCAGTGGCTCGCTCTTCACCAGCGCGGAGAGCCCGGCGATAGCGGTGGGTTGCCAGGCCATCAGCATCGGCTGCTTGTCCAGGCCGGCGGCGGCGAAGAAGGTCGTCCAGTCGAGGCCCGGTGCACGGGCCGAAAACTCGGTGCGCTTCCAAGGGTTGTTGGCCTTCAGAACGTCCTCGGACTCCTCGCGGCTGACGTGCGCCTGCGCCATCTTCTGTTCCAGCGCGACGATGCGGGCCGCCTTCGCCTCCGCCTCGGCGATGCCGGCCAGCTTCAGCACCAGGGCGACGTAGGCCTGGTACCCTTTGCGGATGTCCGCCATGCGGGGAGAGGCGTCCAGGTAGTACGCCCGGTCTGGAAGCCCGAGTCCGCCCTGCAGTAGGTAGCCGACGTTGTGGGTCGGGTCATTGAAGTCCGGGGACACGAAGAGACCGAAGAGGCGCGTGGTCCACAGGTTGGTGGAGTTGACGGGGTCAACGTCGGCGCGAAGCTGTTCACCCAGCAGTCGTGCCAGCGCGGTGGCGTTCTTCACGGCAGCGATGTGCGACAGGGCGGGCTTCACCGGCGCGAGCCCCCGCGCCTCGATGGCGGCCTCGTCCAGGTAGCTGGCGTAGTAATCGGCGGCCTTGCGGGTGTCGGACCCAGCCGGCGCTTTCTGCTGGACGGCCTCGTCGAGAAGCGCCCGTGTCTCCTTCAGCACCTTTTCAGCGAGGAGGTGGAAGATGCTCCAGGAGGCCTGGTCCGCCGGAATCTCGGTGGCCTTCATCCAACCGCCGTTGGCGTAGCCGTAGAAGTCGTTGCCCGGCTTCACCGCTGGGTCTATGCCGGTGGCGTCGAACACCGTCGGTGCCGCTGGCACTTGCGCGACGGCGACGCCCGGCGGCCAGAGGCTGGCCAGGGCGAGGGCAGCCGCCAGGGTGGTGAGGCGTTTCCAAGCAAGCGCAGGGATGAGGGTCATGAGGGCAGGGGCCGTAGGGGGGACGGCGAGTGTGGGGGGCGAACAGGCGCGGGCCGCTTCATTGCCTGGTTTGAAGCCCGGGTGGACCTCTTTTTTGGTTTGTTTCACCCCTGGGCGGCGTTCTCCCTGTGACGGGCGCTCCCTTGGGCTGCAGGCAGGAAGCCGTCCGGCACACACGGCCCGCCAGCGCCGGACGCCGTCCGCCCACGCGGGTGGGGCGAGGCAGGCAAGATGCGGCAGGCGCAGGTCCCGGTGGCTGCGCCTGCCGGCCCAGGGGGGCCCCACCGTGCCGAAGTCGCTTCGGGCAGGCCTGACGGAGTAGAGAGGCGCGCGTGACTGCCGACATGCTGACATGCACCCGGCGCCGTGGCCGCCTTGGCAGGCGCGTCGGTTTGCTGGCGGGGGCGTCGGGGCTGCTGGTGGCCCTTTTGGCGCCAAGCCTGGCGCGCGCTTGAGGAGTTGCACCGCCCGTGGGTCTCACGGGCACATGCGGAGAGACGCTCGAGGCAGACAGGCCCTTTCAGCTTGCCATCAGCGCGGGCGGCCTGCGGACCGACCTCACGTTCAACGGCTTGGGCCAGCGCTTGGAGGAGGTCAGCACGGCGGTGGCCTTCACCTACCGCTTTGCAAGCCGGTGGTCGGTGCAGGCATCCTTGGGCGTCGTCATTACCGGCAGCCTCGACGGACAGCTCGGCAACTACCGCCTCGAGCCGGGCGTCCTCGGCAGCGCCTCGATGGGCTTCACCATCCTCGACGGCGCCGGGCCGTTGCCGTACCTGGCGATGAGTTTTACGGCGGGGGTGGCCAGCGCCTCCACCTACAACGAGGCCAATGCAAGTGACCGTCCGCAGTTCACCGCGCTGGACTTCCGGCTCTCCGCCGTCATCGGCAAGCGCCTGTTTGGCTTCTGGCTACCGTATGGCGGCGTGGCCGTTTTTGGCGGGCCGGTCTTCTTTGCGCCCGCCGGCCAGTCCCTCACCGGCGGAGACCAGCACCACTTCCGCCTCAGCGTGGGCTCGAGCTTCAGCTTGCCGGCGCATCTGGAAGCCTTCGTCGAGGTGGGTTTTCTCGGCGAGCAGAACGTGGTGGTCGGGCTCGGCTATGCTTTGTGAGCGCTACAGGTCGGGACTCACCTCGGCGGGCAGTGCGCGCACCGCACACAACGCGTTCGAGTGCTGGGAAGACTTTTGTTGCCGTGTCACGCCCTTGGTGCGACGCTTTGAAGGGCGGGCGGAAGGAAAACCATGACGACTGTGGTGAACGACGTCAGCCTCCAGGTGGCGACGGTGAATGGCTCCGGTTCGCAGAGCGCGAACATGGTGCTGCTCCGCACCATCTTCCAGATGGGCGTGCCGGTGTCGGGGAAGAATCTCTTTCCCTCCAACATCGCTGGACTTCCCACCTGGTACACCATCCGGGCCAGCAAGGACGGGTGGGTCGGCCGGAAGAAGGAAATCGACGTGCTGGTGGCGATGAACGCCGAGTCCGCCAAGGAGGACGTGGCGAGCCTGCGGCCTGGCTCGGCGGTGGTCTACGACGAGCCGCTCGCCCTGTCGTCCTTGCGCGCGGACGTCGCCTTCTACCCAGTACCGTTCGACAAGGTGGTGCACCCCATCAGCAGCGAGGCCAAGACGAAGAAGCTGCTGCGCAACATGGCCTACGTCGGCGTGGTGGCGCAGCTCTTGGACCTGGAGATGGCCGAGGTGGAACGGGCCATCGGCAAGCACTTCGCCAAGAAAGCCAAAGCCCTGGAGCTGAACCTCGCCGCAGCGCGCGCCGGCTTCGACTTCGCCAAGGCCCAGCTCAAGAAGGCCGACCCCTTCGTCGTCCAGCGGATGGATGCGACGCGGGGCAAAATCATCATCGACGGCAACTCCGCGGCGGCGCTGGGGTCCATGTTCGGTGGTGTGACGGTGGTGACCTGGTACCCCATCACTCCCTCCTCGTCGCTGGTCGAATCCCTCATCTCCTACATGGGGCGGTACCGCGTCGGGCCGGACGGCAAGGCCACCTACGCCATCGTCCAGGCCGAGGATGAGTTGGCTGCCATCGGGATGGTGATGGGGGCGGGGTGGGCCGGGGCGCGCGCCATGACGGCGACGGCCGGCCCGGGCATCTCCCTGATGAGTGAATTCGCCGGGCTCGGGTACTTCGCCGAGGTGCCGGCCGTCATCTGGGACGTGCAGCGCGTGGGCCCCTCCACCGGACTCCCCACCCGCACCTCGCAGGGGGACGTGCTGTCCACGGCCTTCCTGTCGCATGGCGACACCCGGCACCTGCTGCTGTTGCCGGCGACGGTGGAGGAGTGCTTCCAGTTTGGCTGGGAGGCCTTCGAGTATGCCGAGCACTTCCAGACGCCGGTCTTCGTCCTGTCGGACCTGGACCTCGGGATGAATAACTGGATGGCCGAACCCTTCCACTACCCGGACAAGCCCATCCACCGTGGCAAGGTGCTCGGCAAGGAGGACCTCGACCGGCTGGGGGGATTCGAGCGGTACCGGGATGTGGACGGGGACGGGATTGGCTACCGGACGCTGCCGGGCACCGACCATCCGGCGGCCGCTTACTTCACCCGCGGGACGGGACACAATGAGAAGGCCCAGTACTCCGAGCGCTCCGACGACTGGGAGAAGAACCTCGCCCGGCTGGAGCGCAAGGTGCACAACGCCCGAACGGCCCTGCCCGCCCCGGTGCTGGAAGGGGAGGGGGCCGAGGTGGGCATCATCGCCTACGGGACCAGTCATCACGCGATACTCGAAGCGCGCGAACAGCTACGGCGCGAGAAGAAGCTGGAGGTCGACTACCTGCGGGTGCGGGCCTACCCGTTCAGCGATGATGTCGAGGCCTTCGTCAAGAATCACGCCCGGGTGTACGTGGTGGAGCAGAACCGCGATGGGCAGCTGGCCGGCCTTTTGAAGCTGGACCTCCCCGCGGAGTTGGTGCCCCGGCTGCGTTCGGTGGCGCACATTCCGGGGCTCCCGCTGGATGCGCGCAGTGTCACCGAGGAAGTTGCCGCCCGGGAGGGACGCTGACCATGGCCGATGCCAAAACCAACCGGATTGGGCTGACGCTGGCCGACTACCAGGGCGGCAAGTCCACCCTGTGCGCGGGCTGTGGCCACAACGCCATCAGCGAGCGTCTGTTGAACACCATGTTCGAGCTCGGCATCCAGCCCGAGCGGGTGGCGAAGCTCTCCGGCATTGGGTGCTCCTCGAAGAGTCCGGCCTACTTCATGAGCCGGGCGCACAGTTTCAACACCGTGCACGGCCGCATGCCGTCGGTGGCCACCGGAGCGCTGCTGGCCAACCGCACCCTCATCGCCCTCGGCGTCTCCGGCGACGGGGACACCGCCTCCATCGGCATCGGACAATTCGTCCACCTGGTGCGCCGCAACCTGCCGCTGGTCTACGTCATCGAGGACAACGGGGTGTACGGCCTCACCAAGGGCCAGTTCAGCGCCACGGCCGACGTCGGCTCGAAGCTGAAGACGGGCGTGGTGAATGAGTTGCCGCCCATCGACACCTGCCTGCTCGCCATCGAGTTGGGGGCCACCTTCGTCGGGCGCAGTTTCTCCGGGGACAAGCGGCAGCTGTCGGCGATGCTGAAGGCGGCGGTGTCCCACCGCGGGACGGCGGTGCTGGACGTCATCTCGCCGTGTGTGGCCTTCAATGACCACGAGGGCTCCACCAAGTCCTTCGCCTACACCAAGGACCACGACGAGCCGCTGCATGAGCTTTCCTTCGTGCCCGTCTTCGAGGACATCGGAGTCGAGTACAACGCGGGTACCACCGTCGACGTCCGCCTGCACGACGGCTCCCACCTGCAGCTGCACAAGCTGGAGGAAAGCTACGACCCGCGTCAGAAGCTGCAGGCCGTGCAGCGCATCCTGGAGGCACAGGTGCGCGGTGAGGTGCTGACCGGCGTCCTCTACGTGGACCCGGCGGCCCCCACCTTCCTTGACCGGCTGGGGATGGTGGAGTCTCCGCTGGCCACGCTTGCAGCGGACGCGGTCCGCCCGCCGCGGGCGGCGCTGGACGAAGTCATGCGCTCGCTCACCTAACCGAAAGCGCCCGCGTGGGCCAGGGCTGGGGCGGGGGCGTTCGTCTCAGCGGGGCCCGAGGCCCAGCTGCTTCACCACGTCCTGCACGTTGAGGGTGGTGGCCAGGTTCTGAATCTGCCCCTGGACCTTCGGCAGCAGCCCTTTTGCCTCCTCCTGGAAGCGCGTGAAGAGGGCGCGCAGGTCGTCCGCGCTCAGCTTCCGGCCCTGGGCGTAATACTGCTTGGCGACGTGGCCGAGGGCGTAGGTGGACGCGAAGGAGACGGCTGCGCCGGCGGCCAGGCCGGTGGCCCCGCCGAGCATGCCTCCGAGGACCCCGCCGACCAGTCCGCCCAGCACCTTGCGGACGACGCCCTCCACCAGCTGCGCGGCGGCGCCGATGCCCAGCGTCCCGGCCAGGTCCTTCACCTGGTTGGCGTCGAGCGTCTGTCCATAGGCCTGGCCCACCTGGTACACCAGTCGCAGCTGTAGGGGGAGGATGGCGAGGCTGGCCAGCCGGTCGGGAAGGATTTCCAGTGCGCCCGTCAGCTTCGCCTGGCCGAGGATGGTGTCGTCGAGCGAGGCGCCGGCCGTGGGGCCAAGCGTGCCCGGGCCGGTGGCCGCGGCGGCCAGCGCCTGCGTGCCCTGGTGCAGGGGCTGGAGCGCCAAGGCAGTCAGCCCGAGCGCCGCCTGAAGCTCGGTCAGGAACTTCTGCTCGGCTGCGTTGGCCGGGCCGTCCGCATTGCACACCAGAAGCGCGGCCTCGTAGGCGCGGTGGCGGGCGGCATCCGAAGACAGCTGCCCGGCCACCTTGGCCAGCGTCAGTTGTCCGGAGGCCAGCTGCTGACGCATCGCCTCGAAATCGACGGCTGCGCCGCCCGCGACGAGGGCCTGCAGCTGCGCCTTCTCCTGGGCGGACTGCGTCCCATCGGCTGCGGCCGCCAAAAGGGCGATGGTGGCGATGGCCGCTTGCTCTTGCTCGTTCATGGCGTGCTGCCTCCCGTCTTGTGTCAGGGTTTCTGGGGCGCTGAATATGTCGTTACGACGGGCCGTCTGCTAGCAGACTGCCCAGTGTCGGTTTTCACTCGCTGTATGAAATGTAACTGTTGCGCCGCGGTGGCTTCGGGGTAAACCGCGAGGTGGGTTGGGGTTTCCGAGGCCGGGGTACCGGGAGCCAACAGAGGAGGGGTGAACGCAATGAAGACCGCAGCGGGAACAGCTCTCATCGCTGGTGCACTGCTATTCGCAGGGCCGGCATTCGCGCAGTACTACCCGAATACGCCGGCCCCTCCCCCGCCACCGCCTCCTCAGTATTACCCGCCGCCGCCTCCGCCGCCTCCCCAGTACTACCCGCCGCCGCAGCCGGTGTACTACCAGCCGCCGCCGGTGCAGGACAAACTGACCTACACGGTCCGCGCCTCCGGTGGCGTGTCCTTCATCGGGGCTGGGTACTATTGCGGCTACTACTACTATTACTACCCGGTGTACTCCTGCGGCGCGGGCTACTCGACGGCCTTCCCGGACGTCAACTTAGACATCGACGTTTGGATGAAGCCCTCGCTGGGTGTCAGCTTCGGCGCCAACGTCATGTGGGGAACGTACACGCCCTATTACAACAGCGCCGTCCTCGCCACGACCTACTCCACCATCTGGGAGCCGCACATCGACTTCCTGATGGCTCCTCCCTACAGCGACCAGGTGAAGGGGCGGGTGCGGCTGGGCTTCGGGCTCTACATCGCCAACGTCAACAACGGCACGCCCCCGGTGGGCGTGCAGCCGTACGTCTTCAACGGCGTCGGTGGGGCGTTCCGGCTCGGCTTCGGGGCCAGCTTCCTCCCAAAGTCCAAGGTGGGCATCGGCATTGACGCCATCTTCGAGGCTGGCTGGATTGGCAGCAACTACGTCTCCACCGTCCAGCTACTCATCGGGCCCGAGTTGCACTTCTTCTAGGCCCGCATCCCGTGCGTCCGGCCTCCTCCGGGCCGGCCCGCGGGGTGCCCCGCGGATGAGACGTGTGCCAAGCTGGGTGCGCCCCTTCGCGGCGGCCGTGCTGGCCGCAGGCGCGCTCCAGGTCAGTCGAAACGCCCGGGCGCAGGAGGTCGCCAGCGCGGCCGCACCCGAAGACGTCCCGGCGCCAGCGCCGCAGCCGGCCCCCCCCGCGGCCAGCGGCCCGAAGGCAGTCACGGTGCGGGCCTCGGGCGGGGTGGCCTTCGTCAGCAGCGGGTACTACTGCGGCTACTACGGCACCTACTACCTTTTCTCCGGCGGCTGCGGCGCGGGCTATGCCAGTGCCCAGCCGGAGCTCAACCTGGACGTCGACGTGTGGCTGCGGCCAGGCCTCGGCCTCAGCCTGGGGGTCAGCGTGCTGTGGGGCAGCTACGCGCCCGGGGTAACGGGCGTGCCCCCCACCCGGATTTACAGCACCAGCTGGGAGCCCCACCTGGACGTGCTGCTGGGCCTATTCACGTCGGCCGTGGCAGTGGGGCGCGTGCGCCTGGGCGTCAGCCTGTCGGTGGCAAAGCTGCACGGCCTCAACGCGACGGCTCAGGACATCCACTACACCGGGGTGGGGGCGGCGGCCCGGCTCGGCCTGGGCGCCTCGTTCTTTCCGAAGTCCACGGTGGGCATTGGCGTGGACGCCGTCTTGGAATTCGGGGGGATGGGCGGTCATTACGTCTCCACCATCCAGCTTTTGCTGGGCCCGGAGTTGCACTTCTAGGGGCCGACAGGCCGAGACAGGGGCGGTGGGGAGGGGGCAGGCGGGCAGCGAAGTGGGCGCAGGAGTAGGGTGGGGCCTCCCCGCGGCACCTTCTGCCACGGCAGGAGGTATCTGCAGATGAATGCCATCCCCGAAGGGTGGAAAGTCGTCCGGTGCGTGGTGTGCCGGGAACCGGTGAACCAGTGGATGCGGCCCGGGGGGCCACTGGTGGCGCACTGCGCGCGCTGCGTGCCCATGTCCCCGGAGCGCGCGGCGCGCATGGCGCGCATTCGCTCGGCAGCACAGGCCGTCCGCGCACGGCGCTCCCGGGCGTGACGGCCGCGCCCTAGAAGTGCCCGACTAGGGCGGCGCCGGCCCCGTCCGTGCCGAAGGCGAGGGGGACGAGCTGCAGGTGCAGGGCGCCGGTGCGTTTCAGTTCGTCGGCGAGGTGCCCAGAGGCGTTGGGGTAGGTGAAGATGTTGGCCTCCCAGACGAGGCTGCCGCCGACGAGGTTGATGAGGGCGCGGGTGCCCTGGTGCTGCCCCCAGTAGACGAAGGCGCAGACGCCCGCATTCACCGCCAGCCCCACGATGTGGTTGAAGGCGGAATGGTAGAAGGCTTCATTCTTCACCTCGGCGTCGAAGAGGGCGCGGACGGCGGCGGACTTCGCCGCACGTGCCTCGGGGGTGCCGTCCGGCATCTTCTCGACGCCTTCCCAGCCGAAGGCCACCGGCGGGGGTAGCACCAGCGTCTGCAGCAGGCCAACCCAGCTGGTGGCGATGTTGACTTGCGCCACCAGACGCGAGCCGCCGGTGGAAGTGGCGTTGATGATGGTCTCCGCGAAGATGACGGTGCCGTAGAAGGCCGACCAGCCGTAGTACCAGAGGCGCGCATGGCCGTATTGCCCGGCGAGGACGGCGGCCATGGCTTCCGTTTCTGGCGCGTCCAGCGCCAGGTGGGACTCGACGGGCGCAGCGCGCGGGGCGTCGTCCGCGGCGCGGGCCCCAGCCGGGAGGAACGTCGTGGCGAGGAGGACAACCAGTCGAAGCGGAGGGGCGATGCAGCGAAACTTAGGGACGCACAGGGGTCGCCGCAATCGCTTTGCGAACGCGCTGTCCTGTTTTCCCCAAGTCAGCCCGCCTCACCGGCCGGCAGACGCCGGCGGCGTCCGCAGCCGTTCGTCCAGCGCGTCCAGGTGCGCCCGGAACGCGGGCAACGCCGGGTCCGCGGTCTTCTCCCCCAGTTGCACGGCCTGCCGGTAACACTCCCGTGCGGCGTCCAGCTGCCCGGCGCGTACCAGCCCTTCGCCCAGGCCCGCTTGGGCATTGGCGGACAGCGGGTGGGCCCCGACGTTGAAGCGGAAGAGGTCCAGTGCCTCCCCGACTGCCCGGCGCTGAAGTGCCGCATAGCCGAACCAATTCACCAGCGTCTCCGGGGGCTCGACGGCGTAGCCCCAGCGCGCGGAAAGGCCCTGGAAGTGGGCCTGCACCGTGGCCAGCGACGCTGGGGCCTCGAGCGGCATTCTCCAGCCCGAAAACAGGTGGCGGAGTCCGGCGTAGTAGCCGAGGAGGACGGAGGAACCATGGTCCTCCTCCGGCAGCCGCTGCCAGCCGAAGTCGAAGCCCGGCCACGGCACCGCCCGCATGCCTTGGGCGAAGCCCTCAAAGTCCTCCAAAACGGGCGGGGACGCTTCCTTCTCCCCCAGCGTCACGTACAGGCCCTTGGGCACCGGCCCTGCGCCGGCCTTGAGGGCACGTGCCTCCCGCAGCAGCAGCCCGTCGTCCCAGCCCAGGCTGGGGCTGGCGGCGACAACGGCCTGGAAAAGGCCCGGGCGGCTGAGGAGGGCGTGGATGCCCAACAGGCCCCCGAAGGAGTGTCCGGCGAACAGGCGCAGCGGGAAGGTGCGGTAGCGGGCGTCGATGGACGGGGCAAGCTCGCGCTCAAGGAAGTCTAGGAAGGACTCTCCGCCGCCCGCCGTCGGGTAGTCCGTGCGCTCGGCCGACGTCCCCCGGGTGGGAGTGAGGTCGCGGGTGCGGTGGGTATTGAGGATGCCCACCAGGATGACCTCCGGCATCAGTCCATTGCCCGCGAGGAATTCCGCCGTCGCCCGGGCGTGACCCAGCTGCGCCTCGGCGTCGGTGAGGTACAGCACCGGGTAGCGGCCCTGCCCGCTGGCATAGGAGGCGGGAGTCACCACCGCCAGCACCCGTTCCTCGGCGAGGGCTTTGGACTGAAGCGTCAAGCGTTCCGCGCCGTCCAGGCCGCTGGAGGCCCGGGCCACCGGCGGAAGGAAAAGCAGCCACGACAGCGCCGTCACGCGGAGGACTGTCCCTGAAGAAAGCACCGGTGGCCCGTTTCTCCCACAGGCGCGTCCCCGGCCGCCCGGGCTTTGCCGCCGACGGGGCCGGCGACGCTGCCAACGGCCGGCTTGCCGACGTGACGTCCCCCGGGGGGGGCCGCTTTGCCGCTGCCCTTTCGGGGACACCGCGTTAGAAGGCAGGGCACCTTGGCGCGGACGCTCTACGAATTGGCGGGTGCGGAAGACGACCGGCGCTTCAGCCCCTACTGCTGGCGGGTGAAGATGGCACTGGCCCACAAGGGCCTGGAGGTCGAGACGGTGCCCTGGCGCTTCACGGAGAAGGAGGCCATCGCCTTCTCGTCCCAGGGTCTGGTGCCGGTGCTGGTGGATGGCGAGCGCGTCGTCACGGACAGCTGGGCCATCTGCCAGTACCTGGACACCGCCTACCCGGCCACCCGCCCGCTGGCCGAGGGTGCCCAGGCGTGGGCGCACGCCTTCTTCGTGAAGCACTGGACGGAACGCAACCTGCAAGTGGCCCTGGCCCCCATCCTCTACCTGGACATCCTTGCCCACGCGCACCCGAAGGACCGGGCGTATTTCCGCAGTTCCCGGGAGGCGCGCGTCGGTACCACGCTGGAGGCCTTCACTGCGGACCGACCGGGCCACCTGGAGAAGCTGCGCAAGGTCCTGGAACCCCTCCGGGCAACGCTGGCCGCGCAGCCCTTCGTCGGGGGGGCTTCTCCCTCGGTGGCCGACTACGTCGTCTTCGGGGCCTTCCAGTGGGCGCGCTGCATCTCCAAGGTGCAGCTCCTCGACGCCGGGAGCGCCATCTTCCCCTGGCGCGAGCGGATGCTCGCCCTCTACGGGGGCCTGGCCGGAAAAGCGCTCGGCTACCCAACCGTTTCTGCCACCGCCACCGGAGACTCCAGATGATTGACCTGTCCTACTGGCCCACGCCCAACGGGCACAAAGTCACCATATTCCTCGAGGAGTCGGGGCTGCCTTACCGGCTGGTTCCGGTCAACCTCACCAAGGGCGAGCAGTTCGAGAAGGACTTCCTGCGCATCTCGCCCAACAACAAGATGCCGGCCATCGTCGACGACGCGCCGTCGGACGGCGGCCCACCACTTGCCGTCTTCGAGTCCGGCGCCATTCTGGAATACCTGGCCAACAAGACGGGGCGCTTCCTTCCCAGCGAGCTGCGCGCGCGCACCGCCGTCATGCAGTGGCTCTTCTGGCAGATGGCCGGCCTCGGGCCGATGCTGGGCCAGAACCACCACTTCGTGCAGTTCGCGCCGGAGAAGATTCCCTATGCCATCGACCGCTACATGAAGGAGACGGCGCGGCTGTACCGCGTGCTGGACACGCAGCTGGCCGGACGGGACTTCGTGGCCGACACCTACTCCATTGCCGACATGGCCTGCTACCCGTGGATTGTCCCCCACCAGAAGCAGGGCCAGAAGCTGGAGGACTTCCCCAACGTGAAGCGCTGGTTCGAGGCGATGGCGCAGCGGCCGGCCGTCCAGCGCGCCTACGCGCTGGGGCCCAAGGTGGTTGCCTCTCCCATGGTGCTGACCGAGGAAGTCCGCCGCGCCCTCTTCAACCAGGTGGTGCCCGCCGCGGCCCAGCGCTGACGGGCAGCCCCCCAGGGGAACTCACCCACCCAGGGGGATTCGTGGCGGAGACAAAGCAGGAAGGAACACTCGGTCCACCTCTCCTGTTCGTTCTGCGGCAAGTCGGACCGCGAGGTGAGGAAGCGCATCGCCGGGCCCTCGGTCCACATCTGCGACCAGTGCACCAAGCTGTGCAACGACCTCATCGCGACACAGATGGAGGGTCTGGCGCTGCCGCGCACAGCGGCTGCTCAGCCCGCGGTAGGGAAGAGGCGGTCCGCCAGCGCCGTCAGCGCCGCTTGCAGGGCCTGCACCCGGCCGGGCGGCAGGCCGTAGGTGGACAGCCAGATGCCTGTGTGCGGCGCGTCCTTTCCGGGTTCCATCTCCACCAGAAGGGTGGCGTCCTCGAGGCTGCCCAGGGTCGCGAAGAGGCCCCGCGGCGCCGAGACGTAGTCCACCGTTCCGGTAAGCCGCTCGGCCCCCAGCTGCAGCTGAAGGGGACGGCCCGCGGAGAGGTGCGCCGCGTCCGGCGTGGGCTGAAGGCCCTGCGCGCTCCATACCTTCCGCCAGGCGAGGGCCTTTCCGCCGTGCGCGGCACCGCGCACCCACACCATGTCGCGCCTCTTGCTCGCGTGCCGTTCCAGGTAGTGGCGAAGCGCGTGCAGGTAGAAGCGCCAGCCGAAGTCCCGTTCCGTCGAAGAAGTCGTCCCAGGAGTCGCTCTCCCCGAAGCCAGACTGGACAAGGCGCACCAGCAGCTGCCCACCGGCCGCCTCCAGTGTCCAGTCCACCGCCATGGGCTCGGCCGGGGGTGCGGCGCCGGACGGGGCACCTTCCGTGGGCGTGTAGGGCTGGGGCGACCGTCCCTGTCGAGGAGGTGGGCGGCCGGGCTCCGTGCCACCACCCGGGTGTGCCACTGCAGCTCCGGGCCCCGGGAAGGTCAGTTCCTCGCCGAGGCCAGGGGCTGACCGCTGGCGGCGGGCGGGAACCACTGGGTCAGCTGGAGGGCTCGGTAAGGGCGGCCCAGACGGCCTCCCGTGTCGCGCGAATGCGGACTTCCATCTCGATGGTGCGGCCTTTGGGCTGAGCCTAGCGGCATGGGCGCACCTCCCCATGAGACGACGGGCGGCTGCGGCTCGGCCTCGCCCGCCCGGGAGAGGGCGGGGTGGCCGGTCAGGACGAAGCGGAAGGCGCGGCTGCCCTCGGCCTCGGCCTGGTGGTAGCGGGCAGCGAGGGAGGCGAGCGCCTCGGTGAGTTCCTGGCGCGAAGGCCCGCTGCGTGTCGGCTGAGGCGAAGCGGACCTCCGTCTCCAGCGTCAGCGTGGGCAGGCGCTTGTTGGCCTGGGCAGCGCGCTGCTGGAGGATGGCCACCTCCCGGAGCGCGGCCGGGCGGTGGCGGCCACCTGGTAGGCGCTGGAGAACCGGTCCTGGACTTCGGCCTGCGTCGCGCCGAGGAGGCCGAGGGCTTCCGGCGAGATGACGTAGGCGCGCGTCGCCCCCGGCCACCCGCGCGGCGATCCGGGCCGCCCGGCGGATCAGCGCGTCCCCCTCCGGGCCGCCGGCCAGGCACACCGCAACCCGCTCCCGCGCTTCCCAGAGCCCGGCGATGTCGTGCTCGCGCCGGTAGCGCTCCACCTGCTCGTCGACCTTGTCGGCCAGCCAGAGCAAGGCGAGCTCGCGCAGCGCGGTGAGGTTGCCCACCCGGAAGTAATTGGACAGGGCGGCGTCGACCTTGTCGGCCGGGTAGATGTTGCCGTGGGCCATCCGGCGCCGCAGCGCCTCGGCCGTCATGTCGACGAGCTCGACCTGGTCGGCCGCCCGCACGACCGCGTCCGGCACCGTTTCCCGCTGCACCACCCCGGTGATCTTCGCGACGACGTCGTTGAGTGACTCCAGATGCTGGATGTTCAACGTGGAGGTCACATCGATGCCGGCATCGAGCAGCTCGTCGATGTCCTGCCAGCGCTTCTCGTTGCGTGAGCCTGGGATGTTGGTATGCGCCAGCTCATCGACGAGCGCGACCTCCGGACGGCGGGCCAGCACGGCGTCGACATCCATCTCGGTGAACGTGGCCTCGCGGTACTCGGCAGCGCGCCGGGGCACGATCTCAAGACCGGCCAAGGCCGCGGCGGTCTTCGCCCGACCGTGCACCTCGACGAGACCGACGACCACGTCGGTGCCCCGGTCCAGACGGCGGTGCGCCTCGTTGAGCATCGCGAACGTCTTGCCGGCCCCGGGCGCGGCACCGAGATAGATGCGCAGCCGCCCTCTCGCCATGGTGGTCACCGTCCACTCGATCGCCGCGCCTGGCGCACGCCACGGCCCGACATCACCAGCGTAGGCAGCTCTACAGAGCCCGCGGGCTCCCCCGCCCCTAGTCGCGGCAGACGGGTTCGCCCCGGAGGCAGGTCCCCGGAGCAAGATCATGAAGATCGGCCGACTCGTGCCAGGTTCGTGTGGTGGTGCTGGGCCGGTACGTGCCGATGCGCCTCCGCCCTCCTCCGCCCTCCTCCGTGGCGGGAAGCTACCCGCGACGGAGGGCGATGAACAGTGTCTGGTCGGTGCCGAGGCCAGGGACGCCGCACTCGCGGGGCCGGGCCGCAGCACCCGTGATCACCGGAGTCAGGGAACGTAGCGGTAGCCCATCCCCAGTTCGGTGATGAGGTGTCTCGGGCGGGCTGGATCGGGTTCGAGCTTATGGCGCAGCTGGGCCATGTACTGGCGGACGTAGTGGGTTCCGGTCTCGTACTGGGGACCCCAGACCTCGTTGAGCAGTTGCCGCTGGCTGATGAGACGGCCGGGGTTGCGCACCAGCACCTCCAGCAGCCGCCACTGGGTCGGGGTCAGGTGGACCTCGTGGTCGATTTCCCCGCCGGGTCGGCTCGGTGCCGCTCTCGGTCCGGGCCGCGGCGAGCGTGATGCGCTGGTTGTCGAGATCGATGACGTAATCGCCCAATCGGATGGGAGTGGATGCACCCAGCGTGGCGGTCCGCCGCGTGACGGCGCGGATCCTGGCGACCAGCTCGTCGACGTCGAACGGCTTGGTGACGTAGTCGTCGGCGCCGGCGTCGAGCGCCTCGACCTTGTCGCCGCTGGCGGCCCGACCGGACAGGACGACGATGGGCACGGGCGTCCAGCGGCGCAGGTCGGCGATGACGTCCACCCCGTCGAGGTCGGGCAGGCCGAGGTCGAGGACGACCACGTCGGGACGGACCTCCGCCGCCTCTGCGAGTGCCTTCCTGCCGCTGTAGGCAGAGGTGACCGTGTAGCCACGGGCCGACAGGTTCACGCGCACGGCCCGCACGATCTGCGGATCGTCGTCGACGACGAGGACGCGGCTCACGCGCCGCCGCCGGCTGCGGCCTGTCGCGCCGGGTCTGCTCGGTGCTCGGGGGGCAGCGCGCGACGTGTCGCCGCACGAAGAGTCAGGATCATTGTGAGTCCTCCCCCGGGGGTGTCGTCCGGGATCAGAGTGCCACCCATCGCTTCGGTCAGGCCCCGGGCCAGGGCGAGACCAAGCCCGACGCAAGGCGAGGTCCGCGCTTCACCGACGGCCAGCGGGCCGGGGCCCCCGAGCTGCGGGCCGCGTGGCGGCTGTCAGGGCGGGCCCTGCTGCTGGGCATGCCGCTGACGATCTCCATCGTGGCGCACAGCTCGACGGACGTTCCCGTCGCGAGGCTGTTCCACGTGGAGGACATCGCGGGTCTGCCGCCAGAGGAGCCGGCCGAGAAAGAGCCCGGTCCGGCCGACCCGTCACCGTCGGGCTGACCGTCTACCGTCCGCCGGGACAGCCGCGCCCAGGCCTTCCGGCGACGACCACGACCGGTGCCCGCCGCCGGGGGCGCCGTAGACGCCCAGGACGAGAAGTCCCAGGCCGCGGATCTGGGCCGGTCGGCCGGGCCGGGTGTCGCGCAGCCCTGCTCGAAGCACTCGGCCGCCTCGGCAGCGACCGTGCGGACCGTGGCGAGATCCACCGGCAGCCGGGGCACCAGTTCCAGGTCCTCCGAGAGGATCCGCACCTGCCGGCGCCACCTGGCGCCGGCGCCGGGCGCTCACGGTCGCGTTGCCGGTGTCGGTGAGGAGGCGGACGAGCGACGCGGCAACGATCGGCTCGGCGCACCCGCAGCGGCGGATTCGGCCGCACGCGAGGTCCAGGTAGGTGTCGAACGCGGGCAGCGTGGCCGCAACGAGCAGCCTGCCCTCGTCGTCGTAGACCAGGCGGTCGCCGGTCTCGCGGTGGGCGAGATCGACCAGGACGACGGAGAGCCGGTCGGTGGCCTGGACTGCGGTGTACGGGTCGTTGATGGCCGGCGAGAGCGCCTTGCACGCGATGTCGACGAGCTGGCGGATGCCGAACCGGACGTCTTGCTCAAGCGTGCGCTCGAACCCGATGCGGATGGCCCCACGCAACGTCTCCGCGAGCGCCGGTGAGCGTGGCTGCCCGGCCGGCGTCCGTTGCCACACGGCGGCGACCAGGGTCCCCCGGTTCACGTGCTGCCCGGCCCGGAACGGAACCCGGATCGAGCACCCGTAGCGCTCAGCAAGGGCAGTCACTTCGGGGATGTCGACGGTTTGCACATACCCGGGCCGGCGCGCGGTCACCAACGCGTCCGGCGGCGTGTCCGCCGGCGGCGTGGCGGCGTCGACGGACTCCGGCCCGGCCAGCAGGTCCGGATGCATGCACGCGGCGACGGCCAGCGTCTGCAGCTGCACCTTCTCCATGATCGTATCGACCTGGATCGAATGGGCGACGTGATGGATGTAGAACACGAGCATGCCCAGGCTCGCGAACCCGAGCAGCAGGGCACCGGACACCGCGACGCCGGGCACGAACTCCCGGCCGTTGCGCTCGACCCCGACGGCGAACAGCCCGGCCGTGCTGTAGGCGAAGGTGCTGACGAATACGCTGAGCACGACCTGGATCGGCCGGTCGCGCAGGAAGTTCCGCAGCAGCCGGGGGCTGAACTGCGTCGAGGAGATTCTGCAGCGCGACGATGGTCAGCGAGAAGACCAGCGCGATGACAGTGATCATCGTCCCGGAGACCACCGTGAGGATCTGGCGCGCGGCGTCCGCGTTGCCCCGGTAGGACAGCCAGCCCAGCAATGAGCCCCGGTCCAGCTCCACGGTCGACAGGAGGGCGCCGACCGCCAGGACGATCACGACGGAGATCGTGGGCAGCACCCACAAGGCGCCGCTCAGGTACTCCCGGAGCGCGCCGTGTCTTACCTGCACTGCAACGCCCCTCACGCCGGACCGCCCCGCTGCCGGGCGGCGCAGGTGCTCCGACCGGTATCCGCACTGTGAGAGAGCGCCCGGGTGCTGTCAACCGGCCAGTGGGCCCGCTTCCTCGCCAGGTGACCACGGATTCTCTCCCCAGAAAGTTGGCGCAAACTGGAGTTGAGCGATTTCTGCGGGCGTGATGTTCCCGGTGAGCGGACGGATTTCCAGGATGAAAGGCCCGAAGTCTCGCAAGTCGATAGCAGAGTCGGGTGGGACCCTTGTTACGCGATTTCTACGTCCGGGCCGGACGTTCTTCACATCCCCTTCACAGCCGTCGCCGGGCCCGACGGTAAACATTCACGTGGTAACTGTTCCATCGCTGTGGCCAGGGCACGTTCGTGCCGTCCAGCGCATGCGTGTGAGGGCAGGACGGCGACGGTAGCTGCTGCGGGGTGAGGTGACCGGTGCGTCAGGCCCGTGTCAAGCCCGGATCGGGACGGGGGGTGGAGTCGAGGGGCTGCCGATGACCGCGCCGCGGAGCGCGGTTATGGCATCGACGCCGTTCTTGGCGGCGGTGGAGAGGTAACCGCGGATGGTGAGCCGGTCGCGGGTGACGTTCTCCGACTGCAGTTGGCTGGAGATCTTCCGCCGGGTCTTGTGCGGTCGCAGGTCACGCTCGGCGAGATTGTTTGTCGGCGGGACCCGGGTGTCGGAGCAGAAACGCAGGACGTCGTGTTCCCGGTCGCGCAGGCATTCGAGCAGGTTGCGGGCGGGCAGCTGCTTGGCGTTCGGGTCGGGCGTGCGGGGGATATCGCTGAGCCCGACGCGCACGGCGCGCCGGAACTCGGTGACCAACGGGGGCGCGCACGTCGGCGGGGATGTCCGCCAGGCCGGCCGCGCCGGCCTGGCGCCAGTACGCCGACCAGCGCCAGCGCGCCGCTGGCCTGGCTGGCCAGCGCGCCTGGTGGACTCGGCCGCGTCCTGCAGGTGGCGCAGCAGGTGGGCGCAGCACAGCTGGTGGCGGATGCCCGTCCCGAAGGCGTCCCGGCCGTCGTAGACGGCGTAGTTGTCATGCACCGCGACACCGTTGAAGTCGGCGCCGACGCCGAACGCGGTGAACTCGACCCCGCTGCGGCCGCCCAGGTGGTGGGCGGTCAGCAAGCTCGGTGGAGGCGGTCCACACGTACCGCTTGACGTCGCACGGCCCGGCACCGCAGCGTCGTCTCGTCGAAGTGCACGACATACGCCAACGTGATCATCTGCTCTTGACCCAGCTTCCGCGAACGCCGCCAGGGGCTTGGCCGCGCGGGCCAGCATGCCGTGCA
>CAVXCY010000021.1:0-122466 GCA_963760425.1 uncultured delta proteobacterium | reverse complement strand
CCCGATGAGAGATCTGCCACTGCGCCCAGGCGAGTAAGACCGGGAAGCCTCAAAACACTCTCCCGCACACGAAGCCGCGCAATACTAGAATTGAACAAGTGGCCTTCGGCGCCGGAGTCGGTGGGCTAGAACGCACCACATAACCGCTGCCGGAACATGTTGGCCGCAGCACTTAGTTGGTTGACTAGCCTTTGCATAACGTTATGAGGGGAATGTCATAACGAGCACCGTTATTGAACCTGCGCGAGTCGAACTGCCTCCGGGATGCTGCCCTTGAAGTCATCGCTTGAGGCGAGCAGCATTCGATAACTCCGCAAATCGTCTTCGTTCAGGGCGGCGCTACCATCGGATGCGACGCGCGGAACGGCCCAACGCCCAGCGTTGTACCCAATCCGGCATAGAGATAACGATCGCCAAACATCCGTTGCATAGCGGCGAAGGCCGGTTCTCCGGTGCAGTGACCGGGGGCGATGTAATCGACTTTGTAGGTCTCATGTAGGCTGGAGGCAGCTTTGTCGATTGCTGCGTCCTGGGCTACTACCAGGTGGAATCCGCCCGCGATGAAGTGAATGTGCGGGTTGATCTTGGCTGCTTCGGCAACGATGGTCTCGATACCCGGGTGCGAACAGCCAACCACCAGCACAATACCGTCGGGCGTGTTGATGGCTAGCGATAGCTCCTTCAGCTCCTTGGTTCCCGGCGCATCGGATACCAAGGCAATCAGCGTGATTCCCGGGGCCACTTCCGTGGTCTTGTCGATCAACTGAAAGTTGGCGCCAGGAAAGACCGTGCCAAACTGCATAAGTTCCGGCGGTGTGCCGTTGTAGTAGCGCATCTCGGCGGGCAGCGACTCGTCTTTGCGATAAAATTTACTGGGCAGGTCGGAGCCAAAAATACCAAAGCCTTCCTTGGGCGCGTAAATCTTAACCCTCGGATTTACGCTGAATAAATAGGAAACTCCACTCACGTGATCGCTATGGCGATGCGATAACACTACGAAATCAAGCCTAGTAAGATCGATGCCCTTGGCCTTGACGTTCTTTTCAAGAATCGCCGGGTCGTCACCAGTATCGAACAGAATGCGCTTGCCGTGGATCTCCACCAGGGCGGCGTAACCCCAGTCTTTAGTCATCGTCGTGTCCTTGCCAAAGGCATCGTAAAGTACCGTGATGCGCGCCGGTTCGGCTGCGGTCGGCGCTGTCGCCGTCGCCGTCGCGGCGCAGCTCGGTAGTAGGCAGGCCGAGATAAAGGTAGCCACTAGGACAAAGAGGTGAGTTGTTCGCATGACCCTCTCCTTGGTCGTGGTGACTAAAGCGTACTCTGTATTCTGTTACGCTATGCCGAATCGCATTGCAACACGTCTACCAGTCGTCTGGAGCGTTCCACCGCGTTCAATGCGCCACCTTTGGTAGTGACGGGGCCAGACTCTCCCAACGGGCCCAAATTTCCCAGCCATTCCAGGCTCAAATGTGCGCAAAACACGTGGTCAGCCGAGCCGGCCGATTGATGAGCCCGGCTTCTTCCGGGCGAGCAGGTGAGCCGTTCCTGGCGAGGCACAGCTAGGCGGTCCCGCGACGCTTCATCGCGTAGAGAGCACGATCCGCGGCGCCGAGCACCATTTCAATCGTTTGGCCACTGTGCGGGTAGACCGCCGCGCCCATGCTGACCGACAGTGGAGGCACTTCCCCGTCCTGAGCGAGCCATTGACGGATGCGATGTGCCACCTCAAGCGCGGCATCGCTTCCAGCCTCGGGGATGACGATGGCGAACTCGTCGCCTCCATGCCGAGCGGCAGTATCGACGCTGCGACACGAGTGCCGGAGAGCCTCGGCTAATCGGCATAGCGCCCGGCTTCCGGTCGAGTGTCCGTACTGATCATTGATGCGCTTCAGTCCGTCCAGGTCGAGCAATAAAACTGCAAACGATCTGCCGGTTCGTCCGGCGCGTTTCATCTCTGCTTCGAGGACATCGAGGAGCTTGCGATGGTTTGCCAATCCGGTGAGCGAATCGGTCACGGAAAGCTGAAGCAGCTGATCCTCGGCGCGATACCGCTCCGCCGACAACGCCGCCAGCCAGATGGTCATCACTGCCACAACGCCCATGAACGCTTGCAACAGGAGCAGAGACTCGTTCTTTGAGCCCTGAACGAAAGGGCCTAATCCATGCAAGGTTCCCCAGATGGCAATCGCTGACAATACGAGGGTTGCGGTTGCCGCCTCACGCTGGCCGAACCTAAACGCCGCCCAGATGAGAACTGGGATGCAGAGGTATTCCAGAGGGTAGTTCTTGGCGCGCGGGAAAAACGAGTCTCCGAACACGACCTCGCTGACGAGGACTAGGCACCCCATGAGGACGAGGAGTTCTACGAGTTGAGTTGTCCTCCATCGCACCCGGGCATTGGAGATCCACAAGATCAAGAAGGGGGCGACGACTACGTCACCGGCAGCATCCCCGAGCCACCAAGTCACCCAGATGGCTCGGAAGGTTGCCCAGCTGGCGAGGCCGCCCAGAGAGAGGCTAGTGACGCCGACGGTGGCGCTTACCATCGTACTCAGTAACCCCGCGAAAATTGCAAACTTGAACGTGTCCTGGGCGCGCGCGAACGACTTGCATCCGTTCGCAAACCGGTTGACGAGGTAGGCTCCGAGCAACGCCTCCAGGGTATTCCCAGTCGCGATCCCAACCGATGTGGCAATTGAGCCCGCCGTGGTGATGTTCACTAGGAATGCACCGAGGAAGACCCCGGGCGCCAGGCGTTGACCAAACAACAGTAGAGCCGCCAGAGCGATACCCGTCGGAGGCCAGACGGGGGTCGAGCTGGGGTGAACGAAGGCCAAACGCAGCCCGAGCTTCCCCGCAGCGTAGTAGCTGGCAGCCACGACCACGACCGTCGCCAGGTCTCCACCCCGTTTGGGCAGAAATTTGATCGCGTACCTCCAAGGCTTTACCCGGAAGCGACACCCTCAATGTCGCTCACGCCACTGGGGCGTCTGACAAGAGGATTCTTGTCTGCGGCAAAGCCTAGAATAGGCACTGCCAGCGATGACCGCAGGCACTCTCGGGTAGGGGGATGTCGGAGCGGCGGAGCGCAGCTCTCCTGGAGCGCGCGATACTGGACTCGAGCCAGGGGCTCTGGCTCCGAAGTCGGTACGGCAACTCGTCCGGAACGTACCGCCGCTTTCAACCCTTTGACATCCTTTCAGTCGAGCGGCCTCTAGGCGTTTGCTGAGACGCGTCGGGCATCCGTTGGAACCAGAGGCTTGGCGGGCCTGCTCGGCTAACGGCGTCCGACGCTGCCACCAGCGGAAGCCCCATGCAGAGTCCTGTTTGCACCGGTGGCTACAATGCACATTGGATTTTCGACCCGAGCTGCCGGTAACGAAATCCTCTGCTCCGCAGAATCAGCCAGCGGCAGTAGTACTCCTGCTCTTCGCCGACGTTTTTCTAGCCACAATTGCCCTCGGCCTCGTTCTCTTCGACAGATTCTTGCGCGCCCTCGGCGTCGAGAGAAGCCCCGAACACAGCGGCTGTCCAGACGAGTCGGCCCGACGAAGTACATTCCGGCACAGCAGAAATCTATCCTCATGGAAGGGCTGGTCGTGAGCATTGAGCTACGGACCTTGGCTTGGAGCATCGTGCTGGGTCTGGTCCAAGTCCTGCTGCAGGCGCACTCCGCCAGCCTTCAGGTGGGATATCGCTGGACCGCCGTCGCCGGGGAGGCCCGGCCGCCGCTCACCGGCGTAGCGGGACGACTGGAACGAGCACTAAACAACTTTTTCGAGACATTTCCTCTGTTCGCAGCAGCGGTGCTGGTCGTGCACGTCGCCGGCCGGGAAGGGACTTTGAGCGCGAGCGGCGCAACACTCTATCTGGCTGCGCGTGTCGCCTACGTTCCGCTGTACGCCGCGGCTATTCCCTTGCTCCGTTCCCTCGTGTGGAACGTTGCTTTCGTCGGGATTGCCCTGATTCTCTTGGCCCTGCTGTGACCCTGTCCCGCTGCGCTGCCAAGAACGCCCGAGGGGCAGTACCGCTAGTGCCAATTACACACGACTCGTGCCGGTCGCGCAGGCCGCCAATTCGAGGGAGGCCGACGACGTCGCAGGGCGTGCTGGCCCGGAGTTGGACAGGACGACCCAACGGGGACTCCTTCGCGAGGCCGAGGTGTCTCCGCTCGCCACTAGGCGGACGGGAGCGTGCGCCCGAAGGAGAGCATCCGTCCGTCTCTCAGTTTGGCTACGTGGAGTTCGCCCCTCCACCCACCGACGAGGGCTATTGAGCCCATGGGTGGCGCCCCCCCGCTGGAACTCGCCACTGACCCTCACGGCTCTTTTCCTGCCTTCACCTGAAAGCCGGCTTCACGCCAAGCCTTCATGCCCCCGTCTAACGCCACAGCGCCCTGGAAGCCCATCTGGCGCAGGGTCGCGGCCGCCAACGTCGAAATGCGCCCAAATTCGCAGTAGGTAAGTACCCTCTGCGTCGGATCCGTTAGCTCTTGGTTCACACGTAGCTCCAGCTGGCCGCGCGGCAGGAGGCGTGCGCCCGGGATATGGCCCTCTTCGAAGGCATCGCGCTCTCGGACGTCGAGCAGGATGAGATCATTTCGACCGGATAGTTGAGTTAGATGTAGTTCGCTCAGCGACATGAAAGGTACGATCGCTGCAGCTTCCAAGAGCATCTGGGCCACCGTCTTGCCGCCACTCATGTTCGTGCGCAGCGCCTCAGTCACGTGAGTGGGCATTGTGAGATTAAGACTTTGCATCATCTCGACGAAAGCGGCGCGCTCGCGCTTGAGTAGTCGTGGGTTCTCGAGCAACTCCTGACCTATGGTCGAGTGGGAGCGCCCTTTGTATTCATGCGCAGGAAAGACTTTGAGCGCGGGATCGAGCTTGAGGAGGTTTCCAAACAGGCTTTCATAGAGCGCCTCGGCGTCCCCAGTCGGCAGGTCAGTACGGCCGGTTGCTCCGATGAGCAGCGTGTCCCCGGTGAACACAAGGTCCTCGACGCAAAGACACATTGAGTCCCGAGTGTGCCCGGGTGTGTGCAGGCTATGTAACCGGAGCTTGCCTACGGCCAGCAGTTCGCCACCACGCAGACGAAGGTCGACGAACGGTGCCGGACTGTTGCTGTGCATCACGACAGGCACGTGGAGCTGTCGCGCGAGTTGCTGGGTCGCCGAGAAATGGTCGGCGTGGGTGTGTGTGTCAATTAGATAGTGAATCTGCAGACCCTCCCGCGCAGTTAAGGATTTATACCGGTGCTAGCTGACTCAGTTCCGGGTCAATGAGTGCAGCCGCGCACGTCTCCTCGCAGCCAATCAGGTATGACCGGCAACCCCCTGTCGTCACCGTTTCGAAAATCATCGTTTCTCCATCACTGCCGCGGCTGGCGCTGAAGTTCAGAGGACAGTTGGAAGTGCAACCTTTAGGTCTCGACCCTCGGTGGCGTGACTCCGTGAGCGGCGGCAGCTTCGCACGCCGGAGCGCCAGGCCCCAAAGCGTCTCGGATATAGGACCGCGCGGACGGTTGACTCGAGCGAGTGGCCTTCGGCTCCGGAGAACAGTCAAGAGTCGTCCGCGACGTTCGTGTCGGTCCAAACTATCGATAAAACAGGGCCTCAGGGTCGTGCTCTGCGAGCCGATGGACGCCGTGGACGCCTCTGGACGACAAGTAGCGGGACCCCCACGGGACCCAGAGCGAGCGAACTCAGACTGCTTGCGTCGGCGGCTGAGCCGCTCCTCTCAGTCAGAGAGGTTGCCGCTAAACTTCACGTAAGCACAGCGACCGTCTATTGCCTGTGCGACCGCGGTGAGCTTGTCCACCTGCGCGTGAACGGAGCCATAAGAGTACGGCCCGACGCTCTGCAGGCCTTCATCCGCGGCCTCAACTAATAACAATGGCACCGCCCAGCGCTTGGGAGGGCACTGCTAAGCACCGGGCAAATCGTCAGTGGTTTCGAGGCGGAAGGGGGTTTGGCGAACGACAGTGCCGCCGAGCCACCTTTCGGCACCTAGCGCGGTCCGCGACGCAAGACTGTGTCATGGCCGGGGATGCCACGCGCATTCGGAGGCCCGGATCGGCAAGATCGTACTCGTGCGTAACGAGTCGTCGCCCGAATCCGCTCCGTCCCCTATGCGTGAGCAGCCGGCTTCTGATGGAACCGGGAATGGCACTTCGACCTACTTGGCGTAGCGTCCGTTCGAGGAGACGCGGCCGGTGCGCCAGAGCTGTGATACGCAGGCGACGTGAACGCAGGAACGAAGACCTGGCTCGCCGCCGCCCTGCTCACCGTAGGGTCGGCGCTTGCCCACGAAGTTACCGTGGTAAGCGATGTGTTGGGGCCGGAGGGCCCGCTGTTCGTCGACGGGAAGCTCTATTACGTGAGCTGGGTCTCGAACACGCTGTCGCGGTGGGATGGCAAGACGTCGGTCGTGCTCAACAGCACGCCGGGTTGTGGTCACAATGGCCTCGCTCTCACCGACCGGCGTACCTTCCTGCTCGCCTGCACGGATCACGGCGCGATCCTGGAGCTCGACCTCAAGGGCAAGGAGCTCCGCCGCTGGGAGGCCGACAGCCGAGGGAGCAAGTTCGACGGCGGCATCAACGACATCGTCGTCGCAGCCAATGGAGGCGCCTACGCGACGGTGTTCGGGCCCTTCACCAAGGTCCCCACCGTCGTTGTGGGCAGGGTCCTCCACCTGCCGCCCGGGGGCAACCAGTGGATCGAGGTTGCGCGCGACCTGAATTATGCCAACGGCATCGCTTTGTCGCCGGACCAGAAGACGCTCTACGTGAACGAGACGGTCGGGAACGCCATCAAGAAGTTCGACATCCATGTCGACGGTACCCTCGGCCAGCGCTCGAACTTCGTGCTGCTGAACCTGCTGGTGAAGGACAAGCTTTCCGACTGGTGGCTCGGCCCCGACAGCATGAAGGCCGATGCCAAGGGCAACCTCTACGTGGCCCAGTGGTCCGGCGGAAAGGTGCTTAAGATCTCCCCGGACGGCAAGCTCCTACACGTCTTCGAGATCGCTGCCGGCGAGGGAACGACCAACGTCGCTTTCGGTCCGGACGGCAAGGATCTCTACGTTACCGTGGTCAAGGATCCTCACGACCCGAAGTACAGGGGCAGCGTGGTCAGGGTCCCGAACGTCGAGTAAGGGTTCGTCCTCGCGTGCCTAGGGCGTGAAGACCGCGCCCCCTGGCCGACTGCGACAAATTTGCGGTCGGCGTGCCCTCTCCTGGTGGCAGGACTAGTCGCGCTAGTGTCGCCTTGGACGCAGGGCAGGTGGAGCGATTCGCAAACGTGATGTACGTCCGAGGTTGCACTCGCCTCAAAGGTTCGAGGGCGTGCTGGAAGCTGGCGCTGTCTCCGGAGGCCGAACGCTGACCCATGCGGACGCACGTTGACTCGCACCAGGCCCTTCTAAGGCTCAACGCCTACTTGCAAGGGGCGTTGACGCTTGAAGCGCTCATCGACTGGGCCGAGGACCTCGAAGCCGCCGGGACGGAGGATGCCTGGCTGGCACGCGTCGCGGCCGACCTGGCAAACCCGCTTCTGTGCAGGGAGCAAGCCACGGCACTCGTGCGGGAACACCTGCGGGCGAAACCACCACCAGCGGTCATCTGAGAAGTCCCCTCGCTGCGAGGCTGACCTGACGCACACGCGCCGAGCGGGCGCGCACGGCGTGGTGGACACCTCGCGGGATTTCTTGGTCTGGTGCGCGGCATGGCTCGGGGCGGACGCGGCGGGCTAACCATCGGACTCGCCATCGCCGTGGCGGTGGGGCTCCTCATGGGACTCGGCGGCTTCACCTTTCGCTTCGCCGAGGGCCTGTCCTACTTCAGCACCGACCCGCGGGCCTGCGCGAACTGCCACATCATGCGGGAGGAATACGCCTCCTGGCAGCACGCCACGCACCACGGCAATGCCACGTGCGTGCAGTGCCACCTGCCGCATGCGCTTCTTCCCGAAGCTCTTGGCCAAGGCCGTCAACGGCTGGAACCACAGCCGCGCCTTCACCCTCCAGGACTTCCCGGAGCCCATCCACATCGGCGAGACCAATGCCCGTATCCTCCAGGGGAATTGCCTCGCCTGCCACGGGCAGTTTGTCTCGGAGATAGTCCACGGCAGCACCACTGCCGAGGGTGCGCCGCAGTGCGTGCATTGCCACCGCCGCGTCGGGCACGGCGCACGAAACTAGCAAGCAACCGACAAGGAGAGGTCGCATGGAGACGCCTGCCGAGAAGCCCAAGCGCTGGTGGACCCTGGCTGTCGTGGCGGCCGTGACGGCACTCCTCACCGCGGGCATCGCCGCGCTGCTGGTGAACATCGTCGAGCGGAAGACGGAAGCGAAGCAGCGCTTCCTGAAATTCGTTCAAGTGGACGAGAACACGGTGGACCCGGCGGTGTGGGGGATGAATTGGCCGCGCGAGTACGACAGCTACCAGCGCACCGTCGTCCCGAGTCGCACCAACTTCGGTGGCGGGGACGCCTCACCGGCGGAGAAGGCCGGGCGCTTCCCTTGGTTGAACCGCATTTTTGCCGGCTACGCCTTTAGCCTCGACTACCGGGACCGCCGTGGACACGCCTACATGCTGCTCGACCAGGAGAAGACGCGGCGGGTGACGGAGAAGCAGCAGCCCGGGGCCTGCCTGCACTGTCACGCGAGCATCATCCCGGCTTACCGGTACGTCGGGAAGGGGGACGTCATGAAGGGCTTCGAGGAGGTGTGCGCCATGAAGTACCAGGAAGCCCGCGCCCTGGTGAACGACAAGGGCGACCAGCTGGTAAACCACCCGGTCAGCTGCGTCGACTGCCACGACCCGAGCACCATGGAGCTGCGGGTGACGCGGCCCGGCTTCCTCGTCGGCATCAAGGCGCTGAAGGAGCACGAGGGCGTGAAGGACTACGACGTGAACCGGGACGCCACCCGGCAGGAGATGCGCAGCTACGTCTGCGGGCAATGCCACGTCGAGTACTACTTCCGGGGCGACCACAAGGTGCTGACCTACCCCTGGAAGAACGGGCTGAAGGTGGACGACATCGAGGCCTACTACGACGAGGGCGCGAACTTCGCAGACGGCAAGCCCTTCAAGGACTGGGTGCACGCCGGATACGGGCGCGCCGGTGCTGAAGGCCCAGCACCCGGAATTCGAGACGTGGAACCAGGGCGTGCATGCCCGCAGCGGCGTCGCCTGCGCCGACTGCCACATGCCCTACCTGCGCGAGGGCGCGGTCAAGGTCACCGACCACTGGGTGCGGAGCCCGCTTCTCAACATCAACCGGGCTTGCCAGGGCTGCCACCCCTATGCGGAAGACGAGCTGCAGGCGCGGGTGGCCCTCATTCAGGGCCGAAGCTTGGACCTCCTGCAGCGGGCCGGCGCGGCCATCACGCAGATGCTCGACGCCGCGAAGGCAGCCCGGGCAGCAGGCGCCACCGACGCGCAACTGGAGGACGTTCGGAAACTGCATCGCAAGGCCCAGTGGCGGCTCGACTTCGTGGCGGCGGAGAACTCCATGGGCTTCCATGCACCGCAGGAGACGGCCCGGATTCTCGGCGAGTCCATCGACTACAGCCGCCAGGCGCAAATCGCAGCGGAACGTCTCAAGCCAAGCCCTCCGTCGCCGCAGCCCGCCCCGCGGTAGCGCAGCCAACCCCCTTCGCAGGCACTGGGGCCCCCCTGGAAGGGCCGCAAGCGTCCCTGCTGCGACTCGACGCGCCGGAGCCAGCAGGGTCAGTGGCCGTGGAAGCCTCTCGAGCAACCCTTCACCACGCGAAGAGGCGCTCCGGTACCGCCTCAGCGAAAGAACTGTTCCAGGTCGTAGTTGGACGGACGGTGGCTGAGGTCTTCGGGAGATACCCCGTGCTTGTTCTTCACAGTTGGGTCCGCGTCGGCGAGGAGCAGCGTCCAGATGGCCGCGCCCTGCGCCTCGCCCCGGAAGGTGGAGAGTGCGCGGAACAGGGGTGTCTGCCCGAGGTGGTCCAGCGGGTCCACTGGCGCTCCCCTGTCGAGCAGTAACTGTGCCACTTCGGGGAGATGGGCCTGCGCCGCAAAGTGCAGAGCCGTCGCGCCCTCTCGGTCCGAGCGGGCAGGGTCGGCGCCGTGCTCGAGGAGGATGCGGACCAGGTCCAGCCGCTTCTCGAGCACCGCTTCCATGAGAAGCGTCCGGCCTTCGCCGTCGGCGTGGTTGAGGTCCGTCGAGGCAAGCGCCTTCTCCACCCGCCGCGGGTCACCACTCCAGAGTGCCGCGAGCGCGTCCTCGGTCGGCTTCTTCTTCATGGGTTCTGTCTCTGGCAGCCGGCGGGCGGCGCTCTTGTATGGCCCAGAGTCCCACCTGGCTACGCCCGAACCGGGCCGAAGTCCACGCACCCACAGCAGGGGGTTCCCGGTCTAGGCTCGGCGACGCGATGGCTGCGCCAAGAATCCTGCTCCTGGAATCAATTCACCCAGTCGCTGACGAGCTGCTCGAGGCCGAGGGCTTCGAGGTCGCGCGCATCGACGGCTCGCCCAAGGAAGACGAGCTCTGCGCCCGGCTTGCCGGCGTTCAGGTGCTGGGAATCCGGAGCAAGACCCAGGTCACCCGGAAGGTCCTCGAGGCGGGCGACTCGCTCATCGCCGTGGGCGCGTTCTGCATCGGCACCAATCAGGTCGCGCTCGACCAGGCGATGCTCCGTGGGGTGTCGGTTTTCAACGCTCCGTTCTCCAACACCCGGAGCGTTGCGGAGATGGTCCTGGCGGAGATTGTGCTCCTGTCCCGCCACCTGGGTGACCGGGCGAGCGAGATGCACCGGGGCGTTTGGAGGAAGGTGGCGACGGGCTCGCGCGAGGTGCGCGGGAAGACGCTCGGCGTCGTGGGCTACGGGCACATCGGCAGCCAGGTCTCCATCCTCGCCGAGGACTTGGGGATGAGGGTCGTCTTTCACGACATCGCCGCCAAGCTGCCGCTCGGCAACTCCCGGCCGGTGAAGACGCTGGACCTGCTGCTGGAGCAGAGCGACTTCGTCACGCTTCACGTGCCAGAGACCCCGCAGACCCGCATGCTCATTGGGGCTCCCCAGCTGTCGAGGATGAAGAAGGGCGCCTGCCTCATCAACGCGAGCCGTGGCACCGTGGTGGACCTCGACGCCCTAGGGCAAGCGCTGCGAGAGAAGCGACTGGACGGTGCGGCAATCGACGTCTACCCGGAGGAGCCCGAGGCGAGCAGTGCCGAGGGATTCAAGAGCCCGCTCCAGGGCCTTCCCAACGTCATCATGACGCCACACATCGGCGGCAGCACGCTCGAAGCCCAGGAGGCCATCGGCCGTGAGGTCTCGGCCACGCTCGCGCGCTTTCTGCGCACCGGCGCGACGGTGGGCTCAGTCAACTTCCCGCCGGTGGACCTCCCGCCGACTCCGGGCACCTGGCGAGTCATCAACGTGCACCACAACGTACCTGGTGTGCTGAGAGACCTGAACCGAATCGTCTCCGACCACGACGCCAACATCCACGCCGAGGTGCTCTCGACCCACGCGGCAATCGGCTACGTGATGATGGACTTGGACTCGAACGTGGCGGACGAGGTGGTCGCGGACATGCGGCGCCTGCCGAGTACCATCTCGGCCCGGACGGTGTCGAGTGCTTCGGGCCCGACGAGCGACAACTGAAATGGACGTGGCGGTGAGCTCGAATTCGGTGGACTTCGCTCTGTCTCGCTAAGGAGCAGACAGCACCCACCGGTCGTTCCACACGTCCCAAAGGCGAGGCGATTCAGCGCCGGGCAATTTGGAACCTCGGTTGCACACCGTCCAGTCGAGATGAGGTTCTCGAGCGGAAAATCGCACCGAGAGCGGATGGTCTGTACCCCACACACAAGATTGGCCGCGTCTTCTCGTTCGCTGGCCGTGCAAGCGGTCCCGTCCTTGGACCGTCCCATCGATAAACCGAGAGAACTCTTTGCGAAGGTTCATTGACGTACACGCAGCTGGCCATTTTCTAAAAACAAAACGGTGTAGCGAGTTGTGGCACATGCCGCTCAACCAACTCACATCGAAGGCTCTTCAACCAAGCGCTTTAACTGAGTTCCGTCACTGGAAAAACTTTGTCGCCGACGGCTCCAACTCACCGGCGTCGTCGCCGGGTGCTACTAGACTTGGCGTTGCAGTGAGCGTAGTGGCCTTACGCGTGCTCGTCGCTTTCTGGAGGGTGTTTGTATGCGACTCGCTCCTGCTGCCTTCTTCGCGTGGTCAGTCATTGCTGTTGAGTCCTTTCTGCTTCTCGGCTGTTTGGGCAACGTGAGCACTCCGCAAGAACTCGCGGCACGCCTGAACGTGTTACCCCCTCATGCCTTTGACACTCTAAAGAATCCAACGGACGCCCACGCTGAGTTGTGTGGGGGAGACAATGCCCAGGGGCATCCCAACTTTCCGGACGACGCTGACATCGTGACGAAGACTTTCTGTCAGGACGTCAAGGATGGCGGCGTCATGGCCACTCCCCATAGCCTAGCGGACTTGCTGAGCCAGTTCGGGCTAGACTTCAAGGACCCCCAGGGGGGGAATGGCGTCGGCGGAAATCCCGGCTTCACATTGGCTGGCTCGTCCTCGTCGCTGGTCGCTCGTTTGGTAACGCCCATCAATCCCCGAGCGTTTGTCTTTACGCCTCCGCCTCCAGACGGCGGGGCCGGCGTCTACACGATTCTCACATTCACCCGAGGTGAGCAGTTCGTCGAAGTTGCCTCGTTTGACCCGACAGGCATTCAGTTGAATATCTACGTCATTTTCTTCGACCAGGCCTGCACCTTTGCAGACGGAGGCTGCAATAGCGCCGACCTTTTCACTTCGAGGGTCGAGAGTGGTTGGAGCAACGTACGTGTTTACGAAAATACAAGCTCTCTTGGAAATACCATCGCTGACTGCAATCAGTGCCATCAGCCAGTCGACAGTGTTGGCAATCCGAGTTTGCGTTTTCAGGAAATAGCCGCCCCCTACACGCACTTCTTCAGCGCGAGCACTGCAGGAGGCCAGGCGCTTTTGGAAGACTTCCATGCCGCACACGGCTTCGATGAGAACTACGGCCCCATCCCCGGGTCGATGGTGGATAAGTCTGATCCGTCGCTGCTCGCGGCCTTGGTCGCTGCCGCGGGATTCGGCTCACAGCCCAATGCGTTCGATTCCGCCACCATCGAGGCGGAAGTGCAGGCCTCCGCGCCCGCGCAGCCGAGTGTCAACGTTCCGCCCGGCCATAGCGCAACCTGGGAGAAGATTCATGAACAGGCGAGCGCGGGCAACTTCATTGCCGTGCCATATCACGACGTAAAGTCCACCGACCCGGCGAAGCTGGCGATGGCGACGAAGATTTATACACAGGTTGCGTCAGGCGCGGCGCCCGCCGACACGTTGCCTAACATCTCAGATATTTTTCTGGAGTCGGCATATCCCGACCTGGGCTTTTCCCCCCAGGCGGGTGCTACCGGGCACGAGATGCTGGTCCAGATGTGTCATCAGTGTCACAACTCCAACCTGGACCAGACCATCAGTCGGGCTCGCTTCAACGTGGACCTCCTGCAGACGATGAGTTCTGACGAGAAAGCTCTCGCGGTTGCTCGCCTCCAGCTAGGAAGTGAGGATTCGCAGAAGATGCCACCGTTGATGTTCCGGGTGATTTCGGATGCCGAGCGGGATGCGATGATTGAGGAGCTGCAGCACCCGGGAACGCCAGTCGGCGAATAGGGAGCGCGGAGCCGGCACCCGGTCGGTTCGCGACCTCCAAGCGCTTGGAAGCGTGGGGACGGTCGGAAGCGCCTGGCCCTCGCCAGGAGCGTGCCCTTCGCGAGAAGGCCCGACAGGCTGGCGGCCCTCATTTCGCCCCCTCGCCGCGAGAGGCAGCGGTGCAAGCACTGCCACCCCGGGCGGCCTGTCGGTTTCAGGCGCCGCGGGCCGACTGGTGCAGAAGCAGTGCCGCGCGGTGGCCGCTGCATTACAACCGTGCCCAGCATGCCGGATGAACTCCTCACCGCCCTGCTTCCTGAGGCCGGCCTCCGGGTGGTAGTGGCCACCACCACGGGCCTGTGCCGGGAGGCCCGCACGCGCCACCAGGCGCGTGCTGCCTCATCCGCGCTGTTGGCGCGCGGCTTGACGGGCGTCGCGCTGCTGGCGGGTCTGCAGAAGGAGGAGACGCGCGTCTCGCTACAGCTCGAATGCGACGGCCCGTTGCGCGGCTTCTACACCGACGCCACCACCAGCGGCGCGGTCCGGGGCTACGTCAAGAATCCGCTGCTGCAACACCTCGGAGAACCGGGCCCCTACCGCTTTCGCCCGGCGCTCGGCAACAAGGGCTTCCTCTCCACGGTGCGCGAAGTGCAGGCCGGGGAATTCTACCGGAGCAGTGTGGACCTCCAGGCCTTCGAGTTGGCCGTGGACCTGGAACGCTTCTTCCAGACGTCCGAGCAGGTGGACAGCGTGGTGGCCTTGGAGGTCCATGCCGAGGGGGAGGAAGCACTCGGCAGTGTCGCTGGCCTTCTCCTCCAGAGCCTCCCCGGCGGTGACGCCGCGGCGCTCCAGGCCTTGCGGGGCCAGCTCCACGGGCTAGCGGCACTGGCCGGGGAACTCGCCCACACCCGAAGTCCCTCGGCTGCTGGCCTCCTCCGGGCCCTCTTCCGGGGAGACTCTCCCGAGGTGCTCAGCGTCCGCCCGCTGGGCTTTCAGTGCCGGTGCTCGCGCGACCGGGTGCGCCAGGCCCTGCGACTCCTCGGACGCGCCGAGATTGAGGAACTCCTGCGCGAGGACGGCAAGGCGGACGTCACTTGCGAGTTCTGCACCACCGCGTACCTCCTCGAGGCAGAAGAGTTACGTTCCCTCCTCGAGGCCTGAGGAGACGCAAAGAAGATGTCCCCCTCAGGGGTTCACGCCATGGCAGACAGACGCGTCCGGTCTTCCAAAAAGCAGCCCGCACGGCGTGCCGCGGCATTTTCCGTCCCTTCCGAGGACCTCCTCGCCCCGCAGTCCGAAGTTCCCCGGGGTGGCCTCGGCACGGACCGCTCACGCCACGTAGAGTCCGTCACCGAATTGTCTTGGGCGAGCTTCGACACGGCGTTGCAGGCGCTGGCCCGTTCCATCGTCCGGACCTTCGTCCCGGAGGCCGTCCTGGGGGTAGCGCACGGCGGCGTCTTCGTCGGCGGCGCCCTGGCCTCGGCTCTTGGCGCCGACTTCTACCCGGTGCGCATCAGCCGGCGGAGCCGCATGCGCACCGACACCGGGCGGCCCAGGCTCTCCGGCACCATGCCGAAGGAGTTGAAAGGCCGCCGGGTGCTGGTGGTGGACGACGTGTCAGCCAGTGGGGAGACGCTGGAACTGGCCAAGGCGCTGGCCCGCAAGGCCGGCGCGCGCGTGCTGCGGACCGCCACGCTGGTGTGCCGCACCGACGGGTATGCCCCGGACTTCACCGCACTGAAGGCCGACACCCTGCTCGTCTTCCCGTGGGACTACGCCCCCGTCACGGAGGACGGACGCTTCAACGCACGGCCAGTGCCGCGGGGGCGGCCCCGGTGATTGTCGGCACCGCCGGACACGTCGACCACGGCAAGACGTCCCTGGTGAAGGCCCTCACCGGCATCGACACCGACCGGCTGCCCGAGGAGAAGCGCCGCGGCATCACCCTGGAGCTGGGCTTTGCCCACCTCACCCTTCCGGATGGCACGGTGGCCGGCGTGGTGGACGTGCCGGGTCACGAGCGCTTCGTCAAGGCCATGGTGGCGGGCGCGGGCGGCGTGGACCTGGTGCTCCTCGTCATCGCCGCCGACGAGGGCGTCATGCCCCAGACGCGCGAGCACCTGGACATCTGCAGGCTGCTGGGCGTCCGCGCGGGCGTGGTGGCCCTCACCAAAGCGGACCTCCTTCCCGGACTGGGCAGCGACTGGAGCGCGCTTCTCGAGGCGGACGTCAGCACGCTTCTGGCCGGCACCCCCCTGGAGCAGGCCGAGTTGGTGGAGGTGTCGGCCCGCACCGGGGCCGGCCTGCCGCAGCTTTTGGCCGCGCTCGGGCGCGCCGCGGCCAAGCTACCCGTGCGCAACGCGGACGGGCCCCTCTTCCTCCCGGTGGACCGCGCCTTCACCCTCAAGGGCTTCGGCACCGTCGTCACCGGCACCTTGCTGTCCGGGACGCTGTCTCCCGAGGAGTCGGTCTCGCTGCTTCCGGGGCTGCCCGGCCCGTTCCGCACCCGTGCCGTCCAGGTGCACGGGGCCTCGGTACCCCGGGCCATCGCCGGGCAGCGCACCGCCGTCAACTTGCCGGCGGTGGCCGCCCAGCAGGTGCGCCGGGGGATGGTGCTGACGCGCTTCGAGGAACTCCCGGAGACGCGCAGCCTGGACGTGGAGCTGACGTTGCTGGGTGCAGCGGAGAACGCGCTGGGGCGCCGGCGCACGCTGCTGCTGCACCTGGGCACTGCCCAGGTGGAGGCCCGGGTGCGCCTGCTGGACGTCGACGTCCTGCAACCCGGGGAGACGGCGCTCGCACAGCTCCGGTTGGCGGCCCCGCTGGCCGCCCTGCCAGGCCAGCGCTTCATCCTCCGCGGTCCCCGGCCGCTGCCCGGGCGCGGGGCCACGCTGGCCGGCGGCCGGGTCCTCACCCTGTCCGCGCCCCGACGTCGGCGTGGAGCCGGACAGCAGCTGGAAGCCATGCGGGGCGAGGACGGGGAGGCCCGCGTGCGGTGGCTGCTGCGGCAGGCGGGCTACCGCGGCCTCAGCGCCCCCGAGCTCTTCGTCCGCGCGAGCCTGCCGCAGAAGCAACTGGGCCGGACACTGGATGTCCTCAGCAGCCGCGGCGAGGTGCTGCTGGTGGACCGGGAGCGCCGGCTGTACCTCTCGAGCGACGTCTTCTCGGGACTCGTCCAGCGGGCGCTTTCGGTGCTGCAGGCCTTTCATGAGCGCGAGCCGTTGAAAGACGCCCTCGGGCGCGAGGAGCTCCGCCAGCGCCTCTCCAGCTCGCTCGAGCCGCGGCTATTGGCCCGCCTGGTCCAGCAGCTGGTGGAGCGCAACCAGGCGGAGCTGGTGCCACCGGATGGCGTCCGGCTGCGCGGCCGTGGACGCAGCCTCACCCTGGACGAGGAGGCGGCGCGCTCCAAGGCGGTGGCCTCGCTGGCCGCAGCCGGCCTGGCCCCGCCCACCCTGGCAGAACAGGGCCAGGCTCTCGGCCTCCCTCCCTCCCGGGTGGCCGCCCTGCTCGAGGGCCCCCTCCGGGAAGGTACCGTGGTGAAGGTGACGGAGGAGCTCTACTTCCACGCCGCGCCGCTATCCGCGCTACGGACGGCGCTATTGGCCCACCTCTCGGAGCACCGGGAGATTTCCACGCAGGCCTTCAAGCAGCTGGTGGGGCAGAGTCGGAAATTCGTCATCCCCCTGTCCGAGTATTTCGACCGGGAGAAAGTCACGCTGCGTCTGGGTGAGCGGCGCGTGGCGCGCACGAGCCACCAGTGACGCCCAGCCTGCGAGACGCCTCCTAGGAAGCAGGCAAGCGTGCAGCCACAGGTGCATGCGCGGCGTAACTCTCAACGCACAGCGCATCTGCCCACGCAGCGTGTATGCGTGCATCCGACTGTGTGCGCGGGCGCGCCGAAAAAAGACAAAACCGAGAATGGACGAGGCGCGGTGGAGCCGCTATAGAAACTGACGGGCGTGAGGCTCGGCGCTTTGGGCAGGTTCCCCCCCACCGGCCCAAACGTAGAGTCCTCGCGCTGACTGAAGTCCCCAAGTGGCCCGGCTTCCCTCGTGGGTGCCGGGCCGCTTTTTTTTCACGCACCAGGGGGCTTGGGACGGCTTTGGCAAGAAGCGGGGGGCCACGGCCCTGCAGCGCGGCCGCGGCCGGCGCCCTGCGGTCAGTGCGCCAGGGCCTGCGCGGCCTCGCGGCGGACGTCGGGGCTCGCATCGGCAAGGGCCGCCCGCAGCGCGGCTTGCACGCTAGCCGTCGCGCCATCCTCCAACTGGCCGAGGCTGGCCACCGCGGCCTGGCGCACGTGCGCCTGCGGGTGGTGCGCTGCCTGCAGCAGCGCCGGGACGGCCCGGGCGTCCCCCGTCACGCCAAGCGCCCAGGCGGCAGCGGCAGCAACGTGCGCGTCCGCGTCTTCCAGGGCACGCTGCAAGGGCCCGAGGTCGGAGGCGTCCGCCCGTTCTCCAAGGCCCAAAGCGGCTGCTTCGCGTTCGGCCGGCTCGGCCCCGACGAGGGCGGTGCGCAGCCGGGCAACCGCCTCCGCGCTGTCCGAGCGGCCCAGCAGCGTTGCGGCGAAGCGGCGCACACACGCCTCGGAAGCGCCTAGCCGGCTGGCAAGCAACGCCACGGCGTCCGGCCTCCGGACGCGACTTTGCAGGGTGGCCCTCCAGGCGCGCGCCGAAGCGTCATCCAGCGGCCCCGTGTCCCAGCGGAGTCCCGCCAGCAGCGCGTCCACCGCCAGCTGGCACACCGGCTGTCCGGCATGGGCGAGGCCGTCCAGCACTGGCAGAAGCTCTGCTGCCGACGGCCCGGGGCGGACGTCGTCCTCCACGCGAAGGTGGAGGGAGTGTCTGCCGCTGGCCTCGGCGTTGGCCCAAGGGAGGGCCCAAAGGACGAGGAGCGCGACGGCCCCGAGGCGCGCCATGGGCCTTAGTCCCTCTGGCCCAGTGCGGCGGCGGCCGCCTTGCGCACCGCCGCATCCTTGCTCTGCATGGCGGCGATGAGGGCCTGCAACGCGCCGGCGTCGCGAATCTCCGCCAGGGCGGACACGGCTTCCTCTCGGACGTCAGCCGAGGGGTCATCGAGGAGTGCCTTCAGTGCTGCCACCACGGCTGGCGAGTGGGCGCCGTCCTGCAACTCGGCCAGCGCGGCCGCCGCCTGAGCCCGCACGCTGCTGCTTCGGTCCCGGGTGGCCTCGATGAGAGGTGGCACTGCCGCGGCCGAGCCGATGCCACCCAGTGCGCGCACGGCCTGCGTGCGGACGCTTTCGTTGTCGTCCTTGAGGGCGCCGGTGAGGGCCGGCAGCGCCGAGGCGTCCTGGTACTCGCCGAGGGCCTCCACCGCGGTGACTCGCACTTCCGGAGAGCTGTCCTGGACGAGACGGGCGAGGGGGGCGAGGGCCCGCGGGTCCCGACGGGCGGCCAGTCCCTGCACTGCGGCCAGGCGGACGTGGATGTCCGTGTCGCTGAGGGCGCCCACCAGCGGCTCCACCGCCTCTACCGCGTCGGTGAGGCAGGCGAGCGCCTCAGCGGCGGCGCGCCGGACGCTGGCCGCGGAGTCCTTGAGGGCCTTGGCCAGCGCCGGCACCGCCCGCGCGTCCTCTAGGGCGGCCAGGGCCTGCACCGCGGCCAGGCGGACGGGCGCCTCGGCGTCGGACGTCGCAGCCACCAGGCCCGGCAGGGCGCGCACGTCGCCCAGCTGTCCGAGGGACTCCGCCGCGGCCTCCCGCACGCCGGGGTCGGAGTCCTTGAGGGCCTTCACCAGGGCGTCCACGGTGGCCGCGTCGGCCTGGGCCGCCGACGGGCGGTGGGCGCGGGGGTGGACGTGCACGGAGACGTGGGGGTGGACGGAGAGGTGCTGGAGGTCCATGCGGCTGCGGGCGAGGTCAACGCGCGCCTTGGCCATGGCCTGCTTCACCTGGGCGTCCCAGGGGTGAGTCGTCACGGCGGTGGGCGTCTGCGGCGGCAGCGGGGCGACGGGAGCCGTCGGGGCCACCGGCGCAGGCGGCGCAGGCGGCGCAGGCGGCGCGGCGGGCGGCGGGGGCGGAAGCGGTGTCGCCTGGGCCAGCGCGTTGGGCCCGAGGCCCTGGGCCGCCTGGCGGGCGCGGCGGCGCGCCTCGTCAGCCGCACGGCGCAGCGCGGTGAGGGGGTTTTCGGCGGTGGCCGGGGGTGCCGTCGCCTCCGGTGCCTCGGCCGGCTTGGCGCTGGCCATCACGGCCTCGCTGGCAAGCGGGCTACCCTCGAACCAGCCCGCCGCCGGGGCCGCGCGCACGCCGGGCACCGCCGCCACCGTGAAAAGCAGCAGGAGGGCGAAGGCCAACAGGTGCCAGGAACGGCGGGGCTCAAGCTGGATGGCGCTGGTCTGAAGAAGCCGCTGCACGCGCGCCACGAGCAGGCTGGGGCGTTCTGCCATCCCGGCCAGCGGAACCTCCCGCTCCGGGGCGCCTTCCAGCCACCGGGCCACCGAGGCGAGGCCCCGGGCAATGGGCAGGCCAGAGCCGTCGCGCACCGCGGCCCAGTCGTCGCAGAGGTACTCGGCCACCTCCTGCATGTTGCGGCGAGCGAGGCGGTTGAGGGGCTGGAAGAAGAGGAGCTGCTCCAGCGTGGTGCCGAGCAATAGCCACAGCGGGTCCTTGCGCTGCAGGTGGGCCAATTCGTGGGCGAGGACGCTGCGCTGCTGGGCGGCGTCCAACTCGGTGAGGACGGCCGCCGGGAGGCAGATTTCAGACATCCCCAGCGCCACCGGGCTCTTCAACCCCTCCGCGGTGGTGAGATGGACGCTGGCCGTGCGCCCGGCCTCTCCGCACAGCTGGTCCAGCTGTGCGCGCACCTGGGGCAGAAGCACCGGCGCCCGTTGCCCGAGGCCCTCCAGCACCCGGGCACGCGCCACGGCCAGGCGGAGCAGCAGCGCGGAAGCAACGGTTACCCAGGCCATGAAGAAGATGCTGGCCCCGCGCACCTGGGGTAGCGCCACCTGCGAGGGGACCTCGTCGTCCGGTGCTGCCACCGGCGCTAGGGCCAGCGTCGGCTCGGGTGCGGCCTCGGCCAGGAGGGGCCCAGGGACGCCCGGTGGGTCCTGAAGCCCAGGCGTGGCCGGCGGGGGCGCCAACTCCCCGGGGCTGAAAGCGGGGGCGGCCACCGGGGCGGGCACCTCCAGACGGAGGCCCCAGGGCGCAAGGCCGAGCCCCAGCTGCAGGCTGGCCGTCAGCAGCCCGCCGACGAGGGCGCCGCGCCACAGTACGTCCCGCAGCCGGAGCGACTTCACCAGGGACAGCCGCTGCAGGGCCCAGGTGCCGGCGATGAGGACGGTGGAATGCAGGGCGTAGGTGAGGAGCCAGGCAGCGCCCACCGCGGCCAGCGTCTCGCCCCACCGCAACAAGTCAGGTGTCGTCATGGGACTTCTCCGGGGCCGCTTCGGCGCGGTCGATGAGGGTACGCACCCGGTCCAAGTCCCCGGGGCTGACGCTTCCAGCGTCGAGCAGATGACTCATGAGGGCGGCGACGTCTCCGCCAAAGAGGGTGTCGGTGAGGCCAGCCACCATGGAGGCGCGCACCGCACTCTCAGAGACGCGCGCGCGGTAGACGTATTGCCGGGCGCGGGTGGTGTGGGAGACGACGCGCCGCTTCTCCAGGCGGCTGAGGAGGGTGGCCACGGTGGTGGGGGCGAGCTCGCGCTCCGGCCGCAGCGCCTCCACCACCTGCGCCACGGTGGCCTCGCCGTGCGTCCACAGCACGCGCAGCAGGGCCAGCTGCAGTTCGGTGAGTTGGGTGGTGTCCGTCATGGGCCCTCCAGCAGCCGGGGAAGGAAACATGACGACACGTGTAATACTACGACTGTAGACGTGTCAAGCGGGGGCCCTGGGGGGCTGCGCACGGGTTTGGGGGGGCGTCCCGGCCGGGGTGGCGCTACTGGCCGAAGAGGTGGCCGGCTGGCCCCAGCCAGTGCGCCACCAGGCCGGGCGCCACGCCCAGCAGCACCACGGCGGCTGCCGTGACGGCCAGGGCGACCTCGGTGCCCCACTGGCGCGGGGCCAGCGTGGCCTGCTCCGGGGGCGGGCGCATGAACATGTACACCACCACCCGCAGGTAATAGTACGCGCCCACCGCGCTGGTGAGGACGCCCACCACCACCAGCAGAAGGAGGCCCGAGTCCACCGCGGCCCGGAACACCAAAAGCTTCCCCATGAAACCGGCCAGGGGGGGAATGCCCCCCAAGGAAAGCATGAAGCCCGCCATGGCCACCGCCCAGCCCGGACGGCGCTGCGCCAGGCCGCTGAAGCGGTCCACGTCCCAGCCGAAGCCGCGCGTCTCGTCCTCCTGGCGCTCCAGCGCTCCCACCACCCCGAAGGCGCCCACCGACGTGACGGTGTAGGCCAGAAGGTAGAAGAGGATGGAGCGCAGGGCATCGGCCTGGTCCGCGCGGGTGCCAGCGGCCAGCACCGTCACTCCGGGCAGCCCGGCGCGGGCCTGGGGGACGAAGAGGGCCGTCACCCCCACCAGCAGGTAGCCGGCGTGCGAGATGGACGAGTAGGCCAGCATCCGCTTCACGTTGCGCTGTGGCAGCGCCAAAAGGTTGCCCAGCACCATGGTGAGGATGGCCAGGGTGGAGAAGAGCAGCACCGGCACGGAGGGTTCCACGTGCCGCCCGATGGCCAGAAAGACGCGCACCAGGGCGGCGAAGGCGGCTGCCTTCACCCCGACACTCATCAGGGCCGTCACCGGGGTGGGAGCGCCCTCGTACACGTCCGGGGCCCACATGTGGAAGGGCACGGCGGCCACCTTGAAGGCGAGTCCGGCCGCCACCAGCGCCATGCCGCAGTACACCACCAGCCGCCGGTCCGAACCGGGGTCGGCGAAAATGCGGCCCAGCTCCGAGGCCAGCCCGGCCAGGTGGGTGGTCCCCGAGGCGCTGTACAGAAGCGCCGCGCCGTAGAGGAAGAGGGCCGAGGAGAAGGCGCCGAGGATGAAGTACTTGAAGCCGGCCTCGGTGGGGCGGTGCCCGCGGCGCAGGTAGGCCGCCAGCGCGTAGGTGGAGATGCTCATCACCTCTAGGCTGACGAACAGCATGATGAGCTCATTCGACATTGCGAGCAGGCTCATCCCGGCGGTGGCGAAGAGGAGGAGGGCATAGAATTCGCCTCGCTCCGCCTGGCGCTGGCGCAGAAAGCCATCGGACAACAGGGCCGTCAGCCCAAGCCCTAGGCACGCCACTGCGGTGATGAAGCTGCTGAAGGGGTCGAGTACCGCGAAGGCGAGAAACACCGCGCGGGAAGGCTCGAGGGTGAGCGAGAGGGCCAGGCTGCCGGCCAGCACCGCGGCGCCCAGCGTGAAGACCGCCTGGTACGTCCGGACGCTTTCCCCTTCCCGCTGGGTGGTCTTGAGAAACACCTCGCTCAGCAGAAGGACGATGCCGGCCAGCGACAGCACCACCGCCGGCCAGAGCGGCAGAAAGTCGGCAGCGGTGAGGTTGGGGATGGGGGGCATGGCGCGCTTGCGGGAGCTGGTGCTTGGTCCTTGCGGGTCAGCGGGGAAGGGCCACGGCGGCGACGGGGGGTTGGGGGACGGCCGGTGGGGCTCCCTCGATGGGTGGCACCGTGACGCGCACCTCCGTGTCCTTCACCTTGGAGGACTCCGGCGTGCCGAGCTGCGCCCGGGCGACGAAGCGGTCGGTGGCCGGGGCGATGCGGTCCAGGAAGGGCTGCGGGACCAGCCCCATTCCAAGGACAATCACCATGAAGGCACCGGCGGTGAGGCCCTCGCGCAAATCCAAGTCGCGCAAGCCGCCGTTCTCCGGCCGGTCGATGGGGCCAAAGAAGACCCGCTGCACCATCCACAGCATGTAGCTCGCGCCGAGAATGACGGTGGTGGTGGCGAGCACCGGGTAGCCCAGCCACAGCGAGGAGGCCTTGAAGGCGCCGAGCAACACCAGGAATTCCCCGACGAAGCCATTCGTCCCCGGGACGGCGATGCTGGAGAAGGTCACCACCAGGAAGGAGGCGGCGAAGAAGGGCATGACGCGCGCCACCCCACCGTAGTCGCCGATGCGCCGGGTGTGTCGCCTCTCATAGAGGAAGCCAAACAAGCAGAACAGCGCGCCGGTGGACACCCCGTGGTTCAGCATTTGGTAGGCGCTCCCGCTGGCGGCCTCGGCGGTGAAGGCGAAAATTCCCAGCATGCAGATGCCGAGGTGGGAGATGGAGCTGTAGGCAATCAGCTTCTTCACGTCCTGCTGCGCCAGGCACATCAGCGCGCCGTAGACAATGCCCACCACGGCCAGCGCCACGAAGAGCGGCCGGAACTGGTAGGCGGCCACCGGAAAGAGGGGAATGGCGAAGCGCCAAAAGCCGTAGGTGCCCATCTTCAGCATGACGCCGGCCAGGATGATGGAGCCCGCCACCGGTGCCTCGACGTGCGCCTCCGGCAACCAGGTGTGCAGCGGGAACATCGGCACCTTGATGGCGAAGGCGAGCGCGAAGGCCAGGAACATGAGGGGCCCCCACGCCTGAAGCGTCACCGCCAGCGGCGAGAGCCCGGGGCAGGGCACCCCTGCGGTGCACCCAGAGAGCTGCCGGTTGGCAGAAAGCAGCGAGTTGTAGATGGTGCCGTAGTCAAAGCTGCGCGCCCCGGCCGGCTGGCCGACGAAGTAGACGGCCAGGATGGCGACCAGCATGACGAGCGAGCCGAACAGCGTGTAGAGGAAGAACTTCATCGCCGCCTCCCGCCGGCGCTCCGAGCCCCACACCCCAATCAACAGGTACATCGGGACGAGCATCGCCTCGAAGAAGACGTAGAAGAGGACGAGGTCGAGCGAAACCAGCGTGCCCATCATCGCCGCCTGGATGAGCAGCAGCGAGATGTGGAACTCCTTCACCCGCTCGTGAATGAATTTCCAGGACGACGCCACCACCACCGGGCCCAGAAAGCCGGTGAGCAGCACCAGCGAGACGCTCAGCCCGTCGACGCCGAGGTGGTAGCTGATGCCCAGCTCCGGACTCCACGCCCGGCGCACCTCGAGCTGGAACTCGGCACCCTTGGGGTCGAACACCAGGTAGGTCACTGCGGCCAGCGCCAGGTCGACCCCCATCACCAGAAGCGTCCACGCCCGCACCTGGCCCGACTCCTCCCGGGGCAGAAACAGCAGCAGAGCGGCCCCAAGGACGGGCAGGAAGACGACCAGCGTCAACAGGTAGGGCTGGAGCTGGGCGGTATTCATTTCGCCAGCACCTCGAAGATTGCGTAGCCCACGCCGGCCAACAGGCCCACCGCCATCACCGCGGCGTAGGTCTGCACGTCCCCGGTCTGCAGGTAGCGCAAGAGAGAGCCGATGCGCGCCGTCACCCAGGCCGTCCCGCCCACCAGCACCGTGTCGATGAGGCCCTCGTCCAGCACCCGGAAGAGACCGATGCTGAGGAGCTTGATGGGCCGCACCAGGACGGCGTCGTACAGCTCATCGACGTAGAACTTGTGCACGGTGAACGAGCGCACCGCGGTGAAGGCGGCCGGCACAGGCTGGCCAGCGCGCGCCGGGAAGATGCGCTTGTAGAGGTACCAAGCAGCGCCACCACCGGCCCACGCCACCAGCAGCGCAAAGCCGAAGCCCGGCCACGGGCTTGCCTCGGCCTCCGGCAGCAGCGAGTGCGCCTGGGTGGCGAGCTTTTCGGCCACACCAAAGACGGGCTTGAGGAACGCCTCCATCAGCGTCTCCGGCTCCCCGGTGGGCGTCTTGAGCAGCCCGGGGAAGCCGTGCGAGATGAGGACGACCGACAGAGCGGCCAAAATCACCAGCGGCGCCACCATCACCCAGCCACTCTCGTGGGCGTGTGGCACCTTGGCGTCCTTGGAACGCTCGCCGGTGAAAACCAATAGGTACGCCCGGGACATGTAGAAGGCGGTGCACAGCGCCCCGAGCGTGCCGAGGGCGAACACCGTCGGCCCCACCCACTCGTAGCCGACCAGGCGGGCGTGCAGGGCGCCGTGGAGGATGTCGTCCTTGCTGAAGAAGCCGCTCAACGGGACAATTCCGGTGATGGCCAGCGTGGCGATGCCGAAGCAGGCCGTCGTCCAGGGCATTTCCTTGCGGAGGCCGCCCAGCTTCTTGATGTTGACCTCATCGGCATTGCCATGCATGACGCTGCCGGCACTGAGGAACAGGCACCCCTTGAAGCAGGCGTGCGTCACCAGGTGCAGGATGGCGCCCCAGAAGAAGCCGACGCCGACCCCGAGAAACATGTAACCGAGCTGGCTGATGGTCGAGTAGGCCAACACCTTCTTCAAGTCGTCCTGGGCAAACGCAATCAAGGCCGCGTACAGCGCGGTGAGGGCGCCCACCACGGCCACCGTGGCCATCGCCAGAGGCGACATGACGAGCAGCGGCGCCATCCGGCACAGCAGGTACACGCCGGCCGTCACCATGGTGGCAGCATGGATGAGCGCTGACACTGGCGTCGGGCCGGCCATGGCGTCCGGGAGCCAGACGTACAGTGGCAGCTGGGCACTCTTCCCCGCGGCCCCCAAAAGCAGCAAAAGGAAGATGACGGTGAGGGTATGCCCGTAGGTGTGGCCCGCCAGCGGCCCAGCAGGTATGTCCGTCCCGAGCATGCCCTTGCTGCCCATGGCGAGGCTGGCCGGCATGTACTGGGCAAACTCCTCCAGCACCTTGAAGTTGAGTGGCCCCGGCTCGCTCGTCGCTGCGTGCATCCAGACCGCCCGGCGCTGGGCGAAGAAGAGGGCCGGCGGCTCGGTGACTGGGGACTTGGCGAAGGCCGTCACGGTGAGGACGAGCAAGAACATGGCCAGCAGGAAGGCGCAGTCGCCCACCCGGTTGGCGATGAAGGCCTTGCGCCCGGCCCAGGCATTGGCGGCGTCGGTGTACCAGTAGCCGATGAGCAGGTAGCTGCACAGCCCGACGCCCTCCCAGCCGACGAAGAGGAGGACCAGGTTGTCCGCCAGCACCAGCGTCAGCATGGAGGCCATGAAGAGGTTGAGGTAGGCGAAGAAGCGCCAGTACCCCGGGTCGTGCTCCATGTACGCCGTGCTGTAGAGGTGGATGAGGAAGCCCACCCCCGTCACCACCATCAGCATGGTGGCCGACAGGTGGTCGACCCACAGTCCGTAGCGCGCGCTGAAGCTGCCCGCCTGGAACCACACGCCCCAGTCGCCGGACAGCGCGAAGCGCATGGGGAGCCCGTTGGCGGCCGGCGTCACAATCACCGAGGGGTCGGCGGCCACGGCCTGGAAGGCAAAGACCGACAGGAAGAAGCTCGCCAGCACCGAGGCGCAGGCGACCAGGTTGACGTAGGTGCGGCCCAGCGCCCGGCCGAAGACACCGCACACCAGGGCACCCAAGGCGGGCAGCGCGATGATGAGCCACAGGTTGGCCGAGAGCGCCTGAGGGTTTGCCCACGCCTTGGTTAACCAGGTGGTGTCCATGGTCGGTGCGAGAGGCCTAGTACTTCATCACCCGGATGTCTTCCACGTTCACCGTCCCCCGGTTGCGGTAGACCGCAATGACGATGGCCAGCCCGATGGCCGCTTCTGCGGCAGCGACGGCGATGACGAAGAGGGCGGCCAGGTGGCCCGTGGAGTCCAGGCGCTCCCGGGCGGCGGCCAGGAACGTCAGATTGGCGGCGTTGAGCATCAACTCGATGCTCATGAACACCACCAGGGCGTTGCGCCGGACGAGGACGCCAAGCATGCCGGTGCAGAACAGCGTCGCTGCCAGGAGCAGGTAGTTCTGGGTGTCGACCGGGTTGGGTTCCATGGGTTCCCTGAACTGTGGCGCGGGTGGCGCCCCTCCCCGGGGCCCCCCGTGTTTGCGGGAAGGCTAGATGCGGGGTTTGGCCACCACCACGGCGCCCACCATGGCCACCAGGAGGAGCAGTGAGACGGCTTCGAAGGGAAGGAGCCAGCGGGCGTACAGAAGCCCCCCCACCTGCTCCAACGTGCCAAAGCGCAGAAGGCCCTCCCGCGCTCGGCCTACCACCCCCATCCCGTGCCAGCGCCAGATGGCCATCACCAGCCCAGCCAGCACCGCCACCGCCGCGACGCCTCCCACCACCTGGTGCAGCGCCGGCCGCGGGGTGGGGTCGCCCAGGTCGGTAAGCGACAGCAGCATGATGACGAAGAGGAAGAGCACCATGATGGCGCCGGCGTACACCAGCACCTGGAGCACGGCGATGGTGTGCGCGAGCAGCTGGGCGTAGATGGCCGCCAGGAAGAGAAAGGTCGCCACCAGCGACATCGCCGAGTTGATGGGGTTGCGGGCCGCAATCACCAGCACGGCGGAGAACACCGTGGCGAAGGCGAGCCCGGCGAAGACCAGTTGCGGGGCGCTCATGCGGCGAACACCCCGTAGTGGCCCCACGGGCGCTCGCCGAAGGGGCAGCGGTGCTGCGAGATGTGGGCAGAAAACTCATCCCGAAAGCGCGCCACGAAGCTGTGAATGGGCAGGGCCACCGAATCTCCCAGTGCGCAGATGGTGTTCCCCAGGCCAATGGGCGGGAACGGGGCGATGCTGTGCGCCACGTGCAAGAGGATGTCCAGGTCTTCTGGCTCGCCCCGGCCTTCCTCGATTTTGCGCAAGATTCGCGCCGCCCAGGGGGCGCCTTCCCGGCAGGGGGTGCACTGCCCGCAGGACTCCTCGGCGTAAAAACGGATGACGCGCCAGAGCGAGCGCACCATGCAGGTGGCGTCATCCATGACGATGACGCCGCCCGAGCCGGCCATGTTGTCGACCTTCTTCAGCGCCTCGAATTCGAGCTCCACGTCCAATTCGTTCGCGGCCAGCACCGGCGCGCTGGACCCGCCCGGGATGACGGCCTTCACCTTGCGGCCGGCGGGCATGCCCTGACCGTAGCGCTCGTCCTCAATCAACTGCCGGACGGTGGTGCGCATGGAGATTTCGAAGACACCTGGCCGCTTCACGCTGCCCGACAGGCAGATGAGCTTCGTTCCGCCAGACTTCTCGGTGCCGAGCTTCGCGTACCAGTCGCCGCCGTGCTCGACGATGGCCGGCACCGAGGCCAGCGTCTCCACGTTGTTCACCACGGTGGGGCATCCGAAGAGGCCCACCACGGCGGGGAAGGGGGGCTTGAGCCGGGGCCAGCCCTTCTTGCCCTCGAGCGACTCGAGCATGCCCGTCTCCTCGCCGCAGATGTAGGCCCCCGCCCCGCGGACGACGAAGACGTCCAGGGCGAACGGCTTTCCCAAAACCGAGGGACCGAGGAAGCCGGCCTTGTACGCCTCCTCCACGGCCCGCTGCAGGCGCTCCGCCTGGAACTTGAATTCGCCCCGCGCGTACACGTAGGCGGTCCGCACCCCAAGGGCAAAGGCGGCGATGGCCACTCCCTCCAGCAGCATGTGGGGGTCGTTTTCGAGGATGTAGCGGTCCTTGAAGGTGCCAGGCTCCGACTCGTCGGCATTCACCGCCAGGTACTTCGGCTTGGGGCTGTCCTTGGGGACGAAGCTCCACTTCATGCCGGTGGGAAAGCCCGCCCCGCCTCGGCCGCGGAGGTTGCTCTTCTTCACCTCGTCGGTGACGGCCTGAGGAGTCATCCCCAGCGCCTTCTCCAGGGAGCGGTACCCGCCGTTCGCGCGGTAGGCTTCCAGCGTCCAGGAGTCGGGCTTGCCCCAGTTCCGGGTAATGACCTTCTCGGCAGCCGGCAGCATCAGCGTTCCTTCCCTACCAGTTGCAGCGTCTTTGGGGACAGAAGTCCTCTTTAGGACAGCTTGTCGAACAGGGCGTCTACCCGCCCCCGGGTGAGCAGCTCGTGGTGCACCTCGTCGACTTGCAGGCAGGGCGCCGTGCCGCAGCTAGCCAAGCACTCCGTCTCCCGGAGGGTCCACCTCTCGTTGGACGTCCCGGCCCGGAGGCCAAGCTTTGCCTCGATGTAGGCGAGCAGCTCCTCCGCCCCCCGGAGGGAGCAGGAGAGGTTGGTGCACACGTCCACCACATGCTTCCCCGGCTTGTGGGTGTGAAACATGACGTAAAAGGTGGCGACCTCGTAGGCCCGCTCCGGCGGGACCTCCAGGGCCTGGGCGACCAGGCGCATGCCGTCCGGAGACAGCCAGCCCTTCATCTCTTGGAGCAGCCGAAGGGCAGGCAGCATCGCCGCGCTTTTGCGGTCCGCCGGGTAGTGCGCGAGAATCTCCGACAGCTTCGCGTCGAAGACGCGCTGCTCCTCGGCCGAGAAGAAGGGCGACCCCATCGGGCCGGCTTCGTAGGGGCTTTCGAGGGTCCCTGTCAACGGATGGAATCTGCACATGGACGCGGAAGACAAGCGCGGAGACGCTCGGGTCCCATTCGTCCTGCGAGTCCACTTCCAGGACCGAGCAGCTGCGCTGAATGCGACGGAGAACCTCTCCCGGGGGGGACTCTTCATTCAGACCCGCGAGGCACTGCGCCCGGGCGAGCCCGTCTCCCTGGCGGTGTCCTTCCCCGGGCTGCTCGAGCCGGTGTCTCTTTCCGGCGAGGTGGTCTGGGTGCGGCGGCCCCGCGCGGATGCGGTGGGAGGCGCCGGCATCCGGGTGGCCGACCGGGTGGCACGCGAGCACCTCGCGGCGATGCTGGGCGAAGGCACTGTCGCACGGCCGACGCCCAGTGTCTCTGGCTACCGGGTGCTCCTCGTGGAGGACAACCCCCACGTCGTCGAGATGTACAGTTACGTCCTAAAGAAGCTTGCCGCCGAGGAGCTGCGGGGACGCGTGCCGATGGAAGTCCACTTCGCGCAGGACGGGCATGGGGCCCTGGTGCAGCTGCAGGGCCCGCCCTTCCATCTCGTCGTCACCGACCTCTACATGCCTGTACTGGACGGCTTCCAGCTGGTGCAGCGGATGAAAGCTGACCCGCGCTTGCGCGCCGTTCCCGTGGTAGCGATTAGCGGAGGTGGGACGGAGGCGCAGGAGCGCGCCACCGACCTCGGCGTCGATGTCTACCTTGGGAAGCCAGTCAAGTTTGTCCAGGTCCTGGAAACGGTGAAGCGGTTGCTGCGAATCAGCTAGCATTGGGGGAATTGAACGCCATGAACACCCAGAGAGCGGACATCACCCGTGACACGGTGAGCGGCGAGGCGCTCTTCATCCTGAAGAACCTTCGGGAGAACGGGCGGCTCGGCCGCTCGAACAAGCTCGCCGACGTCAAAACAGCGCTCGAGCCGGCCGTTTCGCTCGAGTTCGACGCCTACTTCTTCTTCCTGCGGAAGTTCCACTACATCGCGATGGACCGCGAAGCCCAGCTTCGGCTCACCGACACCGGCGAGCGCGTGGTGGAGGGCAACGAGCTCGACCGCTTCAGCGGCGAGGTGGGGGAATTCTTTTCCGAGCAGCTCGCGCCCGCAGACGAGCCGCTGGTCAGCGCCTACCCCGTCGAGGTGGAGACGTCCGTCCCCGCCTCGGAACCGCACGTCACCGTGGAGACCACAGTGGCTCAGCCGCCCGCCGCACCGCCGCCCTCGAATACCCCTCTCCCCCGCGCCGCGCCCCGCCGCACCAACACCGCGGTGGACGGCGTCGCCGCCATCGACGGGCGCGCTGCCACCTCCAGCAAGCCGGGGGATGGAGACCTGCGTTACACGAAGTTCGACGCCATCGGCTCGGGCCCCCTCGGCACCGTCTACAAGGGACGCCAGAACAGCCTCGGCACCGAGGTGTCCATCAAGGAGCTGAAGGACATCTTCGGCTACTTCTCCTTCCTGCAGCGCTCGGACGTGGTGAAGCGCCTCAAGGCCGAGTTGTGCGCCCAGGCCCAGGTGCGCCATCCCGGCGTGGTCACCATCCTCGACCAGAACACCGACGTCGGCCGGCCCTATGTCGTCATGGAGCTCCTGCGGGGAAACCTCCGCGAGCGTCTGGACCAGACGGGCGGCAAGGGCCTCCCGGTCCCCCTGGCGGTGCGGATCTTCCTGCAGCTGTCCTATGCCCTGCGCGCCGCGCATGCCCAGGGCCTCACGCACCAGAACATCAAGCCGGAAAACGTCCTCTTCGACGCCTACGGCAACGCGAAAATTGGGGACTTCGGCCTCAGCCGCGTCATCGAGATTGATTCGGGCAAGGGCATGCCCCAGGTGTACGTGGGCACTGGCTCGCTCAGCTACCTGGCCCCGGAACTCATCGTGAAGGCCAAGGACGCGGGCGGCGCGGCAGACGTCTACGGCGTGGGCATCCTCCTCTACGAAATGCTGACCGGCGCCATTCCCGGCCGTCGCTCGCCGCTTCCCTCCGAAGTGCGCACCGACGCCCCGAGCAAGCTGGACCTCATCTTCGACAAGATGACGCACGACCGGCGCGAGGCCCGCTACCCCGACTTCGACGCCATGCTCGAGGAATTCTACGGGGCCTTCAGCGAGGGCGAGTACCTGGGGCGGGGCGACCTCGTCCTGTCATCCGAGCCAGTTCGCTAGAGTCCAGTCCGGACGCCCACCATCGCCGGTGGGCCCGACTGGACGACAGGTGAAGGAGCGTTCGACAGGCCCGCACTCCCTCCACGCTTCGGTGGAGGCGGGCCTGGCGTCCTTTCTCAGCGGGAACTTCCGCCTAGCCCACGAGACGTGGGAGTCGGGCTGGCGAAGCGGGCATGGGCCGGAGCGCGAGCTACTCCAGGCGCTCGCGCAGCTTTCGGCCGCCTTTTACCAGTGGCACCGCGGGAAGCCCGGCGGCGCTTCCACCCTTTTCGGACGGGCCCGTCGGCACCTCGCTGCCCTCCCCAGCACGCTGCTAGGCCTGGAAGTGTCGGAGCTCGAGTTGCAGCTAGGCGGCTGGGAAGAGGCCGCGGCGCGCGGCGAGCCGCCACCGGCCACGACGCAGCTGGTGGGCTTCGGGGCGTCGAAGGCTTCGCCAGCCTCCTCCCACCAGGTGCAGTGCCCCTACTGCGGCGAGCGGGTGCAGGTGCAGGTGGATGCCTTCGGCGTCTCCGAGGAGAGCTACGTCGAGGACTGCCCGGTGTGCTGCCGCCCGTGGACGGTGCACCTCAGTCGCGAGGCAGACGCCGTGCGCGTGCGGCTTTCCCGCGAGGACGACTGACGATGAGAAGCAACAGGCCGAGAAGCCCCCACCCCGGGCCGCTGCCCAGGGCACTGCTGCAGCCGAGTGCCTGGACGCCACTGCCCGGCCCTTGCGGTGTCGAAGGCCCCCCGGCTGTGCCTGCGTCCGTCGTTGCTCCGCCGTCGGTACGCCCCCCGTCCGTTCCGGCCGCTGTGGCGGAGGCCACCACCAGGAGGGTGATGCTGTTTGCCGGGAAGGTGGTGGCAAGGCCAGCGCCGCCCACCGCGACGTCTGCCTCTCGCACCACCCGGGTGAGGTCGGCCGGACTATAGCGCCACACCTGCGCCGCGCCGGCCGGCGTGAAGCCGGACAGCGTCAGCGTGCTTGTGAGGTCGCCGAGCGTCTTGTTCAGCACTACCAGCGTCAGCGCGTCATCGGAGGTGCGCTGCGCGCCGTAGACGGCCAGCGCGTCCTGCCCGGCGTTGCTGGCACCGCCGCTGGTGGAGCTGACCCAGGTGTCGCCATAGCTGCTGCCCTGGCCGTCGTAGTTGCGGTAGATGCGGAAGGCATACGCCACCGCGTCGGTGCTGGCCGGAGGGCCCCACAGGGTGGCGAGGTCCAGACCCTCACGCCCAAAAATGCCCAGGACGTCCGCTTCGGCCAGCGCCCCGTTGATGCTCTGGGTCCCGCCCCAGTTGTATTCGCTGATGGCGAGGCGGGTGCCTGGGTAGTGTGTCGCAATCAGCTGCTGGAAGTAGGGGATGAGCTGGATGGGCGGGTTGTACTGCCCAATCCAGCTCTCGTCCTTGTAGTTGGGGTCCCACAGCGAGCGGGTGGAGCGCAGCCGCTGGGCCTGGAGCTCCGCGCTGCCCGGGTCGGTGGTGTTGGCCAGCGAGCCAATGCTGGAAGAGGGGTAGTAGTGCTCATCCAGGTAGTCGAGGAGGCGCCTCCCGGAGGACGCCTCGGCCTGCTTCATCGCGTCGAGGTACCCGGCGGCGTCGCTGTACACCGGGTAGCCGAAATCCAGCGGCCCGAGAATGAGGGCCGTCGGGTCAGCCGCCTTCACCGCGGTGGCGAACTGGATGCCGAGCTCGGTTATCCCGCCGTCTCCGGCATAAGGCCGGCCGTTGGGGAGGATGTCGCGGTGGGTGTTCCCCCAGCCACTCGGCTCGTTGTCCAGGTTATAGAAGCGCACGCCGCCGTCGGCCGCGCTGCCGTAGTGGGCAACCAGGTACTGCACCCACTCGGTGGCCAGCGCGGTGGAGTTGGGAATGTGGATGCGCAGAATCTCCGCTTCACTCAACGGAATGGGGCTTCCGCCATCCGTCAGCACGCCGTTGCCGCAGTCGTCGCCGTTGGGGTGCACGTACGGGTTGTAGGACTGCTGGTTCGGAAACTGGCTCCGCGGGTAGCTGCAATCCCAGGCGCTGACGCTGTCGATGTAGGGCACCATCGGAATGGTGAGCAGGGCCCGGCCGCCCGAAGTGCGCGCCAGGGCGATGACTCCATCGGCGGTCGCGTTGGGTACGGGCGTGGCCACTCCACTTCCGGCCATGAAGTACCAGTCGAAGCCTGCGTTGCTCGCATCCACCTTCCAGTTGTAGCGGGTGGCAGCATCTCCCCCCATGCGGGTGACAGGCACGCGCACCTCGGCGTGGAAGGCGGCGTCCGCGGAGGAGACGCTGTAGCTATTCATCCCATAAATGTCCGGGCTGATGGGATGTCTGCCGGACGAGACGTCGACCGCCAGAGCTGGTCCGGCGTCCACCTGGCCGAGAAGGGCCAGAGTCAGGAGGAAGGGCGTCGCGACCATCGGCCTGCTTTCCTCAGCAGGAAGCGTACCCTGGCCCCGCGCCCGCCCTAGGAAGGCGCTGGGGCGCGTCATGCGGGTGCCGACCCCACACCCTGCGGGAGGGGAGTCCCCACCCGGGGTTGGCGGTGGGACATCCCCCTCCCTCCAGGGCTGCAGAGACGCCCAAGACGCGCGGACGGGCGGGTTCAGCGCGACATGTACACGGCAGTGTCTGCGCCCGGAATCTTGAAGCCTGCCGCGCGGTAGAAGGCCACGGCCACTGGGTTGTCGGCCACCACCCACACCTCCTTCACCTGGTGTGCCGCCATCCAGTCGTTCAACGCGCCGACCAGGGCGCGGCCGACGCCGCGTCTTCGGTACCTGCCGCGCACGCCAATTTCATATAGCAAGACTTCACAAGGGTCTCCGGCGCGCTTGCGGATGAGGGAACAGGACATGTGCCCCACCACCAGGCCGTCTGCCTCCGCCACCCAGTGCAGGACGGCAGGGTCGGCAAGGTATGCACGCACGGCCTCTTCGCTCAGCGGGGTGGCTGCTTGACCTCGACCCTCCAGGTCGAAATCCTCTTCCTCCTGGCCGAGCATCCTGAGGATGGTTGCGTCGCCAAGTCCGAGGCGCCGAACAGAAAAACGGGCGTCCGTGACCTCCTGGAAGCCGGTCTCTGGTTTGGATTCCATCCCCGCCACCCCTGCAAAGTGGACGCGCCCCTAGACTGCTCCCAAAACCGGCTCCCGACGAAGGCCCGGGCGCGATTTGCATCCGCCTTGGGGTGGCAATCGCCCTGGTGGGCCGAGCGTAGAAGCCAGCAATGAAGCTGGAGATGCCCATGCGCCGTCTTGCCCCGCTGTTCACGCTGCTCGCCCTTACTCCGTGCCTGGCGCACGCCTCGGACGACTGCATCATCGAAGTGAAGGCCGGCGACATGGTGGCCCGTGGCAAGGACGTCGTGGTGGAGGCCGGGAAGCGCGTCAATGACGCGGTGGCCATCGACGGCAATGTCTTCGTGCGGCGGGGCGCGCACGTGAAGAGTGCCGTGGCCGTCAACGGCTCCGTCACCATCGAATCCGGCGCCAAGGTGACGGGGAGTGCCATCTCCTTCGGCGGCAAAGTCACCGTGGCGCCGGATGCCAAGGTCGACGGCAGCCGGCTGGTCCTCGGCGACGGCATCAAGCTCCGCGGCGAGAACGGTACGGACCTGTCACTCAACTTCTCCATCGGTGGAGAAAACCTCGGGCAGCTCCTGGCCGGGAAATTCGCCGGAGCCGCACGCAACTGCCGCATCGTCGACACCTCAGACGCCGGCACCAAGTAGCCCCAGTCGGGCCCACGCCTTCAGCGGTCAGCCGGCCTTCTTGCTCATCGACAGCGGGATGCGGAACAGCTCGAGCACCTGGGCGACGTCCACCGGTTTGGCGATGCAAGCCGCTGCACCGGCCTTCAGCGACTGCTCCACCATCTCAGGGGTGTGGCGACCGGTCATCGTGATGAGTCGCACGCCCTCCAGATTCTTTCGGGCTCGGATGCGACGGCAGACTTCCAGCCCATCCACCTCGGGCATGTTCAAGTCGATGAGCAGCCCGTGCGGTTTCAATTCCGTGACCAGCAGCAGCGCCTCCACTCCGGAGGTGGTGGTAGTGAGCTCGACCTGGTTGCCGTAGGCCTTGACCGCACGCTTCAACGCATCCAGCACCGGCTTCTCGTCGTCCACCGCCACCAGCCGGACCGCCGAGCTGCCGAGCTCCTCCGGCACCGGCATCTGATGGGCGATGAGAAAGGAGCGCAGGTCTCCGGCGCGCACCCGCCGGTGTCCGCCGGGGGTGCGGAAGGCCACCAGGATGCCGCGGTCAATCCACTTGCTGACCGTCGATGGGTCGACTTGCAGCAGCCGGCTGATGTCGTGGGTGGTGTAGAGGGTGTCCGTCATGACGTGACCGTCCTGGTCCAAGCCCCCCACGAAAATCATCTTTGCCTCTAAGCGCGCGGGCAGGAAAGGTCATTTCCTGCTTTTCTCCTGCTGAGGGCCTTCGCTGCCGCAGGGCGCGGCGCGACGGGGCGCTCAGGCCTGGTGGCCGAGCGCCCGGCGGATGGCCAGCACTTCACGCAGCGTGGTTTCGAACATTTCCGGCGTCAGGGAGCACGGCCCGTCGCAGGGCGCGGTGTCTGGCGACTCGTGCACCTCGGCGAACAGGGCGTCGACGCCCGCGGCGACGGCCGCCCGGGCCAGCACCCCGACCAGGGAGCGTTCCCCGCCGGAGGCGGTGCCTTGCGCGGACGGCAGCTGCACGGAGTGCGTGGCGTCGAAGCACACGGTGAGGCCAGCACCCCGCATCTGGGCGAGCCCGCGCATGTCCACCACCAGGTTGTGGTAGCCGAAGCTCGCCCCGCGCTCGGTGATGAGGACGTTGGGGTTCCCCGCCTCGGTGGCCTTTCTCGCCGCCTGCAGCATGTCCAGGGGCGCCACGAATTGCCCCTTCTTGAGGTTGACGCCGCGCCCGCTGCGGGCCACCGCCACCACCAGGTCCGTCTGGCGGCAGAGAAAGGCAGGCACCTGCAGCACGTCCACCACCTCGGCCACGGGCGCCACCTGCGCGCTCTCATGGACGTCGGTGAGGACGGGTACCCCCACCTCTCGTTTCACCCGGGCCAGGACGCGCAAGCCCTCGACGAGGCCAGGGCCGCGGAAGGCCGAGTTGCTGGTGCGGTTGGCCTTGTCGAAGCTGCACTTGAAGATGAAAGGCAGCCCCTGGGCCTGGGTGAGGTTCGCCAGCAGCCGGGCGTGGCGCAGCGCATGCTCCTCGGACTCGATGACGTCCGGGCCGGCGATGATGAGCAGCGGCTGCCCCGGGCCCACCGGGTGGCCGCCGAGCCGAATCATCGCCTCGCCCCGTCGCGCTGCTCGAGGGCTGCTCGAATGAAGCCGGAGAAGAGCGGGTGCGGGGCGAAGGGCTTGCTTTTGAACTCGGGGTGGAACTGACAGCCCACGAAGTAGGGGTGGTCGGCCAGCTCCACCATCTCGACCAGGTTGAGCTCGGGATTGTGGCCGCTCACCACCAGCCCGGCCTCAGCCAGTCGGCCCCGGTAGGCGTTGTTGACTTCATAGCGGTGGCGATGGCGCTCGCTCACCTCGTCCTTACCGTACAGCTTGAAGGCCAGCGAATTGCTCTTCAGGACGCAGCGGTAAGCGCCCAGCCGCATGGTGCCGCCCTTGTCCTGGACGCCGAGCTGGCTCTCCATCAGCGAGATGACGGGGTGGGGCGTCTTCGCGTCGAACTCGATGGAATTGGCGCCGTTGAGTCCGAGGACGCTGCGGGCGAATTCCACCACGGCCATCTGCAGCCCCAGGCAAATGCCGAAGAAGGGCACCTTCTTCTCGCGGGCCCAGCGGATGGCGTTGATTTTCCCTTCGGTTCCACGCACGCCGAAGCCTCCCGGGACGAGCAAGGCATGGGTACCAGCGAGCAGCGTCGGGGCGCCCTGCGCCTCGACTTCCTGACTGTCCAGGTAGACCAACTCCACCTTGCAGTCGTTGGCGATGCCGCCGTGCTGAAGCGCCTCGTTGAGGCTCTTGTAGCTCTCTTTGAGGTCGGTGTACTTGCCCACCACAGCGATGCGCACCTCACCCTTGGACGGGTGGTAGACCTTCTCGAGGATGCGCTCCCAGCGCTCGAGACGCGGGGCGCGCGACCAGATGTTGAGAATTTCCGAGAGACGTTCATCGATGCCCTGCCGGTGCAACTCGAGGGGCAACTCGTAGATGCTCTTCACGTCGGGGCTGGTGAAGACGCCGGCCGGGTCGACGTTGCAGAACATCGCAATCTTGGCGCGCATCTCGGCAGGGACTTCGCGGTCGGTCCGGCACAGGAGCAGGTCCGGCTGGATTCCGATTTCGCGCAGCTTCATCACCGAGTGCTGGGTGGGCTTGGTTTTCACCTCCCCGGCAGCAGCGATGTAGGGCAGCAGCGTCAGGTGGACATAGGTGGTGTTCTGCGCCCCGACGTCGTACCGCATCTGCCGGACCGCCTCGAGGAAGGGCAGCGACTCGATGTCGCCCACCGTGCCGCCGACCTCGACGATGATGGCGTCGTGGCCCTCGGCGGCCGCCAGGATGTTGGCCTTAATCTCGTCGGTGATGTGCGGGATGACCTGGACTGTCTTCCCCAGGTACTCCCCCCGGCGCTCCTTTTGGATGACCGAGTTGTAGACGCGGCCGGTGGTGAAGTTGTTGAGCCGGCTCATGTGAGCCGAGGTGAACCTTTCGTAGTGCCCAAGGTCGAGGTCGGCCTCGGCTCCGTCGTCCGTGACGTACACCTCGCCGTGCTGGAAGGGACTCATCGTCCCCGGGTCGACGTTGATGTACGGGTCGAGCTTGCACAGCGTGATGTCCAGCCCGCGGTTCTCGAGCAGGGCGGCGATGGAGGCGGAGGCCAGTCCTTTGCCCAAGGAACTCACCACGCCTCCGGTGACGAAGATGAACTTGGTCTTCTTGGAGCGCATGGGGAATCCTGAATGCCGCAGAACCCCATTCGCGGTCAATGACGGTGTCCGCCGCCCTCGGGACCGTCCGGCGACGGTGCACTCGGATGGTGCGAGCGGACTGCCCGGCCCAGCTACCCGCGACCCCGCGCCGCCAGCGCTGCCTCGGCCCGCGCGAGGTCCGCCGGCGTGTCCACACCGATGCTTGGGTGCTCGGTGACGATGCAGCGGATAGAAATCCCGTGCTCCAGGGCTCGGAGCTGCTCCAAGGACTCGGCCTGCTCGAGCGTCGTCGGCGGCAGCTGGGCCAAGCGGACCAGCGTGGCCCGACGGTAGCCGTAGAGCCCGACATGCGCGAAGCGGGGGACCCGCATTCCGTCCCGGTCAAATGGAATGTCCGCCCGGCTGAAGTACAGGGCATCCCCGCGGATGTCTGGCACCACCTTCACCACGTGGGGGTTGAGCCGGTCGGCCGCGTCCTCCAGGGGGCGCACCAGCGTGGCCATGGCCACCCGGACGTCGGTGAAGGCCTGCACCAGGCGGCGCAGGGACGCCGGGTCGACCAGGGGCTCGTCCCCCTGGAGATTCACTACGACGTCCGGGGCCTCGGCCGGCAGCCGCGCCACCACCTCGGCCACGCGGTCAGTCCCTGAGCGGTGCGCGGCGGAGGTGTGCTCGACCAGCCCGCCAAAGCGGGCCACCGCCTCGGCGATGCGTTCGTCGTCGGTGGCCACCAGGACGCGCTCGAAGGCCCCGGAGCGCTCGGCGGCCTCCACCACATGTTGCACCAGGGGCCGCCCGGCGAGCAGGGCAAGGGGCTTGCCGGGGAAGCGGGTGGAACCCCAGCGCGCGGGGATGACCGCCAGGGCACGCAGCGGGACGTCGGCAGGGCCAGCCATGGAGTCTCTCAAGAAGGCTAGCACCGCTCCCGGCCACCCCGGCTGCGATGTACGCCTGGAAACGCCGCACAGCTGGCCCTCAGTCCTCTATGGTGCGCCGGGTGGAGGACAGCCCTCAGGCCGGAGTCGCGTTGAAGGAGCTGGCCCCCGGAAGCGCCGTGCTGGTGCTCTCCGGGGCGCTGGACGTCCACACCGCCGCAGCCACGCGCCGTGAAATCTCCACCCAGCTCGCCGGCAAGTCCTTCCAGGCGGTGGAGGTCGATGCGAGCCGCATCCAGCACGGCGATGCCTCGGGAATGGTCATCCTTTATGAGTTGGTCCACGGCCGCCTCACCCCCGGCGTCCAAGCCACGCTGCGGGGCTTGCGGCCCGAGCTCGAGAAGTTGCTCGGTGCCTTCCCCAAACCGGAGGACGTGCAGGCGGCGGAACACCTGGCGGCCCGGAAGCCCATCGCGGTCGAGGTGGGGATTGCGACGCTTGGCCTGGGCCGCGACTTCCTCGAGGTGGTGGCGTTCCTCGGTCGGCTGAGCATCGCGCTGGCGGCCGTCGCCCGCCGACCACGCTGGCTGCGCGTCAGCGAGCTGGCCCGGGTGTTTGAGAAGGCCGGGGCCAACGCCCTCTTCATCGTCTCGCTCATCAGCCTGCTGACCGGGTTGATTATCGCGTTCGAGGCGGCCCAGCCGCTGAAGCAGTTCGGCGCACAAATCTACATCGCCAACATGATTGGCCTGGTGATGGTTCGTGAGCTCGGTCCCATCATGACCGCCATCGTCTTCGCTGGCCGCACAGGCTCAGCTTTCGCCGCCGAGCTCGGGACGATGAAGGTGAACGAGGAGCTCGACGCGCTGAAGACCATGGGGCTCGACCCGACCCGCTTCCTGGTGGTCCAGCGCGTGCTGGCCGGAACCTTCGCCGTGCCCCTCCTCACCGCCTACTCCATGGCGATGGGCATCCTGGGCGGCGTCATCGTCACCAAGTTGATGGGCTTCCCCTTGTCGCTCATCTGGCAGCAGCTGACCGCGGCCCTTGGCCTCAAAGACCTGCTGTTCGGCCTGGTCAAGGCGGTGGTCTTCGGCACGGTGGTGTCCGGCCTGGGCTGCTACCACGGGGTCCACACACGGCAGGGCCCGAGCGCGGTGGGGGACTCGGCGACGCGCGCCGTCGTCTCGGGCATTTTGCTCATCATCGTCATCGACGCCATCTTCTCCGTCTTCGCCTTTGCGCTCGACATATGAGCTCGCCCACCGACAAGCCGCCTCCCATCATCGCCGTCGAGCACCTGACGATTGGCTACGGCGAGCGCGTGGTGCAGAAGGACCTCAACTTTCAGGTTCGGCGCGGGGAGGTTTTCGTCATCCTTGGCGGCTCCGGGTCGGGGAAGAGTTCACTTCTCAAGTGCATGATTGGGCTGGTCGCGCCGGTCTCGGGAAAAATCCTCTTCGACGGCGTGGACATCGTCACGGCAGACGGTGCCGAGCGGCTGAAGCTGCTCAACAAATTTGGGGTCATGTACCAGAGCGGCGCGCTGTTCGGCTCGATGACGCTGGTGGAAAACGCCCGGCTGCCGCTGGATGAGTTCACCCGGCTCGACTTCCAGGAGCGCGAGCTGGTCGCGCTCACCAAGCTCAACCAGGTCGGCCTGCTCGAGGCGGCCCGGAGGATGCCGGCGGAGCTCTCCGGCGGAATGCAGAAGCGGGCGGGCATTGCGCGCGCCATGGCGCTCGACCCGGCCATCCTCTTCCTCGATGAGCCCTCGGCCGGCCTGGACCCCATCACCTCGGCGGGCCTCGACCGGCTGATTCGCAGCCTCTCCCGCGACTTCGGCATCACCTTCGTCGTGGTGACGCACGAACTGCAGAGCATTTTCGCCATCGCCGACCGCTGCATCATGGTGGATGGCGACCGCAAGACCCTCATCGCCGAGGGAAAGCCTGCCGAACTGCGCGACCACTCCGAAGACCCGGTGGTCCGTCAGTTCTTCCGACGTGAAGCAGACCCCGAAGCAGAGAGGAAGACCGGATGAGCGAACGAGCCCATGAATTCAAAATCGGTGCCTTCGTCCTATTCGGCGTTGCGCTCATCCTGGTCGGGCTGGTGGCGTTTGCCTTCAGCCGTGACGTCGAGCCGGTTTACCATTTCGAGACGTACGTCGACGGCGACGTAGACGGGCTGAGCGTGGGTTCGGCGGTGAAGCTGCGCGGCGTCGACGTCGGCCAGGTCACCTCCATCCGCTTCTCCTGGATTGACTACCCGCCGGGAAATCCGCGGTGCGTCGTCATCCGCTTCAACATCGGCAAGTCCCAGAGCCCCATCCAGACCGGCGGCGATGAAGGCGGAAAGCTCCAAGAGGCCATCGAATCGGGCCTTCGAGCGACGGTGCAGGGCCAGGGCATCACCGGCACCAGCGTCCTGGCCCTGAAGTACGTCAACCCCAAAACGTCCCCGCCGCTGGAAGTCTCCTGGACGCCGAAGAGTCTCTACATTCCGTCCGCGCCGAGCGAGTTCAGCCAGATTCTGACGGCGGTGACGCGCATCATGAGCAGTCTGGACAAGGTCAACTTCGAGGCCATCGGCAGCTCCGTCCAGTCCAAGCTGGATGACTTGAACATGAAGGGCATCTCCAGCGAGGTGGAGCGGACGGTGGTACAGGCGCGCACCGCCATCATCGACATCCGAAGCGAGGTGCAGGCGCTCAAGCTTGCGGAAATCGGGCGCAACGCCAATGAGTTGGTTTTGGGACTAGAGGCTACCAACGAGCGGCTCCAGCGCACCGCGGGGCGCCTCTCCAACATCGACTTCCGCAACCTCAACGACACGCTGGCGGGCACACGCGAGGCCACGCGCGAGCTCAACGACGTCCTGCAACAATTGAATCGCTACCCGGCTGGCTTCCTCTTCGGCGACCCACCCCCGCCGGCCTCCGCCGTGTCCAAGGAGAAGAAGTGAACCGTCACCGTGCAAGCGCGGCAGCCCTCCTGGCGTTCCTTCTCGGCGCCGTCGGTTGCATCTCCAAGCCCCCCTCCGGGCCGCAGATTTTCTCCATTGACCCGCCAGCCTTGGTGCCGACCCAGGTGGCGCCCGGGGCGCACATCGTTTCGGTCGACCGAGTGGAGGTGGCACCGGAGTTCGCCGGCCGGTCCATCACCTACCGCACCGCCCCCCACAGCTTCGAGAGAGACCCCTACGCCGTCCTCGCTGCATCCCCTCGCGACCTGGTACTCGCGGTGGTGCGCACCTCCCTCTCCAACACGGACTTCGTGCGGGAGGTGGTGGAGCAGGGCGGACCCGAGGCGGCCGACCTCCTGGTGGAGGCCTACGTGAGCGACCTGGAGGGAGACTTCACCGTCCCGGACAAACCGGTGGCAGTGGTGGGCCTGGAGATGGTGGCGATTAGCGTGCCGCCGCTCCCGCAGCCCTTGGCGACGGTGCTGCGCAAGGCCTACCTGCGCCGGTTGCCCCTCCCAGAGAAGTCGGCAGTGGCGGTGGCCAACGCCTGGAATGACGGGCTCAACAGCATCGTCCAGGAATTCCTCCGGGACATGCGGGCCACCCTTCCGCCGGCCTCGCCCACCCACTGAAGCGGGGGCTGGAGTCCGGCGGCGCTTTGGCCCTGGGCAGCCCGTGACGGCTGGGCTACAAGCCCAGCGCTTTCCAGGGGCGTCCCAATGGCAGCGTCGAGGCTGAGTACACCGGCAGCCGTGTTGACCGGGTTTCTGCTGGTCGTTCCAGCCGTGCACGCACAGGGCGAGAGCCCGGACGCCGGCGTCACGGCGGACGCCGCGCCGCTGGAACCTGCGGCGTTTGACGTGCTCCGAAAGATGAGTGCCTTTCTGCGCTCGAGCCAAACCCTCGCCTTCACCGTCCGGGGCTTCAGCGAGGAGCTGGCCACGACGGGACAGCTGCTGGCCTTTTTCCGCACCACCCGCGTCGAGCTACAGCGCCCGGACCATGTCCGCATCGACCTGCGGAGCGACATCACCAGCGTCAGCCTCTGGTACGACGGCAAGACGGTGACTCTGTTCGACCCGGTGCGAAAGGCCTTCGGCAGCACGGCCATGCCGCCCACCGTCGACCAGGCGATTGACTTCCTCAGGGACAAGTATGACGCCGTCTTCACCGTCTCACCCTTCCTCTCGTCCGACCCCTTCGCCGTGATGAGCGCCGGGCTGGTGACGGCCTTCGTGGTGCGCCAGGCCCAAGTGGACGGCGTGGCCTGTGACCAGCTGGCCTTCACCGAGAGAGACGTCGATTGGCAACTCTGGGTCCAGCGGGGGCCCCACCCGCTGCCCCGGCGCGTGGCGGTGACGTACAAGACTGTCCCCGGAGCACCCCGCGAAATCCTCGACATATCCGACTGGAAGCTGGGCGGCACCTTCCCCGCCAAGGACTTCGTCTTCACCCCCCCGCCGGGGAGTTTCCGCGCGGAGATGATGCCCGAGCAGAAAGGGACACCATGAAGGCCCTCGACCGTGGCCTCGCGCTGGCGGTCCTCACGCTGGGCGTCGCGCCGGTGGCGCTGGCCGGCGGCTTCGTCGCTGGCCCGCGCGGTGCGGTGGCGGTCGGGCCCAACGGGGGTGCCGTGGTGGTGAAGAAGCCGCCCCCACCTCCCCCTGCGGTGGTGGTGGTGCGCCCGCCGCCTCCACCCACCGCGGTGGTAGTGGTGCACCCGGCACCGCCGCCTCCGGTGGTGGTGGTGCACCCGCCGCCACCTCCCGTGGGCACGGTGGTGGTCGTGCTGCCGCCCGCCTGCACGACAGTCAACTACGGCGGCGTCGTCTACCAGAGCTGTGGTGGCGTCTATTACCGGCCGCAGTTCCAAGGAACGACACTCGTGTACGCCGTCGTTCCGCAGCCTTGAGGCGTTTCTAAGGGCCGAGGACGACCAGTAAGTCGCCCGCCTGGACGCGGCCCTTCACCATCGGGATGACTTCCTTCACGCTGGCCGCCCGCGCGGCGCGCAGCACGGTCTCCATCTTCATCGCCTCCAGGGTGAGCAAGGGAGCGCCGGCCGCCACCTGGTCCCCTACCTTCACGTGGAGGCCGATGACGGTTCCCGGCATGGAGGCGCCGACGTGGTCGGCGTTGTCCTTCTCTGCCTGTCTTGCCTCCCGGACGGCCGGCGCCCGGGCACGGTCGCGCACGGTGACTTGGCGGCCATGGCCATTCAGCTCGAAGTAGACGGTGCGCATCCCGTTCTCGTCCGGCTCTCCCACCGCGGAGAGCGCGATGACCAGCGTCTTGCCGGGCTCGAGGTCCACCCACACCTCCTGCCCCACCTCCAGCCCGTAGAAGTAGAGAGGCGTGTCGAGGATGGAGACGTCCTCGAAGCGGGCATAGGCGTCCAGGTACTCATCCATCACCCGGGGGTAGAGCGCGGCCGACAGGGCCTCGTCGCGACGGGCGGGACGTCCCGTCCGCTCGGACACCTTGGCGCGCACCGCCTCGAGGTCGAGCGGCGCGAGGTTGGCGCCGGCGCGGCCCTGCACCACCGGGAGTCCCTTTAGGACGGCCCGGCGCAGGTCCTCCGGGAAACCCCCGGGCGGCTGCCCGAGGTGTCCTTGGAAATAGCCCACCACGCTCGAGGGGAAGTCCAGGCGCGCCGCCTCCCGCAGCACCACGGCGCGCGTCGCTGCCACACTGGCCTCGAGGGTGGGCCCCTTCAGCAAAAGGTCGTTCTTGAGAAGGAAGATGGCGAAGTCCCCCACCATCTTGGAGGAGGGCGTCACCTTCGGGATGTCCCCCACCAGGAGATTCACCACCGCGAAGGCGACCTTCACGTCATTCCATCGCGGCAAGAGTCCAATCGCCGCCACCTGGGGCCGGAGGTTGGAGTACTGACCGCCTGGAATCTCGTGGAAGTACACCTCCGACGTCGAGCTCTTCAGCCCGCACTCGAAGGGGCTGTATGGCTCCCGGACGTCCTCCCAGTAGTTGGCCAGCGGCTGCAGCAGCTTGTTGGTGATGCCGGTGTCGCGCGGGTAGCCCCGCAGCGCGGAGACCAGCGCATTCATCGACGGCTGGCTGGTGAGCCCGGCCATTGGCGCGAAGGCCACGTCGACGATGTCCACCCCGTGTTCAATGGCCTCCAGGTAGGCCGCACCCCCATTGCCCGAAGTGTCGTGGGTGTGGAGGTGAATGGGCAGCTGGGTGGCGCGCTTCAGCCGCTCGATGAGGAGCGCCGCCGCCCGTGGCCGGAGCAGACCCGCCATGTCCTTGATGCAGAGGAAGTGGGCGCCCATGTCCTCGATGCGGCGGCCCAGGTCCGCGTAGTAGTCGAGGTTGTACTTGGGGCGATTCTCATTGGAGACGTCGCCCGTGTAACACATGGCCACCTCGGCCACTTTCCCGGTCTTGAGGATGCGCCGGACGCTGACCTCCATGGAGTCCAGGTCATTGAGGGAGTCGAAGACCCGGAAGACGTCGATGCCTGCCTCTGCTGCCTCGTCGACGAAAGCCTCCACCAGGTTGTCCGGATAGCTGGTGTAGCCAACGGCATTGGCGCCGCGGAACAGCATCTGGAGGAGGATGTTGGGCACTGCGGCCCGCAGGGCACGCAGCCGCTGCCAGGGGTCCTCGTTGAGGAACCGGTAGGCGGTGTCGAAGGTGGCGCCGCCCCAGCACTCGAGCGAGAAGAGCGACGGCGCCAGCCGCACGGTGGCCGGTGCAATCCGCAACAAGTCGGTGGTGCGCACGCGGGTGGCCAGTAGACTCTGGTGCGCATCCCGCATGGTGGTGTCGGTGAGCAGTACCCGCTTCTGGGCCTTCACCCACGCGGCCAGTCCGGCCGGTCCCTTCTGCTCGAGAATCTGTCGCGTGCCCGGCGGCGGCAGCCCAGGCGGCACGTCCGGAACGCGAGGGGGCGCGAACTCGACCGACCGACGCCGCAACTCCCGCGGGACGGTGGGGTGCCCATTGACGATGACGTCGCCCAGGTAGTGCAGCAGCTTGGTGGCCCGGTCGCGCCGCTGCGCGAACTGGAAGAGCGAGGGCGTCTCGTCGATGAAGCGGGTGTAGGTCTCGCCGTCGAGGAAGACCTGGGACTGCAGGACGTTCTCCAGGAAGTGGAGATTCGTCTTCACGCCGCGGATGCGAAACTCGCGCAGCGCCCGTTGCCCCTTCTTGACGGCGCCCCGGAAGGTGGGCGCGTAGGCGATGAGTTTCACCAGCAACGAGTCGTAGAAGGGGGAGATGACGGCGCCCGGGTAGCCGTTGCCTCCGTCCAGCCGGATGCCAAAGCCCGTCGCCGGCCGCCAGGCCTGGATGGTGCCAGCATCGGGCAGGAAGTTGTTCGCCGGGTCCTCGGTGGTGACCCGCAGCTGCACGGCGAAGCCACGCGGCTGGATGGCGGACTGACCTTCGATGCCGATTTCGTCGGAGTCGAGGGTGTGGCCCTCGGCGATGCGCAGCTGGGCTTGCACCAGGTCGACGCCTGTCACCTGCTCGGTGACGGTGTGCTCCACTTGGAGCCGAGCGTTGACCTCGATGAAGAAGACGTTCTCGCCGGCGACCAGAAACTCCACCGTGCCGGCGCTCGAGTACTCGGCGGCGCGCATCAGCCTGAGGGCGGAGTCGAACAGCTTCCCGCGGACGACGTCGGAGACGTTGGGGGCCGGCCCAATCTCGATGACCTTCTGCTGTCGGCGCTGCACCGAGCAGTCCCGCTCATGCAGGTGGACGAGGTTCCCGTGGAGGTCGCCTAGAATCTGCACTTCGAGGTGGCGCACCCGCTCCAGAAACGCCTCGAGGAAGACGACCGGGCTGCCGAAGGCGAGCTGTGACTCGGAACGGGCGGCGGCGAGCGACGGCTCGAGTTCCTCCAGAGTGCGCACCACCCGCATGCCGCGGCCTCCGCCCCCGTGGGCGGCCTTCACCATGACCGGCCCGGTGCGCTCGAAGAAGCGGCGCGCGGCGGCCAGCATCTCCGACTCAGTTCCATCGAGGGTGGTTCCGGGAACGACGCTGACGCCGACGCGCTCGGCCAGCCTCTTGGCGGCCACCTTGTCACCCATCAACCGAACGGCCGCCGGGCGGGGGCCGATGAAGCGAACGCCCCGGCGCTCGCAGGCCTCAGCGAAGTCGGCATTTTCCGAAAGAAAGCCGTAGCCCGGGTGGATGCCGTCGACTCCGGCTGCCTGGGCCACGTCGAGAATCTCCTCGATGCCGAGGTAGGCCTCCACCGGGCGCTTGCCATGGCCAACGCGGTACGCCTCATCGGCCTTGTGACGGTGCTCATTCACGCGGTCCTCGTCGCTGAAGATGGCGACGGTGCGGATGCCAAGTTCGTTGCAGGCCCGAAAGACGCGAATGGCGATTTCGCCCCGGTTGGCGCACATGACTTTTTTCAGGGGGACGATGGGCATTTGTGGGTGCCGGAGCCTAGCGCCCCTGCGACCCGGGGAAACCTGTTTCCCAGGCGACCCCCCACCCCAGCCCCCTGCTGTGCTCCCGCTCACCCGCCGCCGCATGGGACGCTTTCTGTCCCATGGACAAGCCACCCCCCGACGGCATCGACATCAGCACGGACAACGCGCGCCTCGACGTGGACACCCTCCACACCTTCCTGAGGCAGGCCTACTGGTCAGCTGGCCTTCCCCGGACAGTCCTCGAACGTGCACTTGCCGGCTCCCTGTGCTTCGGCGCCTACGCCGGCGCTCGCCAGGTGGGCTTCGCCCGGGTCGTGACCGACCGCGCCACCTTTGCCTGGGTGTGTGACGTCTTCGTCGTGGAAAGCTACCGAAGGCGGGGCATTGCCGACGCGCTGATGGCCGCTGTCATGGCGCACCCGGAGTTGCAGCAGCTGCGGCGCTGGAGTTTGGCCACCCGCGATGCACACGCCCTGTACCTTCGCCACGGCTTTGTGCCGCTCCAGGACCCGGCCCGGGCCATGGAGATTCGCCGTCCGGACATCTACCGGACGTCACCGCCCGCGCCGCCTCAGGGAAGGTCGCAGACGTAGGTGGTGGGGCCGCTGCCCGCATCCGCCAGTCCGCCATCTGGCAGGACCACCCGAAGGACGCACTGCTGAGGGCCTCCATCCAGCACACAGGACGCGCCCGCGCAGGCCGCTTCGGGGCAGGTTGTGCAGTCCATACACCCGGCGTCGACGCAGGCTGCCCCAGCTCCGCACGGCTGATGGTTGTCCACCACCCCGTCGCAGTCGTCGTCCTTGCCGTTGCAGATTTCCGGCACGCATTGCCCGACGGGATAACAGAGGCCGTTGCCGCCGTCGGCCTGGGGCACGCATTCCTGTCCGCTGGCGCAGTCGGCCAGGGTGACGCAGGAGAAATGCCCCTGGTCCGGATTGATGCTGAAGCTGCAGCGCACCAGCACCAGCATGCCGCAAGCCACCCCCAAGGCTGCCAAGGCGGAGGACGTGGGTCGTGGCACGCTAGAAACTCCCCGAGACCGAGACCGTGGCGCCCTGTGGCCCGACCCCGAGGCCCAGCGTGGCATGTGGCTCGGCGGGTGCGCTGCTCGCAATCCAGGTCAGCACCCCCCAGGTCAGCAGCCCGGCGCCGGCAATGCCGAAGCAAACGTTGGCCCAGGTGGCTTGGTTCTGGCCCGTGAGGGCCTGCGAGCGAAAGCCCTGGTAGCTGTCGCGCGCAGGGTTGTACCCGGCCAGCAACTCGTTCTGGTTGTTGTGGGCGGCGACGGCCAGCCAGCCGCCTGCCGCGCCGGCAGCGAGGCCCACGCCGAGCGCCACCCAGCCGGCGACCGGCACCCGGAAGCCACCCGAGGCCACCGGCGCGGACGTCTCGAGCGGGGGCAGCGCGGGCGGGGCAGCCCCAGGCACCGCCACCAGGCGCACCACGTCGTGTGTCGTCTGGCCCGCTTCCACGGTCACCAGGCGCTCCACCGGGTAATAGCCCGGGTGCGAGACGCGCACCTCGTGCTTGCCGGGCTTGAGCAACCGCGTCACCGGCGTCTGCCCCAGCGGTTCACCGTCGAGACGCACCTCTGCCTCGGGCACGCTGCTGTCGAGCACCAGCGTCCCCTTCACCTCCTGCTCGCCTCGCAAGAGGGCTGGCAAGGCTGCAGCGACGTCCGGCTGCAAGCGACGCGAGGCGATGAGAATGGACCGGTCGAGTTCGGCCACCGTTTTCGGGGGGCTGAGCGAGATGAGCCAGAAATGCACGAGGTAGTGCGCCGGGTCCCGGCTCAGCGTCCCGACCACCACCCGGTTGACGGGAAGGTCGGCCAGCCGTTCAGACAGGCACTCCGGCGTCGGTCCGCACTGCTTCAGGGCCAGGGTGCCCTTCGGCCCGAGAAACGCCTCGACTTCCTCCGGGCTCACCACCTTCACCCCCTGCGCCTGGGCGGCGTCGAGGACCTGCCGTGTCATCTGCACTGCCAGTCCCTGCATGTTGGGGGACGCGCTTACCTCCACCACGGCCAGCCCCTTGCTGGGGGAGGCGGACGCGGAGGTGACAAAGAGCGCCAGCGCCGCTAGGACCGACCTCCGCATGGCCCCGAGGATAGACGAAGTCGCCGATGGCGTCGTGGAGGTGACGTTCACCGTTGAACCCAACTATGCGGGCTGGCGGCTGGACCTTTACCTCTGCGAAAAGATTCGACGTCTCTCCCGCGCTCGGGTCCAGCGCATTCTGCGGACGGCGCTGGTGGCAGACGTTCCGCTCAAGCCCAGCACGCGGGTGTGGCCCGGCCTCACCTTTCGGCTTCGCCGCCGAAGCCTGGTCGAGCCGGAGACACCGGACAACCTGCGCGAGCTGTACCGCGACGAGGCGCTGTTGGTGCTGGACAAGCCAGCCGGGCTGCCCATCCATCCGACCGCGCGCTACCACCACGGCACGGTGGTGTCGCTGCTGCTGCGCCAGCACGGGCCTCTCTTTCACGCCGCTCCCGCCCACCGTCTCGACCGCGAGACTTCCGGCGTCCTGGTCTGTGGACGGACGACCGAGGCGTCGCGGAGGCTGATGCGCGCCTTCCAGGAGGGCAGCGTCGAGAAGGAGTACCTGGCCATCGTCGAAGGGTGGCCCGCCGAGGACGCCTTCGCGGTGGACGCTCCCATCCTGGAAGGCACCGCCACCATCCGCATCGCCGTCCGCGTCGACGCCGCTGGACGGGCCGCCCGGACCCGCTTTGCCGTCGCCCAGCGCTTCACCCGGGCAGAAGAGCCGTTCGCGCTCTTGCGCTGCATTCCGGAGACGGGGCGCCAGCATCAGATTCGCGTCCACCTGCAGGCCGCCGGCTTCCCGCTGGTGGGGGACAAGATGTACGGGCCCGACCCCGGCTACTTCGACCGCTTCAGCCGGCACTGCCTCGAGCCGGAGGCCTGGGCGCGGCTCCGCCTCGGGCGGCACGCGCTGCACGCGGCCAGGTTGTCCCTCCCGCATCCGCTTTCTGGCGAGCGCGCCGTCTTCAACGCACCCCTGCCGGAGGACCTGGCGGGCTTTCTCCCCAGGGTCGGCGCGGACGGCCCGTTGGAGATTGACCCACCCGGGCTCAGCCAGGAAAGCCGTGCTCTCGCACACTTGGGGTGAAGCGGTGGGGGTGGCACGTGCGGTGCTCTGGTGTGGGGAGGATGGCTCAGGAGGAAGTTGCCGAAGTTGCGACGGCGGCCGACGTCCGCCATCCTCCGCCTGCTGACGGAAGCCCGAGGAGCAGCCCGCGGATGGTGAAGGGCCGGTACGACGAAGGGCCAGAGTCGCGACGGACGGAGCCCCCCCAGGTTCTGGTCGTCGACGACGAGCCTGCCAACGTGCGGCTCGTCCAGGCCTACCTGAAAGCCGAGGGCTTTCGCGTCCTTGGAGCCAACAGTGGGCCCGAGGCGCTGGAGCGGGTGGAACTGGGCGGCGTGGACCTGGTCCTGCTCGACATCCGCATGCCGCACATGGACGGCTTCGAGGTGTGCCGCCGGCTGCGGGAGAACAAAGCGCACACCCGGATGCCGGTCATCTTTCTCACCGCGGAATTCAACGACGCGGACAGCGAACTCAAAGGCCTCGAGGCCGGCGCCGACGAGTACCTGCACAAGCCCATCCAGCGGCGGGCGCTGGTGGCACGGGTCCGCAACCTCATCCGTCTGGCCGATGCCGAGCGCGACCGCCGCCTGGTGGCCCAGCTGGCTCAGAGCGAGAAGCTGGCGGCGATAGGTCAAATCGCAGCGGGCGTGGCGCACGAAATCAACAACCCGCTGGCCTTCATCCTCTCCAACCTCACCTCCTTGCGAAACTACGTGGATGACGTCAAGCGCGTCATCAGCGCCTACCGAGAGGCTCCGGCGCGGGGCCAGGCGCTGGAGGCGCAGATTGGCTTCCGCGAGACCCTGGACGACATTGACGCCCTCATCAACGAGACGGCCGAGGGCGGCCAGCGGGTGCGCACCATCGTCCAGGAGCTGAAGACGTTCAGTCGTGCCGACGAAAACCAGGTCCTCGAACCGGTGGACTTGGCAGACATCGCAGCCAGCACGCTGCTTCTGACGGAGCGCGAGCTGCAGAGCCGAGCCCGGGTGGTGAAGGACTTACGGCCGGCGCCCATCGACTGCGCTCCCAGGGGGAAGCTGCACCAGGTGGTGATGAATCTTCTGGTCAACGCGCTCCAAGCCCTGGACGACCGCGACCCGAGACAGCACGAGATTCGCGTCCTCACCGGCACCGACGGACGGGAGTCCATCCTCAGCGTCTCGGACACCGGGGTGGGAATCCCCGAGGAGCAGCAGACTCGCATTTTCGAGCCGTTCTTCACCACCAAACCGGTGGGTGTGGGCACGGGCATTGGACTCAGCGTCTGCGTGGCGGTGGTGCAGAAGCTGGGTGGCCGCATCAACGTCCAGAGCCGCGTCGGCCAGGGGACCACCTTCGAGGTGCGCGTCCCCACCCGGGTGCTCGCCTCGGCCTAGTCCCTGGGGCTGTCCTTCACATCTCGTCGCGTGCTGCGATGGCACTCGGACTGGCCGGCACCGCCGCCCGCTGGGCGGCGAGTGAGGCTTGCTCCTTGGGGGACTCAAGACGCAGTCCGGGGCGAGAGCGCTCGGCCAGAAGGCGCGCTGCCGCCACGGGAACGAGCGGCCGGACGTAGAGCTTCACCAGCGGGATGAGCTGCAGGGCGCGAGCCGCGGCCAGGCCCGAGAACTCCGCCGGCTGGGCCTCCACCGCCTCGGCCGGTGAGTAGGCGACCCGGGTCAGTCGCGCCCACAGCGCTTCCAATGCCCTGGCCAACCCGCCCACGTAGGGAAGTGAGGAGAGTTGCGCGTGCCACCACCGCAGGTAGAAGGGTGGGGCGGCCACACCCTTCCGCTCCCAGGCGCGCGCGCTCTTGCTCGCCGTCCACACCACCCACCAGTAAGCGGCCCACACGGCGGTGAGGACGCTGGTGAAGACCGCCCGGGCAGGAAAGGCCAGGGAGACGACGCTGATGAGGGCCACCCCGGGCAGGAAACAGAGGAGGCTCCGCGTGCGTTGTTGGAGCTTCCGCCGCACCCAGGCAAAGTTGAGGTGAATCCGCGGCGCAGTGGGCGGGTCCTCCGGCGCCACGCCCAGCAGCAGGCTCGCGTCGCGGGCGACGGCAGCGTGGTAGTCGCGGGACAGGGCAATCACGATGGCCTGGGTGACGCTCAGGGCGCCGTAAATGGACAGCACCAGCGCCCAGGCGGAGTCCCAGAAGCCAGGCTTCGTCTTATGCTCGAGCACGTCCAGCTGCGCGCCCAGCCGCACCAGGGCGGCCTTCTCCTCGGCCGACAGGCGAATGTCCTGGGCGTCGTGCTCGAGGTCGCTGAACTGCTCGTCTAACCCCTCGCGGGCCTCCTGGAACTCGCGGTCTCGACGGATGGCCGTCGGACCGGCTTTCGAGGACAGGTCGACCAAGGCCTTTTGAAGCTCCTGCACCTTCTCTTGGAAGGCAGCCCGGGCCTCCGCCTCAGCGTCGGCGGGTTGGGCCGGGTCCTTCGGCGCCTCGCCCGGGGCCGGCGTGGATTTGGCCGTCGCGCGCCGTCGGTGGGATGCGCTGCGCTTGGGCGCCTCTTTGGCGTCCGCGGGGGTGGCCGGCTCTGAGGCGGCAGGCTCCACTGCGCCCACCGCTTGCAGCGCCTGGCGCACCCGCTCCTCGCGGAGGCCCTCCGAGGAGTGACGGGCAGTCGACAAAAAGACGCTGGCCAGGGCGGCCGTCACCAGGGCCTGCACCGTGCACACGCGGAGGTAGCGCTTCCAGGCCAGCGAGTCCCCCCGCAGCGCCTGGAAGGTGAGGACCAGCTGTTGGAAGCCGTGCCGAAAGCGCTGCCAGCCTTCCAGCAGGCGGCGGTGCATCACTCCGGGTATTGCGCGCTCGACGAAGCTCATACCAACCGTTTGAGGGTGTTGAAGACTCTGGCCCGCCGGGACCCGTGGCGCACTGCCACGCCTTGCTTCGGGCTGCTTCTAGCCTGGCCCGAGGATGGGCCGAAAGTGGACGGCTCCAGCGTCATTTCTCCTACGCCCAAGGGGCGCGCCCATTACGCCTGCCTGGGCGCCGTGGGGACTTCCTGGGGCCCACGCGTTGACGGACGCCAGCGGAGTCGGCAAGGTCCCCGACCGTCTTGTTCTCCAGCTTCAGGTGGCTGTTCGAGCGGTTGGGCCCCGCGCTCGTCGGTGCGGTTGTCCTCCTCGCGCCTGCGGCCCTGTCCGGCGCACCCAGCGACACGCGGAGCATCCTGGTGCTGTACGACTGGGACCCCTTCGCCCCAGCGGTGGTTTCCTTCGACAGGGCACTGCGCGAGAGGCTCGCGGAGTTGGGCCTGCATGACCTCACCGTGCACAACGAAGTTCTCGACCTGGAAGCCCTTGCCGACCCACTGCTCGTCCCGAAGCAGCGTGCCTGGTTCCAGGCCCGCTATGGCGTGTACCGGCCGGCGGCCGTCATCGCCGTCGGCGCAGGACCGCTGGCCTTCGCCCTGCAGATGGAGACGGAGCTTTGGCCGGGTGTCCCCCTGCTGTTCAGCGGGGTGGACGAGCAGGTGGTGGCCGAGATGCACCTCCCCGCTGGCGTGACGGGGGTTGCCCGGCGGCCGGCGGTGGACCAGACGATGGCCATGGCCCTGCAGCTTCTCCCCGACACCCAGACCGTGGCGTTCATCGGCGGTACGACGGACGTCGACCGGGCGTTCGAGGCGAGTGCGTGGCCCGACCTTTCCCGCGTCGCCGGCCACCTGCAGCAGCTGGACCTCACCGGGCTTCCTCTCACGGAGATGGGGGAGCGCCTGGCGGCGCTGTCGGAGCACACCATTGTGTTTGGCGTGTCCCTGTTTCGGGACGGCACCGGCCGCAGCATTCGCGGGACGGACGCCGTTCGCCTGCTTGCGGAATGGTCGCATGCCCCCATCTTCACCACCCATGCGCAGATTCTGGGCCAGGGCGCGGTCGGAGGGTGGGTGACGGACTACCGGGAGATGGGGCAGCAGACCGGACAGCTGGCGGCGGCAGCGCTGGCGGGGTTTCCCCTGCCCGCGCCCATCGTCACGCCGGTCCGACCCGTCGTGGATGCCCGAGAGCTGGCGCGCTGGCACATTCCGGAAAGCCGGCTTCCTCCTTTCACCGAAGTACTCTTCCGGGACACTCCGGTGTGGCGCCGGTACGCGGGGTGGATTGCCGCCGCTCTTGCCGCGGTGCTCCTCGAGGCTGCGCTGATTGCCGTCCTGCTGCTCGAGCGACGGCGGCGGCGCGCCGCCGAGGCCGAGGCACGAAGCAACCAGGAGCACATCGCGCACCTCAACCGGGTGGGCACCGTGGCGGAGCTGTCGGGCTCGCTGGCCCATGAGCTCAACGGTCCCCTGGGCACCATCGTCAACAATGCCCGGGCGGCCCGTCGCTTGCTGCTCTCAGACGCGCCGGACCTCAAGGAAGTGCGCGCGAGCCTAGTGGACATCGAGAGCGCGGGGGACCGCGCGAGCCGGGTCATTTCCCAGCTGCGAAGCGTGTTGCGGCGGGACGAGTTCCGTCCGGCCGCGGTGGACATCGCCAGCGTCATCCGCGACACGGTGCAGCTGGTGGCGAGCGAGGCCACGCGTCGCCGGGCCGTGCTCGAGGTGAGGGTGGACCCGGGCCTACCGTCCGTGCACGGTGACCCGGTGCTGCTTCTCCAGGTCCTGCTCAACCTCCTCCTCAATTCCCTCGACGCGGTCGCCGAACAACCCTTGGGCCGGCGTAACATCACCATCCGCGCCGCAGCGCTGGGTGGCGCGGTGGAGCTCTCGGTGGCCGACTCGGGGTCGGGCCTTCCGCCGAGCGCCCTGGAGGGCGTGTTTGAGCCATTCTTCACCACCAAGGCGAAGGGACTCGGCATGGGACTCGCCATCTGCCGGTCCATCGTCCAGGCCCATTCTGGACGCATTGTGGCGGAGAATAGGGCCGAAGGAGGGGCGGTGTTCCGCATAACCCTGCCGGCGACGCCGGCACGCCGGGAGGTGGCCGCGTGATTCCCGCGGGAGCCAAAGTGTTCATCATCGACGACGACCCGGCCTTCTGCGCCTCGCTGGTGCGCTTTTTGCGCTCGGTGGGCTTCGAGGCCGAGTCCTATGGGTCGGCGAGCGAATTTCTCCAGAGCGCCACGGCCGAGGGGCCGGCCTGTGCACTGGTGGACCTCAAAATGCCGGACGTCGACGGGCTCGAGCTTCAGGATGTCCTCGAGCGCTCGGCCCGGAAGCTACCGGTCGTCTTCATCACCGGCGCCGGCGAGATTACCGACTCGGTGAAGGCGATGCGCGCCGGGGCGGTCGACTTCCTCACCAAGCCGGTGGACGAGCACCAGCTGCTGGACGCGGTGGAGCGGGGACTGCTCGAGGACACCCGCAAGCGAGAGGAACGTCGCCGGCGGGCCGACGCCAGGGCTCGGCTTGCCCGTCTCACGCCGCGCGAGACCCAGGTGTGCCACCTGGTGGCGCAAGGGCTGCTCAACAAGCAAGTCGCCGCGGAGCTGGGACTCAGTGAGCCGACGGTGAAGGCGCACCGGCAGCAAGTCATGTTCAAGCTTCAGGTCGACTCGGTGGCCGCTCTGGTGCGGCTGGTGGACCTGGCAGGTCCGGACGGGCCGCCGCCTTCTGTCCGGAACTGATGGGCGGGGCCGCCTCGCCCATGGGGCATCAGCCCCTCTGCCCGGCGACCGGCCTTGCCCCTCACTCGCCGGCCGGCGCCGCCTGCATGGCCGCGTCAACAAGTGGGTGGTGCGGACCGCGCCGCCAGGCGGCATACACCGGGAATTCCGCTCCGGGGAGGTCCAGACGCTCGACGGCCACCCCGGCACGGCGTGGCCCTCTCACGTCAAGCCAGGGCACGATGGTGTACCCGAGGCCTGCGGCGACGAAGCCCAGCAGCGACTCGGCCGAGTCGGCGGAATAGCGTTCCTTCTCCGAGCCGCCGTATGCCGCGAGACCGCGGAGCTGTTGCATCCGACTGGCCCGGTCCGCGTTGTAGGCGATGAAGGGAACTTCGCGCAGGGCACGCACCGGAAGGGGCCTTCGCCCGGCGAGGGGATGGCCCGCCGGCAGCGCGAGGAAGCTCGACAGCCGCGCCACCGTCCGCACCTCAATGTCAGGCGGCACCTGCGGTAGGTGGTCGACCAGGAGGTCCAATTCGCCGGCGCGCAACACTTCCAAGTCCGGCGTTCTCAACTCGGTCAGGGCAACGTCGATGTCCGGCCGCTGGCGCTGCAACCGCCGCAACCAGCCGGGCAATAGTCCCTGCACCAGGAGCGGCGACGCCCCGACGCGAAGCACCCCTCCGAAGTGTCCGGGGCGCAGGGACTCCGCAACGGCTGGCAGCTGCTCCAGGAAGGGCGCGACGAAGGCGTAGAGGGCCCGCCCGGCTTCCGTCGGCACCACCCGGTCCTTCCCCACCCGCGTGAATAGCCGGACCCCCAGTTCGGTCTCCAGGCGCCGCACCTGCTGGTGCACGCCGGGCTCGGTGATGGGGTAGGGGAAGGAGCGGACGGCGCGTGCATAGCCCTGGGTTCGCGCCACCCAGTAGAAGCCGGTCAGGCGGTCCAGCGAGGTCATTCACTGTAGCTTACCATTCCTGGCTCAATTAGTTCTTCGACAGTATCGACCGCATCGGCCCAGTCTGCCCGTGCGCCATCCGCACTTGGCGCCAACGGAAGGAGCCTCCATGAAACCGATGCGGAATGCCGTTCACCTGTTGCTTCTCGCCGGATGGGCCCTGCTGGGCCTGTTCTTCACTCTCAAGTGCCTCGGCTCACCCGCGGGCCTGGCGTCCGGCCTCCTGGTGGCAGGAACCTTCTGGCTCTGGCTTTTGGGCTTTGCCGCGTTGACGACAGTGGCCGTGGCCCGCTTCGCCACGCCGCTGGCGGCGGTGGCAGTGCACGCCGCGACGCTGTGCGCGCTGGCGCTATTGCCCCGTGTCTTTCCACTGTCGGTGATGCGGTTCGGTCTCGACGTCCTTCGCGGCGTCTGAAACGGAGAAAGCCACCATGCCCCGACTCCAACCCGAGCTCGCTCCCGCCCACAGCCCCGCCTGGGTGGCGCAGTCCTGGATTTCTTTCTTCGCTTCCTCGATGGCCATGGCCATCGGCATCTGGTGTCTGCCCGTCGACGCCTGGGCCAAGGGTTTCATGGCTATGGGCCTCCTCTTCACCATCGGCTCGTCCCTCAGCCTCGCCAAAACAGTCCGCGACATGCACGAGGCGACACGCTTCGCCGCGCGCATTGACGATGCCCGGGTCAGCCGGCTCATCGCCGAGCACGACCCACTCAAGCCCGCGCTGTAAGGCGGACGAATCAGGCCGGGCGCGCGCACCCCGCGCCGGCTCGCTTGCCCGGGATGCACCTGGCGCCCCGGGCGCCCTTTCCACTCCCCGTTGCAGAGGCCTCAGTTGGTCGGCGCGCTCATGCTCTCCATCTCGTGGAGCTTCTTCAGGGCCGCCGCCGCCTTCAGCGTATTGTAGTTGATGTTGCCGGCGCTGAGGCTCGAGCCTTCCTGGAAGGGGAATTGCGGGATGGTCAGCAGGAACTCCTTCAGCTTCTGCTGCACCGGCACGAAGAGCCAGAGGTTGTCGGCGTACCACCGCACGTACATGCCGGATTCGAAGATGGCCCGTTCATAGGGGTCAGCGCGGAGGTTGGTGAGGAGTGGCCAGTTGGAGACCTCGCGGGTGCCCATCGCGATGTTCCCGGTCACGGCGGCGAAAGTCACCTTCCAGTCGTTCCAGCGGATGGCATTGAGCTCGCCACCCTGGCCGAAGTAGAAAATCTCCTCGCGCGGCGGCTTCTTCGTCTCTCCCTTGAAGTAGGGAAGGAAGTTGTAGCCGTCCAGGTGGACTTTCCAGGTCTTGCCGCCCGCGGCGTAGCCCTTGGCTAGCTTGTCCGCGATGTCCGGCACGCCCGCCGCGGCAAGCAGCGTCGGCATCCAGTCCTCCTGGGAGAAAATCTCGTTGTGGTTGGAGCCGGGCTTGATGACGCCAGGCCAGCGGACAATCATCGGCACCCGCATGCCGCCCTCCCAGGTGGTTCCCTTCTCCCCGTGGAATGGCGTCGTCCCTCCGTCCGGCCAGCTCACCAACTCGGCCCCGTTGTCCGTCCCGTAGACGACGATGGTGTCGTTGGCCAGGCCGAGGTCGTCGAGCTTCTTGAGCAGCCCCCCCACCATGTCGTCGTGCTCCACCATTCCGTCCGGGTAGAGGCCGATGCCGGTGCGCCCCTGGGCCGACGGCTTCAGGTGGGTCCAGACGTGCATCCGCGTGGTGTTGAACCACACGAAGAAGGGCTTCTTGTCCTTCACGGACTTGTCGATGAACTTGTTCGCCGCGTCGTAAATCTCAAGGTCCACCGTCGGCATGCGTGCGGCGGTGAGGGGGCCGGTGTCCTCGATGCGCTGCCCGCCCTTACCGTCCGACCACGTATGCAGCACGCCCCGGGGCCCGTACTTCTTCTTAAACGCCGGGTCCTTCGGGTAGTAGTAGGTCTCGGGTTCCTCCTCGGCGTTCAGGTGGTACAGGTTCCCGAGGAACTCGTCGAAGCCGTGCATGGTCGGCAGGTGGCTGTCGCGGTCGCCGAGGTGATTCTTTCCGAATTGTCCGGTGGCATAGCCGAGTGGCTTGAGCAGGTCGGCGATGGTGGGCGCCCACTCGGGGATGCCCTGGGGAGACCCGGGCATGCCGATGGTGAGGAGCCCGGTGCGGAAGGGATGTTCGCCGAGGATGAAGGACGCGCGCCCGGCCGTGCAGCTCTGCTGCGCGTAAGCGTCGGTGAAGAGCGCCCCCTCCTTCGCAATCCGGTCGATGTTGGGCGTCTGGTAGCCCATGATGCCGTGGTTGTATGCGCTGATGTTGTGAACGCCGATGTCGTCGCCCCAGATGACGAGAATGTTGGGCCGCTTCGTTTGCTGGGTCTGCGCCAGCGAGGGGGCGCCCACCCCAAGTCCGACGACAAGCGCCGCCAGTCCGACTTTTGAGAAACACGTCCGCATGAACTTCCTCCAGCTAGGGTGCACCCGGGGGGGGGGAGGACGTGGCGGCTGGCCGCGTCTGGGCCCGGGTGGGCCAGACGGAGTACTCCCCTGGCCAGTCAATGCCCAGCGCAAACTGCGGCCACCCACAAGTTACAAACAGGAATGGAAAACTTGTTGGACACGGGGGGGCAAACTGCCTCTGCCTGTGCGCATCCTGGGGGAAAGCTGCGGGCGCCTTGGGGCTTTTCAGTCTTCGATGCGCTTGAGGAAGGTGGGGTAGGAGAGGCCGAGGGCCTTGGCCGCTTCGACCCGGCGTCCACCCAGTTGTTCCAGGACGTAGCGGGCGTAGCGCCGCTCGAGCTCCTCCATCAGGATGGGATTCTTCGGCACCAGGAAGGGCCCGCCGGCGGGCGCCATGCCGGGGACCGGCTCCGGGCGTCCCTCGAGGACGGGGAGTTCCAGCTCGGGGCCAGGTTCGAGGACCAGCGCCCGCTCCAGCACGTTGCGCAGCTCCCGCACGTTTCCGGGAAACGGGTAGCGCCGGATTCGCTCCTGGGCCAGCGTCCCGAGCACGGCGCCCTTACGCCCTACTTCGGCCGACAGCTCGACGAGCAACGCTTCGGCGAGCGGCAGGACGTCCTCCGGGCGCTCGCGCAGCGACGGCACGTGCAGCGCGAAGACGCTGAGGCGGAACCAGAGGTCCTCGCGGAAGCGGCCGGCGCGGATTTCGGCCTGCAGGTCGCGGTTGGTGGCCGCCACCACGCGCGCGACGCTGGTCTCCTCGGTGCTGCTGCCGAGGCGCCGGTAGTTCCCGGAGTCGAGAAATGTGAGCAGCTTGGCCTGCAGCCCAATCGGCAGCTCGCCCACCTCGTCGAGGAAGAGGGTGCCTCCGTTGGCGGCCTCCACCAACCCGCGCCTCGCCACCCGCGCATCGGTAAAGGCGCCCTTCTCATGGCCGAAGAGCTCACTCTCCACCACGCTTTCGGGTAGCGCCGCGCAGTTGACGTGAACGAAGGGCGCCTGCCCGGCGTGGGAAAGGCCATGGAGGTGGCGGGCCAGCACTTCCTTTCCCGAGCCGGTGGGGCCGAGCAGCAGCACCGGACTGCGCGGGGTGGTGGCAATGCGCGCCAGCGCCGAAAGCAGCTGGCGCATTGCGGGAGAGTGCGGGGCGAAGAGCTTCCGCCGTCCGGAGAGCTCGGCCTCGGCCCGGGACAGTCGCTCGCGCAGGCTTTGCTCGCCAAAGGCGCGCCGCACCCGTAGCACCAGGTCCGCGAGCTCCACCGGCTTGGCCATGTAGTCGGCGGCCCCGGCGCGGATGGCATCCACCGCGCTCTGGATGTCCCCGTGGGCGGTGACCATCAACACCGGAGCGTCCGGGAGCTGCGCGCGCAGGACGCCCAGAAAGTCCAGGCCGTCCCCGTCCGGCAAGCGGCGGTCGAGCACCACCACGTCTGGCGCCTCCGCCTCAAGCGCCTTCCGCGCCTCGTGGAGGCTACGGGCGAGCCGGACCGGCAGGCCCTCGCGGGCCAGCGCCGCCTGCGCCAGCGAGGAGAACGAGCGGTCATCGTCGACCAGGAGCACCGAACGTTTCATGCCACCGCTTTCGCACGTTGCAGCTCGACCGTGAAGCGACTCCCGACGTCGGTGCGCTCGAAACCCAGTCGGCCTCCTTGCTGCTCGACGGCCTGGCGCGCCATGGAGAGCCCGAGGCCGATGCCCTTTGGCTTGCTGGTCACGAAGGGCTGAAACAGCTGCGCCTCGAAGCCCGGCGGGGGCCCGCCGGCGTTGTCCTCCACCACCACCTGTGCCCGGTCGCCCGCGGCGTGCACCTGGACACGGACGTGGGGTGCGGGCTGCCGGCCGAGGTCCTTGGCGCCCACCGCCGCCTCGATGGCGTTGCGCAACAGGTTGTCCAGCGCCGTGGCCAGAAGCAGCGGGTCGCAGTGGACGCGGACAGGCTCTAGCTGGCTGTCCACCGTCACTTCGTCCGCCTCGGGCAGCGCGCGCACGCCCGACAGGGCGTCCTCGACAAGTTCACACAGGCCCGCCTCGGTCAGCTGGGGCTGGGCCGGTCGGCCAAAGGAGAGCAGCGACTGGGCCAGGTGCCCCAGACGGTCAATTTGCCCGCGGATGCTGCGCGTGGCGAGCCCGGCGTTGCTGCTGTCGCCGAGGAGCGAGGTGGCCACCTTCAGCCCGTTGAGCGAGTTCTTCACCTCGTGGGCAATCAGGGAGGAAGCCGTCCCCAGGGCCGCCATCTTCTCCTGTTGGGCGGCGCGCATCTCCATCTTCTGCCAGGCGCCGTAGCTCTGGCGCAGAAAGAGGGTGAAGAGCAGCAGCGTCAGTGCCTGCAGCACCACGGCCAACAGCAGCTGACCGAGGAAGCGCTGGCGCACCGGCGCAAGCATGGCCGCCTCGTCGGCCACCAGAAGCAGCCGCAGCCCGGTCTTGCCCACCAGCGTCGCCACGGCGAATTCCGGGACCCCCGACAAAGACACCGCGTCTCCCTGCCCCGGCTGAAGCAGCTGGTTGAGGCGGTCCGGGAAGAATTGGGCATTCACCCAGGCCGGGGGGATGGCCGGGGCGAGCACGTCCCCGTCCCGGTCAGCCACCACCAGCTCGAGGTTCTCGCTCACCGTGCGTCCGCCCGGCAGCACGTGCCGGCCCGCGTCCACCAGGCCCACCACCGCCCCGGTGACCTCGCCGCCGCGAACCACCGGGACGGCCACTACGAAAGTGCGGGCGCCCGGCTCCAGGGCATCGATGACCGGCGCCTGCCGAAGCAGCATCCGTTGAAACCAGCGCCGGCGCTGCAGCGAGCTGGAAGGCACCGCGTCCTTGGGCTCGCTCCACACGGGCAGCCCCCGGTCGTCCAGCACGGCCACTCCGGCAAAGAAGGCGGAGTTGTGGTGCGCGAAGTCGAGTAGTTCCTGCTCGGGGGCCGTCGTCTCGTCGCGCAGGTCGATTTGGGGTCGGGAGGCAATCCGCTCGAGCTCGGCCTCCAGGGCACGGACGTGGGTGTCGAGCGCATCGGCATACACCGCAGCCTCGCGGCTGACCCGGGCGTGCAACAGCCGCCTTGCCTCGGCCACGTCCGTCCGGTAGCCGAGGAGGGGGACGAGCAGGGCCAGCACCGCCAAAAGACCCAGGCCGATGAGGACGCGCCGCGCCAGGCGCCGGTCGGCCACGGCGTGGGCTCCGACGCGCTTGGGAGCAGCCTCCACGGGGCGTGGTGCCTCTCAATTACCCCCGCGCCGCGGTGCGGGCGGGAGCCTCGTCCTCGACGTTGCGGATGGGCGTGGGGTACTTGCCGGTAAAGCACGCCATACAAAACGTCTTCGACTCCGGGTCGCCGACGGCCGCCCCGAGGCCCTCCACGCTGAGGTAGCCGAGTGAGTCGGCCGTGACGAAGCGAGCAATCTCCTCCACCGGCTGGGTGGCGGCGATGAGCTCCGCGCGCCGCGGGGTGTCAATGCCGTAGTAGCAGGGCCAGCGGGTGGGCGGGCTGGAGATGCGCAGGTGCACCTCCGAGGCGCCGGCGGCCTTAATCATCGTCACAATCTTCCGGGAGGTAGTGCCGCGAACGATGGAGTCGTCCACCACCACCACGCGCTTGCCCTTGAGGACCTCGCGGACCGCCGCCAGCTTCAGCTTGACGCCGAAGTGACGAATGGATTGCTGTGGCTCAATGAAGGTGCGCCCCACGTAGTGGCTCCGGATGAGGCCGACGTCGTAGGGGATGCCGGAGGCCTTGGAGTAGCCAATGGCCGCGGGGATTCCGGAGTCGGGGACGCCGATGACGAGGTCCGCCGCCGCCGGCTGCTCCAGCGCCAGCTGCATCCCGAAGCGCTGGCGCGTCATGTACACCGAAGCTCCGAAGAGGTCCGAGTCCGGCTTGGCGAAGTAGACGTGCTCAAAGACGCAGCGGGTGGGGCGTTCGGCGGGGAAGGGCCGCGAGGAGCGCATCCCCATGTCGTCCACCACCACCATTTCCCCCGGCTCGACCTCCCGCAACACCGTCGCCCCCATCAGGTCCAGGGCGGTGGTTTCCGAGGCGAAGACGGTGGCGTCCCGCAGCTTCCCGAGAACCAAGGGCCGAAAGCCGTGGGGGTCGCGCACGGCGACGATGGCGGTGGGGGTGAGGAAGAGAAGCGAGTAGCTGCCCTGCACCTTGGCCAGGGCCTCCACCATCTGCTTGGCAAGCGTCGGGGCCCGGCTGCGCGCCATGAGGTGGATGATGACTTCGGTGTCCGAGTCCCCGCTGAAAATGGCGCCCTGCTGCTCGAGCTCGGCGCGCAGCTGCGGGGCATTGGTGAGGTTGCCGTTGTGGGCGACGGCCAGCTTGCCGAGCGAGTACTCGACCGTGAGTGGCTGGGCGTTCTTGTGCTGGCTGACGCCCGACGTCGAGTAGCGCACGTGCCCGATGGCGGCCCGCCCGGCCAGGGCTTCCAGGTGTCGGGCGCCGAAGACGTCCTGCACGAGACCCATTTCGCGGCGGACGTGGAAGGTGCGCCCGTCAGCACTGACGATGCCCGCAGACTCCTGCCCCCGGTGCTGCAGGGCGTGCAGGCCGAGGTAGGTGAGGTTGGAGGCCTCGGAGTTGCCGAAGATGCCGAAGATGCCGCACATGGTGTGCCGGACATACACCCCGCGGCTGTCGCCTGCACGGGCTAGGGAGGCTGCCTGCCAAGCGGACACCTCCGGCGGAGGGTAGGGAGTGGTGTAGGGTGCGCGGGCATGACAGCTGCCCAGTTTCGCGGAAAGGTGTGCCTTCTCACCGGTGCCACGCGCGGCATTGGCCGGGCGGCGGCCGACGCGCTCGCCCGAACCGGGATGACGCTGGCGCTGGTGGGCCGGGACGGCGCGCGGGTGAAGGAGACGGTGGCCGCCGTCCGGGCCACCTCGGGCAACGCCGAGGTGCAGGGCCTGGTGGCGGACCTCTCCTTGGCCGCCGAGGTACGCCGGCTTGCCGCCGAGGTGCGCGCCCGCTACCCGCGCCTGGACGTCCTGGTCAACAACGCGGGGGCCATCTTCACCCGACGCGAGGAGACGAGCGAGGGCATCGAGAAGACGATGGCCCTTAACCACCTTGGCTACTTCTTGCTGACCTTGGAACTGCTTGACCTTCTCAAGCGGAGTGCCCCCTCCCGGGTGGTGAACGTGGCCTCGGAAGCGCACCGCGGCATGCGGCTGGACTTCGGGGACTTGGAAAACCGCAAGAGTTACTCCGGCCTGCGGGTGTACGGGCAGTCCAAGCTAATGAATGTCCTCTTCACCGAGGAACTGGCGCGCCGGCTGGACGGCACCCGTGTCACGGCCAACTCCCTGCACCCGGGCGTGGTGGCCACCGGCTTCGGCAAAAACACCCCGGGCCTGTTCCGCACGCTGGTGGGCATCGCCGCCCCCTTCATGACGACGCCGGAAAAGGGCGCTGAGACACTGGTGTACCTGGCCACCTCGGCCGAGGTGGAGGGCGTCAGCGGCAAGTACTTCAGCAAGTGCCGCGAGGTCAGTCCCAGCCCAGCAGCGCGGGACCCGGAAGCGGCCCGGAAGCTGTGGGAGGCGAGTGAGCACCTGCTGGCCGCCCGGACCGCCGCGGCGTGAGCCGCCCAGGGCGCGCCACCCTCGTCCTTGGCGTCCTGGTGTTTGCGCTGCTGCTGGCGCTGGCCGTCAGCTGGGACGTGTGCGCCGGCCGGCCGGTGGGGCCACCGCGGGTGCAACTCCAATCCGAAGGAGAGGGACCCTTGTTGGCTGGGGCGGCCAGCCGCCCCCTGGCCGTGCCCCTGCCGTCGGCCGTGGCCGGCTACGGCGTGCCCCGGGCCACCGCCCAGGCCGTGGCCTTTCCCGTCCGGGCGCGGGCGCTAGTGCTGGAGGCGGGCCGGGTGCGGGTGGGCGTGGTGACGCTGGACGTCCTGGTGGGGGACGGGGCCCTCGACGCCGCCATCCGCGAAGCCACCCGGGACCTGGGCCTGACCGACGTCTGGGTGGCGGCGACGCACACCCATTCCGGGCCGGGTGGCTATGCCAGAAACCCGGTGGCCCAGCTGGCCGGGACGGGCCTTCTGCATGCCCGTGTGCGCGAGGCGGTGGTGGCCGCCGCCGCCGAGGCCCTACGGGACGCCTACCAGGCACGGCAGCCGGTGTCGCTGCGCTTCGGCGAATCCAGCGTGCCGGAGCTGGTGGGGGCGCGCGAGGCGCCGTCGGACGTCGACGCGCGTCTGTCGCGCCTCGTCTTCCTCGGCAGCGCGGGGCCGGTGGCGCAGCTGTTAGTCTTTGCCTGCCACCCGACGCTGGTGCCGCGGCCCCCCGCGGGACTGGACCCCGACTGGCCAGGCCGGCTGGCCGAGATGGAGGAGGCCCGGGGCCAGGGGGCGACGCTGGTGCTACAGGGCGCGGTGGGAAACGCCTCCCCGGCGCTGCACGGCGAGGCGGCCGGCCGGTTGGACGCCTTCGTCGCTGGGCTGGCCTCGGCCACCAACGCCATCCCGTTGTCAGCCGCGGCCGCCAGCCTGCGGCTGGCCCGCGTCTCCATCGGGCTTCCTGGGCCCGACGCCCGGCGTCTCGTCCCCCGGCTGGCGCGGCCGCTTCTCGACAACGCCCTGTGCGCCGCCGCGCCGCCGGAGGCCTCGGTGGCACTGCTTCGTGTCGGCCCCCTCATCCTTTTGGGCGTACCGGCCGAGCCGTCCGCCGCGGCCGGCCGGGTGCTGGAGGAGGCGTCCGGGGCGGGCCGGGTGGTGAGCCTCGTCAACGGGTACCTGGGCTACGTGGAGACGCCGCAGCACCTCGCGCACGGGGAGGGCGAGGCGGAGCGCCAGCTGTTGGGGGAGGGCTTTCTGGACGCACTCGCCCGAGCGGCCCGCGCCCTGCGCGCGCCTGGCAGCTGAAGCTGGCCCCCCCCGGGCTTAGCTGTGGCTTAGCTGCCGCGGGCCTTCAGCCAGCTGGCCACTTGCGGAAGCAGTCGCTCGCGCAGCGCCACGTCCTGGCTGAGGCGCTCCAGGGTTTGGGCCACCGCCTGCTGGGCCTCCGGCACCGGGTGCTGGGCAAGGAAGGTGCGCACTTCGTCCAAATGGGCGCGGGTGTGGAGGTTTCCGAGGGCCTCCACCACGCGGCGCACCAGCATGGGGGCGCCGCCGGTGCGGGCCAGGACGTCCGCCCAGCGCTGCTGCAGTAGCTGCCAGCTGGATTCGCGCGCCTCGCGGTTGGCCAGTAGCCCGTGGACGTACCCGGCGACGTCCTGCATGGGGACGCCACCGTCCAGCAGCAGCGCCCGCGCCTGCGCAGACAGGGAAGCGTCCTCGAAGGTGGTGAGGGCCATCAGGTAGCGCCGTTTGGTGGCCGGGTCGGGCTCGCCGGGAAAAGCCGCCTTCAGCTTCTGGAAGAGGGAGGCGTCCCCGGCGCGTGCGGCAATGCCCACCGCGGCGTCGAGGAGGTTGGCCTCCACGGCATCCCGGCCCTTCTCGAGCAGGTGGGCAACGCGCGCGCCGGCCTCGGCGACGACGGCCGGGCTGCGGGCCACGCCTCCCACCCCGCGCAGCAGCGAGGCCCGCCGCAGGCGGTCCAAGTCACTCTCGCCCGGGTGCGGCTCCCAGCCCATGCGCGCGAAGGCGGGGCCGAACAGTCCCTCCACAACCTTGCGGAATCGCGCCGTGCTTTCCTTGTCCACCAGCCGGGCGTCGACGTAGCCGAGTTTTCCCACCAGCTCATCGAGGACGGCGTCGTCCCGTTCGTCGGCGAAGCCGAGGGCCAGGTCGAGGAAGTCGCCGATGCGGGCCCGGCCAGCCCGGACCAGGGCCCACTGGTCGGCCAACAGGCCAATCCGCTCCGCTGGGGCCAGCGCACTGACGTGCCGGCGCAGGGCGAGCAGCGCATCCGCGTCGTAGGCCACCCGGTAGAAGCCCGTCGAGCCGGCGTTGGCGCACAGCCACTGCAGGGAGCCGGACACCGGCAAGTCGGTGGCCTGCGTCGCTGCTCGCAGCAGCGTGCGCGTCTCGTGCTCGCCCACGGCGTCCGCCCAGCGCAGGACGAGGGGTACCGGCCAGCGCTCGTCCCCGGTGGCCGAGGGTTCCGAGAAGAAGCGTTCCTGGGACAGCGAGAGCCGGTTGCCCGCCACGGAGACGCTCACCACCGGGTAGCCGGGCTGTCGAATCCAGGCGTTGGCCACCTCCAGGACGGGCTGGCTGGAGGCCTCGGCCAGCGCCCCCCACAAGTCGTCGGCCACGGCGTTGGCCCGGGCATGCTTGCGCATGTAGGCCTGGATGCCGGTGCGGAAGGCGTCCTCGCCGAGGAAGCCCTCAATCATCCGCAGCACCGCGCCGCCCTTTTCGTAGGTGATGGCGTCGAAGGCCTCCCCAGCTTCCCCGGCATTGCGCACCGTGCCGCGGATGGGGTGGGTGGAACGCAGCGCGTCCAGGTGGAGGGCCACGGCCTTGCCACCGTCGAAGTCCAGCCACACCCGCCAGCCGGGCTTCCAGGCGTCCACCATCTTGTAGGCCATCCAGGTGGCGAAGGCCTCGTTGAGCCAGAGGTCGTCCCACCACACCATGGTGACCCAGTTGCCGAACCACATGTGGGCCAGTTCATGGGTGACGACTTCGGCAATGCGCTTCTGCACTGAGAGCGGCGCGGTCAGCGGGTCCACCAAGAGCGCCAGCTCGCGGTAGGTGATGAGACCGGCGTTCTCCATCGCCCCGGCCTCGAAGTCCGGGATGGCCACCTGGTCGAGCTTGCCGAAGGCGTAGGGCAGCCCGAAGTAGGCCTGCAGGCGGGGCAGCGCAGCCAGCGCGGCCTCCTGCCCGAAGTGGGTGAGGTGCGCCTTTTCGGCCAGGGCCCAGGTGCGCACCCGGACGCCGTCAGAGACGTTCTCGGGGCTGCTGACGAGCGGCCCTGCCACCAGCGCCACCAGGTAGCTCGGCAGCAGTTCCGTCTCGGCAAAGCGGATGTAGTCGCGGCCATCGCCGCTCGGCCGGCGCTCGACCTCAACGCCGTTGGAGAGGACCGCCAGCCCGGCTGGCACCTCCACGCTGAGCGCCCAATGGGCCTTGAAGGCCGGCTCGTCGAAGCAGGGAAAGACGCGCCGGGCGTCGGCCGCTTCAAACTGAGTCGCCGCCACGTCCCCGGCGAGGTACAGGCCCCGGAGGCCGTCGGAGAAGCGGCCCGTCCACTCGACGTGGAGCGTCACCTCCCCCTGGGGTAGGGGGGTGTCGAAGGCCAGCTGCACCGTCTCGCTGGTGGGCAGGACGGCGACCTGGGCGAGCAGCGCCTTTTCCCCGAGCAGCACCTGGGCCTTCTGCACGTCCAGCCCGAGCGCGTGCAGGGTGAGTTCGCGCACCGGGCGGGTGACATTGAGTTTCAGGCGCGCGGTGCCGTGGAAGGCTTTCCCGGGGAAGTCCACCGCCAGGTAAGCTTCATACCGACGGGGAAGGACGTCGCGGGAGAGCCGGAAGTTCTTGTCGTCGGAGCGCGGGGTCATGCGGGGACGACGACTGTAACGTGGCAGGGGCGCGTCTCCCGAGGAAAAGCCGCCCGTGTAGGCACGTTTTTCAGCTGCCGCAGGTGCCAGGCAGCGATGAAATCCAGTCCGTCACCAGCTGCAGGCCCTGGGCGTCCACCACGCTTCGGCCAATCTGCGGCATGGCGATGGAAGGTTCCGTGGATTCCAGCCGGTAGGGGATGACGGACAGCGTCGGATTTCCCGGGAAGATGTCCACGGGGCGACCGCCGCCGCCGGGGCCCGCGGCCACCGGGTGCTTGCAGACGCCGTAGCTGTAGGGGTCGGTCTCCAGCGTCGAGAGGAAGAGTCCGGTGGTGTATGCCTCGCCCGTCGGGCTGTGGCAGTGGGCGCAGTTGCTTTCCAAGTAGGCCCGCGCGCGCTGCTCCAGCGTCCCGGTGCTCGGGTCATTCCACACCGCTAGCTTTGGCGCTGTCGAGGGGTCGGGCGCTCCGGTGAGGAGGCCCTTGGCGTTCCAGTACGTCAGCTGGTTCTGGGTGCTGCCGTCCGGGTACAGGTTGTCGCGATTGAGGTTGCGGGCCTTGGGGCCGATGGGCACAAAGACCTCGCTGCTGTTGTGGCACTGGGCGCACTGCGGCGAGGACGGCACCAGGTAGTTGGGACTGACCGTGTTGCCATTCGCATCAATGAAGGAGAGCGGCACGACTTCACCGCCCGGATTGGCGGTGGCCGTCTTCTGGGCGCTGTCCCAGGTGTAGGTGATGCCCTGCCACGCCCCGGCCGTCTTCCACACGACGCGCGTTTCCACCCAGGTGATGGTGGGCTGCGCCTTGCGCAGGTCGTCCGGGAAGCCGAAGGACTTGGTGAGGACAGTCCCGTCGGGAAAGGAGAGGACGTCGGTAGCGTCGTACGTCGCCGAAACGCCGGACGGCATCCACACCGTCCGGCGCTTGATGGCGTAATCCGAGAAGAGAGGGGTGTTGAGGCTGTAGGGGGTGACGCCGGATTCGGGCGCGACGTCGCCGTTCACCAGCTTCACCTGGCACCACTGGTCGAGGGTGGCGAACGCGGTCGCCCCCCCCGCCTTCGGTGTGCAGTCGTTACCGCACCCCACAGCCAGAACTGCCGTGAGGCCCAACCCTAGTAGCCGAAACACTCCACATCTCAAGGCAGAATGCCTGCGTCCACCGCCGGCAACGGGAAGCCCGTCGGGGCGGTGCTGACCATGAACGGGAAGGGGTCGAAGGCGAGGTCGTTGACGATGATTGTGGCGGGAGGCACGTAGACCACCGGAAGATTCACGTTGACCCAGTCGTACCCACTGCCGCTTCCGGCGTTGTTGTTGCCGAAATAGTATTTGAGCGGGTTCGGAGGGACGCCGGCGTCCCCGTCACCATGCGGAGCTTGGTACGGCGGCGGTGCGATGCCGTCCCAGATGATGTCCGGGGCGGACGACCAAGCGCCGAGTGCCTGAAGGAACACGAAGAGCGTCCCGAGCTGGTTCTGGCCGTTGGGGCCGCCGTCCGCCGCGTACACGTTCGTCCCCTGCGGACTCCCGCCGTTGTTGGAGAAGGTGTTGTCGTGGACGTAGACGTTGTCGGAGAACGGATTCAGCCCGGTGGGGTTCTGGGCGGGGTCCAACGGGTTGAAGGTCGGGTTCAGCACCAGGTAGCTGGCATTGGCAACGGCCAGGGTGTTGTTGTTGCTGACGGTGTTGCCGAAGATCTCAACATTGTTAGCCGCAAGCAGAATGATGCCGCTGCCGGCCGGCACCTGCGCCACGGAACCCGACGGGTCGGCGAAGTTCTGCGTGTTGTTGGCCGTCACAGTGTTGTTGTACACGCGCACGTAGTTCGTGCCGTCGTTCGGCTGCCCCGCATCCGGAGGCGGCTGCAGGTTGGGAAGCGCAAACACCAGGATGCCGCCGCTGTTGTTGGTGGACGTGTTGTCGTGGACGTCTGCGCTCACCGACGCTTCAATCTCGATGCCGGCCACGTTGTCATGGACGGTGTTGTTGCTGACCACGATGGTGTACGACTGGCCAATGTAGGCGCCCGTGTCGCGCGCGCCACTGATGTCGCAGTGGTCGACCAGCACGTTCTGCGACTGCACCGGGTAGATGCCGTAGCCGCCATGCCGCAGGTAGTTCGGACCACCGTCCGCCGCGTTCAGCCAGCGCACCTGCACCTGGTAAAAGACCACGCCGGTGGCCTTCTCCACCTTGATGCCGTCGCCCAGCGTGTTCTGGATGGTGAACCCTTCGAAGCGGAGGGCGGCGTTGCCGAGGGTGGCGCTGATGCCGCCCGAACCGGCCGTCTGGCCAGCGAACTCGAGGATGGTTGTCCCCATGCCGGCGCCCTTGAAGGTCAGCCCGGCCGCGTTGTTGACGGTGATGGTGTTGGTGAAGTTGAAGGTGCCGGCCGCGAAGTTGAAGGTGGTCCCTGCCGTCGCACTGGCGATGGCGCCGGAAATGTTGGACTCCGATGCCCCGGCCGGGATGGTGCAAGTTGCCGGGATGCTGCTGGTGCAGCTGACGGCCGCTCCAGCATCGGGTGGCGGTGTGGTGCTGCTGCTACAGGCGCCGAGCGCAAGCGCGCCGGCGGACAAAAGGACGACTGAAACCTGTCGAAACATGCAGTGTCTCCCAATTGGTACGGCCAACCCCCCCGGCCGTCCGGTTGTGTTCCCTCAGCGCCCGAAGGTAGGTCGCCAGCCGCAGAAGGGCCGGCGGTTTTACCCGACCCTGCCCCTCGCGCAAGTGGCAGAGGCATGTTTCCGTCCGGCCGGGCCAACTACCGAATGCCGCCCTGTGTCACAACCCCCACCTTGGCAGGGGTGCATAGCGCCTTGCACGCTCTGGGAGTGAAGCTGCCGCCTTAGTCGTCCTCGCGGCCGTGGTCCTCGTGGTGGTGCTGGTGGCCGTGGGCGGAGTGGTCGTGGTCATGGCTGTGGTCATGGCCGCGGTGGGGGTGGGCATGCTCCTCGGCGCGCGTCTTCTGCAGCTTCACCATCTTCTTTCGGATGAGGTCGCGCTTCAGCGAGGAGAGGCGCGTCACGAAGACGGCGCCGTCCAGGTGGTCAATTTCATGTTGCAGGACGTGCGCCAGGCGGTCCTCAGCCTCCAGCGTTTGCCAGGTGCCGGTCCGGTCCTGGAAGCGCACTTTCACCTTGCGAAAGCGCGGCGTGTCCTCGAATTCCCCCGGGACGCTGAGGCAGCCCTCCTCGTACGTCACCGGCTCGGCCTTTTCGAGGAGCTCGGGATTCACAATCTCGAAAAACGTCCCCTCCGGCCGGCCTACCCAGGCCACCCGCTGCGCCACGCCAATTTGGTTGGCGGCGATGCCGATGCCCTCCGCCTCACGCAAGGACTCCATCATCTCGCCAAGCAACTTTTCCAGGGCCGGTCCGAAGTCGGTGACTTTGGCCGTCGGCCGCTGCAGCACCTTGTCCGGCCAGATGACTATGGGTTTCGCCATGCTGGGGTTGTTCCTACAACGAGACACGGGGGCGCGTCGTGCCCCCTTGCGTGGACGGGACGGCGGAAAGCGCCTGTGAAAGCGCGCGCGGGCTGCAGCGAAGCCGGGAGTCGTCGGTTAGGCTGCCCTGCCATGTGGGGACCGCTCGGCGCCTGGGTGTATGACTACACGCTTTGCCGTGCCGAGGAGACGTGCCTCGCCGACTGGCGGCGCGCCTTGCTGGAAAAGGCCCATGGCGACGTGCTGGAGATTGGGGCCGGGACGGGCGCCAACCTCCCTCACTACCCGCCGGCCGTTCGCCGGCTGGTACTGGCCGAGCCGGATGCCGGCATGCGCAGCCGCCTCAAGCGCAAGGTGGGGGAGCGGCCCGACGTCACCGTGGTCGACGCCACCGCCGAGGCCATCCCCCTTCCGGACCGGGCCTTCGACGTCGTGGTGTCGACCCTGGTGCTCTGTTCCGTGGAGTCTCCCGGGCGCTCCCTGGCCGAGGTGTGGCGCGTGCTTCGGCCCGGCGGCACCCTGCTTTTTCTCGAGCACGTGGCGGCCGAGCGTCCGGGGCGCCTGCGCTGGCAGCGTGTCCTTGAGCCGGGGTGGCGCTTCATGGCCGGCAATTGCCACCTCACCCGGCGCACCGAGGACGCCATCGCCGAGATGGGCTTTGCCCTGGAAGACGTGCGCCGGGAGTCCATTCGCAAAGTCGCCGCCGTCGTCCGGCCCTCCGTCCGGGGAGTCGCCCGCAAGTCCTAAGGCCCCCCGCACGGGCGGTGCTTGACGGGGACCGTCATGCGCATTTTGTTAGGTGCCATGACCGACTCGACTTCCGCGGTCAGGACCCTGTTGGGGCCCCCCTCGCGCGGCTTCGAGGTGGCGCTGTGGGACGGCTCGGTGCTTCCCGCCGTCGGGACAGCGCCGAAGGGACGTCTCGTCTTCCGCAGCCCCGCCGCTGCCCAGGCCCTGCTTGTCCCTCCGGCCAGCGAGGTGCGCGCAGCCGAGGCCTTCACCGCTGGACTCCTCGACATCGAGGGGGACACCCTGGGCGTCCTGGAGGCGGCCGCCCGCTGGCCCGGGCCCCCGCGGACCCTGAAGTCCATCCCCGCCGTGGCTGCTGGCTGGTGGCAGCGCGTGCAGTCGGCGCTCATGCCTCAGCTGCACGGACGTCGCCACACCCAGGCGCGCGACCGCTCGGCGGTGCAGTACCACTACGACGTCTCAAACGACTTCTACCGCCTCTTCCTCGGGCCCTCCCTGGTTTACTCCTGCGCCTTCTTCGCCCAGGGTGACGAGAGTCTCGAGGATGCCCAAGAAGCCAAGCTCGACCTCATCTGCCGCAAGCTGGACCTCCGTGCCACCGACCGGCTGCTCGACGTCGGCTGCGGTTGGGGGGCGCTGCTTCGCCACGCCGTCCTGCGCTACGGCGCCGGTGGCCTCGGCATCACCCTGAGCGAGCACCAGCTGGCCGAGGCGCGCTCCCGGCTGGCAGCGCTTCCAGCGCACGCCATGCAGGTGCGCGCGGCCGACTACCGGCAGCTGTCGGAGGAACCACCCTTCGACAAGGTGGCCAGCATCGGGATGATGGAGCACGTGGGGTCCGAGCGGCTGGACGTCTACTTCGAGGCGATGTTCCGCGCCACCCGCCCAGGCGGTCTCTTCCTCAACCATGCCATCGCTCCCATGCCGACGCCGCGCAACACCATTCCCTGGCTGTCGCGCGACGACGGCGGCTTCATCCGGCGCTACATTTTTCCGGACAGCGAGCTCATCCCGGTGGGGCGCGTCGTCGAGGCGGCCGAGCGCGCCGGTTTCGAGGTGCGCGACCTCGAGTCCCTCCGCGAGCACTACGCCGACACGCTGGCCCACTGGCTGCACCGGCTGGAGGGCCGCTTCGAGGAGGCGGTCCAGCTTGTCGGCGCGGAACGGGCCCGGGCCTGGCGCCTGTACCTGGCCAGCTCGAGCGTCGCCTTCCGGCTGGGAGAGATTGGTGTGTTCCAGCTGCTGCTGCTCCACCCCGGGCCGGATGGGCACGCGCCAGTCCCGCGGAATCGCGAGCACTGGTACGCTGGCGCACGGCAATGACTTTCTTCCAGACGCCGCCGGCCTTGGGCAACCAGTACGACGACGACGTGCTGCTGCGGGAGCTATTGGCCCGCCGCCTCCCGGAGGACGTGCGGCGCGCCATTGAACCGTCGCTGGTGGAAATGGGCGGCCTCGCCGCTGGACGCCTCTTCGAGTTGTCCCAAACGGCCCGCGGCCAGGAGCCGGTGCTGGTGTCCCACGACGCCTGGGGCCACCGCGTGGACGAGATTCGGGTGCCGCCGGCGTGGAAGGAATACGCGCGGGTGGCCGCTGAGCACGGCCTGGTCGCAATTCCCTACGAAAGGGAGCAGGGCCCCTGGTCCCGCCTGCACCAGTTTGCGCTCCTCTACCTCTTCGCCCCGTCCTCCAGCGTCTACACCTGCCCGCTCGCCATGAGCGACGGGGCGGCGAAGACGTTGCTGCAACACCAGGCCACCCGCCTCGTGGAAAGGGCCTTGCCCCATCTCACCAGCCGGGACCCGCACACCGTCTGGACGTCTGGGCAGTGGATGACCGAGCGCACCGGCGGCTCGGACGTGGGCCGGACGCAGACGGAGGCCCGCGCCGCTGCCAACGGCTGGCGCCTGTACGGCAGCAAGTGGTTCACCTCCGCCGCCACCTCGGAGATGGCACTCACCCTGGCCCGTCCCGAAGGCAATGGCCCCGGGGGCCGCGGACTCGCCCTCTTCTACCTGGAAACCCGGACGCCCGAAGGAGGCCTCAACGGCATCCACATCCACCGCCTGAAGGACAAGCTGGGCACGCGCATGCTGGCCACGGCCGAGCTGGACTTGGAAGGGACGCGCGCCGAGCTGGTGGCGGGGACCGAGGAGGGGGTGAAGGCCATCACCCCCATGCTGCAGATTACCCGGTTGTGGAACGCCGTCTGTTCCGTGGCTTCCATGCGGCGCGGCATGGCGCTGGCGCGGGACTACGCGCGGCGCCGCGAGGCCTTCGGCGCGCCGCTGGCCGACAAGCCGCTGCACGTGGAGACCCTCGCCGCGCTGCAGGCCGAATTCGAGGCCAGCTTCCTGCTCCTCTTTCGCGCCGTGGAGCTCCTCGGCCGCGAGGAGACCGAAGGCGGCACCGACGACGAGCGGCTGCTGGCCCGGGTGCTGCAACCGGTATTGAAGCTGTACACCGCCCGGCAGGCCGTGGCCCACGCCAGCGAGGTGCTGGAGTCCTTCGGCGGGGCCGGCTATGTCGAGGACACGGGCCTGCCAGTGCTGCTGCGCGACGCGCAGGTGCTTCCCATCTGGGAGGGCACCACCAACGTCCTGTCCCTGGACACCCTGCGCGCCATTGCCGGCGGCGAGGCGCTTCAGGCCTTGCTGCGGGACCTCGAGGCGCGCGTTGCCCGCGCCACCCACCCGGCGCTTCAAGGCCCGCGGGTGCGGGCCGTCGACGCGGGCCGGCACGCCGCCGCCTGGCTGAAGGCCCGGGCCTCGGAGGACCTCGCCGTGCTGGAGGCCGGGGCCCGTGCCTTTGCCCTCACCCTCGGCCGCGCCTACGCGCTGGCGCTGGTGGTGGAGCATGCCCAGTGGCTGTTGGACACGCGCGGCAACCGCCGGGGCGTGGCGGTGGCCCGGCGGCTGGCCAGTAGCGGGCTGGACGGCCTCGACACGGTGGACGCTCCAAGGGACGCGCTCGGGGTGGCCTTCCCGGAGCCAGGGTGACGCTGGCGGCACCGGCGGAGACAACCCCCAGCATCCCCCCAGGCCCACGCGTCTGCCTGGACTGCGGTGCCGTGCTGGGCGGGAAATTCTGCTCGGCCTGCGGGCAGAAGGATGAGCCGCTCAAGCGCAGCCTCGGGGACCTGGCACTGGAATTCTTCCAGCACCCCCTCATCGACACCAAGCTGTGGAGAAGCCTTCTGCCACTGTTGTTTCGGCCAGGGGCCCTCACCCTCGAGTACCTGGCTGGCCGCCGCACGCGCTACGTGCGGCCCTTGAAGCTGTACCTCACCGTCAGCGTCGTCTTCTTTGCGCTGTTGGCCCTCAAGGCGCCAGCCACGGAAACCTTCAAGGTCCAGCTCAGCCCTGGCGGGGCCGGGGCGACGTCCGAGAAGAAGGACCGCCTGCACCTGCCCATCCGCTGGCTGGACGAGCGGTTTCAGCGCAACACGGCTGCCCTGGACAACCCCGAAGACGCGGCCGCCCGCCAGGCCCTCTCGCAGAGAATTGCCAGTCTCATGCCGAAGGTGGTGTTCGTCCTGCTGCCGCTCTCGGCGGTGCTGTTCAAACTTTTCTGGTGGAAGCGCTACTTCGTCGAGCACTTCGTCTTCACGCTTCACCTGCACGCCTATGCGTTTGGCGCTGCGCTGCTGACGTTGCTCCCCTGGGAGCCGCTGGCGGCCGTCTATTTCCTCTGGAGCTCCGTCTACTCAACGCTGGCCTTCAGGCGCGTCTACCTGGACAGCTGGGGGGTCACGCTGGTCAAGCTGTTCGGCGTGTCCCTGGCCTATGCCTTGCTGGTCGCGGCGGCGTTCCTCATCGCGACTTTCTCCGCTCTGCTCGCCGGCTGACGCCTGCCGCACGGGTGGCGCCTGCGGGCCGCTTCTGCCTGTTCCATTTTCCCCGGGGCGACGCTTGCTTGCCCCGGGGAGAAAGGTGGCAGGCTTCTTGGCATGGGTAACAGCGTGCTGGTTCTCAACGCCGGCTCCTCCAGCGTCAAATTCTCCACGTACCGCCTGGGCCCCGCGGGCACCCTGGTCAGGGTTTTCCGGGGCGAACTGGAAGGGATTGGCACGCGGCCCCACCTACTCGCGGCGGACGCCGAGGGGCGTGTGGTAGCAGACACCGTCTACCCGGTGGCGGACGTCTCCAGCCGGGCGCAGGCCATCCAGTGCCTGGGGGACTTTCTCAAGGGCCAGCAGGCGACGGACATTTCTGCGGTGGGGCACCGGGTGGTGCACGGAGGCCCCAGCCATGCGGCGCCGGCGGTGGTGACGGCTGGGCTTCTGGAGGAACTGGAGGCGCTGGTGCCTTGGGCCCCGCTGCACCAGCCGGCCTGTCTGGACGGCATCCGCGCCATGGCCGCGCTGGACCCGGGCGTGCCCCAGGTGGCCTGCTTCGACACGGCCTTTCACCAGCGCATGCCGGAATTGGCCCAGCGCTTCGCACTGCCGGACAGCCTCTTCCAGCAGGGCGTCCGGCGTTACGGCTTTCACGGCCTTTCCTACGAGTACATTGCCGGTCACCTGGCCGAGGCCGCCCCCGGCTGGCCCAGGGCCGGGTGGTGGTGGCCCACCTGGGCAACGGCGCCAGCATGTGCGCGCTTCAGGGGGGCCGCAGCGTCGACACCACCATGGGCTTCAGCGTGCTGGACGGCCTTCCCATGGGGACGCGGTGCGGGGCCATCGACCCCGGGGTGCTGCTGTACCTGCTGGGCCCTGGGGGCCAGTCCCTGAAGCAGCTGGACCAGCTTTTGTACTATGGGGCTGGACTGAAGGGACTCAGTGGGGTGAGCAGCGACATGCGCGACTTGCTGGGCAGCGAGGCGCCGCTGGCGAAAGTCGCAGTGGAGTACTTCGCCTACCGCGTGGCACGCGAGCTGGGTGCCCTCTCCTCGGTGCTGGGCGGCCTGGACGGCCTGGTTTTCACCGGTGGCATTGGCGAGCACGCCGTGGCGGTGCGCTCGGCCGTCGTCCAGCGTTCCTTGTGGCTGGGCCTCGTCCTGGACGCGGATGCCAACGCGCGCAGTGCCCCGCGCATCTCCACCGCGGATTCGGCGGTAGAGGCGCGGGTGGTGCCCACGGACGAGGAGCTGGTCATCGCCCGCCACACGGTGGCGGTGCTGGCGCTTGGCTGACGCCGGGGCCCGCCCCGGCGGCCCTCAGCGCAGCATGGAGAGGTCGACCTTCTGCGGGTCGCCCACCACGGCCACCTGGTAGTCCCGGACATACTTCTGGGCGAAGGCCTGGACGTCCTGCGCGGTGGTTTTACGGATGCGCTCCGGCAGCGTCCGGACCAGGTGCCAGTCCCCGCCCAACAGTTGCGCCTCCACCAGCCGTCCTGCCGCCCCATCCGTCGTTTGCTGGCCCTCGAGGTGGCGGGTGAGGAAGGTGGAGCGGTAGCCAGCCAATTCCTTGTCCGGGACGGCGCGGGAGGCGAGGTCCTTCGCCACGCCCTCCATGACGGGCAGAGCGGCGGCCGGGTCCACGGCGCTGACGTACAGCGCGCCGAAACTCTGCGGCCGGCTGACGTCGAGGTTGGCAAAAGCCGCGTAGCTGAGGTTGCGCTTGGTACGCACCTCGAGAAACTCGCGGTCGGCCAGCACCGCGGTGCCGAGCCGCGCCGCGGCGAAGTCTGGAGACTGCCAGCTCGGGCCGGCGAAGAGGGCGAGGATGAAGTTGGTCGGAAGCCTTCGACTCTCCACCTCCAGGCGCGGCTTGGAGAAGGACAGCGCCGGCGGAGGAGGCGGGAGTGGGTCGCCGGTGGGGAGGCTGCCCAGGGCACGCCGGGCGCGTGCGAAGACGGCCTCCGCCGGGACGTCGCCCACCACCACCAACAGCAGCCGCCTCTGCACCCGCAGCTGCGCGAGGTGGGAGCGGACATCCTCCGCCGTCAAGGCCGACACGCTTTCCTCGGTGCCCACCGTGCGGTTGGCGTAGGGGGTGCCGGCAAAGACGATGCCATGGGACAGCACCCCCAGCGCGCCGTCCGGCGTTTCCAGCTCGTGCTTGAGCCCCTGCAGCTGCTGCTGGCGCTGGAGCTCGAGCTCCGCGTCGGGAAGAGCGGGCTGGAGGAAGACTTCGGTCAGCAGGTCGAAGGTGGGCTCCCAGGCGCTCAGCAGCGACTTGGCCTGCAGCACCGAATAGGCGGCCGCGGCATGGGCACGCACCGTGCTGCCCAGCTTTGCCAGCCGGCGAGAGAAGGCATCCTTGTCCAGCTGCCGGGTGCCCCCCGAGGCGGCCGTGCGCAGGCCGAGGAGCTCCACGCCGGCGGTGCGCGCGTCGAGCAACTGCACGCCCCCGCGGATGGCCAGCGCCGCCGTTACCAGTTCCGCCCCCGGTACGCGCTGGACAATCACCTGCACCTCCCCGACGGCGCCGGCGGTGACGTCCCCGTCCGTCACCGGCGCAGGCGGGCCCGCCGGCTCGCCGGCAGTGGCCGCAACGGCAGCGACCAGCACTGCCAGGGTGAGGACGCGCCTCATCGCGCCGCCTCCTTCTTCGGGTTGGGCAGGGGCTTCACGGTGACGGCCAGCTTCTGGAGGGCCCTTGGGGACAGGCCCGCCTGCTCCATCTCCTTGGACACCATCACCCCGAGCACATAGGGCCGGCCGAGGACGTAGGTGCGCAGGTAGCGCGCGATGTCGGCGGGCGTCACCGCCCGTGTCTTCTCGAGGTACGTCCGGTAGTAGTCCAGACCGGCGGAGGTCCACCAGAAGGTGAGGCTGTGGGCGAGGGCGCTGGGTTCCTCGTTCTCCAGGGCGCGGTCCACTTCCAGCTGGTGGGCGGCGTCCTGCATTTCCTCGGCCGTGAGGTAGCCGGACTGTGCCAGCCGGGGCAGCTCCGTCTGGATGGCGCGGATGCACGCCAGGGCGCGGTCCGGGGCGGCCACGAAGAAGAGCTGGATGGGCCCGGTATTCATCTGGGTCGACCAGCTGAGGTTGACGCTCAGGCAGAGTCCCGAGTCCACCAGTGCCTTCTGGAATTTCGAGGCGGGTTGCTGGAGCGCGACGGACTGCAGGTCGGCGGCGTAGGTGAGGTCCACGTCCTTGCCGACGGTGGACGGCCCTTGCCACTCCATGACGCCTGTCACCGTCCGCACCGGCTGCTCCACCAGGACCAGCTCCGTCTTCTCCAGCGGCGGGTGCTGCACCAGCGGGTACGTCTGGAAGGGGTTGGCCGCGGAGGGCTTCCAGCCGGCGTACAGCGTGGCGGCCAGGGAGAAGACTTCCGCCGCCTTCACCCCGCCGGTGACCATCAGCACTGAGTTGTTGGGCACGTAGTAGCGCTGCTGGATGGTGCGCATCTGCTCGACGCTGGCGTTGAGTACCGTCTGCCGGTTGCCGAGCGGGTCCTTGCGCGAGGGGTACTTGAAGAAGACGTGCTTGGACACCTCGTGGAACAAGTAGTAGGCGGGGTTCGCCTCGTTCCGGTCGATTTCCCCCGTCACCACCACACGCTCCTTCTCGAATTCCTTCGCGTCGAACTTCGGGCTGACGATGGCGTCGCGCATGAACACCATCGCGTCGGCGAAGTGGTCGGTGGTGGTGGTGAAGAAGTAGTTCACCCGCTCGGTGTTGGTGGTGCCGTTCCACTCCAGGCCGAGCTCGCGTCCCCGGGCGAGGAAGGCCTCCTGGTCCGGAATGGCCGCATTGGCCTTGAAGAACATGTGCTCATAGAGGTGGCTGAGCCCGTTGTACTCGGGGGGCTCCGTCATGGAACCGTTGCGGACGCCAATCTCCACCGTCACCAGGGGAGAACCCGGAAACTCCACCACCAGCACTTCCAGGCCATTGGGGAGGGTCCGCGACAGCACCGGCGGGGAGGCGAGGCTGGGCGCGGAAGTCAGCAGCAGGGCCGCCAGCACGAGTCGAAGCATGGGTCGATTTCAGCTCCTCGAGGCGCCGTGCGCCTCGCTGTTGTCCTGGGCCCGCGCCGGCGGCCTTACGTCGTCCAATCGAGTACCACTTTGCCGCTCTGGCCGCTGCGCATCACCTCGAAGGCTTGGGCGTACTCATCGGCCTTGAAGCGGTGGGTGAGGACGGGCCGGATGTCGAGGCCACTCTGCAGCATGGCCGTCATCTTGTACCAGGTCTCGAACATCTCCCGGCCGTAGATGCCCTTCACCTCCAGGCCCTTGAAGATGATTCGGTTGAAGTCGACCGAGACTTCCTTGGGCGGGATGCCGAGGATGGCCACCCGGCCGCCGTGATTCATGGTGTTGAACATGTCACGCAGCGCATCGCCGTTGCCCGACATCTCCATGCCGACGTCGAAGCCCTCCGTCATGCCCAGCTCGCGCATGACCTGCTGCAGGGTGGTGCTGCGCACGTCCACGGCGCGGGTGGCGCCCATCTTCCGGGCCAGCTCCAGCCGGTAGGCATTCACGTCGGTCACCACCACGTGCCGGGCGCCCACGTGGCGGGAGATGGCCGCCGCCATGACGCCGATGGGCCCGGCGCCGGTAATCAGCACGTCCTCGCCCACCAGGTCGAAAGCCAGCGCGGTGTGGACGGCGTTGCCGAGCGGGTCGAAGAAGGCGGCCACCTCGTCGGGAATGTCTTTGGGGATGCGGAAGACGTTGAAGGCCGGCACCGCCACCAGCTCGGCGAAGCCGCCCGGCCGCTGCACGCCCACGCCCGCCGTGTTGCGGCACAGGTGACGTTTGCCCGCGCGGCAGTTGCGGCAGTGGCCGCAGGTGATGTGGCCCTCGGCCGAGACGCGCTCGCCCAGCTCAAAGCCACTGACGGCGCTCCCCAGGCCGGCAATCTCCCCCATGAATTCATGGCCGATGGTGAGCGGGACCGGCACGGTGCGCTGGCTCCACTCATCCCAGTTGAGAATGTGGATGTCGGTGCCGCAGATGCTCGCCTGGCGCACGCGGATGAGGACGTCGTTGGGGCCCACCTCGGGCGCGGGCACGTCCTGCATCCAGATGCCGGGCTCTCGCTTCGCCTTGACCAGTGCCTTCATGTCAGTGGATGACTCCGAGGGAGCGGCCGACTTTGGCGAAGGCCGCCATCGCTTGGTCGAGCTGCTCCGTGGTGTGTGCGGCAGACATCTGGGTGCGGATGCGGGCCTGCCCCTGCGGGACCACCGGGAAGCTGAAGCCCACGACGTAGACGCCCTCGGCCAGCATCTGGTCGGCAAAGGTGCTGGCCAGCTTAGCGTCCCCCAGCATGACGGGAATAATCGGGTGTTCCCCGGGCACCAGCCGGAAGCCGAGCTTGGTCATCCCGGTGCGGAAGTGCACGGCGTTGGCCCGCAGCCGCTGGCGCAGCGTGTCGCTCTTCTCCAGCAAGTCGAGCACGGTGAGCGAGGCGGCACAGATGGCTGGCATCAGCGCGTTGGAGAACAGGTACGGCCGGCTGCGCTGCCGCAGCCACGCCACCACCTCCTTGCGTCCGCTGACGTAGCCGCCCGAGGCGCCGCCGAGCGCCTTTCCCAGGGTGCCACTGAGGAGGTCCACCCGGCCGAGCACCCGGCAATGCTCCGGCGTCCCTCGCCCCTTGGCCCCCAGGAAGCCGGTGGCGTGACAGTCGTCCACCATCACCAGGGCGCGGTACTTGTCGGCGAGGTCGCAGATGGCCGCCAGGTTGGCGATGGTGCCGTCCATGGAGAAGACGCCGTCGGTGGCGATGAGGCGGAAGCGCGCGTCCTTGGCCTCCAACAGCCTCGCCTCGAGGTCCGCCATGTCGTTGTTGGCGTAGCGGAAGCGCTGGGCCTTGCACAGCCGGATGCCGTCGATGATGGAGGCGTGGTTGAGGGCGTCCGTCACGACGGCGTCCTCCTCGCCCAGCACCGTCTCGAAGAGGCCGCCGTTGGCGTCGAAGCAGGAGGAGTAGAGGATGGTGTCCTCGGTGCCCAGGAAGCTGGACAGCCGCGCCTCCAGAGTCTTGTGCAGCTCCTGGGTCCCGCAGATGAAGCGCACCGACGCCATCCCGAAGCCGTAGCGCACCAGCGCGGCCTGCGCGGCGGCGATGATGTCCGGGTGGTCGGCCAGGCCGAGGTAATTGTTGGCGCAGAAGTTGAGGACCTCCCGTCCACCCTCGACCCGGATGCGCGCGCTTTGCGGCGAGGTGATGATGCGTTCCTTCTTGAAGAGGCCGCTCTCGACGAGCTTGGCCGTCTCTGCCGACAGGTGCTGGAGGAGGTTGGCGTCCATAGGGAGGCTCCCCGCGGTGCAGGCAACCCGCGCGAGGGCCGCTTAGCATGCCGCCTTCAACACTGGGGAGGGCCTTGGCAGCCGGCCAAGCCCCCCCAGGGCATTCGCCCCGCGCGCCAGCGGTTGAAGAGTGCAGGGGAGGAATGCCGTGAAGGCAGCCGGAGCACGCACCGCCACGGGAAAGGCAGGCCAGCGCAACAGGCTTTTGGTTGCCCTGCTGGCGAGCCTCCTCCTCCACGCGGGAGCCCTCCTGCTGGCCTGGAGGCTTCCTGGCGCACCGCGGCGCCCGCTGCAGCAGCCCGTCAGCTTCACCCTCGTTGAGCGCCCGGCACGAAAGGGGCCCCCGCCGCCCGCTTCCAAGACACAGCCCCCGCCGGCCTTGCGCAGCACGGGCAGTCGCCTCGCCCCGCCCTCCGCCGTGGGGGTGGCCGGTCCCGGCGGTGCGAGTGGCGTCCCGGTAAAGCCGGACACCCCCTTCCTGGTGCCCAGCGCGCCGCCTGGGCTGTCCTTTCAGGCCATCTCCCACAGGGCCGCGGAGGCCGTCGTGCAGCGGCGCGGCGCCCTGCACGCCCCGGGAAATGGTGCCGGGGAGCGCCTGGCGGAGTCGCTGCGTCGCGGCGTCGGGGCCATGGCCGTCAGCCAGCATGGCTTCTGGGACGGCTACTTCGGAGAAGTCCGAAGGGTGCTTCTTTGGGCGTGGTCCGCCCAGCGCGTGCGGGCCCACGCCAGCCGTGCCACCTGCCGCGTGCGTCTCGTCATCGACGCCGAGGGGCTGCTGCGTGACTTCGACATTCTCATTGGCTCGGGCGACGCCGTCATGGACGCGGACGTGGTGCGGGCCCTGCACGAGACGCCGCGCTTCCCCTTGCCGCCCGGGAACGTCCTGGAAGGCAACGTCGAGTTGGTGACTGAGTGGGAACTCACCGTCCACCCCGGCCTGGCGGCCGCCCAGGGCGATGTCGCCTACGGAGGCCTCACCACCGGCGTCGTCTTCGACGTGGTGACGCTGGTTAACCCGAGCGTGGACTTGAAGCCCCTGGAGCGGAATGTCGCCCTGGCCGCCTACTACACGCGGTGAGTCCACCCCGGGGCAAGTCAGCCCGGGGCCAGGCGGGTCTGCACCTGGAGGTTGCCCCTCAGCGTCTGGTGGACCGGGCAGCGCTCGGCAATCTCCAACAGGTGCGTGCGCTGCTCCTCGTTCAGCGGGCCTTGCAGCTCCAGCGTCCGCTCCACGCGTTCAATGAAGGCGTCCTTCTTCTCGCAGTTGACGCAGTCGTCCCGGTGGATGCGGCTGTGGCGCAGGCGCACCGTCACCCCCTGCAGCGGCCACTTTCGGCGGTCGGCGTACAGCCGCAGCGTCATGGAGGTGCAGGCACCCAGCGCACCGAGGAGTAAGTCGTAGGGCGTGGGCCCGAGTCCGGTGCCCCCCACGGAGGCTGGCTCATCGGCCACCCAACTGTGTGCGCCCGCCTGGATGTCCTGCCGCAGTCCACTCGGACCGCCGTGCACCACCACCTCCGGGACGGCTTGTGCTTCCTCCATGGCGCACCTCGCAAGCGGCTGGCCCTGCGTGGGCCGGCCGCGCAGTGTAGGGCAGGCTCAGGCTGCCCGGGGCGTCCGCAGGGCCTCGGCGCGGGCCTCCTCGAAGAGGACCTTCAAGTCGGCGTCCACCAGCGTCTCCTTCTCGAGGAGAAGCCGCGCCGCCCGCTCCAGCGTCTGCCGGCGTGCCTTGAGGAGGGTTTCCGAGCGGGCGAAGGCGTCGCTCACAATCTCACGCACGGCGAGGTCAATCTCCCGGGCCGTCTGTTCGCTGTAGTCCCGCCGCTGCAGGGGCTGCGCGCCGAGGAAGCCCGCGGGCTCGGTTTCGTACGTCACCGGCCCCAGCGACGGCACCATGGCAAAGCGGGTGGCCATGTCGCGGGCAATGTCGGTGGCCCGCGCGAGGTCATCGGCCGCGCCGGTGGACGTGTGCTGGAAGACGAGGGCCTCGGCTGCCCGCCCGCCCAGCAGCACGGACAACTTGCCCTCCAGCTCCTGGCGCGTCATCAGGAAGCGGTCCTCGGTGGGGCGCTGCATGGTGTAGCCGAGGGCGCCGAGGCCGCGCGGAATAATACTCACCTTGTGCACCGGGTCCGCCCCCGCGGTGGCCGCCGCCACCAGGGCATGCCCCATCTCGTGGAAGGCCACGAATTCCCGTTCCCGGGCATTCAACAGCCGCGTCTTCTTCTCCAGCCCGGCCACAATCCGCTCGATGGCGGAGTCGAAGTCCAGCCGTTCCACGGCCTCGGCGTGCCGGCGGGTGGCGGCCAGCGCCGCCTCGTTGACGAGATTGGCGAGGTCCGCGCCGCTGAAGCCGGCCGTCAGTGCGGCGACGTCGTCGAGGTTGACCTCCGGCGCCAGTTTTACCTTGCCCACGTGGACGCGGAGGATGGCGGCGCGGCCGGCGCGGTCCGGGCGGTCGACCAGCACCTGCCGGTCGAAGCGGCCCGCGCGCAGCAGCGCCGGGTCGAGCACATCGGGACGGTTGGTGGCTGCCAGCAGCACCAGCCCGCTGCGGGTGTCGAAGCCGTCCATCTCCACCAGCAGCTGGTTCAGCGTTTGCTCCTTCTCGTCGTGGCCCCCGACGCCCAGGTTGGCCCCCCGCGCACGGCCCAGGGCATCCAACTCATCGATGAAGATGATGGCCGGGGCCTTGGCCCGGGCCTGTTCAAAGAGGTCCCGCACCCGCGCGGCGCCGACGCCGACGAACATCTCGACGAATTCGCTGCCGCTGATGGAGAAGAAGGGCACGTGGGCCTCGCCCGCCACGGCCTTGGCCAAAAGCGTCTTGCCGGTGCCCGGGGGGCCGACCAGGAGAATCCCCTTCGGGAGGCGTCCGCCAAGACGGCCGTAGGACTCCGGGTCCTTGAGGAAGCTGACCACCTCCTGCAACTCCCCCTTGGCCTCGTCCACTCCGGCCACGTCCCCGAAGCGCACCTGGACGTCCGTCTCGACGAAGACTTTGGCTTTACTCTTCCCGATGGCCATCAGTCCGCCGCCGGGGCCGAGCTTGCCGGCCATGCGTCGGGCGAGGAACAGCCAGACGCCACCAAACAGCAATACCGGGAGGAGCCAGCTGAGCAGCATCTCCACCAGGCGGTTCTCCACCGTGCCGGAGTACTTCACCGCCGCTTCGTCCAGTTCCTTGGCCAGCTCCGGGCCCACCCGGTTGGTGACGAAGCGCGTCTTGCCGTCCAGCGGCTCCTTGAGGGTGCCCTCCAGCCGGTCCTCCCCCACCTTCACCTCGGCCACCTTCTTGTCGTGCAGCAGCTGCTGGAACTGGCTGTAGGGCAGCACCGCCACCTGCCGGTAGCCCACCCACAAGTCGTGGACGAACATGACGCCCACCAGCGCGAGCAGGGCGTAGAGGAAGTGGAAGCGCTTCTCGTTCATGGCGCACTCCTCGCCGGGGCCATGGCAATTGGCTCAGAACTGGGTGGGGACACTGCTGCTCCAGGTGGGCCCGCCCTGCGCGCCTTCGGCTTCCATGGCGCGAAGCCGGCGCACGCGCTCCTCGGTGGACGGGTGGGTGGAGAAGAGGCGGGCCACGCTGCGCACGGCGCCGAAGGGGTTGACGATGAAGAGGCTGGCGATGGCCGGCTCCACCTGGGCGGGCCTGGCGCGCGCGGCGCTCTCCAGCTTCAGCAGGGCCCGGGCGAGCGCCTCGGGGTCAGCGGACAGGGTGGCGCCCGAGCGGTCCGCCTCGAATTCCCGACTGCGGGAGATGCCGAACTGGATGACGGTCGCGGCGATGGGCGCCACCAGCAGCAGCAGCAGCGACTGCAGGGCGCTCGGCCCCTGGCCATCACGCCGCCCGCCGCCGAAGAAACCCGCCACGTGGGCAACGTAGCTGACAGCCGCCGCCACGGTGGCGGCGATGCTGGAGATGAGGACGTCCCTGTTCTTCACATGCGACAACTCATGGGCGAGGACGCCCCGCAGCTCGCGCGCGTCCAGCAGCTGAAGAATGCCGTCCGTGACCGCCACCACCCCCTGCTTGGGGCTGCGCCCGGTGGCAAAGGCGTTGGGCTGCGCCTCGGGAATGACGTACACGCGCGGCTTGGGAATGCCCGCCTTCTCGGCCAGCTCGCCCACCATGGCGTGGAGTTCCGGTGCCTGCTCGACCGTCACCTCCTGCGCCCCGCTGGTGGCCAGGACAATCTTGTCCGAGAAGAAATAGGCGCCCAGATTCATGACGGCCGCTGACACCACGGCATAGCCCAGGAAGTCCGGCCCCAGGGCACCGCCAATGGCGATGAGGAGGGCCGACAGCGAACCGAGGAGGAGGATGGTTTTCAGCTGGTTCGACATGCTCTGGCTACACTAACCACCTGTCCGCTGGAGGCCAGCGGCCCCTGCGGCAAGTGCCCGTGATGCTTCAGGGAAACATGGGCCCGGGGGGGGGCTACCTGGGGCTAAGCTAGCCGCCCCGGGTGTGCATCTCGAGCCGGGGGTCCTCCCGCAACTCGGCAACGTCGGCCAGCGGCTCTCGGTGCTGCAAGGCCAGGCGCTGCTCCGCCCCGCGGTCCGTGCGGCCCTTCCAGCCAAGCCGCACCAGCTGGGCGAGGGTCTCGTCGGAGGCGCCCCCCCGCAGGGCTTGGCGCAGGTTGAGGCCAGCGCGGGCGTACAGACACAAGAACCAGGTGCCGTCGGCCGTCACGCGGCTCCGGTCGCAGGTGCGGCAGAAGGGGGCAGTGGTGGACGCAATAATTCCGAAGGTGGTGCCGTCGGATAGCCGGAAGCGTTCGGCCGGCGCGCGCCCCCGCACGCCCCCCGGAAGGCCCTCCTCGTGCAAGGCCTCCACCGGCCCGTGCGCGGCGGCAATGCGCTCGAGCATCTCAGCACGCGAGACGACGTCCTCGCGCCTCCAGCGGGTGGCGCCGCCCACGTCCATGTACTCGATGAAGCGCAGCTCGGCCCCCTGCTCCTTGGCGAAGCCCAACAGCGACAGCAGCTCGTCGTCGTTTTGTCCCCCGCATGACGACGGCGTCCAGCTTCAGCCCAGGCCAGTCGAGGTCCCGCACCGCGGCGATGCCCGCCAGCACCCGGGCATGTTCATCGCGTCGGGTGAGGGCGCGGAAGCGCTCCGGGTGCAGCGTGTCCAGGCTCACCGTCACCCGGCTCAGCCCCGCCTCCCGCAAGGGACGGGCCAGGGCTTCCAGCAGCACGCCGTTGGTGGTCAGCGCGATGTCGCGCAGCCCAGGGCTGGCCGACAGGCGACGCACCAGTTCCGGCAACTCATGGCGCAGCAGCGGCTCTCCGCCGGTGAGCCGGACGCGGTCCACGCCCAGCGAGGAGAAAATCCGCACCACCCGCGCCAGTTCCTCGAAGGTCAGCAGCTCCGAGCGCGGCAGCCAGACATAGTCCGGCTCCGGCATGCAGTAGCTACACCGCAGGTTGCAGCGGTCGGTGACGCTGAGCCGCAGGTTGCGGAGCGGCCGGCCGAGCGTGTCGCGGACGAACTCGAAGGAGGCGTCGGAAGGGGCGGTCATCGGCTGCGCAGAGGGACAGGCTTAAGCGAGCTTCCAGGCATTTGCCACACGACAGCCGTCGTTTTCGACGCACCGCTTCATAGCCGTCGAGACCCAGGGGTAGAGTCCGGTGGGGTCCCCCCGGGGGGCGGGGTGGCCCGCGGGAGGCGAAATGCAACCCATGAGGCTGGAGGAGCGACCCAGGCGCACAGGCTTGGCCTTGCTAGCGCCGGCCTAATCCCCATGGACCTAGACGCGCTTCGCCAGGCCATTGACGCCGTCGACGATGAGTTGCTTGGACTGCTCAACCGCCGTGCCCGCCTGGTGGAGGAAGTGGCCAGCTTCAAGGAAGCCCGCCAGCTGCCCTTTTACGTGCCGCGCCGGGAGCGGGCCATCCTCGAGCGGCTGGTGGCGGCCAACCCCGGGCCTTTCCCTTCCTCCGCCATCAAGCCCGTCTTCCAGGAAGTTTTTTCCGCCTGCCTCTCGCTGGAGAAGGGGCTCCGGGTGGCCTACCTCGGCCCGGAGGCAACCTTCACCCACATGGCGGTGACGCACCAGTTCGGCCTGTCCGCCCGGGCGCAGCCGGTGGGCACCATTGCCGGCGTCTTTGCCGAGGTGGAGCAGGGGCGCGCGGACTTCGGCGTGGTCCCGGTGGAGAACAGCACCGAGGGGGCGGTGCTGCACACCCTGGACACCTTCCTCGACTCCACCTTGCGCATCTCCGCGGAGATTGTCCTCGACATCACCCAGTGCCTGCTGGTGCGGCCCGGGCTCGAGCTGTCTTCTGTGCAGCGCGTCTACAGCCACCCGCAGGCGCTGGGGCAATGCCGCAAGTGGCTGGCCGCCAACCTCCCGCAGGCCGCGCAGGTGGAAACCCCCAGCACCGCTGAGGCGGCCCGGGTGGCGCGCGAGGATGCGAGTGGGGCCGCCATCGCCTCGGAGCTGGCTGGGCGGCTGCATGACCTGGTCGTCGCCGCCGAGGCCATCCAGGACGTGGTGGAGAATGCCACCCGGTTTCTCGTCATCGGCCGCGAGCAGGCCCATGCCACGGGCAAGGACCGGACGTCTGTCCTGCTGCTGGTGAAGGACGGCCCGGGCGCGCTGCTGCGGCTGCTCCAGCCCTTTTCCGACGAGGGCGTCAACCTCACCAAGATTGAGAGCCGTCCCAGCCGGCGCCGCCCCTGGGAGTCGGCCTTCTTCGTCGACATGGAGGGGCACATCGAGGACGCCCCGGTGGCCCGGGCGCTGGCCACGCTGGCCGGGCGCGCCGAGACGTGCAAGGTGCTGGGCAGCTACCCGCGCGCGGAGCGGACGCGGCCCCAGCGGATGGAAGGGCCGCCCTAGAGGACTTCGATGGGAGGCGACTCGCTGGCGCTTCCGGCCCGCATGCCGGCGGCGGTGTCCGCGTCCAGGTTGCCGGTGGCCTCGGGGAGCTTCCCGTCCGCGGCCAAGGCGACACTGCGGTAGGTGCCGGCCCGGTCCAGCTTCACCCGGGCCTCCAGCGTGTCACGGGTGCGGATGCAGGCGGTGGCGGTGGCGCACTGGAAAACCAGCTGGTCCGCCCCCCGGTAGACGCGCAGGTCCGCCACCTTGCCACGGGGCACCTTGGCCACCAGATGCAGCACGTCCCCGGGCGCGGCCGACTGGACCTCGCCCGGACGGGAAGGCCCTCCGCGGAGCGGGGCGCCCGGGCCGCGTTCCACTTGCACGGTGGAAAAGGAAAGCACCTCCGGGCCGCCCATGGAATTGGCCAAGAAGACGGCGAGTGCAGCGGTGGCGGCCCCGACGCCCAGGAATATGCCCCACGGCCGTCGACGCACGTCCTGCTGCCTCTGAATGCGTGCCCACACCTTGGCTTCCCAGTCCCCAGGGGGCGCAAAGGCCTCGCCCGCCTTGGCCAGCGCCGAAGCCAGGGCCTGGTAGTCGGCCAGTGCGAGGCGACAGTCGGGGCAACTCTCGACGTGGGCGTCGAGCGGCTCGCCGGCCACGAAGCGCACCAGGCCCTCGTTCTCGAAGCGGTCACAGGCGCTCATGGCGTGACTCCCGAGGCTTCGACGCACCGTCGGAGGCCTTTCATGGCCCTCGCCACGCGCATTTGCAGCGTGGCGGCCCGGGTGCCCGTCAGCTTCGCCATCTCCTCGTAGCTGAGCTGCTCCATGTAGCGCAGGACGATGGCCTCCCGGACTTCCACCGAAAGTCGGCCGAGGCACTCGGCGAGGTGCTTGCCGATGGCGCCCACCTGCAGCTGCTCCTCCGCACTGCGTTCGGACGTCGGCACGTCAGGCGCCGTCTCAGGGTGCTCGACGTGCTTGTCCTCGCGGCGGCGCATCTTCAGCATGTCCAGGCAGCGGTGGCGGGCGATGCCCTGCAGCCAGCTGCGCAGCGACGAGCGTCCGCCGTAGCGCCCGAAGTCCGCGTAGGCCTGGACGAAGGTCGTCTGGTGGACGTCCTCGGCCACCGCCGGGTCGCCCAGCATGTGCCGGCAGAAGTTGTAAACGGACTTTCCATACAGCCCCATCAACAGCGTCAGCGCCCGTTTGCGGTCGCCCCGGGACAGGGCCTCATGGACCGCTGCCTCGGAATCCGCTTCATCCATCTGGGAGGGCCCTGCGCGGCGGTGTGGGTGGATGTGTCCAGCCACACGGTACGGGCGAGGACCCTGGTGGTCAAGCAAGTCACGACACATGCGTCCTTCAGCAGAGAAGGGCGACGAAGCCTGGGCCAACACCACAAGGGAGGAGGCCGCTGTGGTGGACGGCTGCACCCGGTCGCCTTCCTTCCAAGTCCGGAACGTCCCTCTCGACCTCCAAGCGACGGGGCGTTGCGGCCGGGCGGAGGGCCCGTCGCGCAAGCACGTGGCGGTGTCCCTCTTTCGGGGGGGCCGTCGACCGCCGCGCCAGTGGGGGCGGCGGTCGGCGAGCCCGGTTTCGCGCCAAGGGGCTACGCCGCCCCTATGCCCGGGAGGGCCTGGTCCCGGCGCTAAAGGGTTCTCGGCTGCGCCAGTGCTTCCGGCGTTCCGGCCACGAAGAAGGCCGACCAGCGGGCCACCGGCTCGGTCCGCGAAAGGACGCGCTGCACCCTGGCCAGGGCGCCGGCCGGGTCCTCCAGGCCGCCCTGGGAATAGAAGGCGCGAACCACGTCCAAGGCGAAGGCGTCCTCGACGGAACGCAGCGTCGCCAGCACGGCGCCACTGCCCGCACGGAGAAATGCCGTGGACAGGGTTTCGGCTGCCGTCGACGCGAGGCGGGAGCCGGAGTGGCAGCTGGCGAGCACCACCAGGTCTGCATGGAGCCGGCGCCGCAGGATGTCGGCGACGGTGACGTTGTGGTCGGCCAGGACCAGGGCGGGCCCTGCGACGTCGACCACCGTATGCGTCGAGAAATGCAGGAGGTGCGCGCCTTGGTGTTCCATGGGCTCCTGCGAGGCCAACCGTCCCAGGCGGACTTCGGCCGCGGTGGCGCGGCCGGTGGATGCGGCCTCCTCCCTGGCGAAGGGGAGGTCTCCGAGTGGGTCGGCCAGCACCAGGCCCTTATCCGCCCGTCGGCCATCCCGCGAGGTGGCCCCGCCAAAGGTGACGGTCGACACGTCCGGGGCGACGCTGATGACGGCTCGGTCGACCAGCCTGGCATCGCCCACCCGCACGGCGGCGACCGGGAAGCTTCGCGCGCAGGCTGGGAGAATGACGGCAAAGCGCGGTCCGAGGCGCTCGAGGGTCGTCGGCGGGAACAGGGCCGCCCCCAGCGCCGTGGCTGCCTCCTCGTCGAAATCCTCGCCGAACTTCTGCATCAGCGCGCACAGCGCTTGGGGGGCGAGCGCGACGGGGACCACCGTCTGGTCCCGGGGCGAATGGATGAATGCCCAGGAATGGGCCTCCGTCGTGACGAAGGCGACGAAGCGCGCGTCGCGGAGTGTCTGGCTGGCGCGTTCCGGGAGTCCGCGGCTGGCCTCGTCGAGCTTCTGCGCCGCCGCGTTCCGCTCGAGCGCATCGCTCACCTCGTGTCCGGCACCACTGGAGGCTGTAGCGACCTCGTCCCCGAGGCGACTGGCCAGAGACCGCTGCAGAATGGACAGCGCACGCGTGGAATCTCCGGTCGTGGCGAAGAGCTCGAAGAGCGACTGGTAGGGCTTTTCGCGGCCGCCGACGGGGGAGGCCTGACTTGGGTCGACGAATTGGCTTTTCTGTGACTCGAGCTGCGAAATCGAGTTTTCCAGCGACCTCCGTGCGGCATCGACGTCCCCCAGCGCCCACTGGGTGAGGCCGAGTTCGGACTCGATTCCCCAACGCCGGTCCGAGACGGGCCCCAGCCCGAGCGCTTGCTCCAGCAGCCGGCGCGACTCCTGGAGTCGACCTTCGCCTCGGGCGGCGATGCCTTGAAAAAAGGCGAGGTCCACCCGGTCATCCGTTGCCAGCACGTCACCAAACTCCGCAGCGTGCGCCGAGAGGGCGTGCACCTGTTGCCAGTCGGAGGCTCTTGCCGCCACCTCGATTCGGTTCATGGTGGCGCTCGCCTCGTAGAGGCGAATCCCATCCCGCTGAGCAGCGGCTTGCGCCTGCTGCAGCAGCTCCTCCGCCGAACGAAGCTGGTTGGCGTCCGTGTGCAGCTGCGCGTCCAGCAGAAGCTCGGGTGCCGTCAGGCGCCCTGCGCCGACGACGGCGCGCAGCCGAGCGAGCTCGGCCTCGGCCGCAGGACCATCCCCCATGCCGTCCAGGGCCCGCGCCAGGCGCAGGCGCGCGTCCCGCTCGTCGTCGAGTTGAAGAGCGCCGGCGTGAGCGCGCAACAGCGCGTCCAGAATGCTGACCGCCTCTGCGTACTGAGCGGCGTGGTAGAGCTCATAGGCGAAACGGCTCGTCACCTTGGCCACCAGTGAGAGGTCCGCCACGCGTCCGGCGCCGGCAAAGGCTCGCCGGTACTCCCTCATGGCGACGTCGTGTTTGCCGAGGAGCGAGTCGATGAAGGCGAGCCGGTACAGCACCTCCACGTCGCCGCTGGCCTCGAAGGGCTCCAGCACGGCTCTGGCGTCCGCGTAGTGACCGGCGATGATGAAGGCGCGCGACGAGCGCAGGGCCGCTTCCTTTGAGCCGAGCCGCCGGCTGACGTCTGCGCAGCTTTTGGCCCTTGGAAGAGAGTCGCCACCGCCACAGCCGGCAACGGAGGGCGTCCATCCGTCGTGGCCCAGGGCGGTCGCGACGGCAACCAGAAGAATCAGTGAACAGGGCCCCCACAAGGCGCCAACCAGTATGCCTGGAGGACCGTCCTGCGGGCCAACCGGGACGGGCGGCTCAGGGGATGGTGGGCGGGTCGTTCCCGGTGTAGTGGGCAGTGAACGCCGTCGTGAAGCTATTCGTTTTGACCGAGTTCGCCGCTTGCACGAACGTGAAGCGGTTGCCCCGTTTGAGGATGGTGTCGCCCTGCAGGGCACTCGGAATGGGAACGTCGGTGTGGACGTGGATGATGAAGGCCAGCTCCACCCGGTGCGGCTTGCCGCCCTTTAGCCGCCGGCGCTCCCCGATGACGAGGTACGAGAGGCCTTTCACGGTCGCTGTGCCCCGCAGGTGCTTGCCAAAGTACTTCAGCAGTCTCCGCTTGTAGTGGTTCTTCTCCAAACCAGCCTGACGGTCTTCAAATCCCCTGCTCATGAATTCCCCCCTCTTGGCGGGCATGAGGCGCCGCCAGAGGCGTCCCCACCACGGACGTCGACACCAGCCTCGCCAGCGCCCACCCGCGGGCTGCTAGCGTCTGGTGCAAATGAGGGTAGCCGACTTCACCCAACCGGTGGGAGCCCAGCGCCCGCGTCGACGCCTTGCGCCATACGGCCCAAGCCCGTCGCAACGCGTGGAGTGGGTGACCCCGACGGCCCCGGTGCGGCGCCTTCTCCTGGTGGCCGTGCACGGTGGTTACTGGCGCGTGCGGTACGGCCTGGAAGAAATCGAGCGTCTGTGCGGGGCCTTCGCGGCCCGCGGTTTCCCCGTCGCCTCCCTGGAGTACCGCCGACTGGGGGAAGCGGGGGGCGGCTGGCCGGGGACGCTGGACGACGTCGAGGCGGCGCTCGCCTCCCTTCCGGCGGAAGCGGCCGGCCAGGGCCTTCAGCTTTCCGGCGCCCTGCTGGTGGGCCATTCGGCGGGCGGCCAGCTGGCCCTGTGGGCCGCCTCTCGTGCCCAGGCCGTCGCGCCGAAGGGCCTCCCCTTGGTTGGCGTCGTCGGGCTGGCCCCGGTGAGTGACTTGGTGGAGGGCTTCCGTCTCCATCTCAGCACGGGCGTGGTGCGCGAGCTGTTGGGTGGCAGCCCGGAGCAAGTCCCGGAACGCTACCGGGCGGCTTCCCCGGTGGAGCAGCTGCCCCTGGGCGTGCCCACCGTCCTCGTCCACGGGACTGCGGATGAGGATGTCCCCTACGCCATGAGTCCGGCCTATGTGGAGCGGGCGCGCGCTGCCGGGGATGAGGCGCGGCTGGTGACGCTTTCGGGAGGAGGCCACTTCGACGTCACGGAACCGACGTCCCCGTTCTGGCCGCAGGTGGTGGAGGCCGTCGAATCCCTGGCGGGACGTCCGGCGTTGCGCTGACGTCCCGGACTCAGCCCAGCGCCCCGCGCGGCAGCTGGCGGACCAGGGGCTGCAGCCGGGCGTGCACCAGTTGCTGGGCCGCCGCCAGGTCCACCGCCTCGGCGGACGTCACGCCGCTGGCAAGTTCCGAGACCAGCGCCGCGGCGACGCGCCCAATGTCATAGGCCAGGCGGTAGGGGGCGCGGCTGAAGCTGACCAGCGCATAACGGGAGAGAAACTCCCCCGGAAAGGCGTTGAGGAGCCGCCGCTCGATGGACTTCTCGAGGAGAAACCGGGCGTCCGCCACGCTGTCGCGCATCTCCACGAAGTTCTCCACCGCCATGTCGGCAATGGCGTCGGCGTTGGGTTTGCGCAGCCGGGAAAACTCCGCGAAGGCCGCGCCCAGGTCCTCCGTCTGAGAGAGGACGTCGTCCAGCACTTCGCAGTCCTCGAATCCGCAATTCATCCCCTGTCCGAAGAAGGGGACGATGGCGTGCGCCGCGTCCCCCAGCAGCACAGCGCGCGATTCCGCCGCCCAGGGCCAGCACTTCACCGTCACCATGCTGCCGGTGGGGTTCTCGAAGAATTGCGTCTCGACGTCCGGCAAGAGTGCGAGCGCATCGGGAAACTGCGCCGCAAAAAAACCGTGCACGGCCTCCGGCGTCTTCAGGGTCTCGAAGGACGGGTTTCCGGAAAAGCGAAGGAAGAGGGTGCAGGTGAAGCTGCCGTCCAGGTTGGGCAGCGCAATCAGCATGAAGTCCCGCCGGGGCCAGATGTGCAGCGCGTGCTTCTCCAGCCGGAAGCTGCCCCCTTGGCCGGCCGGCAACGTCAGTTCCTTGTAGCCGTGGTCCAGTCGCTCCTCGCTGCTGCGTCCGCCGGCGGTCGCGACGACGGACTCGCGCACGACGGAACTGGCCCCGTCGGTGCCCACCACGGCCGAGCTGTGCAAGACCTCCTGGTGGCCGTCCTTCTCATTCACCACCGTCAGGCGTCCGGAGGCGACGTCCAGGGCGGTGAGGCGGTGGTGAAAGTCCACCCGCACCCGGCCCGTCGCCTCCGCCTCGGACATCAGCACGGCGTTCAGCCAGCCGCGGGAGATGGAGTGGATGCACTGGGTGTCATCCTTCCCGTAGGGCTGGAAAGCCAGGGGGCCGTCGACGGGGTGAATGGCGCGCCCGCGCATGGCGATGGCGTGCTGCAGCGCCTTCGCCTCCAGCCCCACGCGGTCCAGGGCGTGAAGCCCGCGGACGCTGATGGCGAGGTTGATGCTGCGTCCGGCGCGGATGCGTTCCTTTCGCATGTCCGCCCGGCGTTCCAGAACCCGTACCTCCGCGCCCCGGCGGGCCAGGTAAAGAGACAGCAGCGAGCCCACCAGCCCGGAGCCAACCAGGGTGTAGCGGTCAGGCCGTGACATGGGTGCGCACGGCCCGAGCGAAGCGCCAGACGTCCATGTAGGAGTTGTACAGCGGCACCGGGGCAGCGCGCACGATGTCCGGCGCGCGGAAGTCCACCACCATGCCCGCCTGCCCAAGCCGCTGCACGAGGGTCCGCGCGTCCTTGCGAATGCGGAGGGAGAGCTGAGCGCCGCGCTGCTTCGGGTCGGCCGGGGTGATGACGCGCGCGGCGCCTCGGGGCAGTCCAGCGAGGAGGAAGTGCAGGAAGCCGGTGAGGCGCTCCCGCTTCTCCTCGAGCGCGCCCATGCCTGCCTCGGCAAAGAGTTCCATCGACGCCCGCAGGGCGGCCAGCTGGAGGATGGGCGGGTTGCTCAGCTGCCAACCCTCGGCGCCCGGGAGCGAGGCGAAGCGCGCCGGCATCTGGAAGCGCGAGGACTTGTCATGGCCCCACCACCCCTCGAAGCGAGGAAGCGCGTGCCCGTCCCGGTGCCGGGCGTGGACGAAGACGCCCCCCAGCGTGCCCGGGCCGCCGTTGAGGTACTTGTAGGAGCACCAGACGGCGAAGTCGGGGCCGTCCTCGTGGAGCCGGAAGCGGAGGTTGCCCGCGCCGTGCGCCAGGTCGAAGCCCACCAGGGCTCCCGCCGTCCGGGCGGCGCGCGTCACCGCCGCTACGTCGAAGGCCTGCCCGGTCAGGTAATTCACGTTGCCGAGGAGCACCAGGGCCAGCTTCGGCCCCTCCCGTTCAATGGCGCCAAGAATGTCCTCCGGCCGCAGCGCGTCCTCCCCGGGACGGGGGGGCACCTCCACCACTGCCGCCTCGGGCGCAAAGCCGTGGAAGCGCACCTGGGAGGCCACCGCGTAGCGGTCGGAGGGGAAGGCGTCTGCCTCCATCAGCACCCGGAAGCGCTTGGGTGTCGGCCGGTAGAAACTCACCATCATGAGGTGGAGGTTGACGGTGAGGGTGTTCATCACCACCACCTCCTCCGGTTCCGCCCCCACCAGGCGCGCCGTCGAGGCAGTCAACAGCTCATGGTACGGCAGCCACGGGTGGGCCCCCTGCAGGTGCCCCTCCACGCCCAGCTTCTCCCACGCCTCCAGCGCCTCGTTGACGTAGGCGCGCGCCTTCCGGGGCTGCAGCCCAAGGGAGTTGCCGGCGAGGTAGACACACGGCTTTCCGTCCGGCCCCGGGGGGATGAGGAAGGACTCACGGAAGCGGGCGAGGAGGTCGGCGGCGTCCAGCCCCCGGGCAAAGGCCTCTGAATCCTCGAATGTCACGCTAGGCCACCGGCTTGCGTCCGAGCCAGGCCCAGGCGTTGTCGGAAAGCAGGGCCTCCCGGGTGGAAGGCGCCAGGTTGGGGGCCGAGCGGATGAGGGCCCCCGGGGACGCCTCGCCCAGCGGGAAGGGGTAGTCGCTGCCCAGCATCACCTTGGAAGCACCGAAGAGGCCGAGGACGCGCTGCAGCGTGTCCGCATCGTGCACCAGGCTGTCCACCCAGAAGCGCCCCAGGTAGGCGCGCGGGTGCACCTGGTTGTCCACGGCGACCAAGTCCGGACGCACTTCGAAGCCGTGGGCGATGCGGGCAAACGTCCCGGGGAAGGCGCCGCCCCCGTGCGCAAACGCAATGCGCAGCGTGGGAAGTCGCTCCAGCACGCCGCCGAAGAGAATGCTGCAGATGGCGAGGGAGACCTCGGCCGGCATCCCCACCAGCCAGGGAAGCCAGTACTTGCGCATGCGCGCCTCGCCCATCATGTCCCAGGGGTGGACGAAGACGGCAGCGCCCAGTTCCGCCGCGGCGGCGAAGACGTCGAAGAGGGCGGGGTCGCTCAAGTTCCACTCGTTGACGTGGCTTCCAATCTGCACGCCGGCCAGGCCCAGCTGGCGCACGCAGCGCTCGAGCTCCGCCGTCGCCAGCGCGGCGTCCTGCAGCGGCAGCGTGCCGAGGCCCACGAAGCGCTGCGGGCGGCTTCTCACCACCGAGGCCAGGTGGTCATTCAGGTAGCGGGCGAGCTCCAGCCCGTCGCGCGGCTTGGCCCAGTAGGAAAACATGACCGGGACGGTGGACAGCACCTGCACGTCGACGCCGGCGGCGTCACAGTCCTGTAGCCGCGCCTCGGCGTCCCACAGGTTGCTCTGCACTTCGCGAAAGGGCGTCCCGTCGTCGCGCAGCATACGGGCGCGCCCCGGCCCACAGGGTTCCAGCTGGATGAAGCCGCCGTAGCCGAATTTCTCCCGCCACCGCGGCAGCTCCGGAGGCAACAGGTGGGTGTGGACGTCGACGGTGGCCATCAGCCCCGCACGGCCCGCGTTCCGCACTTCTTGCAGGTGGAGGCCTCGGCGCTTCCGTAGAATCTGTCAAAGGCCGGCGGCAGCTGGGTGACCAGGTTCTCCAGGTGGAAGAATTCCTCGTGCAGCTTCTCGCCGCACTTCTGGCAGAACCAGACGAAGCCGTCCCTCTCATGCCACAGCCGCTTGCGTTCGAGGACCAGGCCCACCGTCCCCGCCGGGCGTTGGGGCGAGTGCGGAATCCGCGGGGGAAGCAGGAAAATCTCCCCCTCGCGGATGGGTACGTCCACCTGCTGTCCCTCGTCGATGCAGCGAAGCACCATGTCGCCTTCCAGCTGGTAGAAAAACTCCTCGCCCTGGTTGATGTGGAAGTCGGCGCGGGCGTTGGGGCCGCCCACCACCGTCACCATGAATTCGCGGTCGGCCCAAATCTGCTGGTTACCCACCGGCGGCTTCAGCAGGTGGCGGTGCTCGTCAATCCAACGCTTGAAATTCAACGCTTCCAGCCGGCTCGTCATGGCGCTTCCTCAGGCATCGTCGCGATGCACTTCAACTCAATGGCGATGGGGGTGGGCAGACAATTCACCTCCACCGTGGTGCGACAGGGCTGGGCGTCGGCGAAGTACTCAGCCCACAGCCGGTTGTAGGCCGCGAAGTCCGTCTTCATGTCGGTGAGGAAGACGGTGACGTCCACCAGGCGGTCCCAGCTGGTGCCGGCGTCCTCGAGGATGGCGCGGACGTTGGCGAAGACGCTGTGGCACTGGGCCACAATGTCCTTGGCCACCACGTTGCCTTGGGCGTCCAGCACGACGCCGGGAATGTCCTGGCTACCGCGGACGCGGGGGCCAATCCCCGACAGGAAGAGGAGGTTGCCGACGCGGCGGGCGTGGGGAAACAGCCCCACTGGCGCAGCGGCTCGCTCGGACGTGACGGACGCCACAGTCGCCTCCCCTCTACAGCTGGACGCAGACGTTCTGGGCTTCGGTGAAGAAGCGCAGCGCCTCCACGCCTCCCTCGCGCCCCACGCCCGAGTCCTTCATCCCCCCGAAGGGGGTGCGCAAATCGCGCAACATCCAGCAATTCACCCAGACAATTCCCGACTGCAGCCTGGCCGCGACGGTGTGGGCGCGCTTGAGGTTGCTTGTCCACACCGAGGCTGCCAGCCCGTAGGCGGTGGCGTTGGCCAGGGCCAGGGCCTCCTCCTCGGTGCGGAAGGGCTGCAGTGTGGCCACCGGGCCAAAAATCTCCTCCTGGTTGGTGCGCGTCGCGGGCCCGAGGCCCTCGAGGAGGGTCGGCTCCACGAAGAAGCCTTCCTGGCACCGGCCCTTCACCAGCGCGCGCCTTCCGCCGCACAGCACTTGGCCGCCCTCGGCCCGGGCGACGTCGAGGCAGCCCAGGACCTTGTCCAGGTGGGCCCGGCTCACCAGCGCCCCCTGCTGCGTCTGCGCCTCCAGCGGGTCCCCCACCCGCAGGGCGCCGGCGCGCTCCACCAGCGCGTCGCGGAAGCGTGTGTACAGCGACGCTTCCACGAGGATGCGCGAGCCGCAGAGGCAAATCTGCCCCTGGTTGGTGAAGGCGGAACGGAGCGTGGTTTCTACGGCCGCTTGGACGTCGCAGTCGGCGAAGACGAGGGTGGGGTTCTTCCCGCCCATCTCCAGCGACAGCTTCTTGAAGGCCGGGCCCGCGGTGCGAGCAATCTCCGCGCCGGTGCGGGTACTGCCGGTGAAGGAGATGGCCTTCACCCCCGGGTGCGCGGTGAGGGCTGCCCCCACCTTCGGGCCGAGCCCGTGCACCAGGTTGAGGACGCCCGGAGGCAGGCCCGCCTCCGCCGAAAGTCGGCCCAGCCAGTTCGCCGTCACCGGCGTCACCTCCGAGGGCTTGGCCACCACGCAGTTTCCGGCAGCCAGCGCCGGTGCCACTTTCCAGCTGAGGAGGTAGAGGGGCAGGTTCCACGGGGAGATGCAGCCCACCACCCCCAGCGGCGGGCGCAGCGTGTAGTTGAGGGCGCGCCCCTCCATGGGGTGCGCCTCGCTGGCAAACTGGCTGGCGGCGTCGGCGAAGAAGTCGAAGTTGGACACTGCCCGCGGGATGTCCATTGACGTCGCCAGCGAAAGGGGCTTTCCAGTGTCGACCGACTCGGCATGGGCCAGGTCCGCCGCTCGGGCGCGCAGGGCGTCCGCCAGGCGGTGCAGGGCCCGGGAACGTTCGCTGGCCGGGGTGGAGGCCCAGGCAGGGAAGGCCCGCTCGGCCGCCTGCACCGCGGCGGCGACGTCAGAAGCGTCCGAGTCGGGGAGGGTGCCCGAGACCGCCCCGGTGGCAGGCTCCCAGTTGTCCAGCGTCGCGCCGGAGCGCGCCGGCACCTGCCGGCCGTCAATGTGGTTCTGGACGGTCACCATCGCCCACCCGCTGTCCTAGCACCAAGACGCCTCCGCGCGCCCCGGGGGGCTAGTGTAGAAGCAGACGCCCCCCAACGGGGGACGGCCGCCCACGGGGGGCCACCGGAGAGGAGGCGCAAGGGATGGGCCTGGACGGGAATGCGTTGGCGCGTCGGCTGGACGATGCGCGGCTCTCGGGGCGGGAGGTGGAACGGCTCACCCTGGAATTCCCCGACCTCACCCTGGAACAGGCCTACCGGATTATGGACGCCGGCCTGGCCCTCCGGCGCGAGCGGGGGGAGCGCGACGTGGGCCTGAAGATGGGCCTGACGTCGGAGGCCAAGCGGCAGCAGATGGGCCTGGGTGCACCCATCTACGGCGTCCTGACGGAAGCAATGCGCGTGCGGGGTACCTTCTCCATGGCCGGGACGCTGCACCCGAAAATTGAGCCGGAGCTGGCCTTCCACTTCGCCGATGGCCTGCGCGGCTGCCCGGACAGGGCCGAGGTGCTGGCCGCCTGCACCGGGGTGTGCGCGGCGCTGGAGATTCTCGACTCGCGCTACCGGGACTTCAAATACTTCAGCCTTCCCGACGTCGTGGCGGACAATGCCTCCTCCTCGCACTTTGTCCTGGCGGACGCCTGGACCGACGCCGCGGGCCTGCAGCTAGGACAGCTGGACTTGGCCATGTCCGTGGACGGCGTGGTGCGCCAGCGCGCGAAGGGAAGCGCCATCTCCGGGGACCCGCTGCTTTCGGTCGTGCAGCTGTGTGCGCTTCTAGACGGCCGGGGGCGTGCCCTACCCCCGGGAAGCCTCGTCCTTGCTGGCGCCGCCACCGTCGCCGAGCCACTCCATGTCGGGCAGACGGTGTCCTTGCACGTGCCCCCCCTTGCGTCGGTGGCGGTGGCCATTAGGCCCTGAAGTCGTCTCGCCGGGCCGTGGCACAATGCCCTTCTTGCTACCCCTCATGACTCGACGCATTCGACTCCCCGCCCTGCTGCTTCTTTTGGCCGGCTGCGCCACCGTGCAGCCGACACCCGCCCCGGTGGCCCCGGCGGCCGCGGTGCCTCCGGTGGCGGCTGCGCCGCCACCGCCCGCGGCGCCGGTGCGAGAGCCGGCCAGCGCACTGGCCCTGGTGGAGGAGGGCCGGACGGTGCAGCGCGAGAAGGGAGAGGGCGGCGCCGCCGAGGCCATTGCCCTGTACCGGAAGGCCCTGGCGCTGGACCCCCAGTGCACCGCCGCCTGGTGGGAATTGGGCTGGTCCGAGCAGCTGCGCGGCCGGCATGAGGCGGCGCTGGAGGCGTGGACCCAGCTGGAAGGGCTGGACAGCCATTACCCGGAGCTGGCCGAGCACCTGGCGGAGCTGACCGAACGCGTCCGGCAGCTGCGCCTCCTCGACGCCCTGCCGGACCCGGGGCCCTTACCGCCCCGCGATGAGGTCCCAGCCCCAGGGCCCAGCCTGACGGTGGCCGCGGTGGGGGACGTCCAGCTGGGCATGGCCTGGCCACCCGGGCACGTGGCCCTGCCGCCCAACGACGCGAGCGACATGTTTGACGCGGTGACAGAGACCCTCCGCCGCGCGGAGGTGCGCTTCGGCAACCTCGAGACGGTGCTGGCGGACACCGGCGACAGCAAGAAGTGCGGGAAGAAGTCCACCAAGTGCTACGCCTTTCGCGTCCCGACGTCCTTCGCCAAAAGCCTGCGCGCCGCCGGCTTCAGCGTGATGAGTATCGCCAACAACCACGCCGGGGACTTCGGCCCGGAAGGCAGACGCTCCACCATCGCGGCGCTGGACGCAGCGGACATCCGCCACAGCGGCCCGTTGGGAGACATTGCCTCCTGGGACGTCGGGGGGCGCCGGGTGGCGTTGGTAGGCTTTTCCTTCGGCTCAGACGTCTACCGAATTCAGGACCTGGTGGTGGCCCGCAAGCTGGTGGCGGACTTGAAGAAACGCCATGACCTGGTGTTCGTCTCCTTCCACGGTGGCGCCGAAGGGGTCGGCGCGGCGCGCGTGCCCCAGGGCGTGGAAACCTTCCTTGGCGAGAACCGCGGGGACGTGCGTGCCTTTGCCCATACCGTCGTCGACGCGGGCGCGGATTTGGTGCTGGGAAGCAGTCCCCACCTGTTGCGCGCCGTGGAAATCTACAAGGGCCGCCTCATCGCCTACTCGCTGGGCAACTTCTCCACCTGGGACACGTTCAACCTCAGTGGGCCGCTTGGCATTACCGGTATTCTTGAGGTGACGCTCGCGCCTAACGGCGTTGCCACCCGCGTCGCGCTGGTTCCTGCCCGCATTGAAAAGCCGGGCCGGCCCGTCCTCGACCCGGCGCGGCAGGGAGTGGCGCTGGTCCGGAGTCTCTCGGCCTTGGACTTCGGCAGCCCCCTTCTCGACGAGAGCGGCGTGTGGGTCCGCGACACGGTGCCGGTCCAGGCCGCGCGCCAGGACTGAGTCGCAGAGTGAAACGAGCCAAGTGGCCACCCGGCTGTTGACTGGAACCCGGCAAATCTCCGTGCGCTGGGATTGTCGCTTGACCGCGGTACCCGCCAAACCGAGAGTCACGGCCCTTTCTCACTGGAGCGAACCGGATGAAGCCGACCAAGGGTCTCTTGCTCGTCGCCGCGCTGGCGACTGGCTGCGTCTCCGACAGCACCTACAAGCAGGAAGAGCAGAAGGCGGACGCGCTGAGCGCTCAGAACGCGACCGAACAGAAGCTCGACACGCAGCTGCAGGCGGAAGTCAAAGCCGACCAGGTGCAAATCCAGCAGCTGAAGGGGCAGCTGAAAGTCACCATCGTCAACGAGATTCTCTTCCCCGAAGGTGGCTGGGAGCTCAACCGCGCTGGCGAACAGACCCTGGAGAAGATTGTCCCGACCCTGAAGACTCTCAAGGGCCAGCGCATCGAGGTGAACGGCTACACGGACAACGTCCCCATTGGCCCAGAGCTCAAGGCCCGCTTCCCTTCCAACTGGGAGCTCTCCACCGCACGGGCCACCGACGTCGTGCGGTACCTGGTGAGCAAAGGGGTCGACCCGAATCTGCTGTCGGCGACGGGCTTCGGTGACACGCAGCCCGTGGCTTCCAACGACACGCCGCAGGGCAGGGCGAAGAACCGGCGCATCGAGCTGGTGCTCAAGACGACAGGCCCATAGCCCGTTTGGCGAAACGCGTTACAGCCGCGTTTGCCCACGAGGCAGGGTCCGGCGCCAGGGACTGAGGCGGTCGCCAAGCCCTGTGGGCTGTCGATTCCCCGACAAGAAGATGACAGGCTTTCGGCCACTCAAATCCGCGCCAAGGAGTGCCGATGGCTCGCTGGCCCCGTCTCTGTCTCGCCCTGGCACCAGTCGTGTTCTGCGCGCATGCAGCGGCCGCAGAGGACGCTTCCGTCGAGCGCTACGCCTACCTGACGAACGGGGAGCGTGTGGGGACGATGGTAGCCACCGCCACCGGCCACCGCGTGACCGTGGACTGGAGCGTGGACGACAACGGCCGCGGCTCGAAGTTCAAGGAGGCGGTCGAGCTCGGCGCGGACGGCTTTCCCCGCGCCTGGACCATCACCGGGACTGCCTGGTACGGCGCACCGGTGAAGGAGTCGTTCGAGGTGCACGGCACCACCGCGAGTTGGAAGTCACTGGACGACTCCGGCTCGGCGGAGATGAAGCGGCCTTTACTCTACCTCCCCAACAACTCGAGCGAGTGGAATCTTGGCCTCAGCCTGCGCCTCGTGCTTGCTGCGCCCGGCGCTAGGCTTTCGGTTTTGCCCTCCGGCGAGTTACGTGCCGAGCGCGTGCGAGATGTCCGCGTGGGACGGGAGGGTGCCGCCATCGACGCAACCGCCTACGCGTTGTGGGGGCTCGATGTCGCGCCGACTTTCGTGCTTGCCGACCGGAAGGGTCGGTTCATCGGTCACGTCAGCGCCCAGGCCGTCCTCATCGACGAGCGCTTCGCCGACCAGTTCCAGGCGCTGTCCAGCCTTGGGGAGGCTCTGGACCGGGAATACCTCGGCCGGTTGACCCGCGAGCTGACGCACACCTTCGACCGGCCGGTGTACCTCACCAACGTCCACGTCTTCGACTCGGTGGCCGCAACGGTGGGCCCGGCGACCGACGTCGTCGTCTTCGGCCAGCGGATTGCCGGAACCCGGGCCGGCCCGCCGCCGGCTGATGCGGTGGTCATCGACGGCGCGGGAGGGACTCTCCTCCCAGGGCTGTGCGACGTCCACGCCCATGCCTATGCCTGGGGCGGTCCACTCCACCTCGCTGCCGGTGTGACGAATACCCGCGACCCCGGAAACGACAACCGTGTTCTGCTCGAGCTGACCCGGGAGATTGAAACGGGCGAAGTCCTTGGGCCCCGGCATCGTCCGCGCCGGCTTTCTCGAGGGACGCAGTCCCTTCTCGGCGCGGACCGGATTCGTCGTGGACAAGCTCGATGACGCGCTGGACAAGGTGCGCTGGTACGCAGACCACGGCTACACCAGCATCAAGATTTACAACTCCATGACGCCGGACTGGGTGAAGCCCATCGCGGAAGAGGCACACCGGTTGGGGTTGCGCGTCCACGGCCACGTCCCGGCCTTCATGACGTCGGAGCGCGTAGTGCGCGACGGCTACGATGAGGTCACCCACATCAACCAGCTGGTCCTGATGTTTCTCATCGGACCGAAGGACGACACCCGGACGCCTTTCCGCTTCACCGCGCTCGGGGAACGGACCGCCGCGCTCGACCTGCAGAGCGAGCCGGTGCAGCGCCTTCTGCGGCTGATGAAGGACCGCAACACCGCACACGACCCGACGATGGCCACGTTCCAGTCCATGCTTCTCTCGCGCCCCGGGAAGACCTCCCCGACGGACGCGGGGTGGCTCGACCACATGCCGGGGCCGGTTCAGCGCGGCCGGCGAAGCAGCGTGCTAGACGTGAAGCCGGAGCAGTACCCCACCTACGACGCGTCCGCCCGGAAGTTGCTCGACGTGCTGAACATGCTGGACCGGGAGGGAATCCGACTTCTGCCAGGGACCGACGACGTCCCGGGCTTTATGCTGCACAGCGAGCTCGAGACGTGGGTGGGGGCCGGCATTCCTGCCGCTCGCGTCCTGCAACATGCCACCCTGGACTGTGCCCGCTACCTGGGCAACGACCAGCAGCTCGGCTCGATTGCGCTCGGCAAGCTGGCCGACCTGGTGCTCGTGGCCGGGGACCCCACCAAGGACATTTCCGCAATCCGCCAGGTCCGCCTGGTGATGAAGGGTGGCGCGACGTACTACCCCGCCGAAATCTACAAGACGATGACCATCACGCCTTTCGGGACCAAGCCCAACGTCACCGCGCCCGCGGCGAAGTAGTCCGCCCTGCTCGGCCACGAGGTTGGCCGGCTCGAGACTGGCGAAGGCGGCGTCCGCCAATGTCCAAGGTAGAGTTCCGTGCAGGCGGCGCGGGCGGAATGTGACGGAGTGGACTTCACCCCTTCGGCTTGAGGACGTTCTTCAGCGCTTCACGCCTGCTGAGCCCGCTCAGCTGCTTCTCGTGCTGACGCACGTAGCGCTTCACCTCCCGCGGGTCGGTCCACGCGTACTGGCGAAGTGCCCAGCCAATCGCCTTGCGCAGGAAAAGCTCTCGGGAGGCGAGCGACGGCCCAATGCAGGCGTAGAGAAGCCTCAGGTCGGTGTCCTTCTTGAACCGGTTTTGGCAGAGGATGGCGCTGCGTCGCTTCCATGAGTTCTGGTCCCGGCTCCACGCGAGCATCTTCTGTTTCATGGCAACGGGCTCGCCGCGCAACAAGTCGCCCAGACGATGCGTGGCCAACGCGTCCACAAGGTCCCACCACGCACCCGTCACAATCATCTCCTCGTACATCGGGAGTGCCTCCATCGTCTGGAATGGGCGCGCCCGGCGGTCAGCGCACAGCTCGATGGCACCGTAGCGCTCCTCCCGGAAGCGCGCTTTGCGCCAGATGGCGAGGACGGTGTCTTTCCAGCTGGCGGGGTCTGGAAGCTCAATCCTGGCAAAGGCGCGCTTACACGCGGCGCGTAAGGGGACGGCGCCGACGCCGAGGAAGGGCATCTCTGACTTCATGTAGGCCTGCATCGCGGCCGCCTGCGAGGGGACGGCGACCCGGAGGAGCTCTTCGTAGAGGAGCGCACGTGCCGACCTTGGCATCGCCCCCCCAGTCTACTGCTCGGTCCTGGCCGCTGGCTGAGCCGGGCAATTGCACGCTTCCCAGGGTCAGGCGACCGCGTCGGGCGGCTCTCGCCCGGACAGGACGGCGTCCACGTTGTCCAGGGCCCGGAAGCCCATGGCGGTACGTGTCTCCAGCGTCGCCGTCCCGAGGTGCGGCAAGAGAAAGACGTTGGGCAGCGCCCGGTAACCCGGGTGGAGGGCCGGCTCCCCGGTGTAGACGTCCAGCCCGGCGGCGAAGAGGTGGCCGCTTCTGAGGGCGGCCTGGAGGGCCTCGTCGTCCACCAAATCCCCCCGCGCGGAGTTCACCAGCACCGCCCCCTTGGGCAGCAGCGCCAGCGTCCGTGCATTGATGAGGTGTCGCGTGGCGGCGGTGGCCGGGGTGTGAAGGGACAGGAAGTGACTGACCGCCAGGAGGCTCTCCAGGGTGTCGTGGAAGTGGGCGCCTTGCTCCAACTCGGCCGGCAGCCGCGTGCGGTTGCAGTAATGAATTTCAACGCCCAGGGGCCGAGCGCGCGCGGCCAAGGCGCGGCCGATGCGGCCCATGCCGACGATGCCCAGGCGCCTGCCGGCAAACCCCCGCCCCAGCAGCTGGGTGGGGGCCCAGCCGGTCCAGGCCCCGCTGCGCACCAGCTGCTCGCCCTCGCTGGCCCGCCGGGCGGCGCCCAGCAGAAGCAACAGCGCGATGTCCGCGGTGGCCTCGGTGACGACGTCCGGGGTGTTGGTGACACGGAGGCCGCGTTCCCGGGCGGCCACCAAGTCCACGTGGTCCGTCCCCACCGACACCGAGGCCAGCACGCGCACCCGTGGACCGAGCCGGGCGATGAGCGCGCGCGGGAAGCGGTCGGTTACGAAGCAGAGGATGGCGTCGGCGTCGGCGCTGCGGTCGACCATCTCCTCGTCCGACAGCGGCCGGTCGTCGGGACTGAAGAGGCCGCGGTAGCTGCGGTGGACGCGCGCCTCCACCGCTTCGGTCAGCCGGCGGGTGAGCAGCACACAGGGAGCTCTCTTCATGGCCGCGGTCTCTCGCCGTCGCCCTCGCCTCAGGCGTTGACGTCCACCACCACCCGGCCGCGCGTCTTCCCGGCGAGGATGTCCGGGGCGACATCCAGAAGGCGCGTCAGGGGCACCACCGTGGTGCTGGCGTCCAGTTTCGGAAGCGGCAGCAGCTCGCCCAGGCGCTTCCAGGCGCGCTCGCGCAGCGGCATCGGGACCAGCACCGACTCGACGCCCAGCAGCTTCACGCCGCGCAGGATGAAGGGAAAGACGGAGGCCGGCAGGTCCGCTCCCCCGGCCAGGCCGCAGGCGGCCACCGCGCCGTAGTAAGCCGTCTGGCTCAGCACGGTGGCCAGCGTCTGCCCACCCACCGTGTCCACCCCCGCCCCCCAGCGCTCGGCGGCCAGTGGCGGCCCCTTCTGTGCCAATTCGGCGCGGTCGACCAGACTGGCCGCGCCCAGCGACGTCAGCCACTCCCGCAGCTCCGGCCGCCCGGTGGAAGCGGCCACCTGCTGGCCGAGCGCGGCCAAAAGCGCGACGGCGATGGAGCCCACTCCACCCCCGGCCCCCGTCACCACCACCTCGCGTCCGCCTTTCAGCGCACCGGCCTGCTCCAGGGCATCCACGCACAGCATGGCGGTGAAGCCGGCCGTCCCGAGGGCCATGGTGCGCTTCAAGTCCAGCCCAGGTGGCAAGTGCTGCAACAGCGCGGCACTCAGGCGCGTCCTTTGGGTGTAGCCGCCCCACAGGGCCTCCCCAAGGTTCCACCCGGTGGCAAACACCTGCTCGCCCGGGCGGAAGCGCGGCGACGTCGAGGCGCGCACCGTGCCCGCGACGTCGATGCCGGGGACGAGGGGAAGCTTCCGCAGCACCTTTCCCTTCCCGGTGAGGGCGAGCCCATCCTTGTAGTTGAGTGAGCTGTAGGCAACGTCCAGCGTCACTTCACCCGGGGGCAACACCTCGTCGGTGAGTGAGACGAGACTCACCCGGGTGCGTCCCTCAGCTTGCTCGGCATACAGCGCGCGAAAGGTGTCGGCCATGGCGGCTACTCCCTTCAGTCGTAGCGGGTGAAGGCATACAGGGGCGTCCCCTGTAGCTTGTCGGCGCCCTTGAGGAAGCCCAACTCCACCAGGAAAGCAAAGGCTGCCACGGTGGCTCCAGCGCGTTCCACCAGCGTGCGGGTAGCCAGCGCGGTGCCACCCGTGGCGAGGACGTCATCCACCACCAGCACGCGCTCGCCCTGGGCGAGCGCATCGGTGTGCAACTCCAGCACGTCGCGCCCGTATTCCAGCCCGTAGGACTCCCGGTGCGTGGCGCGAGGAAGTTTGGAGGGCTTGCGTACCGGGACAAAGCCACGGCGCAGTGCGTAGGCCAGCGGCGCGCCGAAGATGAAGCCCCGGGCTTCAATGGCCACCACCCGGTCGACGTCCAGGGTGGCCACCCGTGCCGCCAGGGCGGCGATGACACCATGAAAGAGTGCGGCGTCGGCCAGCACGGGCGTCACGTCCTTGAAGACAATCCCGGGTTTGGGGAAGTCCGGGACGTCCCGGATTTTGGCGCGGACGGCTTCGAGCAGGGGGGGGGCCATGGGGAGTGGGGGCCTGTATAACCGAGCGGAGGGGGGTGCGGTGCGCCGCGTCGAGTGAAATGCCAGCCACTTCTGCTAGAGGAGGCCCATGAGCGAACGAGGCCCCAGCCGCCCCCGTCCGCAGCTCGTCCGGGCCGAAGGAGAAGGCCTCGGCATCGACCGCGAGCTGCTGGTGCGCATGCACGAGTTGATGGTCAAGGCGCGCGTCCTCGAGGAGCGCCTGATCCAGATGTACAAGGCCGGGCGACGGCTACTTCTGGATTGGTGGTCCCGGGGAGGAGGCCTTCAACGTCCCCTTGGGCCTGCTCATGAAGCGCGGCCAGGGTCCGGCCTACGACTACCTCCACGTGCACTACCGGCAGTCGGCCACGCTGCTGGCGTTGGGCGAGGAGCCAGTCGGCGCCCTCCGGCAGATGAAGAACACGGCGACCGACCCGTACTCGGCGGGGCGCAACTTCGCCGGCCACTTCACCAAGCGCGCGTGGAACATCGCGCCGATCAGCTCCCCCATCGAGGTGCAGTACGTCATGGCGCCCGGGACGGCGATGGCCCAGAAGCGCGTCGGAGGCGACGGCATCACCATCGTCAAGGGCGGCGACGCGGGCACGGCCGAGGGCGATTTCGCCAGCTGCCTGGTGTGGAGCAGCCGCGCCCGGGCAGCGAGTTGCCCATCCTCATCATCGTCACCAACAACCAGCTGGGGCATCTCCACCGCCGCCTCGACGCAGCAGGGCGGCGAGAAGCCTCGCCGACCGCGGCAAGGCCTTCGGCATGCGAACGGCCAGACCATCGACGGCAACGACGTGGTGGGCAGCTACCTGGCGCTGAAGGAGGCGATGGCCTACGTGCGCGAGCGAGCGCAAGCCGTTCCTCATGGAGGCGCATGGTGTCGCCGCCTCTACGGGCACTCCAGCGCCTCGGGCGCCAACCTCGTCGCCGGCGAGGTGGACTGCATCGCCACGCTTCGAGGAGCAGCTGGAGAGAGAGGGCATCCTCACGCCGCGCCGCGATGGCGCAGGTGCGCGAGCGCTGGACGAAGGAGCTGGCGGATGCGGCCCGGCGGGTGCGCGACGAGCCGCATGCCGGCGCCGGAGAGCATCTGGAAGCAACATCTACAAGGAACGGTCGGCTAGCCCCATGGCCAACATGGCACAGGCCGTCCGGATGGCGCTGCACTACGGCGAGGAGAACCTCGGCGTCACCGACGTCTTCGGCGAGGACGTCGGGCCGCCGCTGGGCGGCGTCTTCACCGCCACGCAGGGCCTGAAGACGGCGTGGAACTCGCCCGCTCGACGAGCGCGGCATCATCGGCATGGCGATGGGCCTGGCCATGGCCGGCCAGCGGCCCGTCGCCGAAATCCAGTTCTGCGACTACATCTTCAACACCATCGACCTGCTCAAGATCGCCGGCAACACCTGCTGGGCGACCAACGGCGACTGGAACCTGCCGATGGTGGTGATGACGCCGGTGGGCAGCGGCATCCGCGGCAGCATCTACCACTCGCACTGCTTCGACGCGACGGCGACCCACATCCCCGGCTGGAAGATCGTGATGCCCAGCACGCCGCTGGACGCCTACGGCCTCATGCTCTCGGCCTGCCAGGACGACAACCCGGTGATGTTCCTGGAGCCCAAGGCGCTGCTGCGCATCAAGGGCGACGAGCTCATCCCCGGCGAGCCGGCCGACGAGCGGACGCTCTCCAAGATGATCGACGCGCCGCTCGGCGACCGCTCGGCCTGGAAGCCGCAGTGGCCAGCGCTCGAGCCCTACTTCGTCCCCATCGGCAAGGCGAGGGTGGTGCCGCGAGGGCACGACCCGTCACGCGTCGTCAGCTACGGCCGCATGCTTCCCTTGTGCGTCCGGGCGGCCGCGGCCCTGGCGCGAGACGGGCGTCCGCGCCGAGGTCATCGACCTGCGCTCGCTCTGGCCGTACGACTGGGAGGCGATCCGCACCTCGGTGGAGAAGACCGGGCGAGTGCTCTTCGTCAACGAGGACACCGAGGTCACCAACTTCGGCGAGCACCTGCTGCGGCGCACGGTGGAGGAGCTCTTCTACCAGCTGCTCGCTCCGCCGCGCCTCCTCGCCGGGAAGTTCGTGCCAGGGATTGGACTGGCCGACCCCCTGGAAGCAGCCTCCGTCCCGCAGCTGTCGGACATTACTGAGGCCATCCGCTCCCTCGCCGCCGAGCAGGCCTGACCCCCAGCCCAGGTCCAGGGGGAAGGGCCGTGTGACGAGCCAGCGACGGGCCACCGGGCCTTCCGGCGTTTTTCTTTGCGGGCCGTCAACTCGGCTGTCAGGATTGGCGTCGCCCTGCGGGGCGAGAGGAGGTGATGCCTTGAACCAAGAAAATCAAGGCGCCACCTCTCCGGGCGCGGCGTAACCAGAGGTTCCGCGGCTTCGGAGGCGGCGCAAAGGCTGTGCACCCGCCGCCTGGTGGCTGGAGGCGCAGTGTCTGGCCATCGGGCAGGCGGGTGTTTTTTGTCCCTTCCCTAGACGGAGCGCAGCTTCCAGCGGCCGGTCCGGAACACCAGGCTCCCCGCCACGGCCACGCTGCAGAAGGCCGCCAGGAGGGCGAAGAAGGCCCCCAGCGGTCCCAGCCCCAGCCCGTGGGAGAGGCCCCACGCCAGCGGCAATTCCAGGACCCAGAAGCACCCGAAGTTGATGAGGGTGGGCGTCCAGGTGTCCCCCGCGCCGTTGAGCGCCTGCGTCACCACCATGCCGACGCCGTAGAAGGCAAAGCCGAGGGACACCACGCGCAAGCAACTCACCCCGAAGGCAAGCACCGCCGCGTCCGTGCTGAAGAGGGCGATGAGTCCCGGGGCGAAGGCCAGCAGCAGTAGCCCGACCCCGAGGAGGAAGCCCGAGTTGAAGCCGGCGGCAAGCCAGACGCTGCGCTCGGCGCGTTCGGGCTTTCTGGCCCCCAGGTTCTGCCCCACCAGCGTCGCCGCGGCCGTGGCCAGGCCGTATGACGGTAGCAGGGTGAAGGTGATGATGCGGAAGGCGACGGTGTAGCCCGCCACGGCGTTGCTGCCGAAGCCGGAGATGATGCGCACCATGCCCACCCAGCTCGCCATGCCCACCAGCATCTGCAGCGTCGCCGAGCCGGACAGCCGCAGCACCTGCAGGATGGTCTTCCACTCGATGTGCAGATGGCGGCGCTGAAGGCGGATGTGCCCGCCGGGCCGGGACAGCCGCCACAGCTGGTAGGCCACGCCGGTGGTTCTGCCCAGGGTGGTGGCCACCGCCGCCCCTACCACGCCCAGCCGGGGGAAAGGCCCAAGCCCCAGCACCAGGCACGGCGCGAGGATGCAGTTCAGCCCATTGGCCAGCCACAGGACGCGCATCGCCACCGCCGCGTCCCCCGCCCCGCGAAAGATGGCGTTGATGAGAAACAGCAGCGTGATGCTGAGCGTGCTGCCCATCATCACCTGCATGTAGCGCACGCCGTGCGACAGCACCCAGGGGCTGCCGCCCATCAGCCCCAACAGTCGCGGGGCGAATGCAATCCCGGTGATGGCCACCGGGAGCGCAAGCAGAAACCCGAGGATGATGGCTTGGACGGCGGTGCGGGATGCCCGCTCGGTGTCCTTCTCGCCAATCCGGCGGGCGATGAGCGCCATCGCGCCGATGCTCACCCCCATCGCAACGGCGTACACCAGGGTGAGCAAGGACTCCGTCAGCCCCACCGTGGCCACCGCGTCGGGCCCCAGTCGCGAGACGACGAAGACGTCCACCACGGCGAACACCGACTCCATCCCGAACTCGAGCACCATGGGCACCGCGAGAACGAAGATGGCCCGGGGAATGGAACCGGTGGTGAAATCTCGGCGCGAGCCACGGAGCGCCTCCGCCAGGGCACTCCAAAGTCCCGTCCCAGGGGCCGCCGGTGCTGTTGTCGAAGCTTCCATGGGCCAGTCGCTACGTACGGCGTGGCGGGGGATTGCCGAGGGTGGTTGCCTAGTCCAGCGGGCCGACGCGGGCGTACCCGCGGTGCTGGTAGACCAGGGTCCGGTGCGTGTCACCCTGGTGAATGGCCGTCACCTCGCCGACGACGAGGGTGTGGTCCCCGACGTCGATGCGGTCCCGCACCCGGGCGGAGAAGGCCCCGGCCGTCCCGTGAAGCAGCGGGACGCCGTTCGCATCCTCCTCGGCGGGAAAACGCTCCCAGGTGTCCGTCCGGTGCTCCCAGTGGCGGGCGAAGGCCAGGCTGTGCTCGGCCTGCGTCTCGGACAGGAAGTTGACGGCGAAGCAGTCCGCATCCGCCAGTAGTGCTGCGGAGCCAGCTCCGCGTTCCACCGCCACGGCGATGAGGGGCGGCTCGATGCTCAACATGAGGAAGGCGGTGGCGGTGAAGCCGTCCGTGCGCGGGGCGCCCGTCCCGCCCGCGGCCTCGCGCCGCCGGGCGGTGACGACGGTGACGGTGGCCGCCCACGTCCGGGCCAGCCGCCGGTAGGCCTCGGCGTCGCCGGGCGGAAAGGATTGCATGGCCCGGGTTCTCTAGGTCAGAACCGCCCTTCGCACCACTCGAAGTGGAGGGTTGACGCATGAGGCTCGTCTCCTACCGACGGGGCACCGTGGACAGCTTTGGCGTGGTGGCCGACGGCGGCGTGGTGGATGGCCGGCGGGTGCTGGGAGGGGGGCGCTTTGCCACGCTCAAGGAAGTCCTGGCGGCCGGCGCGCTGCCGGAACTGGCCCGGGCCGTCCAGGGGGCGACGCCCGACGTCGGCCTCGACGCCATCCAGTTCCTCCCTCCCATCCCGGACCCGGACAAAATCCTTTGCGTCGGCATCAACTACGTTGCCCACCGCGAGGAGACGGGGCGCGGCGAGAGCGCCTACCCCACCCTGTTCACCCGCTTCGCCAACAGCCAGGTGGGCCACGGCCAGGCCCTGGTGCGGCCCCGGGTCTCCCGCGAATTCGACTATGAAGCGGAGCTCGCCGTCGTCATCGGCCGGCGGTGTCGCCATGTGCGGCGGGAGGACGCCCTCGACTACGTCGCCGGGTACAGCTGCTACCAGGATGCGACGCTGCGGGACTGGCAACGACACACCAGCCAATTCACCGCGGGCAAGAATTTCCTCGCCACCGGGGGGTTTGGGCCGTGGCTGGTGACGACCGACCAGGTTCCCGACCCGTCCGGCCTCACCGTGGTGGGTCGCCTCAACGGCCAGCAGATGCAGCGCTCGGGGACGGACCTCCTCATCTTCGACATCCCCGAGCTCATCGCCTACATCACCACCTTCACCGAACTGGTCCCAGGCGACGTCCTTTCGACGGGAACGCCCGGAGGGGTCGGCAGCAAGCGCACGCCGCCGGTGTGGCTGAAGCCGGGGGACGTCTTCGAGGTGGAGGTGACCGGGGTGGGCGTGCTGCGCAACCCAGTGGTGGAGGAGGAGCCGTAAGGGACCCCCGGCCGGCGGCGGTGAAGGAGACGCACCCACCCGGAGGCCGGAAACCCCGGGGGCTGTCCCCGGGGTCGCTCCGGACCAGCAGGCGGGGCAGGCACCCCCCTCCCCACAGGAGCAACCGATGGATTTTTGGGGGTTTTGGCAGCGGATTGACCCTTGCAAACCCACAGGTTGTGAACACCCGCGTGGTCCTTATCGGCGCTGAGCAGGATTTCTTCCTCGACCTCTTGGAGATGCTGGTCCCAGGCAGTGCCTGCGACCCATTGACGTCCCTGGACGAGGTGGCGCCTGGCCAGGTGCCCCCGCCGCCCGCCGGCCCCTTCGAGGTCTGGTTCGTCGGCAGTGACGTCGACGGCCTCAACGAAGTTCGCCGGATGCGCGCCATGGGCGAGCCCCCGGCCGTCGCCTTCCTCAACGTGTGCGGTGTGGAAGACAACGTGCTGTTCCACGCCGACCGGCTGCTGTCCGAGGACCCGCGTCTCCAGGTGGTACTGGTGGTGCCGTCCAACCACGAGGACTGGGAGGCCAGGGCCACCGCTCTCGGGCACCGCGACCAAGTGGTGGTGCTAAAGCGCCCCTTTGACGGTGTCGAGGCGCGCGAGCTCGCCCACCAACTGGTGGAGCGCTGGAACCAGTTTGACCGCGTTCTGTCGCGCCTGCCGCTACCGCTGCACGTCGCCGAGCCGGTCAAGACAGTCACTTTGGGCGGCGGCGCGGACAACCGGGTGGCCGTCCTGAGGGATGCCTTTCGTGCCATCCGCGGCCTGGTGGACGCGCTGTCCGCCCGGTGCTCCGAACTCGAATTGCACGCCGCCCGGGCCTCCGAATTGGAGGAGGCCGGAAATACCTTCGAGGTGGTGGCGCGCGCCCTGGCCGGCCTCCGGCGGATGGAGTCGCTGGTCGAGCACGACGGCAGTCCACTCGACCTGCGCAGGCTTCCTCAGGCCTGAAAGGGCCGTCGGCCGCAGTTCTACTTCGCCGCGGGAAGCGTGTCGGTGAAGACGAGAAGCTTTCCGGCCTTGGGGTCGCAGACGTAGGCGTGGCCGGCATCATCCGCGGCGACGCAATGCGCGTCGGCCGCCGTCAGCACCGTGGCCAGGGCTTGTAGGCTCCCATCCGGCTTCACGCCCAGGATGGCCATGGTGGCGGTGTCCCCACCGGGAACGTAGAGGTGAGCCAGACCCGGGCTGTAGGCCAGGATGTCGACGCCCTTCCCGCTGGTGTCCAGGGAGCCGACGATGCGGCCCGGGTGCCTTAGGTCGAGCACCGTGGCCTTGCCCTCTTCGCAGCCGACGAAGAGAAGGCCGCGCGCCTCGTCGAGGGCGATGCCACGGGCGCTCACGCAGCCATTGGGCCAGTGGGCGACGTCCCTGTGCGCCTGAAGGTCGATGACCACCGTGGTGTTGTGCCAGGTATGGGTGTAGGCGCGGGCGCGCGTTCCGTCGATGACCAGCGACTCCGGCCCGTCGGCAATTTGGATGGTGCCCTGAGGCACCAGGGCCGGCTTTCCACCGCTGTCGAGCTTGAAGTACTCGATGACTTTCCGGGCGGGCTCAGTCACCCAGACCTCCGAATTGGCTTCCACCCAGCGCACGTAGTCCGGTGCCCCGCCCAGCTTGACGGAGGCGAGGATGCGCAGCCGGGTCGGGTCGACAATCTCGATGACTTTTCGGCTGCGGTCGGAGGCGAACACCAGCCCGTGCCCATAGTCGGCCGAGGTGGTGCCGGCCCCATGGCCGCCGCCAAACGTTGTTTGCGTGCTGAAGCCACTGACGGATTCGATGGCCAACGTCTGCGGGTCAAGCAGGTTGAGAAGCCCGGTGCGTCCCGAGGGAACCAGCACGCGGTGTAGGGCGGGCGAGAACACCAGGTCGTCGAAGCCGATGCCTCCATGGCCATGGGGCAGAAAGAGTGACGTGAGAGAAGAGGCGGCCAGGGCCGCGAGCGGAGCCACGACCGCAGCGGCAAGAAGCCAATTTCTGACTTGTCGCATGGCTTTCCCGAGTGGGTGAGGGTGGCGCACCAGAAGCCGCATCCAGGACACCAGCATGCTTCAGCCAGCCCCCAGTGAGGGAGGCAAACGAAGGGGGCTGCCCGGGGGCGGTGCCCCCCGCGGTGTCTCCCCCTCAGCGAGCGGTGGCCACCAGGGGCTGCGTGCGGTCTTCCTCGACGACGATGCGCATCCCCGAGGGCAGCTCGAGGTTCTTCATTTTGAAGCCAATGTCCCGGATGGCGACCCCGGCGGCCGGCGCCGCAGACACGCTCCCGGCTCCGACGAGGGCCACCAGCACTAGACTTCTGCACCACGCACGCATCACTCCCCCCAATTCGGCGTCTGGTCGCAAAGGTGGCTAGTCTGTCCTTCAGTCGACGAAAGTTTGCAAGAAACCGTCTGGAGGGTGGGTGTTACCCATTGCGTCATGTGCGGCCGCTTCACGACACGACTGACGCCTGCGGAGTTGATTGAGGCCTTCGGCCTGACGGGGGCCGACGCCGCTCTGGCGGAGGCCCTCCCACCACGGTTCAATGTGGCTCCCCGGCAACCCGTTCCGGTCGTCTCCAACCGGGCGCCCCGACTGCTTCAAGCGTTCCGCTGGGGACTGGTCCCGTGGTGGGCCAAGGACCTTCGCGCCGGTGACCACCTCATCAACGCGCGCCTGGAGTCGCTGGACCAGCGCCGCGCCTTCGCCAGCGGGGAACGGCACCGCTGCCTCGTGCTGGCCGACGGCTTTTACGAGTGGAAGCGCGCGGGGCCGCGCAAGCAGCCCTTCTTCTTGGAGTTGCCCGGCAGCGCCCCCTTCGCCTTCGCCGGGCTGTGGGACCGCTGGCGCTCCCCGTCGGGAGACACGGTGTACTCCTGCGTGCTGCTCACCCAGCCGGCGGTCGGGGAGGTGGCTGCCGTGCATGACCGGATGCCGGTGGTGCTGCCGAAGCGCCTGTACGCCGAATGGCTGGCCCCCGGGCCGGTGCCGCTCTCGGCCTGGGCCACGCCGCTGGGCAGCCTCGTGCCGCCCTTCACCGCCCGGCCGGTGTCCAGCTACGTCAACGCGGCCGCCCACGAGGGCCCGGAGTGCCTGTTGCCCCCGCCGCCTGCTTGAGAGCAGCGCCCGCAGCGGGCATTACGTTGCATTCAAACTATGCCTACCCCTGCTGACGCGCTCGCCCACTTCCAGCCCGCCGTGCGGGACTGGTTCCGAGCCACGTTTGCCGGGCCCACCGACGCGCAGAGGCTGGGGTGGCCGGTGCTGGCCCGCCGTGAGTCGACGCTGCTGTTGGCACCCACCGGAAGCGGCAAGACGCTGGCCGCCTTCCTCAGCTGCATCGACCGGCTGATGTTTGCGCCCCTCCCTCCCCGGACGGAGCGCTGCCGTGTCCTCTACATCTCCCCGCTCAAGGCTCTGGCGGTGGACGTGGAGAAGAATCTGCGCGTTCCCCTCGCCGGCATCGCCAATGTGGCCGCCGGGCCGAGGCGATGCCCACCTCTTCCCCTCCATCTCCGTGCGCACCGGGGACACGCCGGCCTCCGCGCGGGCCCGCTTCCGACGAGAGCCAGCCGACATCCTCATCACCACGCCGGAGTCGCTCTTCCTGTTGTTGACGTCGCTTGCCCGAGAGGCGCTGCGCAGCGTGGACACCGTCATCATCGACGAGATTCACGCCCTGGTCCCCACCAAGCGCGGCGCCCACCTCCTGCTCAGTCTCGAGCGGCTGGAAGCCCTCGCCCGCCGGCCGCTTCAGCGCATCGGCCTCTCCGCCACCCAGCGTCCGCTGGAGGAGGTGGCCCGCTTCCTCGGGGGCGCCGTCGCCGGCACGCCCAGCCCCCGGGCGACGCCGTGCGGCCGCCCCTGGCCGAGGGCGCAGTGGACACGGCCGAGCTGCGCAGCGAATTCGCCGGCGGCTGGGCCACGCCTGCCGCCTGGCGGCCGGTCACCATCGTCGATGCCGGGTCCAGAAAGGCGCTGTCCTTGCGCATCGAGGTGCCCGTCGAGGACATGGCCAAGCTGGCCCCACCGGAGGTCCGGGGCGGCCCGTCTTCGCCGCGACCGGCCGGGGCCTCCATCTGGAGCGCCATTCACCCGCGCCTGTTCGAGCTGGTGCGCTCGCACACCTCGACGCTGGTCTTCGTCAACAGCCGCCGCACCGCCGAGCGCCTGGCGGCGGCCCTCAACGAGTTGGCCGGGGAGACGCTGGTGCGAGCGCACCACGGCTCCCTCGCGCGGGCGCAGCGCCAGGAGATCGAGGAGGCGCTGAAGGCGGGAAGCCTCCGCGCACTGGTGGCGACCAGTTCGCTCGAGCTGGGCATCGACATGGGGGCCATCGACCTGGTGGTTCAGATCGAGGCGCCGCCCAGCGTGGCCGCCGGGATGCAGCGCATCGGCCGCGCCGGCCACCAGCTGGATGCGGCGAGCTCGGGCGTCCTGTTTCCGAAGTACCGAGCGGACCTGGTGGCCTGTGCGGCGCTGACCCGCGCCATGCACGACGGCGAGGTGGAGGCCATCCGCTACCCGCGCAACCCGCTCGACGTGCTGGCCCAGCAGCTGGTGGCGATGGCGGCAGTGGACGTCTGGGACGTGGACGCGCTGTTCGCGCGCGTCCGCGGCGCGGCGCCCTTCGCCGGGTTGTCGCGGACGCTCTTCGAGGCCGTCCTGGACATGCTCGCCGGCCGCTATGCGTCGGACGAGTTCGCCGAGCTCCGGCCGCGCCTCACCTGGGACCGAGTGGCGGGCACGCGTCACCGCGCGGAGGGAGCCAGCGCATCGCCATCGTCAACGGCGGCACCATCCCGGACCGCGGGCTGTACGGCGTCTTCCTCGCCGGCGGCGCGCCAAGGACACGCTCGGGTGGGCGAGCTCGACGAGGAGATGGTGTTCGAGAGCAAAGTCGGCGAGACCTTCCTGCTCGGCGCCTCCACCTGGCGGATTGAGGAAATCACCCACGACCGGGTCGCTCGTCTCGCCCGCGCCAGGCCAGCCGGGGAAGATGCCCTTCTGGCACGGCGACGCGCGCGGCGCGGCCGCTCGAGACGGGTCGGCCATCGGGCGCACTGGTGCGCGAGCTGTCGAGTGTGCCTCGCGGCGGTGGCCGTCGCGCGGCTCACCGCAGCAGCACGACCTCGACGCATTGGCGGCAGAGAACCTCCTTCGCTACCTCGAGGACCAGCGCGCGCGCCACCCAGGTGCGTCCCCGACGACCGACGCTGGTCATCGAGCGCACGCGCGACGAGCTGGGCGACTGGCGCGTCTGCGTGCTCTCGCCGCTCGGCGGGCGCGTCCAGGCGCCCTGGGCGATGGCGCTGTCCGCCAGGGTGCGACAGCGAGCGCGGGCTCGAGGTCGAGACGATGTGGACCAACGACGGCATCGTGGTGCGCTTCCCGGAGTCGGAGGAGCCTCCCGACGCGTAGCTGCTCGTCCCGCGCCCGAGGAGGTCGAGGCGCTGGTGCTGCAACTCGGCGGCACGGCGCTCTTTGCCGCGCGCTTCCGCGAGGTGGCCGGCACGGGCGCTGCTTCTTGCCCCGGCGCCGGCCCGGGCGCCGCACGCCGCTGTGGCAGCAGCGCAAGCGCGCGTCGGACCTGATGGCGGTGGCCGCGCGGTTCGGCCGTTTCCGCTGCTGCTCGAGACGTACCGCGAATGCCTGCGCGACGTCTTCGACATGCCGGCGCTCGTGCGATGTGCTCCGGCCGGAGGGCGAGCACGCGAGATTTCCGTGCGTGACCGTCGACACCGACGACGCCGTCGCCCTTCGCCGCCTCGCTCCTCTTCGGCTTCGTCGCCAACTTCATCTACGACGGCGACGCGCCGCTGGCCGAGCGCCGTGCGCAGGCGCTGCTGGTCGATCAGGCGCAGCTGCGCGAGCTGCTGGGCGACACCGAGCTGCGCGAGCTGCTCGACGCCGACGTCATCGCCCAGGTGGAGGCGCGAGCTGCAGCGAACCGATGCGTGCCCGCGCGCGCAGCGCCGACGGCGTCCACGATCTGCTGTTGCGGGTGGGCGACTTGACGCGAAGCGAGCTCGCCGAGCGCTGCGTCTCCGAGGAGGTCGCTGCCAGCGTGGACGCGCTGGTGGCCGAGCGGCGCGTGGTGCCGTTGCGACTGCAGGACGAGACACGCTACGTGGCGGTGGAGGATGCGGTGCGTTTTCG
>CAVXCY010000020.1:0-180740 GCA_963760425.1 uncultured delta proteobacterium | reverse complement strand
CGCAGCATCCCACCCGGGCGAGGAGCAATGTGCGTGCCGGGACAGATGCCGCTGGGTCGGTCGCCAGGCGATACTGTCGGCGGCCCAGCCGTCGGCCGTGGCGCAGAATCTGCGTTTCGCACCAGTCGCAAGGCGGTGATCGCCAGACTGCCGAGCAGCCCGCCCACAGCAGCCCCTTCGGCCACCTGCACCGCCGAAGAACATCAGAACAGAAGGATGACGGGCAGGGCCATATGACCCTTGGAGACCCAGGGACGAGTGCACACCCGCCGGCGCCAATCACGAGTAGCCCCCAGGCGGCGAGCCCGATGGCCCAAGGACTACCACTGATGGCCAGCTCGATGGCCAGTGAAGCCCAGACCAGGCTTGCCCCGACCAACGGGATGATGGAGGCGAGGGCGCTCAAGAGGGCGAGCAGGGCGACGCTGTGGATTCCGAAGATCCAGTACCCGAGCGCCGCCGCAGTGCCGTGGAAGAGAAGGATCAGCAGGCCCCCGCCGAACAAGCCCTGGCGCCACCTCTCCGAACGCCCCCAAGAGGCGAGCCGACGAGGCAGGTGCGAGCGGGATTAGGCGTTGCGCTGTCGCAACAACTGCAGGGCCTGCCTCAAGAAGCAGGCAAAGACGGTCACGATGCAGAGGAGAACAGCTGGGCCACCGACCAGCCCAAACAAGCAGCAGCGGGCAAGAGTGACTGTGCAACCCCATGCACCCGAAGCTGCTTCCGCGACCGCGCCACCGGCCATCAAGTCGCACCACTCTCCACAACAAGCCACGGCCACTCACCTCCCATGCACCACAACCAGCCTTCGCTTTGCCACAACACCCACTACTATGCCTATGCCAAGCCCACTACACACGCACACGCAAGAAGAGAAACACCAGGACGACAGTCGTCACGAGCGCGGCAAGCTTCCGGCGCCCCCCGAAGTATTTCACCAGCCTTTCGAAAGGTCGCTGGGCAACGATCACCACGAATCCGCTGATGAGCAGTACCGTAGCCATCGGCCACAACACATATGCGCTCACCGCAACGAGCACGGCCGTGATTCGCCTCAGCCACATCCCGTCGTCCGTGCCATCACCCTTCAAGGTCGCCTCCTCGACGGGTCTTGGAAGAAACGTGCCGGCGCCTTCCCCCGGCACGTGTTCTGTCCGGTCACGGTCAGATTTGGACAACCCCGAGGGCTGAACTTCTGTGCGCTCACCGTGAGGGGCTATCCTGCAAGGACTGCGCTGATGCTGACCCATTTCGCGCGTGGGACGCCTGCGGGTATCCACATGCTGGCGAGAGCATCTGGGAAAAGGCAGTCGTCTGCGAGAGCGCGCAAACTGTGCGCAAGTTCCCGCATCAATCGTTTGGCTTGCGCGCGACGACATTGGCGTCAAAGCAATGAGCAGCACTGGCGCGGGTAAATCCCTGGCCCGCTTTATGCGCAGAGGGTGGTCTCCCGAAATGCGAGCGTCGATGCGGATGGTGCCACTACGAGTGAACCGCGTCCGGCGACCGCCGGAGGCGCCGGCGTGAGCGAGACCAACAGCACTCGCACCCGCTCGGCCGGGCGCTTGCCGCTCGTCGACCGCGTCCTCGAAATCGATGTACTTTCCGGACTTAGCGAGGAAGAAGCGGACTCTCGCCTCCAACGGGAGGGACCGAACGAGGTCCCTGCGCAGCAGAAGCGCAACCTGCTCACCACTGTCCTCGAGGTGGCGCGCGAGCCGATGTTCCTCATGCTCGTCGCGGCGGGCATCGTGTATCTCCTCATGGGGGAGCCGGCCGATGCGCTGATGCTGCTCGGATTCGTCTTCGTGGTCATGGCCATCACGATCATCCAAGCACGGCGCACCGAGCACGCGCTCGAGGCGCTACGCGATCTCTCGAGTCCTCGCGCCCTCGTGATCCGTGACGGCGAGCGTCGCCGCATCGCCGGAGGGGAGGTTGTACGTGGCGACCTAGTGGTGGTCGCAGAGGGCGACCGCATCCCTGCGGACGGTCTTCTTCGGCGAGCACTCCACCTCACAACAGACGAGTCGCTGTTGACCGGCGAGTCGGTGCCTGTTCGCAAGGTGCATTCCGTCGATGCTCGGGTGCTCGACCGACCCGGCGGCGACGACTTGCCCACAGTTTTCTCGGGAACCCTGGTCACGTCGGGTCAAGGCATCGTCGAGATCGCCGCGACAGGCCCGCGTACGGAGCTCGGCAAGATTGGCAAGGCCCTCGAGCAGGGCGAGCCAGAGCCGACGACGCTGCAGAGGGAGACCAGGCGCATCGTCCGTGTCCTCGCCATCACCGGACTCGTAGCGTGCGCCGTCGTCGCGGTGGCCTTTGCGCTCACACGCGGTGGCGGTGCGGACGTCTGGAAGCAGGGGCTTCTCGCGGGCATCGCTATGGCGATGGCCATCCTTCCAGAGGAGTTCCCTGTAGTGCTCACCATATTTCTCGCGCTCGGCGCGTGGAGACTCTCGCGGAGCCGCGTGCTCACCCGTCGGATGCCGGCGATCGAGATGCTGGGTGCCGCCACCGTGCTGTGCGTCGACAAGACGGGCACGCTCACACAGAACCAGATGACCCTGCGAACACTCACTGTCTCGGGTGTCACCACCGACCGCGAGTGTCTCGGGGTGGACTTGCCGGAGAATCAGCGCCGCCTGCTCGAGTTTGCGATCCTCGCGAGCCGACGAGACTCGTTCGATCCGATGGAAAGGGCCCTCCACGAGGCGGGGGACCGACTCATCAAGGAGACTGGGCACCTGCATCCAAGCTGGTCACCGGTGCGCGAGTACCCGCTCACGCCTGGACTGTTCGCTGTGAGCCACGCTTGGCGCAGCGGGAGCGATGACGAAATAGTGGTCGCCAGCAAGGGGGCGCCCGAGGCCATCGTCGGTCTGTGTCGGCTCGCTCCTGAGCAACGCGCGTCGCTTGCTCGTGACGTGGTGCACCTCGCGTCGCAGGGCCTTCGCGTGCTCGGGGTCGCGCGAGCAGCGACACGCGAGGGGCTGCTTCCGGATGAACACCACGGTCTTTCCCTTGAGTTCGTCGGTCTCGTTGGCTTCGAAGACCCTCTGCGCCCAACCGTCCCCGGTGCAGTGGTCGAGTGCCAGACGGCGGGGGTGCGCGTGGTGATGATCACCGGAGACTTTCCCGCCACCGCCCAGAGCATTGCCCGCCAGGCCGGACTCACGCACACCGAGACGGTGCTCACGGGGGCTGATCTCGATCGCATGTCCGACGAGGAGCTCGCTCTGCGAGCTTCGGAGGTCCAGGTCTTCGCTCGTGTGGTTCCTGAGCAGAAGCTGCGAATCGTCGACGCCCTGAAGGCGAACAACGAGGTCGTCGCCATGACCGGCGACGGGGTGAACGACGCGCCCGCCTTGAGGGCCGCGCACATCGGAATCGCAATGGGGGGGCGCGGAACCGATGTCGCCCGCGAGGCGGCTTCTCTTGTGCTCCTCGATGACGACTTCTCGTCCATCGTCGCAGCCATTCGGCTCGGTCGACGCATCTACGACAACATCAAGAAAGCCATCGTCTTCATCGTGGCAGTGCACGTGCCCATCGCAGGTTTGTCGATGCTGCCTGTCTTCTTTGCTGATTGGCCGCTGCTCCTCCTGCCGGTCCACGTTGCGTTTCTGCAGCTGATCATCGACCCCTCATGCACGCTCATCTTCGAAGCGGAGCGAGCCGAGGTTGACGTAATGCGAAGGCCGCCGCGAAAGCGCGACGCGAGGCTGTTCTCGAGAGAAACTCTCAGCATCGCTCTCTTGCAGGGATTCAGCATCCTGACGGTGTGCCTAGGCGTCTTCTTGCTCGGACGCCGGGCTCACCCCGTAGATGCCGCACGCGCGCTGACCTTCGTGACGTTGGTGGTTGCCATCGTGATCGTCATCGTGGTCAACCGCTCATGGCTGCAGTCGGCAGCGGCGATGCTGCGCGCTCCCAACCCTGCCGTACGCTGGGTATTACTTGGCGCGGCTGTCTTCCTGGCCCTGGCGGTCCTAGTCCCGTTCGTGCGGCGGTTGTTTCACTTCGCACCGCTCCACCTGAACGACTTGCTACTCAGCCTGGGAGCCGGATTGCTGTGCGTCCTCTGGTTCGAAGTGGTGAAGTGGTTGTGGCGGGTGCGCCGGAGCACACGCGTCATGTCTGACACATGAATGCTGTTCGATCTTTATCCGACAGTGAGGCGGAAGCGTTCGAAGAGGCCGTGGCCGGGCACCAGCCCGGCCGTCCGCTTTCTCTTCGTCTACTAACGGAGCTGCTGGCTGTCGCGTGTCGCGACGCTTCGTTAGGCGGTCGGATGGTCATCGCGCCCACCCCTCCGACCAGTTCAACATCGAAAACCGCCAATTCCCCCAGAAACCAAACTGTATGGCAGTCTAGCTCCCCGACGTGGACTCGAACCACGGACATGGTGATTAACAGTCACCCGCTCTACCAGCTGAGCTATCGGGGAATGAGGGGCGGTGTTTAGGGTGCGACCTCCGCCATGTCAACGCCTTGGCCTGCAGAGGAGCGACTCCGGAGCCTTAACTGGGAAAGCCTCCCGATGGTTCGGGCTGATGTCACCGAGACACTCGGGGCGGTTCTGGCCGGCCGAGAGGCCACGCGGGCCCTGACCCGACTCCTCCGACAGCACCCTACCTGGACCGGCGCCGAGCGGCATGTCGCCGCCGAGGCGGTACTCGGCGTGGCGCTCTGGCGGCGACGTCTTCGGCACCATGCCGTTGATGACACGCCAGGCGCCCTTCTGGAGGCGTTGCTGTGGCACCTAGGGAGCGCCGGCGGCCAGCCCAAGCCTCCCCCCGAGGATTGGCCCACACGTCTTTCCTACCCGGACTGGCTCGCCGAGGAGTTTCGCCATGCGCTGGGCGAGGAGGCAGAGGCCTTCGCGGCGGCGAGCAACCTCCCCGGCCCCATCACCATCCGCGCCAACAGCCGGCAGTTGCGTCGGGAGGCGCTGGGTAAACGTCTTCGAAGAGAGGGCGTCCACAGCGTCCCGACACAACATTCTCCCGATGGTCTCATCCTGGCCGGTCGTCCCAACGTCCTCGGCCTACAGAGCCACCGGGCTGGACTCTTCGAAGTCCAGGACGAGGGCTCTCAGCTTGTAGGCCTGTGCGTGGATGCGCACCCGGGGGACCACGTCCTCGACATCTGCGCCGGCTCTGGCGGGAAGACGCTGCTCCTGGGGGCAGCCCTGCAAGATGATGGGCGTCTTTTTGCCTTCGACGTCGACCACGCCGCGCTCGGCCGGCTCGAGCATCGCGCCGCGCGTGCAGGCCTGCGTACCTGCTTGCGCATCCTCCGCGCGCTTCCGGCCGGACTGCAGGCCATGCGCGTGCTGGTGGACGCGCCCTGCTCGGCCCTGGGAACGCTGCGACGGGGGCCGGACGTCCGCTGGCGCATGGAGCCCGCTGTCCTGGCCAGCTTTCCCCGGTTGCAGCAGGAACTGCTCGACAGGGCTGCCCGGCACACGGCACCTTCTGGGCGCCTCGTCTACGCCACGTGCACTGTCCGGCCCGAGGAAAACCAGGACGTCGTCCGGCACTTCCTGTCGACGCATCGCGACTTCACCCGGGAAGCGGCCCCCGTCCCGCCCGTGCTGCAGTCTTCGGACGGCGACCTGGTGACTCTGCCCAACCGTCACGGGATGGACGGCTTCTACGCGGCGGTGCTGCGCCGGGCAGGGTGAAACGCTGAGCCCGGACTGTCCTCTCAGGCGCCACCGCCTGCTGCCGGGGCAGCGAGCGAGTGCTTGGAGAGGACGAGGCTACAGCCCAGGACGAGGGTTCCCTCGACGATGAAGACGGACATGAAGGGGTCGCAATGCCGATACACCATCCCGCCGAGCCCCGTGCCGAGGTAGAGCACGCCGATGAGCGCCGTGGCGACCAGCAGGCTGCGGTCCCCCCGTCGGAGACGAAACAAGGCCAGGAAGATGGTGAGGCCGAAGAGCAGCATGGCGCCCCCGACGAAGTACCAGGTGACGTACAGCATGCTGTAGACGTCCCAGGCGACGCTGGACTTGTCGAGCTGGGCATCGACAGCGAGTCGCCCGAGGAAGGAGTGCCCGTAGGCACCGAGGGTGATGAAGACGCCCACAAGCAGGAGCATGGCCGAGGCCACCCGCTTCAAGACAATCCGCCTTCGTTTGCGGCGGCCGCCGCGAAGCTCTCGAGCGTCTTTCCCCAGCCGTCGGGGGAGTCGATGCCTTTGCGGAGCTCGGCTGCGTCGGTGCCGTAGCGTTCGAGGTTTCGGTGCTCCAGCTGCACCAGCGTCTTCTTCGGGCCTTCGGGGGTGAAGGTCACCTCGACCTCGGTGAGGAAGCTTGGGTCAAACTTCCACTGAGCGGTGATTTGCCACCCCAGCACCAGCCGGCGAGGTGGGTCCCAGGTCAGTACCTTGCCGGTGTCGCACTCCGAACCATCCTCGCAGACCGCGTACCACCGCCCGCCGGACCGGGGCTCGAGCACCGCCCGCTTGAGCGGGGAGGAACCGATGTGGTGCTCGCGGGGCCACCAGCGGTCGATGCCCTCGGTGAAGACCCGGAAGGCCCGCTCGGCGGAGGTCGTCACCACTAGCTTCTTTCGCACTGGCTCGACGCTGTTCACGTGTCATTCTCCTCGTTGGCTGCCACCGCGAAGGCGGCGAGGGCTTGGTTCCAGAATCGGTCGAGATAGGCCTGCATCAGCTGCACTCCACGCGGGTCGACCCGGTAGACGTGCCGAGTTCCCTCCTGGCGTTCTGTGACCAGGCCAGCGCCGCGGAGCACCTTCAGGTGCTGCGACACGGCAGGACGTGTCACCGTCAGGCCCGAAGCGAGCTTGCCGACGGACATGGACCGGCGGGCTAGGCGCTCGAAAATCTCTCGCCGCGTCCGGTCTCCCAGAGCATTGAAGCATCGCGCAGCGTTAGTCATAACTAACGGTAAGTGTCAACTAACCAATGGACACTGTCAAGGTCCTCCGACGCTTGGGTCCAGTCGGCCCCCCTGGGGAGGGGGACTGGCCCTGGGACCCGCGGTCTCCCGCGCAACGGCCGGGGGGCGAGTTCGGCCCAGGGGACCCACCAAGGTTGGGTCGTCTGGCCCCGCGCGCCTCGGAGAAGCCCCCCTGGGACTGCCTTCGGCGGTAGCATCTCGGCCGGCGGACGGGGGTAGGGGCATGAGGCTGGGCACGACGCGCTGGCTGGTCGTCTTCGGGGCTCTTCTCTGTCCGTACGTAGCCCACGCGGAGCCGGCCGAGCGGTCCTGTGCCTTCGACGGAATTCGCCGCGGCCAAAAGCCGCCGTGTCTCGGGGGGGAGCGCTCCGTCCTCAGGCGCAAGTACTGCGTGCATGTGCCTGCCGCACCGAGAGCTGGGTTGCCCGTCGTGCTGCTTCTTCACGGCTACACGAGCAACGGCGAGTCGCAATCGCGCTACTTCGACTTGGACTCCTTCGTGGACAAGCGAGGCTTCATCCTGGTGAAACCGAATGGGACTCCGGATGCCCACGGCGCCCTGTTCTGGAATAGCGGTAGGCACCTCGCTTCTGGCGCGCCGGACGACGTGGCCTACCTCAGCGCCGTGCTGCAGGACGTCGTCGGGGCGTTCGGGGCCGACCCCAACCGCATCTTCGTCGTGGGCCATTCCAATGGGGCCTTCATGGCCAATCGCCTGGCCTGTGCGCGCAGTGAGCGCGTCGCGGCCATTGTCAGCTTGGCCGGAGCGGTTGACGCAGGCAGCTGTCACCCGGTGAAGCCCGTGTCTGTCCTCACCGTGCACGGGACGGCGGACCATCTCATCCAGTACGCCGGTTCGACGGCCAGCTTTTTGGGTGCCTACGCGTCAGCCGACGCCACGCTGACCTTCTGGGCCCGGGCCGACGGCTGCCAGGGAGAACGGTCGCCCGGCAAACAGCTGCACTTAACCTGTGACGGCACGGCGGCCGACACGTCCGTGTCCTCGTATTCTGGCTGCCCGGCGGGGGTGGCCGTTGAGCATTGGAAACTGGAGGGGGCAGGGCACGTGCCGAACTTCGCCCTTCCGGCCTGGCCGGAAGCGGTGCTGGACTTCCTCTGGGCCCACCCGAAGGCGGCGACACCGAAGTGACGCGCTAGCCAAGCGTCGCTGGTCCCTGGTGGCGAAGGCAGGCGCCTTTGCCGGTGCCGAAGGTGGGCCGAGGGGCGGCGCAGCTTGCGACACGTGAGCGGACGCGGGGGTGGAAGGTCGTCCGCTGGCCCGCCAGCGCCCCGGTGCTAGCCTTCTGCGCTAGATGCTTCGCCCCCCGTCGCTCCGGCCTGGAGACCGCATCTCCATCGTCAGCCCGTCGAGCCCCGTCGACCGCGAGGCTCTCGGGCGTGGCATGGAGCGACTCGGGGCGCGTTACCGGCCCACCCTCGACGGGCATGCCCTCGACCGGCAGCGCTACCTGGCCGGGCCGGACGCAGTCCGCGCCGAGGGCCTCCGAGCAGCGCTCCTCGACCCGGAGGTCCGCGCCGTCTTCTGCACGCGGGGTGGCAGCGGAGCCGGAAGGCTGCTTCCCCTCCTGGAACTGGGCTCCTTTCCGCCCAAGCTATTCGTCGGCTGCTCGGACGTCACCGTCCTGCATGCGGCGCTCCAGGCGCACGGGCGAATCAGCATCCACGGGCCCGTCGTGACGCAGTTGGGGGACCAGCCCCCAGGAGTGCTCGACCAGCTGTTCCAGCTGCTGGAAGGGGGCCTCCCGCCTCCCCTCAGCGGCGCGACTCCACTCGTCGCCGGCGTTGCGGAGGGGCCCCTCCTGGGAGGCAACCTCACCGTGCTGACGACACTCCTCGGCACGCCTTGGCTGCCGGACATGCGCGGCGCCGTTCTCCTGCTCGAGGATGATGGGGAGCAGCCGTACCGGCTGGACCGACTGTGGACGCACCTGCGGAACGCCGGAGTCCTGGCGGGACTGGCCGGCCTCGCGCTGGGCGACTTCACCAACTGCGAGCGTGCCAGCGCGGAATTCACTGCACGAGACGTACTGCGCTCTCTGGCCGAGGAAACGCGCCTGCCGTGCGCGGTGGGTTTCCCGGTGGGCCACGGTTCGCTGAATATGCCACTCGGCCTCGGGGCGCGTGTCCGCCTCGACGCCGGCGCAGGGACCCTCACTCCGCTGGAGGTCGCGACTCAGTGACTGACCCGCTCCAGGCGTTGCTCGACGCCGGCGTCACCGAGGGCAGCTTCCCGTCGGCCCAGGCGTCCGTCTGGCACAAGGGCACACCCGTCTTCCGGGGCGCCGCCGGTGGTGTCTCGCGCGACACGCCCTTCGACCTTGCCAGTCTCACCAAGGCCATGTGCACTGTCCCGCTGTTCTTGCGGGCCTGGACCGACGGCGCCATCAACCCTGAGACGCCCCTGTCCCGCTTCCATTCCGGGACGCCTGCCGCGGAGGCCGGCGTCACGCTGGGGCAGCTCCTGACGCACACCTCCGGGCTGCCCACCTGGTTGCCCCTCTTCTCTGAGCCCATCCAGCGGCTGCCCGACTTGCTCTCGCCGGACTGCACGGCGGCCACCCGCTCTGCAGTCCGCGCTCGACTCGTCGAAGCGGTTGTCCGGACGCCACTCGTCGCCCAGCCCGACGGCGCGCAGACGTACGGGGACTTGGGGTTTCTCCTCCTCGGCGAAATTCTGGCCGAGCTGGCGGGCAAGCCCCTTGACGCCCTCTACGACGCTCGGGTGCGCGAGCCCCTCGGCCTCGGCGCGCACTACCACCGGCTGTCGGGGCGCGGGCACGACACGCGCGACCCCTGTGCCGGCAACTGGGAGGACTTGCCCGTCACCGGACAGGTGCGGCCACGCCCTCCGGCGCCGGGCCAGGGGTACGACTGGGCCGGGATTGAACCCTTGCCCTCCCGCGCCGGAGAGGTGGACGACGACAACGCGTGGATTCTCGACGGCGTTGCCGGACACGCCGGCCTCTTCGGCAGTGCCGAGGATGTCGCCCGCTTCGGCCAGGCCGCGCTCGAGGAGCTCTCCGGTGCCGGGCGAATCGCCCCGGCCCGCCTCTGGGAGCGCGCCGTATCGCCCCTCCCTGGGGGTGTCCACGGGCTTGGCTTCGACACCCCGTCGCCCTACAGCTCCTCCGCCGGCGCCCACCTCGGCAACAGCCCCCCGGGCGCCTTTGGACACCTGGGCTTCACCGGCACCAGCTTGTGGGTGGACCGAGGCCGGGACCTGGTGGTGGCCCTGGTGACCAACCGCACGGCCCGTGGCCGGGACAATGTGGGCATCCAGGCGTTTCGACCGCGCTTCCACGACCGGGTGGTGGTGGCGCTTGGCCTCGAATAAACCCCTCCCGGTGACTCCCGACGACGGCAACGTGCTGCAGGAAGTCGCTCCGGATGCCATCCGCCGCGTGCACCTCCTCGGCGTCGCCGGCAGCGGCATGGGCAGCTTCGCTGGCATGCTGAAGGCGCAGGGTTACCTCGTCAGCGGCAGTGACACGGACGTCTACCCTCCGATGAGCGACATGCTGCGCGCCTGGGGGATTGACGTGCTTACTCCGTACCGCGCCGAGAACCTCGACGCGACGAGGCCGGACTTGGTGGTGGTGGGTAACGTCATCCGCCGCGTCAACCCGGAAGCGACGGCGGCCCGCGAGCGGGGCCTTCCTCAAATGAGCTTCCCGGCGGCCTTTGGCTCCCTCTTCCTCGCCGGCCGCCACCCGGTGGTGGTGACCGGGACGCACGGAAAGACGACGACGTCGGCGTTGCTGTCCCATCTGCTGGTCTCCGCCGGGCTGGACCCGTCGTTCCTGGTGGGCGGGGTGGCCCAGAACGGGGGGGTCAGCTTCCGGCTCGGCCGGGGGCCGCATGTCGTCGTCGAGGGCGACGAGTACGACACGGCCTATTTCGACAAAGGACCCAAGTTCCTGCACTACCGCCCGCGCACGGCCATGTTGACCAGCCTCGAGCTGGACCATGCCGATATCTACCGGGACGAGGCGCATTACCAGTCGGCCTTCCAGCGCTTCGTCCAGCTTCTCCCCGAGGATGGACTTCTCGCCGTCAGCGCTCACTGGCCCCTGGCGCTCGAGGTCGCCCGGTCGGCGCGCTGCCGGTGCGTCCTCTACGCGCGGGGTCTAGGCACCCGCGCTGACGTCTGGGCGGAGGGGGTGGAGCAGGGTCCCGGTGGAACCCGCTTCACCTTGGTGGAGGCAGGGGTGGCCCTGGGCACGGTGGAACTGAAGGTGCCTGGCCTCCACAACGTGGAGAATGCGGTGGGCGCCTGGGCGGTCGTCTCGGCGCTGGGCGTGGCATTCCCTGCGGCCCAGGCCGGACTCGCCAGCTTCGCAGGTGTGCGGCGGCGTCAGGAGCTCCGCGCGGAAGTCGGCGGCGTGGCCATCATCGACGACTTTGCCCACCATCCGACCGCCGTGCGGGAAACCATCCAGGCCATGCTGGGGCGTTTCCCGGGCCGGCGCGTGTGGGCCGTCTTCGAGCCGCGCAGCAACACCTCGCGCCGTCGCCTGCACCAGGCGGCGTATGCGACGGCGTTTGACGGGGCGGCGCGCGTTAGCCTTCGGATTCCTGCACGGCACGACCGCGTTCCCGAGGGCGAGGAACTCGACGTCCCTCGGCTGGTGGCGGACCTCCGCGCGCGTGGCCTCCAGGCGGAGGCCGAGCACGAAGTGCCCGCTCTGGTGGACCAGCTGGCCGAGGGTGTTCGTCCGGGCGACGTCGTCCTCGTCATGTCCAACGGCAGCTTCGGCGGCTTTCACGCTTCCCTCATCGAGCGGCTGCGTGGGCGTCAGCCAGCCTGACGTCTCGGCACGGCTCCCTTCGCCGCGAGCGGACCGCGCAATGTTTCCTGGTACGAGGGGGGGTGACACGGCTACATGGTCGCCCGGGCTCTCGCGCGAAAGCTCGTCACCCGCTTTGGAGGTGGAAACGTGAAGCACATGCTTTTGGTCGGCCTGGTCGCAACCCTTTGCGGATGTGCCAGCGCCCCGCCGGCACCGAAGCCCGCCCCCGGGGGCCCCATTTCCTTCACGCTGCCCATCTGGCCGGCGGGCGGCGCACAGCACTCCTTCGCCGATGACCGCGGCCACATTGTCGTCCTCGACGCGTGGGCCAGCTGGTGCCAGCCCTGCCAGACGGAGCTCCCGAAGCTGAACGCTCTTGCCAAGCAGTGGGCTGCGCAGGGCGTGCGTGTCTACGCGGTCAACATCGACACGGCCAGCGGGGTGGTGCAGCCGTTTCTCATGACGTTTCACATCGACTTGCCCATTCTCTTGGACCCGGGCGGCGGGGTGCTGACGCAGACGCTGGGGCTTCAAAACATGCCCACCACCTGGGTGTTCGACCAGGCCGGCAACCTCGTCTTCACGGAGCAGGGCACCGCCGCGCTCATCGCCGAGAAGGTCAATCTCATGCTGAGTACGCCGGCCAAGCCGTGACGTCGGACGTCGAATCCCTCGACGTCCTGCTCGCCTCCGCCGAAGCGGCCGCACGCCTAGGCGGTACTGTCCTGCGCGACTCCTTCACGGGGGCCCGCACCATCAGCTTCAAAGGCGGCATTGACCTCGTGACGGACGCGGACAAGGCCAGCGAGGAGGCCGTACTCGGTTCTCTCCGGTCGCGCCACCCTCGGCACTCCATTCTGGCCGAGGAGAGTGGGGCTTCGGGCGCCGGCGCCTACCGATGGATTGTGGACCCGCTCGACGGCACCACCAATTACGCCCACCGCGTGCCGCACTTCTGCGTCTCCGTGGCCGTGGAGGGCCCGGAGGGGCTACTCGCCGGCGCGGTGTATGAGCCGCTCAAGGACGAACTCTTCTCCGCCGCCCGGGGCCGTGGCGCCACCTGCAACGGCGTGGCGCTGCACGTCTCGGACGCCGTCGACCTGAAGCGGTCGCTCCTTTGCACGGGCTTCCCCTACAACGTCCACCAGCACCCTGAAGGGCCAATGGGGCTGCTCCAGCGCTTCATCCGCAAGGCCCAGGGCATCCGCCGGATGGGAAGCGCGGCCCTGGAGCTGGCCTGGCTCGCCGCCGGGCGCTTCGACGGCTACTTCGAGTTTGGCCTCAAGCCTTGGGACGTTGCCGCCGGGGCTCTGCTGGTGCTGGAGGCTGGGGGCCTATGTCGCCGCATTGACGGCGAACCTCTCGACCTTGCCGTGGGGGACGTACTGGCCTGCGCGCCGGGCCTAGCGGGCCCGCTGGTGGGGGAGTGCCGGACGTTCCTTGCCGAGTTGGGGTACCAGCCGCGGCCCGGTGGCTTTGGTCGCTGAAGCCCGCAGGGCCCTGGGACGGGCGACCTGCCTCCGGCGAGCTGGGGTAGCGTCCTTTCGGGAAAGGAGAAGGCCCGTGTCCGACCGCATTCAAAGCTTCGCGCAGTTCTGGCCCTATTACCTCGGCGAGCACAGCCGCCCGGGCACGCGCGCCTTGCACTTGGTAGGCACCACCTTGGCGCTACTCCTCGCGCTATCCGCCGTTACGACGTCCCGCTGGTGGCTGCTGCTTGCTGCGCTGGTTTGCGGGTACGCCTTCGCCTGGGTGGGGCATTTCTTCGTCGAGCACAACCGGCCGGCCACCTTCCGCTACCCGCTCTGGTCGTTCGCGGCGGACTTCAAGATGTGGTTTTCCGCGGTCACCGGGCGGCTTCCCGGCGAGTTGCAGCGCGCGCAGCGGCGGTCCTAGGCCGTGCGGCCTCCGCCGCCAGTCAGCGCGAGCGCCGGCGGGACGCCTGGTGACGCGACGGAACGGTTGCTTTCCGGCGGGACCGAAGGTTGAGGAGGAGCGCCAGCCCGACTAGCGGAAGGGCGAAGGGTGCGACACTTCCAGGGGTGCCGCAGCCAGACGCCGCCGGTGACTTCAGGCCACTCGGCGCCGCCAGCGAACTCCCAGGCCTCGGAGAAGCCAGGCGCGAGCTCGGGTCGCCGAATAGGTGGAAGACGGCGCGAACGTCCGGGTCGGACTCGGCCGCTTTGGCAGACAGTGTCGCAGCCCCCAGCGTCATGCCTTCGACGGCCGAGGCCTTGAGCAATGCTGCACTGAGCGCCGCATGGTCTGTGGAATTCGTCTGGCCCGTCGATGACCAGACGGCCCATGCTCCGCCATTCTCCGTCCGCAGCAGCTGCTCCGCCAGGCTCTCGCTCGCGGGCTCGGCGTCAAGGAAGTAACCGTTGAGGCACGTGCCGGCGAGAAAAACGGAACCCGTTCCCGTTCCAGCCAAGGCCGCCACATCCGCTCCGGAGAACAGGGTGGCGGGGTACCACGAGTCCTCAAGGCCATGGCCCTGGTAGGTGACAATCGCGGGCCCACGCCTCATCGCGGATATGACGGCTGCCGTGACGCTGGAATCGACACTTCCATCAGGCAGTGGCCCGACCTCTTGTGAGGCCCACCCGGTGACGACGGACCTAACGAGTGTCGTATCAGCCCCGAAGTCGTCGGAAACGTACCTCGGCGTTCCCTTGACGAAGAGAAGAGACGAATTCGAATTGAGCAAGGTCCGCCCGAGAATCTTCTGCATGGCAGTTGCGGCGTCGGCAGCGGTGCGAAGTGGTAGCCGACCGATGGCGATGCTGGGAGGTTGCGAGTCGAAAGTGACGAAAGCATCATCGGAGGCGGTGTACATGAGCGACGTCTCGACCTGGAGGATGGGAACGAGGTCCAGCCCAGGGCTGCCGAGATAGCCGCGGGGGTCGTACGTCCCGTTTCCAACCAGCAGGACGTAGGACGGCGGAAGGTCCCAAGTAGTTGCCGCGAACTGGAGGAAGTCCCGAAGCGCAGTGGCGCTCTTCTCTCCATAGCCGAACTCGTCGTAGACGTCCTGTATGTCGACGGCGATGACTTTCAGGCCTTCCTGCGCCCGCTGGGCGACGAGGGGCTGGACAGTCGAGAGCAGGCTCGCGTGCGCGACAATCACCAGGTCTGCGCCGGAAGACGCGTGCCAGCGAGAGGGGACGTTTGGCAGGACCTCGAGCGCCTGAACGTCAGAAGGCTGGAAGGCGTAGAGGGTCCGGCTGCCCTGGCCCGGAACGTCGACCAGGAGTTCGGTCGAGTTGGAGTCGAAGCGCACTGGGACGCTTGTTGGATTGAGAGGGTCAGTGACGTCGAGGACCTGAGTGCCCGGAGCAAAGCCCGTGAGAGCTGCGCGAGATTGTCCAGGCGCGGTGAGCTGCAGCGGGCCACCGCTGCCCGCGAACAGCCGAGGGTAGGTCAAGCGCAGCTGCGCCACCCCCGTGATGTCCGGTTGGCCATTGCCGGGAGCAGCTCTCGGGACAAGGTCGACCATGTTGCTTCCCGCCATCAGAAGCCCGGGAGCGAGTGTGATGCTCGCGCTCATGAGCTCCACGTCCGCCCCGGTGACCGAGCCAACCCGGGTGCCGTTGAGAAGCACGTCGATGGCGTGTGGACCTGGGCTCAAGCCCTGGATGCTGACGGAGAGAGAGCTTTGACTCGAGGACAAGGGGTCGAAGAAGGGCGTCTGGAACGTCTCTTTGTCCGAATAAACGCCGTAGGACGGCGTCAGGACCGAGCCGTAGAACCGGTTCGCCAGCGCAATGCCCGGCTCATACGTGTAGGTGCTGTGCTCCGGGAGTTCGACGGTTTCGAGGAAGCTATTGCCCGCTGGCGAGGAGGGCTGCGCGGACGCCGCCGCCATGCGCCGTCCATCGCCGAGCCAGGTGGTGAGCCAGTAGACTTGAGTGCCGGTGTACTGCGTGTCGAGTCCCAGTCCGTAGAACTCGATGGCGTCACCCGGCTGGAGGTTGACGCCATCGGCGCTCACTACGTTAAATGCCACGGGTTGGGCGGCTGCCCAGAGGCTGAGCGAGCTCACGGCCACGCCCTGAGAGATGCCCGCCGCGAACAGCTGTTCCGCCGGTACGCGGTAAAAGCCCTGGCTTGGCACTTCGAGCTTGGCCGCTGGCAGTCCAGCAAGTCTCCACTGGAGGGCGCGATTGTGGCTCGCCAGTGGACCGACTTGGTTGACTGGCGCGCTCGCGTTCAGGGATGTGAACGACGATGAATAGGAGTGGGCTGCGCTGGTGAGGAGCGCGGCCGCGGGAACGGCACGAAAGGCCGCGCCCGGTCGTGTGGCAATTGGGCCGGTCCAGTCGCTTCGGCCCTGGACGTCGATGGCTTCCACCCAGTAGGTGCCGCCGTTCGGCGCAGACCGGTCGTGCCAGACGTAGCTCTGGCCCGAGGCCCTTTCTACTCGGCTCCGAAGCGTGAATCCCGCAATCAGTCCCGGCGTGACAAGCTCGCGCTTTCCTCCCACCTCGCGCCAGACCCGGAACCCGAGATTCTGCGATTCCTGTGCGCTCCACGCGATTCGCGAGGCGGTCCCGTCGTGCTCGCCGGCCAGGTTCGCGATGGTCGCCGCAGACGGCTTCCGACCGACGTCCAGAAACACGGTGCCGCCGGCGGCCCGGATGCCGTAGGAAAAACCGGCCGGAGCCGAGCCGAGCGCAACGTTGCCGAACGTGATGGTGGCGTATGTGAAGATTGGGTACGCGCCGATGGCGAGACCGCCGCCGTCGGTGATGTTGAGAGTCCCATTCAGCGTCAGCCGACCGGTGGACGTGCCGCTGGTGGTGGCCGGCGGGGCCTTCAGGGTGAAGCTGAGGTTGGTCCCCACGTTGAGTGTCAGTGCGCCAGTCGTCAACGTTCCCGTGCCGCCGGTGCCCGGGCTGAATGTGCCGGTGACGGTGACGGCCCCGTTGAGTCGCCCAGTTCCCGCAAGGACTCCAACGCTGAGAGTTCCGGCGTTGGTATTGGTCAGCGTGGCACCATTTGCGACGGTGAGGCTGGCAATGGAGTTGGCAGCGCCCCCCAGGTTGAGGTTTTCGGTACCGCTGGCGACGACGCTGACGGGCAGCGTCAGGCCACCCACCAACTGCAGGTTGCCGCCCGCGAGCGTGATGGTGGTCCCAGCTGTCCCAAGCGCCGTCGAGGCGGTGGCCCGCAAGCTGCTGACGTTTACTGTTGCGCCGGCGAAGGTGTTGTTGCCGCTGAGCACCAGAATCCCACCCGCGCCTACCTTCGTGAAGCTGGCCCCGCTGATGTTCCCGGTGAAGGTGTTGGTTCCGCCGTTGAAGCTCCACGCTTCGCCGGCACTCCCGATGACGATGGGTGCCGAGATGTTCAGCGTGCCGGCCGACTTGGTGATTCCCGTATTGATGGTGAGGGCGTTCGCGCCAGTGGCGCTGATGGCCGTGACCCCGCCGGCAGTCTTGCTCAGCGTCCCGACCGACGCGTTCACGTCGAGAACCGGTGTCGAAGCCGTGGTGAAGGTGACATCGGCGCCGCCCGTCGGCGGTCCCGCGGGAGTCCAGTTTCCGGGCGTGCTCCAGTTGTTGTTTCCACCCGCCACCCGTCCACTGAAATTGTGCTTGGGCGGCTCCGCCCATCAACAAGGACAGCACCAACAGGACGGAACGTGCTCCTCGCGCATTCACAACAGGACTCCCTGACCTTCGTTGCCGCCCGAAGACAGCGGTTTGGGCAACGTCCCATTCCAGGCTCGCCGGAGGAACGCGAGCGCCCGGCGTCCACACTCGGCAGTTTGGAGGAGCCCTCGAGGCACCCCGCGGAACGGGGCGCGGAGGTGCAACGTCGAGGTGATTGGGTCCGGCCAGCGCGCTTTGACTGCCGCAAACGCCGCCTCCATCCGAGGCGGTGCAGCTCCTGGAGCGGCTCCGGCGGCCGCTGGAAACCGCCCGCCCAACCGCGCAGGGTCGCATTTCGGAACCAGTTGGGCGCGGTTCTGCGCGGCGCCTCGTGCGGAAGCGCTGCTCCGAGCAGCTCCTCCGCCAGCGACAGCAGCGCAATGACGCTGTCGCTGAGGCGCGGATTGCCCTGTAGGCAGAGTTTCCAGCGGAAGCCCGGCGGCAGTCGCTCGACAAAGGCGGCGACGTCGCACAGCCAGAGTGGGCGCCAGCCACCGTGGTCCAACTGGTGCAAGCAGATGAGCCGAAGGTGGTCCTCCGGGGCGAGGACGAGGCACCGCGCGTTCCCGACAGCCTCTGAGCTCGCGCGGCTCACGAGCTCGGCAAAGCTACGGTCGGGCAGAAAACGCCCCAAAACGCGCATGTCGAGGTCAACCAGTTCTCGGACTTGGCCCGGAAGTTCTGCAATCGCGCGGCGAGCGGCAGGCTCGTCCGCGGTGTCCACCAGAAGGTCGATGTCACCAAAGGGACGGAGGCCGGGATGCGCGTACAGGCGCGCAAGGGTCCATCCCTTGAAGGTGACCGGTTCGAGGCCGTTGTGGTTGAAGCACTCCAGCACCTGTTCGAGCGCAAGCCGGTGACGGGCAGCTTGCAAGGAATGCAGCCGGAAGGCTTGACGGAGAAGCGCCGCTCCCGGGTCCTCTGCCCATTTGGTGCTGCGGACGGCCCACCAGCCGAGACCACCACAACCCGCGTCGAGGAGACGGGGAGCGAGTTCCTGTAGGCCGTGACCAACTTCCTCCGCCGTGGGGTCCGGGCTGTCACGCCAGGCAGTGCGGATAGCACGGGCGAGAAGGCGACCCCAGCTAGTGGCGGAGGAGTTCACCGGAGCATTCCTAGAGGCAGAAACCGGAGGATTCGATGCAGATGCCCGTGCAGCAGAAGGGGCCATTCTGGCTGCAGGGGGGCCCGCCGTTGTTGAGGCCCGTCGTGCAGGACCCCGCGGCACGCGCTTCGGGCGCCGTGACAAGGAAGATGATGGGGATGGCCACGAGCCCGATGCCCATCAACGCCCTCCGACGGGACAGTCTCGAACCCATCCCGGGCGTGTTCTCCAGCAACCCCGCTTCGGCGAAGTGGCCGAGCGCGTGCGCAACCATGTCGGCATCAGCCCAGTCGTGCCAGCGATGGCGGCCACCGTCCGCTCTCCGTCACACAGGCTCCAGATGCGGGCGGCCGGGGCATTCAGACTCAAGGCCTGGTGTGTCGCGCCGACGTAGAGCAGCGTTTCACCGTCCAAGTGCTCAGTCACAACGCCATCGCGCCGGGGCCGCGGGACGAACGCGCGCGGGGTGGACATTGTCAATAAACCTAGCACTGGACTCGACCCGAATCCGCTATGCCTGGAAAAGGGGAACCAACGGTGGCATGGCCGATGTGAACGCGGTCCGGCGCAGAGACTATGGACGGGCTAAGAACCAGTCGCCCACCATCCGCCGATTGGCAGCGCTACCTTTGAAATTTTCCGGCTGGGTACACAGCCCTGGCGCTCTGCGTCTAAGCGGCGGCGCGTGGCGCCGCGTCGACTTCCGCTTCAATCCGGCGTACGGCAACAGAGCGTACGATTCGACCCATGCCTTTGGAAGTAACTGCGGTGCCCAGCGCATCTCCTCCCCCGAGATACAGGGCGGTGAGAGACATTACGCGCACGCCGCAGTCCATAGGGAACACGCGACGTGCCGGAAGAGTGCCGAGTTTCGGCTATTGTGGAGGGATGCGAATGGTTTCGACCCGCGTGCGTGCTCACGGCCTTGTTCGCTGCTTCGCTTGCGGGCTGTTCCTGTGGCAGCGGCAGCCCGAAGCCGACCATCGTCAGTTTCACCTGCACCCCGTCTCAACTGCCGTTTGGGGGGGGCCAGGTGACGCTGTCCTGGAACGTCACCGGAGCAGTGAGTGTCTCCATCGACAACGGTGTCGGTGGGGTGAATCCGCCAACGTCTGGAAGCACTTCGGCCAACGTAACCACGTCCACCACTTTTACGCTGACGGCCACTGGCTCGACCGGCACCGGCGACAGCACCAGCCAGCAGTGCGTCGTGGTGGTGGGCGGCCCTCCACCCGTCATCAACAGCTTTACCGCGACGCCGTCCACTACACTTGTGGGGGGCGGCCCAGTGACGCTCGCATGGAATGTGACTGGCGCAACCAGTCTCTCCATCGACCACGGGGTGGGCCCAGTGTCGCCCGTCACCATCGGGAGCATCACAGTTACGGTGACAACTACCACCACGTTTAAGTTGACAGCGACGAACGCGAACGGAAGCAGCACCGCGACCGCAGGAGTAACGGTGCCCATGACGCCCCCCGTAATCAATAGCTTCACAGCCACGCCGTCCAGTCTGTCTACCGGGGGTGGTCGGGTGAAGCTTGCTTGGGATGTGACTGGTGCAAACAGTCTTTCCATCGACCAGAACGTCGGCTCCGTTTCCCCCGACATCGGCTCCATCACAGTTCTCGTCTCAACCACCACCACCTTCACTCTGACCGCCACCGACCCCTACGGGATGAGCACTGCAACCGCGCAAGTCACCGTAGCAGTGGGCCAGACGATCGAAACCGTAAACGGGATGGTGGTCGACGAAAACGGCCAGCCCATTGCCGGCGAGACGGTGCTCATCGTGAGCGACGGGGGCACTGTAACAGCCGTGACGGATGGCGATGGCGGCTTCACCGTGCCGAACGTCCAGCCGCCGTACAACGCGACGGTCATCGAAACCGCCCAGGCCGTCCAGTACCAGGGCCTCACGCGTACAGACCCTTCGTTGTCTGCATTCGTTTTCCTTCCTTCGAATCGCACCGCCACGGTGTCGGGCACGTTCACTGGCAGCGGCATTTTCCCGAGACTTCTGGGTATTCAACCGGTTTCCTGTTTGTCTCCCCGCAAACCATCAGGAACCTCTTTGATCATCCGAGTGGAAGCTATTCGTCGACGGTCACGTGGCCCGGACCGACCAGCACGACGGGTACTCTCTACGCCCTTCAGAAGCACACCGACGCTGGTCTACCGACGGACTACCCAGGCTACGGCTCTTTAAGCGGAGTCGTGCTTCAGGACACCGGGACTCTTACCGGCCAGAACGTGCCCTTGAGCCCAGTGACGACCGGCACGGTCTCAGGCTCAGTCGTCAGCGTACCAAACGGCTACACCTTGGTCGTCAAGTCGATGTCGATCGAGGTGACGACCGGCGTCACAATGAGTCTGCTCGTTGACGGCAGCCCGAGCGCCACTTTTTCCTACGTCGCCCCGTCTATTGCGAATACGCAGATCTTCGTTTCAGCCACCGCGACGAGCGCAGCAGGTGAGGTCAGCGAAATCCTGCAGGCAGGCCTAGCAGCGAACGTCCCTAACGTTTCGCTCGCCATCCCAGCCGCACCAGTGCTCAGCTCTCCGTCGAATGCGGCGACGGGCGTAACGGGAACGACTGCATTCTCGTGGACGCCATTCCCGAGCGGGATTCACCAGTTCGTTGCATATCCCCAGGCTGGGCCAGACTGGACCAAATTTTTATATAGTAACGGCCGCCACAACGGTCGACCTTGCGGACGCTGGGCTCCCGCTGCCCTCGACTACCGGTTACAACTGGTATGTGGTTGGTTTGTCTCCCGTGCCCTCGGTCGACATTGTGGCAGCGCCCGGTGGGATCAATAGGATTAGCTTTAACCTGAGCGACGGATGTGAGTGCTGCTCGCACGTTCACAACCGGTCCCTGAAGTACCGCCAGTTTTGCTCCGTCTGCCTGTGGGCTTGGTTAGGACGGGTCGCTAGCGACTGCTCGGTTACGTGTGCTGAGTGAGCGTGCTATTGGCGTACTTGCGGAGTCACGCCGCAGAAGTCGTGCTTGCGACAGACCCGAGCGCGGACACGAGGCAATCGTGCGGACGGACGTCGAATCGCCCTTGCAATCACAAGGTTCCAAGCTTACTTGGCAAGTGCCTGCGGTAACGCAAGTCATTCCGGAGCTGCAACAAGGTACTGTCAGGCTACAGGTCCGCGCCTGGCGGAAGCTGCCGCCGCAGGACGCTGCTGCCGTTGCCATCGGCGCGATAACCATCAGGATGACGGGTCCGGCTAGCCCGAGCGCCAACAAGCTGCGCCGGGAGTGGTTGACGGTCTGTTCATACCCGCCGTTCTCGAGGAGACCCGCGTCTGCGAGTTGCTTGAGGGCGCCCACCACGACGTCTGGCGACGTTGGCCTCGAAGCGATGGCCTGGACCGGCCGTTCCCGTCACAAAGTGCCCAGATGCGGCTCGCTGGGCCAGTTCAGGGAAGACGCCTGGTGCGTCTCCTCCACGTAGAGCAACGTCTCACCGTCGACCTCCTGGGAGACGACGCCGCGGCGGCGGGGCTGCGGGACGAAGGCGCGCGGAACGGGCATGACCGAGCAGACTAGCACCCCTTGCGGCTTCCGTCCGCCAAGCGCAACAGCGCCTTGGCCGCGCCCTTCGCTGACCCGCGAACACTGCGAAACCCCTCGGCCTTGGACACGGCCCTGGCGAGGGTCGCGAGCACCTCGGCTGGCCGTTCCCGGGCCGGGACGGTGTTGCTCGAGAGAGCCAGCGCCAGTTCGCCCCGGCCAAGGGGCCTGGGCTCCCAGCGTCCCCCTTTGAAATATTCCGTCAGGACGACAAGGCCGAGGGGCAGGGGACGGGTGCCCGTCCGGCCGACGGCAGGGTTGGACGGGGACACGGACTTTCTGGCCGCCCTCCGTCCGTACCGAGAGCGCCCGCGGGTAAGGGTGGACGCGGCCCTCTGCGTCCAGCAGGGCGTACTCGTCCGAGTAGTAGGTGGCGCCCGCGTCCAGAAGCGCCCGCACCAGCGTCGTCTTGCCCGCACCCGAAGTGCCCGGAAGCACAAGGGCTTTCCCGGAGACGCCAACGACGCCCGCATGCACGAAGACGAAGGCCCGCGAGTGCTGGGCGACGAAGAGCTGTAAGTCACTCTCCAGCACGTCCAGCGCGCCCAGGTGGGACAGGCCCTGGCCAAGCGCGAGCCCGTCGGCGGTGACGACGACGCCGTCCGCGGCATGTGCCAGCGCGTACCCTCGCGTCGGGCCTACCCCGGCGCCCCGGCCGCCAGGTGGGCGGCATCCGCAGGCGGGCCTCCTCGAGAAGCGCCGAGGAGTCAGCCTCGACGCTGAAGCCGACGCCAAAGGCGCTGCCCTGGAATTTCAGTGGCCTTGGCACTGACGTCGGAAGACTCGCACGGGCCGAAGTCGCGCGGCGAGAGGCGTTTCCTCGCACCGGGGGGGGGCTGCCGGGCCACTGCTTCAGCGTCACTTCGCCGGGGCGACCCCAGCATCGCTGCCCGCCGGGCTGGCTGTCGCCTCAGCCGTTGGCAGCTGCCATCCACCGCCCAGGGCCCGGTACAGGCTGATGAGGGCCAGGTAGCGCTGGGCCCGGACAGCGGCCAGGTTCAGCTGTGCGGGGAAGAGGTTGTTCTGGTTGTAGGTGACTTCCAGATAGCTCGTGACGCCGCCCTCGAAGCGGTCAATGGACAGGTCCACGGCCTCGGCCAGACTGCTTACCTGGGACTCACGCTGCTGGACCACCGCGCCCAGGGCGGCTGTGTCAGTGAGGGAGCTCGCCACTTCCTGGAAGGCGTTGAGGACGCTCCGTTCATAGAACGCCTCGGATTGCAGCCAGCTCGCCCAGGCCGCGTCGTACTGGCCCTTCAGCTGCGCGCCCTGAAAGATGGGCGCCAGCCAGCTGGCGGTGCCTCCTGCGGACCAGACGAAGGAGGGGCCCGTGAAGAGTTTCGTCAGGTCTGGCGTGGCCAACCCCAGAATCCCCGTGAGGCTGATGGACGGGTAGAAGTTGGCCTGCGCCACGCCGACGAGCGCATTGGCGGCGATGAGTTGCTCCTCAGCCTGGTGGACGTCCGGGCGCCGCTCGAGGAGCGAGGAGGGAAGACCTGGGGGGATGCTAGGCGGAACCACAAACTGCGTGAGCGTCCGACCGCGGGGAATGGGTCCGGGCGGTCGCCCCAAGAGGAAGGAGATGAGGTTCTCCTGGTCGGTAATTTGTCTCTGCAAGTCGAGCGCAGTCGCCTGGGCGTCATTGACCTGGGCCTGGCCGATCGTCACTTCGACTTTGGAGCCGTACCCTCCCTCAAGTCGGGTGGTGTAGAGCTCGAGCGTCTTCTGAAAATTCTTCACCGTGGCATTTGCAATTTCGAGCTGCGCGTCCAGCTGCCGTAACACCACATAGGAGGAGGCCACGTCGGCGATGAGGCTGACGATGACGCCGCGCCGGCCGTCCTCGGTAGCCAGGAACTGGGCGACGGCCGCCTCGGTCCCGCGCCGGAATTTGCCCCAGAAGTCGATTTCCCAGCTGAAGGCAGCACCGATGTTGAATTGCGCACCAATCGCCTGCGGCGTCGTCGAGCCATAGGTGGGGGTGGTTTGGCCAGGGATGAACTTGCCCCGGCTGTAGTTGGCCCCCAGCCCCGCGCCCACCGCCGGGTAGGCCTGAGCGGCGGTAATTCCCGCCTGCGCGCGCGCCTGTTCCACGCGCGCCGCGGCGATGCGTAGGTCGAGGTTGTTCTGCAGCGCCTGGACGATGAGGTCCCGTAGCGCGTCGTCCTCAAAGAGTTCCCACCATGGAACGTCGGCAATCGACTTCGCATCCGCCGGCTTCACCTGGTCCCGGAAGGCTTCCGTCATCGGCACTTCCGGACGCTGGTAATTCGGTCCGACGGTACAGCCCGCCAAAAGGGTGAGCAGCAGAAGGCGGACCCGGGATGCGTGCCGACTCATGGGTGGCCTCCCGCGCCCTCCGGCGGGGCGACCGGGGACGGCGACGCCGGGCTTCTGGACGCGGTCCTTGTGGCCGCTGAGCTTCTCGACGAAGACGAAGAGGGCCGGGACAAGAAAGACGGCGATGCCAGTGGCAGCCAGCATCCCCATAATGACCACGGTCCCCAAAATTTTTCGTGAATTGCCTCCGGCTCCGGCGGCAAGCCACAAGGGCACGCAGCCAAGGATGAAAGCGAAAGACGTCATCAGGATGGGTCGGAGGCGGAGCTTGGCGCCGGTGAGGGCGGCGTCGACGATGGGGCGGCCCTTGTCGAGCTCCGCCTTGGCGAACTCGACGATGAGGATGGCGTTCTTCGCGGCCAGGCCGATGAGCATGATGAGCCCAATCTGTCCGTAGACGTCGAAGTCGAACCTCCGCATGACGAGGCCGGCGAACGCCCCCAAGATGGCGACGGGCGTCGACAGCAGCACGCTGAAGGGAAGCGACCAGCTCTCATAAAGGGCGGCGAGGATGAGAAAGACGAAGATGAGGCTGAGGACGAAGACCTGGGTCGCTCCGCCCTCGGCCGCTTTCTCCTGGTAGGACATGTTGGTCCAGGCGATTCCCATCCCGGCCGGGAGCACCTCCTTCGCTGTCTCCTCGACGGCCTTCATCACCTGTCCGGTACTGAAGCCGGGTCGGGCGCTGCCGAGGAGCTCGGCTGACCGGAAGAGATTGAAGCGCACCGTGAACTGTGGCCCGCTGATGCTCTCGACGCTGACCAGGGTGGACAGTGGCACCATCTCGCCGGAGTCGTTCCGGACGTAGAAGCTCTCCAGGTCCTTGGGCTCGAGCCGGTACTGCGCCTCGGCCTGCATGTAGACGTTCCAGGTTCGCCCAAAGCGATTGAACTGGTTGATGTACATACCGCCGAGAAATGCCTGCAGGGTGTCGTAGACGCTGCTCAGCGCAATGCCCTGTTTGAGGACCTTGTCCTTGTCCACATTCACGAACAGCTGCGGGACGGCCGGGGCGAAGTTGGGAAGGACGCCCCCCACCTCCGGTCGCTTATTCAGCGCTTGAATCAACTTCACGACATTCTCGGTCAGGAACTGCTGGCTCCCGCCGGAGCGGTCCTGGACCATGACGTCGAAGCCGCCGGCGGTCCCGATGCCAGGAATAGCAGGCGGAGGAAACGCCACCACGCGCGCCTCGGGGATGGCCGCAAACGCGGCATTGAGGTGGCGGAGGATTCCGTCGGCGCGCTCTTCCGGCTTCTCCCGCTCCGACCAATTCTTGAAGGAGACGAAGGCCGTGCCGACGTAGCTTGCTGAGTTGGCGGCCAGCATGTTGAGGCCGTTGATGACGTTGTAACTGCGGACGCCGGGCGTGTTCTTGAGAATCTCCTCAATCTTCTTCCCCACCTCCCGCGTCCGCTGGAGCGACGCCGCGTTGGGAAGCTGGAACGACACCACGGCGTAGCCTTGGTCTTCCTGGGGGACGAAGCCCCCAGGCAGCCGTCCGCCCACCAGGCCGTCCACCACGCCCACGCCGACCAGGAACGCAAGCGGGAGCACCATCTTGCGAATGAGGCCCGCGGAGAGCCTGCCGTAGCCGTCCGTGATGCGGTCGAACCACCGGTTGAAGCGGTCGCCGAGGCGTCCCAAAAGGCCCTTCTGGGCTTTCTTGGGGCGCAGCAACATCGCGCTCAGAGCGGGACTCAGGGTGAGGGCGTTGAAGGCGGAGATGAGGACGGAGACGGCGATGGTGACCGCGAATTGCTGGTACAGCCGCCCGGTGATGCCGGCCAGGAAGACGGTCGGGATGAAGACCGCCGCCAGGATGAGGGCGATGCCGATGACGGGCGCCTGCACCTCCTCCATCGCCTTGAAGGTCGCGTCCCTCGGCGTCATCCCCTTTGCGATGTGGTGCTCGACGGCCTCCACCACCACGATGGCGTCGTCGACCACCAGGCCGATGGCCAGGACCAGGCCGAGCAGCGACAGGGTATTCACCGTGAAGCCGAGGAGGGGGAAGACGGCGAAGGTGCCCACCAGCGAGACCGGCACGGCAATCATCGGGATGAGGGTCGCCCGCCAGGACTGCAGGAAGATGAAGACGACGATGATGACGAGAATCATCGCCTCGTAGAGCGTCTTGATGATGTCGTGCATGCCCTCGCTGATTTGAAGCGTCGTATCCAGCGAAACTTCGTAGGTCATTCCTGGTGGAAACTTGTCCTTCAGCTGGGCGAAGGTTTTCTCCACGCCGGCCACCACTTCGAGGGCGTTGGACCCCGGTGCCTGCTGGACCGCGATGACACCTGCCGGTTGGCCGTTGTAGCGGCCCTCCTGCGAATAGATGAGAGCCCCGAGCTCGATGCGGGACACGTCCTTGAGCTTGACGGTGGAGCCGTCGGGATTCAGGCGGACGATGACGTTGCCGAAGTCCTCCGCCGTCACCAGGCGCCCCGGCGCGCGCACGGTGTAGGTGAACTGCTGCCCGGGTGGAGCCGGCTCGGCGCCGACCTGGCCAGAGGGATTGACGACGTTCTGTCGCCTGACGGCGTCCGCCAGGTCGTTCACCGTGAGGTTGAGGCGGGTGAGCAAATCCGGGTTTACCCAGATGCGCATCGCGTAGTTGGCGGAGCCGTACAGAACGACATTCCCCACGCCCGGGATGCGTTTGAGTGCATCGACGATGTTGATGGTGGCGTAGTTACCGAGGAACGTCTGGTCGTAGCGGTTGTCCGGCGAGAAAAGCGAGACGATGATGAGCGGAAAGGAATACGACGGCTGGATGGTGACGCCGTAGTCGAGCACCGGCTTGGGGAGGCTGGACTGCGCTTGCGAGTAGCGGTTCTGCGCCAGCACGTTGTCGATGTCGATGTCCGAGCCCACCGCGAAGGTCACCACCATCGTCTCGGTGCCGTCGCTGCCATTGGTGGACTGCAGGTACAGCATGTTCTGCACGCCGTTCATCTGCTGCTCGATGGGCGTCGCGACCGATTGCTCGACCGTGATGGCATCGGCGCCGGTGTAGGTCGTCGTCAGCTGAATCTGCGGCGGGACGATGTTGGGAAACAGGGCGATGGGCAGCTTCGTCAGCGCCACGACGCCGGCGATGACCGTGATGATGGCGATGACAATCGCCACAATCGGCCGCCGGATGAAGAATGCGGACATGGTGGAGTCTCCCCTCGCGCGCTTGGAGCTAGCGAGGCGCCTCTGCCTGCGGGGTGGGAGCGGGCTCCGGCTTGACCAGCATGCCGTCGGTGACCTTCTGGAGTCCTTCCACAATCACCCGCTCGCCAGCGTTGAGGCCGGACGCCACAATCCACCGCGTCCCGACGCGCGAGCCGACCTCCACCTGGCGGAGCTGCACCTTGTCGTCCGGGCCGACGACGGCGACCGAGTAGGCACCCTGGACCTCGCTGACCGCTGGCTGTGGCACGAGGAGTCTGGCCCCGGCCTGGCCCGGCAGGGTGCCGCGGACGCGGGCGTACTGCCCGGGCCGAAGTACCGCTTCCGGGTTGGGAAAGACGGCCTCCACCTGGATGGTACCGGTGGTGGTTTGCACCTGGCGCTGCACGGCGATGACGAAGCCCCGGTACGGGTAGGTGCTGTTGTCGGCGAGGAGAAGCTGCAGTCCCGCTGTTCCCCCGTCCTGCATTTCGGCCAGACGCCTGTTCATCTCCGTGGGGTTCCGCTGCTCAATCAACTGGCGGACGCCGGCTGCCTGGCGGAGGTACTCGGCCTCGGACACGCTGAAGAGGACCTTGACGGGCTCCACCTGGGAGACGGTGGTGAGCAGCGTCGGAATGCCCTGTCCCACCAGGGCACCGATGTTGACCTGCGCCGTCCCGACGATGCCGTCCACGGGGGAGGTGATGCGCGTGTAGCCGAGGTTCAGCTTCGCCTGCTCCAGGGCGGCCTTGGCCGCCTCCACCTGGCCCGTCGCGGCTTCTTGGCCGGCAAGCGCATTGTCCAGGTCCTGCTGGCTGATGGCCTGCTTGGCGGCCAAGGGCCGGTAGCGCTGGACGGTGACGTTGGCGCGGCTCAAGAGCGCCTGTGCCTGGGCCAGCATACCCTGGGCCTGAAGGACTTGGGCCTGGTACTGGGCCGGGTCGATGGTGAACAGCAGTGTACCGGCCTTGACGTAGGCGCCGTCCTTGTAGTCCTGGGACTTGAGGAAGCCGGCGACACGCGCGCGAATGTCCACGTTGAGGTAGCCGTTTACCGTCCCGACGAATTCCGAGAAGACAGAGACGTCTTCCTTCACCACTGGCGCCACCAAGACGGTGGGCGGCGGCGGAGGCGGCGGTTTCTTCTCGGCGCAGCCGGCGGCCCAGACGAGGAGTCCCGCAACCAGGCTTGCAGCGGACCGCGGACGACAGCGCATTTTTCCCCTCCGGACGCTAGCAAGCCCCGGGCCGCGGGCTGGTCAGGCGGCCATACTCCATCTTTCGACTGGGGTTGGCTACGGAGGAAAGACAGTCGGCGCGCACTTTTTAGGGGCGGCTGCCAGCACCCGTGCTTGGGGAACGGCCCGCCAGGCTAGAAGAGACTTTCCGGGACAAAGACAATGTCGCCGGGCAGCAGTTTTAAATTCTTCTCGTGGCCGGTGCCGATGTCCGCCACCCGCACGCGGATTTTCGTCTCCGTGCCGTTCACCAGCCGTGTCACCGCCACGTCGTTCTTGCTGGCTAGCTTGCCGAAGCCTCCGGCGACGGTAATGGCCTGGATGATGGACATGTCCTCGTCGTAGGGAAACGTGCCGGGCTTCTGCACTTCGCCGAAGACAAAAATCTTCTTGCTGTTGTACTCGCGGACCAGCACCGACACCTGGGGGCGCTTGAGGTACTTCTCCCCCAGGCACTTGGTGAGCAGGTCCGCCGTGCCGCTGCCGTTGAGGCCCTCCACCTTCACCTTCCCGCACAGCGGGAAGTCGATGGTGCCGCCCGGGCTGACTCGGTAGGGGCCGGACAGGTCCGCCTCCTCGAAGACGCGCACTTCCAAGAGGTCCCCGGCGCCGAGGGTGCTGGAACTGGGGGCCACCCCCGCGGGGGCTGCCATGTCCGAGGCGTTGGTGGTGGGGACGCTGCCGCCGTGCGGCCCGACACAGGCGGATGCCGACAAAAGCACCAACAGCGAGGGAAGACGGGGGCGGGACGTCACGCGGGTGGGCACCACTCTAGTACGTGAACGTCACCTGCACGTAGGGCTGCCACTGCGTGTAGTTGAGCGCGTTGTTGTTGGCGTCGGCGCCATTGCTGGTGTGGTACGTGAAAAGCAGGCCGGCGCCCACGAGGAACCAGCGCAGCACCTGGTACTCCCCCACCAGGTTGGCCGTCAGCTGCTGGTCATTGCGGCTGGTGGTCGGCGAGGTGGGGTTTCCCACCGCGAAGTCGAAGAAGTCGTATGCCGCCGTGAGACTGATGGACAGGCGGCCGCCGAGAAAAATCTTCCCCGTCACGTAGGGCCGGTCGTCCACATAGCTGCCGTTGCCGGCCACCGGGTACACGTCGCGCAAAAAGCCCACCGCGAGGCTGGCGAGCTCGGTGGGGAGCCAGGTCACCTCGGCCTGGCCGATGACGGTGGAGGTGGAGCCCGACCCCCAGCCCTGCGCCCAGCCCACCTTCAGCAGCGCCGACAGCTTGGTGGTGATGAGGCCGGCCAGCCCCACCTGCAGCTTCAATTCCTGCGCCTCGGGGTTGAGGCTGGGGTCGCTGTAGATGGGGGCGTTGTAGCTGCTCCAGAAGAGGAAGGCTGTCTCGGGAAGGAATTTCCACCGGGCGTCCAGCCCGCCGATGAGCTCCTGGTAGTTGTACTGCGAGAGGTCGGGGTTGGTAGCCCCACCCGGGACCTGGCCCGAGTAATTCTGGAACAGTTCCACGGTGTAGGTGCCGTGAGGAATAATCTCCAGCGCCCTCCCGCCTGGCCGGATGGGGACTTCCACGCCCACCGTGTTGTAGAGCGAGATGACGCCCACCGGTACCGAGGGGGTGTAGGTGCTGGCAGACCGGCTGAACGTGTCGATGATGTTGAAGCCCACCACGCCGTTCTTGTTGAAGGAGCCGTGGAGGTCCGCACCCGCGTACAGGGTGCTGAGGTCGGTGTCGCCAGGCGTTACCCAGCCCGTGTACCAGAGGTAGTCGACGTAGCCGTTCATCCCGAAAGTGTTGTTGTCCCCGTCAATCTCCAGATTGAACCCGGGCCGGGTGTGGATGACGATTTCGCCGTCGACGGTGTAGTTGCCCGTCGCGTTGGGGACGACGATGGCGGCAGAGTTGTAGGCCAGCCCCTCGGTCAGGAAGAGGTGCAGACGGCCGGGGCCGATTTTGAAGCCATTGGGCTGCGGCTTCTCCCCGGACAACGCCTCCGGCGTCCCGGACGGGCTCTCGGACGTGTCCTGCGCGGAAGCGCGACACGGGAGCAGCAGCAGCGCCCAGAGGAACCCTGCGGCAGCGATTTGGTGCGGACGCCTCATACCTCCCGCGAACCCCTTGGGCTCATAGGTTGGGTCCGTACCCCGCCTTACGCGCTACGGCGCAGCGCGTGGCAGGGACATAGCACGGTGCGGCGCGCCCATTCCAACAATTGGGAGGAGGATTCCCTACCCGTCAATCCAGCCCGGCGAAACGTTTACAACCGTCTATTTTATGGGACTGGCTGGGGGCGGGCAGACGGTGGCCGGCGTGGGGGGGGGCGGGTTGCTCGGGTCGCCGCCGGGAAGGTCCGACGGCACCAGCACCTCGACACTGAGGTTTTCGTCTGTGCGGAAAGCCAGCTGGCCGATGCACTGCTCGGCTTCCGACCGCAACTGTTCCACCTTGGACTGGGCGATGGTGACTTTGGTGTACTCGTGCTCCGCGGTGGCCTCGTCCTTCTTCGAGACGGCCTCCTGGAGCGCGACGTCCGACTGCTCGGAGATGCGCAACAGGCCCTTCACCTGGGTGAGCTTCTCGTTGACGCAATTCAGCTTCACCACGTCCTTGGTATTGCGGGCCTCTTCCACCTTGCCCAGCACCACCTTCAACGTGTTCTGCATCTGGGTGACGGCCGCCGAGCTCCGGGTCAGCTTCTGGGCATCCGGCACGTCGGAGGCCTTCTCCTCAGGCGGCGCCACGGTTGTGCCGTTGCGCCCCGGGGGGGTGGGCGACGTTTGGGCGAACGCCACCGGCGCGAGCAGCAGGGCCGGCAGCAGCAGTGAGAGGCGGCAGGACATGGGCACCCAGGAGGGTAGGTTAGGAACCGCTCGAGTTGGGTGTCAAACCTCGGGTCCCGGGGTCTCCGGGACTCGGGCCCGAAAACCGACTGTTTCTTAGGGTAGCTACTGGGAGGCAGTGAAGAGGAAGGGGTACTGGACGGGCACCTCGTCCGGCGGCTTGAAGGGAAAGACCCAGGAGCGCATGAGACTCTGGATGCACAAGCCCACCTCGGAGCTGCCCACCGAGTTCTCCTCGATGCGGATGTCGGAGGCGCGGCCGGCGGGGGTGATGTTGAAGCGCACCACCACCTTGCCCTTCAGCGTGGGGTTGCGCTTGAGTTCCTTCTCATAGCAGCCCCGGATGGCGGTGAGGCGGGCCTTGATGTAGCGGGCCAGCGCTTCGCGGTCGACGTCCGCGCTGTCCACTTCCGGCGCTGCTGCTGCCACCCGGCCACTCACCCGGGCATCCCCCTTGGACCCGAGGGAGACGTTGCCGCCGCCGGCCGTCCCGACATCGCCGATGCCGGCGGCAGAACCGGCCCCGCCGCCGCGCGGCCCACCGACGCCCCCGGTGGTGGCTACCACCACCCCGCCCTGGGCGCCCTTGAGGGCGGAGGCGACGTCCTGGGTCCCGGTGCCCTCGCCGAGCAAGTCCTTGAGCGCGCCCTGGCCGCCGGAGGAGCCGAGGATTTTGAGGATGCCCTTGCTCTGCACCTTCTGGGCGATGGCCGCCTTGCGCGCCTCCTCCGAGGCGGGCTTGTCCTTCTTCTTGGGGGTCTCCTTCTTCACCTCCTCGCCCTTCGCCTCCTCCTTGGGCTTTTCTGGCTCCGGCGGCTTGGTGGGGACGAGCAGCTTGGCGAAGCGGTCCGGGAGCTCGTCCAGCGTCACGTCCGAGTCGGGCGGCTTGGGGCTGAGGGCGATGCAGGCGGCGCCGGAGAAGTTGAGCAGCACCGAGGCGGCCAGAATGGCGAAGAAGAGGTGGTCCATGGAGGACCACACCGTGCCCCGGTACTCCTTCGGCAGCGCCATGCGGACCGGCGCCGGCGGGGGCGGGACGAATTGGAAGAGGAGGGTGACTTCGCCCAGGGTCACCTTGCCCTTGGCCGATTCGTCCAGCTGCAGCGCGTAGAGGGTGCCACGCTTCTGCGCCAGCTTCTGGGTGCGCAAGGTGTTGAAGTCCACATCGCGCTCGCCGATGCGGACGCGGCCGTCCATGCGCTCGGTGAAGAGCAGGTAGTAGTGCGTCCCGCGGAAGTCGAAAACGGGGAAGGTGGGCGGCAGGTTGCTGGCCGGGACGACGAAGGTGTTTTTCGCGTCCTGGCCGACGGACACGCTGTCCGGGCGCCGGATGTGGCGCTCCTCGATGATTTTTCCGCCCTGGATGATGCCCACGCGGAGAATTTTGGGACCGGCCGAGGTGCGAGTCATGGGGCCCTAGAGGGGGTCGTGCTCGACGCTCTTGAGCACCTTGTTGAGAAAACTCTCGGTGCGGTTGAGCTCATCGAAATTGAGGTTCTGCCTTTGCAGAATGTAGAAGGCCTGGGGCTTCTGGATGCGTCCCTCGACGGTGATGGCCTCGAGCTTGATGACTTTACGCCCGCCCTTGCTGCGCGCCTCTTTTGACCCCTTGGCCGCTGGCGCGGCCGGTGCCGGGGCGGTGCTGGCGGCGCTGCTATCCTGGGCAGCCGCCGGCAGGGCCAGCACCAGAAGGGCGAGCACAGCCGCGCGGCCTTTGGGGGGGAGGAGCGTCATTTGTTGTTCGGGCCAACCTTAGCAGGGGCCTGCGGGGGTGGGGCGGCCGGGGGCTTGGAGCTGGGTGCGGTGGACGCGGCCTTGCTGGCCGCTTCCTTGTCCTTCTCCACCTTGCGCAGCTGGTCCTTCTTCTCGCGCTCGCGCCGGCGCTGCTCGCGGTCGATGCCCTTGGCCGCGTCCTTAAGGTACTGGTCCACCCGTTCGTCGTTGCCGCCCTTGTCGCGGTACGTCTTGAAGTAGGCGATGGCGCGATTCATCCGGTCCACCGTGTCCACCCCGGGCACCTCGGAGTCCAGGTTGAGGATGGCGAGGTTGAAGTAGGTGTCGGCCAGCGCCGGCTGCAGTTCCACCACCTTCTGGTACTGGGCGTCGGCCTGGGCGAGCGCCAGTTTGCCGCGGTAGGCGTTGCCGAGGTTGAGACGCGCCAGGACGAAGTCCGGGGCCAGCGCCACCGCCGCCTCCAGTTCCCTCACCGCCCCGTCGAAGTCCCCGGCTTCCACCAGCATGACGCCGTAGTTGTTGCGGGCCTCGGCGAAGTCCGGCCGGGCCTGGGCCGCGGCGCGGAACTCCTCCAGCGCCAGCGGCCGCTGCTTCAGCCGCAACAGGGTGGTGCCGAGCAGGTTGTGGGTGGCCGCGTCCGTGGCGTCCACCGCGCGCGCATTCTCCAGCACCAGCTTGGCCAATTCGTACTTGCCTTCGCGGAAGTAGGCCTGGGCCAGAAGCTGCATGGCCCGGACGTTGCGTTCGTCCTCCTTCAGCACCTTCTTCGCTTCGGCCTCGGCCGCCGCGGGCTGGTTCAGCTGCAGCAGTGCGAAGGCCAGGGCGTTGCGCGGCCCGGCGGCGGTGGGCGCCGCCGCGCAGCGCGTCGCGGCCAGGGCTTGCGCTTCCTGCGCCCGACCCTGTCGGCACAACAGCCGCGCCAGGAAGTCCCAGGCCGCCTCCTGGTCCGGGGCCAGGGACAGGGCCTGCCGGTAGTCCTTCTCCGCGGCGGCGAAGTCCCCCCGGCGCTCGGCCAGGACGCCCAGGTCCGTCCAGGCGTGGTCCAGCCGGGGGTCGCGCTGCAGCACGTCCTGCAGCGCGCGCTCGGCGCCGGCCACGTCGCCCGCTTGGGCCAGCTGCACGGCGTGCGCGAAGCTGGAACGGGCGGCCGGGTCCTGGGTGGCCGGCGGCGTCACCTTGGGCGGGGGAAGGCCGGTGGGCTGGGCCGGGGCAGCCGCGGGGGGCGGGGTGGCGGCCGCCGTCTCCGGGGCCGGCTTGGGCGCGGAGGCGCAGCCGGCCAGAAGCAACAGGACGGCCCAGAAAGGCTGCGGCCCGCGCCTCACTGGGTGCCTCCTGCCGGAGTCTTGCCGGCCGGGGTGGCGTTGGGGGGCGGCGGCTTGCCTTCCAGCGTCACCACCAGGCCATCCGGGTGGGTGACGTCCTGGGCGACGGCCGACTTGGGGTCCTTCAGCACCGGGTATTCCTTGGGGCGGTAGCGGTTAAGCGCTTCCAGGGTGCGCTTCGTCCATTCGTTGTTGATTCGGTTCTTCCGGGCCTCGGTCAGGGTGGCGACGTAGCTCTCCACCGCCTTGTCCTCGAGCGCGGCCGTCTGCTGCTGCAGCTGGTCCTGGTAGCTGGCCACCGCCTCCTCGCCGAGGCGCTTCACCTCGGGAGGCGTCGGGGTCTCCAGGATGGTCTGGCCGAAGCGCTCCAGGGCGAAGCCCTTGCGGTACAGCGAGGCCAGCGTCCACTCCAGGCGCTTGTACCTGAAGACCTCCCCGTAGGCGTCATTCACCTTCTTCACCGCGGCGCGCTTCACGGTGAAGCTGTTCTCCAGCGCCTTGCCCCGGCCGCCAATCTTCAGCTTGTCGAACTCCTTGAAGACGTACTCCGCCAGCTGGAAGCGGGCCTGGGCGGCGGCCTCGGCGGCGAGAGGGGCGGCCTCTGGCTTGAGGCCGCGCCGGTCGAACTCCCGCGCCGCCTCTTCGAAGGCCCGGCGGGCGGACTTGTCGTCTCCCAGCTTCTGGTAGGCCTCGCCGATGCGCTTCTGCGCGTCCACCACCAGCTCGGCTTGCTGCGGCTTGCTGGCGAACTTCTTCACGAAGGCCTCCAGCGCCTTGATTTCCCCCTTCGGGTCTCCCTGCTTTTCGTAGAGGAGCGCGGCCCGGTACTGATTCTTGGGCGCGTCCTCGGCGCTCGGGAACAGCTCCACGTAGCGGGTGAACGTCTGGGCCGCCTCGCGGTAGCGCTGCTGGCCTTCCAACAGGCGCCCGGCGTTGAAGAGGGCGGCTTCCCGGTTCTTGCTCGCCGGGTAGTCCTTCACCAGGCGCTGGTAGTTCTCCACCGCCTTGTCGAAGTCGTAGCTGTTCTCGGCGTTGACCGCCACGCGGAAGAGCGCGGCGTCGGCCAGCTTGCTGTTCGGGTACTCGCGGAAGATGCGTTCATACAGCTTGAGGGCGGACTCGAAGCGGCGGGTATTTTCGTAGCAGACCGCCGCGTTGTTGAGCGCCTTGTCGGCGAACTCGTTCTTCGGGTCCTCGTCCACCAGCTCGATGTACTTCTTGGCCGCCTGGTCGTAGTCGCCCTTGGCCATCAACTCATCCGCCAGCTTGAAGCGTCCGGCGAGCTTGAACTTGTTGAGGTCCTTGTAGAGGTCGCTCTTCGGGTCGATGACGGCGCTGTTTTTGGCCAGCCGCGCGGAGACTTCCTCGACGCTCTTCCAGTCCTTGTCGATGAGGTAGCTCTCGACGATGAGGTTGGTGGAGAACTTCGCCACCTCGTTGCGCGGGTAGCTTCCAATAATCGTCTCGAAGCGCTTGCGGGCCTCGGGGAAGTCGTTGTGGGCGTAGATACAGCTCGGCCGCCTTGTAGGCGACGCCTGGGGCCTTGTCCTCCTGCCCGTAGCGGGCCACATACGCGTCGGAGGCGGCCAGGAAGCCCTTCTCCGCCTCGGCGAAGGGGATGGGCTTGGCCGTCTCGCCCTCCGGCCGGTCCTTGCTGCGCAGCACCGGGTAGACGGCCAGCTTCTTGTCGCGCTGCAGCTGCTCGAGGAGCTTCTGCCAGGCCAGCACCGCGTTGAAGGCGGCGTCCTTGGTGTAGCGGCTGTCGGCGGTGCTGTCGCGAACGGCGTCGTAGTTCTTCGCCGCCGCGGCGAACTGCAGCGAGTTGTACTGGCACTCCGCCGCGAAGAATTGCACCTCATAAGCATTCTTGCTGCGCGGGTAGCGTTGCAGGTAGGAGGTGTAGGCGCGGGCGGCCAACTCGAAGGTGGCCTTGGCCTCATCCAGTTTGCCCTGCTGCTTGAGCGCCAGGGCCTGCTGGTGGTGGTAGACGGCGCTGCCGTAGAGGCTTTTCTCGGCCAGGGCCTGCACCTGGGCGATGAAGTCCGGGTCGCGCTTGTGCTTGTCGTACCAGGCGGTGCCGGGCCCGTAGGAGGAGGCCAGCTTCTCGGACTCCTTGAAGGCCTCGTCCAGCTTCCGGTCCCGTTCGTACGCCTCGACAATCCGCTGCTGGACGAAGGGCGCCTCGTCCATGGTGGGGTTCTTGCTGAGGGCCAGCTGGTAGGCGGCCACCGCCTCGGTGTGGCGCGTCTGGTCGAAGAAGACGTCGCCCATCTTCTTGTAGACCTCGGCCTCGTACGGCCGCGGCCCCAGCTTGGCGAAGGCGGCCTTGGCCCTGTCGATGGAGCCCCACTTCTCGTCGGCCAGGCTGATGGCCGCGTACTGCAGCGCTTCGCTGCGGAGGTCTCCGCCGGCCTCCCCGCCCTTTTCCTTCTTCTGCGCCTCGTAGTAGTCGGCCAGCGCGAGGAAGCGGGCCACCGCGTCCTCGAAGCGGTCCATTTTGTAATAGGTCCAGCCGAGCTTGTAGAGCGCCTTGTCGTAGAGCGGGCTCTCCTTGTCCTTCACCGCGGCCTCGTAGGCCTGCGCCGCCTTGGCCAGCGCTGTCTTGTCGTTGTAGGCGTCGAAGTAGTACTCGCCGATGCGCACCCAGGCCTCGGTCACGAACTTGCTCTTCGGGTAGCGGCCGATGAGCGTCCGGTAGGCCACCTGGCCGTTGTCGAAGTCGTTCTGCTTCTCCAGGCAGTAGCCGAGCAGGTAGTAGGCCGCGTCGTTGAGCCGGTAGGCGGGGAAGCGGGTGATGAGCTGCTGGTAGATGGCGATGGACGGCTGGAAGTCGGGGAGCGGCTCGGGTGGCGGCTCAGCGCTGGCGTTGGCCTCGGTGGCCTTCAGCTTCTCCTCGTACTCGCGCATGGCCAACAGGTGGTCGTCGCTTGAGCGCTCGTAGTACAGCTCCGCCAGCCGGAACATGACGTCCGGGGTGTAGCGGGGTTCATCCGGGTAGCGCTGGAGGAATTCCTCGAACTGGGCGATGGCGTCCAGCCGTTCCTTTCGCTCGAGGACTTCCAGGTCCCGGATGGCCTTCTCGTAGGAAGCCCCCAGCGCGCTGCGCTTGTCCTCGTACTTCTTCTGCACCAGAAGCTGGACGTCCTTGCGGTACTCGGTGGCCTCGGCCTCGTAGGCCTCGATGGCCGTGCCGAGCTCATCCAGCTGTTTCTGTTCCTCGGGGGTGCGCCCGAGGCCTCGCATCAGGTTGGCCTTGGCCGCCCCCGGCGTCACGTCCGCCTTGTCCTCCTCCGTGCTGTCCGGCCCGGGACTTGGCGCGGCCGGGGCTGCCACCGGGGGCTTCGCCTTCTTGGCGGGCGTGGACGCAGCCGGGGCCTGCGCGGCCACCACCAACAGGAAGGGGAGGAGCAGCATGGCGGTCAGTCGACGTCCTTCAGCACTTCCTTGAATTCATCATCCAGCGCCTTCAGCTCGCGTTCCTTCTGTGCGGCCATGGTCTGGATGTCGGCCGTCTTGTCCCGCTTGCGGGTAAAGGCCACGTCCACCACGCCCACGTCCGCCTTCAGCACCAAGTCGTAAAACTGTCCCCGGACGCGGCGGAAGCTGTCGAAGGCAATGCGCCCCACCAGCTGCCGGGCGTCGCCCGAGGCCCGGGTGACGTCGCCGTTGTATTCCTGGAGAAGCGCCTGCTCGGCCAGCACCTTGTCCCGAATTTCATTGCCCTTCTTCCGCACCCGTTCCTGCAGCGCCAGCTTGGCCGCCTCGTTGCGCTTGGCGATGGCATCCAGGCGGACCCGGGTGGCGTGGGCGCGGGCGATGACGGCCTGGGCGGCCGGGTCGGTGAGGCGCCCTTCGGCCTGGGCGATGACCTGGTGGGCCTGGGACTCCATGGAGGTGACTTCCGCCGCGCAGCTGCTCCTCGCCGGAGAGCGAGGTGTCCACCTTGGCGCGGGCGTCGCGCAGCTCGGCCCGCAGCGCGTCCACCTGCTTCTCCAGCGCGGCAGCCGACTGCTGCTCGGAGCGCACCCGCTCCTGGAAGGCCTTCTCGTCGGCGGCCGTCCCCTTGCGCTGGCCGCGGGTGTCCACCACCCACTTTTGCACCGCCGCCAGCACCGCATTCATGCTCTGCAATTCATAGCTGAGCCGGTAGACCTCCCGGTCCAGGCCGTCCACCCGCTCCTGCATGACCTTGCGCCGGTCGGCCACCGCGGTGCTGGTGGTGGGAAGCGAGGCCAGCTGTGCGCGGGCGGTGGCGTCGCTCTTTCGCAGCGCCAGCAGCTGCGCTTTCTCATCGGCCGTGAGCACCGGCGCCACCAGTTCGGACTCGACGTCGGTGAGTGTCTGCTCGGCCGACACCAGGGCGTTGGAGACGGCGTCGGCGCGGGTGTAACCCTCCTGCAGCGTCGGGAAGGCCTCCATGCCGCGCTCGCCCAGCGTCTTGAGGATGCGGTCGGCCAGTGTCTGGCCGTCGTTGACGCCCTTGCGGCCGTCCTCCATGGCCTTCACCACGTTGAGGGCGTCGCCCACGTCGGACTGGGTGGTGGCCCACTTGAGGGCCACCGGCGGCAGCAGCGTGTTGACGTCGAGGTTCTTCTCGTTCCGGAGCAGCAGGTTGTCGAAGTAGGCGACCGGGTCCTTGTTGACGTTGAGCAGCGCGTCGAGCTCATCCCGCACCGGGGCGTAGGTGTTGATGACGCCGTTGTAGGTGTCGGTGGCCTCGCCGTAGCGCTTCAGCTTGAGCAACAGGTGCCCCTGAAGAATCTGCGCCTGCGGGGCCAGCGTCGAGTCGGGGGCCACCAGCAGCAGGATGTCGGTCGCATTCTTCGCCCCGGCGTAATCGCCGGCCCGCACCTTGGCCCAGGCCGTCTCGTAGATGCTGTCCGGGAAGGACTCGCTCTCCCGCGGCACCTCCTGGTAGCGGTCGATGGCCTCGGCGAACTTGCCCTGCTCCACCAGCACGCGCCCCGCCGAGAGGTTGGCCAGCTCCACCAGCTTCTGCTCCTTGGCGTCCTTCGGCTTGCTCTTCGCCACTTCGTTGAAGCGGGCCAGCGCGGCGTCGTAGTTGTCGCGGTCCACTTCGATGACGCCGAGGAAGTACAGCGCCTGCAGCCGGTAGCGGCCGTCGGGCACCGCGGCAATCTTCTCGAAGGCCGCCGCCGCCTGGCTGAGGCGTTCCGCCTTGGGCACGTCGGTGCGCCTGAAGAGCCACTTGCCGTAGATGTAGGCGAGCTCCGGGGGCAACTCGCCGCTCGGCCCACGGGCGCGCTGGATGTAGGGCTCGATGTTGCTGAAGTCATTCAGCCGGCTGGTGGCGTCGAGATACTCCTCCAGGGCCTCCCGGTAGCGCGGGCTGTCCAGGGTGAGCAGCGTGCGCAGGTACACCCGGGCACTGCCCCAGTTGCCCTGCTGGTAGAGCGCATCCCCCAGGTAGAAGAGCGCGTCCGGGTACTTGGGACTCTGCTGGAACGTCTTGTCCCCCACCAAGTCGTAGAAGAGGACGGAGGCGGTGGCGTAGTCGCCGAGCAGGTATTGAATCTCTCCGTCGCTGAAGCGGCGCATCAGCGCCTGCTCCATGCTCGGTTCGGCCTGGCCGACGTACTGCGTCTCCACCACCAGCAGGTTGTCCTCGGCGTTCTTCGCCTGGGCCTGGACCAACTCCACTTGGGCAGCGAGCTGGGCGGTGGACCGGCCCTGCGCCGACGCCATGCCGGCGAGGAGCGCCGGCAGCAGCGCGACCCACGCCGGTGTTCGCCCCATCACTTCTGCTCCGCGGGCCCGGCCGGCGTCGCCGGTTTCGTCCCTTCGCCCTGCGCCGCCTTGAGGCCGGCGTCCTTGGTGACCTCGACGTCATAGCGGACCGCGGGACGGTCCTTGAGGTCGGTGGTGAGTCCGCCCTTCTCGTAGCCCACCACCTTCACGTTGGTGACTTTCCCGGGCTCGGCGGTGAAGGTGTAGCTGGAGGTGACGGTGAACTTGTACCCCTCGAGGTAGCTGAAGACGCCGTAGCCGCGGCCGCGGTAGACCAGCCGCACGGCAATCTGGTGCTGGCCGGGCACAATCCGGCCGTTGAAGATTTCCAAATCGGGCCGGCTGGCCAAGTCGCCTTTCTTGTCCACCTTGGTGAAGATGGGCGCGCCGTCCAGGGCGTAGGCCACCGAGTCCAGCGAGAAGGTGCCACCCATCTCGTTCTTGCTGGAGATGACGGCGCGCGCGCCGCTCGAGATGTCGCCGCCCAGCACCGTCTCCTGCAGCAGCAGCAGCCGCGCCTTGGTGCGGTAGATTTTCTCCTTCAAGTCCACCACCTGCTCCTCCAGGGTTTTCACCCGGGTGTTGAAGGCGTCGTTGGCGGTGGAGGGCGCGGCGGTGTCGGTCGTCTTGGCGTCGGCCGGCGGGGGGGGCGGGACGACGTCGGTGGCCGGCGCCGCGTTGTCCGGCGGCGGCGCGGGGGGGTTGCTGGGCGCTCCCGGGGGAGCCTGGACCGTCGTCTTGGTCGCGGATTGCGCCAGGACAGGCAGCCCGATGAGCTGGACGGCTGCGGCGAGGGCGACGACGTGAGAACCGCGCACGGAATGGCTCCTGTGGAGCGTTGCTCCCTAGAGGAACGTCCGGCGAGACATATCACGAGGGACGACGTGCTCGCCGATCCAGCTCAACCGCCCTTTTTCAACTCCGTCAGCACCAGCTTGGCCACTGCCTTCAATGTGTCAAAGACTCCGACACCGGTGGGCGCGACGGCCTGGTATTCCGGCACGCCCCGGGTGTTGAGAGCGCCCCGGAGCTCCTCCACCGCCACCGCGTTGGGAAGGTCCCGCTTGTTGTACTGCACCACCGAGGGCACCTTCGCCAGGTCGTACCCCTGCTCGGCCAGGTTGGTCCGCAGGTTTTCGTAGGACTCCATGTTGGCTTCCATGCGCTCGACCTGGCTGTCGGCCACGAAGACGACACCGTCCACACCCTTGAGGATGAGCTTGCGGCTCGCGTCGTAGAAGACTTGACCGGGGACGGTGTAGAGGTGGAAGCGCGTCTTGAAGCCGCGAATCTCGCCCAGCGACAGCGGGAGGAAGTCGAAAAACAGGGTGCGGTCCGTCTCGGTGGACAGCGAGATGAGCTTGCCCTTCGTCTCCGGATTGGTCTTGTTGTAAATGTATTGCAGGTTGGTGGTCTTCCCGCAGAGCCCCGGCCCGTAATAGACAATTTTGCAGTTAATCTCGCGGGATGAGTAGTTGATGAAGGACATTGGCTTTCTTCGTTCACTCGCTGAACAGGTTGTCGATGTCGTCGTCGGAGATTTCGGCGAAGGGCGACCCCATCCCTCCGGGGCTCTCCGTCTTCTTGAGCAGTGCCTCGAAGATTTTCGCCAGCTCGTCGGAGGCCTTCTTCACCCGCAGCCGGACCAGGCCGAGGGAGGTGCTGGTCTCGAAGATGACCACCAGCACGACACGGCTGCCGACAATGGTCATGTAGAGCGACTCGCGCGCTCCTTCATGAATCTGGTTCGGGAACTCGTTCTCGCCGATGAGCTTGGCGAGTCCACCCATGGCGGCCACGTTGCCAGCGGTCAGCGAGGCGAGTGAGGTGGTGTCGATGTTCTGGGTTTGTCCGGAGGCGGAGATGAGCTGCCCATTCTTATCCACCAAGAACACCACCTTGGCATTGGCATCCTTGGTGAGTCTGTCGCAGACGGCATTGATGCGGTTGTACTCCTCGTCATACATCACCAGTTGCGTGCCCATTGACGTGAACCAGTCCCCTTCGCTGTCGATCGCGTCCTGCTGGGTCGCTCCGCGCTGCCCTGGTTTTCGGAGTGAACTCGGAGGGTTAGAGACTTAACCACACCATAGCGTCCGGTTCCAGGAGTCCATCCTTGGCAAGGCTGTTCCCGCTTCTCGCACTGCTGCTTGCCCAGGGGCCACCGGCGTCGCCCGCCCCTCTGGCGCTTGTAGCCGTGCCCGGGCACCCGGCCTTCCTGGCTGCCCACGTCCCCCCGGTTCCCCCGGCGCTGTCGTTCCGTGTGCTCCAGTATGCGCAAGCGCGTTCGGCCGCCCTGCGGGACGTCTCCGAGGACGGACGTACCGTCCTTTTGTCCACCCAGCTGGGCACCGGCGAGCAGCTGCACCGGGTGTCGGCGCCCTTAGGCATGCGTGAGCAGCTTACCTTCCTGGACGCGGCACCGGGCCCGGCGGCCTTTCTCCCCGGAGACCCCTTCACCCTCTTTTACCTGGAGGACCGCGGCGGTGGGGCGGTGTACCAGCTGTGGCGCCTCGACTTACGCACCGGCCGAACGGAGCTTCTCACCGACGGCACCAGTCGCCATGACACCTTCGTCCTCTCCCGCGACGGCCGGTGGCTGGCCTACGGCGGCACCGGCCGGAACGGCAAAGACACGGACGTCTACCTGGCCGAGGTGGCCGACGCCCGGAGGGCGCGGCGGCTGACGGAACTGGACGGACGCTGGCTCCCGCTCGCCTTCTCCCCGGACGGCGGCCGGCTGCTGCTGGCGGAGGGGGAGGGCGAGGAAAGTCGCCGTCTTTGGCTGTTGGACATCGCCACCGGGGCCCGGCGCCCGCTGTTCCCCGGGCCCGCCGGCGCACCCGCCGCCACGGTGCGCCAGGCCCTCTTCCGCCCGGACGGCCGGGCGGTGTACCTCCTCACCGACGCCGGCTCGGACTTCACCGTCCTGCGCGAGTTGCCACTGTCCCCGGAAGGCGCCCCGCTGCAGCCGGTGGTGCCCGACCCGGGCGCGGAGGTGGAGGAGCTGGCGGTGGCCCGCGATGGCACCCTCGTCTTCTCCACCAATGAAGCGGGCTTCTCCCGCGCCTACCTTGTCCACGGCGGCCGCGCGGAACGGTTGCCGTTGCCGGAGGGCGTGCTGCACGGCCTGCGGTTTCCGCTGGGGCGAAGCGACGTGCTTTTTCTGGGCATGGAAGGCCCCACCTCCCCCAGCGACGTGTGGCAGCTGTCCCTGAAAACCAAGAAGCTGGAACGCTGGACGAAGAGCGAGGTGGGCGGGCTGGACGCCCGCACCTGGGCGGCGCCGAAGCTACTGCGCTACGCCTCCGCCGACGGCGTCCCGCTGTCGGCCTTCCTGTACCTCCCCCGGGAGGTGCCGGCCGGCACCCGGGTGCCGGTGGTGCTGGCCTTCCACGACGGGCCGGACGCCGAGGAGCGCCCGGTGTTTCGCTGGGACTACCAACTCCTTCTGGAACAGGGCCTGGCCGTCCTGGCCCCCAACCTGCGTGGCTCCACCGGCTTTGGGAAGGCCTTCCGTGCGCTGGACGACGGCGTCGGACGCGCGCAGGTGGTGAAGGACATCGCCGCCACGCTGGCCCTCATCCCCCGGCAGCCGGAGTTGGATGGCGCGCGCGTCGCCGTGTGGGGCGAGGGCTATGGCGGCACCCTGGCGCTCCTGGCGGCGGCCTTCTTCCCGGAGGCGGTGTCCGCCGCGGTAGACGTCTCGGGCGTGGTGGACTGGCCCGGCTTTCTCGAGGCCGCGCCGCCCTACCGGCGGGACGCGCTGCGGCGGGAGTACGGCGACGAGCGGGTGCCGGAAGTGCGCGCCGTCCAGGAACAGCTGTCTCCGCTGAGCGCGGTGGGCCGCCTGAAGGCCCCCGTCCTGGTGGTGCATGGCAAGCGCGACAGCCGCGTCCCCGAAAAGCAAGCGCAAGCCCTTGCCCAGGCACGGGGCCCGGACGGCTGGTACCTGCTTGCCCTGGAGGAGGGACATGGCTTCTGGCGCAAGGAGGCCCGGACCCTCGCCACGCAAGTCACCGTCCTCTTCCTCACCGAGAAACTGCGGGCGCCGCCGCGCACGGCCGTGCACTGAGCGGGGCAGGCGGGGGCTTCCCCGGGGCAGCAGCTACTTCTTGAGCTGGGCGGGAAGCCCGAACTCCAGCGTCCGGATGGCGATGAAAACTTCCTGCAGGAAGAAGAGGAGGCTCAGCACCAGCGCCGCCATCGCCAAGATGAAGAGCACGGCGACCAGCCCCCCCAGCTTGACGTTCAGCAGGTAGCCGACGAAGGCCATGGCGATGAGCAGGCACACCAAGAGGGCCGCCCCGGTCCCGAAGGTGAGTGCCGCGTGGATGAGTTTGGCCCGGCGCGACAGCGGCGCGAGCTCCTGCAGCACGGCATCCGCTCCGGTGTGCGCCGGGTCGAATTTCTCCTCGAGGCGGCGGGCCCGGTCGACGATGCGCCCCAGCCGGTTGGAGAGGACGGACAGCATCATCCCGATGGAGCTGAGGAGGAAGACGGGCGCGACGGCCAGCTGAATGGTGTGGGTGATGCCCTCGAGCTGGGTTTCTGGACCCATTCCACGCCCAAGCGTACTGCGCAACGCCCCCGGGGGCGCGCGGGGGGAGACGAAGGAAAGGCCTACAGTTCCCGGCGCCCGGCCAGTGCACGCGCCAGCGTCGCCTGGTCCGCAAACTCGAGGTCCCCGCCCATGGGCAGCCCCTGGGCCAGCCGTGTCACGCGGATGCCGCTGGGCTTCAGCAGCCGCTGCAGGTACAGGGCGGTGGCTTCGCCCTCCACGTCCGGGTTGGTGGCGACAATCAACTCCTCCACCGTCCCATCCTCCAGCCGCTGCAGCAGCTCGCGGATGCGCAGCTGGTCCGGGCCGGTGCCGTCCAGCGGGGACAGCACGCCATGCAGCACGTGGTAGCGCCCCTTGAATTCGCGCGTGCGCTCGATGGCCATTAGGTCTGCAATGCCCTCCACCACGCACAGCACGCGCTCCTCCCGCCGCATGTCGGTGCAGAAGGTGCAGAGCTCGCCTTCGGTGAGGGCGAAGCAGCGCACGCACAGGCGCACCTTCGTCTTCACCTCGGCCAGGGCCTGGCCCAGTTCCGCCGCCAGCTCCGGAGGGGCGCGGAGGATGTGGAAGGCCAGCCGCTGCGCCGTCTTCTCCCCGATGCCGGGGAGTTTGGCCAGCGCCGCCACCAGGCGGTTGAGGGGGTCCGGCGTCACGGCAACAGTCCCGGCAGGTTGACGCCCCCGCTCACCTTGGCCAGCTCCTGCTGCATGTGGGCCCGGCTGGCGGCGAGTGCCGCATTCACCGCGGCCGTCACCAGGTCTTCCAAAAGGGGCACCTCGGCCGGGTCCACCACCTCCTTGGACAGCGAGATGCTGCGCACCTCCTGCAGCCCGTTCACCACCACCACCACGCGGCCGTCGCCGGCCCGGCCCTCCAGCGTCTCGTCGGCCAGTTCCTTCTTCCGCGCTTCAATCTTCTCCGTCAGCTTGGTGGCCTGGCGCATGAAGTAATTCAGGTCGACTCCCGGCATGTCTTTCTCCGTCCAGAAAAGGGGGGGCGCCTTCAGCCCGGTGGCTCGTCCACGACGTCGGAACCCGGTGCGCCGGTGCGCTGGCGCTCCAGCACCTGGATGTGTTCCAGCTCGCCGCCGAGAATCCTCAGCGCGGCGCGGATGGCGGGATGGCCGCGCACCGACTGGTCCGTCGACACCTCATGCGCGGCCCGTGCCTCCGCATCCTGCTCGGCAAGACTCTTGGGCGCCGTCGCCGCCGCCGCGTCGTCCAGGACAATCCGCGTCGGCCGGCCGAAGTGCTGACCGAGCAGCTTCTCCACCGCCGCGCGGCCACTCTGCCCGGTGACGGTGGTGCGGTGGAAGCTGGACTCCGGCCGGTAGGCCAGCACCACCTCACCGGGGCGCAGCGCCACCAGCCGGCCCTGGGCCAGGGATGCAGCGTGCCGGGCGGACGCGGCGCGGACGGCCTCCACCGCCGCCCGCCACTGCGCCTCCGCGCCCAGCGCCGGCGGGGCGGCCGGGCCGGCCGCCGCCGGCACGGCCTCGGGCAGGCACTCACCGGAGGCGCACCCGGAAGGGGACGCCTCCTGCGGAAAGAGGCGGCCGTCTGCCGCGCCGGCGCCCGGCGGGGCGGCCGGGGGTGGGGCGGGGGCGGGCGGGACGGGAGTTGCCACCGCCGCCGGTGCCGGCGGGGAGGCCGAAGAGGCGGGCGGGACGGCCCGCGCGGGCGGCGCCGGTGGCGTGGCGGCCCGCGCGGGGCCCGGGACGGCGCTGGTTGACGGGCTAGACGCGAAAGGGTGCGGGAGCGGAGCGACCTCCAGGCGCTCCGGCAGCCTTGCGCGCGGGCTCCAGGCCCCCGGCGCCGGCCAGCTTCTCCACCCGGGCGATGAGTTCTGGAATGGACGCGGCCGGGGCCAGCTGGACGGCCTTGAGGAGGGCCATCTCCAGGGCCAGCCGCGGCTGTGCCGCCCGTCCCACGTCCCACACCGCGCCATGGACGACGTCAAACAGGCGCGCCAGCTGCGCGCCGTCGGCCTCCGCCGCCAGCGTCCGCACGGCCTGCTGCTCGGCGTCGGCCAGTTCCTCCGGCGCTACCCCGGTGGCCAGCGTGACGAGGACATGGCGCAGCTGCAGCGCCACCTCCTCGGCCAGCCGCTTCAAGTCCACGCCCTTGACGTGGCTGTCCTCCACCAGGCGCAACAGCGCGGCGGGGTCCCGGTGCACCAGGGCCTCGGCGAAGCCCTGTACCACCGTCCGGTCGATGGCCCCGAGGGCCTCCGCCACCGCCTCGTCCGAGGCGCCCGGCCCAGCGGCGGACAGCACCTGGTCCAACAGCGAGAGGGCGTCGCGCATCCCGCCCTCCGCTTGCCGGACGATGAGGGCCAGCGCGCTGTCGGACAGGGCGGCCTTCTCGGCCAGGGCAATTTGCTTGAGGCGCTCCAGCATCCGCGCGGCCGGGATGCGCCGGAAGTTGTGGCGCTGGCAGCGGGAGAGGATGGTGTCCGGCAGCTTGTGCGGCTCGGTCGTCGCAAAAATGAACTTCACGTGCGGCGGCGGCTCCTCCAGCGTCTTCAGCAGCGCGTTGAAGGCGGCGCCGGACAGCATGTGCACTTCGTCGATGATGTAGATTTTGTTCCGGTCGCGCTGCGGGAGGTACTTGGCGTTCTCGCGAATCTCCCGGACGTTTTCCACGCCGTTGTTGGACGCGCCGTCAATCTCCGCCACGTCCACGCTGGTGCCGGCCGTAATCTCCACGCAGGGCGCACACTTGCCGCACGGGGTGGCAGTGGGGCCCTGCACGCAGTTGAGGGCCTTGGCCAGCAGGCGGGCGGCGGTGGTTTTTCCCACGCCCCGCGGTCCACAGAAGAGGTAGGCGTGGGCCACGCGGTCCTGCGCGATGGCGTTGGCCACCGTGCGCACAACGTGCTCCTGACCGGTCATGTCCTCGAAACTTTGAGGGCGCCACTTGCGTGCCAGGACGAGGTAACCCATGGGGGGTTGCCACCATAACAGCCTCCTCCTCGGCTGGCCGCGCGAGGATAGAGTGCAGCAGCGCCAAGCCCTTGCTCTCCCCGCTCGCCCGCTCAGCGTCAGCCGCCGTCCGCGCGCGGGGGCCCTTGCTTGTCGCGCTGGTCCTCGGCGCGCTTCCCGCCGTGCTGGCGGTGGCCCAGCTGGGCCGGCTTCACCCGGACGAGGTGTACCAGTCGCTGGAGCCGGCCTTCTACCGGGTGCACGGCTACGGTGTCCTGGCCTGGGAGTGGCGCTCCGGCCTGCGCAACTGGGCCGTGCCCCTCGCCCTGGCGGGGCTTTTTCGCGCGGCGGGAGCGCTTGGCCTGCAGGACCCGTGGACGCTGCGCGGCCTGGTCGGCGTTCCCCTGGCGCTGCTGCACGCCGCCGCGCTGCTGGCGGCCTTCCGGCTGGGCAGCCGCCAGTCGCGGCTGGCCGGCTGGGCGGCCCTCCTCGCGCTGGGCCTTCTCCCCATGGCCTGGGCCTACGCTGGCCGCACGCTGAGCGAGTCATTGTCGGCGACGGCCCTGGTGCTGGCGGCGGACGCGCTGGACCGCCCGCGCCCCCGCGCGGCCTGGGGCGGCGTCGCCCTCGGCCTTGCCGTGGTGGCCCGCTATGGCAGCGCCCCGGCCGTGCTGGGTGCGCTGGCCTGGCTCGCCGCATGGCGCCGCTGGCGGGCGCTATTTCTGGCCGTGCTCGGCGGTGCGGCGGTAGCCGCCCTGCTGGCGGCCCTGGACTTCTTCACCTGGGGCGCGCCCTTCCACTCCCTCGTCGCCTGGACGCGCTTCAACGTCCTGTCCGAAGGGGCGGCCCGGGCCTTCGGCGCCGAGGGGCCGGCATTCTACCTCTCGCTCCTTTTTCGCCTGGTGCCGCTGTGGGTGTGGCCGCTTCTCCTCTATGGCCTTCTGCGGCCGGCGTCCGGGCGCCCGCGGGTGGGCGTTGCGCTGGCCATGGCGGCGGTGGCCTTGGGCGCGCTTCTGGCCACCCCCCACAAGGAGGAGCGCTTCCTCTACCCCGTGGTGGTGCTCCTCGTCCTGGAGGCGGGCCCGGCGCTGGGGCGCCTGGTGCAGGCGGCGCCCCGGGCGGTGGGCTTTGGCCTTGCGGCGCTGGCCCTTGTCGCCAGCCTTGCCGCGCTGCCCACCACCATTGACGCCAGGGGTGACCAGTTTCGCGCGCTGGTGCAGGCCGCCCGGCCGGACGGCGTGACGGGACTCCTCATCGTCAATGAGGGGCTGTGGGGCAGCGGCGGCTTCTTCTACCTGGGCAAGCGCATTCCCTGGCTGACCTGCGACTGGCCGCAGGACGGCAACTTTCGGTTGGCCATGGGGGACAGGCGCTTCAACCGGGCCATTACGTTTGAGGGGCGGGCGCTGGACGCGCTGCAGGCGGCCGGCTTTCGCGTAACACAGACGGTGGGCCGGGAGACGGTGCTGGCCCGTTGACGTGGCGCACCGGTGGCGGCCCCCCCCGGGGTGTCCCCTCAGCCAAGGTGGGCACGGAGGAGGCCCACCAGGGCCGCGCCCAGCACCACCCAGCTGCCGTTCACCTTGCCGAAGAGAAGTAGCCCCAGTGCCGCCGCCCCCAGCAGCGCCGACGGGACGTCCACCAGCGCGGCGCGCCCCAGCACCAGCGTCACCTGGGCCATCAGTGCCAGGGAGGCGGCGTTGATGCCGTCCAGGACGGCGCGGGCCCGGGCGTCCCCGCGCAACCGCCGAAGCAGCCCGCCACTGGCCCACACGCCGAGGAAGGCGGGCACAAAGACGGCGACGGTAGCCACCGCCGCACCGGCGGGGCCCCGCAGGACAAAGCCTATAAAGGTGGCGGTGGTGAAGACGGGCCCCGGCGTCACTTGCCCCACCGCCACCGCGTCCAGCAGCTGGGGCGTGGTGAGCCAGTGCAGGTGGTCCACCAAGTCCGCCTGGAGGAAGGCCACCAGCACGTAGCCGCTGCCCAGCACCACCGCGCCGATTTTCAAGAAGGCGAGGAAAAGCGGCAGAAGGCCTACCGCGGCGGGCGTCGCGGAGAGAAGCCACAGCGGCGGGGCCACCGCGGCGGCCGGGGCCCCCCGCTTGGACAGAAGCAAAAGGGCCACCAGGCCGGTGGCGGCCAGCACCAGGAGGGGGTTGGTGCCGGCCAGGGCCAACCCGAAGGCACCGGCGAAGAGGGCCCAGTCCAGCCAGGCGCGCAGCGTACTGCGGGCCAGCGGAAGGACGGCGGTGGCCACCAGCGCCACCACCACCGGCTGCACGGAGGCCAGCACGGCCTGGGTGTCCGGACGCAGGCCGAAGCGGACGTAAAGGGCAGCCAGCGCCGCCACCAGCAGGGCGGCGGGGAGAATGAAGCAGGCCCCGGCCAGAAGAAGGCCCGCCCGCCCGGCCCGGGCGCGCCCCAGCTGCATGGCCACCTCGGTGGAGGTGGGCCCGGGAAGCAGGTTGGCCAGGGAGAGGAAGTCGACGAAGGTGCGCTCGTCCACCCAGGCCCGACGCCGTACCAGCTCCTCGCGCATGAGGGCCAGGTGGGCCAGCGGGCCGCCGAAGGCAGTGGCGCCCAGGCGGAGGAAGACGGCCGCCACCTCGGCCAGCCGGCCCGGCGCCGGCCGCTCGTCGGGAGGGGAGGGCAGAGGAGACACGGGCTGGCACCTCGCGCCTGCGGACTTCACCCACGTGAAACGGAACGGCCGGGACACACGCGGTGGTGCGCTACCGTTGCTTCCTTCCGGACCTGGCGGGGTTCACGTCCCCGCGTCGTCCCGGCCACAAAGTCTTGTCCTTCTACCAGTCGGAGAGGGAGGGATTCGAACCCTCGATACCCTTTCAGGTATACACGCGTTCCAGGCGTGCGCCTTCAGCCGCTCGGCCACCTCTCCAGCAATTGTTGTCCCTCCGCAGACGAAGCCAGCTCAGCCTTGCTGTGGCGGGAAAGCCTGCTCTTCCCACAAAACGACTGCTGACGGAGAGCGTAGGATTCGAACCTACGGTACCGTTGCCGGTACGCCTGATTTCGAGTCAGGTGCCTTCGACCACTCGGCCAGCTCTCCCAATTCCGGAAGGTCCCCCGAAGGGGGCCTCCATTTGCGGCCCGCGTGGCTACCATACCTGTGCCCGAAATACAGAGGCCCCTGTCGCCGGCGCCCGGGGGACGGGGCCAGGCAAGCTCATGCGCCGGCGGCCTGCGGCAAGCCCCGTCCGCGCCAGAGCAGGTAAATCGCCGGGTATACGGCGAGCTCGAGCACCGCCGAGGTGACCATCCCCCCGACCATCGGCGCGGCGATGCGCTTCATGACGTCCGCGCCGGTGCCGGTCGACCAGAGGATGGGCAACAGTCCGGCCAGGATGGTGAGAACCGTCATCACCTTCGGCCGGATGCGCCTCACCGCGCCGTGAAACACCGCCTGCTGCGCCTCGGCCAGGGTGGCCGGCTTCCGCTCCCCCCAGGCCAGGTCGAGGTAGAGGAGCATCACGATGCCGGTCTCGGCGTCGAGTCCGGCGAGCGCGATGAGGCCCACCCAGACGGCCACCGACAGGTGGTAGTCGAGCAGCCACAACAGCCAGAAGGCGCCCACCAGGCTGAATGGGACGGCCAGCATCACCAGCAAGGCCTCGGCCGCGCTGCCCGAGTTGAGAAAGAGGAGCAGAAAAATCAGCACCAGCGTCATCGGCACGGCGACGGCCAGTCGTGCCTTGGCCCGTTCCAGGAAGCGGTACTGCCCGGCCCATTCCAGACGGACGCCCTCGGGCAGGGCGAGGCGGGAGACGGCTTGGCGCGCGTCGCGCACGTAGTCGGCGATGGGACGGGCGGTGTCGACGAAGACGTAGCTGGCGAGCGAGCCCCCCTCGTCTCGAATCATCGCCGGCCCCGTCCGCCAGCGGAGCTCGGCCACGTCCCCCAGCGGGACCTGCGCGCCCGACGGGGTGGAGACCCGCACCCGGGACAGCGCCGCCACGTCGGAGCGGAAGTCGCGCGCGTAGCGCAGGGTGACCGGGTAGCGCTCCCGTCCCTCGAAGGTGGTGGCCACCGTCTGTCCGCCGACGGCGGTCTCCAGCGTTCGCTCCACGTCCAGGACGTTGAGGCCCTGGCGCGCGGCCCGCCGACGGTCCACATCGAAGTCGAGGAAGTAGCCGGTCCCCCCGCGCTCGGCGAAGGCGCTGCGGGTGCCGGCGACGTCGCGGAGCACCAGTTCAATGTCACGTCCCGCCCGGTCGATGGAGGCGTGGTCGGGACCCAGCACCAGGATGCCGAGCGGGCTGCGGACGCCGGTGGCCAGCATCTCGGTCCGTGTCTGGATGGGCATCCACCACACGTTGGGCATGCCGGGAAACTCAAGGGCCGCGTCCAGGCGGCTCACCAGACTCTCCCAGCTCTCGCCGGCCGGCCAGGTCTCCGGAGGGCGCAGGGTCACCACCGTCTCGAACATCGACAGGGGCGCCGGGTCGGTGGGCGACTCGAAACGGCCGGCCTTGCCGAACACCCGCTCCACCTCCGGGAAGGACTTGAGAATCCGGTCCTGGCGCTGCAGCACGTCGCTGGCCGTGGCGTCGCTCATGCCGGGGACGGAGCTGGGCATGTACAGCAGCGTCCCCTCATTGAGGGGAGGCATGAATTCGCTGCCCAGCCGGGTGGCGATGGGCAGGGTGAGCGCCACCAGCACCGCCGCGGTGGCCACCACCGGCCAGGGATGGCGCAGGGCTAGGTGACAAACCGGCGCATAGGCGCGCTGCAGCCCGCGGGCGAGCGGATTGTGCTCCTCGGGGCGAATGCGTCCCCGGAGGAAGGTGGCGGCCATGGCCGGGACCAGCGTCACCGACAGCAGCGCGGCGGCCGCCATGGCGAACGTCTTGGTGAAGGCGAGCGGCGCGAAGAGACGTCCCTCCGCACCCTCCAGCGAGAACACCGGCAGAAAGGCCACCGTCACCACCAGCAGGGCGAAGAAAATCGGCCGTCCGGTTTCCTGCAGCCCGGCGGTGACGACCGCCGCCCGGGACCCGGGCCATCCGGCCGCCTCCCATGCCTCCAGGCGCCGGTGGACGTTCTCCACGACGATGATGGCTGCATCCACCATCGCCCCCATGGCGATGGCGATGCCGCCGAGCGACATGATGTTGGCGGTGATGCCAAGCAGGTGCATGGGCAGGAAGGCCACCAGGACGGCTGCCGGCAGCAGCACCACCGGCACCAGCGTGCTGCGGACATGAAGCAGGAAGGCCCAGATGACGAGGCTCACCACCAGCAGCTCCTCGAGCAGGGTGTGGCGGAGGGTGGCGATGCTGCGCCGGATGAGCGAGGAGCGGTCGTAAGTCACCACCACCTCCACGCCCTTGGGCAAGCTGCTTTGCAGCTCCTGCAGGCGCGCCTTCACCGCGTCAATCACCTCCAGCGTGTTCACCCCCGGCCGGACGATGACCACCGCGCCCACCGTCTCGCCCTCCCCGTCGAGGTCCGCCACGCCACGCCGCTGGCCGGGACCGACCTGCACCCGCGCCACCTCGCCCACCGTCACTGGCGTCCCGTCCCGCGCTGAAAGGACCGCCTGCGCCAGCTGGTCCGGGTGCCGGACGTACCCGCGGCCGCGCACGAAGTGTTCCGCCCCCCCGACTTCCAGCACCCGGGCGCCGACATCGCCGCTGGAGGCGCGCAGTGCATCCGCCACCTGCTCGAGGGAGACCCCGAAGGCCGCTAGGCGGTCCGGGTCGACGTCGACTTGGTACTCCTTGCCGAAGCCGCCCACCGCAGCGACCTCCGCCACCCCCGGGACACCTTGCAGCGCGTAGCGCAGGTTCCAGTCCTGCAGCGATTGCAGCTGCTGCAGCGAGGTCTGGCCCGACCGGTCGACCAGCGCGTACTCGAAAACCCAGCCCACCCCGGTGGCATCGGGACCCAGCGTGGGCGTCACCCCGGCCGGCAGCTTGCCGGCCGTCGTGGCCAGGCGTTCCAGCACCCGGCTGCGTGCCCAGTACAGGTCGGTGGAGTCCTGGAAGATGATGGTGACGAAGGACATGCCAAACATCGTCTGGCCGCGCACGGCGGAGACCCGGGGGGCGCCGAGCAGCGAGCGGACGATGGGGTAGGTGACGTTGTCCTCCACCAGGTCCGGGGAGCGTCCCGGCCATTCGGTGAAGATGACCACCTGCACATCGGACAGGTCGGGCAGGGCGTCGAGGGGCGTCGAGCGGAGCGACCACGCGCCGCCGGCGACGAGGAGGCCCACCCCCAGCAGGGTGGCCAGCCGGTGCTCCGCGCACCAGGCGATGAGACGGCGAATCACGGGGAGCTCCAGCGGGGCAAGGCGTCGCGCAGCTGGGCTTCGCTGGACAAAAGGAAGGTGGCGCCCAGCGCAACTTCCTCGCCGGGGGCCACCCCGCTGCGCACCTCCGTGAAGCCCCCGGCCTGGAGGCCCATCTCCACCGCGACCGGCTGGATGCGCGTGGGGCCGCGGCGCACGAAGAGGTAGGCGTGCTCGCCGGTGCGAAGGACAGCGCCATCCGGAACGCAGAGTCGGCTACCGAGCGGGACCTCCACCGCCACGTCGGCGAACATCCCGGGCCGGAGCGCCCCTTGGGCGTTCTCGAATTCCAGGCGGGCCCGCACGGTGCGGGACTTTTCATCGACGGTGGGCGAGAGGAAGCGCAGCGTCCCCCGCCAGGAGATTCCGGGGAAGGCCGGTACCGTCATGGTCGCTGTCTGCCCCACCACCACCTGCGCGGCGTCCGCCTCGAAGACGTCGGCCTGCACCCAGACGCGGCCCAGGTTGCCGATGCGGTAGAGCGCGGCCCCGGTGTCCACCCGCGTCCCCTCCACCACGTTCTTCATCAGCACCACCCCGCTCAGCGGGGCGCGCAGGGTGAGGCGTGGTTCGGCCAGTCCGCGCTGGAGCAGCGCGTTCATCTGCTCCGTCGTCATGCCCCACAGCCGCAGCCGCTCCTCGGCGGCGGCGCCGAGCGCGCTGTCCTTGGTGGAGCGCGCCACCAGCAGGTCCTGCTCGGCGGCGAGCAGGTCCGGGCTGTACAGCGTCAACAGCGGCTGGCCCTGCTTCACCGACTGGCCGGTCTGGGCCACGTACAGGTGCTCCACGAAGGCCGGGTAGCGCAGGGTGACGTCGGCGAGCTGCGTCTCGTCGACCTCCACCCGCGCCGGCAGGCGAAGCGACAGCGTCAGCGGGCGCTGTTCCACCCGTCCCCAGCTGACGCCGATGCGCTGCTGGCGCTCCACCGACACGTCCAGCATCGGCCCCGCACCGGCATCGGCCGTGTCCGGGGCGGACGGGAAGAAAACCAGCCCCTTGCGCGGGGGAGCGACTCGGAAGCGGAGCTCGGCGGGGGGATGGCCGGGCGCCTCAATGCGCAGCTGCACGCTCCAGTCGCCCTGCATGCCCAAGGGGTAAGTGACGTCGTAGACGCCCCGTCCGCGAGCGACGACCTCCCCGGCGTGACGCATCTCCGGCATCGCCCCCATCGCCGCCATGGTGGCGCGGAAGTCGACGTGCGCACCGTCCACCGGATGCCCGTCGGCGTCGTGCAGCGTCAGCACCAGGCGGTTGTCGCCGGTGGTGGGTGGGTCCGGGATGGGCCGGGCCGAGACGCGGAAGTCCCCGGCCGGCACTTCCTGCGCGGGTGTGCCGGTGCAACCGGCGAAGGCGAGGGCCAGGCCGAGGACGGCAGCCAGACGGCAGTCAGTGGGCCGCATCGTCGACGCCTCCTTCCGAAGCGGCCACCAGGCCGAGGTCCGCTCCCACCGCACGCTGGAGGTCTGCCAGGGCGCGGCCGTAGCCCCCCAGCGCCATCGCCAGCTCGAGTTGGTGACGGCGCAATTCGCGCACCGTGTCCAGCACCATCAGGAATCCGCCGCGCCCGGCGGCGTAGCTGGCGCGACTGCTGTCCAGGGCCGCCTGTAGTAGCGGCAGCATCCGGTGGTGAAGTGCCACCACCCGCTGCTGGGACAGGACGCGGGCATAGGCCTCGGCCACTTCCCCGCCGATGCGGGCGGCCACCTCGGCGCTGCTGGCCGCCGCGGCGCTCGCCTGCGCCTGCGCCGCGTCGATGCGTCCGGAGGTGCGGCCCCACAGCCAGGGCAGCGTCACTTCGACACCGGCGAAGAGGAAGTTCTGCTCCCCGGGCTGGTTGAAAGCGTGCATGTACGCCGCCTGCACGTTGAGGTCCGGTGCTCGCTCCGCGTCGGCGAGCTGCACCTGCAGCCTGGCGCCGTCGGCCATCGCCGCGGCCAGCTTCGGCTCGCTCCGGTCCTGCAGGGCGCGGCTCCGCAACACCACCTCGGCCGGCAACTCGGGCAGCACCCGCGGGACGGTGGTGGAACCCTCCACGTCGGAGTCCCGGTCGAGCAGCGCGCGCAGCCGAGCGCGTGCCCCGCGCTCCTCCTGCGCGGCAACTTCCTGGTCCTCCTCCAGCTCCAGCCGGGCGGCCTGCGCCTTGAGGACCTCCGCCTGTTCCCCGATGCCCGACCGGAGCCGCGCTTCCGCCGCGCGGGTGATGGCGTCGAGGGTGGAGCCCAGCGCGGCATCCACCTGGCCGGTGCGCTCAGCACGGTAGAGGTCGAAGAAGGCGCGGGCCACCTCCACCTCGACGTCCTGCACCTGCCGGACCGACTCGGCGCGCGCCGCGGCGGCCTCGGTTTGGGCCAGTTCCCGACGCAGCCCCAGCTTGTCTCCCAGGGGAATCCCCTGGGAGAGCTGGAACATCACCGGGACGGTGGAGAAGTTGGCCGGCGCGTTCCACAGCTGAACCATGAAGCGCGGGTCCTCCAGCGCGCCGGCGGACGTGGCGGAGGCCTTGGCGCCGGTGGCGCGGTAGGCCGCCGCCTGCAGTTCCGGGTTGTGCTCCCGCGCCTCGGCGAGCAGCGCGTCGAGGCGAAGGACGGCAGGGGAAGCAGACAGCAAGACAAGCGACAGCAGGGACAGCATGGGCAGGTGCTCCCCGGCGGCAAACGGCCGGTGCTGAGAGGCGTTGGAAAAACCACCTGGGGACAAGTGCGCTTGAGTCGTCGGACCACCAGCGCAGGCCCCAGGCGGGGCTTGGTACCGGGACGGACGCGTCCCGGGCCCAGCGGGCCTCTCAGAGGAGGAGCTGCCTCAGCGACAAGTAGACGGGCGCTTGGCCCGGCGGGCCGGAGCCGCGGACCGCGACGAGAACGTCCGGACCAGGCGTGGCCGCGCTCAGCGACGGGCCAGGCAAGGCGACGTCCTGCGCGACGCTGGAGCGGGCGGGAAACTTCTCCAGCCCGCGACCCCGCTCCTGCGCCACTGACGCTGGGGCCACCCCCGACAGCACGTCACAGCAGCTCGCTCGCAGGACGGCTTCCGGGGTGGTGTTGTCCGCGTCGGGGCAGCAGCAGTTTGCGCGTCGCTCGCCCAGCATGGGGCACAGCACCGCCCCGCCGAGCGAGCCCGTCGCCTGCAGGGCGAGGGTGACCACCAGGAGGGGTGAGAGCAGGACCTTCATGAGGAATACAAACTATTCTAGCGCAATCCGCCCGAGGGGGCCTGTGCACAGGCCTGGGCGCCCTCCGGGGCCCCGGCTTTTTCGGCCCTCTCAGGGCTCTTCGCCGGACGCGCGCACGGCAGCGAAGAAGCGGCGCAGCACCTCGGCGCACGCTTCGGCGGCGACGCCCCCCGTGGTGAGGAAGTGGTGGTTGTGGGCGGCGCTCGTCACGTCCAGAAGGCCGCCCAGCGCGCCCGCCTTCGGGCTGCTCGCCCCCCACACCACCCGGTCCACCCGTGCGGCCAGCATGGCGCCGACGCACATGCTGCAGGGTTCCAGTGTCACGTACAGCGTCACCCCAGTCAGTCGCCAGCGGCCAAGGGTGCGCACGGCCTCGGTCAGTGCCTCCATCTCGGCGTGGGCGAACGGGTCATTGGCCGTCTCCCGGCGGTTGCGGCCACGGCCGACGGCCACCCCGTCGTGCACGGCCACCGCGCCCACCGGGACTTCGCCCTCCCGGCCCGCCTCCTCGGCCAGGGCGAGCGCCTGGTGCATCCAGCGGACGTCCGCGTCAGGGGTGGGCGACGGCACGGGCTTTTGTGTTTCGGGGGGTACGGGGGAGAAAAATGGCGCGCCCTAGAGGATTTGAACCTCTGGCCTTCGGATTCGTAGTCCGACGCTCTATCCAACTGAGCTAAGGGCGCGTTTTGAAACTTGGCGGAGAGAGAGGGATTCGAACCCTCGATACCCTTTCGAGTATGCAGGTTTAGCAAACCTGTGCCTTCAGCCTCTCGGCCATCTCTCCACAGGTACCAACACCTACCAATGTCAAAGAACGGCGACGGAGGAAGTAGGATTCGAACCTACGAAGGGCTTTCACCCTTGGCGGTTTTCAAGACCGCTGCCTTCAGCCGCTCGGCCATTCCTCCAAGACGGCACCGGCGACCCCTGTCACCCCCTAAAAAAGGGTCGCCTTCTTACCGTATTGCAGGGGCATTGCAACCCACCACCCCCGGGCACTGGGGACGCTCCCTCAGGGACGAAGTTCCTTCAAGCCCCCCAGGTACGGCCACAGGGCTTCCGGCAGCGCGACGGTGCCGTCCTCGCGCTGGCCATTCTCCAGAATGGCCACCAGCGTCCGTCCCACCGCCAGCGCCGAGCCATTCAGGGTGTGCACCAGCTGCGGCTTGGCGCCGGCCTCGGGCCGGAAGCGGATTTTCGCCCGCCGCGCCTGGAAGTCGGTGCAGTTGGAGCAGGAGGAAATCTCCCGGAAGGTGTTCTGCCCGGGAAGCCACACCTCCACGTCATACGTCTTGGCGGAGTTGAAGCCCATGTCCCCGGTGCACAGCAGCACCACCCGATGGTGCAGGCGTAGCCGGCGCAGCACCTCGCCCGCCCCGTCCACCATGGCCTCCAGCGCCGCCATGCTGTCCTCCGGCCGGACGAAGTTCACCAATTCCACCTTGTGGAACTGGTGCTGGCGCACCAGCCCCCTCGTGTCCTTGCCCGCCGCGCCGGCCTCGGCGCGGAAGCAGGGGCTGAAGGCGACGTAGCGCAGGGGAAGCTTCTCGCCGTCCAGAATCTCATCCGCGTGGTAGTTGGTGACGGGTACCTCGGCGGTGGGGATGAGGAAACGCTCGTCCTCGCCCGAGACGACGCGGAACAGGTCCGCTTCAAACTTGGGCAGCTGCCCCGTCCCCTGAAGGGCCTGCCGCAGGACGAGGTAGGGGGGAAGCAGTTCCAGGTAGCCGCGCTCGGTGGCCACGTCCACCATGAAGGAGACCAGGGCACGTTCCAGGCGCGCCAGCGCGCCCCGGTAGAAGACGAAGCGTGCGCCGGACACCTTCGCCGCCCGCTCGAAGTCGAGCAGGCCCAAGGCCTCGCCGAGTTCGAAGTGCTGCCGCGGGGTAAACAGAAACCGCGGCGCCTCCCCCCACCGGCGAACTTCCTTGTTGTCCTCCGGCCCGCCGCCCACTGGCACGGAGGTGTCGGGGAGGTTTGGAAGGTGAAGGTTGATGCGCTGGAGCTCCTCATCCAGCACCGCCACCTGCTTCTCCTGCTCTTTGATGGACTGGCTGACCCCCCGCATCTCTGCCCGCATCGCCTCCACGGCGGCAGGCGACTCCTTGGCCAGGCGTTTCACCTCCTCGTTGGCGGTGTTGCGCCGCTGCTGGAGCGACTCGAGGGCGAGATTGGCCGTCCGACGTTCTGCCATCAGTCGCTGGAATGGCCCCAAGTCGAGGGCGCCGCCCCGGGTGCGCAGGCGTGCCACCACCGGCTCGAAGTTCTGGGCCACCATTCGCAGGTCCAGCATCAGCGGCCGCCTTGCAGGTCCAGAATCTCGTCCTCCACTTCCTGCTTTTCCTTGGCGTTGGGGGCCTTCTGCAAGTAGGCCTTGAAGGCAGCGATGGCCTCGCGCCGGCGCCCGCGCTCCTTGTAGGCGTAGCCGAGGTGGTAAAAGGCGAGGGCGTTGGAGGGGTCGGTGAGGGTGGACTTCACGTAGTAGGGCAGCGCGCGCGTCTGGTCGCCCTGCTCGGCGTAGGCGCGGGCGATGCGGTAGTTCAGCCCAGGAATTTTCGGGTCCGCGCGCAGGGCCTGCAGGTAGCGGGCGCTGGCCTCCGCCCAGTGGTTGGTCTGCGCGTAGCAGTCGCCCACGGCCACCAGCAGCACAGTGCGCGAGGGGTCGGCCTGCAGCCCACCTTCATAGGCGGCGATGGCCTCCTCGTACTGCTGGCCGTCCTGCTCGGCCTGTCCCATCGCCATCCAGGCGTCGGTGTATTTGGGGTTGAGCTTCACCGTCGTCTTCCATTCCTCGATGGCCTCCGGCACCTTCTTCGCCCCGAGGTAAATCTTCCCCATCTCATAGTGGTAGCTGGCGCGCTGCGGGACGCGGTCCAGCGCGGCGCGCATGCTCTCGATGGCGCCGGTCCACTCCGAGCGCGCGGCGTGCACCTGGGCCATGTAGAAGTTGGCCTCGGGGTTGCTGGGCTCCACCCGCAGGGCCGCGTTGAGGGCCGTCTCGGCCGCGGGGAGGTTTCCCTGCTCGAGAAGGACTGCGCCCACCGCCACATTCACCTTGAGGTTTCCGCTGCTGGGTCGGGCCGCCTCCATCTCCTTCAGGGCACCGGCCAGGTCCTTCAGCTTCCACAGGGCCAACCCGCGCTGCAGCCGCCCGTCGGGGACGTTGGCGTCCAGCTTCAGGGCGCGCTCGGCGTCGGTGCGCGCGTCCGCCCAGCGCTGCTGTTCAATGGCCACCCGGGACTGGCCCAGCCAGGCCGCCGCGTACTTGGGGTCGGCGGCGCTGGCCTTCTCATACTCGGCGCGGGCCCGGGGCCCATCGGCGTCGGCCATGGCCAGGTCCCCAAGGCCCACCAGCACGCGCGGGTCGTCCGGCAGCCGTTGCGCCAGCGCGTCGAACTGGGCGCGGGCCTCGGTGTTGCGGCGGAAGCGGAGGAAGAAACGCCCCAGCGCCAGCGCCGGGTCCGGATTCTTGGGGTCTGCGGCCAGCGCCTGCGTGTAGCGGGACTCCGCCTCCCCCAGGCGGTCGAGGGACTCATTCACCTGCCCGGCGAGCAAGAGCAGCCGGGCGTCCGTGGGCATGCGGGCCAGCGCCGCCGTCACTGCCGTCTGGGCCTCCGTCGGCCGACCGAGGGCCAACAGCGCGGTGACCAGGGCCTCGGCCAGCGCCGCATTCTGCGGGTCCTTCTGCGCCGCCTCCGTCAGCAGCGGCAGGGCCTTCTCCAAGTCGTGCTTGGCCAGGTAGGCGCGAGCCAGTGCCCCGCGGGCCACGGAGGAGGTGGGGTCGGTCTTGGCCGCGCGCTCCAGCACTTGCAGGCCGCGGTCCGCGTCGCCGGTGGCGAGCAGCGCCAGCCCCTCCAGGGTGAGCGCCCGGGCCTGTTCCACTGGGGCCAGGGTGGCCAGGGCCGTCGGCTCGACGGCGGGGGCAAGCCAGGCCAGCGCGGCCGGACCGTCGTTGCCCTTGGAGAGGGCGAGGCTGGCCCGTTCGATGGACGAGGAGTAGTGCTTGCCGTCCAGGGCGAGGGCCTGGGCGAAGGCCGCGTCCGCCCCGGGCACGTCGCCGCTGGCCAGCCGGGCGAGGCCGAGGGCGTGCCACAGGCGCGCGCTGGGGGCACTCTTGCAAAGCGGTTCCAACAGCTGCACGGCGGCCTTGGCCTGGTTCTTCTGTAGAGAGGCCTCCGCCTGCAGCAGCACCACCTCGCTGTCCCCGCCCGGCGCGAGCGCGAGCTCCGCCACGGCCTGGTCCGGCTGCCGCGCGGTGAGCGCCGCGCTGGCGACGGCCTTCACGCGCTCGCCGTCGTGCTTCCCCATCAGGGAGAGGGGGCCTTCCAGGGCTGCCGTCACCCGCGGCGCGTCCCCGGGCTGGGTGGTGGCGTATTGCCTCTCCAGTCGGGAGACGGCCTGCACCCAGGCGGCGCGCACCACCGGCACTTCGCGCGTGGCCAGAAGCCCGTCCAGCGTGGCGCGCGCGGCCTTCAGCACCGCGTAGCTGTCCTGGCCCAGCGCCTTCTGTGCCGCGGCGAAGCTGGCCGCCTCTGTCGAGCCGGACTTGAGGGAGGCGGGGAACAGCCACTTCCAGCCGAAGGGGCCGAAGCGGCTGAAGCCGAGGCTGCCGGCGGCCGCCAGCACCCCCAGGAGAGCCGCCGCCAGCACGCCCAGCTTCAGCAGCTTCTTCCGGCGCGAGGCTTCGGCCTCGCTGTCCACCATGGTGCTCACCACCGCCATGCGGCCCTCGTAAACCTGGCGCAGCCGTTCCAGGTCCGCCGGGGCGGAGAGGGTGGGGGTGCCGACGGGCGTCCCGGGGGCGGGAGCGGGCGCGTCGGGGCGTGTCAGCAGGTGCTGCATAACGGCGGCGAAACCGGGCACGGAACCAAGCGGCACCCACGTTTCCTGGTCCGTGGACACGTCCTCGTTGCCGAGGAGCTGGCCGTCGCCCAGCATTTTGGCGATGACGCCCTCGTCGAAGGGGCCGAAGATTTTTCCGCTGCGCCGCCGCACGTGGAAACGGGTGGGCTTGACGCGCTTGCCCTTGGTTTCCTGGGCCGCCTCCTCGAGGAAGCCCAGCATCTCCAGGCCGTCTACCGGCTCGGGTTCCTTCTGCGGGCCGCGCGGAAGGGGGGCGGACAGGTCCGCCTCCAGTTCCTCCTGGGCGGGGGCCGACGGGTCGAACTCCAGCGGGTCTACCGCCGGCGTGGCCGGAGCGGCCGGCGGCGCCGCCGCAGGCGACGGAGTCACCGCGGCCCGGGCCGGGGCCTTGGGGCTGGGCGGGGCGGTGGGCGGCGGCGGCGTCGGGGAGGGGGGTGGAAAGGCCGGTGCGTCCCAGGCGAAGCCGCCCGGCTGCGCCGGCTCGAAGTCCTCCGGAAGCGGAAAGTCCGTGGCGTTGGCGTCCCCGCCTTCCAGTTCCACCTCTCCGAAGGACGGGCGGGCAGGGGCGGAAGCGTCGGGGGAGGCGTCCCAGGCGTCGGCGAAGTCGGGGTCCGTCGGTGCGCCCGCCGGGGCGGGGGGTTGCCCCTCGTCGGCCGCTGAGGAGGCGAGCGCTTCATCCAGCACCGGGAAGGGCGCGGTCGTCGGGACGGGGGGCTGTACGTCCAGCACCGGGGGCGGAAACGCCTCGGCGGCGGGACGCGGCGGGGCCGCCCGCGGCAGCGGGGGGGGCGGAGGCGGGGGGGACGGTGCCGGCGCCGCCGTGGGTGCGGGCAGCGGAATGGTGGGCGCCACCGGGGCAGGCTGCTTTGGCGCGGAAAACACCACGGTGCGGTCCGGGGGCCTGGGCGCACGGGGGACGCCCGGCACGGCGGGGCTGGGCTCCCCGGCCGGGCTGGGCATGGCCGGCAGGGGGATGACTCCCGTCGTCATGGACAGGCCCTCCGCGGATGCCTCCGGCGCGTGGGGCGTGAGGCGGGGCAGGCTTCCCGCGCCGCCACCCAGGCCGAGGGAAGGCAGGGGGATGACTCCCGTCGTCATGGACTGCGGGGCCGTCGCCACGGCGCGCGCGGCCGGGGTGAGTCCGGCGCCGGGCAGCGGGACGGCTCCCTCAGCGGGCCGGCGCGCGGGCGGCGGCGGCGTGGTGGCCGGCAGCGGCACCGCGTCCTGGGGACTTCCCTGGATGGGGAAGACGGTTTGGCACTTGGTGCATTTCAGCTTCGCCCCGCCGGGCGGAATGCGCCTCTCGTCGAGGTTGTACGTCGCCTGGCAGGAGGGGCACGTCACTCTCATGGGAGACGGCCAACGTTACCAGAAAGGCCAGGGAAGGCCGGGAGGCTATGCTAGGTAGCTCGCCCTCTTACATGGACCCGGTGCTCATCCTCGGCGGCGGACTGGCCGGCCTCTCCACGGCCGTCTTCCTGAAACGCCCCTGGCTTCTCGTCGAAAAGGAGGCGCGTGTCGGCGGGAAGACACGCACCGACGTCCTGCATGGGGGCTTCCACTTCGACCCCACCGGCCACTGGCTGCACCTGCGGGACCCGGAGATGACGGCCCTCGTCACCACGCGCTGGCTCCCGGACGGCTTCGTCCGCATTGACCGGCGCGCCGCCGTCTACTCCCGAGGCGTCTTCACCCGCTTCCCCTACCAGGTGAATACCAGCGGCCTGCCGGCCGAAGTGGTGGCGGAGAACCTGTTGGGCTTCATCGACGCCACGCTGGGGGAAAAGGGCCGGGCGCTGCGCGAGCGCGAGCCGCGCAACTTCGAGGAATTCATCCTGCGCCACCTGGGCGAAGGCTTCGCCAAGAATTTCATGGTGCCCTACAACCGAAAGCTGTGGACGGTGCCCCCGGCCGAGCTGTCCGCCGCCTGGTGTGGCCGCTTCGTGCCGAAGCCCACTCTGAAGGAGGTGGTGGAGGGGGCGCTCGGCCTCGGGGGGGACCAGCTGGGCTACAACGCAAGCTTCCTCTACCCGCGCCAGGGCGGCATCGAGGCGCTGCCCCGCGCCCTGCTGAAGACCGCCACCGGTGGGCGCGTCGTGGTGGGCAGCGTGCCCACCCAGCTGGACTGGCGCGCGCGCACCGCGGTGCTGTCCACCGGGGAGACGGTGCGCTTCTCGGCGCTGGTGTCCACCATCGAGTTGCCGCAGCTGGTGCGGCTTCTGTCCGTCGGGCCGGCGGGCGTGCCGGACGAGGTGCGCGCGGCGGCGAACCGGCTGCGCTCCTTCACCGTCACCTACGTCCGGGTGGGCGCCCGCGGCCCCAACCGGCAACCCTGGCACTGGGTGTACCTGCCGGAGGCGGAGTTTCAGACGTACCGCATTGGCTCGCCCTCGGCGGTGTACCCGCCCCTGGCCCCGGAGGGCATGGCGTCCTTCTACGTCGAGTACAGCCATGGCGGGGAGCGGACCCGCGCCGCGTGCGAGGCGGCGGCGGTGGAGGACTTGGTGGCCGCGCAGATGGTGCACCGCCGCGAGGACATCCTCTTCGCCGAGGCGGTGGACATTCCCCACGCCTACGTCATTTACGACGACGCGTACGGGCCGGCGAAGAAGACGGTGATGGACTTCCTGGCCGCCGCGCGCCTGCACACCGCCGGACGCTACGGCCAGTGGGAGTACTCCTCGATGGAGGACGCCCTGTTGGCCGGCCGCGCCGCGGCGGCCACCCTCAACGCGGCCTAGCCCGGGCCGGGGCACGTGCACCCCACGGGGGGGCGTGTCCCGGGGCCCGGGCGGCAGGACGTCCTTGGGCGACGGGTAGGGCGCGTGTTAGTCCCCTGCGCGCCCGAAACGCCCCCCCCCGGGCCCGCTGCCACCTTCCCAAGGCCCAATGGCTTCCGCGCCGCAACTCAGCGTCGTCATCCCCGTCTACAACGAGGCGTCCATCGTCGCCTCTGCCGTGGGCGAATTGGCGCACGCCCTGGACGCGCGTGGGCTGGCTTGGGAGATGGTGCTGGCCGAGAATGGCTCCCGCGACGAGACGCCGGAGATTCTCCAGCAGCTGTCCGCGGCGGACGCCCGCGTGCGCTTCCTGCATGTGGAGCGGCCCAACTACGGGGCGGCTCTGAAGGCGGGCATCCTCGCCGCGCGGGGCACGCTGGTGGTGTGCGACGAGATTGACCTTGGCGACATGCACTTCTACGACGCCGCGCTGGACGTGCTGAAGGACAGCAGCGTGGACCTGGTGGTGGGCAGCAAGGCGGCCCGTGGGGCGGTGGACAGAAGGCCGATGGTGCGGCGGGTGGCCACCCGGGTGCACAACGGGCTTTTGCGCCTGTTGCTGGACTTCCAGGGCACCGACACCCACGGCCTGAAGGCCTTCCGCCGGGAGCGCCTGTTGCCGGTGGTGGAGGCGTGCGTGGTGGACCGGGACGTCTTCGCCAGCGAGCTGGTCATCCGCGCCTGGCGGGCCGGGCTGCGGGTGCTGGAGATTCCCATTGAGCTGCGCGAGAAGCGCAAGCCCACGGTCAACCTTTACAAGCGCGTGCCCAACGTCCTGCGCAACGTGGCCAAGCTGGTGTGGGTGGTGCGCCTCAAGGGCGGCGCATGAAGCGCGCGTGCGTCTCCGTCGACCTCGACGGACTGCACCACTACGCGCGCATCCACGGGCTTCCGGAGAGCGCGCTCGACGCGAGGCTGAGAAGCCTCCACCTCACCGTGGCGCTGCCGCGGCTGCTCGCCCTCTTCGAGGCGGCAGACGTCAAAGCCACCCTCTTCGTCGTCGGGGAGGACGTCCAGGGCCCCGGCGCCGAGGTGCTGCACCGGGCGGTGCAGGCCGGGCATGAATTGGCCAGCCACAGCCACACCCACCCCTATGCGCTGGCCCGGGCCGCCCCCGGGCAGCTGGACGAGGAGTTGGGCCGGGCGGAGGAGGCGCTGCAGGGGCTGTCTGGCCGCCGGCCGGAGGGCTTTCGGGCCCCGGGCTACACCTTGAGCGCGCCGCTGCTGGCGGCGCTGGTGCGCCGGGGTTACCGCTACGACGCCTCCGTCTTCCCGGCGGTGCCCTACTACCTGGCCAAGGCGGCGGTGCTGCTGGGCATGCGGCTTCGGGGCCGGCCTTCCGCCTCCTCGCTGGACAGCCCGTCCGTCCTCTGGGCGCCGCGCCAGCCCTACCGGCCGGACGTGGACCGGCCCTACCGCCGTGGGGCGGCGCCGCTTCTGGAATTGCCCATGGCGGTGACGCCCGTCCTGCGCGTCCCCTTCTTCGGCACGCTGGTGACGTCCTTGCCCACCTGGGCGGTGCGCGCGGCCTACCGGGCGGTGGCGCGGGATGACTTCCTTTCCCTGGAATTGCACGCGGTGGACGTGCTGGACGGGGCGGACGGCATCCCCGGGGCGCTGCTGCGGGTGCAGCGGGACGTGGCGCGCCCCCGCGCGGCGAAGGAAACTCGCCTGGCCGGGGTGCTGGGCTGGCTGGCCCGGGACTTCCGCACCGGCACCCTGGCTGAGGCGGCCCGGGCGCTGCCGGAGGCTGCGCCGGCTGGCCCGTAGCGTCTGCGGGGCCCCGTGGTTCCACCGGCCAGGGGCGAGCGTGCTAATGGGGGCCAAACCCGTGCTCGAGAATCTTGCCGACGAGGTGAAGCGCTCGCTGCGCCGTTGGACGGACACCCTCGCCGGGGAGCGAGCGGGTGCGCTGCGCACGCTGAGGCGGCCGGCCAATGAATTCGGGGTGGACCGCTTCGGCTTCGACGTCGACTACTTGCTGGCCGCCGCCGCGCCCCTCATCTGGCTGTACAAGCACTACTTCCGGGTGGAGACGCACGGGATTGAGAAGGTGCCCAAGGGACGCGTCCTGTTGGTGGCCAACCACGGCGGGCAGCTACCCTTCGACGGGGCCATGGTGGGCATCTCCATGCTGCTGGAGGCCAACCCCCCGAGGGCCGTGCGCAGCATGACGGAGAAGTGGGCGGCGACGCTGCCCTTCGTCTCCACCGTCTTCGCTCGCAGCGGGCAGATTGTCGGGACCCCGGAGAATTGCCGCCGGCTGCTGGAGGCGGACGAGGCGGTGATGGTGTTTCCGGAAGGCGTCCGGGGCATCAGCAAGCTGTGGCCGCAGCGCTACCAGCTGCAGGACTTCGGCCTCGGCTTCATGCGGCTGGCGCTGGAGACCAACACGCCCGTTGTTCCCATCGGCATCATCGGGGCCGAGGAGCAGGCCCCGGCGCTGCTCAACCTGAAGCCCTTGGGAAAGCTGATTGGCTTTCCGGCCCTGCCGCTCACCGTGACGCCGCTGCCGCTGCCCACCAAGTACCGGCTGTACTTCGGCGACCCGCTGCACTTCACCGGCTTGCCCGACGACGAGGACGTGGAACTGGACAAGAAGGTGCGGGTGGTGAAGTCGGCCATCCAGTCGCTGTTGCAGCACGGGCTGGAAGAGCGAAAGAACGTGTTCTGGTGAGCGCGGAGAAGAAGAAGGAGCGGCCGGTGGTGCTGGTCACGGGCATCAGCGGAAACCTGGGCCGCTCGCTCACCAAGCTGCTGCACCGCCGGGAACGCATTGTGGGCATCGACCGGCGGCCGTTCCTTGGCGCGCCCAAGGACGTGGAAGTCTTTCAAATAGATTTACGCAAGAAGAAGGCGGAGGACGTCTTCCGCCGCTTCCCGGTGAAGGCCGTCATCCACATGGGCATCATGCATGACCCGCGGATGAGCCAGGAGGAGCACCACAGCTTCAACGTGGTGGGCACCACGCGGATTCTCGACGCCTGCGCGCGCACCGGGGTGAAGAAGGTGGTGGTGCTGAGCTCGGCCAACGTCTACGGGCCGTCCCCGGACAACTCCAACTTCCTCACCGAGGATGCCCCGCTGATGGCCGCCTCGCGCTTCTCGGAAGTGCGGGACCTCATCGAGGTGGACATGCTGGCCCACGGTTTCTTCTGGCGCCACCCGGAGCTGGAGACCGTCATCCTCCGGCCGGTGCACATCCTCGGGCCCACCATCAAAAACGCGCCGTCCAACTACCTGCGCCTGCGTCACCCTTGGGTGCTGGCCGGCTTCGACCCGATGGTGCAGCTCATCCACCAGGAGGACGCGGCGCGGGCGATGGTGGAGGCGCTGACCCCGGGGCTGCGGGGCGTCTACAACGTCGTCGGCCCGGGCGAGGTGCCGCTGTCCTCCGTCTTTCGCGAGCTGGGCCGAGCGCCCGTTCCCGTTCCCCATGTCGTCGCCCGACCGCTGCTGGGCCTCCTCTTCCGCTACCGGCTGTCGGGGTTTCCCCCGCCCGAGCTCGACCACATCCAGTTCCTCTGCAACGTGGACGGCTCGGCCTGGGTGCGCGACGTGGCATGGACGCCCCGCTTCTCCATGCGGGAAACCATCCACAGCGTGGATGGCGAGCCCGCCCTGGGGCGGGCCCCGGCGACTCCGGCCTGACACGCCTGTCGCGGTTTGGCCGCGGTGGGCACTTCACTCTCAGTCACTAGGGCCGTTAAGCGTCTGGAGATTCTAGGTTTTCTCTCCAGGTGCGGGCGCGGCATCCCCCTTGCTCAAACGTCCGGACAGCTTTCACGGTCAGGACGTCCCATGGGGGGACGCCCGGCGCCCACCGCTTCGGCCGGCCCCGAGGCGGTGGGCGTGTTTCTTCCTAGTGGGTGGGTTCCAGCTCCGGGAAGGGACCGCCGGCCAGCGTCAGCAGCTGCCAGCTGGTTCCCGAGAGCACCCAGGCGGCGTGCACCTCGGCCGTCGCCTCGCTGACCGAAGGCAGCCGCACCCAGCGCATGCGGCTCACCACCACCGCCTGCTTGCCGTCCGCACTCATCTGCACGTCGATGACTTCCATGTCCGTCACTTCCAGGTCATTGCCTTCCTTGCGCCGCGCAGCGAGGAAGGCCTGCCTTCGCGCCGGCACCACCAGCTGCGCCGCGCCGGCGTAGTCCTGGAAGCGCAGGGACTTCTCGAAGTCCTCCGCGTCCGTTTTCAGGTTGGGGCCCGGGTCGAACGGGTTGTGCGAGCAGCCAGCCAACAGCAGCAGCAGCGCCAGGGTGCGAGAGGGACTCACGGGTGAGTCTGCAGCCTACCATTGCTAGGCCTCAGCGGACGGCGGGGTTTTCAGTGCCGTGGTAGCGTCGAGAGTCCCGAAATGGCCAAGTCGCTGGTGGAGCGGTACGAGGAGATCCTCGCCCAGGACCCCACCTCCCACCTCTTCGTTGAACTTGCGAACTCGCTCGTCGAGCAGGGCGACAACGCGCGCGCCATTGCGGTGTGCCAGCAGGGGGTCCTGCACAACCAGAGCAGCGTCGCCGGCCGCGTCATGTGGGGCAAAGCACTCATCAACCTGGGCCGCCCGGCCGAGGCGATGGAGCAATTCGACCGGGCGGTGGCCGTCAACCGGGATGACCCGTACGCCTACCACCTCATCTGCGAGGTGCTGCTGGCCAAGGGGCTGTACCGCTCGGCGCTGCCGCTTTTGCGCAAGGCCAGCGCGCTCGCGCCGGAAGACGAGGAGCTGAAGACCTGGCTGGAGCAGACGCAAGCGGCGCTCTCCGGCGGCCCCCCGCCCACCATCCGCCCCAGCAGCCGCACCCTAGCGGAAACCATGGAGCGCACCGACCCCGGGCGTCCCCCGCCGCCGGTGCTGACTCCGGCGCCCCAGGCCCCGGCCGCCCCGGTGGTGAGCACCCCCAGTCCGGTGCCGCGCAGCTCGCCCTCCGGGCTGTCCCCGGTGCTTTCCTCGCTGTCTGACCTTCCGGCGACGTCGCCCTCCAACACCCGCGACATCATCCCCGTGCCCCTGCTGCGGGACGCCGCCGCCCGGGATGCCGCGACGCGGGAGGAAGCCACGCGGGAGGCGGAGGAGGCCAACGCCGAGACGCCCGCCCCGTTTCCAGCCCAGCCCGGCGTCCTCTCGGAGATTCCGGAATTTTCCGAGGCCTCCACCGTCCCGGCGCTGCCGCGCGGCGGGCTGTCCACCAAGGACACCGAGGCCATTGCCCGGGAATTCGAGAAGAACCTGCGCCAGAAGGTGGAGGAGGCGCACCAGGAAAAAAGCTTCCTGCAGCGGCACTGGGCGCAGCTGGCCTTGCTGGTGGTGGTGGCCGCCGCCGCCGGCACCGGGGTCTGGGCCTTCATCCACACCCGCACCGTCAACCAGGGACGCACGCTGCGCGACGCCCTCGCCTCGGCGCAGAAGGCCTTCGGCCGTGACACCGTGTCGGGCTACGCAGGCGGACTGGCCTCGCTGGCCCAGGCCGTCTCCATGGACGCCCGCAGCGAGGAGGCCTGGGCCCTCACCGCGCTGGGCCACGCGCGCCTGTATGCCGAACATGGCGGGGGGGCGGAGGACAAAGCGCAGGCTGAGGCGGCGCTGGCCCACCCCGGGGTGGCTGACAAGGCGCCGGCGACGGTGCTGGTGAGTCGCTACCTGTTGGCCGATGCCGCTGGCCGGGCGGCGCAGACGGCGGCCGTGCTGAAAAGTCCGCTGGACGCCACCGACGTGCATGAATTGGCCGGCCGGATTCTGCTGGGGGCCGGGGACGTGAAGACGGCGGTGCTGCGCTTCAAGCGGGCGCTGGAACTGCAGGGCGCCAACGTGCGCGCGCTGCTGGCGCTGGCCGACTACTACCGGGAGGCGGGCGACGACGCCAACGCACTGACGTTTTATGCCACCGCCGCCCAGGCCTCCCCGACGCACCCGGCCCGGGTGCTGGGCGAGGCGGAGAGTCTTCTGGCCCAAGGCCAGGACGTCACGGCCAGCGTGCAGGCGGTGGAGAAGCTGCCGGCCCCGGGCGACACCCTGACGCCCGTGGAGAAGGCCCGGCGCGCGCTGCTGCTGGGGCGGCTGCAGGCCGCCACCGGCGCCACGGCCGTCGCCGTGCAGACGCTGCAGGACGGCAGCAAGGCCTTCCCGGACAGAAGCTTCGACTTCCAACTGGCCCTGGCCGATGCGCTGCGCGCCGGCGGCGACATGCCTGCCGCCCAGGAAGCCTTCGAGGCGGCGGCGCGGGCGCGGCCGAAAAGCGAGGAGGCGCGCGAGGGGCTGGCCCGGGTGCTGCTCGCCCGGGACCGGGAACGCGAGGTGCTGCAGCGCTTCGCCCAGGACGACAGCCGGAAGATGGCCTTGCTGCGTGGGGAGGCGGACGTGCGGCTGAAGGACTGGAAGCGCGCGCGCGCCGAGCTGGCCCGCACCCAAGTCCAGGGCCGGGTCCCGGTGGAGGCGGTGGCCCTTCTGGCCCTGGTGGATGCGGCCGAGGGGCAGGCGGACAAGGCGGTGACCGTCCTGGAAAGGACGCAGGCCTCGACCAAGCGGCCCCGCCCGGAGGTCTCGGTGGCGCTGGGGAAAATTTACTGGCAGCGCGGCGTGCTGGACCTGGCGCGGGCGCAGTTCGAAGGGGCCATGAAGGACCCGCGCGACTGGGAAGGCGCCTGCGCGCTGGGGAGGCTGCTCCTCAGCAAGGGGGCGCCGGACAAGGCGCTCGAGCCGCTCAGCATCTCCGTGCAGCGCAACGGCAGCCACGGCGAGTCGCGGCACGCCCTCAGCCGGGCGCTGTTGGCCCTCGGCCGGGGCGAGGACGGGCTGCGGCAGGCCGAGGCCTGGCTGGCCGACAACCCGGCCTCCGCCGCCGCCTCGCGCGACGTGGCCTTCGCCGAGGCCCAGCTGGGCCGCTGGAAGGAAGCGGAAGGCCACCTCAACCGCGCCCTGCAGAAGGAACCCTCCGACGTGGACGCGCAGCGGCTGCGGGCCCAAGTGCTTTTTGCCAAGGGGGACGTGCGCGGCGGCATGGCCGCGCTGGAGAAGGCCAACCGCCTCAACCCCAAGGACGCGGAGACGTTTTGCGCCATCGGCCGGGGCTTCCTCCGCCAGCTGAATGCCGCCCAGGCCACCAAGGCCTATGCGGCCGCGCTGCGGGAGGACCCGGACAGCGTCTGTGGCAAAGTGGGCCAGGTGGCGGTGAAACCCCAGGCCGCCCCTCCCAAGGCCCGCGCCATGCTGCAGACGCTGTCGGCCCAGGCGCCACGGGTATGGGACCGCGCCGCCGCCTCGGCGCTGCTGGCCCGGGTGCTGCTGGCCGCTGGAACAATCAAGGAAGCACGCCACGCCTCAGAAACGGCGGTGACGCAGGGGCCGCTTCTGGCCGACCCGCACGCCTCCTTGGGCCAGGTGCTGCGCAAACAGCACGATGAGGTGCGCGCGCGCGAGGAACTTGCCCGCGCCGTGCAGCTGGACCCGGGCGACGCCGGGCTGCGGCTGCTTCTGGCCGACGCACTTTTGGGAGGAAGCGAGGCCGAGGTGGCCCGCGCGCAGGTGGAGTACCAGACCTTTCTCCGCCTGGCCCCGAAGGCCCCGGACGCCGCCCGGGTGAAGAAGCTGCTGCCCGGCCTGAAGAAGAAGGCGAGCCCGGCCAAGTGAGGCCACAGACGCCCGCCCCCCGGCTGGCGCAGCTGGTGGTGGGCAACGCGCTCGCCCTGGCGGCGGGCTACCTGGCGCTTGGCCTTCTGGTGGAAAGCCTGCGGCGGCTGTACCCGTCGCGCGGCGTCCTGACGCTGTCCTTCGCGCTGGACGCGCTGCCCGCCCAGGCCCTCTCGCTGTGCGGGCTGTTGGGGCCGCTCCGGGAGGCCTACCTCGCCGGCAGCCTCAGCGAGGCGGGCCTACGGGCCATCTTCGGCGTGACAGCCCTGGCGGTGATTTTTCTTCTGGCCACAAGCCTGGGCCTGATGCTGGCCGGGCTGCGCCATGTCTTTCGTCAGTCCGGCCGCATTTCGTGAATGACAGACGACCGGCTGGCAGGCATCCTCAGCGCCGTCGTAATTTGGGAAAGCGGCGGGGGGCGAGGCATCATCGGGATGCTTCGTCCCCCGCATTTCCTGGGCTGCCCGCGCTCGCCAGCGCGCAAATCTGCACCACCTGCGGGCCGAAGCGCTCCCACTGGGTGGGCCCCGTCCCCTTCACCGCCAGGAAGTCGTCGCGGTTTCGCGGCAGCGCGGTGGCCAGGGCCCGCAGCGTCTTGTCGTTAAACACAATAAAGGGCGGCACCTCCAGGTCCCGGCTGACTTCTCGGCGGAAGCGGCGCAATTCCAGGGCGGCGCGCTCGCTGTACTGGCCGCCCTTGCCGGCGGCCCCGGACTTGTAGACCTGGCTTTTCGTCTCGCTGGCGCTGGCGCGCGCCTTGCCCAGCGTCGTCCGCCGCCCGTGGCACACATCGCAGCCCGAGCAGGTGCTTTCGGCCAGCTCCTCGCCGAAGTAGCGCAGCAGAAAGCCGCGCCGGCAGCGGCGGCCGTAGGCGTAGTCCGTCATCCGCTTCAGTAGCAGCAGCGAGCGCTGTTCCTGCGCCCGCACCCGTTCCAGGGACAGCCCCAGCGTGTCGAAGGGCACCCGTTGCAGCGGGCGGATGCTGCGCCCGGCGAAGGGCCGGCGCACTTCCAGAAGGCGCGCCTTGTCCAGGGCGGCCAGCGCTCGCCTGACGGCGTCCTCCTCCAGGCCCGCGCGGTTGGCCAGGACGGCCAGCCTTAGGCTAGTCACCTCCCCGGGGGCCACCAGGCCCGTCACCGCCTCGTACACGGCGCGCGCCGGCTTGCCCAACCGGGCCGGGACGTCGGTTTCCTGAAGCCGGCGCAGCCGCCAGGCGCCCTCGCCGGCCACCGTCCGTTCCAACAGTCCCTCCCGCTCCAGAATTCTCAGCGCAGCGGACACCTCAAATTCGCTGGCCCCCACGCCGGCGGCCAGCGCCGCCAGCCCTTTCTCGAAGCCTCCGGCGGCCACCAGGGCATTCCACACGTCGGAGATGACGGCCTCCGAGGGGTGGTTCCCCTCAATCATCCGCTCCTGGGTGAAGACGTCGGCGTGGTTGAAGAGGAGCAGGGCGTGGGCCGCGCCCGAGTCCCGTCCGGCGCGTCCAATCTCCTGGTAGTAGGCCTCCACCGCGCGGGGAATGTTGGCGTGGATGACGAAGCGGATGTCTGCCTTGTCGATGCCCATCCCGAAGGCGTTGGTGGCGATGGCCACCGCGTTGGGGGAGGACATGAAGCGGTCCTGCGCCCGGCGCCGGTCTTCCTCCTCCATCCCGGCGTGGTACAGCACCACCGGGTGCCCGCGTGTCTGCAGGGCGCCGTGCAGCGACTCGGCCGCCTTCCGGGTGGCGCAGTAGATGAGGCCCGAGCCGCCCTCCGCCACCCGGGCGGCGCAGGCCGCCCGCTTGTCCTCATCGCCGGACACCGCACACACCTCGAGGAAGAGGTTGGGCCGGTCGAAGCCGGCGACGAAGACGGCCGGGTCCTTCAGAAGCAGCGAGCGGACAATGTCCTCGCGCACCTCGGGCGTGGCGGTGGCGGTGAGGGCCACCGTGCGCGGCGGGCGCAGCTTCTTGCGCACCTGGCCCAACAGCGCGTAGTCGGGCCGGAAGTCATGCCCCCACTGGCTGATGCAGTGGGCCTCGTCCACCGCCAACAGCGCCACGCCGGCCGCCTGCAGCGCCTCGACGAAGGCCTGGCTGCGGAAGCGTTCCGGGGCCACGTACACCAGCCGGTAGGCGCCGGCGCGCATGCGTGCGGATGCGCTCTGCGCGCTCCGAGCTCGGTCAGGGTGGAGTTGATGACGGTCGCCGGAATGCCGCGCGCCTCCAGCTGCTCCACCTGGTCCTTCATGAGGGCGATCAGCGGGGACACCACCACCGTCACCCCGGGCAGCAGCACGGCCGGCAGCTGGTAGCAGAGGCTTTTCCCGGCGCCGGTGGGCATCACCACCACCGTGTTGCGGCCGGCCAGCACGCTGTCGATGACTTCGGCCTGGCCCGTGCGGAAGGCGCCCAGCCCGAAGTGCCGCCGCAGCGCGACGGCTGCCTCGTCCTGGACCTCCACCGCCTCCATGCGGGCAGTCTACCCCCTGCCCGGGACGTTTGCGGCCAGCCAGGGCCCACCCGCTCCGGCCCTTCCCTAGAATTTGGACATGGCGAAGAAGGCCTTCATCTTCTCGTTCGTCTCGCGCAGCCGCGCCGACAGCGTCCGCACCAGCGTCCACAGCACGGCGTAGGCGAGGTCCTTGTCGAGGAAGAGGAGCTGGTCGAACTGCCGCCGGTCGATGCGCCACAGCGTGGACGTCTCGTGCGCGTAGGCGTCGGCGCTGCGGACGCTTTCCTCCACCACCCCCATCTCGCCGAAGTACTGCCCGGCGTCGAGGATGGCCAGCGCCTCCTCGCCCATGCCGGGCACCCGCCGGGAGATGCGCACCTTGCCCGAGACCAAAAGGTACATGGACTGGGCTGGCTCCCCCTCTTTAAAGATGAGGGCGCCGGCGTCCACCGTCTCCGCCTCGCAGATGGCGGCCACCTTCCGGAGCTGCGACGGGCTCAGCCCCTGGAAGAGGGTGACCTGGGCGAGCGGAGTGAAGTCCATCCGGTTACCTTTCATCTTCCTTCAAGAGGCCTTTGTTACCACAAGCCCCGGACCCCCTGGCGCCCTGCCTGCTAGGTTTGCCCCGGGGGGAAGTGGCTCACCCCCCACGCAACCCCAGCCCCCCAAGTAGCGCTGAAACCCCCGTGTCGACGCCCATCCCAAGGTCACCATCTCGGTTCCGGCCCGGCCGGCTACACCGCCGCCATCTACGCGGCGCGCGCGAACCTGGAACCCGTCCTGTACGCCGGCGGTCCGGCGGCGCATGACGCCTCGCGGGTCCCGGGCGGGCAGCTGATGATTACCACCGACGTCGAGAACTACCCCGGGCTTCCCCGAGGCGGTGACCGGCCCCGAGCTCATCGAAGAGGTTCCAGAAGCAGGCGGAGCGCTTCGGCACCGTGGTGCACCTGGAGAACATCACCCGGGTCGACCTCGCCCGCCGGCCCTACCACCTCACCTCCGAGAGCGGGCGCAAGCTGCAGAGCGAGACCATCATCGTCGCCACCGGTGCCACCGCCAAGTGGCTGGGGGTGCCCGGGGAGGTGGAGTACCGAAACCGCGGCGTCTCGGCCTGCGCCACCTGCGACGGGGCCTTCTTCAAGGGCCTTCACGTGCTGGTGGTGGGCGGCGGCGACACTGCCATGGAGGAGGCCAGCTACCTGGCCAAGCTGGCCAGCAAGGTGACGCTGGTGCACCGGCGCGACTCCTTCCGGGCGTCCAAAATCATGCAGCACCGCGTGCTGAAGAATCCCAAGGTCGCCGTGGTGTGGGACACGGTGGTGGAGGAGCTTCTCGGCGACGGGAAGTCGTTCACCGGGGCGCGGGTGCGCAACGTGAGAACCCAGGAAGCGACGACGCTGCACGCGGGCGGTCTCTTCGTCGCCATCGGCCACAAGCCCAACTCGGAACTCTTCGAGGACTGGCTCGAGACGAGCGAGGCGGGCTACCTCAAAACGGTGCCCGGCTCCACCCGCACCGAACTGGAAGGCGTCTTCGTCTGCGGGGACGTGGCCGACCCGGTGTACCGCCAGGCGGTCACCGCTGCCGGCACCGGCTGCATGGCGGCCATCGACGCCGAGCGCTTCCTGGTGGAGCACGGCCGGTGAGCCGGCCGGACAAGCCGAAGACGCTGGCCATCCACGCCGGCACCCGGCTGCACGGCTCGCGCACGGTGGACCTGGTGGCCCCGGTGCACATGAGCGCGGTGGGGTACTTCGAATCGGCCGAGGACCTCGACGCCTCCCTGGACGGCAAGGACTTCGTCTACGCCCGCATCCGCGCCCAGAATGCCGCCCTCCTCGAGGAGGCGGTGGCGGCGCTGGAAGGTGCCGAGGCAGCGGTGGCGTATGGCAGCGGCATGGCCGCGCTTAGGGCGCTGTGGGAGGTGCAGGGCCTTCGCCCGGGCGACAAGGTGGTGATGGCCCGGGACGGCTACGGCGCGACCCGGGCCCTGTACAAGCAGCTCGCCGCGCGCGGCGGGGTGGAACTGCACGCGCTTTTGCTGTCGGACCAGGACGCGTCGGCACGCCTTGCGGCAATCGCCCCGCGCTGGTGTTGGCGGAGACCATCACCAACCCCCTCCTCAACGTGCCGGACCTACCGGAGTTGGCCCGCGCCGCCCACGCGGTGGGCGCGGCTTTCGCCGTGGACGGCACCTTCAGCTCGCCCGTGCTGCAGCGCACCCTGGCCCAGGGCGCGGACTACGCCCTGCAATCCTCGACCAAGTGGATTAACGGCCATTCGGATGCCACCGGAGGCACCGTGGCCGGCTCGGCCGAGCGCATCCAGCCGCTGTTGGCGGCGCGCGTGCTGGACGGGGCCATCCTCGGCCCCTTCGAGTCCTGGCTGACGCTGCGGGGCCTGCGGACGCTGCCAGTGCGCATGGCGGCGCACAGCGCCCACGCGCTGGCGGTGGCCCAGCGGCTGGCCCAGGACAGCCACGTCACGCGCGTCCTGTACCCCGGGTTGCCCACCCACCCGCACCATGCGGTGGCCACCCGCCTCCTCCCCCACGGCTACGGCGGCATGGTGGCCTTCGAGATTGCCCGCGGCGGCCGCGCGGAGGTGTTTCGCTTCCTAGAAAAGGTGAAGCTGGCCCGGCCGGCGCCGACCTTGGGGGACGTGGCCACCCTGGTCATGCACCCGGCCAGCGCGGCCGCCCGTCGCATGACGGCCGAGGAACGCACTGCAGCCGGCATCTCGGAAAGCCTGGTGCGCGTCTCGGTCGGCCTGGAGGACCCAGGCGACATTGCCGAGGACTTGCTGCAGGCGGTGGCCCCGTGAAGATGGTGGACGTCGGGGGGAAGCCGAGGACGGAACGCGTGGCGGTGGCCACCGCGCGGCTGCGCATGAAGCCCGCCACCGTGCGCCGGATTGTGGCGGGGAAGTTGGAAAAGGGCGACGTGCTGGCGGCAGCGCAGCTGGCCGGCGTCATGGCGGCCAAACACACGCCGGACTTGGTGCCGCTGTGCCACCCCATTGCCCTGTCCGCCGTGGAGGTGGAGGTGCGGACGCGCCGGGCCGGGGTGGAGGTGCGGACGGAGGTGCGGACGGTGGACCGCACCGGCGTGGAGATGGAGGCCCTCACCGCGGCGGCCGCGGCGGCCCTCACCGTCTACGACATGTGCAAGAGCGTCGACCGCGGGATGGTGCTGGAGTCACTCCAGCTCGAGCACAAGGCCGGCGGGCGAAGCGGGACCTGGACGCGCCGGCAGCGCATGCCCAGGACCACGAAGCCGCGCTGAGCGTCAGGGCGGCGGCTTCTTGTCCGCGTGCTGGGGCAGCGGGCACGACTCATACCCGTGCCGCTCGTCCCACTGCTGGTGCTCCGCTTCGGCCACCCAGAAGGGGCCGGCTGGCGCCACCTCGGTCGTGATGGGCTTCGCCAGCTGCGTTTGCTCCTGGTCGCGGCTGGCCAGGGCCAGCGCCTGTTGTTCTGGACCAAAGGTGAAGATGGCCGAACGGTATTGAGAACCTCGGTCCGGCCCCTGACGGTCTCCGCTGGTGGAGTCGTGCGAGGCCCAGAACAGCGCCAGCAACTGCTGGTAGGAGACCCGCTTCGGGTCGAACTCGAGCAACACCGACTCGGCGTGTCCGGTGGTGTGCGAGCTCACCATCGCGTACGTCGGGTTCTCGGTGTGGCCCCCGGTGTAGCCGACGGCCGTGGCCACCACCCCCGGCACCTGGCGAAACCGGTACTCGACTCCCCAGAAGCAGCCCTGGGCAAAGACGGCCAGGGCATGCCCGGGCGGTGGACGCAGCGCCGTCCCGTGTCCGACACCGCCGGGGTGGGTGCCGACCGGCAGGGGGACGACCGCGTGCTGCTGCGCGGAGAGTTTGGCCGCCGCGGCCAGCAGGGCGAGGACGGCCAGGGCGATGAAGGGGCGCAGGTGCTTCATACCCGTCCTACGCAGGGGGAGACCGGAGGGTTTCGGCCTGCCAGGGCCCCCCACCGGGGCCGTCACAGCGCGCCAACCAGCGCGGCGAAGTACACGGCATTCACCACCAGCGCGTGGGTGATGGCCCCCTCTTGAATGAGGCGCTCGAGGCTGGACGCCGGCACCCGCACCACTTCCAGGTCCTCGTCCGTCGCCGGCCGGCCCGACGGAAGGGGCTGGCAGCCGAGGGCGAGGTAGCTGTGGCAGCGGTTACGTTGCAGGGCGGGGTTGGGATGCACCGCGCCGAGAAAGGCCCAGGACGCCGCGCGGAAGCCCGTTTCCTCCTCCAGCTCGCGCGCCGCCGCCTCAGCCGGCGTCTCGCCTTCGTCCACCATGCCGCCCGGAATCTCTAGGGAATTCGCTTCGACGCCGAAGCGAAATTGCCGGACCAGAAGGGCCTCGCGCTCCGGTGTCAGCGCCACCACATTCACCCAGTCCGGCGCGGTGAGGATGACGCGGGGATGTTCGCTGCCGTCGCGCGGGTCGGCGAAGTGGTCCTCGCGGATGCGCAGGATGGTGAAGTCGTGCTCCTCCCCGCTGCGGGTGCGCCTCCAGGGCCTGGGCGGTGCAGCGTCCCCCACGGGGGGTGCCTCCTCGGGGGGGATGCCTAGTTGAGGTAGTCCACGCGCTGCTTCAGCGTCCGAGCGGCCAGCCGCAGGTTGCGCTGGTCAGGCGCGTCCGGGGACAGCTCCAGGCACCGTTCCACGTCGGCCAGCGCCGCCTGGTAGGCGCCCAAGGCGGAGAGGATGCCGGCGCGCACCCGAAGCTCGCCCGGATGGTCCGGCACCAGAAGCAGTAGCAAGTCCACCACCGCCAGCGCGCGCTCCCCGTCCCCGCGGCTCAAGTAGCTGCGCTTGAGGTTGGACAGCATGCGGGTGGCGATGGTCTGTACGGAAGCGGCGGAGAGGAGGCGGGGGGTGAAGCGCACCGCCGGTGCCACGCGCGCCAGCAGCTCCTCGCAGCCAGACCCGGTGAGAAGCTGCCCGTGGTTGAAGGGGTCCAGCACCAGACGCTCCCCGGGGCCCGGTGTCGCCACCAGGAAGTGCGCCGGGAAGCTGACGCCCACCAGCGACACCCCCGCCCGGCGGGCCACCTCCAGGTACACCACCGACAGGGCGATGGGGAGGCCCGTCTTCCGGGCCAGCACGTGGTGCAGTGCGCTGCTCGGCGGGGCGTCGTCCAGCGCGGTGCCCCCGGTGAAGCCTTCCTCGTCCACCAGCACCTGGCGCAGTGCCGCCAGCCGGCCGGCGAGGTCGCCGTTGTCCGGCATGACTTGCCGCACGCGGCGACCTAGGGCATCCAGCGCCCCTTCCACTTCCTCCACGCGGAAATCGTCGTCGACCAGCGAGGCCACGGCGCACGCGGCCCAGTCCAGCCGCGGCGGGCTCGCCTTCAACCCACGGGTGAGCAACTCACGAGCGCGGGCATGACTCAGGTGGAGCGTCTTCACGCCCCTGCTCATGCTCATCTCCGCGCTCCCTTGCAAGCCCATCCGCCTAGCAAGGACTCCTGGTGACGTTGAACAACGCTGTGCGCGAATGCGCTGCCGCCCGCCCCCGCCGGCGACTATGTAGGAGACTCTGGAGGTCTCTGGACATGGCCACGCTTTCCCCGCACCGCGTTGAGACGGACGCTGGCATTGCCGAGGTGGTGAAGCGCTCCCGACGGATTGCCGTCCTCGGCATCAAGACGGAGGCGCAGGCCGGACAGCCTGCTTACGACGTGGCGAAGTACCTCTCCCGCTCCGGGCTGGAGGTGGTGCCGGTGCCCGTCTACTACCCCGACGTCACCGAGATTCTCGGCCAAAAGGTGTACCGGCGGCTGCAGGACATTCCGGGCGACATCGACCTGGTGGACGTCTTCCGCCGCCCGGTGGACCTGGAACAGCACGTGGCGGACATTCTGGCCAAGAAGCCGAAGGCGGTTTGGTTTCAGCTGGGCATCCGCGACGACGCCGTGGCGGACAAGCTGGCCGCCGCCGGCATCGACGTCGTCCAGGACAGGTGCCTGATGGTCGAGCACCGCCGGGCCGCGGGGCACTAAAAGAAGGCCCCCTGCCCGTCAGCCGGGCGGGGGCCCGGTCCGCAGCGCCGCCGCCGGCTGGGCCAGCGCCCGCTCGGCGGAGGCGCGTCCAGCCGTCACCGCTTCCGGTCCAAGGTGCAGCGTGCGCGGGGAGACGGCGGGCAACTTCGACACCACCAGGTAGACGTCCAGCCCTTGCGCGGACAGAAGCGCGCACTGCAATTCCAGGTGTGAACGCCGCAGCGCCGAGACGCCGGCGGACAGCCCCCGGACATAGGCCAAGGGCCCGCCCAGTGCTGGGCCCCCCCGGGTGGGGAGCAAGTGCACCAACAGCGCGTCCAGGGCGCCGGGCAGGTGCCGGTGCAGGGCCAGCGCCGGGGCCTTGTCCACCAACCCGCCGTCCCACAGCAGGCCCCCGTCCAACGGCACCGGGCGGAACAGGCCCGGGTAGGCGCAGGTGGCGTGGACGGCCGGGGCCAGCTCGCCCCGGGTGAGGGCCACGCTGCCGGCGCGGCCGACGTCGGCCGCCACCAAAAGAAGCGGCGTCGCGCAGTCCTCGAAGCGGCGCACCGGCAGGGTGGAGGAGAGGAGGGCGCGGAAGCGCCCGCCGGCCAGAAGTCCCATGCCGCCGGTGCCGCCGCGGGCCGCGTCGGCCAGGCCACCGAGGACGTCCACGTCCCAGAAGCGCTCCCGCCGCAGAGACAAAAGCAGCGCCTCCAGCGCCGCGGGGGGCATGCCGGCGGCGGCGTAGGCGGAGACCAGGCCACCGGCGGACGTCCCGGCGTAGGCCGCCGGGCGCACCCCCGCCGCCAGCAGCCCGGCGAGGAAGCCCGTGTGCCCGAAGAAGCCGAAGAAGCCCGCCGAGAGGACCAGGCCCACCCGGCGCCCGGCCAGCGCCTGCTGCAGCGTGGGGCCGTCCGGGGGGTGGGGGTGGGCGCGTCTGGGCATGGCGGCGTCGGGCCCCGCCCGGGGCGGGGGCCCCAGGGGCGAGGCGTCTCATGGCCAGCGGGTTGTGTGCAAGGGAGAATCGACATATGAGCATTTGTCGATATGGAGGCCCTCTCCCAGTCCTTCCGCGCCCTCGGCGACCCGACACGCCTCCGACTGCTGCGGCTTCTGTCCGCCGCCCCCCTCAACGTGACTGAATTGGTCAGCGTCGTCGGGGTGTCCCAGTCCAGCGTCAGCCACCACCTCGGCAAGCTGCGGCAGCTGGGGCTGGTGCGCGAGGAGCGCGCGGCGGGCTTCACCTACTACTCGCTGGGGGTGGACGCCGAAGACTTGCACTGGCCCCTCATCCGCCTGGCCTGCGAGGCGGAGGACGGAAGCGGAGACCAGGCGCGACTGACCGACTTGCTGCGGAGCCGGGTGGACCGCACCGCCCTCAACGAGAGGCTGCTGGAGCCCGGGCAGTCTTGGTTTCTATGGAGCTCCGCCCTGGCCTCGCTGCTGCCGGCGCTGGAGGTGGCCGACTTCGGCTGCGGAACAGGTGTCCTCAGCGTTTCGCTGGCCCGCTGGGCGCGCAGTGTGGTGGCCATCGACCAGAACCCGGAGGCCCTGGCCCAGGCCCGCGCGCGGGCGCGGGCGGAGGGCCTGCGCAACATCACCTTCGTCCGGGAGGACCTCCACGCCCTGTCCCTGCCCGCGGCCAGCCTCGACTTGGTGGTGTGCAGCCAGAGCCTGCACCACGTGGAGGAACCCGAGGCCGTGCTGCGCGAGGCGGCCCGTCTGCTTCGTCCCCAGGGCAAGGTGGTGGTCTTGGAGTTGATGGTGCACGAGGAGAGGTGGGTGCGCGAGCGGCTCGGCCACCGCCACCTGGGCTTCTCGCCGGCCCGCCTGGAAGCGGCCCTCAAGCGCGCTGGCTTCACTGCTCTCGGCCGCCAGGTGCACGCCCGGGAGGCCACCTCGCCCTTCCGCGTCTTTCTCCTCACCGGGGAACGCAAATGAGCCAGCGGCGCGCTGAACGCCTGGCGGAACTGAAGGAGGCGCTGGCCGCCCGCGTCGTCGTGCTGGACGGGGCCATGGGCACCCTCATCCAGTCGAAGAATCTCAAGGCCGCCGACTTCGGCGGTCCGGAACTCGAGGGTTGCAACGAGCATCTGGTGCTTACCCGGCCCGACGTCATCCGCGACATCCACGCCGCCTACTTCCGCGCCGGGGCGGACGTGGCCGAGACGGACACCTTCGGGGGACGCCGCTGGTGCTGGCCGAGTACGGGCTGCAGGCCGAGGCCCGGTCCCTCAACGCCCGGGCGGCGGAGCTGGCCCGGGAGGCGGCGGCCAGCGTGGAGGCCGAGGACGGCCGGCCCCGCTGGGTGGCCGGCAGCATCGGCCCCACCACCAAGGCCATCAGCGTCACCGGGGGCGTCACCTTCGAAGGGCTGGTGGAGACGTTTTCTGTCCAGGCCGAGGGCCTGGTGGCGGGCGGGGTGGATTACCTCCTCATCGAGACGTCCCAGGACACGCGCAACGTGAAGGCCGCCCTGCTGGGCTGCCAGCGGGCCTTCCACACCCTGGGCGTCCGGGTGCCGGTGGCCGTCAGCGGCACCATTGAACCGACTGGCACCATGCTGGCCGGGCAGTCGGTGGAGGCGCTGGCCACCGCCCTTGAGCACTCAGACTTGTTGTACCTCGGCCTGAACTGCGCCACCGGCCCGGAATTCATGACCGACCACATCCGGTCGCTGGCGGCGATGAGTCGCTTCCAGGTGGGCTGCGTCCCCAACGCCGGGCTGCCGGACGAGAATGGCCACTACCTGGAGTCCCCGGAGATGCTGGCCCGGGTGCTGCGTCGCTTCTGCGAGGAGGGCTGGCTCAACGTCGTGGGTGGCTGCTGCGGCACGACGGCCGACCACATCCGCGCCATCTCCCGCGCCGTGCGCGGGCTGCCCCCGCGGCGCGCCAACCCCCCCGTACGCTCGCGTCTGTCCGGCGTCGACTACCTGGAGGTGGGGGAGGACGTGCGCCCCGTCATCGTGGGCGAGCGCACCAACGTCATCGGCAGCCGCAAGTTCAAGGAACTGATTGTTGCCGAGGCCTGGGAGGACGCCAGTGAGGTGGCCCGCGCCCAAGTCAAGCGCGGGGCGCAAATCATCGACGTCTGCCTGGCCAACCCGGACCGCGAGGAGAAGGCCGACCTGCGCCGCTTCCTCGAGGTGGTGGTGAAGAAGGTGCGCGTCCCGCTGATGATTGACAGCACCGATGCCCGCTGCATCGCCGAGGCGCTCACCTACTGTCAGGGCAAGGCCATCATCAACTCCGTCAACCTGGAGGACGGGGAAGAACGCTTCGAGAAGGTGGTGCCGCTGGCCCGCCAGTTCGGCGCGGCGCTGGTGGTGGGCTGCATCGACGAGGTGGGGATGGCGGTGACGCGCGAGCGCAAGCTGGCCGTCGCCGAGCGCAGCTTTCAGCTGCTCACCACCAAGTACGGGGTGGAGCCGGAGGACATCTACTTCGACCCTCTGGTCTTCCCCTGTGCCTCCGGCGACGCCCAGTACACCGGCAGCGGCGTGGAAACCATCGAGGGCGTGCGGTTGATTAAGCAGAGGCTCCCCCGCTGCAAGACGGTGCTCGGCATCAGCAACGTCTCCTTCGGCCTGCCCACCGCCGGCCGCGAAGTGCTCAACTCCGTCTTCCTCTACCACTGCACCCTGGCCGGTCTGGACATGGCCCTGGTGAATGCCGAGAAGCTGGAACGGTACGCCACGCTGGGGGAGGCCGACCGCAAGCTGGCCGAGGACCTCCTCTACAACCGCGGCGTGGACCCGGTGACGCCGTTTGCCGCGCAGTTCCGCGAGGCGCGGCCGGCGCGCCCCAAGGTGGCCGAGCTGCCCCTGGACGAGCGGCTGGCCCGGTATGTGGTGGAGGGCACGCGCGACGGCCTGCTTCCGGACCTGGAGCTGGCGCTCGGCACGCGCAGCCCGCTGGACGTCATCAACGGCCCCCTGATGAAGGGCATGGACGAGGTGGGGCGGCTGTTCGGCGCCAATGAACTGATTGTGGCCGAGGTGCTGCAGAGCGCCGAGGTCATGAAGGCGGCCGTCACTTACCTCGAGCCGAGGATGGACCGCACCACCACCGCCCTGCGCGGCAAGGTGGTGCTGGCCACGGTGAAGGGCGACGTGCACGACATTGGGAAGAATCTGGTGGAGATTATTCTCGCCAACAACGGCTTCCAGGTGGTCAACCTCGGCATCAAGGTGCCGCCCGAGCAGCTGGTCCAGGCGGTGCGGGAGCACCAGCCGGACATCCTCGGGCTGTCCGGCCTGCTGGTGAAGAGCGCCCACCAGATGGTGGCCACCGCCGAGGACCTCTCGCGCGCCGGGGTGAACATTCCAATGCTGGTCGGCGGCGCGGCGCTCAGCCGCAACTTCGTCGACAAGTCCATCGCCCCGGCCTACGCCGGCACGGTGGCCTACGCCCAGGACGCGATGAGTGGCCTGGAGCTGGCCAAGCGAATTGTGCACCCCACCGAACGTGGTGTGCTGGAGGGCGAGCTGCAGGTGCGCCGGGCGGCGCTGAAGGCCGAGGCCGCGGCGCGCCCCGCGCCGGTGGTGGCCCCGGTGGGGCGCTCCCGCGAGGTGCGGCTACTGGACAGCATCCCGCCCCCCCCGGACTGGGACCGGCACGTGCTGCCGTCCACGCCGCTGGACGACATCTGGCGCTTCATCAACCCCGTCATGCTGTACGGGCGGCACCTGGGGGTGAAGGGTTCGGTGGCCCGCGCGCTGGGGACGCCGGCCGAGGCGGCCCTGCGGGACACCGAGGAGGGGCGCAAGGCCCTGGAAGTGAAGGCCGTCCTGGACGGCCTGAAGGCAATTCTGCGCGACGGGCGGCTGCACCCCCGCGCCGTCTTCCAGTTTTTCCGGGCCGGCTCCGACGGCAACTCCCTCCTCCTCTTCGACAAGGAAGGCAAGGAGAGGACGCGCTTCACCTTCCCGCGCCAGGCCCGCGAGGGCGGGGTGTGCCTGGCCGACTTTGCCGCGCCGCTGGAGCGGGGCAGCCCCCGCGACAACGTCTGCCTCTTCGTGGTGACGGCCGGCACCGGCATTCGCCAGCTGAGCGAGCAATTCAAGGCGGAGGGCCATTTTCTGCAGATGCACGCCGTGCAGGCGCTGGCCCTGGAGACGGCCGAAGCCTACGCCGAGCTTCTGCACGCCAAAGTGCGGAGCATGTGGGGGTTTCCGGACAGCCCGGGCCTCAGCATGCTGGAGCGCTTCCGCGCCGAGTACCAGGGCAAGCGCTATTCCTTCGGCTACCCGGCCTGCCCGCGGCTGGAGGACCAGCAGCAGCTCTTCAGCGTGCTTCGCCCGGAGGAGGTCGGCGTCGAGTTGACCGACGGCTGCATGATGGAGCCCGAGGCCTCGGTGTCCGCGCTGGTGTTTCACCACCCGGACGCGTTCTACTTCTCCGTCGCCTAACACCCCTCCCAGCGAGGTTCTCCCCCACCGTGTCGCGTCCCGCGCTCGCGCTTCTGCCCCGGCACGCCACCACGGCCATCGGCAGCTTGCCGCACACCCAAGGGGAGCTCGGGCTGCAGCTCGCACTGCAGCTGGACGTCCCCTTCCTTCCGGAGCTTCCGGCGGGAAACCCCGGGGAGTTCATGATGGCTTCCGCGCTGGAGGGGTTGCCGGGACTCGACTTTGACTCTCAGGGCATGTGCACCGTGCAGGTGGGCACCTGGGAGGCCGGGGCCGCCGCCTTCGGCGCCCGGCTGGACGCGGCGCTCGCCTCGGGGGCGCTGTCTGCCTTCCAGCCATCGCCCCAGGCCCGCCGTGCCTGGCTCCCCTTCTTGTGGGAAATCCAAGCCCGCCACCTGGTGCTGGCCAAGGCCCAGCTGGCCGGGCCGGCCACCGTCCGCTGGGGAACGCAGCTGGACGGCGGGGGGCCAGTGTCGGAACACCCCGCCCTGGACCGCCAAGTGTTTCGCCTGCTACTGGCGCGCTCGCTGGCCATGGTGAAGGCGCTTCGCGCCGCCGGCGCGACGCCCCTCTTCTACCTGGACGAGCCCGGGCTGTATGCGCTGGACACGCGCGAGGGGCGCCACCTCCTCATGCTGCAGGAGCTCCGCCTCCTCGTCGTCGCGCTGCAGCGCGAGGGCGCTCTGGTGGGGCTGCACTGCTGCGGCAACACGCGCTGGGAGGCGCTCCTGGAATTGGGGCTGGACTTGCTGTCCTTCGACGTGCGGCTGTCGCTGGACGCGCTCCTCGACGTGCCCGGGCCCCTGGAGGCCTTCCTCTCCGGCGGCGGGGCGCTGTCGCTGGGGGTGGTGCCCACGGACTTGGGGGAGGACGCCTCGGTGGTGGAACTGGTGGCGGCCGCCGAAACGTCGCTGGAGTCTGTGCTGGGCCAGGCCCGCGCCGCTTCCACGCTGGAGCGCGCGGTGCTGACGCCAGCCTGCGGACTCGCCCTGCGGACGGTTTCGGACGCCGAGCACATTGTCGAGCAGCTGCGGGTGGCCCAGGGCGTCCTCGGCGGCGCAAGAAGTGCGGGCGAACGTGCCTGACGCGCCGCGCTGTCCGCGGTTTGGCATTGCTGGCCCTGGCCCGGTGAACTAGGCAGTTGCTTCCCCACCCGGGGGACAGCGGTCGGGTTTGCAGCCGGAGGGTCTCATCCCATGCGCACGCGGTTGCTTGTCGCAGGCTTCCTCCTCGCCAGCGCCCCAGCCTGGGCCCAGACGCAGAAGGTGGGCATCATCAGTTCCTTCACCGGCTCCGAGCAGGCCTTCGGGACGCAGCACGAGCGGGGCTACACGCTGGCGCTGGAGGAAATCAACGCGAGCGGCGGCGTCCTGGGAAAGCCGCTGGAGATTATTAAGTACGACGACCAGAGCAAGGCCGACGTCGCCGTGCAGGGCGTCAGCAAGCTGGTCGACCAGGACAAGGTGCCAGTCGTCATCGGCGCCTATGCCAGCCAGTCCACGCTGGCGCTGGTGCAGCCCGTCATCAAGCGCCAGGTGCCGCTGGTCATCCCCACCGCCACGGCCGACAACGTGCTCGCCAGCAAGAGCCCGTGGGTGTTCCGGGTCTGCTCGGGAGCAGACGACCTGGCCCATGCCACCGTCGAGTTCCTCAAGGCCACCGGCCTTCCGAAGAACATGGCGATTGTTTATGAGAACACCAACTTCGGCCAGGCCAACGCCGGGGCCATGCGCACCTGGGCAAAGAATTTCGGCATCCCGGTGGTCTCCGACGAGGCCTATGGCGCCGGCAGTCCTTCCTACACGGCAATGCTGCAGAAGGTGAAGGAGAAGGCGCCGGAGGTCATCTACTTCGCGAGCTACCTGCTGGACGCCACCCAGCTCATGAAGCAGTCGCGCCAGGTGGGCCTCAACCCGCGCGTCTACACCTCGGCCGGAACGGGCTTCGCCCTGCCGGCATTTCTCAGCAGCGCCGGCAAGGACGCCGAGTTCACCGTCAGCGGCCAGCAGTGGATGCGCGAGTCGAAGTGGCCCGGCAGCAAGCAGTTTGCCGACACGGTGAAGGCGCGCTGGGGCGAGTACCCCAGCTACCACGCGGTGCAGGCCTACGTCAGCCTGAAGATTGTTGCCGACGCCATCAAGCGGGCCGGGAAGTGGGAGCCGGCCGCCATCCGCGACGCCATCGCCAAGACGGACATGATGAGCATTTTCGGGCCCATCAAGTTCGTCAACCAGCAGAACCAGCACCCCGTCCTCATCACCCAGGTGCAGAAGGGCGCCTTCCAGATTGTGGCGCCCGCCGACCAGGCCACCGCTCAGCCCGTCCTCCCCACGCCGCCCTGGTCCGCCCGGCCGTAGCCCGTGGCCGCACTCCAGGCCATCCTCAACGGGGTCCTGGTGGGGGGCATCTACGCGCTCATCGCCATGGGAATGGCGCTCGTCTTCGGCGTCATGCGGCTGGTCAATTTCGCCCACGGCGCCTTTCTCATGGTGGGCATGTACGTCGCCTACTTCGGCTACACCCTCTTTCACATCAACCCCTACTGGGGCTGCGCACTGGTGGGCGCCGCGCTCTTCATGATGGGGATGGCCGTGTATTGGCTGCTCATCCGGCGCGTCATGGGCCAGTCGGACTTCCTGCAGATTCTTTTGACGGAAGGCATTGCCTTGTGCCTGGTGGGCGCCGCCCAGCTGCTCTTCACCGGCGACTACCGCTCCATCAACCTTCCGCTGGCGGACCGCACGGCAAACCTCGGCCCGCTCAACTTCAACGTCGCCTACGGGGTGTCCTTCGTCATCGCCGTCCTCGGGGTGACGTCGATGTACCTCTACATGAAGTACACGGAGATGGGCCGGGCCATCCGCGGCGTGGCCCAGAATCCCGGCGTGGCGCCGCTGATGGGCATCCGGGTGCAGTGGATTTCCGGCATCTCCTTTGCCTTTGGGGTGGCCTGCGCCGGCGGAGCCGGAGCGCTGTTGCTCCCCGTCTTCTACGTGAACCCCACCATCGGCAGCCCCTACAACCTCAAGTCCTTCGTCATCGTGGTGCTGGGGGGCATGGGAAGCGTGGAGGGCGCGGCGCTGGGCGGGCTCATCCTCGGCGTCACCGAAGGGCTGACCGCCTACTACTGGTCCGACAGCTACACCCAGGTGGTGGACTTCGTCCTCTTCCTGGCGGTGCTGCTGCTGCGGCCGCAAGGTCTCTTCGGGAAGAAGGCGCCATGACGCGCGCGGGCTGGCTGTCGGCGGCCGTCTTCTTCGGGCTGCTTCTGACGCTGCCGCTGTGGCTGAGGGACGCCTACCTGCAGCAGATTGTCTTCCGCGTCGTCATCTTCGCCATCCTCGGGATTGCCTGGAATCTGGTGGGCGGCTACGCCGGGCAGCTGTCGCTGGGGCACGTCGCCTACTTCGGGATTGGGGCCTACAGCGTGGCCCTCTTCCATGAAGCCTTCGCCTGGAATCCCTGGCTGGGCATGCTGGCCGGCATGGTGCTGGCCTGCCTGGCGGCGCTTCTCATCGGCAGCCTCACCTTTCGGCTGCGCGGCCCTTACTTCGTCCTCTCCACCATCGCCACCGCGGAAATCCTGCGGCTGCTGGCGCTCAACCTCTCCTTCACCCATGGGGCCATCGGGATGATTGCCCCCAGCTTCTTCGCCGAGCCCAACGGCGACCGGAAGACGTACTTCGCCGCCTTGCCGCTCTTGCTTCTGGCCTTCGCCCTGACGGCCTGGACGCACCGCAGCCGCTTTGGCTACTCCCTGCGCGCCATCCGCGAGAACGAGGACACCGCCATGGCGGTGGGCATCAACCCCGCCGTGGAGAAGCTGAAGGCGCTCCTCTTCAGTGCCGCGCTGGTGGCCGCGGCCGGCGCCCTCTACGCCGGCGTGTTCCAATTCATCGGCCCGGACAGCGTGCTGGCCATCGACATGTCGGTACAGATGGCGCTCATCGCCATGCTGGGGGGCGCGGCCACGGTGTGGGGCCCCATCGTCGGCGCAGTGGTGCTCACCGTCGCCGCCGAGGGGCTGAAGGCCTACCTGGAGCGAGCCCACACCTTCTTCTACGGACTGCTGCTGGTGCTGGTGGTGCTGTTTCTCCCCGGTGGGCTGGTGTCCATCGCCAAGCAGCGCTGGTTCCACCGCCCGGCGCCCCGCGCCCAGGTGGCTTCCTAGGAGCGCACACGGTGGCCCCCCTTCTCCAGCTCAAGCACGTGGTGAAGCGCTTCGGCGGGCTGCTGGCCACCAACGACGTCAGCTTCGACGTCGAGGAGGGCGAGGTCGTCTTCATCATCGGCCCCAACGGGGCCGGGAAGACGACACTCTTCAACCTCATCTCCGGCTACGTCAGGGCGGACTCCGGGGAGATTCTCTACCAGGGACAAAACATCGTCGGGCTCAAGCCCTACCAGACGACGCGGCTGGGCATCGGCCGCACCTTCCAAATCGTCAAGCCCCTGCCCAGTCTCACCGTGCGGGAAAACGTCATGCTCGGCTCCTTCCTCCACGCCCGCTCCCGCGCCGAGGCGACCAAGAAGGCCGATGAGGTGCTGGGCTTTCTCGGCCTCGACAAGCGTGCCGACCAGCTCGCCTCCGGGCTGCCGCTGGCGCAGCGGAAGCTGCTGGAGGTGGCGCGGGCACTGGCCACCGGGGCCAAGCTACTGCTTCTCGACGAGGTGATGGCCGGCCTCAACCCCACCGAGTCGGCCGAGGTGGTGGCCCTGCTGCGAAAGCTGAAGGACTTCGGTGTCACCGCGGTGGGCGGGGTGGAGCACATCATGCGGGTGGTGATGGCGCTGGCCAGCCGGGTGGTGGTGATGGACCAGGGCGGGAAGCTGGCCGAGGGGTCCCCCCAGACGGTGGTGCATGACCCGCGGGTGGTGGAGGCCTACCTCGGCAGCAAGTACCAGAAGGGCGGGACCCCGCCGTGAGCGCCGAGGTCCTGCTGGAAGTCGAGGCCCTCACCGCCTTCTACGGCGACTTCCAGGCCCTCTTCGGCCTCAGCTTCCAGGTGCGCAAGGCGGAAGTGGTGGCGCTCCTCGGCGGCAATGGGGCGGGGAAGACCACTTGCCTGCGCGTCATCTCGGGCCTCTTGCGCCCCAAGACGGGCCGCGTGCGCTTCCTCGGCCAGGACGTCACCGGCCGCTCCGCGGCGGAGATTGTGGACCTGGGCATCGCCCACGTCCCGGAGGGGCGGCAACTCTTCCCGGAAATGAGTGTGGAGGAGAACCTCTGGCTCGGCTCCTACCTGCCACGGGCGCGCAAGCGGCGCCGGGAAAACGTGGCGCGCATGTTCGACCTCTTCCCACGGCTTGCCGAGCGGCGCCGCCAGGTGGCCGGGACCCTGTCCGGCGGCGAGCAGCAGATGGTGGCCATCGCCCGCGGGATGATGTCCGAGCCGAAGCTGCTGCTCCTCGATGAACCTTCCCTCGGCCTGTCCCCGAAGCTGACCGAGCAGACGCTGGCCGCGGTCCGGGAGCTTTCCAAGGTGGTGACGGTGCTGATTGTGGAACAGAAGGTGATGGAGGGGCTGGAGATTGCCGACCGGGGCTACGTCATCGAAAACGGCAAGTTGGTGACCGAGGGCCCGGCGGCAGTCCTGGTCGCGGACAAGGGCATCCGCGAGGCCTACCTCGGGCTGTAAGGGGCGGCCGGGTTTCCCCGGGGTGCCCGGAACGCCCCTGGGATTCGCATGTTTGCCGTCAGTCCCCGGTGGGGACGACGGTGGCCGCCTCAATCATCAGCACCACCGTCCGCGTCGGGGCGCGGGTGCGGTGCATCACCCCGCGCGGAACCAAAAGCCCCTGCCGCGGGGCCAGTGCCACGGTGCGGCCCTCGAGGTCGAGAAGCAGCTGCCCCTCAATGACGTAGAAGAATTCATCCTCGCGGTCGTGTTTGTGCCAGTGGAACTCGCCCTCGAAGACGCCCAAGCGTGCCACGCAGTCGTTGATGCGGCACAGGCTCTGGTTCCACCACTTCTCGGGGCACGCATCGGCCAGCTGCCCCACCTTCACCAGTTCCAGCGGTTGGTACTTCACGTCGGTGTGGATGTCGTACGCCATGGTCGCTTCCTCCCGGGAAGGCCAACGTCGTACTCCGCCGGCTTGCGGTACAGTCAAGAACGAAGCAGTTCAGCGCGCCTGGGCTGCCGCTCCCCAGACGCGCCGTCCCGGGGCCCCACGGCCCGCTGCCACAGCCCCCGGGGAAACCAACCGAGAGACGCCATGCCACGCTGGCTGACTGCCGCGCTGTGTTCCATCTCCCTGTCCGCGACCGGTGCGCCACCCGGGCCCGACGTCGCCCCCTTCATCGTCATCTCCGCGCCGAGCGTCGCGCTCCGCCACGTGAATGTCATCGACGGCACCGGAGGTCCGGCGCGTCCAGACCAGACGCTGGTGCTGGTGGACGGCCGCATCACCGCCATCGGCCCGGCCAGCAGCACGCCCATTCCGGCTGGCGCTGAGGTCCACGACTACCCGGGCCACAGCGTCCTGCCCGGTCTGGTGGGGCTGCACAACCACCTGTACTACGTCGCCTCCGGCTTGCTGCAGCGCGCCTCGGGCCGGGTGCTCGAGCCGGGCATCCTCTTGGCCGAGACGTCGTACAGCGCGCCGCGCCTCTACCTCGCCGCGGGTGTCACGACGCTGCGCACCACCGGCAGCCTAGCGCCTTATGCGGACCTCAAGGTTCGGTCCCGAATCGACGCTGGCCTCATGCCGGGCCCGAAGCTTGACTTGACGGCGCCCTACCTGGAGGGCCCGCCCACGCAATTTGCGGAGATGCCCGAGCTCACCAGCGCGGAACAGGCCCGAAGGTTTGTCAGTTTTTGGGCGGACTCCGGGATGACGTCCTTCAAGGCCTACATGCACATCGGTCGGGCCGCGTTGGCGGCGGCCATCGGCGAGGCCCACCGTCGGGGGTTGAAGCTAACCGGCCACCTCTGCTCGGTGACGTGGCCCGAAGCCGTTGAGGCCGGCATCGACAACCTCGAGCATGGGCCGGTGGTCGGTGACAGCGAATTCGTGGTGGGAAAGAAGCCCGACCTCTGTCCGGACCGCAAGGAGATGGACGCGGCCTGGCTCGCCACCCCCATGGACGGTCCCAAGGTGGCGGCGCTCATCGCCCTGCTGGTCGAGCATCGCGTGGCGGTGACTTCGACGCTGCCGGTCCTGGAGGCCTCGGTCGCCGGCCGTCAGCCGGCGCAGCGGCGTGTCCTCGATGTCATGTCGAGTGCAGCCAGGGAGAGCTACCTCAGCATCCGGGCCATGCTCGACCCAGCCGACACGACAAGGGCACAGCTATTTGCCAAGGAGATGCAGTTCGAGCGCGCCTTTGCCGCCGCCGGCGGCCTGTTGCTGACCGGCCCGGACCCCACAGGGAACGGAGGCGTGGTCCCGGGATTCGGGGACCAGCGGGGAGTCGAACTCTTGGTCGAAGCTGGATTTACCCCCGTCGAAGCCATCCAGGTCGCGACTCTCAACGGGGCGCGATTCCTGGGCCGACTCAAGGACACCGGCACCGTCGAACGCGGGAAGCAGGCCGACTTGGTCCTGGTCAAGGGCGACCCGTCAGTCCGAATCTCTGACATCGAGAACGTCCAGCTCGTCTTCAAGGACGGCGTCGGCTACGACTCGGCTCGACTCATCGACTCCGTGCGCGGGCAGGTTGGCATCCGCTAGCGGCACCAGCGGCCGAGACCGACGGCCTCCGGAAGGACTCAGGCCTTCTGCCGTTCCGCCGAGACCTTCGGGGTGTAGGCCACGCCACATCCGCCAATGCCGCAATAGCCGTCCGGGTTTTTCGCCAGGTACTGCTGGTGGTAGTCCTCGGCGTAGTAGAAGTCCGGCGCGGCGCGAATCTCGGTGGTGATGGGGCCATAGCCGGCGGCGGAGAGGACGCGCTGGTAGGCCTCGCGCGAGGCGGCCGCCACCCGAGCCTGCTCCTCGGAGTGCGTGTACACGGCGCTGCGGTACTGCGTGCCGGTGTCGTTCCCCTGGCGCATGCCCTGCGTCGGGTCGTGGTTCTCCCAGAATTCCTGCAGCAGCCTCTCGTAGGAAACCTTCTTTGGGTCGAACACCACCTGCACCACCTCGGCGTGTCCGGTCCGGCCGCTGCACACCTCCTGGTAGGTGGGGTTGGGCGTCAGGCCGCCCGCGTACCCCACCATGGTGGAGACGACGCCCGGCAACTCCCAGAATTTCCGTTCGGCCCCCCAGAAGCACCCCATCCCGAAGGTGGCGACCTCGGTGCCGGCCGGGAAGGGCGGAAGAAGCGACGCGCCGTTGACGAAGTGCTTGGCTGGCACCGGCACGCGCTCTGGACGTCCGCGGAGGGCCTCCTCGGCGGTGGGGAGGCGGGACTTGCTGCGCGCGAAGAGGGACATGGCCGCTGGTACTAACGACTAGGCCGGCTGGTTTCCAAGTCCCCTGTGGCGCTGGCTAACGGGTGAAACGCAGGGCCGCCTCGCCCAGGCCTTCAAAGCGGGCCTGCACCTTGGCGCCGGGCGGCACCACCGTCAGCCCGGTGGTGCTGCCCGTCGTCACCACGTCGCCGGCGCGCAGGCCGCCCAGCCGGACGCTGCCCTGGTTGGCCAGCCACACCAGCAGGCGAAAGCCGTCCCCCGAGGTGTTGCCGCCCACCCGCTGGACGGCCACCGCGCCGTTGACGAGCAGCGTCACCGGTAGCGCCCAGACGTCCAGGTGGCGCCAGTCCCGGAGGCCCGGGCCCACCACGTAGCCCCGGTGCCCCTGGCTGTCCGCCACGGCCGAGAAAACGTCGAGGCTGGCAGGCTGGGCGTAGCGAGACTCGACGACTTCCAGCCCAGCGTGCGCACTGCCCAAGGCGTCCAGCACCTCCTCGCGGCTGTAGGGGCTGGTCCTGGGCGGCAGCGCCCGCGCGAAGGTGAAGGCCACCTCGGCTTCCATGCCCCGAGAGCGGTAGTCCTGGTCTGTCAGCGCGGCCGGGCTTTCCACCAGGCCTTGGGTAGACAGGGGCGCGCACAGCGGGGTGGCCTCGGGCGACGGCGCGCCCACCTTCCAGCCACCCCACGGCCCGCGCGCGGACGTCACCGCGTCCTGGATGGCGTAGGCCTCGGCGAAGGAGCGCGGCCGCAGCGCCTCGTCCCACCCGGCCAGGGGCTGGCCGGCAGCACCCCAGGCCGACAGCAGCAGCGCGGCGGCACGTTCGGCGATGGGGCGTGTCTCCATGGGGCCTGTTTCTCCGCAGAATGCCGGCCGGTGGTGTCACAGCCTAGCGCCGTGGGCGAGGGGGCCGTGCACCCGGGCGCGCTGGGCGCGGCCGCGACGCTGGCCCGGCCGCCTGGGCCTGGGCCAGTGCCGCCTGCATGGCCGCGCTCACCCCCAGGCGGGCTGCTTCCGCCGGGCGCACCCAGCGCAACTCCACGTACTCCCCCTGTTTGGGGTGGGCGGGGGCGGCCGCCTGGAAGAGGCTGAGGGCCAGGGCGCGGTGGGTGAGGGTCCGGTGCACCGTGCCCAGGGCGGCGCCGACGCGCGTCCCCGGTCCAAGCAGTGCCACCAGTGCGGCCTGCACCGCTTCCTCCTGCCCCTGGGCCGGTAGTTCCACGGCGGGCAATTCCCACAACCCGCCGAATAGGCCGGTGTCCGGCCGCCGCGCGAGGAGGAGTCGCCCGCGCCGGCGCACCACCGCCACGGCGAGGCGAAGGTGCCGGCGTGCCGCGGGCGGTTTCGGCGGGGGCAGGGATTCCACCTTGCCCTGGGCCAGCGCCTGGCAGTGTTGCCGGACGGGGCACAGAAGACAGGTGGGGCTCGCCACCCGGCACACCGTGGCGCCGAGCTCCATGAGGGCCTGGTTGAAGTCGCCTGGGCGCCCCTGTGGCACCAGACGGCTGGCCAGCGCCCACAGCGTGCGCTCGCGCTGCGGCTCGCCCGGCGTGCCGTGCACGGCAAACAGGCGGCACAGCACCCGGGCCACGTTGCCGTCCAACAATGGCGCGCGAAGCCCGAAGGCAATGCTGGCCACGGCCCCCACGGTGTAGCGGCCGAAGCCGGGAAGCGCGGCCAGCGCGTCCAGCGAGGCCGGTAACGTGCCCCGGTGGCGCTCCACCACCGCCTGGGCGGCCCGGTGCAGGTTGCGCGCTCGGGCGTAGTAGCCGAGGCCTCGCCAGGCGGCGAGGACCGCGTCCAGCGGGGCAGCGGCCAGCTGCGGCAGGGTGGGGAAGCGCTCGAGGAAGGGCGCCCAGTAGCGCAGCACGACGGCAACCTGCGTCTGCTGCAGCATGACTTCACTCACCCAGATGGCATAGGGGTCCCGGGAATGCCGCCAGGGCAGGTCCCGGGCCTCCGCGTCGTAGAAGCGCAGCAGCGCGCGGCGGAGTGCCGCGTCGGTGTCCGCTGCCAAAAAAGGCGGTGTGCGGGCCGTGCGGCCAAGGCGCGCTGAGGTGGCCACAGGCCGACACCCTAGCCGGGTGGCTGACAGAGGCAGAGGGTAGAGTGCCTCTCAATCGTCCATGGGTCAGAACGTCATCACCAATGATTTCAGCTGGTCAAAGAGCCGGCACGAGAAGTTTTCCGGCTGCCGCCGGGCGTACTTTCTCCACTATTACGGCAGCTGGGGCGGCTGGGAGAATGGTGCGTCCGAGGAGGCGCGGCAGCTCTTCACCCTGAAGCGGCTGGCAAACCGCTTCAACTGGGCGGGCAACGTCGTGCATGCCCACATCCGCGACGTGTTGCGGAGCATCCAGGCCGAGCGCGCGGTGGATGGCGAGGGCGTGCTGCGGCGCGCGCACCAGCAGATGCAGCGCGACTGGCTGTACTCGCGCAGTAAGTCCTACTGGGAGGAGGGCAAGCGCCGTCCGGACTTCACCGGCCTGGTGGAACACGAGTACGACGAGCCCATTCCGGCCGAGGAGTGGAAGCGCAACTGGCAGACGGTGGAGCAGGGGTTGCGCTGGTTTCTGGCCTCGCCGTGGATTGAGCGCGCCCGGACGCTGAAGCCGCAGCAGTGGCTGGAGGTGGACGAGGGCGCGCAGAAGAGCAACTTCGACCTGCAGGGCGTGAAGGTGTTCGCCATTCCGGACTTCGTCTTCCGCGACGAGTCGGGGCGCATCACCGTGGTGGACTGGAAGACGGGCCAGATGCGGGAGGGCTACGAGGACCAGGTGGTGGGCTATGCGCTCTACCTGGCCCACCGCTACCGCGTGCCGCCGGAGTCGGTGCGTTGCCTCCTCGTCTTCGTCAACCAGGGGCAGGAGGTGGAGGTGCGGGTTGATGCACCCACCGTCGAGCGCTACCGCCTCCTCTTCGAGGAGAGCGTCCGCGCGATGCAGGCCCTCCTCCTCAACGCCGCGCAGAATGTCCCGGCCGATGCGGGTGAGTTTCCCAAGACCGACGACCTCACCGAGTGCGCCCGGTGCGCCTTCCGGCGCGCCTGCGGCCGGCAGCACGTGACGTTTGCCGCGCTGGAGGCCGAACGCACGCCGGCGCCCGCCCCGGCGCAACTCAGCGCCGCTTAGCGCACCAGCCCTAGCGCCCCTGGGCGATGCGGCGCACCACCACGCCCGCCATCGCCATGCCAAACACCGACGTGACGAAGACGGCGCTGCCATTCACCTGGGTGCGGTGGTCGCAGGTGTGGAAGTCGTTCTCGCGCGAGGGGCACACGCACAGAAAGCCGTCCGTCTTCGCGTCGTAGGTGAGGGGCACGGGCGTCCGGGACGTCTCGATGCTGTACACGGCCGTGATGCCGGTGGACCGCTCGGTATCCACCCCGTACTTGCGCTTCAGCAGCTTGCGCACGTCCTTGGCGAACGGGTCCATGTGCGTCTCGCACAAGTCCTCCACCCGGATGGAAGTTGGGTCGAGTCGTCCGGCGGCCCCCATGCTGCTCACCACCGGAAGGCCCAGGCTTCTTGCCCGGTGCAGAAGGTGCAGCTTCGCCTTGATGTTGTCGATGGCGTCGACGACGAAGTCCCAGCCCGGCCCCAAAAGGCGCTCCGCGAGCTCGGCCCGGTAGAATTCCTGCACCGGCTGCACCGAGACGTCGGGGTTCACCTCCCGGCAGCGCTCGGCCATCAGCTCGGCCTTGGGCTTGCCGACCGTCCGCACCGTGGCGTGCAGCTGGCGGTTGAGGTTGGTGACACACACCTGGTCGAAGTCCACCAGCGTGAGGTGGCCCACTCCGCTGCGGGCCAGCCCCTCCACCGCGTAGCTGCCCACCCCGCCGAGGCCAAACACCACCACCCGGGCGCGGGCCAGCCGCTCCATGCCGGCGTCACCCAGCAGTCGGCCCGTCCGGTCGAAGCGCCGCGACAGCCGGAAGGCGCGGCCCTTGTCCGCCGCGGGCGGCGCTTCACTGGGAGGCGGGGGGAGGGGAACCGGACGCATGGCGAAAGCCTGTTTAGCGGACAGAAGGGCCCGGCGCGAAGGGCCGTCCAAACAGGCGCTGGGCATTCTCCACCAGCCGGCTGGACAAATCCGCCGCGTCCTCCCCGCGGTGGCGGGCCATGGCCTCCACCACCTCGCAGAGGAAGGCCGGCTCCGAGCGGCCGCCGCGGTGCGGGCTGGGCGTCTGGTCCGGCGCATCCGTCTCCGCCAGCAGCAACTCGGCCGGCACCGCCCGGAGGGCCTCCACCGGGCGCCGCGCCTCGGGCCAGGTGACGGGACCGGCGAAGCTAAAGAAGAAGCCGCGCGCCCGGTAGGCGTCGACGCGCTCCGGGCCACCACTGTAGCTGTGCAGCACGGCGCCTGCGTCCGGTAGCCGCACACGCTGCAGCCACGTCTCCAGCGCAGGGTGGGCCCGCTGGCAATGCAGGATGAGGGGCAGGCGGTGCCGGTGGGCCAGGCGCAAGTGCCCGTCCAGCACGCGCAGCTGCCGCGTCAGCGGAGCCCGCGCGGTCGCCGGGCCGTCCAGCCCACACTCCCCGACGGCACAGGCGACGCCCCGCTGCAACAGGCCATCCAGCGTTTGAAGGTGGACGTCGTCCAGTGCCTCGGGAAGTTCCGGAAGCAGCTGCGGGTGAATGCCCAGGGCCACCTGGACGCGGGCGTCCTTGGCCGGCCACGCCAGCAGCGCCTCCCAGGCATCGGGGCCAATGGCCGGCACCACCAACCCGCGCACGCCCGCCTGCCAGGCACGCTCCAGCACGGCCGGACGGTCGGCGTCGAAGCGTGCGACGTCCAGGTGGCAGTGCGAATCAATCACCCTGGGGCGCTTGCCTAGGGCACCCGCCGCGGGAGAACAACCCCTCCGCCGGACACATCCACCATAAAAGGGGGCGCCTACTGGACGAGGACGATGCGGCTCTTGGCGGCCCGGCCCAATTCAGGCGAGGCCAACAGCTTGGCGACGTCCTTCACTTCGTTGCCCACCGTGTCAAAGGCCGCGGCGACAAGCTCGCCGAGGTTGGTGTGCACTTTGCGCCCTCCAGCGACCGCCCTGCGCTGGAGCAACCGAAGCTTCTGCCCCGTTCGGTGCATTGCCTTTCTCATGCCGACCTCCGTGCAGGGTTGGACGCGCGAGGCGGGCCCGGGTTGCGCGGGGCGCGTCATTTTTTTCCCCGTCGGTACCGGGCGAGGCAAGTGTGCCCCAGGCCCGCTCAGGCGTGCGGCCTTGCAGAGCCGGGGCCCCGGCTGGCCGGCGTACCCCCTTAGGGCATGACGAGGCCGGCCAGGGGCCGAAGGCGAGCGTCGGCTCTCCGGGTTATACGGTTGGGAAGGCCGATGCGGATGCACGTGCTGTTTCACGACAACTGCTTTGACGGGGCCGCCAGCGCCGCGGTGTTTTCGCGTTTCTTCCTGGAACGCATCCATCCGGGTGCGGAGCTCAGCTACCAGGGGCTGTCGCACGGGGCGGGAGGCAGCGCCATCCCGGAGAGCGTCTTTCAGGGCGACGAGAATGCCATCGTCGACTTTCGTTACAGCCAGTCCGCGCGGCTGACGTGGTGGTTTGACCACCATGCCTCCGGCTTTCAGGACGCGGGCGACGCGGCCCACTTCCGCGCTGACACCAGTGGCCGGAAGTTCCACGACCCGCGCCGGAAGAGTTGCACCAAGTACCTGTCCGACATCGCGGGCGAACGCTTCGGCTTCGACAGCGGGCCGTTGAGAGAGCTCATCGACTGGGCCGAGCTCATCGACGGCGCGCAGTTTCCCAGCCCGGAAATGGCGGTGGCCCTGCGTGAGCCGGCCCTTCAGCTGATGACGGTGCTGGAAGCCAACCGCGACCCGACCTTCATCCCGCAGGTCATTCGACTCCTCCAGAAGGTCTCCCTCTCCGAGGTGGCCGCGCTTCCCCTCGTCCAGAAACCCTTCCAGCCGCTGCTGGCCCGTCACCGGGCCCACGTGGAGGTGGTGCGCCGCAAGGCCCGCCTGGACAAGGACGTCGTCTTCTTCGACCTAGCCGACGAGAACCTGGACGGCATCAACAAATTCATCGCCTACAACCTGTTTCCGGACGCCCGCTACGTGGTGTGGGTGGGGAAAAGCAGCCAGCGCACCAAAGTCTCCATCGGCAGCAACCCCTGGCGCCCGGAGCTGCGCCGGCATGACCTGTCCGCCATCGCGCAGCGCTACGGCGGGGGCGGCCACTCGGTGGTGGCCGCGATGAGTTTCCGGCCCGAGGAAGTGGCGCGCGCGCGCGCGGCGGCGGCGGAAATTCTGGCCGAGCTCCGCGCCTGATTCGCGCCTGCTGCCGGTCATCCCAGTAGCCGCACGCCCCGGCCCCTGAGCAGCTGCACCACCGCCTGCATGGGCAAGCCCTGGATGGCGGTGCGGTCTCCGTCCAGGTGCGCCATGAGGGCTTGTCCCCGGCCCTCCACCCGGTAGCTACCCGCGCAGCCCTCCCATTCCCCGGTGTCCAGGTAGGCCTCCACCTCGCCGTCGGTCAACGGGAACAACGTCAGGCGTGCCTCCTCCACCCGCGTCTCCTCCTTCCCGGCTCCCGTCAGGCAGACGGCAGTCAAAAGCCGGTGGGTGCGGCCAGCCAGCGCCCGCAGCTGGGCGCGCGCTTCCTCCCGGGTGGCGGCCTTGCCGAGGAGGAGGCCGTCCATTTCCAAGAGCTGGTCTGCCCCCAGCACCAGCGCGCCCGGAAAGCGCACCGCCACCGCGCGTGCCTTGCGCTGCGCCAAAAGGCGCACCGCCTCCTCCACGCCCGTACCTTTTGGCACCGCCTCATCCACGCCGGGGGCGACGGCCTGAAAGGGCAGCCGCAGCGCGCCCAGGAGCGCCCGGCGAGCCGGCGAGGTGGAGGCGAGGACGAGGGGAAGCACGGGCCGTCGCCACAGTCTGTCCCCGTGCTTGCCGGGGCGTCGAGCATGAAATGCCCACGCCCGCCGCGCGTTGTGCAGAAGCCGAACGGCGAGGCAGCCTGGTCGGCTGCTACACTGTAAGCCCCAGCACGTCATGAGACTTCTTCCCCCCCTGCTCGTCTCCGCCTGGCTGCTCTCGGGCTGCCACAAGACGGAGGTTGCGGCGCCAAGCACCCCGCCCAACCCGGGCACGCCCACCGCGCCGGTGCACCACCCCTCGCGCCCGCTGGCGGTGGAGCCGCTGGCGGTGTGCGAGACGCGCGGCGCCTCGCCCCTGGAGGCGGCCCACGCCGCCTACCTGGCTGAGGACTGGAAGCGCGCCCTGTCCTGTGCCGCCGAGGCGGCGGCCCGCACGCCGGACGACCCGGCTGCCCACAGCGAACGCGCCGCGGCGCTGTCGGCGCTGGGGCGCTTCGACGAGGCGCGGCTGGCCTACGCCCGGGCGCTGGCGCTCGACCCGGAGCACCTGGACGCGCTTTTGGGGGCGGCGCACCTGTACGGCGTCAGCCTGCCGTCGTCGCGCGACAACGACGAGTTGGCCTTCCTCTACTCCGAACGGGGCCGCGAGCTCGCCGCCGATGGGGACGACGAGGAATTAACCGCGCAGTTCGCCTTGCTGTCGGCCATGGCCGCCAATGACCTGGGCGAGGCGACGCTGGCTCTGCAGCGCGCCGAGGAGGCAGGCCGCGTCCTGGAAGGCGACCCGGACGTGGCCTACGAGAGGGCCGTGGCACTCTTTGAGTTGTGCCGCTTCGACGAGGCGCGCGCGGCCTTCGCCGAGCTGAGAACCGACCCCGACCACGGCGCGCACGCCCTGCAGCACCTGGGGCTGCTTCTGGAACGTGACGGCAAGTGGGCGGAAGCCGACGCGGATTTCAAGAAGGCCCATGAACTTGCCCCGGAGGACTTCCCGCCGCCGGTGCTGCTGTCAGCGTCCGCCTTCTCCGACGCCGTCGCCCGCGCCGTGCGGGCGCTCCCCAAGGACATGCAGAAGGACCTGCGCGGTGTCCCGGTGACGACGGAGGAGATTCCGAAGGAGGATGACCTCCGGGACGGAGACCCGCCGTTGTCCCCCACCATCCTCGGCCTCTTCCGGGGACCTTCGCTCGGCGAGCCCTGTCCCGAGGGCGAGAAGGGGCCCTGCCGCTCGGTGGTGCTGTACCGGCGAAACCTCGCGCGCGCCGTCACCAGCGAGGAGGAACTCCTCGAACAGATTCGGGTGACGCTGCTGCACGAGGTGGGCCATCTCCGGGGCGAGGACGACATGGAACTGGCCGCCCGTGGCCTCGAATAGGGCCGTCGTCACGGCCAAGGCCGCCCGGGCGCTGCGTCACCTGAGGCCCTGGTGCTGGCGCACCGACGTGGTGGAGGCGCCCTCCGGCGAGGTCGCCGGCCCGGTCGTCAACGTCGTCGACCAAGGGGGCAACCCCGTCGGCCAGGCGCTGTATGCCCGCCGCTCGCCGCTGGCACTCCGGCTCCTCACCCGCCGCGGCCCGGACGAGGAGCCCATCGACGAGGACTTCTTCCGCGGGCGCCTGGAAGCCTCTCTCCGCCGGCGCGCCACGCTCGGGCCGCGCGACGCCGTGCGGCTGGTGCACGGCGAGTCGGACCTCCTCCCCGGCCTGGTCGTCGACCGCTACGGCAGCTCCCTCGTCCTACAGTCCCTCTCCGAGGGGATGGACGCGCGCGAGGGCCTACTGGCGCGCCTGCTGGTGGAGTTGACCGGGGCCACCCGGGTGGTGGCCCGCGACGACGGCAGCGGGCGGGATTTCGAGGGACTCCCCCGAGAGGTGCGCTCGCTGCACGGCACCCGAGAGGCGGTGGTGGACTTCCGGGAGGGGGAGAATTCCTTCCGCGTGGACCTGCTGCACGACATGAAGACGGGGGGCTTCCTCGACCAGGCCGACAACCACCTCCGGGCCGGCCAGCTGGGGCGGGGGCGGACGCTGGACTGCTTCAGCTACCACGGGGGCTTCGCCCTGGCGCTCGCGCCGCACGCCGGCGAGGTGCTGGCGGTGGAACAGGACGCCGCCGCCGCCGAGCGGCTGCGGGAAAATGCCCAGCGCAACGGGCGCTCCCAGGTGCGGGTGCTGGAGGCCAATGCCTTCGACGTCCTGCATGATTTCGACCGCGCCGGGGAACGCTTCGACACGGTGGTGCTGGACCCACCGGGGCTGGCCAAGCGCACCAAGGGGCCGGACGCGGCCATGCGCGCCTACCGCGAACTCAACGTGCGGGCGCTGCGTCTGTTGCGCCCGGAGGGCCTGCTCGTCACCTGCTCCTGCTCCGGAAAAGTCTCCGCCTCGGCCTTCGAGGAGATGCTCCTCGGCGCGGCCGAGGACGTGCGCCGGCCCATTCAAGTTCTGGAGCGACGTGGCCCCGCCGCCGACCACCCGGCCCTGGCCGGGCTGCCTGAGACGGAGTACCTGAAGGCCTACTTCCTCCGGGCGCTGTGAAGGGGCACACCGTCATGGGCGACAGCAGGGAGCACCGGACCGGCAAGACAGCACGCAGCCTCCGGCTGGCGTGGCTGGGCGCGGCGCTGGGCTGCGCGGCGACGCCGCCGTTGCCGCCCGGCTCCCTGGCGGAAACGCAGCTGCATGCGCCTTGCCCGGCGGCGGGCGGGTGCGTGACGCCGCTGGTGTGCGTGGGTGGTGCTGACTCCGGCGAGGAGGCGCGGTGCGAGCTAACTTGTAGCGGCAGCTGCCCGCCCCCCCTCACCTGCATGTCGCGCACGGACGGCCAGCGGGGAGGGGTGTGCGAGGAGGCGCCCCCTAGCCCACGCCCCTCTGGACACTGAAAGCCCTGCTTCCGGAAGCGTCCTTGGCTAGCCGGGCAAGTCCAATTCTTCCCGGAGACGCTTGGTGATGGCGAAGTACTCCGTCCGGGCGAAGGGGACGTTGAGGATGTGGAAGTCCTTCCGCGACAGCCCCACGCAGCCGAAGCAATAGGTGCAGTCGGCCAGGTTGCGCGACAGCACCAGGTAGGCGCTGGCGCTGCAATTCTCGCTGCGCAAACAGTAGGCGCAGGCGTGGCAATTCTTGCAGTCGACGCAGTGGCTGCAGTTGTTGCACAGCTCGCACCGGGTGCAGTGCGTGCACTGGTGACAGCCGTCGCAGCCCTTGCAGAACATGCAGTCCGCGCAGCGCTCGCAATCGGTGCAGCCGTAGGAGCCGGGGTTGGCGGCGTCGGAGCCGGCGGCCCGCGTGAGGCCCGCCAGACGCTCGAGAAATTCCCGGCGTCCCAGGGCTGCGATGGTGGTTCGGGCCGCAGCGGCCTCGTCCGGTGCAGCCGAGGTGGGGCGAGCCCGGGAAGCGGGAAGCACGGACGTCAAGGTTAGCACCCTCCTCCGCGAAGTCACCGGTAGGCGCTATGCGTCCGTCCCCCACAAATGGACCTCTCCCGCCTCAACCCGGAACAACGCGAGGCGGTCACCACCCCACGGGGTCCACTCCTTGTCCTCGCCGGCGCCGGCAGTGGCAAGACACGGGTCATCGTCCACCGCATCGCCTGGCTGCTGGCCAAGGGCGCCCGCCCCCACTCCCTGCTTGCCGTCACCTTCACCAACAAGGCGGCGCAGGAGATGAAGGAGCGCCTCATCCGCCTGGCCGGACGCCCGGCGGAGGAGGTGTGGGTGTCCACCTTCCACGCCCTGGGGGCGGAGGTGGCACGCCAGGACCTCTTCCGGCTCGGCTGGCCCAGGCGCTTCGCCGTGGCCGACGCCGGCGACCAGCTGTCCCTCGTCCGGCGCCTGCTGCGCACGGTGCACCTGGATGACCGGGCCCTGGACGCGCGCCGGGTGGTGGCCGCCATCTCGCGGGCGAAGAATTCTGGGGTGGTGCCACGGCCCGAAGCGGCCCCGGAGGGGGACGACTACGCGCGGGTGGCGGCCGAAGTCTTCCCGCACTATCAGCGGGCGCTTCGGGCCCAGGGGGCGGTCGACTTCGACGACCTCATCCTCTTGCCCCTGCAGCTGTTCCGCGAGCACCCGGAGGTGCTGGCCCGCTGGCGCCGACGCTTCCACACCCTGCTGGTGGACGAGTTTCAGGACACCAACGTCCCGCAGCTGCAATTCGTCCAAGCCCTGGCCGGGGAGCGCCAGGACGTGTGCGTGGTGGGCGACGATGACCAGTGCATCTACTCCTGGCGCGGAGCCGAGGTGCGCAACATCCTCGACTTCCACGCCCACTTCCCGGGCACCCGCGTGGTGGTGCTGGGCCGCAACTACCGCTCGGCACCCGCGGTGTTGGCCGCGGCCAGCGCCGTCATCTCGGCCGTTCCCCAGCGGCGGCCCAAGCTGCTGGTGGCGGACAGGCCCCCGGGCGTTCCCGTCCAGCTGGTGGTGCTGCCGTCCGAGGAGGAGGAGGCGGACTGGGTGGCCCGGGGCGTGGAAAGACGCCTGCAGCAGGGCATCCCGGCCGAGGAGATGGCCATCCTCTACCGCACCAACGGCCAGTCTCGGCCCCTGGAGGAGAGCCTTCGTGCCCGGGGGCTGCCCTTGGAAGTCCTGGGCGGCACCGAGTTCTTTCACCAGCGGGAGGTGAAGGACGTCCTGGCCTACCTCAAAGTGCTCGCCAACCCGTATGACGAGGTGTCGCTGCTGCGCATCATCAACGTGCCGGCGCGCGGCATCGGCGACGCCACCATGGAGCGCCTGCTCGCCCACGCCCGCCGCGAAGGTCTCGGTGTGCAAGCGGCGCTGGACCGGGCCGGGGGTGTCGAAGGACTGGCCCCCGGGGCGGCGGCGCGGGTGGAAGCCTTTTCCGCCCTGGTGGCTCGCATGCGCGCGCGCTTGCGCATGGAGGCCATGGGGCAGGTGGCGCGCTCGCTGCTGGGGGAAATCGGCTTCGCCGAAGACTCGCGGGCCGGCGCGCGTGACGCCGGGGTCGCGCAGGCGCGCCTGCGCGGCGTCGAAGGCGTGCTCGCCTCGCTCGAGGCTTACCAGGCGCGTGCCGGCAAGGGAGCGGACCTCATCTCCTGGCTCAACCGCCTGTCGCTGGACGCCCGGGAGGAGGAGCAGTCCCCGGAGCGGGGCCGGGTCACCCTCATGACGCTGCATGCGGCCAAGGGCCTCGAGTTCCGGGTGGTTTTCCTGGTGGGCCTGGAGGAGGGGCTGCTCCCCCACGCCGGAATGCTGGGCCAGCCCCCCAACCTGGACGAGGAGCGGAGGCTGGCCTACGTCGGCTTCACCCGGGCCCGGGACGAGCTCCTCCTCACCCGCGCCGCCACCCGCCTGCGCCGTGGCCGGGAGGTGCCCCGGACGCCCTCGCGCTTCCTGCAGGACTTGCCGGCGGACAGCGTGGTGCAGGTGGACCTGACACTGCCCACCCCCGCTCCGCCCGGCCCGGCGCAGCCCTCGGTGTTTGCCCGCCTCCGCGACCAGTTCCGGGCTACCGGACCCGAGGAACCCCCGTCCGCTTGACTTGTGGGGCAGCTCCCTCTAGATGGGCACCCTTTTTCCTCGCGCGTTTTCGCGGGGTTGGCCCGGAGTGTCGTTCGATGTCGCACAGGACTTACAGCGCACGGCCCGTGGACGTGAAGCGGGCATGGCACGTGGTCGACGTGGCCGACAAGGTGCTCGGCCGTGCCGCGAGCCAGATTGCCACCCTGCTGAAGGGGAAGCACAAGGCCATCTACACCCCCTCCCTGGACACCGGGGACCACGTCATCGTCATCAACGCCGCCAAGGTGAAGGTGACTGGGACGAAGGAGAGCAAGAAGCTCTACCACCGTCACCCACGCGCCGGCTTTCCGGGGGCCCTGAAGACCACCAACCTGGCCGCCCTCCGGGCGCGCCATCCCGAGGACATCGTCCTCAACGCCGTCCGCCGCATGCTGCCGCGCAACGCCCTGGGCCGGCAGATGATGACCAAGCTTCGCGTCTACCCGGGCGACACCCACCCCCACGCGGCCCAGAAGCCCGAGCCCCGCCAGGTCGAGGCCTGAAGATGCCCATTCACGAAGAGAAGGGGTTTTACGCCACCGGACGCCGCAAGGAGTCCACTGCTCGCGTCTGGCTGAAGGAGGGGACGGGTGTCGTCACCATCAACGACCGGCCCATCGACGAGTACTTCGGGCGCGAGACGTCGAAGATGATTTTGCACCAGCCGCTGCAGGTGCTGGAGCAGCTCGGCAAGGTGGACATCACCGTCAATGTGCGTGGCGGCGGCCTGTCCGGCCAGGCGGGTGCCATCCGGCACGGCCTGGCCCGGGCGCTGTGCGAGTTCAACCCGGAATTCCGCGCCCCGCTGAAGAAGGCCGGTTTTCTGACCCGCGACGCCCGCGTCGTGGAACGCAAGAAGTACGGGCAGCCCGGCGCACGCCGCCGATTCCAGTTCAGCAAGCGCTGATCCACCGCGGTTCGCCCACAGCCCCCACCCGGGCTGTCTGGGGGCGGGATGCCTGACGTCCCCCAGGGCCGGTGCTAGGCTCGCCCCCAGCGACTCCCGATGGAACTCAACGAGATCCTGCAGATCGCGCTGCGGGGCGGTGCGTCCGACATCCACCTCAAGGCGGGGCTTCCGCCCATGTTCCGCGTGGACGGCTCCCTCGTCCCGCTGAAGGACGGCAAGCGGTTGCCACCCGAGGAGGTGGCCCGCATGGCCTTCGGCATCATGAACGAGTACCAGCGGGAGCGCTTCAAGGCGAGCAACGAAGTGGACCTCGCCTACGGCGTGCCCGGCCTGGGCCGCTTCCGCGTCAACGTCTTCCAGCAGCGCGGCACGGTGGGGGCCGTCCTGCGCGTCATCCCCTTCAAAGTGATGACCATCCGCGACCTGATGCTTCCCCCGGTGCTGGAGAAAATCGCGCTCGATGAGCGCGGGCTGGTGCTGGTGACCGGGACCACCGGCTCGGGCAAAAGCACCACGCTGGCAGCGATGATTGACCACATCAACGCCAACGAGACCAACCACATCATGACCATCGAGGACCCCATCGAGTTCCTCATCCGGGACAAGCGCTCCATCGTCAACCAGCGCGAGGTGGGGGTGGACACGGCCTCCTTCAGCCAGGCGCTGAAGAGCGCCCTGCGCCAGGACCCGGACGTCATCCTGGTGGGCGAAATGCGCGACCTGGAGACCATCGAGACCGCGCTCACCGCGGCCGAGACGGGCCACCTGGTGATGTCGCACCCTGCACACCCTGGACGCCACCGAGACCATCAACCGCGATCGTCTCGGTGTTCCCGCCCTACCAGCAGAAGCAGGTGCGGCTTGCAGCTCGGCTCCGTGCTCAAGGCGGTCGTCTCGCCAGCGACTGGTGCCGCGGGCAGACGGCAAGGGCCGGGTGGCCGCGGTGGAGGTCCTCATGGCCACCGCCCGCGTCCGTGAACTGATTGAGGACAAGGACCGCACCAAGGAGATCCCGGACGCCATCGCCCAGGGCCACCAGACTTACGGCATGCAGACGTTCGACCAGTCGCTGATGCAGCTGGTGCAGCAGGGCCTCATCACCTACGACGAGGCCTACCGCCAGGCCACCAACCCGCGACGACTTCGCCCTGCGCTTCAGCGGCATCAGCGCCACCGGGGACAGCAAGTGGGACGACTTCGAAGGCCGGAACGACGGGGCCAGCGCGCCCGGCTCGCTCGCCTTCGCCCAGCGCGGCGCTCCCGCCGCCGGCGGCCCGGCGCCCACCCCGGGGCGTCCGGCGGCCGCCGTCCCGCGGCCACCGCCCCAGCCGCTGCCCACGCCCCCGCGCTCGGCAACGCCCGCCGCCCCCCGCACTGCCACGCCACAGCCCCAGGCCGCCACCGGCGGGGACGACGACTTTCAAATCGAGCGCTTCTAGCCCCTGGGGAAGCGCCTGCTCGCTTGGGCTGGGTGTGCCGCGGCGGGGCGCCCCGGAGGCCCCCTTGGTGAAGGCTTTGAAACCCACCGGGCCCGGTACTAGGTTCCCGCCCCCGATGGGCCGTCTTCTCCTCCTCAGTCTTGCCGCGCTGGCCGCGGGCTGCACCACCTTCGCCGGGAGCTCCACCAAGACGCCGTCCTACGCGAGCGACGCGAGCGCCAACATGAAACTCGGCAACGAGGCGCTGGCCGACCACCAGTACGGCATGGCGGAGAAGTTCTTCGAGTACGTCAAGACGAAGTACCCCTTCCTGGACGCCTCGCGCGAGGCCGAAATCCGACTGGGTGACGTCAGCTTCGAGCGGGAGCTGTGGACGGAGGCCCGGGACCGCTACACCGTCTTCGTCAAGCTCCACCCCTCCTACTTCCGGGTGGACTACTGTGCCTACCGGGCCGCGCTCACCTACTGGCGCGAGATGCCGTCCAGCCTCTTCATCCTCCCCCCGTCCTCGGAACGCGAGCAGACGCAGGTGAAGGGCGCCTGGGACACGATGTCGGCCTTCATCAAAAACTACCCCTCCTCGGTGTACGTCCCGGAGGCGAAGAAGTACGCCGAGGATGCGCGGCAGAGGCTTGCCCAGCACGAGATGTACGTCGCCAACTTTTACGAGAGGCGCGGCCACCTGAACGGAGCGGTGGGCCGGCTGGAGACGCTGGTGACGAAGTACCCGGGGCAGGACGAGGCCACCATCCTCTTCCGGCTCTACGACTTGTACCTGAAGCTGAGTGACCCGGTGCATGCCCGCGGAGCGCTGGAGCGCATCGTCACCCGGCTGCCGGGGACGCCCGCCGCGGCGAAGGCGCAGGCCATGCTGGGTGGCTGAAGAAGGCCCGGCCGGCCTTCGTAGTACACGGGCGCGCTTTGCCACGCTGGCGGCCCTGGGGGCGGTGGCCCTGGCCGCCGCCGGCCTCTTCTGGCTGCTTCCCGTCCTGCTCGGCCTCGCCGGCGGGGCCGTCCCGGAGGTGGCCAGCGTCCTGGCCGCGGCCGCGCGCCCACCCGTGACGCTGGCCGTCCCGGGGACTCTCACCCCGCTGGTCGGCCAGGCGCTGCATTTTCAGCGCGTCACCGTTGCCGAGGAGGAAGCGCCACATGCCCGCGCGGTGTCCACGCTGGACTTCGACGGCAGCTTCGGCGCAACCAGGGTGTCCTCACTGGGGCGAGAGACGACGCGCTTTGTGCGGCGGGGGACGGGCTGGCACCTGGACGGCAGCCTCGCCCCGACGCTGGCCGCGGCCGTGTCCGCACTCGCCGCCCGACGTCGGGCACTGCAGACGTCCGATGTGGCCGCCCTTGCCGCGCTGCACACCGAAGCTGGCCGCGAAGAGGCGCTGGGCGAGGCGGCCCTGCGGGCCCGGCTCGCCCAGCCCACACGCAACGGGACGCCACAGGCCTGGTACATGCGCAGCGAAGCGGGCGAAATCCTGGTGACCGAGGAGGAGGGGCCGCCGGTCGAGCTGCACCGCCTCCGGCTGGTGCATAGCTCCACCGCGGCTTTGGAATTCGTCTTCGCCGGGTCGCTGCTGTAAGGTGGCAGAAATGCTTCGAAGGGTCGCGGCGCCGTGAGTGGACCCGGGACCGGTGACGTGGCCTACGCGCTGAAGTTCATCTCCGGCAAGTACCAGGGCGGGGAATTCCCGCTCAAGCCGAACAAGCAGGTCGTCATCGGCCGCTCCAGCGAGCTGGACATGGTGCTGGTCGAGGACATGGTGTCCCGCAAGCACGCGAAGATCGTCGTGCAGGGCGCGAAAATCACCATCGAGGACCTCGGCAGCACCAATGGCACCTTCGTCAACGGCGAGAAGGTGCGCACGGCGCGCCTGAAGGAAGGCGACCGCATCCTCATCGGCACCTCCATCCTCAAGCTGGTGGTGGCCGGCGCCGAGAGCAGCCAGCTCAGCGACGCGGCGGTGAAGCACAACCTCGAGGCGGCCGCCCAGGCGCAGGCGGCCAAGACGAAGACGTCGTCGATGAGCGGGAAAATCGAGGACATCCCCCTGCCGGACCTCCTGCAGCTCTTCCATACTTCCAAGAAGAACGGCGTCCTGGTGGTGACCGGCGCGCACGAGGCGCGCATTTACCTGCGCCAGGGCCGCGTCTACTACGCGGTCATCGGCGGGCGGCATGAGCTCGGTCCACAGAAGAGCTTCAACCGCATCATCACCTGGGAAGACGGCGACTTCGAGCTGCGCCCGGCCGAGGCGGACGAGTTTATGGTCGAGCTCGACCACTCCACCGAAGCGCTCCTGATGGATGCGCTGCGGTTGATGGATGAGTACAAGCGCATCGCGAAGGACCTCCCGGCCCCGGATGCGCAGCTCGTCCTCTGCCGGCCGCTCAGCAAGCCGCTGCGGGAACTGACACCCCGGGAGCTGGACATCCTGCAGCTGGTCTACAACCACGGTAGCCTGCAGGAGATGAGTGACCACTCGCTCATCGACGACGTGGAGATTGCGCAGGGCGTGCTCGACCTGCTCCGCAAGGACTACATCCGGGGAAGCTAATGACCGACGTGCCGAGGCCGCGGCGGCTGACAGAGTTCAGCCACTGCGCCGGTTGAGCCGCCAAGCTCCGACCGGCGGACCTGGCGCAGGTCCTGCGCCACTTGAAGACCAGAAAGGATGCACGGGCGCTGGTGGGGTTCGCCACGCACGACGACGCCGCCGTGTACAAGCTGTCGGCCACCCAGGCGGTGGTGTCGACCGTGGACTTCTTTCCTCCCGTCGTCGATGACCCGTACGCCTTCGGACAGATTGCTGCCGCCAATGCCCTGTCCGACATCTGGGCAATGGGCGCCCGGCCCCTCTTCGCGCTCAACCTGGTGGCCTTCCCCACCCAGGCCCTCGGCCTGGAGGTTCTCCAGGCCATCCTGCAAGGGGGGCAGAGCAAGGCGGACGAGGCCGGCATTCCCGTGCTGGGAGGCCATTCGGTGGACGACCCTGAGCCGAAGTACGGGATGGCCGTCACCGGCGTCGTCCACCCGCGCCACATTCTGACCAACGCCGGCGGCCGCCCCGGGGACGCCCTGCTGCTCACCAAGCCCATCGGCTCTGGAATCGCCACCACCGCCATCAAGCGCGGCCTGGCCAGTCCGGAACTCACCCGCCGCGTCACCGCGCTGATGGCCGAGCTCAACCGGCGCGCCGGGGAACTCTTCGCCTCCCGCCGCTTCACCGTGCACGCCCTGACGGACGTCACCGGCTTCGGGTTGCTTGGCCACCTGTGCGAGCTCGCTTTCGGCGCCCGGGTGCGAGCGCGCCTCCATCTCTCCCACATCCCCATCCTCCAGGGCGTGCCGGCACTGGCCGCGGCCGGGGTGGTGCCAGGTGGCTCCACCGCAAACCTGGAACATTTCGGGGCGAAGGTGCGCTTTCCCAAAGGGCTGCCGCGCGACATCCAGCTGGTGCTGTCCGACGCCCAAACCAACGGCGGGCTGCTCGCCGCCCTCCCCCAGCGTGACGTAGCGCGTGCCCAGCGGGCGCTGCAGCGCGTGGGGGTGGAGGCGGCCCACATCGGCCAGCTGTTTGCCGGCCGCCCCGGCATCGACGTGGTCGACTAGCACACAACTGGGCACTGCCTGCCCGCCGGCGTAGCATTCCCTGCCAGGATGACTGGGTCCCTCGCGCTCGCCGCGCTCCTTCTGGCTGCTGCCCCGTTGGTCGCCGAGTCCCCGCTGCCGCGCCCGGTGCGCATCGTCCTCGACCCGGGCCATGGCGGGGCCCAGGAAGGGGCCCTCGGCCCGGATGGCCTTTTCGAGAAGACGCTGGCGCTGGACCTGGCGCTCGCGCTGAAGGCCGAGCTCGAGCGCGCCGGAGCGGAGGTCCTCCTCACCCGCGAGCAGGACGTCCTGTTGCCGCTGGCCGACCGGGTGGGCTTCGCCAACCACGCCCGCCCGGACCTCTTCGTGTCGCTGCACGCCAACTCCATGCCCACCCGCAAGCTGCGGGCGCGGGTGGAGGGCATCCAGACCTTCTTCCTCTCCGCCAGCGCCTCCGGCGAGGACGCCCTGCGCACCGCCAGCCAGGAGAATGCCGGGGCCGGCAGCGCGGGCGGGGCTCCGGTGCAACGGGACACCCTGGCCTTCATCCTCGCCGACTTGCAGCGCGGCGAGGCACACGCCGACAGCGCGCGGCTGGCCTACGCCCTCCACCGCCGCCTCCTGGCAAGCACCGGGGCGACGGACCTCGGCGTGCAGCAGGCGCCCTTCTACGTCCTCATGGGCGTGGAGGCCCCGGCCGTGCTGGTGGAGGTGGGCTTCATCTCTCACCCCGGCGAGGGCCGGCGGCTGGGGGAGGCAGGCTACCGGACCCGCCTGGTGACGGCCCTCAGCGAGGGCATCCGGGCTTTCCTCGCCGAAGTGGAAGCAAGGGACCGGGCCCCCGCCGCGGCATCCGCCAGTCGCTGAAGGTCCCCCGGGGAGTCTGCTAAGGCAGCACTCCACCCCGTCGTCCGGGGAAGCGAGGACTGCCATGCGGTCGTTCAACCGGGGCCCGTTGGAGCTCCGTCCAGTGCAGTTGGTGGCGGGAGTGGCCCGCTACGCCGAAGGTTCCGCGGAGGTCCGCGTGGGCCATACCCTGGTCCGCGTCACCTGCTCGGTGGAGGAGCGCGTTCCGCCCCACCTTCTCGGGAAAAACTCCGGCTGGGTGACGGCGGAGTACGGAATGCTACCCCGGGCGACGCATTCCCGCAGCGCCCGGGAGGCGGCCAAGGGCAAGCAGTCGGGCCGGACGCAGGAAATCCAGCGCCTCATCGGCCGGGCCCTGCGCGCTTCGGTGGACCTGTCCCGGCTGGGCCCGAGGACATTCACCCTGGACTGTGACGTGCTGGAGGCGGACGGCGGCACCCGCTGTGCCTCCATCACCGGGGCCTACGTGGCGCTGGTGCAGGCCCTGCAGGCCTTGCAGAAGAAGGGCACCATCAGCCAGCTGCCGCCGGTGGTGCCGGTGGCAGCCGTCTCGGTGGGCGTGGTGGGAGGCGCGGTGGTGGTGGACCTCGACTACGAGGAGGACTCCGGTGCCGAGGTGGACATGAACATTGTCGCCACCGCCGAGGGCCACCTGGTGGAAGTGCAGGGCACCGCCGAGCATGGCGCCTTCGCCCGCTCCCAGCTCGACGCCATGGTGGACGCCGGCCTGGCTGGCGTCGCCCAGCTGGTGGCGCGGCAACGGCAGGCCCTGGGGTGAGGCGGCCACTGCTGTTTGCTACCACCAACCCCGGAAAGCTCCGCGAGCTTCAGGCCCTGGCAACCGGCCTCGACGTGCTGTCGGCGGCGGACGTCGCGAGCCTGCCCACCGTCGAGGAGACGGAGTTCACCCTGGAGGGGAATGCCCGCAGAAAAGCGCTGGCCTGGGCGAAGGCCTCCTCGCTGGTGACGCTGGCTGACGACTCGGGACTCTTCGTCGACGCGCTGCAGGGGCGGCCCGGGGTTCACTCGGCCCGGTACGCCCCGGGCGACGACGCCACGCGCGTTCGCCGGCTGTTGGAGGAGCTACGCGACGTCCCGGCCGCCAGCCGCACCGCCGCCTTCCGGTGCGCCCTGTGCCTCGCCGCGCCCAGCGGAGAAGCCGTCGTCGAGACGGGCAGCTGCGCGGGCCTCATCACTCTGGAGACCCGGGGCACGGGCGGCTTTGGCTATGACCCGGTGCTGCTCGTCCCCGAGCTGGGGCGGACTCTGGCCGAGCTGTCCCTCGCCGAGAAGAGCCGCATTTCCCACCGCGCCCGGGCTTTCGCCCTCCTGCAGCCGTGGCTGGTCGCTTACGCCGCCGGGCGCTGGCCCCGGCCGGCCGCCCCCTGACGGCGTTGGCCGCCGGGGGCGCCAAGGTGGTACGGCGTTTGGCATGACTTGTCCCGTCCAGCGGCGTGCGGGGTGCCTTCGGTGACGGGCGCTGCGCCGAAGCCCCCGACGCGGGGCATCCTGCTCCGGCTGCTCCTCGGTGCGTTGGCCGGTCTCGTCGTGGTGAGTGTCGCCGTCGTCTACCTGCGCATCTCGCGCCAAAGCTTCACCCGGGACGTGCTGTCGGCACACCCCGGTCCGCTGCTCTTCGCCATCGCGGGAGGCTTCGTCCTCATGGGGTTTCAGTCCCTGCGCTGGTGGACGGTGATGCGTTCGGTGCTACCGGGACTGCGCTACGGGCACGCCTACCGGGCCATCCTGGTGGGCTTCTTCTTCAACTCGCTGCTGCCCATGCGCGGGGGTGACCTGCTGCGGGTGCAGTACCTCGGACGCCGGACCGGCGTCAGCCGGGCAAAGCTGCTTGGGAACGAAGTCGTGGACCACTTCAGCGACCGGTGGGGCTGGGTGGCGGCGTTCCCCATCATTTGCCTGGTGAGCCTGGCGCTGCCGGCGCATGAACGGCCCCCGCCCTGGCTCTTTCGTGCACTGGCCATCATGGCCTGCGTCATCGCCGCAGTGGCCACGGCGCTTCTGGCCATGCGCAGCGGGCGCTGGTGGCGCGACGCGCACGGGCGCCACCGCGGGCCGGCCTGGCTGGCCAACCTCCGGGAGGGATTCGCCTCCGCCGACTGGCGACGCCTGCTTCTGGTGGAGACGCTGCTCGCGCCATTGCCCTGGCTGTGGGAGTCCCTCGTCATCCTCGTCGCCAGCCGGGCGCTGGATTTGGCCCTCACGCCCATGCAGGCCTACGGCGCCCTCACCGCCTGGAATCTCGCCAGCATCATCCCCAGCCCAGGAAATGCTGGCTCCTTCGAAGCCAGCGGGACGCTGGCACTGGGCTGGCTCGGCGTCCCGGCAGACCGGGCCCTCGCCTTCGTCTTCCTCTACCACCTGACGCAAGTGCTTCCCGGCATGGCGGCCGCCGCCGCCCTGCTGGCGGCCGAGGGCGAAACCTTCTTCGGCAAGGACAGCGTCTTCGCGGGCCTGGCAGAGCCCGTTTCACCGCCTACCCCTTGAAAGGACGGGGGTTTTCCCCCTCCCCTAGTCTGCCCCTGAGGGCTGCGTGTACGCTGAAGCCATACGTTGAAGTACAGCCGGGGGGAAGAAGGACGAATGGGCCGTACCACCACAGACGAGTTGGACCTCAGCGGCCTCGGCGCCGGGCGCGTCTACTTGCCCGGGGAGCCCGCGTCAGCGGGCGACGTCCCGCTGCAGCTGCGGCTTCTTCCCAGCGAGGTGCGGGCGCTGGTGCATGGGTCGCGTCTGCTGGGCGTCACCGTCTCGCGCTTCGTCTCGTGGGCCGGTTCAGTCAACCCGGACGAGACCGTGCTGGCGCGCTGGCTTCGCCCCTTCGCCGATGACAGCCAGCTGGTGCGACTGTGTCTCATGCTGGACCCGGGAGCGCTGCGCGTCGGCACTGTGCTGGCCCAGCGCTTCGACATTGAGGTGGAGACGTACCTGGTTGCCCGAAGCTTCGACTGGCTTCGCCGCATCCAGGCGCGCCACCCGGACGACCGCCGGTGGGAGCGCCTGGCCATCCCGGCGGCCCGCATCGGCTGGCGCATCGACTCGTCCGGCAGCTCCGGGCTGCGTCTGGCCTGACGTCCCGTCCCGGTTCGGCCTGCGCCTGGGGGCCGTGCGGCGCACCGGGCTTTGCGCCGGTGGGTTTCAGGCTATGAGGGCCCAACCCCTGCCCCTGAGGATTCCGATGGCCCGCTTCCCCCGTGTCTCCGTGTTTCTTCTGCCACTCGCGCTCGCGCTCCTGGTGGGCGCGGTGGGCCTCGGGGAGCAGACGGCCGCGGCGCCCCCTGTGCAGGAGAAGGGGAAGATGATGCTCACCATCTTCCTGAAGCATGACCAGTCCAAGACGTTGACCGAAATCAAGGCGCATCTCGAGGAGAAGGGCTTCTGGCAGAAATTCCCACCCCCGGGGGTGGAGGTCGTCTCCTGGTACGTGATGATGGGCATCGGCCAGGTGGTGACGCTGCGTTTTCCGGCGGAGAAGCTGCGCGACGTCAACCTGGCGATTGAGCAGAGCGCCTGGGGGGCGTACCGCACCGAGTTCTACCCGACCTACGACTACCGGGCCGCGGCCGAAGCACAGCGCGCCCAGACGCGGAAATAGCACTCCGCTGCGCCTCTCCCCCGGGCGCGGCGGTGGGGTCCAGAGAGGAGCGGGCTCCTCTATTTGCCTGCCCGACGCACGTACGTCAGCGTGTACTCGACAGGCCTGGGCAGCTGACTGCTCTGCATGACTTTCTTCACGAGCAGCGTCTTTCCGTCTGGCTGCAAGTGGAACTCCGTCTCGCCCTGCCCGTCTTTGGTCCGGCCTTGCTGCACGAGGACGCCCTTGGCGAAGTGCTGACTTGTCTGACTCTCGTCGCCGGTCTTGTTCGTCATCTTCACTTCGGCGCCGGTGCTCGGCGAAATCTCCGCGGGGTACCCCGGCGTCTCGATTTCGACGTCCCCCTTCGCGTCAAAGGCGATGGTGTAGGAGGGCCGAATCACCGCCCGCTCCAGGAGCGCGCTCTTGGCAAAGCCGCTCGCGATTCCCATCCCCTTCACCGAGGCGTCCACCGCGGCAACCACGGCTGCCCTCTCGGCTTCGCCGCCGGCGTAGACGTAGGTGCCGGCGTACCGTTCCTTCAGGCTGGCCGGGGCGCGCGAGGTCACGGCCGGTGCCGACGTCTCCGGGGCACTCGAGTGCGCACAGGCCATAAGTGCGAGCGGCAGCAGCAGGCAAGTAAAGCAAGTCGAAGCCTTCACCCCTTGGAAGGTAGGGGCTGCGGTCAGACTCGGCCAGCGCTCGTCCGCGGCCTCCTGCGAAGGGCAGTCGGGCTACTGCAGCAGGATGCGTCCGCCTGCCGGCCGGCGCAGTTCCGCACAAGCGAGCAGCAGGGCGACGTGGCCAGTGCTGTTTCCGAGCGTGTCGAAGGCAGCCGCGATGAGTTCACCCAGCGTCGTCTGGACCGAGACCTGCTGCCGTGCCCTGCGCATTGCGTTGGCCATGTCGTCCTCGAAGGAAGTGCTTCCAGGCCAAGACCAGAGCATTCCCCGTGCCGTGCTACTGCCGGAGGAATAGGGGACACGGGCGAGTCAACCTGCCTCACTGGGGCGCGCCGGCAGGCAATCCTGCCGCACTTCGGAGGCGCCGGAGGCGGAGGGCGGTCCGGCCTAATGGGGGGGACATTCCCCCTGCTAGCACCCCCCGTGTCTTCTCTTGACCCCGCCCAACCCCTCGTGTTCACTGCGCGGCCGACTCGGGGCGTAGCGCAGCCTGGTAGCGCACCTGCCTTGGGCGCAGGGGGTCGGAGGTTCAAATCCTCTCGCCCCGACTCCTCCCTTCGTGACCGTCTCTTCAAAAATTCCCACTTCGGTGGCACCGAACGCCGGCCGCGCCGGGCTGGGCTTCGCGCGTCCGCCCGGGGCGTGGGGCCTGGCTTCCAAGGGCGGCCGACTGGCCAACGCGCGCACCGTCGGGGCTGCCGTCCTCTTGGTCCTGACCGGGACGCGGGCCCGGGCGGACAATGCGCAGCACACCATCGGCCCCAGCTTCCAGCTCACCGTCATCAACACCAAGCAGTGCGACTCCGCGAACAGATGCAACCAGTCGCTGGTCGAGGCTCCGGCCATCACCTACGTCGCGACGCTCGGCAGCACCTGGGGATTCCAGGCACAAATCACCGGCTACTTTCCGGTGTCCGCGTTCCAGACGGTCTCCGGGGTCCAGACGCATGTCGACATCTCCAGCGTCTACAGCAGCGCCTGGGGCATCGACGCCATCTTCGCCGCCATGCGCCGGTTCTGTTTCGTCGCGGGCCTCCAACTCGACGTCGGCCTTGGACCTCACTTCGACGGACTGGTGATGAAGGGCAACCGCTTTGCAAACACCGGCTACTCAGACTTCAACAGCTTCACCCTGGGCGTGGGGATGAATGCAGTCCTCCGCTGGCGCATCGGCAGTGGCCCGGTGAGTCTGGCCGCCTTTGGAAGTGGTGCGGTCGACTTCGTCGACTTGCTGCACGGGGGGAACCTCTCCACGGGCTTTGGCGTGACCACGGGCGCCCTGGTGGGGGTCGACATATGACGCGCGCCACCGTTTGGCTCGCGCTGGGGCTTCTGGGCGTCTGCGCCGCCTGCCTCGGGCCGTACCAAATCATCGGGCAGGAGCTCGACCCACTCCACTCGCTGGGGGACCAGCCGACCTGGATTCAGGCCACGCCCCAACAGACGACGCTCCTCGTCTTCGCCACGCCGGATGGAGGGTTGTCTGCGCCCTTCACCCTCACCACCATCGCGCGCGACCAGTCCACCATCATCTACGCCGGGACCTACACCGCGACGGCCACCCAGGTCACCCTCAACAGCACCCTGAAGTACGTCCTAAAAAACCAGAACAACCTCCCGGTGACGAGCCGGGATGGGGCCATGCGCTTTGACGTCGATGCGGGGGCCACCTACGCCAGCACCCTCGACGGCGGCATCCTCACCTTGACCGGCAACCCCCCGCTGGGGAGCTTCGCCTCCTTCCCGCAGGCGCTCGCCAACCTCAAGGCCACCAACCAGGCCGAGGCCGACTGCCTGCTGCGCGTCTATGACCTCACCGCCATCAGCTCCGAGACGCGCATCCTCGGCTTCAATGGGCCAGCCATCATCCAGTACACCACGGAGGCCGGCTTCAACGGCGTCCTGAGCGGGGACGTCAACATCAGCGTGGAGAGCCTCTTCAACCCCAACGTCACGCTCACCTACCAGAACTACAGCGACTTCTCCGGCTTCGTGATGGACGGAACCCAGTACACCCACACCGACCTGTCGGGAAACGGCTGGGTGTCCAACACCATTGCCTTCAGCATGACGCGACCGTCTTCGGACGGAGGTGCCCTCCTGCCGGTCATCAGCGGCGCGGTGGGGTATGGAAACGCCGACGGGAGCCCACCGACCGTCCTGATTAGCACCGGGACACCCACCGCCGGCTCCTACACGCTCAGCATCGACGGCGGGGCGTCCTTCCTCGTCGCCTACGACGTCCTGTTCACCATGGACGTCACCGCATGCGTCTCGACGCCGCAGCAGTAACGTTTGCGGCCTGACGCTAGCCGGGGCCGCCGCCGCCCGCCCCGGGAGGGCGACGTCCCCAGCTAAGGGTGGCGCGCAGGTAGTCCCGGTTGAGCCGGGCGATGTTGCCGAGGTCAATGCCCTTGGGGCACACCGCCTCGCATTCGCCGTGGTTGGTGCAGCTGCCGAAGCCCTCGCCGTCCATCTGCGCCACCATCTTCCGGACGCGTTCAAAGCGTTCCGGCTGTCCCTGCGGCAGCAGCGCCAGCTGGGACACCTTGGCCGCGGTGAAGAGCATCGCCGAGGCGTTGGGACAGGCGGCTACGCAAGCGCCGCAGCCAATGCAGGCCGCCGCGTCCATCGCCAGGTCCGCGTTCTCCTTGGGGACGGGGAGACAGTTTGCGTCCTGGGCGCCGCCGATGGTCGCGGAGATGAAACCCCCGGAAGCGATGATGCGGTCGAAAGCAGACCGGTCGACGATGAGGTCTTTCACCACCGGAAACGCATCGGCCCGGAACGGCTCGAGAGTCAGAGTGTCGCCGTCCTGGAAGGTGCGCATGTGCAGCTGGCAGGAGGTGGTCCGTCGCCGAGGTCCGTGAGGACTTCCGTTGATGACGACGCCACACTGGCCACAGATTCCTTCCCGGCAGTCATGGTCGAAGGCGATGGGCTCCTCGCCCTTGGCGATGAGCCGCTCATTCACGACATCCAGCATCTCCAGGAAGGACATTTCCGGGCTGATGTCCGGGGCCTGGTAGGTTACGAACCGCCCCGGGTCCCGGGCGTCCTTCTGGCGCCAGACATTCAGGGTCAGGTTCACTGGTAAGGAGTCCTCCCCGGGGCACCCCTCTGGTGCCGCATGGTTATAGTGGCTGCTGACACTCACTGACACTGATTTACCGCCCAAAAAAGTGCCAGCAAAAGTGGCAGCGTCCAGAAGACCTTATGCCCCGAGCAGTCTGGCGGGCTGCCCAGGCGGACCGAGTTGGGGCTTGGTACGCCCAGTGGCTCGCGCCCGTTTCGGTCCCTACCGCCGTTCAAAGACGGCCAGCCACGCGCGAGCCGGTGGCTCAAGCGCGCCGGGCAGGCTGCTCTGCGTCCAGCGGATCAACTCGAAAGCCGGAGCAAATAGCGACTGGAGGTCACCCGCCCGGTAACGAACCGTTCGCAGGTCACGCGGTTCGTCTTCGCGGTGAAGCTTGAGAATCAACCGTGCGCCGGGCCGAGTTCTCGACTGGACCGCGGCGGCATAGTGCCGAGCTCCGTCTGCCTCCAGCGTATGGAGGCAGCCCCGATCCAGGACGACATCGAACGGTCCGCTGACGCGGGAATCCCGTACGTCATCCACTTCGAAGCGGGCTTCTTCGCCGTTGGAGCGCGCGGTGGCGAGCTCGACCGCCTTGGGAGAGATGTCGGTGGCAGTCACCGTAAACCCGAGCTTCGCGGCGGCTCGAGCGGCGCTGCCCAGGCCGGCGCCGATTTCCCACAGCGCCGCCGGTCTCGGCACGCGCTCGAGTTCCTCAGCCAAGTCCGAATCGAGCGCGTCCGTGTGAAAGGGCAGCTCCCCCGGGGGAGTCCGTCGGTACTCCTCCTCCCACACAGCGGCGACGTCGCTCGCCTCGAGTGCGCCCGCAGCTCGTTGCCGAGCGCGAAGCCAAACATGCTCGGTCACTGCGACGATGTCCTCCGGGGCGGCCCAACTCCCGAAACGCGGCCGGCGCCCCTCCGGCGCTTCAGCCACCTCGATGCCGAAGGAGGGGTAGAGGACGTAAAAGCCGTCGTCGGTCAACTGTCTGACGTTCCGCCGGATAGGGCCAGCATCCAGCATCGCAGCATTCATCGACGGAGCGAGCAGGACTGGCGCTCGTGTGGATAGCGCCACCGCCGATACCAGGTCCGAGCAATCTCCACGGGCAACGCGCGAGAGAGTGGTCGCCGTCGCCGGCGCCACCAGGACCACCTCAGCCCATTCGGCCCATGCGATGTGCGGGGCTGGAACGCCTGCCTCCGCTGACCACAAGCTTGACCGTACGGCCTGATGGCTCAGCGCTCTCAGTGCGTTCGCGCTGACGAATTTCCCGGCTGCCCGAGTCAACGCCACCCGTACGTCGAAGCCGCGAGCCAGGAAGCGTTCCACCAGCCCGGGCGAGTGCGCTGCGGCAACCGCCCCGCTAATCCCGAGTACAAGACGGCCCCGCGTACCGCGCCGCACCGGTGGAGGTGTCGGGTCTACCCGGGTGATGCAGCCAGCCTCCTGCAGCAGCCGCAGCGCTTCCTCGACGACCGAGCGCGCATCGGCTGCTCCACTTGCGACCCGGTCAAGGCCAGCCAGCACCTGCTCCAGCGTTTGAGGGGAGCGAAGCGCACCCAACAACTCCCGGACGAGCAGCGCTGACTCCCCGCGGAATTCGCGCGCCGCTCCGTCGCGCCCGAGGATGGTGGTGGCATCGCCGGAGTCGAAGGCCCGCAGGGATGGCACCCGCCGAAAGGCTTCAGACGTCTTGCTGCTCATCGGCGCCCTGTTGGTGCGGCCGGACCGGCCGCAGAAGGCTCATCATGCCAGGCATTCGCAGAGGCCAGCGTCTAGGTACTCGACGTACTGGCACGTCCCGTCGGGGCAACTAGAACCGCAGTCACAGGGGCAGCCAGCTGCGACGGAACCTGCGTCGCACGACCCGCTGGAGTTGGCGTTCGAGTCAGAGCCTGTCGCGCAGCCGGAGACACCGGTCGTGGCAATGAGTGTCACCACCAACACCTTCGGCAGGGAGAAGCGCTTTTGCATCAGAGTTTCTCCAGGCTGCACCAGAATGCGCCCCTGTCGCAAGACAGCGCGTTTCGCCCGAGTCGGCCGTCGGCGCCTGTGGCCTGACCTCCCACACGGCCCGTGCGACAGATGCGAGCCTGACCACGCCAAGCTTAAGCTTGTGCCCCACCCGTTCGGGGTCTCACCAACCCGGGCGTGCAAAGTTTGGCTTTCATGCAGTGCTCACACGTTCCACAACCGCTGGTTGCCTGCCTGATTGGTCTGATGCTGGGCTGCGGAACGGCCACCATCGGGCCGACTGATTCGGGCCTGAACAATCTCGACGCTGGCGGAACCATGGACGGCGGCGCGCCATCCGAAGCTGGCACCGATGCCGGACCGCACCGGGACGTTTGTGGGGCGGCGCCGGGGACTGTTGCGTGGACGGCGTCGATTCCGGCAGCAAGCCTCAGCCAGGTTCCAACGGACGTCGTCGCGAGTTCAACCAACGACGACGTGGTGGTGGGTACCATCGCCAACGGGTCGACGTTTGAACAATACCGCTGGAGCTCCTCCGGGGCGGTGCTGAGCAGCCACCAAGACGGAGCCGGCACCTACGCCGGCCCCATCTTTCCCAGCAACCTCGTGCTCGATTCTCAGAACGATGTCTTCTACGGGCTGGTCCGGACCGGTCAGCAGCAAGGGTCCAATCTGGGTGTCTCCCTGACGTTCGCTCGTCTTGCGCCTGATGGAACGACGGTCTTCAGCAACACACAAGTCAACACCCTTCCCGCGTCGAGTGGACAGCCGTCCGTCGCCGTCTTCCAAGCGGGTCACGACACAGGCGGAGGCCTTCACGGTACACTGACGACGGTAGGCACCAGCCCGCCAGCTTTTCCTGCAGCTGTTTATTGCTGGGGGGCAACCGGGACAGACGTTGGCCCTTCTGCCCAAACCGTCGCCGCTACCCTGAAGGCGTCCGACTTCCTCTGGCCAAGCCTCGACGCCAGCCTTTATCTCGCCCAGTCGGTCGCCGCGTCCGCCGACCTCTCGTATCTCGGGTGTGGCTCACTCGGCGCGCCCGATGCTGGCGCGACGGTCCTGGGGAAATTCGGTGGTGGAGGAAACTGCCTGTGGCTCAAGGTGCTGGCGCTCCCAACGGCCGCAGTCAGGCAGCGCGCCTTCCGCCAGGGCGCCGACGGATTGCTGTCGCTTGCCATCGTGTACTCGGGAACCATCAGCCTCGGCGGCCAGCAGTTCGTCAGCTCTGGGACCAGCTCTCTCGCTCTGGCGCGCTTCGATGCGACAGGGACTCTGCTGTGGGCGAAGAGCTTTGGTGGGGTTGGGTCGAGCTTCAACTTGGGTAGCCTCGACACGAATGCAGCCGGAGTGAGCGTCCTCAGTGCTGGGTATCGCGGCAGTGTGGACTTGGGCGGCGGGAACCTGCCGACCGGCGGCGACACCTTTCTCGCAGTCTTCGACTCGGGGGGAACCTTGAGGTGGAGCAGAGTCGTCACCGTGGGTTCTTCCGGCCAATTGTTGGCTGCCGCCGGCTCGTGCGGCCTGGTGCTGGCAACCAACAGCCTGACGGTGGAGTTGGGGACTGGCCCGCTCTCAACCGCTTCGCCACCATCGTCCGCGACCATCGGCGTCGCTGCCCTTGGGCTCTAGCGCCAATACCAATCGACGAAGCGGACGGTGCCCTGAAGGCGACTGCTCTCTGCAGATGACGTCCCAGCGGGCACTTCACAGAAAGAAAGGTCGGTCTACTTGTAGCTCCTCACCGAGAGGTGCACGTTTTCGAAGTCGAGCGGCTCGACGTTCCGGATGGGCTTCTTCCCCTCGCCGGCGTACTCCCAGGCCGCCACATGGCAGAAGTGCTCGTCGTCGCGCAGAGCCTCTCCCTCCGGCGTCTGGAACTCCTCGCGAAAGTGGCCGCCACAGGACTCGCGGCGCTCCAGCGCGTCCAGGCACATCAGCTCGCCCAGCTCCAGAAAATCCGCGACCCGGCCCGCGAGTTCGAGCGACTGGTTGAGCGACTCGCCGCTTCCCACCACCTTGACGTCCTTCCAGAAGGCCTCGCGCAGCTCCGGAAGGCGCTGCAGCGCCTTTTTCAGCCCCGCCTCGCTGCGCGCCATGCCGCAGTGCTCCCACATCAGCTTGCCGAGTTCACGGTGGAAGTGGCTGGGGCTATGGCTGCCGCGCACGTCCAGAAGCCGTTGGGTGCGCTGGGCGACGGCCTTCTCTGCGTCCTTCACCGCCGGATGGTCGACCGACACCGGCGCGTGCTTGTTTGAGGCCAGGTAGTTTCCGATGGTGTAGGGGATGATGAAGTAGCCATCGGCCAGGCCCTGCATCAGGGCACTCGCGCCGAGGCGGTTGGCGCCGTGGTCACTGAAGTTCGCCTCGCCCAGCACGTGCAGCCCGGGCAGGGTGGACATGAGGTTGTAATCCACCCACAGGCCGCCCATCGTGTAGTGCATGGCCGGGTAGATGCGCATCGGGACGCTGTAGGGGTCCTCGTCGGTGATGCGGTTGTACATCTCGAAGAGGTTCCCGTACTTCTCCTCGATGGCCTTGCGGCCGAGCCGCCGAATCGCGTCGGCGAAGTCGAGGTAGACCCCCTTGCCGCCGGGGCCGACGCCGCGTCCCTCGTCGCACACGCGCTTGGCCGCCCGGGAGGCGATGTCGCGGGGGGCGAGGTTTCCGAAGCTTGGGTACATCCGCTCCAGGTAGTAATCGCGCTCGGCGTCGGGGACCTCCCCCGGTGGACGCGTGTCACCCGGCTTCTTCGGCACCCAGATGCGCCCGTCGTTGCGCAAGCTCTCGCTCATCAGCGTGAGTTTCGACTGGTAGTCCCCAGTGACCGGAATGCAGGTCGGATGAATCTGTGTGAAGCAGGGGTTTCCGAAGGCCGCCCCCTTCTTGTAGGCGCGCCAGATGGCGGTGGCGTTGCACCCCTTGGCGTAGGTGGCCAGGTAGAAGACGTTCCCGTACCCGCCGGTGGCCAGGCACACCGCATCCCCGAGATGCGAGCGGACTTCGCCGCTGACGAGGTCCCGGGTGACGATGCCGCGGGCGTGGCCGTCGATGACGATGAGGTCCTGCATCTCGTGGCGAGTGAACATCTCCACCTTGCCCGCGCCGACCTGACGCTCCAGCGCCTGGTACGCTCCGAGCAGTAGCTGCTGGCCGGTTTGGCCGCGGGCGTAGAAGGTGCGCGACACCTGGGCGCCGCCGAAGCTGCGGTTATCCAGTAGCCCTCCGTATTCGCGCGCGAAGGGGACCCCGAGCGCCACGCACTGGTCGATGATGTTTCCCGACACCTGCGCCAGCCGGTAGACGTTGGCCTCGCGCGAGCGAAAGTCGCCGCCCTTCACCGTGTCGTAGAAGAGCCGGTACACGCTGTCGCCGTCGTTGCGGTAATTCTTGGAGGCGTTGATGCCGCCCTGGGCGGCGATGGAGTGTGCTCGCCGCGGGCTGTCCTGGTAGCAGAAGGACTTCACGTTGTAGCCAAGCTCGCCCAGCGACGCCGCGGCCCCGGCGCCCGCCAGCCCGCTGCCCACCACAATCACGGTGAATTTCCGCTTGTTGGCCGGATTGACGAGCTTCATCTCGAACCGGTGGCGGTCCCACTTCTTCTCGAGGGGGCCCTCGGGAATGCTCGAGCGGAGGTCCATGTGGCCCTTTAGCGAACCAGGCCGGTCAGCACGGCGACCGGGAAGGAGAGGTTTCCCACCACCACCAGCGCGGACAAACCGACGCAGATGACGTTGCGCAGGCGGTTGTAGCGCGGATGATTGAGCCCCAGCGTCTGCAGCATGCTCCAGCTTCCGTGAAAGAGGTGGAGCGCAAGGCACAGCGTCGCCAGGATGTAGACGACGGACACCGGCACCACCTGAAAGCCGCTCACGACGTTGTGGTACACGTCCCCGGGGATGAAGTCCGGATGGGCATCCCCGGTGGTGAAGTGCAGCAGGTGGTAGATGATGAAGGCCAGCAAGAAGACGCCGCTCCAGCGCATGGTTCGCGAGGCGTACGTCGATTCGCGGGGCTTCCACTGGCGGTAACCGACGTCGCGGGCCCGCCGGTTGACCAGGGTGAGCGACGTCATCGCCCAGATGTGGAGCAGGACGGAGACGAGAAGCACCGTCCGGGCAATCCAGATGCCCCCCCCATGCAGGAAGGTGCGCAGGAAGAGGGCGTAGGCGTTCAGCGCTTCGGCCCCCATGTACAGCTGGAGGTTGCCCAGCATGTGCCCAATCACGAAGCCGAACAGAATCAGCCCGGTGACCGCCATCACCACCTTCTTGCCCACCGTGGCACTGAGAAAGGACTCCGAGTCGCTTGTGGCGCGTCCCTTGCTCATCGCCGTTGCGGTGGGCATAGCCAGACCTCCTCGTCGCCGGTTAATCGCCAGGTCGCCTGTGCCGCACCCGCCACTGCGGGAGCCCATGAAGCTCGGCTCATGCAACCCAAACGAAACCCCATGAGACTCCGTGGCCACGGGCAGGGGCAAGCATAAAGGTCAACTGGGATTACCGCCCCCCCGCCCTCGCTCATCCTCGCCATCAGTCCAAAGTCGGGCACGGTCGCCCGGACGCGCTGGCGCCCTTCCCGGCCTCTGTGCACAACAAAGCGTTCCACGGACAGTCCGCGTCCGGGGGCGTCAACCTTTCGTTCGTCGGCGCTGCGACTCGCACCCCGTTGCCGCTCTGGTCTATGAAAAACGCACCTGGAGGTCGGCGTGGCGGACGACGAGGGAAGGGGGCCAGAGGCAGCGCTCGAACGAAGCTTGGCCCGGATGCGGGTGGCCCTGGCTTCGGCGACTGAGGGCCGAACGGGTCCAGCCCTGCCCGTCGCGCGACTTCGGCCGCAGGGGCGCCTGGGAACGCTGCTGCTGGCGCTGTCCGGGGGAAGTCTCCTGCTGCTCGCTGTAACCGGCGCCTGGCCGTTCCTCGCCCTGGGCGTTGGCTTCGGAGTCAGTGGCGGACTCTTTCTCGCGCGCGGCCTGACGCAGCGCTACCTCGCTCCATTCGAAGGTCCAGCTCGCGTCGGGATGGGAGCCAGCGTCTCCTCGAGCGCCGTCGTAGAGCCTGGGGCGGTGGTGGAGATGGGAGCGACCGTCAGAAGTGGCGCCATCGTCCGCTCGGGGGCCCTGGTGGGGATGGGAGCTACGGTGGGAACCAACGCCATCATCGAGAGTGGGGCGGTGGTGAGCTGGGGTGGCACCGTGCGTGCGGGGGCCACCGTGGGGGCCAACGCGGTGGTGGGGTGGGGCGCCACGGTGGGCAAGGGCGTCCAGGTCCCGCCCGGGATGCGTCTGCGCGCGGGGGCGACCGTCTCCGCGGGATGGCTCCGGGAGCACTGGCCGGGCGGGGAGGTGCAGCGGCCCCTTCCTGCACCGCGCGACCCCGCCGCGGAGCGGGCCACAGCCGCCTGTGACCGGTTGACATCCGAGCTGCGCGCGGCGCCCGAGCACGTGCGTGCTTTCCTCGGGACCTCGGAGGCGACCATCACCTCCCTCCGCCGGACGTGCGAGGACTTGCTTCAGCGGGAACAGGCGCTGCGCACGGAGGTTGACCCATCGGCCCTCGGTCGCCTCGACGATGAGAGGAAGGACCTCGAGGCACGCCTGGCTAGCGCGTCGGATGAAGCCCTGCGTCGTTCGCTCACCGGGGCGGTCGCTGCCATCGACGGCCAACGCCGGCAGCGAGAACTGCTGCGGCTGAGCGCGGACCGCTTGCAGGCAGAGCGGCTGCGACTGGTCTACACACTGGAAGGGCTGGCCTCGCAATTCGTCCGGCTCCGGACGGCGGGCGCAGAGGCCGGACGCGCGTCCGCAGCTGGCCTCGAGCAGGGCGTTCGCGACCTCGGAGCGGAACTGGACGCCATCGCGGATGCTCTGGAGCAAGAGTCCCAGAACGTCCCTCCAACCACACCGCGGGTCCGCGGGTAGCTCCCTACACTTGACGCAGCCAGGGGCTGACGGGTCGTGAAACTGGCGAGTCGGAGGAGAGGAGGGCGCCACAGTGCGCCAGGAAGGGAAGAGGCCAGGTCGGTGCCCTCTTCTGCAGAAGGGCGCTACGTCTCGAGCAGCTGAAAGAAAACGTCGATGTCCACGGGGGGCTTGACCGTCACGCCGAGGAAGCTCGGCGTCGGGATGTCGTAGTCGTTCATGCTGATGTGAAGGTCGCCCTGGACGTCGTAGATGTTTCCCTTGCGCCACGCCTTGTAGTGGACCGTCACCATCCGGGACACGCCATGAATGCTGAGAGTGCCCGGTGCCGTTGCATCCACGGAGGCCCCGTCGCTGGGGAAGTTGAGGTCAGCGCGCTGCACCGTCAACTCGGCAGTGGGGTATTTGTCCGACTCCAGGTACCTCGCCTGCATGTGCGTGTCTCGGAGGGAGTTCCCAGTCGTGACCTTCGCCACGGGCACCGTCACCACCAGTTCCGCGCCTCTTTCCGTCGCCTGCAGCTCGTTGCCCCTGCCTTCGAAGCGCAGGCCACCTGGGCCGCCGCACGTGAAGGTCACCTTCGCGTGGCTCGCCTCGAGGCTAGCCAGCACGACGCTCGGAAGGGCACACGCCAGCGCCAGCAACGCCCAGGCGAGACGACGCATCCGCAGCCCCTCAGAAAGGAGGTCAGCCTCAACCGCCAGCCCCTCATTAGCCGAAGTCCGAGCTGGGCGCACGTCCGCTAGAGGCGGACAGGGCCGGGGGCCGGGCGGTGCGTCGAGTGGCAGACGACGTCTCCGGGACTCAGGCGTTCCCCGGTCAACTCCCTCCGGCGAGCGTGGTTTTTCAAAAATCTCCGCGAACTTAGCCGGCTGGCCGTAGTAAAATTTCTAAAAGTGAATGGCCCCGTAGCTCAACTGGATAGAGCATCGGCCTTCTAAGCCGACGGTTGCGTGTTCGAGCCACGCCGGGGTCGCTCGTCGGCTTCGGGCCTGTCTTGGCCAACCGCTGCGCGGCCCGCTTAACCAACGGAGACGCCGAGCAGGCGGCCGATGACGGCAGTCACCGCCATGGCCAGACCGCCGCCGACCATCACCCGCAGTGCCCCGCGGGAGAGGGGGGCCCCACCGAGGTGGCTTCCGAAGGCGCCCAGGACGCCCAGGCTGACCAGGGACGAGGCCGCCATGGCGGGAATGCGCCAGCTGGGGGGCGAGAGGAGCATGGCCAAGATGGGAACCAGCGCGAAGAGTGCGAAGCTGGTGGCCGAAATCCAGGCCGCCTGCAGCGGACGCGCCAGGCTCGACCCATCGATGCCGAGCTCGTCCTTTAGGTGCGCACCCAGCCGGTCGTGCGCGCTGAGCTGTTCGGCGACCTTCATCGCGAGATCCTTGTCGAGTCCTCGCCGGACGTAGATGCCCGCCAGCTCATGCAGCTCGGCGCGCGGCTTCTCGGCCAGCTCGGACTCCTCGCGCGCGATGTCTGCCTCCTCGGCGTCGCGCTGGGAGCTCACCGAGACGTACTCTCCGGCTGCCATCGACATTGCACCGGCGACCAGCCCCGCGGCGCCGGCGACCAGGATGGCTTCTTTCGAGCCGGAAGCGGCGGCGACGCCAATCATCAAGCTGGAGGTGGAGACGATGCCATCATCGGAGCCAAGGACGGCCGCGCGCAGCCAGCCGGCCCGGTCGCTCCTGTGCTGCTCGGGTTCTCGCTTTGTGTGTCGGTCCATGGAAGGCCGCGGCACCCACCGAAGGGCGGGAAATCGCGGGCGCGGACTCTAACCGAGCGGGCGGGCTGGCGGACGGAAGATGGAGGCGCAAACTCCGCCGGCACACGCCGCCGGGGTTAGCCTCGGCGTGCTGCGACCGGGGCCTCGCCCTCACCGCGCGACTCCTCCTGGGCGGCCGGGGACAGCCCCGCCAGCCAGGCGTCCACCTGGGCCTCGGCGCCGTTCTGGTCGAGGGCGTAATGGCGCTTCACCAGCTGGACCAATGACGCACGGTCGCCTTCAAGCAGCTGCAGTTCCTCTTCGGGAAGCCGCGACCAATAGCGGACGACCCAGGGACGAAAACGGCCCCACTGCGCTTCCACCTGATGCCATTGGACGGACCCCATGGGTAGCAGGGGTGGGCACGCCCGGGGGAATCGGCAACCCCCCGTGGGCCCAGCCACTTGCCTCGGGGGGCTCAGACGGGTCTTCGGCCGATGAACAGCGAAATGACGGCCACGACCAGGAACACGAAGAAGAGAATTTTGGCGATGCCGGCGGCGCTCGCCGCGATGCCGCCAAAGCCGAAGACGGCTGCAACCAAGGCGATGACGAAGAAGACTGCGGCCCAGTAGAGCATGAGGACTCCTCTTTCCTGCGATGGTGGACAGGGGGGCGTGACTAGGCGGCGTACTGGCCGTACTCCGAGGCGACCAGGGGAGCGAGCACCGCGCGGAGCTTGGTCTGAGCCCTCAGCTCCAGCTGTCTCGCCCGTTCCCGGGAGAAGCCGAAATGTGCGGCCAGTGAGACCAGCGTGGGCGGGTCATCCCGCAGCAGCCTCCGCTCCGCGATGAAGCGCTCACGCGGGTCCAGGACCCTCAGTGCGCGGTCGACGGCATTTCGAACGATGGCACCCCACTCACTCTGTGCGGCGACCTCGTCTGGGGCGGGTCCCTCGGATGCGAAGGCGGCTCCGCGCGGGGTGGGCGAGCTCTCCGAGGCAGGCGCATCCAAGGAGAGGTCTCGAGCCAGCATCCGCTGCCGGGTCTCCGCTAGCTCTTTGGGGTCGACTTGCAGCAGCTTGGCGAGAGCCAGGGTCTGAGCCTCGTCATCGCCCTGCGGCAGCTTGAGCTCTCGTGCTGCCTTGCCCAGCCCGAAGAAAACCCGCCGTTGCGCCTGTGTGGTGCCGACCTTTACCAGAGACCAGTTGCGCAGCACGTAGCTCTGCAACTGGGCGCGAATCCACCACACCGCGAAGGAAATCAGGCGAATGCCACGCTCCGGGTCGAAGCGCTCGACGCCCTTCATCAGGCCGAGCGACGCCTCTTGGATGAGGTCGCTCATGGGCAGTCCGGGCGAGCGGTAAGAGCGCGCCACCTTGATGGCAAAGCGTAGGTTGGATGCGACCAACGTTTGCCCGGCCTTCTGGTCGCCGGCGCGATAACGCCTGCCGAGCTCACGCTCCTCCTCCGCGGTGAGCAGCCGATGACGACCCACTTCGCGGAAGTAGTGGCGGAGCATCCGCTCCTCGGTGCCTCCACTGTCGGCTGCCTCGACCTGCTCTTCTTCCAGCGTTTGCATGTCGTGCTCCTGCTGACTGCCGGTGGCCAACGGGAGCGACTGCCAGATGCGTGCCGTGGCCTCGGTCTCGACGGGTAGGGCACTTGGGGACGGGGCAGTGGGGCAGATTGCCCCATGGTGTGGCGTGCAGGCGGGCCGGGAACTCCCCTAGACGGCCGGCGATGCCTAGTCTTCGGGTTAGAGGTCTGTAGATTGCACGGCAAACGCTGCATGCCCCTGAAAGGACGCAATGGAGAAGGGGACGCAGTCCCTAAGCCTTGGAAGCAGTGACCTGGTGGCCCTCGGCCGGTCTCTGACGCGACCGCTCGACCGAAAGGTGCTCGCGGCGCTGCTCTCTCCGCTGCTGGTGGTGGTGGTGGCAGCGTTGGCCTTCGTAGGCGTCCAGCGTGCACAGCAAGGCCAGCTTTGGGTTAACCACAGCAGGGATGTCATCGACTTGCTGCAGCGGAGCCAGCTGTCCCTGGTGGACGCCGAGACGGAAGAGCGCGCCTACCTCCTGACCCAGGCGCCGCGCTACCTGGAGAGGTACCGCGCGGCAGGGCAGCGGGGGCGGACCTTGCTGGTCCACCTGGAGAATCTGGTTTCGGACAACCCAGTGCAGGCCGCTCGCACCAAGCAGGTCCGTCTGGAGTGGGAGTCCAAGCTCGCTCAGCTGGCGACGACGCTGGACCTGTTTGAGCGCAAGGGCCTGGCGGGTGCGCGCGACTACCTGCTGTCCGGGGAGGGCACCCGGCAGATGGAAGCGGCCCGGTCGACCATTGAGGACATGATTGAGGCCGAACGCAGCTTGCTCCTGGAGCGGCAGGCAAAGCGCGACCGTGAGGTCGAGTTCACTATGTGGGTCATCGCCGCAGGAAGCCTCGTCTCCGTCCTGCTGGCGGTGGCCGTCAACATTGGCATCCGGCACGACGTCGCCGTGCAGCGACGCAACCAGGGCCTGCTCGAGGAGCAAGCGGCTCGGCTCGAAGCGCAGCGCAGTAGCCTCGAGGAGAGCGAGCGTGCGCTGGCACGTCAGCTCGAAGCGGAGCGGAGCCTCAGCGACCGGCTGGCGGCTGCCAGCGTGGCGGCGGAGAGAGCCTTGGCGGAGCGCAACGTGGCCAGCAAGGCACTCGAACGCAGTAACCGCGAACTGAACCAGTTCGCCTACGTGGCCTCCCACGACCTGAAGGCGCCACTGCGCGGGATTGCGAACTTGGCCCAGTGGGTGGAGGAGGACCTGGGCGCGGCGATGACCGAGAAGTCTCGGGACCACATCCGCGTGCTGCTGAGCCGCGTCCGTCGAATGGAGTCCCTCATTGATGGGATTCTCGCCTACGCCCGTGCTGGACGCGGCGAGGGCCATCGCGAGGCGATTGACGTCGGCCAGCTGGTGCACGAAGTGAAGGAGCTGCTCGCCCCTCCCAGCGGTTCCTTCACCATCGAAATCCCGGCTGGCCTTCCGACGGTGACTGCGCCGCGTGCCCCCTTCCAGCAAGTCTGGATGAACTTGCTCGGCAATGCCTTCAAGCATGCTCGCCGTGAGGGAGCGAAGGTCCGCGTCGCGGCGGCGGAGAGAGACGCGGAATGGGAGTTTTCGGTGGAAGACAACGGCCCGGGAATCGCACCGCAGTACCAGGAGCGGGTCTTTGGCATTTTCCAGACACTCTCCGCGCGGGACAAGGTGGAAGGGACGGGGATTGGCTTGGCCACGGTGAAGAAGCTCGTGGAAAGCGAAGGGGGACGGGTGTGGGTGGAGTCGCAGGTCGGTCAGGGAGCCACTTTCCGCTTCACCTGGCCGAAAGGACAGGTGCGCTCTTGAGCGGCAAGCCTCTCAACATCGTCCTCGTCGAGGACGACGACGTCGACGTCATGAACGTCCAGCGGGCGTTCGAGAAAGCGAACATCGCTAGCCCCGTCTTCCGTGCCGCGGATGGCGTTGAAGCGCTGGAACTCCTCCGAAGCCCCTCCACCCCCACGGAGCGGCGCCTGGTGCTGCTCGACCTCAACCTCCCCCGGATGAATGGCATCGAGTTCCTGCGCGAGCTGCGCGGCGACGCGCTGCTACGGAGCACGCCCGTCATCGTCCTGACGACGTCCAACGACGAGCGCGACAAGCTGGATGCGTTCGAGCTGAACGTCGCCGGCTACATGCTCAAGCCGGTGACGTTCGGCAGCTTCGTCGACCTGATGTCGTCGTTGAATCGGTACTGGACGGCGGTGGAACTGCCATGATGCCGAAGACCTCCCTGGCCCTGCTGCTGGTCGACGACGACGAGGTCGACCGGGCGGCGGTGCGCAGAGCGCTCGACCGGGCGGGCGTCGCAGCCACGGTCTCTGAGGTCTCCGACTTTGCTTCCGCCCGGACCGCGCTTCTGGGCCGCAAGGCCTTCGACGCAGCTTTCCTCGACTTCGGGCTTCCGGGGGGAGACGGCCTCGAGTTGCTCCGTGAAGCGAGAGGGGACGGGGTCGAGACGCCCGTGATTGTTCTCACCGGGCAGGGGGACGAAGCCCTCGCCGTGGAGCTCATGAAGGCCGGTGCCACGGATTACCTCCAGAAGGGGCTGCTCACACCAGAGCGGCTCTCGCAGAGCTTGAGGCAGGCCTTGCGGCTTCGCGACGCGGATCGCCAAGCTCGCGATGCGCGCCGAGCGGTCGAGCGGCAGGCCGCGCAGCTGCAGCTCCTGGCGGATGCGAGCCTCGGCATTCACGGGTCACACTCCCTTGAAGCGGCCACAGAGTTCATCAGCAAGACGGCCCGTGAATTGGTTGGGGCAAACGTCGCCGTTGCGCAGCTGGACGGCACCGACGGTCGAGGCGAAGTGGAGCGCCGCTCTCTGTCGGAGAAGTACGCCGGCGGACACTCGGCCATCACCTCGAGCGACGCGGACCTGCGCTGGTCAACGCTGGTGCGCGAGGCTCGCAAGAGCATACGTCTGACCGCGAGTCAGCTCGACGCCAACGCACCATGGAAGTTGTCGTGTGCGCGGCGCTTCAGTGGCCTCACTGTTCGAGGGCTGCTCGCTGCTCCCTTGGTTGGGCAGGACGGTAAACCGCTCGGCAGCCTCCAGCTCACAGACCGGGCGGAAGGGGATTTCGACGCGGGCGACGAGGCGATGCTCGTCCAACTGGCGCAAACGGCCTCGGTGGCGCTCGAAAACGTACGCCTCTACCGCGCCGCGCGCGACGCCGCGTCCCTGCGCGATGACGTGCTAGCCATCGTCTCGCATGACCTCCGGAATCCCCTCAACGTGGTGGGGATGAGTGCTGCGATGCTTCGTGCCACTCTCGATGAATCACCGACGACCCCTGCTCCGAATTGCCTGGCGCTGGTTCAGCGAATCGAGCGAAACGTCGCACGCATGAATCGACTCATCGAAGACCTCCTCGACGCCTCGCGGGTCGATACTGGGAAGCTGTCGATTCAGCCGAAGCCGGAGAAGGCGTCGGCGCTGGTGACCGACGCCATCGAGGCAGCGCTGCCGATTGCGGAGGCGCAGGGGTCCCGGCTCGAAACGGACGGGTTAGACACGAAGTTGATGGTTCGGGCGGATCGAGATCGAATCCTTCAGGTATTTTCGAACATTGTTGGCAATTCGCTAAGGTTCGTCCCGCGCACCGGAGGTCGTGTCACGCTGTCCGCCGCATGCGATGGCAACCGGGCGCGCTTCTCGGTCGTCGACAACGGTCCAGGAATCCCGCCCAATCACCTGGGTCACCTCTTTGAACGCTATTGGCAGGGCTCGGCCGCCAGCCGCGAGGGAGCCGGTCTGGGCCTCTTCATCGCCAAGGGCATCCTCGATGCGCATGGCGGGGAGATTCGCGTCGAAAGCAAGCCTGAGGCCGGGACCACGGTCTGTTTCTGGCTACCCCTCGTCTGAAGCGCGCAAGAAAAGGGTCGCGGGGCATTGGCGCCACCGCGACCGCGCGCCTCATCAAAACGCCACGCTAGGCCTTGTTTTGTGACTTACTTCGGTCGGGTGTCAGCGTTGCGACAAACGCGTCCACCTGTCGCTCCGCCTCGTCCTTCAGGATGCCGTAGCGCTCCTGAAGTTTACCGACGAGGTCATCCTTCTTCGCAGCGAGATTTTGCACGTCGTCGTCGGTCAGCTTCGCCCATTTCGACTTGAGCTGCGCTTTCACCTGCTTCCACTGACCTTCCATTTGTGACCAGTTCATGAGTCTTGTCTCCTGTTGGGACGTCGACACCAAGGGTGAGCAACATCGGGGCCACCCGGCTGAAACGAGTCAGGTCGGACACTTGGCGCAGGACCAAACTGAGCGAAGACGACCGTTTCGCCACACCCCCGCCCTGCGGCCACACTCGGTCGCTCTGCGGGACGGCGCGTCGAGTCGCTACCCGTTCTCGGAGTCCGAAGGCGGGGAGGGTGAACTGTCGAAGCGCGCAAGCTTTCGGTAGAGCGTCCGGCGGTCGACTCCCAGCACTTGCGCAGCCTGCGACTTGTTTCCGCCCATCAGCGTGAGCACGCGGAGGATGTAGCGCTTCTCCAGCTCTTCAAGGGTGACGACCGCGGTCGGGTCGTCGGCCGCGACGACGAAATTCTCTGCATGGAAGTTGCGAATCTTGTCGGGAAGGTCCTCCACGGTGAGCTGATCGAAGCGAGCCAGCGCGACACCGCGCTCGAGACAATTCTCCAGCTCTCGGACGTTGCCTGGCCATTGGTACGCCACGAGCTTCTCGGCGGCTCCCGGCGACAAAGTCAGGGGAGGCTTCCCAGCCCGGTCGGCAAATCGAGCGAGGAGGTGCTGGGCGAGCTCAAGGACGTCTCCGCCGCGGCTGCGTAGGGGAGGCAACTCGATGGTGACCACGTTGAGGCGGTAGTAAAGGTCCTCGCGGAAGCGCTTCTCGAAAACCTCGTACTCGAGGTCTCGGTTGGTCGCCGCCACCACCCGGACGTCGAACGGCGTTTCCGTATTGGAGCCGACCGGTCGAACGGTCCGCTCCTGGAGGGCTCGCAGCAGCTTGGGCTGGGTCTCCAGCGGGAGCTCGGCGATTTCGTCGAGGAACAACGTACCCCCATGTGCCTCGAGGAACAGCCCGGTGCGCTGGGTCCGCGCATCGGTGAAGGCGCCGCGGGCGTGTCCAAAGAGCTCGCTCTCAATCAGCGCATGCGGCACCGCGGCACAGTTCACCGCCACGAAAGGACCAGACTGCCGCGTGGAGCTTGAATGAATCAGGCGGGCCACTAGCTCCTTGCCGGTGCCGGTTTCTCCTTGGATGAGGACGGACGCCTCCGAGTTGGCCACGCGCGAGACGAGTTCTCGCACGCGACGCATGGCGCTGGAGTGGCCCACGAAGCCGGGCACCGCCTGCGAAGCGATGTCCTTCCGGAGCCGCTTGAGCTCGCTGTGCAGTCGGTGGTTCTGGACCGCGCGATTGAGGCTCAGGACCAGCAACTGGGGGTCGAATGGCTTGGTGACAAAGTCATAAGCCCCCGCACGCATGGCGGCGATGGCTGACTCCATGCTTCCATGGCCGGTGCCGACAACGACCGGCATATCCGGCCGCGATTCCAAAATGCGCCGACACAGCGAGATGCCGTCCATCTCCGCCATCCCGAGGTCGGTCAGCACGGCGTCGAAATCCTCAGCCACGACTCGCGCCAACGCTTCACCCGCAGAGGTCAGCGCGTCAACGACGAAGCCCTGCTGGGCCAACAGCTCCTGCACCAATTCGCAGGTCTCGCGGTCATCGTCCACGACGAGAATTCGTCCGCTCAGGGCCATGGTCCATGACTGGCATACAACACTGCGCGTCTTGGACGGCAGCCCTTATTCGCTGCTTCCATTAGCCTGAAATCTGGCGCCTCTTCCAGGCCGCCTCGGCCCGTTCGAGAGCTGCCTCGGCCGAATGCAGGCGGCCTTCGGCACGGCTGAGATGGCCAGCTTGGCCGTTCAGCGCCGTCAGCGCTGCGCGCCAGCGCAGTTCGGCGGCGGCGACCGACTGGGCCGCGTCGTCGGCTCTTCCATGCTCCAAGGCCTTCTCAGCCTCGACGTCAGCCGCCTCGAGTCCGGCCTCCGCCTTGTCCACCAAGGCCTGTGCCCGCTCCCAGTCCAGCCGGGACTGACGGACGGCCAGCGCTGCCTCGACGACGGCATTCTTCGCGTTGACCAGTGTCGTCCGGGGTTCTTCCGCGTTCGCCTCGGACTTGCCGGCCAGCGACAATCCAGCCACCACGACCGTCCAGAGTAGCTTCATCGGCTGGACCTCCCCGTTGGGAGGGCAGTGCCTGCGTGAACGGCACCCCGCAAACCCCCGCCCGGTAAGAGGGTGGGGATTGGCGCGGCGAAAACCAATGTCTAGGGTCTTCTCGACTATAAATTTCAATGCGAACGCAATTAATCACTGCTGTCTGTGCTGGCTTGCTGTCCACCGTCGCCTTGGCCCAGGCCACGAAGATGTCTTCCGAGACGAAAGTGGAGAGCACCGCCACGACACCGACGAGCAAGTCCGAGGCGATGACCGACAAGACCGTCCAGCGGAAGAGCGACGGGAGCAGCACCACCGTGGTCGAGCACACGACCACTCAGCAGGCGGACTATAAGCCGACCCAGAAGACCCATACCAAGCAGACGGTCGAGCGCAGCCCCACTGGCTCCGTGACGAAGTCAGAGACCGTCAACGAGAGCAAGTAGGACGGCGGCTGCTCCGGTCGGCGGCGGCCCATCGGTTTCTCACGCTCCCGTACGGAACAGCCGCGTGGCTTTCTCAGTACGGGAGCGCGAGTGCCGTCAGGGTGAGCGAGAGTGTCTCGACGCCCGTGTTCTGCACGGCCAGCTTGCCGTTCGACATGTGACTTGCGCTTACCCCCAGCCGGAACGACCGGGCAACCGGGAAGGAGATTTCGACGGTCGAGCGGAAGATGAGCGGGTAGCCCAGGTTGTGGTCGGTCCCGGGGCTGTAGAAGCCCGGCGCGAAGCTCAAAATGATGTGCAGCACGTTCGCGACGGGAATGTCGGCCAGGATGCCGAGGTAGAAGTACGCCGAGCCGTCGGAGGCACTGAGCGCGCCTGTCATGATGCGCAGCTCCCACCAGAAGTGGCCTCCCCGGAGTTCCAGACCGAAGAAGCCGTCCTGCCACTGGTGTGGTCCCCGGAGCCCGTAGAAGCCACCGTACGTCACGGCAGATTCCGGCCCCCACCAGGGAGCCGAGAACGGCTGGGGAGTTCCCGCGTCGCTGCCACGGGCTGGCAATGCCGCGAGCAGGACGGCGCCGGCGACCAGTGCGCGGAGCGTCAACACGGAGTGGCTGGACGCTAGCTGCTCGCGCCGTCCGGGACGAAGAGAAGATTCGCGCTGGAGCCTTTTTTCCCCTTGGAACCCACCATGCTGGCGAGGCGCCAAGGGGCCGGGCCGTGTTAGAGACCCCGGGGGCCGTTCCCAGTGGAATTGCCGACACCTATGCCCATCCGTTCGCTGCTCATAGGACTCGCCTTCCAGGCTGCCCCGGCGCCGGATTTCAACGCGGTTGCCGGACCGTTGATGACCCGAGCGCAGGAGTCCAGAGGGGCCTACAGCCTTCTCACCGACCTGGTGGACCATGTCGGTCCTCGGCTGTCGGGTTCTGCTGGGGCCGACGCGGCCGTTGCCTGGGCGGCTGCGCAGTTCGTCGCTCTGGGACTGGAAGTCGGGAAGGAAGCGGTGCTCGTTCCAGTCTGGGTTCGCGGCGTCGAAGAGGGCGAAGTGCTGGCGGGGCCAGGACGGCAGAAGCAACCACTGGCGCTCACCGCACTCGGTGGAAGCCCTGGAACGGCACCAATTGGACTCGAGGCCGAGGTGGTGGAGGTGTCCTCGCTGGCTGAACTCCAGGAGCGGGGCCCCGCGGTGAAGGGACGCATCGTCTTCTTCAATCACGCCATGGCGGTCGCGGATGACTATCGCCGTTTCGGCGTTCTCCGAAACAAAGGGGCCGCTGCCGCTTCGAAGTTCGGTGCCGTCGGGGTGCTCGTCCGCTCCCTGGCAACCGCGTCCATGCGTTCGCCGCACACGGGCCAAACCGAATTCACGCCGGGCGACGTCGCCATTCCGGCCGCCGCCGTCGCCGTCGAGGACGCGCAGCTACTCCATCGCCTGTTGGCGACCGGCCCGGTGCGGGTACGCATTGTCCTTGGCTGCCGGCTTTTACCCGACGCCCCGTCTTCCAACGTCGTGGCGGAGCTGCGTGGCCGCGAGCGTCCCGAGGAGGTGGTCCTGTTGGGGGCCCACCTCGACAGCTGGGACCTGGCCGTCGGGGCGCAGGATGACGGGGCGGGAGTGGCCTTGGTGCTGGAGACGGCGCGGCTGCTGGCAGGCCTGAAAGAAAGGCCCCGCCGCACCGTCCGGTTTGTGCTCTTCATGAACGAGGAAAACGGGTTGCGGGGTGCGAAAGCGTATGCCTTAGCCCACGGGTCGGAGCTGGCACACCACGTCGCGGCGATGGAACTCGACTCGGGTGCCGGAGCGCCTGTCGGCGTGTCGCTGAAGGCGGGTGCTGGCGCCTCTTCGGTCGTCGAACCCTGGCTTCCGCCGCTCGCCCCGCTCGGTGCTGGGACGCTGCTAGGACAGGAAGCCGGGGGCGCTGACCTGACGCCGTTAACGACAGCTCGGGTGCCGCTGGTTTCGGTGGTCCAAGACGCCACACACTATTTTGACGTGCACCATTCCGCAGCAGACACGTTGGACAAGGTGGACCCGCAGGCCTTTTCGCGAACCGCGGCGGCGGTGGCCTGGATGACCTACGCGCTCGCCGAGTCACCGGGCGTACTGCCGAGACCTGCGGCCCCAGTCGTGTCCAGCCCGGCGAGCGCGAAGTAGGTTGTACCTCTCTCGGCTTGAAGCCGGTGGGGGTTTCCGCTAGGCAGTGCCCCTTCACGGCGACCATAGCTCAACTGGCAGAGCACCGGACTGTGGCTCCGGGGGTTACCGGTTCGACCCCGGTTGGTCGCCCAAAGTTTCGCTGGGTTACGCCGCTCACCAGACGAACCGGACTGCTCATGTGCCCAATATGTGCCCGACCGTTGAGCACCTGCACTGCCTCCCGCAGTGTGCTCGGTGCAAGGTGCGCGTACCGCGCCGTCACCTGAAGCACGGTTTGCCCCAGCAGACTCGCCAGGTAAACTTCACTACCCTGCGTCCTCGCTCCAATGTTGACTTCGGTGAATTGCCTCACCGTCAGGTAGCGGCAGACTCCTAAGAGCGCGACGAGCTCCCGGTCCTACCGCTGCATTCGTGTCTTCTCCCACCCGGCGGAGCACTGGTGCAGGCCACCCCTCGACCGTCTCCGCCCTCCTTTTCCTCCTCCACCGTCCGCGAATTGCCCGCCCCGGCTGGCTGCACCGTTGCTCTCTTGGTGTCCTTGCTGTTGTTGTCTTTCCATTCACACAAGCTCTCGCGATTGCCAGTCTTGCTCTTGCCCAGCAGCATTAACGCGGGCTTTGCGACTAACTTGCCTAGTATGCGGGGAGGGCGAACTCGTCCTTGAGGAGTGGCCGGAAGAGCAGCTCGGCGACGAACGGCAAACCGAGCGTCGAGCTGAGATGGTTCTTCAGAAAAACGCTGAGATTCGAGCGAGGAGCAAAGTTGTCCGCGAAGCGCACTGCGGAGCGCTGCTTTCTGGCCATGAACTCCGCAAGACGTTGCTCGTAACGAGAGAAGGCCTGGGCCGGCTCGTCGTGCGGCCGGCTGAGCTCGCCGGCGAGGATGTACGCTCCCAGCATCGCCAGCGCCGAACCCTGCCCGGCAAGGAAGGACGGAGCAAACGCTGCATCCCCGACCAGCGCTACCCGTTGTCGTGACCAGCGGTCCATCCGAATCTGGCTGACGCGGTCGAAATAGAAGTATTCGGCTCGGTCGAGCTCGGCGAGAATCTGTGGGCATTCCCACCCGGCATGCGTGAACCGTTGCCGAAGAAGGGCTTTCTGCTCGGCAACATCGGCCGGTCCCACGGGCGACGGATGGGTAAAGATGAAGAGGAAGAGCGTTCGGTCTCCCCGGAGGCTGAAGCGATCGGACTGCTGCCCCACCTGGTTGTAGATGACGTAGATGTCGTCGTCCCGCAGCTTGTAACCAGGGAGCTCGAAGGCTGCGAATTGCATCCCGAGGTATTTCTCGAACCGGCTAATGTCCCCGAAGCTCAGGTCTCGGACCCGCGAGTGAACTCCATCCGCTCCGACGACCAGGTCGAAGGAACGCAGTCCCGCGTGCTCGAAGCGGACTTCGACCGTAGCCGAGCACTGCTCGAGAGACGTGATGCTCTCTCCGAAGAGCGTCTCCACCCGGCCCTCAATGGTTCCATAAATCGCGGCGGCCAGATCTGCCCGTGGCAGGCTCAGCAGTCGCCCGTGGGTGGCGCGGCGAATGGCTTCGACCGGGATGCCACCCACGCGGTGGGCTTCCCGGTTCATCAGCCGGACCTCCTGTACCGGGTAGCTCTTCTCACGAAGCAGGGGAAGCAGTCCCATTTCTTCGGCAATGTCGAAGCCAGTGCCCCAGAAATCGATGACGTAGCCACCAGTGCGCAACTGCGGAGCGCTCTCGACCAGGGTGACGTCAAAGCCGCCGTGGCGAAGCAACCAGTGGGCGAGAGTGGGCCCGGCAATCCCCGCGCCCGAGATCAGGACGGTCGCCATGGCCGAACTATATCTGAGCCGTAGTTTGCACCTTCTGGCTCATACAAGCGCTGACATCCTGGGGCCTTGGCTGGATGACCGGCTCGCCGTCGCCCCGGGTCGTCCTTCGAGGCAGTCTCCACGCTCTGCCCTCCGAGCCCTTCGGAGATTCCACGTGGCCTCAGAGGACCCTGGGAAGCATCAGACGGGCAATCACTTCGTGAGTTGAGCATCGGCTTGCACGAGGGGTGACCCGTCGGTGAGAGGCTCACTGCGGGGTCGAGGAGGGCACCTTCGCAGTGCCCGCGTCGGCAGGGGAGGCTCCCCGGTGGGGCGCCGTCTCCTGCGCCCACAGCGCCTCGTCCATCCGGTCGAGCCTCGCCTGGAACGACTGCAGCCGGGCCTGGAGGTCGCGCAGCTTCAGGGCGAGGTCAGGGAACTCCTGCGGCCCTCCCTCCCCGAAGAGCCGAGCAGAGCTCCGGTCGAGCCCAAGGGAGATTGCCTTTGCCCGCGCGTACAGCGGAGGGAAGGGATCGCCGGGCCTGCCCGCCTGGCTAACCCTGGCCAACGAGACTGGCCCCGCATCGGCCCCCTCGGCGGTGTCTCGGGTGAACATCACCGCCTCGGCCTCGGACAGCCTCTGGGCGATTCGCGACGCCTGAGCCTGTACGTTCGGAAAGCCCCGCCCCCCTCCGTCGGTCCCGCTACCCAGAGCGAGCTCGGCCTCGTTCGCCCGTTGTCCGAGCTCGCCCATGCGTCGGTGGAGCTCCGTCAGATCCGCGGTCAGGCTCGCGAGCTCCGCCTGCATCGACGCCCGGGCACCGGGCCGCGTTGCGGAGTCACCTCCCGCACCAAGCACGGAGGCAATATCTCGCGCCCGCCCGACTCCGGCGTCGAGCGCCTCCTTCAGGGCGCGTGCCAGGACCGGGACGTCGTTCAGCTCTTTCCCATGCACGATGTCCAGCCGTCCGCGGATGTCGTTCTCCAACACCCGGGTGTCCTCGAGGGCCTTGCGGGCGGCGCCGAGCTCATCGTTGACCGTGAGCTTGAGCTCTCCCAGCGCATCCCGGAGGCCCTCCTGGGCGTGAAGTACCTCCTTCAGCAGATTGCGCTCAGCTATCAGGAGGAGCAGCAGGGCGACCACGCTGAGCAGGGCCGGCAGATGTCTGCTCCGCGCCCACGCCCAGGCATCTCGCACGGCCCAGGCGAATCTCCTCATCCAGGGAACCCTCGCTTGCGCTGGCGCCGTCATCCCGTTCCCGGTGAGTGCTCTCGGCCACGCTCACTCTGCGTAATGGACTCACGCGCTTCGAGCCATTCTTGGATCCAAGGAAGAACAGACCGGTCAAACTTTCTCCGGTTCACATCTACCTCTCGCGGACGGTCTTCCGTGGTGAGTCGACCAGTCGTCTGCGACGCCTTTGGTGAACGGCGTTGGTCGCTGCCGCACGAATACTGTGATATCCAATTATCTTCGTGTCAACCCATTGACGAGAGTGCTCGCTAAAATTCGCGACCCTCCGACTGACGAAGGCCCCTGAGATGGCACGAGCAATCGAATCTCCAACGCTTCAACTTGGTCCGGCGCTCGATTTCCTACAGCGCCTGTGGCGTCTCAACCACGCGCTCGAAACGGTGTCGAGTCGAATGGAGAAGCAAATTGGCGTCACGGCGCAACAGCGCCTCATCATTCGGTTTGTCGGTCAGTATCCAGGCATGTCTGCAGGGCAGCTTGCGGCGGTACTGCACGTCGACCCTGCAACGGTGTCAGCGGCCCTTGGTCGCCTCGAGCAAAAGAGGCTCATCGAACGTCGTCGCGATCCCGCTGATAGCCGACGGGTTGCCCTGTGGCTCTCGCGCAAGGGGTGCGCACTCGACTCCCCAACTCCTGGGACTGTCGAGGAAGCCGTTACGGAGATGCTGGCGATCAGTTCTCTGCGGGAGAGCCGTGCTGCAATTGGGCTGCTCGAAAGGCTCGCCGCGCTTTTGGAGAAGGCGGGGACTGATTCTTTCGTTCGCCTGAAACAGCAGCGCGCATTACGACGAGGCCTGTTGACGCGTTCCCCAAGGCAACCTTCGCCGGTTACTCGCCTTCGCGTTTAGACAGGTTGAGAGCCTGGACTCGAGACGTCGGCGGACCTTGAGCGGGGCTTGGAGGAGGGTGCGGGGGGCAGGTGTCCGCCATCGACCTGGCCTCCCGTCCAAGGTGTCCCCTGCCCTTGGCCCAGCAGCTTTCTATCGTATCGAGACCGGCTGCGCCTCATCGCGACGATTCTTCGCGTGAGCGGCAGCGTCATGGCCCGCGTCCGCCGGCCGCTCTTCGCCGTAGCTCACCGTCTCAATGCGGTCCGGGGCGATGCCGAGGTTAATGAGGTAATGGCGAGCCACTGCGGCCCGGCGTTGGCCGAGCGCGAGGTTGTACTCCGCAGTGCCGACCTCGTCGGTGTTGCCGGCAATCACAATGCTGGCTTTGGGGTGTGCCTTGAGCTCGTGGGCCAAGGCTCGGAGCTTCTCTTGGTCCTCCGACGTTAGGTCGGCTTTGTCGAAGTCAAAAAAGGCCACCGGGCCCGTTAGCAGCCGGCCCATGGCGGCGGCATCGTCCTTCTCTGCCGAAGTGGCTGTGGCGGGAGCGGGCGTGGCCTTGGCGACGACAGGCGGCGGAGCGGACGGGGGCATCTGCGCCACCGGCGTCTCGTGGGCACACCCGAGGACGCCGAGGAAACCGAAGGTGGGTACAAGCAGGAACACATGGGAAGCAATGCGCATGGCGTCGACCTCCTGAAGAAGAGCCCGCGGAATCGTATTGCCCGTTAGGCTCGAAGGACCGTATCACCAACATCGTTGGATATCAAAGTATCCTATGTTAGAGAGACGGTTGCCATGACGCCTTCCGACTTCGGCGCGGGTGCGGCGAGAGACCACCGCACGCTGCATCGCACAAGTCACCTCCCCACAGCCCTTGCCAAGCTCAGGATGGCTGCCGAAGAAAAGCTCGTCGGTGTTGCGACATAACGTGCGGGGAAACCGTGGTGTGGCGCAACGTTTGATGACCTTCGTAAGAGGAAGAGGGTAGGCGTGTCCGGCGAAGAGGCCGATAAACGAGCTCGTACCAAGCGCCCTCTTGACCTCCGAGGTTGGGGCGCCGAGACATGGGCGCGGGTCGCACGAAATTCTCTACGCTTGCCCGCGATGCGCGTCCCCTTGCGGGGCATCGCCGGAGGTATCTCCCCAACGAGTCGCAACATCTCTTCGCGCTCACGGTAGTCTTGGGCGTTGTACGCGGGCTGGTTGCAGTCGCCTTTCACCTCTCTATCCGAGCGGTTGAATCGCTGCTGATCGACCGAGCCCTCCATGCCCCCGGCTCGAGTTGGATGGTTTGGACGGTGGTGTCGCCCAAAATCGGCGGGTTGCTCCCCGGCGCCGCACTCACCTGGATTGTGCCGGGGGCGCGCGGGTCGGGCATCCCGCACGTGAAGCAGGCATTTGCGATGGAAGGATGCGAGTTCGTTTGCGCGACGCCTTCGGAAAGTTCGTCGTCGGGGCAGTTCAAATCGGGTCTGGTGCATCCCTCGGTCGAGAAGGCCCGACCGTCCGGATTTGCGAGGGCGCGGCGAGCTTGCTCGCGCGCGCCACCTCGCGTCCGACCCGTTGAAGCGCTGGAACGGCGCTCGCTCTGGGATTGGCGAAGCTCGAGGAGTCCGGACGTGGGAACTTCGGCGACCTGACGGCCCTTTCTCATCAGAGGCCAGCCGGGCTCGCGCCATCCCCAGTGATGACCCTGCTAAACCTCGACATGTGTCCAACCATGTATCGAATGGACTCGGATTCGAGAGATTCAGGCGGACGACAGCGGACGTAAGGCCACGATTGTTATGACTTCGACTCGTCGTCGGGAGGCTCGTGCCTGACTGTGGCTCCGGGGGTTACCGGTTCGACCCCGGTTGGTCGCCCAGGAAGTTCCGCACGTTGGGTCGTGCGTCACCGTGAGCGACTGCGGATGTACCGCGCGGCGCCGAGGCGCGCGCCTTCGCCGTCAATAGTCGTCAAGGCCTTCCTGCTGGCTGGCTCACGAGCCCTATCAGCTCCGCGCGTCCCTCGTCGTTGCCTCAATGCTCTTCTTCAGCCCCTGCAGCATGCCGGTCCAGTTCTTCGTGAGCTCCTGCTTTACCGTCTCGTCAATGGGTTTGTCGTTCGCGTTGTCTTGGGTCAACCGGAGTTGGGTGCTCGAGCCCCGGGGTGCGAGCTCGAATGTCACGATGTGGTAGTTCTCGGGACTGTCTGGATTGCCGGAGAGGGCGCTCCAATGGCTGAAGCTTAGGCGCCTCGGCTCGGAGAGCGTTCGAATCTCCCCCTTGTCCTCGAAGGGCTTTCCCCGCCACTCCCCTCGAAAATGGATGGGGTCCCCGACATTCCAAGTCGTCTCCACCTTGCTTCCGAAGAACGCGGTTCCGAGCACGTCGACGTTGGTCAGGCCCTTCCAGACGGTTTCCGGTGGCGCGTTCACCTCAACGGCTACCTGAGCAGCTCGAGTGGCCATTTCACGCTCCTCCTCGCGCAGGGAGCTAGGGCGCCACCCGTTCGAGTGCAAGAGGGCGGGACTCGGCGCGCGGTAGGCTGGGCGGATCGTGTCCAGTGCCAACCGCTAGGCACCCGCAACGGCCCGGACGCGGGAGCACTCGAAGTATCCCGGTGACTCGGGGACGTGAGCGGCAAACACGAAGCTGAGGTGTGCTTCGCCAGCTTTCGTTTCCTAGGGAACAGACCCCCCTTGCGGGTCTCACCCGTCGTTCCCACCATTCCCATCCATCCGCAGCCCAAGCCACAGGAGGACGCGATGAGGACGTTGGAACTGCTTGCAGTGGTCGGAGGAGTGTTCCTCGGCGCTTCGGGGTGCGTCGTGCACGAGGAAGTCGTGACTCGCCCTTCGGTTCCATGTCCCGGGGCAGTGTGGGTCGAGGGACACTATGGTGAAAATGGTCATTGGCATCCCGGACGGTGGTTGTGTCCAGAGGCACCCGAGCATCACGTCGAGGTGCTCGTGAGGCCGTGACCCACACTGAAGGGAAGGGCGATCTCGGTCCGGCTAGTCAATACGGAGCGAACGCCACGGAGCGAACGCCCCGAACTCGAAAGGCGCGCTTGTGAAGCAGTGGTTCCGTAGCTTCTCGTACCTGGTTTCGAACGCCGCTGGAGCACCAGCTGCGTTCCTCATCTCGCTCCTCTTGGTGCTGGCCTGGGCGGCGACCGGACCACTGTTTAACTTCTCCGACACCTGGCAGCTGGTGATCAACACCGCGACGACAGTGGTGACGTTCTTGATGGTCTTCGTGATCCAATCGACGCAAAACCGCGATACGCATGCTCTCCAATTAAAGCTGGATGAATTGATCCGCTCGACGCGAGACGCGCGCAACATCTTTGTTGGCCTGGAGGGTCTCCCGGATGAAGCGATCCAGGAACTGCAGGCGGAATTCGATGCGCTTCATCGGCGGGCGACGGCGCTCCGGCACAAGAGGAGCGAACGGACGCCTGAAACCTGACCGGTCCTTCGTCCGCAAGCAGACGATCGCGTCGGGCGAAGAACCGACCGAATTCCCGCGTGAACACTTTCAATGCATTTTTTCTCCACCGGGGGTGCGCGACATGTGACAAGCCGTTGGGGGCGGAGCCCCTGCCGCGGCAGATTGGCCGCACCCTGCGACCCTGCACGGTCGCACCATCGTGCTTACCGTGAGGACATGGAGGTGAGACAGCATGCAATGCAGAGACGTGATGAAGACGGGCGTTCAGTGTCTTTTACCGTCGGATACGGCACAGGTCGCCGCCGAAAAAATGCGAAGGGAAAACGTTGGCTTCCTGCCGGTGTGCGACGAGTCGATGCGAGTGTTGGGCACGCTCACAGACCGGGACATCACCCTCCGGGCGGTGGCGGAAAGTCTGCCCGCGTGGACCGAGGTTGCGGCTCTGATGACTAAAGACGTGGTGGCGTGTCATCCCGGAGACGAGATTCGCGAAGCCCAGCGGGTGATGGCCGAACGCAGAAAGTCGCGGATCCTGTGCATCGACAACAAATCGAGGTTGGTCGGCGTCATCAGCCTTTCCGACCTTGCGCAGATCGACGACGGCCACCGGGCGAGCACCGTCCTACAGCGGGTCACCGAACGAGAGGTTCGGGGCATGAACTAGTCGCTCCACTTCGGTGCCGGCCGCGGCTCCTCCTCTTGCCCGGGGAGCCCGGCTAGGCCCAGGAATGCCGACAGGCCCCCCATCCGCCCGCCTTTAGGCGCTCCAGCACCCCCGCGTTTCCGCACCCCCGCCGCCTCTACAGCCGCAGAGGCTGGCTGTAGTGGCCTGGTTTTCAGAGGGGCAGCTGCGGACCATGGGACCGGCGGCCATTGCGGAACATGCAGACGGACCAATTGGCGCAACAGAGCGGCCTCCTGACCGGCTACCTTACACTCTGACGACCGCGACCCACTTCACCACCCCATTGGCCCGCCACCGCCCCCGCCACTCCCGCCGCCGCCGCCACTGCCTCCCCCCCCGCTGCCACCCAGCCCAGGCGGGGCACCGGAAGACACGATCCCGCCGTCGGGCAGCTGCTGGGTCGCTCCGGACGATGGCTCCATGCTTCCACCACAATGGGCCAGACTCAACGCACTGCCTCCCAGCACTAGCACCTTAAACAGCTTCGGTAGATTCACGCTTCGCCTCCTCAACCCTTGCCCTAAAGGACACCCCCCGCTCCATCCGTTGCTCAGGGTGGCGACCAGGCGAGCAAGCATGACCGCGTCCCAGGTCGCCGCACTCGGACCCGGACCGATGATGGACGGCGGGTCCACGCCGATGCCCGACGCGGAACTGTGCCGGGGGGCAGGATTCCCTGATTGTGGAGTCGCCTGGGTTCGAACGCGGCTTCTGCTAGGCGGCGTCAATTCCGCATCGGGGAGGATTTCACATCCCGCCCGAGCGATGTCACCTGGGTGACCGAATAGGCCTTCAGCCCTTCGCGCCTTCGAGTCGCTCGCGCATTGCCTCTCCGAGCGCCAGCGCCGCGCTCAGGGGACGAACAAAGACGGTCAGGTGGGTGAGCAATCCACTGGCATCGACCTGGCCAAGGTCGATGCCCTGTACCTCTCTGGTTCCGATGCGAGCCTGAAAGACCAGCGCGGTGTGTCCACTTCCGGTGAGCTCGGCCACGTAGCGGAAGTCCTCGAATACGGACGCCGCGGCACGAAGCAGCCTGCCCACCGCTTCGCGCCCCACATACGGACGGAAGACGAGCGGACTTTGAAACACGACGCCATCGGCCAAGCAGCCAACCATGGCTCCCACGTCCTTTGCTTCGACAGCTTTCCGAAAGCGCTCCATGCTCTCACCTCATCTTGGGGTTTCATTTCATGGTCTGGCGGGCTCGGCCTGGACCTTCCGATTCGTAGTCCCAGTGCGCCTGCCCTGCCTCCTCCCGTGGCCAACCGGTTCGCCCGGCTGGCATCTGTCGCTAGGCCTTCGACCCTGCCTGCTGGCCAACGACGTCCATGCGGAGCTGACCGAGAGCGGCGGCGTGCATATGCTCGAATGTCGTACGTCGGATGACCATCGTGACGTCTCCAGGTTCGTCCGCGAACCCTTGCGCCTCGGTGCTGCCGTCCTGTGTATAGCCGAGCTTTTCGAAGACGCGTCGCGAGGCATGGTTCGTGGGAGCGATGGACGCGTACACGCGATCGAGCGCGAGCGCCGCGAAGGCGCAGGCGTGGACCATGAGCGCAAATCTTGTCCCGAGGCCCTTCCCCTGCTGGTCGCGCGCCGCAATCATGAATGCAAACTCGCCGGCACCCTCGCGCATGCCGCGCAGGTCCGCATCCCCGACTAACCTGTCCTGAAGGTAGAGCAGAAAGGTCCGTGCCCCCTCGGCGCGCATCGCCGCGTAGTGCTCGACGACGTCGGTCTCGGTGAAGGGCTGGACGTGGCCCATGTGTCGGGCGTTCTCAGAGTCGTTGTACCCGGCCGCCAGCTCACCGGCGTGCGCAGCAACGTCGGCGAGCTCTGGCTCCATTGCTACGAGCTCGCCCACGCTGGTTGTCCACCTGATGCGGAACCCGGGAGTGACCGCCACGCGGACCTAGCCTAGCGTAGACTTTGGTCATGGGCGACGCTTGGGGGCAGATCGAAGCCGAAGCGCGAGCTGCCTTTCACGGGGTTGGGCGCTTCCCGGTGCGCGCATATTCGGAGTTCATGCCCCCGCCGTACGTCGGCATCAAACCCTATGCGCCGAGCCGTACGTCGGCGCCGACGACATTCTCGGTTGGCGACGGTGATGGCCTGGACGTCGATGAGTACGAGCAGGCACACGACCTCGAGCCAGGGCTCGACCGCATCGCCGAGCATGTGCTCTCGAAGCTTGGCAGGCTCCTCGGCGGCCAGCCGCAAGCACTCTCGCATACCCTGCTCGAGGGTAACCCAGCCTGGCCCGCAGAGCTTGCCGAAGCTTCGCAGGCGGGCAGACTGGCGCACGACCCACTGGTCATCATCTGCCCCCTCGCGCTGTCGCGGACCCAGGACGACAAGGGAAACGACAGGTGGACTCTCTTCGGCGGGAGTCACGACGCGCCCGCGGCACCTTTTTGGCACGGCATCGACGAGGCGCGCATCAGCAGCCTGCTGAGCTGGGCGAAGTTGGACGAAGCCTGGCGAATCCTGGCTGACCCCGGCGAGGTGCCCGCGGCGCTCCACACGCGCCTCCTCCGAGACGCGTCGCTCGCCGGGGTGCGGACGCTTGTGACCTTCGAGCCTTTCTCCCGACTGCCTGCCAACGTGCGCGCCGCGTACCTGACCGGTCAGCTAACGCTGGTGCCGTCGCCGGCCACACTCGTGTTCTCCGAGCACCCGCGCTACCGAGAGCTAGCGAGAGAGCTGCCTCGCGCCATGCAGATTCCGCTTCTACACTTGTTCCCACGTGTTGAGGCGAGCTGCGCAATTCGCATCCCACAGTCGGGCTGGCTCGACGAATCTGACCCGGTGACGGGCAGGACCCCGCACCGGCATCGGGTCGTGTCACACGTTACCCGGACGCATCGCTGGCAACGTGTCGCGCGCGATGCCGGCATCCATGGCGATGGCATGTACACCGACAAGGTATCAGCCGCCCTCTTCTCGACGGACCCCGATGCAGTCGGCCTCTACGACAAGCCAATTGCCCGAAACGCGCAAATCTGGACCGAAGACTACGAGCTCCTTCTCGATGGGCCCCGCGCGGATGGCGAAGTAATAAAGCGGGCGGCGGGTGTGGTGGACGCCGGCGGCCGCTTCGGCTACCGGCTGTACTATCCGCCAATGCGCGCGGGCATGCGCGAGCTCTTCTGGCACATCCCCGTCGTTGCACGCGCCGGCGCCGGACGTTTTGCCGGTGGGCCACTCGGCTATGTGAGCGCTGAAGCGCAGGGTGCGCCGGCTCTGCGGCTGACGCCTCGTCTGCTCGCTCGCCCGGCCCACCTTGCAGCGGCACGGCTCTTCGAGCGTGATTCGGACCGCGTGCGGCATACCACCAGTCACAACGTGCGCAAGCTAGTCGAGGCGCGCGAGTTGTTGCGCGAGCCAGTGCCGCGCTCCCTGGCGCGCGCCCTGGTTCATGTCGCCAAAGACCTGTCGGTCGACGAATGGATTGGGCGTCTCGCCGCGGAGGCCGCGGATCGCGAAGCAGCGACCCAACTCCAAGCGACGCTGCGGTCTGGCCTCGCCCCAGACGTCGAGCCCGGTCCGGCGCTTGTCCTCGAGGGCCTCGCCACGCGTGCGTTCGAGGAAGAGGTCTGGGAAACCATTGCTCAGCTCGCGCACGGTGAGTTTCGCCAGAAGAATGGAGCGGATGGGATTCCCGTCAATCAAGGGAAGACCGGCGGGGCTGCGGCAGAACGCGCGGGTCTGCACTGGCACGAGCGGCGCGATCTCGAGGCGCTGGGCGACTACCTTCATGGGCGCTACCGAGAACTCATCGTGAAGCACGAGATGGCCGGGCGCGCCGAAGTCGTTGACCATGTCTTCCGCTGGGAAACCGATTTCGCGTTCCCCTGGATGGACGGCTGGGCCAAGAACCAGAAGGAGCCGAGCGAGCGCAACATTGTGGTCATGATTCCGGGCGCCAACCGCTCCGAGGCGGTGGTAATGGGAGACCACTACGACACGGCCTACATGGAAGACGTCTACTACGCCGAAAGCGGTGGCGACTCCCTTCGCGCGCCCGCCTGTGGAGCCGACGACAATCACTCGGCGACGACGGCGCTTTTGTTTGCCGCTGACCAACTGCTTCGGCTGTCGCGCGCTGGCAAGCTCGCGCGCGACGTGTGGCTCATCCATTTGACTGGCGAGGAGTTTCCTACGGACTGCCTGGGTGCGCGCGCCCTCGGGCAGGCTCTGGTCCAGAGGCAGCTCACCTTCACCGCCGAGGACGGGAGCGCCCGCGACGTCTCTTCGGTTCGCGTCGTCGGCGTCTTCGTGTTGGACATGATTGGCCACAACGCCGACCGCGACCGGGATGTGTTTCAGATTGCCCCCGGGGAGGGCGCCAGTTCGGCACGACTTGCGCTTCGGGCCCATCGCGCCAACTTGCGCTGGAATCGGTTTGCCAAGGCGGCGAACCGAGATCCTGATCGCGCCCATGCCGGTCGCGCACGTCGCGTGAAGGACGTGCCTCCGTACCCGCCCCCCCCGCCGTTCGCACACCTGGCGCTACACGGCGAGGTACGCGTCGAATGGGAACCGCGCTCGGCGCTTTTCAACACGGACGGTCAAATCTTCTCGGACCTGGGAATCCCCGTCGTCCTCTTCATGGAGAACTACGACATCAGCCGCAAGGGTTATCACGACACCCATGACACGATGGAGAACATCAATCTCGACTATTGCGCGGCCCTGACCGCGATCGCGATTGAGACCGTCGCTGACGCGGCGTGTGCGCACGAACTTTGAGAGATGCCGTCTTCGCGAGGACGTGCCGTTCAGGAGCTCAACCGCCAGAAAGAATCACTCAGCGGCAGAATGCGCATGAGAGATTTGGCTCAGCCCGTTTTGGCGGGCTCCGCCCATCGTCCGTCCCGGACGGTGTAGTGCGCCGAACGGGCGTCGAATCGCGCGAGGAGTGCTCTCGCAGCAGGAGGGACGACTGCGACTTCGTAATCCGGGCCCGCGAATGTGCGTACGGCGTCAAGCGAGTCGAACCACATGATGGTCACGAATTCGACCTCGCTCCCGCTCTCCCGGCGGAGCAGGTCAATTCCCTGGAAGCCAGCAATCCTGCGAGCCCGGATGCCCTCAAAAATCTCCGAGCGAAGAAGCTCTTCATAGGAAGTCGCATTTTGGGGCGTCGTCCACCCGTGCCATATCCGGCTGACCATTGTGTCGTGCTCCTCGTGTCGCTTTCCCCAGCCAGAGGCTGAGTCACCCGCAGTGGCGCATGGGCTGGTGGTGCGCTGAGACGCTAAGGCGCAGTCGCGTGGAGCGGAAGCCCAGACTTGGTTCAGCAACTGTTCCGTCGTCAGACGCGAACCCCCGGACAGTCGCTCGCGGACGGGGTCGGTCCTACGGAGGCCAGAGTTCACCCCGGACACCCAAGAGGAGCGTAACGTCGGAGCCCCGGCCAGGGCTGAAGATGTTCTCGGCCGCTCCCGCCTCGAGCCGCAGACCGCGAGATAGTTGAGCCGTGAGGCCGAGGAGCAGGTAGTAGCTGTCCTGCCCGAGCTTCGGTAGGTCGAGGGGCGCCCGGTGAATGGCGGTTTGGAACTGCAGGGCGATGCCTGCACCCAATTCGACCGCAACACCGGCCTGGATTGCGCCGTAGACTCTCGTCGGAATCCCGACCAACGCCGTGGACTCCGTCGGGACTGCGACGTCGAGTGCCAAGCGCAGCGCCACCCGACCGAAGGTCCAGCCGACGAGGAGTGCGCCTCCGAACTCCGTCTCGCCATCGCCATAGGTTGGACCGCCGGTTGGCAGCTTCAGGGCCAGGCTCAGCGCCACCGCAGGCCAAGGACCGTGTTGGACCAGGAGCTGGCCTTTCAGCGACAGCGTTGTGTCGCCGAGTCCGGTCCCTGGAGCCGTGCGCCCGACCGTCCGGCCGTCGGGTAGGGTGATTTGGAAAACCGTCAGGTTCTTCGGACGCTGGAACCGCGTCGGGTTCTCTTGGCCAAGCACCTGTTCGACTAACTCAATCGCAGAATCGAGAACTCCACCGTACTGGAGGACGACCGGCAAAGTCAGACCAAACTCGAGACGCTCGCCGAGGCCTTGGCGAACTCCGAGCAGCAGGGTTCCGGTCTCCTCGTCGAACGTGTAGCTCACCTGTCCGGGGACGTTTCCGACCAGAATGATGTTTGCGTACAGCAGGCGAGCGCTGAGTTCGACAACGTTCGGCCCGATGACTTCTGGAGCCTCAAACGGCTGCTGCAGAAACAGCCGGTCCGGGGGTGCTGGGTCCTGCCAGGGGAGGGGAGAAGCGACCCTGCAGGTTTGCTCCTCGGCAGCAGCTGGGTGACCTCCCAGACAGATAACGAGAACGGTTAGGACGGTCCGACGGTATGGCGTTCGCATCCGGGCAGTCAGCGACAGGGTCTCCCCAAGGGGATTTCGGCTGGTCTGACGACGCCGCGCTCGCACGTGAGTAGGCCCGACCCGAAGATGCTGGTCAAGGGCAGCGTGACGCGGGACAGAACCAACGGCGCGGTTGAAAGCGACCCGGTTGCCCGTGGCGTCTGAGCGCAGAATGGCGGAGCGCACAAGGCTGCAAAGGCGCCACGATTGCACAGAAATCGTGACCAATAGGCGTTGGTCGCAGTCCCTTTCGATCCGGGGTATTGAATCGTTGGCGAGAGACCCACCGGCGCCAGCCCCCTATGAGTTCCCAGCAAGAGAAAGTCTCCCAAGTCATCGAAACGGTCATCGTCCCTCGGGAGAGAGATCTCGGGGACGGCTTCGTCGTGCGTCGTGCGCTTCCCGCCGCAGGCAGGCGGATGGTCGGTCCATTCGTCTTCTTCGATCAGATGGGTCCGGTTGAGCTCGGCCCCGGGAACGGACTCGACGTGCGTCCCCATCCACACATCGGACTCGCGACGGTGACCTACCTCTTTCAAGGCGCCCTTCTGCATCGGGATAGCTTGGGCTCTGTGCAGCGCATTGAGCCCGGGGCCGTCAATTGGATGACGGCGGGCCGAGGGATTGTGCATTCGGAACGTTCTCCGGACCCGGAGCGAAGTCAGGGGCACAGACTTTCGGGAATCCAAATTTGGGTGGCGCTGCCGAAGGCGCACGAGGAGATCGACCCGTCCTTTGCACACTTTCCCGCGAAGGTACTCCCGACAACCGAAACCGCCGGGCTGACCATCCGGCTGATTGCCGGGACGCTCTTTGGCCTGAGGTCCCCGGTTCCTACGCTTTCTAAGCTTTTTTACGCAGACGTTACTCTCTCCGCGGGAACGCCCTTGCGTCTGTCAGAAGAACACGTTCAACGCGCCGCATATGTGGTCGAAGGTCGAATCGAGATTGGCTCGAGCAGCTTCGGTCCTGGCGGGATGCCGGTCTTCCGTCCCGGCGGGGACATCGTGATGACTGCCCGGGCATCGAGCCGCCTGCTGGTTCTTGGTGGGGAGCCACTGGATGGCCCCCGCCATGTGGTTTGGAATTTCGTTTCGAGTTCCGCACGCCGCGTCGCACAAGCCAAAGAGGACTGGAAGCATGGACGATTCCCGACGGTGCCCGGTGAAACGGACTTCATCCCGCTTCCGGAGGGTCTTCCGAGCCCAGCTGACTAGGCGACCCTTTCTTCTGTGGCGCACAGGAGGCTTCGTCAACCTCTCGGGCGGCGCTCTTGCAGGGCAAGGGGCTTCCGAGGAGACTGATGTCTTGACCTTGTTCGCGTTGTTGCGCTTCAGCGCCCGTAGCTCAATCGGATAGAGCGTCGGACTTCGAATCCGAAGGTCGGGGGTTCGATTCCCTCCGGGCGCGCTCGTAGCTCCAAGATGGTCCCCGGGCCCAGCGCGCGGGCGCCGAAGTGGTTCTTCTCACTACTCCGGAAGTCCGAAGTCTGCTTCGCGGCTGAGCGCGCGCCCCGGTGGTCGGCGTCATTCCAAAGCCCGGAAGAGCGAGACTTGGTAATAAGTGCTCGAGAGCTCCCGCAGAGCAGCCGAGTTAATTCGAGTATTGCGAGGACTTCGCGCCGGGAGTTCACTGCCAAGGAGTGGAAAGCTCAGGCAGCAAACTCCCGGGACAAGACAATTACTTCCGGAGTAAGGCGTAAATCGTCGGCCCACTCGCCTTATTCATCTTCGCCAGTTCGGCAACGGTGGTTCCGCTGGCCCGTGCCTTCTTAATGTCAGCAATCATTTCGGCAGTGAAGCGGCTCTTGCGGCCTCGCTTCTTCCCGGTGGAACTCGTGACTTTCTTTCCTGACCCACGGGGGCGACCGGGGCCGCGCTTCGGCTTGTAGGAAGCAGCGCCGGCGGTGCCTGCCAGTCGGCGCTCCAGCTTGATGTTGCTCTCGACCAGCGCTTCCATCTGGTGGAGCAAGTCCTTCAATAGTTCAAGAACTGTCATGGTTCTCCTTCGAGGTCCGAAGGCCTATAGCAGGTTGGACCCAAGGAATGCGAGAAATTGAAAGCACCTCTCGCCTTGCGCCGCCGGCCAGCGGCACAACGACATTAAGCCACATTCCCCGGATTTTCTTAGAAGCACTCTGGCTCGCTCGCGACTGTCTACACGCGATGTTGGGGGCGCAGCCTGGGAGCGAAGGGCTTGGGTCTGGTTCGCACGAGACGCACACCGGGCGGAAGTCCCTCCTCTGCAAGTAGTCGGCGACTCTGAAGTCGCCTCGAGACGGGCGAGGCGTCCTGGGCAGAAAAGTCGCAGCACTGCATCTCGCCGGATGGACGCATCGCGTTGTCTGGAATGACGTATGGCTCGATTGAAATCACCGGCGCGCCCTGCCTAGGGTCCTTCCGTAGTCAATCCAACGAGGACCTCCGCCATGGCCACCACGGTCACGCTGACTGTCAACGGGAAGACTGCGCGAATTCATGTGGACGATCCACAGATGCCCCTCCTGTACGCGCTTCGGAACGACCTCGACCTGCATGGCCCGCGCTTCGGATGCGGCCTGGGTCAATGCGGCGCCTGCACGGTCCACGTCGACGGCGCTGCCGTCCGCTCCTGCATCACACCCATTGCGAGTGTCGCAGGGAAGCGCGTGCTGACCCTGGAGGGACTCGGGAGTCCTGAGAAACTGCACCCGCTTCAGAAAGCTTTCATCGAGGAGCAGGCGGTCCAGTGCGGCTATTGCATCAACGGGATGATTATGCAGGCCAAGGCGTTGCTGGATTCTAACAAGAAACCCACCGAGGAGGAGATTCGCACCGAGCTCGCCAACAACCTCTGCCGGTGCGGAACCCACGTACGCATCGTTCGCGCAATTCAGCGCGCCTCTGCCTCGGCGAAGTAGAAGGGAGATGCCAATGGCTGCTGCAATCCTGACGCGCCGCGGATTTCTGAAGACGTCTGGCTCGCTGGTCATTACCTTCTCACTCGGCAGCTTGGTGCCGCGTGCGACCACTGCTGCCGGGGCCCCCGCCGCGCCCGACGTCTGGCCCTTTAAGACTGTCGCGCTGGATGAAGTGGATGGCTTCGTGGCAATCGACGCAAACGGTAAGGTCACGATCTTCTCTGGAAAGGTCGACCTCGGCACCGGGGTCCGCACGGCGATGACGCAAATCGCCGCCGAGGAGTTGACGGTCCCCTTGGGCAGCGTCGACGTCATCCAGGGCGACACGCTGTTGACGCCGGACCAGGGCACCACCTGGGGCAGCCTCTCGATTCAAAATGGCGGCATGCAGATTCGGCAGGCGGCGGCGACGGCACGTGAGGCTCTGTTGACCCAAGGCGCCCAGCGTCTTGGAGTGAAGCGCGACGACGTCGAGGTCCGGGCTGGCCGGGTGGTGGCCAAGAGCACCGGGAAGAGCGTTGCCTACGGCGCGCTCATTGGTGGCAAGACGCTGTCGCTGAAGGTTGATTCAAAGGCTCCGCTCAAGGACCCGTCCACCTACACCATCGTCGGTACCCCGGTTCCCCGCCTTGACATTCCAGGCAAGGTCACGGGGCGCTTCACGTACATGCAGGATTTCAAGAGGCCCGGGATGCTCCACGCGCGCGTGGTCCGCCCCTCAGCCATCAAAGCCGACCTGCTCTCGGTCGATGATGCCGCGGCAAAGCAGGTTCCTGGCTACGTCGCGACAGTCCGCAAGGGCAATTTCCTTGCAGTGGCGGCGAAAACGGAGTGGGGCGCCATCCAGGCGGCTGCGGCGATCAAGGCTACCTGGTCCGAGTGGAAGGGACTCCCGGATGAGGCGAAACTCTGGGAGTTCGTCCGCACCAGCAAGGTGGCGAAGGACGAGGTCGTCCAGACGGTGGGGAACTCGGCCGAGGCGCTCAAGGGCGCCACCAAGAAGCTGAGCGCCACCTACGACTTCGCCATCCACACCCACGGCTCGATTGGCCCCTCCTGCGCGATTGCCGAATTCAAGGACGGGAGACTCACTTGCTGGAGCGCCTCCCAAGCAACGCACCTCCTTCGCCAGCAGCTCGCGCAGATGCTGGCGATGAAGGCGGCGGACATTCGCTGCATCTACATTGACGGCTCGGGCTGTTACGGCCGCAACGGCCACGAGGACGCCGCGGCAGACGCAGTGCTCATCGCCAAGGAGCTCGACAAGCCGGTCCGGGTGCAGTGGATGCGCGCCGACGAGCACGGCTGGGACCCTAAAGGGCCTCCCACGCTATTCGACTACCGCGCCGCACTTGGAGAGGGTGGCACTCCGGCGGCTTGGGAGTCGGAGGTCTTCATCCCGTACAAGCCCGCGAAGTTCACGGTCCCCCTGATTGCGGCAGAGCTCGCTGCGCTACCGACGGACCCGGCATTCCCGGGCAACATCCAGCAGGCGCTCGCGATTCCGTATGGGATTCCGAACATTAAGGCAACCGCGCACTGGCTGGCCGGAACGCCGCTGCGCCCGTCGTGGATTCGCACGCCAGGTCGCATGCAGAACACCTTTGCAAACGAATCCTTCCTCGACGAGTGTGCCGGGACGGCCCACGTGGACCCGGTCGAGTACCGCCGTCGTCTTCTCAAGGACGCGCGGGGCCTGGAACTGCTCGAACGGCTGGTGAAGCTGGCGTCGTGGACGCCGCGCGCGGCAGGAGCAGTGAAGACCCCGGGCGAGGTGGCCCACGGGCGCGGAGTGGCCTACGTCAAGTATGAGCTGGTCCGCACCTACGTCGGCGCCGTGGCCGACGTCGAGGTGAACACCAAGACCGGGGCCGTGCGGGTCCAGCGTTTCTTTGTGGCGCACGACTGCGGCCAAATCATCAATCCCGACGGGCTCCGCAATCAGATTGAAGGCAACGTGGTCCAGACCGTCAGTCGCACCCTCATCGAACAAGTGACCTTCGACCGTTCGCACGTGACCAGCCTCGACTGGAGGAGCTACCCCATCCTGCGTTTCCCCGATGTGCCGGAGGTGGTGATGGACCTCATCGACCGACCCAAAGAGAAGCCCTGGGGCGCTGGGGAGCCGACTGCGGCCGTGGTGCCAGCGGCGATTGCCAATGCCATCAACGACGCCGTCGGGGTCCGCATGCGTTCGGTGCCTTTCACTCCCGACAAGGTGCTCGCGGCGCTCAAGCAGGCCTGACCTGTCGGCCGTACGCCGGCGTGCGACGCGCTCCGGCAGCCGGTGTTCCGGTGTGTCGTTACAGCAACGACCGCACCGGGTTAGGCGCTCCTTCCCCGAAACGGCTCGGGCGGAGGGCGGAGATGTCGAGCGCGCGGGCCTGGCCCAGCGTCAACACCTCGGCTGCCAGCTGGCCAAGGGCGGGAGCATGCATCACGCCGTGACCGGACGAGCCGTTGACCAACAGGAGATTCTCCGCACCCTCGGCAAATCCGAGCAGGGCATGCTCGTCCGGTGACATCTCATAAAGACCCGCGTAGCTCGAGGCGACGGGCACCTCCCGCAGCGCTGGAACGCGGGCGCGGGCGACGCCGAGGACCGCGTCGACCCAGTGTGGGTCGACGGAGACGTCGAAAGGCTCCAGCGCCGGAGGGCTCGGCCGAAGCAGTAGAGCGCGGCCGTCCCGGACTCGGAAATGGAACCCATCGGCGAACACCGTCATCGGCATCGACTCGGGCAGCACGTCGGTGGGGGCCGTCACCGCCACCTGCCGCCTCAGCGGGGTGACGGGGACGTCCACCGCGGCCAGCCGCGCCACCGGCGCAGCCCACGGCCCGGCGGCGTTGACCACGGTGCTACAGGGCAATGGTTCAGCGTCCGTAGCGACCTCGATGATGCGGTCCCCAAGGCGCTTCATTCCGAGCACTGTCGCCTGCAGAAAGCGGACGCCGAGGCGGATGGCCGCCTCCCGGTACCCCCGCTGAATCTCACTCGGGCGGAGGAACCCGTCGACAGGAGAGAAGGTGCCGCCGGCGATGTCCTCGGGGGAAACAAACGGGTTGCACGCCAGGACTTCCGCCCGGGAGAGCTCGTGGGCCGCCTCGCTTCCAGCGGCCCACTGGATGGCGAGAGCCTCTCGCATCCGCTGCAGCTGTGACGATGTCGAGGCGACGAAGAGGTAGCCACAAGGGCGGTAGCCAGACTCGACGCCTGTCTCCTCGGCAAAGCGGAGTAGCTTCTGCAAGGAGAGGAGAGACAGTCGAACGTTGACCGGGGTGGCGAACTGCGCGCGAAACCCGCCGGTGGCGCGCTCCGTGCTTCCCCGCCGCGGTCGACCACACTCACCCGAACGCCGCCCGCTTTCGCCAGGTGGTAGGCCACGCTGCAGCCCACCACGCCCCCGCCAACGACAACGACGTCCGCTCTCATCGGGCGAAGGTTTCGGCGGGGTTCCGGAGCGCTTTCAGCTCAAGGGCGTTCCCGCTCGGGTCGAGGAAGAACATGGTGGCCTGCTCAGCCGGCTGTCCGGCGTAGCGAATGAAGGGTTTGAGGACAAACGCGATTCCAGCGCGTTCCAGGCGCGTGGCGAGGGCGTTGAACTCCTCCCAGCCGAGCAAGGCGCCGAAATGAGGAATGGGAACGGCGACGCCCTCCACCCGTCCCTCGGCGCCGGGCGGCGCAACGGCCCCCAGGTGGGCGGTGATTTGGTTCCCGTAGAAGTCGAAGTCCACCCACGTCTCGCTGGAGCGTCCCTCAGGACACCCCAGCAGTTCTCCGTAGAAGGAGCGCGTGGAGGCCAGGTCCTTGACCGCGAACGCGTGGTGAAATGGATGCTGAGGCATAGGAAGTGCCAAGCCGCGACGAGCATAGCGCTCGGGGGCGCGGCGTCGGAATGGTGAACTTCATCCAGCTTGCGGTGCGGGACGGCGGCGGAGCACCGCGCATGCGAAGAGCAGCAGGCTGACCATCGACAGGCCGGAGCCTTCGCTGCAGCCGCAGCTGCTGCCGACGCCGGGGCCAGGGCCGCCATCGGGCGTGTGTCCCGCGTCCGGCCCGCCCCCGGCGTCGAGGCCCCCACCATCGGAACTTCCCGGGGGGCCCCCGTCCGAGCTCACCGACTCGAACGCGCCGAGGTCGGGGTTTGCCTGGGGCGGGCGGACGACGGTGCCCTGCGGTGCCGAGAACTCCTCGCTGGGGACGGCGCTCTGGGTGATGCCGGAGCCGTCCACGTAGGTCGGGTTGGCGAGGCCTTGGTCTATGACGGGGGCAGTGGCTTGCAGGTGGTAGTCGATTGCACCGACGAAGCCGGGGTCTGTCCCGGTCAGCGTCTGAGTCAGCGTCCCGGCGAGCGCGACGTTGGAACCTACCCAGTTGTGACTGCCGGACAGAATGCCCGCCGTGGTCGCATCCGCCGCGAGCGCCGTCCCAGCCACCGTCGCGAAAACAATGTTGTTCTCGAAGAGGATTTGGCTGCCCACCACAGGCTGGATGGCGTGAAACAGGTGGTTCACCGGATTCTTCAGGACGAATGTGTTGTTGACGGCGTACAGACTGCCGTTGCGGGCTGCCTGCGCCGTGTCGTCCGTACCAAAGAGGATGACCTGGCTGTCGTTCCCTGACGCGGTCGGCCTGGCGATGACGTTGCCCACCAGCACGGCGTTCGCGTTGGCGCTACTGCTGTAGGGCCCCTGGATGAAGTCCATCTCGTACTGCCCAGCGTTCTCAATCAAATTATAGAAAAGCGCCGCATACCGGCTGCGCAGCTTCACGTTCTGGCCGCCATTGGAGTCGTGAATGTGGTTTCCAATGAGGGTTGCGCTGTCGCCTTGCAGGTAGAAGTTGTGCGAGTAGCCGTCGCCGGCGCCGTTGTGGAAAACGTCACTGTTCTGCACGGTGAGGGTGGCCGGTCCGTCAGACATCATCCCGTCCTGGCAGTCGTGAACGGAGACATCCTCGATGAGGATGTCATGGGCTCCCGCAGTCAGTCGAAAGGCGGCACCATTCGCCGAGCTGTTCCACGCGTTCTTCAATTCCAAATGCTGCACGACCCAGTAGCTGCCGCCAGTGAATTGAAAAATGGCCCGGGGGACGGAGCCGGCGCCCGAGAGGTCCGTCCCCGCCGGCGGGGCGAAGACCGGCATCTGGCCAGGAAGCCCGCGCAGGGTGATGGGTGCTGAGGCCGTCCCGGAGGCGGTCAACTGGCAGTAGTCGGAGTAGGTGCCCGGGTCGACCTCGATGATGTCCCCCGGGCCGAGCGCCACGGCTGCCGCCAGGGCGCACGGCGAGCCGTAAGTTCGCCCGAGGCCCACCGAGTACGTCGTGGCCCCGGCCGTCGACGCAACGAGCACCGACAGCAGTGCGGACCGCGCGAGAACGTCGATTCTTTTCGCCGGAAGACGACGTGGAGCGAGCTGCACAACCCCTATTGTCCGGTGCCTGGGTGCCGGATGGGACTTTTCCTCGCGCAGAATTTCTCTCTGCGCGGGTGGTCGCAGGTCGCACCCCCGACTCGCGGGGGCCAGCCGCCCCGGAATTACTTCTTCTTCATGCTGGCGACGAAGGCGTCCTGGGCCTTCTTCATCTCGTCTTGGGTCATGTCGCGCATGTGCTGGGCGAGTATCCAGGAGTTGCCCCAGCGGTCGGTCACCTCCGCCATCCGGTCCCCCCAGAACATGTCGGCCGGAGGCATCTTCACCTGGGCGCCCGCCGCGGTCGCGCGCTTGAAGGCGGCGTCCACCCCGTCCGCGTACACCCACAGCCTGGCGGTGACCGGCTTGGGCGCCATGTCCGGGGAGGTGTCGCTGAGGAAGAGGACGGAGTCGCCAATGCGGAGCGCGGCGTGCCACACCTTCTTCCCGCTCGGGTCCGGAGCGCGGGTCATTTCCTCGGCGCCGAAGGCCCGGCGGAAGAAGTCGATGGCTTCCGCCGCGCCGTCGAGAATGAGCGCAGGGGTGAGCGAGTGCATGCCCTCTGGAATTGGACTGACCTTCGCCATGGGAACCTCCGTCGGAAATGGGGCCGAAGCCTCATGCTGCCCTGCCGCCCGGTCAACTGGACGCTGTGTGAAGTCTGCGCTGTGGTAGGTTTTCCAACAGATGATGCGAGTCGCCGGCGCCGTCCTCGTCGTGACCCTCATCGTCGCGTCACACGCTCGCGCATAGCCGGCGCCGCCCGATGCCGCTGCCGACGCTGGCACCGAGCACGACTTCGCAGCGGTGCTGCAGCCCTTCACCGGCGACTGGGACGGCATGAAGCAGCGCGGGATGCTGCGCGCGCTGGTCGTGTACAGCCGGACCTTCTACTTCCTGGACCGGAGGAACCAGCACGGGCTTACCTATGAACTGTTCAAGGCGTTCGAGGACGACCTCAACAAGAAGCTCGGCTCGCACGCGCTCAAGTTCAACGTCGTCTTCGTGCCAGTGTCGCGCGACGAGCGGCATCGACCCGGTCGTGCGGTCGCTGTTTGCGTTTGCCTCCTACAACGCCGGGCCCAACCGCATCCAGGAACTGCGAAGGGAGGCCGCACGGCGACACCTCGACCCCAACCGCTGGTTCCGGAGCGTGGAATTCGTCGTGGCGGAGAAGGTCGGCCAGGAGACCGTCAGCTATGTCTCCAACATCTACAAGTATTACATTGCCTACCAGCTGGTGGCGGAGCAGGAGCGCGACCGTCAGGCGCCAAGCAGCAGCTGGAGTCCGAGAAGCCGTGAGCTCGCGGCGCCGCCGCCGTCCTCAGAAGGGCCCGGGTGCCTGGCCCGAAGCGGGAGCCCTCAGCGCGCCGGTGCCGGCATCGGGTCGAACATCAATTCATCCACGTAGCACCAGCCCCACGTCTCTCCGGGCTCCAGGGAGCGCATCACCGGGTGGTGGGTGGCACGGAAATGCTTGGTGGCGTGCTTGTTCTTCGAAGAGTCGCAGCAGCCGACCTGGCCACAGGACAGGCATAGGCGCAGGTGGACCCAGCTGTCCCCCATGCGGAGGCATTCCTCGCACCCTTTCGTGCTAGGGCGGACGGGCTGGATGTCTTTGAGATGAGAGCAGTTCATGACCCAGGGGGTAGGGTGGGGGGCGGGTGCCGGGGAGGTTACGCCCAAGCTGCGGTTGCCTGTAAGCTTCCCGAGGCTGCCCAGTTTCCCGGTTGAACTACAGCGCGGGCGTCGCCTGAAAGGTTAGGGAGCAGTTCCTCACATGGCCGCGGACTGGGACAAGCAGGCGGGGAGGCCCAGCGGGGGGAGCAGGCCCGGCCCAGGCCAGGGAGGCAGGACGCCCGCTTCGATTTCCGCCTCCACCGCACCTATTCCGTTGAATAGCGCCACCACCCAGCCCCCCTTGCCCGGCGGCGCCACCCTGGAAATCGGGGAGCGGCTGGCCAACCGCTTCACCATCCTCCGCTTCATCGCCCGGGGTGGCATGGGGGCGGTGTACGAGGCGGAAGACACGGTGCTGCGCACCCGGGTGGCGGTGAAGACCATCCTCCCGGAATTTGCCGCGGACCCGACCGCGATGGAGCGCTTCCGCCGCGAGGTCCTGTTGGCGCGGCGCGTCACGCACTACAACATCTGCCGGATGTTCGAGCTGTACGAGGCCGTGGATGCCCGGGGCGAGCGCCTCAACTTCCTCAGCATGGAGCTGCTTCTGGGGGAGACGCTGGCGCAGCGGCTCACCCGGACGGGGCCGATGGCCAGCTATGAGTTAGGCGTCCTGCTCCGGCAGATGGCCGAAGGCCTCGAGGCGATGCACGTCCAGGACGTCATCCACCGCGACTTCAAGCCGGCCAACGTCTTTCTCATGCAGCGCGCTCCGGACACCCCGGGCCACCAGGGGAATGCGGCGATGCGCGCCGTCATCACGGACTTCGGTATTGCCCGGGCGCTGCACCACGGTGGGCGCGAGCAGGACGCCTCCGTCACCAGCCGCGTGGGCTTCATCGGGACGCCGGCGTACATGGCCCCCGAGCAGTTGACTGGCGGGGCCCTGTCGCCGGCGACGGACATCTACGCGCTCGGCGTGCTCCTCTACGAGGCGCTCACCGGCACCGTCCCCTTCTCCGGCGAGACGGCGCTGGAGGCGGCGATGAAACGGCTGCACCAGGCGCCGCCGGTCCCGTCGGCGCTGGTGAAGAACCTCGACCCACGCTGGGACACCACCATCCTGCGGTGCCTGGAGCGGGAACCCAAGAAGCGCTTCCGGTCGGTGCTCGACGTCGTCCGCGCCGTTGGCCAGCAGACACTCGACCCGCGCCAGGCGGTGGCCGTGCTGGGGTTCAGAAACCTGGCCGGACGCGCGGACAGCGGGTGGCTGTCCACGGCGCTGGTGGAGATGATGACGCGGGAGCTTCAGGAAGCCAGCCAGACGCTTCGCACCCTGCCAGCCGAGGAGGTGGCGCGCGCGCAGCGCGCCCTGTCCCTCGGCGCCCAGGACACGCTGCCGCGCGAGACGCTGGAGCATGTCCGGGACCTCACCGGGGCCCAGCTGGCCGTTCTCGGTTCCTACCTGTGCCTGGGCAACGCCGCCTCGAGTTCGCTGCGCATGGCCTTCCGGGTCCAGGACACCTCCTCCGGGGACGTCGTCGCGGTGTGGGCGGAAAAGGGAACGGTCGGCGACCTTCAGGAGATGGTGTCTCGGGCAGGACGGGAGCTCCGCTCGAGCCTCACCAGCTCGCCCGCCGCGCCCCGCCAGCCTTAGCGCTGGGCGTGCGAGGCGAGAAAACGTTCGCGCTCGGGCCCCTCGGGGAGCTCCTCGGCCAGCGTGGCGTACAACTCGTCCGCACTGCGGGCGCTCTTGGCCGCCCTGCGCACCAGGGCGCGGGCCATCGGTCCCACCGCCCGCACTAGGCTCTGCTCGGCCTGCTGCAGGACGTCCTCCTCGAGGAAGGCGGTCGCCACGAGCGGCTGGGTGCCGCCCACGGCCTGGGTCGGTGCGCGCTTCACGGCGGACTTGGAGGCCGTGGCCGGAGCGGAGGCCGCGGCCCCACCGGCGCGCACCGCTGGACCCTTCGGCACCATGGTGAGCGTGCGAAGGAACGTCTTTCGCGACTCGCCATCAGCAATGGAGTTGGCCAGCTTCTTCGAAGCGGCGGCGAGGTCCGGTGCCTCGTGCGCCACCCGCTCCACCAGGACCTTGGCGATGGGACCGACGTGGGGCGCGAGCGCCGCCTCCAGGCGGGCCCGTTCCTCGGGGTTGAGGCGGCCAGGCGCGGCGGCTGGCGCGGCGGCAGGTGCGGGCGGCGCGCTCCTGCGGGACGAGGCCACCCAGCGGCGCGCGAACGCGAGAAAGGCGGCGCGGTCCGCGTCGTCCGTGATGGCATCGGCGAGCAGGTCACACAGGGCCCGCGGGTCCTGTGTCTTCTGCGCGGAACGCTTGACCAGCACCGGCGCCAAGGGCCCCATGGCCTTGGCCAGGGCGCCCGACAGCTCCGTGAGCGCCTCCGTCCGCCAGCCGCTGGGCGTGGGCGGGGCAGCTGCCACGGGTGCTGCCGGGACGGGCTCGGCGGCGGGCACGGCCGGTGCTGGCACGGCGTCCGCTGGGGGAGGCGTCGCGCCAGCCGGCCAGGTCATGTCGGCCGTGGCCTGGGCTCCGGCCACGGGCGCAAGTTCGAAGAAGTCCAGCTCTCGGGCGCCCGGGCGGCGGCCGCCCCGGTGGTGAAACAGCTCCCGGTACTCGTCGGAGAGGCTGGAGACCAGTTCAAAGAAGGACCGCGAGGCGAGGATTTGCGACGGGCTGGCGAAGCCAAGCAGGGCTTCTGCCCCGTGTAGCCCCTCCCCCAGCAGCTGGGTATGGCCGGGGCTTTCCTCGACTACCTTGACCGGACCGAGGTTGACGCCCAGGCGCACCTTGAGGTCAGGGAAGTTGGCGACCTCCTGCTGGAGGCTGTCCCGGATGCCGATGGCGACGAAGACGGCGTCCTCCGGGTCGCCCGGAAAGCACAGGACCGCCCCTTGCCCGGTGTCCAAGAGGAGACGTTCGGTGTCCGCCAAGTGGCCGACGGTGCGGGACACCACGTCGCGCACGCGTTGGTGCAGCTCCGGGGCGGGGGAGGCGCTGGCGGCCTCCCCCAGGTCCAGGAACACGACCGTGCCCACAAAGGTCCTGTTCCCTTGCGTCTTCATCCAGCCGCTCTCGCGTCGCCTCCCGAGGATGTCATTCGAGCAGCTTCATCGCCTTTTCCAAGCTGCGGCGGAGGCGATTGAACGACATGGCGAGCACGCCAATCTCGTCCTTGCTGGTGACGGCAAACTCGGGAATCTGCAGGTTGCCGGTGCTCACCTCGTCGGCCGCTCGGGACATGCGGACGATGGGGCGAATCACCATCACCGACAGGGTGATGTTGAGAACGACGAAGGCAAGGACGAACACCGCCAGCAGCGAGGTCATGAAGGTGCGAAAGGCAGCATCGGCCTTGGCCAAAGGGACCGCCATCGGCACCGAGATAATCTGCGCGGCGACGATTTCGTTGAGCTTCCAGCCAAACCCATTGGCGGGCCCGTACATCTGAATCATCGAAGGGGGTGCTCGGGCGACGGTGTCGTGGCACGGAAGGCACTTGTCGCTGCTCACCTTCATCGGCCGCGCGCGGAACAGCACGGGTCCGCTGGGCGTGTCACGCACCCCGCTTACCTCCTTCGGCCCGTCTGGGTTGTTGCGGAATTGGTTCACCACGTCTGCTTCCCACTCCAGCGTCTTGTCCCGGGGATTGGTCGGGTTGAGGGTCGCCTCTTTGTAAGTGTACTCGGGGTACGTCTTGCGCAAATTGTTGAACACCTCAGTGGCGGCATACGCCGGCACCGACTGTGGGAGAAAGACCCGCATCAGTTGCAGCTCCAGGTTGGGCTTCACCTGTGAAACCGTGTAGTCGCGCACGGCCTTGGCCGTTTCCATCATCAGACTGGCGTTTCGCTCCACCTCGTCCTGGGCATTCTCCTGCAAAATTCGGCGGGAGATGTATGCCGAACTCGCGATGCCGATGGCGAACACGGCAATGAGCACCAGATTGAATTTGAGTCGAAGCCCCATGTCGCCTCCCTCTACTTGCAGTTCCCGACCATCTCTTCGTACGCCTTGGTGAAGCCAATGAGGCTGAACTCGGCATCGTGGGTTCCCGTCACCGGCCAGGTGGGCCAGAAACGGAGCTGCGCGCGGGCGCTAAGCCCGGCCTTGAATTGGGGGATGAGTGTCGCCGCAGAAGCCTCGAACACAACGATTTTATCGCCCGCCAGTTTGTCGGCCTTGACGAAAGCGTTCTTGTCGACCTGCACGCCGATGTCGGCGGAGCCGAAGTCGAATGTGGAGAGGCTGACGATTTGCACGACGTTGTCGCCTGTCACGACGAGCTGGGCCGTCACGTTCTGGTAGCCATCGTTGACGGGAGCCTTGTCGGACTCCACGCGGCACTTGACGGTGCCCCCCTCGGTGACCCGCGTGACGCGCCAATGGGACACCGGCTCGGGGGGCGCCGCTCCAAGCAGAAGCAAGGCGGCAAGCCTGGGTGTCCAGCCAACCCTTCCGAATGACATCACTTCACCCTGCTCCCATGGCTGTTGGACGCCTCCCACCATACGAGGGTCGTACTTTTGAACACAAGGCGGACGAGTCCACTGTGGAAGGGCGCTGGCCGGCACGGCTTCACCACGCGCGAGTTCATGCCCCTCGCCCGGCTGCCTCCCCGGGAGGGACGCCGGGCCTCCCTTCAGGAGGCCATGCCGCTGTGCGGCATGGCCTCCGACTGGCGCTTCCCCAGCGTCCCCGCGCGGCCAGCACAGTTTGGGAAGCAGGCACCCACCGCAGGCTGCGTCGGCAGCAGGCCGGCATTACCCCTTTCCATGCCCTTCCAGCGCATCGAGGTTTCCACCGCCCGTTCGGCTGAGCTTCGCCTCCGCATCGCCGACGCCATCCACCGCGCCCTGGTGGAAACCATTGCCGTCCCCACGGATGACCGCTTCCAGGTCCTCACCGCCCACCCGCCCGGTACGTGGTCCTTCGCCCCCAGCTACCTCGGCATCCCCCACCAGGACCCGGTGCTGGTGCAGGTGACGTTGAGTCGGGGCCGCACGACGGAGCAGAAGCAGGCGCTGTACCGCCGCATGGCCGAATTGGTGCAGCAGGCTGGAGTTCCTCCGAATGAGTTGGTGGTGAGCCTGGTCGAGGTGGGACGCGAAGACTGGTCGTTCGGAAACGGCATCGCCCAGTACGTGCCGGCGAAGTAACCTTCGTCAGCCCCATGGCCCTCCACCACCGCACCTGTTCGCTCTGCGAAGCCATGTGCGGGCTGGCGCTGGAGGTGGACGGGGGCCGTATCCTCTCCCTGCGCGGGGACAAGGACGACCCGCTGAGCCGGGGGTTCCTCTGCCCCAAGGCGACGGCGCTTCAGGACGTCCACGAGGACCTGGACCGCCTGCGCTTCCCCGTGCGCCGCACCCCCACCGGCTGGCAGCGCCTCTCCTGGGACCAGGCGCTGGACGAAACGGCGGAGCGGCTGGTACGCCTTCAGGCGGACCACGGCCGGGACGCGGTGGGCGTGTACGTGGGCAACCCCACTGTCCATAACCTGGGGACTCTGCTGCTCGGCGTGCCCTTCTTGAAGGCCCTCGGGACGCACAATCGCTTCTCGGCCACCAGCGTGGACCAACTGCCGCACCACCTGGCTGCACTCCTCATGTTCGGCCACCAGTTGCTGCTGCCCATCCCCGACGTGGACAGGACGGCCTTCCTCTTCATCCTGGGCGCCAACCCGGCCGTCTCCAACGGCAGCATGATGAGTGCCCCGGGCATGCCCCTGCGCCTCAAGGCTCTCAAGGCTCGGGGAGGTCGGCTGGTGGTGGTGGACCCCCGGCGGACGGAAACGGCCGAAGTCGCGGACACCCATCTCTTCATCCACCCGGGCACGGATGCGCTGCTGCTGTTGGCCCTGCTGCACACCCTCTTCGCCGAGAAGCGCGTTCAGCCCGGGCGGCTGGCCGACTTCATCGATGGGTTCGACGCGGTGGAGCATCTGGTGCGGGCCTTCCCGCCGGAGGTGGCCGCCGGGCCCACGGGAGTGGAGGCGGAACGCATCCGCACGCTGGCTCGGGACTTCGCGGCCGCGCCCTCGGCCGTGGCCTACGGGCGGGTCGGGCTGTCGACCCAGGAATTCGGTGGCCTCTGTCAGTGGCTCCTCAACGTCCTCAACATCGTGACCGGGAACCTAGACCGGGCGGGGGGGGCCCTCTTCACCCGGCCGGCCCTGGACGTCATCGCCTCGGGTGCGAGCCGGGGGCACTTTCAGCGTCGGCGCTCGCGGGTGCGGCAGCTGCCGGAGTTCGCTGGAGAGTTCCCCGCGTCCGCCATGGCCGAGGAAATCCTCACGCCGGGGCCGGGCCGCGTCCGCGGGTTGGTGACGGTGGCGGGGAACCCCGTGCTATCCACGCCCAACGGCGCACAGCTTGACCGGGCGCTGGCGTCGCTCGACTTCCTGGTGTCGGTCGACTTCTACGTCAACGAGACGACGCGCCATGCGCACCTCATCCTTCCCCCCACCTCACCGCTGGAGCACGACCACTACGACGTCGTCTTCCACCTGCTGGCGGTCCGCAACACAGCCAAGTACTCACCCGCGCTGTTTCCGCCGCCCCCGGGTGCGCTCCAGGACTGGGAGATTTTCAATGGCCTGACCACCCGGCTGGCGCGACGCGGGAGGCTGGGCTGGCTGCGCTCCCGTGCTCAGGCGCTGGCCTTTCGCCTGGCGCCGCCCCGGCGGCTGCTCGACTTCGGGCTGCGCACCGGGCCCCATGGCTGGCGGTCCCGGCACCGGCTGTCGCTGCGCGCCCTGGAAGCGGCCCCGCACGGCGTCGACTTGGGGCCGCTCCAGCCGTGCTTGCCCGGCCGACTCGGCACTGCTGAAAAGCGCATCCACCTTGCACCGGAGCTGCTGCTGGCGGACGTGGACCGCCTGCGCCAGCGGCTTTTGCACCCGCCAGTGGCCGCCAACGGGGCGCTCCGGTTGGTGGGACGGCGCCAGCTGCGAAGCAACAACTCCTGGATGCACAATTCCCTCCGTCTGGTGAAGGGCCCGGCCCGGTGCACGCTGCTGATGAACCCGGCGGATGCGGCCGCGCGCGGCCTCTCCCCCGGGGAGGCGGTGGTGGTGGAGTCGCGGGTGGGGGCCATCCCCCTGCCGCTCGAGGTCAGCGAGGAGATGATGGTGGGCACGGTCAGCATCCCGCACGGCTGGGGGCACGCACGCCCCGGCGTGGTCGCGCAAGTGGCCACTGCCCACCCCGGCGCCAGCATCAACGACGTCACCGATGAATTGGCAGTCGACGCCCTCACCGGAGGCGCCGCCTTCAGCGGCGTCCCGGTGCAGGTGCGTCGGGCCTGATGCCTTAGCCGAGGAAGCCCAGGTTGGCCGTGGCGTAGCGGCCGAGGTAGGGAAGCACCGTCGGCAAGTCGGCGGCGCTGACCCCGAACCAGGTGGCCAGCGTCGCGGCGTACTGATCCACGGCAAGGGTGGGCACCCAGCGGCCCTGGCTGGTGAAGTCGTCTGGCCCGCCCAGCTGCAGCGTGGGGAAGGTGCCGTACGTCTGTTGGCCCTTCACCGCGCCACCGAGGACGAGGTGGTGGCTTCCCCAGGCATGGTCCGAGCCGTCGCCGGAGGCGGGCTGAAGCGTCCGGCCGAAGTCGGACAGGGTGAAACTGGTGACTTGCTGGGAGACCCCCAGCTGGACGGTGGCCTGGTAGAAGGCCTTCAGCGCCGGGGACAGGTCGCCGAAGAGTGTGCCCTGGCGGTTGAGCTGGTCGTTGTGCGTGTCGTAGCTGCTCTGGCTGACGAAGAAGATTTGACGGCCCACCCCCAGCGTCTGGCGTGCCGCAATCATCCTTGCCACCTGCTTCAGCTGAAGGGCGATGCTGGAGGTGAGTCCGGCGAAGAGGCTGTCCACGGTGGAGCCCGTGCCGGCCAGCACCGGGGCCACCAGTTTGCTCGCCGACAGGGCTGCGGTGGCCTCGGCCTGCGTCGCCTGGACGATGAGGTTTTGCTCCTGCAGCATGCGCACGTCGGTCATCGCCTGCAGCCGGGCGTTGGAGGCGGGTGAGCCGTCGAAGCCGGCCAGCCCGAAGCCGCCGCCGGCCGCGGGCAGCGACAGCGGGCTGGTGCTGGCCCCCACCGTGAAGAGCTGGTTCCCGCTGATGGAGATGACGGCCGGAAGTGGACCTGCGCCCAGGCCATCGGCGATGCGCCCGCCCCAGCCGGTGCGGGAGTACTGGTCCGAGAGGGACGTCTGCCACTGGTGCTGCTGGTCCTGGTGCGACAGCAGGCTGATGGGGACAGGGACGGAACTCTGGAGAAACTGCTGCTTGGTGGTGGGGGCCAGTAGCGTGCCGACGTTGAAGACCACTCCCAGCACCCCGTCGTTCCAGAGTGTCTGCAGCTCCGGCAGGTTGGGGTGAAGGCCGTAGGCGGCCGTCCCCGACGCCGGGGCGAGCGGGAGCAGCTGGGCCTGGGGCAAGGCAAGCCCGCCCGCGCCGATGGCGCCGCGGGCCGTGGCGTAGGCGGCGTAGCCCGCGCTGTCGAGCGGTACCACCGTGTTGTTGCCGTCGTTGCCGCCGAACAGGAAGACGCACACCAGCGCCTTGTAGTCGGCGGCGGTCTGCGCAAACGCGCGCCCCTCGCCCAGACGCGAGAAGGAGGCCGCGATGCCGACAGCCCCGAGGGCCTCCAGGAAGCTTCTTCGTGAGATGCGCATGTTCACTGCTCCACCTGGTATTGCGCCGAGGTCCCGACCACGTACGCCGCTGCCCGCACCCGGTCGACGCTGTCCGTGGTCGGAAGGGCATTCACCGCATTCACCGCCGACTGCCGCATGGGCGCTGACATGGTCCCGTGCATGAGCAGGGCATTGAGGCGGTCGGCCAGCGCACCGGCATCCCCGGCGGTGGTGCCGAGCGCCGTCAGCGAGGCGGAGGTGCCGGTCGCCCCGGGGATGGTGGGGTCGGGGGGGATGGTGGCGAAGAGCAGCGCGTAGACGAAGTTCGACCTGGTCAGCACGCTGGTACTGTCGAGCAGCGTCGAGGGCGGGCTCACCAGCGTGGTTCCGGCCAGCGGGTAGTTGGGGGGATAGAAGTTGAAGACGCTCCCCGCTTGGTACACCGGCTGTTCCATGGCCGCGCTGGCGTTGCGCAAATAGACGCCGTCGCTCTGCACGCCCAGCGCCCGGGCGAGGTTGGCGGCGAGCAGGGCAGGCTCCCGCAGCTTCCCGTAGCCGGGGGCCGCCTGCACCGCACCGCGCGCTTCCGGGTCGAGGAGGATGGCCCGGACCACCGACTGCATGTCGCCGCGCACGCCCGAGCCGTTGTTGGCGAAGGCGGCGCTGACGCGCGCCACATAGGCCGGGCTGGGGTTGCTGGTGACGAGGAATTGAATCAGCTGCTTGCCGATGAAGGGGCCCAGGTTGGGGTGCTGGAAGAGGACGTCGAGCGCCCCCTGCATGTCCTGAGCGGCGGTCTGCCCGGCAGGGAGCGTGGCGCCGTCCAAAAGCGTCTTGGCCGTGGTGTCGTGGTTGGCCTCCACGGCCTCCATCACGCCCCGGTAGTAGGTGGGGTTGTGCGGCTTCTGGGCGGCACCCGGCATGGTGGGGTACGTCCAGCCGGTGAAGACGGCGGCGTAGCCGTCGACGACGCTCTGGTCGTAGGTGGCGACGGGCTGGTTGTTGCTGTCCATCACCACGCTGCCGTCCGGGTTCAGCTTCACCAGGCCGATGGAGAACAGCTGCAACAGCTCCCGGGCGTAGTTCTCGTTGGGGTGGGTGCCCTTGGCCGGGTTGGCCTTGTCGTTGTTCACCATGTTGAGGTAGCGGCCCATGGCGGGGCTCAGCGTCACGTCCTGGAGAATCTGCCGGTAGTTGGCGAAGGCGTCGTTCACCAGCAGCTGCTCGTAGTCCGCCATCCCGTAGGTGCTGTTCACCTCCCCGTCGCTCACCACCAGAATCTGACTCAGCGCGAAGGCCACCCGCTGGCGGAGCTGGTCGTTGCCCAAGAGCGCGTTTTGGAAGAACTGCACTGCCGGCAGGAAGGAGGTGTAGCTGTCGCGGTAGCAGTTGGGAGCGGAGCCGGTCGGGCATTTCACCGCCGGCGCCTGCAGCACGACGGGGTAGGTGCCAAGGCTGCTGGCCGGGGAGGCGAACTGCGCGTCCAGGAAGGACGAGAAGCCTGCGTCCTGCACCGAGGCCACCAGGGCCTCGGTCGGTCCGAAGGTGCTCTGCTCGAGGAAGCGGACGGTGTCCGCATCCAGGGCCAGCCCACCGTCCGGCGACGGCGTGCCCGGGGTGGAGCTGCTGCAGCCCACGGCCAGCACCAGGAGCGCGCCGAGGAAGGCTGCCGGGTGGAGCCGGACCCGCGCCGGGGTGGAAGCAAGCCAAGTCATCATGGGTGCGAGGTCCTCCACGGGGGCGGCTGGGACAAACCGCCCTGGGGTGCTGCCTTGCAACACGCAAACGACGCCGTCGGTTGCGGGGCATTCAAAGGGCACCGCGCGTGGAAACGAATTGTCACCGGTCTTTGCCGCAACGCGTTAACGAGGTGCAGAGAGGGGACGGCTAGCATGGGGTGCTGTCTTGGGAGCCATGGACGAAGAGGGTCGACCCGATGTCGAGGTCCTGCGCCTGCGTCAGCTATTCGAACGCAAGCTGCATGGGCTGGCGGCCGAGAGTCGCACGGCGTTTGCCCTCACCGCCGAGGAGCCGGTGCTGTCCGCGCTGTGCTTTGACCCGCTGCCGGCGGTGGCCGCGCAGCTGTTGAGCAACCCACGCTTCGGCCTGCAGCAGGCACGGCTGTTGGCCGCCCACCACCCGCACCCCTCGGCCCTGCAGGCGCTGGGGGCCCGGGAGGCCTTTCTCCGGGACGCCGAGGTGCAGAGGCTGCTCCTGCGCAACGTGCAGCTGCCGCCGGGGCTTCTGCAGCGCCTGCTGGGACCGCGGCGGCTACTGGAACTGTTCCGGCTCAGCGTTAGCCGGGAGCTGCCGGAGAAGAACCAGCGGGCGACGCGCGAGGTGCTGCGGCAGCGCTTCTCCAACACCGCGCCGGCCGAGGAGAAGGTGGAGCTGCTCTTCCTATCCGAGGGCCGGGTGCTCGCCCAACTGGCCGGGCTTCCGCTGGACCAGAAGACGGCCGCGCTGCTGTGCGGGCGCACCGTCACCTCGCTGCTGTTGGTGCAGAACCTGGCGCGCTGGGGCGCCACCCCGCCTTCCGTACTGGCCCACCTCCTCAAGCAGGCGGTGGTGAAGCACCAGCCCCAGGTGCGGGCGATGCTTCTGCAGCACCCCAATGCCCCGCGCGGCGCCCGCCCGTCCGAGGCCTGAGGGCCGTCGGAAAGAGTCATACGTCCAGACGGATGCCCTAATGGCTGGCCTTCTGACTGGCGCGGACTCGGCGCACGCTTCATTCTTCACGCTGGCCACCGTCGCCGGCCGCGAAAATATGGTGTGCCGAGGTTCGCAAGTCGTCGTCGACTTTCACGAACTTGCGCTGATTAAGCTCAACACCAGCCGCGGTGAGGTTGAGCCCGGTAGTATCGGCCATCCAGCCAATTGCCACGACGACAAGCGCCGCCTCGGTGCTGAATTGCGGACCATCCTTGGAAAAGTTCGTCCGCACGCCGGTCTCTGTTTTCTCAAAGGAATTGATGGTGCCGAAATTCTCTCGCACCACCATGCCCAACTCGCGGAACACCGCCGCCGCCTCGGCAGATACCAACTCATCCTCAGTTGCCAGTATGCGGGGGCCTGCCTCGAAAAGCTGAACACGCGACCCAAGCGCGTTGAAGATCGAGGCAACCTGCACTCCGGTAGCGCCAGCACCGATAACCAGTATTGACGCTGGAACAGACGTCAACCTCCACGCATCGCTGGGCGTGCTCGTCAGTTCGAAGCCGGCGATTGGCAATCGACGATTCACCGCCCGTGCAAATAATGATTTTGTCTGCGTCAAGTCGCAGTCCGCCTTTGGTTTCTATCGTGTGGGAGTCGACAAAGCGGGCGGCCCCGGCCTGCTCATGGACGGTTACCCCATAGGCATCGATCTGCTGACGCAGCGAAGAATGCGTGCACACTTCGTTTACGACTTCGCGAACACGCGCTAGCAATCGGGTATAGTCCAAGACAGGCTCGCTTACTTCGACACCGTATTGTCCCAACTCGACGTGCTTCGCGCATCAGTCGGCCGGCGTGTGCAAGGGTTCGGACCGGTACCGGCCCATCATTGGCCGCCATGCCGCCGAAGCCGCCGCTCGTTCACCAGCGCGGTTTGCGCGCCGAGATCCGCAGCGCGGAGAGCGGCCAGCACGCCTGCCGGTCCGGCGCCGATAACGAGGACGTCTGTCATCTCCGTTCTCCGTCTGAAGATACTTTCGCTCTGCGCCGCCTCAGGCGACGCAAGTCGAAGCTTTCGATGCAGCAGGGGTCTTCGCACCCTTCGTGCGTAGCTCGATGAGCCCCAGCAGAATCTCATCTCGCTCGGCCGCCAATTCGTCGATGGAACGTGATCCAACCTCGGCATGGACGCTGTCGATGAGCTTCTTTTGCACTTCCGAAGTCAGCACCGGCGAGCCGAGGGTCTTCCACCAAGCCGCCATCGGACCGGTGAACTGCTGGAAGAAGTGCTCGATACCGCCCGGGCCGCCGCCGAGGTGGTTGAGCATCATGTTTCCCATAACGCCCCAGCGCAGGCCCGGGCCCCAGCACAGGGCGGTGTCGACGTCGGCGGCGCTGACGACGCCATCGGCAACGAGGGAATAAACCTCGCGCGCCAACGCGGCCTGCAGGCGGTTGGCAACGTGCCCCGGCATTTCCTTGTTGAGGCGCACCGTCCGCTGCCCGATCGACGTATAAAATTCGGCTGCGCGCCGGATTGTCGCTTCCGAGGTCTTTGCCCCGCCGACGATCTCAACCAGCGGAATCAAGTGCGGCGGATTGAACGGATGGGCTATGACGCAGCGCTCGGGGTGGGACGGACAACCCGACTGGATCTCACTCATAGTAAGGCCCGACGAACTTGACGCGATGATCACATCGGCGGGCAACAGATCGTCGAGCTGTCCATAGAGCTTCCTCTTGAAATCGATACGCTCAGGTCCATTTTCCTGGACCAAATCAGCGCTCGCTACCGCTTCCGTGAGGGAGGGTGTGAATTTCAAATTTGCTTGGGACGCGCTGGACGCGAGGCCCAGTTCTTAAGTGCCGGCCAAGCTGTTTCAACAAAACTTCTCAACGCGGCCTCTGCATTCGGTGCGACATCGGTCGCAACAACCTCCAAACCCTTTGCCAGAAACAATGCGGTCCAGCTCGCGCCGATCACGCCGGTGCCGATGATGGCGATGCGGCGAATGGGCTTGTTGTTCGACATGGTCGGTTCTCCTTTGACGAGATTTCAGATTTCGGCGTAGGCGATTCCCGTCAGGTTGCCCTGGGCGTAAAGAAAGTTTCGCTCCTGTGATCCGTCGAGATTGGCGGAATAAACTGAACCGGCGAAATCAGTCACGAACATCCGGTTGCCAGGAACATCCAGAGCGATGCCGATCCCTTCCATCAGGTGGGTGAGCAGGATCTCTGGCGCTGCGCCAGGTTTGGGCTTCTCGTCGATCGGCGCGCGGTTGACCGTGTTCCCGCGAGGAGGATCGCCGCGATCGGTTCCAATAAAGAACGCGATTTTTGAGATCGAGCTCAAGATCGATTGGCTCCGGCAGACTTTCGAACAGCACTTCGATATCGGCACGATTGGCGGCGTTCTTGCCCTTTGGGATTTCAACATTGGCGCGGAAGACTCGACCTCGGTTTCCTTTGCTCGGGCCTTTTTCGAGTCCAATAAATTTGCTCGCGCTTCGGATCGACGGTTATGCCAACGCACCATCTGGTCTGGTCGCGGCGGTCGTCCTCACCCTGACCCGCTACCACCAGGTTTTCGATTTTGGAGCCGTCCAAATTCGAGCGCATGACACGCATGCCCTCGCGGTCACACCAATAGAGCTTGGCATTATTCTTATCGAGAGTACGATCTGCTTGGGCGTAAAAGTGCCGCCTTGTGGAACGATTACCTTTCGAATTCTGCCGTCGACGTCGGCGCGCTCGATCGAGCCATCGTTCAGGGAGGGAATACCCATATTGGTCCAATAAATGTGACCCGCATCGGCATCGACGACGATGCCATCACAGTTGCGGCAATCGGTGACAATAGTCTTTTTGTCGGAGCCGTCGGTGTTCATCGTGTGAATGACGCCGGCGTTCAGTTCGAGAACGAACAGGCGGCCAACCGCGGTCTTGGCGCTGGATGAAGGTTCTGTTTTGTTAGCCTGAAGTAAAGTCATGTTCGGCTCCAGTCGATATTCAATCGGCACTATTCTGACGAAAGTCCGTCGGGCTTCTTGCAGAAGCTTGCTGCACCTAGAACGTTTCTGCTCTTTCCCGTCGACGCGTGATCTCTCAGAGCTAGCTTGGCCAGCGGTCAATTCCGTCAGTTCACGGCGCGTTTCTGGTCCAACTCAAAAACGCTCACGCAGAAGCTTTCTTAGGATCTTGCCAGTACCGCCCTTCGGAAGCTCGTTATCCGACAGTTCGACGCGGCGTGGAAATCTTGTAATTGGCGAGAGATCGACGGCAATAAGCGATCAATTTATTCTCGCTTAAAGGCATACCCGGCTTCCGCACGACGCAAGCAGCGACAAGCTCACCCCACGCGGCCCGGCCCAGAGAATGCGCATGAATTATTGCAGATGCTCCGCGCGGACACCCTCCGATCGCCGCGCTCAGGACGGCTTATGCGCTGCCGCGCCTGGTTCCTTTGTTTTCGGCACAGCCCCGCTCACACGCAAGCTGTCGATTGTTTTCGCATCGAACCCAAGGTCTTTGAGAATTTCGTCGTTGTGCTCGCCAGTTCCGGAGCGCGCCGCGCACCTATTTTGGTGACGCCGTGTACCTAAATCAACTGCCGATCGTCAAGGTCAGCTTGCCGCCGGCACCTTCGAGCGGAACGACAATCTCATTCACCCGCAACTGAGGATCGTTGATAACTTCCTGAGGCCCCCTCACAGCGCCAAACGTGACGT
>CAVXCY010000019.1:0-321257 GCA_963760425.1 uncultured delta proteobacterium | reverse complement strand
CCGTCGACCGCTCCCCCTGGAACAGCGCCGTCTCCGCCGAATCCACCACCGCTTCCGTAATCGTCGTTCCACCCGTGCCCACCGCCGAGTTCAACGAGAAGCCCGCATACAGTCAACAGATCGCTCTCGATGCTCTCCGCGATCGCCACCACCGCCGGCTGCATGTAGAGCTTCAGCAGGTCCGGCACCGCCAGAATCTTCGTCACATCCGGAATCTGGAACGTCGCTTCCGCGTGCGTGTTCAGCACGATCTGCGCGTTCCCGATCGACGGATTCTGCGTCTCCACCGTGCCGCCCTCGGCGATGTTATTCGCCACCAGCGACGGAGGAATCGGTACGTTCACCGTGTCGCCCGCCTGCGCCAGCGTCGGTTCGTAGTCGCGATTCACCAGGTTCCCCATGACAAGGTTCCCCATCAAGGCCGGCAACGCATCCGCCGCCACCAGTTTCACAATCGCAGTCGCTACATTTGGCTGAAGTAATAATTCCCATCTTTTCTCCTCTTTGTTTTACGTCCTGGCCCTGGCCCGAGGCCCGAAGCCTCTTGCTACAATCCGCGCAGCGTCTGCGACGCCACCCTCGCGATCTCCTGCCTCACGCTGTCCGTCTTCCGCGCTCATCCCCGGCCGGATCATGTCCAGGTCGATCCCGCTCGCCCGCCGCCCGGTCGCCGCTTCTTTGACCCACGTGGCCCCGATGCCCCCCGAGATCCGCGCTGGCAGTAACTCCGGATTCTCACCACGAACTGACCCGAGTACTCCTTCCCGGATGTCCCGAGCCGCCTTGCGCCATCAGCCGTCCGTCCTCGGCCCGGACAACGCGTCCTTCACGGCCTTATAGGCCAAGTCGACCTTCGCCACTCCCAGCTCCTGTAACTCCGCCCGAATCGTCGAGCTCCGCGCTCCGCCTCCGCGCGCCTTCGGTCTGCGCCTTTGGTTCTCCATCCACCAGTTCGTTGAGCCGCCGCTCCAGTTGCTCCCGCGCTCTTGCGCTCCTCCGCCAGCTCCGACTGTCCGGCTCCCAGAAACTCCTGCCGTCGCCGAACTCCTGCACAATCTGACCGTACAATACTTGAACGTTCTGTCTCATCCATGCGTATTCATCCTCACTGCGTCTGAAATGGGGACAGCCTGCTCTGTCCCAAGGCGGCCAAACGATTCAAGGAGCACCGCCCCCGCCGGCGCCGCGCGGACAGAACGGGCCGTCCCCATTTCGCCCCGCCACTAATTCCCGTCGATCTCCCCGACAATCCGGTCCTTCACGTCCTGCCGGCTGTCCGAAAGTACTTCAACGCCAGCTTCTTGAACATCTCTTTCTTCAACGTCGGGGACCGATCGCCCAGCCCCAGAAGGGCTTGCGCATCGCTCAACTCCTTCCGAAGTCCGCAATGTCGAACTCGTCCATCCCCGTCACGCTCGATCTCATGTCGTCCTCCCGCGCCGCCGCGATCGTCGCAGGACCCTGCGTCAGCTCTCCTCACCGCGTCCCCGTAAGCCCGCAGCACCTCCTGCGTGATCGAAAAGTCCCATTGCTTGCTGATCCCCGACTGGGCCCGACTGAGAACCGAGTACCGGTGGCCTGCGTCATCAAGTAACACACCCGATAGATTTCTTCTTTAAGCCTCACCAGATTGTCCGACGCGATCTGATATACCTTCCCCTTCCGGCTCCGCCCAACCGAATCGATCGTCTTGCCGAATTGAATATAATAGGACTCGCCCACCACCTGATTCCACTCCTTCTCCGAAAACACTACCGGCATCGCGAACAGCCCCATTGTCAGTGCCCACGCCAGCGCATTCGACTTATTGAAGTGCTCCAGTTGCAACAGGGCGGCCTTATTCATCAGCCACAACCCCTCGCTCACTTGCAGCGTAAAGAGCGGCACCACGCCAGGCCGGCCAGTCCGTGCCTGCCCTCGTCCACCACCTCAATCGGGCCGCCCTCCGTCTGCCGCTCGAAGATCTTGAAGTCGTGCCGGTCGTAGTACAGCCACCGGGTGACTTTCTTCCACCCATCGTCCGTGATCTTCTGCTGCCGCAGGTTCTCCGCTGGGATGACCACCCACTGCAGGTTACCTTCTCCATCCCGGCTCCAATTGATGATCTCGTCCGGAGAGTAGTCAACCAGGTACGCTCGCGACCGGCCGATTGCATCCTCCTCGGCGCGTGTCTTGGGTGTTTCGGCCACCTTCGGAAACTCCACCGCTATGTAACTTCTGCCCCAGACCAGGGCTCGGATGAATTGCTGCCGGTAGAACTCGCACAGGTTCGTTCCTTTTAGGTCGCAATCCTCAGCCAGCACATTGAAGTACGCCTTGCCTGCCTCATGGTTGCTCTCGAACAGCATTACCGGTTCCCGGCGCATCAACGTCGCAGCATACCAGTCGATAATCGACCCGGCATAGTCTTGGTCGAACACCCGGCTGAGTCGTTCTGCGAAAACCTCGTTCAGCTCTTGTTGCGCCGCACCAGATACTCTGACGCGTTTCGCCTCATTTGCTCGCCGCCCGCGTACAAATACCAATATTACTCCACATCGCTTTATTAGCGACGTAGTCCGGATGCTCTCGATCGATGTTCCACATATTGTCTACTCACCACAAAGGTCGGCTTTGTTCTCCAAATGTCCCCACGGGTCTGCATTGCCCCCACACCAGGTATCCCAGCGCATCGGACGTGTGCGTGCGCTTCCTGTCCTTGTCCTTATCGATCTCCAGCGTGTCTCCCTTGTACGACACCTGCTCCAAATCCTTGATCAACTCGTTGCACTTTGGATCGATGAGCAGCCCGACCTACAGCTCTCCGCTTGCATTCACCAGTGTTGAATTCACCAGGTTCACTCGCGCCCGAACCGGCGGATTGTGTTCCGCCGATCTGTATTCCGCCCGAATCCCGTTCTGGCTCAATATTGTCCTCACAACGTCGTAGTCCGTTGGCCCGTTGGTGTGATGTGCATAGCCGGAACAGTCGCCGTAAACCACTACCCCGGCCCGCGGATTTGGATAGCGTTGGCAGAAGCTCTTGCACACCTCTTCTGTCGTGGCGTTCTTCATCACGATTTCATCTAAAACGTGGATCCTTCCCCTCACCTTCTGCCCCACCACCGAAGACATCGGGTTATAGTTGAAATCGAGCGACCACATCAATGGTATGGAGCGCTCTAACTGCAAGTCCGTCACGTGCTGCTGCCGGCTGAATGCCCGGTACACTATCCCCGCCTGCAGGTGAAGATACTCTCCCATCACCTCCTGTTGGAACAGGGCGTCGTCATAACTATTTCGCAGCCGGTCGTAATACTCGGGAACCTTATCCAGTAAGAACGATTCTCGTAAGGTCGGGCGAGCGTGACATGATAGCCCTTCACCGGGTCCGATATGAACTTTCTGTAGACCCAGTCGAAACCTCTCGGCGTCCAGACCGCGAAGCCGCACCTCCGCGTAGCCTCGGGATCCCGTAACCGCGCTTCCAGCCTCAGCCACGCTTCCTCGGGCGCATAGGTGAGTTCATCCACTCCAAACCAGGCCAGGTTGGATCCTCTCAGTCGCTCGTACTCGTCGATCGAGCGAAACATGATCTTCGAACCTGTATCCTCGAGCCGTAACAGATTGTCGCCCTTGTTGAGAACGTTTACGGGGTCGAGTTCCGATCCAGAATCTCGAACATCGTCGCCTGAGTCACATCCTTCAACATCGGATATGTCGGCGCGCCGATTAGTCCCCAGCGCCCTGCATTCAGATAGGCCAGACGGATCGCTTCCTGGCACAACACCTGGCTCTTCCCGGATCCCACCGGTCCGGAAAAGCCCTTGAATGCGGCGTCCGACCGATGGAATACCTGCTGCGACGGCAGGGGATGATAGGCTATCTCTCGGTGACGGACTCCAGATCCGGTTCAGACCCATGTAACCCTGATCTCCTTTATGCTGTCTTTCTCCAACTCGGCTGTCAGTTCCTTGCGCATTTGAATCAGACGCGCGAGGTCTGTGCAACTTCCCGATTTAACTTCGAGCTCGATCGTTCCAAGGGCCTTCTCGACGGACTGTAGTGCGTTCCGCAACTCGTCTTTCGCGCCCGATCCCTTTTCATTGCATGCCCCCACAAATAAAAAGGCCCCCGCCATATGGCGGAGCCTTCAAAGCCCTGCTCACTGCCTCTCTTGGCAGTTCCTTATTCCCGATCTCAAATGGCGTCTGACCCCTGGACCAAAAGCGGGTAAGTTCGCTAACTAACAGAAAAGAGACAACAAAGAATTTTTAATCAAGTGTGAACGTTTTACCGGCCATCCTGCAAAAGGCTTCCCGCCCTGGCGCCTTACCGCCCGATTGCCCCACTACCATTCGAACACCGTCGATCTAATAAGTCACCACAATCGCGCCCAGCGACAAAAATGTTCCGAATGGCAGCTCATAAGTCGACACTTCCTTATGAGTAATCCGTATATACAGATAGCCTACGACTGATCCCACCACCGAACCGATGATCAGCGTCAGCAGGGCATCGCGCATCCCCGAAACGCGCCGATCATGAGCATCATCTTGATATCCCCAAATCCCATGCCTTCGCGCTTCCGCACCTTCTCGTAAACATACCCGCCCAGCCACAAAAAGAATGCCGGCAGTACCGCGCCGCACAGAGACTCGGCGAACGACAGCACCCGCGCTTGCGCATCGATGTTCAGCAGCCAGAAAATTGCGTGCGCCGTGATGTCTTGCACTGGAACGAAGAACGATAATGCCAGGCCCGCCACCGTTCCGCCCAGCGTGAATTCGTCCGGTAGAATGCGTTCCAGGTCCGAAAATGTAGCCCACCAGCAGTGCACCCAGCAGGCAATACTTCGCTGCCGCCGGCGTCGGGCCCATCCGTAGAACATACACAAAGAACAGCGCGCCGGTCATCGCCTCCACAATCGGATACCGCGTCGGAATCGACGTCTTGCAATGACGGCAGGCACCCCGCAGAAACGCATAACTCAACAGCGGCACGTTGTCGTACCATGCAATCGGATGCTCGCAGGCGGGGCAATAGGAGCGTGGGCGCACCACAGACAGGTCCCGTGGTAATCGGTACACGCAAACGTTCAGAAAACTGCCGATCAGCAGTCCGAACACCAAGGCCAAAAGCGCTTCTAGCATCCCAGCACCCTGCGATAAACAGCTAAAGTATTTTGGACCATGATTTCCTGGAGAAGCGTTCCGTAACCGTCTGCCTGCCCCTTAATGCCAACCTTTCCGCGAAAGCCGAATCTCCCTGTAGCCGCCGGACTGCCGCGGCCACCGCCTCGGGTCGCGCATCCGTCAACAATCCGTTTTCTTCGTCGTGGATAATTTCCGGAATCCCACCCGTCCTGCTCGCAATTACCGGCACCCCTGCGGCCATCGCCATCAGAATTCCCGAGCCGAGGCCTTCGCTGTTACTTATATAGACGAAATAAGAGGCGGTTTCGAGGTCGGTTTCCAGGTTTTTCGCGAAAGAAATATCCAGACCGGTTTGCCGATAGAGTTCGGCCGGTTTGTCCGGTGTTGGCCCCGGCGCCAAAATCCGGCCGCCGACCCGCTGCGCTAAGGGCAACAGCGGCACCCCGTCGTACACTACAGAGACCTTCTCCGCCGGTATGCCGCACACCGGACATTTGTCCGCGCACGAATTCGGACACGGCAATGAAGTGTGCCGCCCGCCGGTATTTCCATCGTGAAAGTGGACCCGTCCCCAGAGGAAACGCCACCCGCCGGGCCACAATACCGGGGCTCGCGCCAGTGCTATCGCCAAACTATGAGAGCGGGCATCGTGGGCATGCACCGAACTGCTTTTTCGCGCAGCGACGCCAACTCCAACCGCGCTACCCGCAGCCCCGCTCCCGCGCCTCGGCGAACAGGCGCGAATCCCCGCGCGCAGCCAGCCACGTTTCCACCCCAGCGCCAGTTCAGGCCTTCCATAAGCCTCAGTACCTGCCACTGGCCCCCGCGCATCTCGCGCCCTGCGTCGATCTGCAGAATGCGCATCAGCTCATGTTTCTCGCCTTGGCGTATTTAAGAAATGTGTACAGCGCCGCCATGTACGCGATCGTCAGTCCCTCCAGGCCGTCCAGAAATCCCCGCTGCAAAAAGTACGTCCGCACGAATGTCCACGCCGGATCCACAATCATGTGCCGCAACTGGATCTTTGCCTTATGCGACACCAATTGCTCCGCTGCCGCGTCGTATACCGGTCCATGGTCTTCAAATGTTCGGAAAGCGAATCGCAAGTAAAGTGCAGCAGATTCGAATCAAGGTGCCCGACCCGCCCTTCCACCTGCACGCTTCATGCACGTAATCGCCCATCCACTTGGCCTTGCGACGGTCGTACAACCGCACTTTCCGATCCGGATACCAGCCCGAATAGCGGATCCATCGGCCCAAGTATTGCGCCAGGCGCGGCATCGTGTAGGCATCGTACGGCGCGCCCGTTCTTCTTAAGCGCCCAGATCTCGCCTTCGAGCGCCTCGCTCAACGACTCGTCCGCGTCGAGCGAAAGAATCCAGTCGTGCGACGCCTGCTCCGCCGCCCAGTTCTTCTGCCCGGCGTAGCCCCGCCACGGGCTTCACCGCTCGGCGCCCGATGAGCAAGACCGACAGTTTAACCAATAAATCACAACAAAACAATTACGTATTGCTCTTGTTGGGGCACAGCCGCGGTGCAAACCCGCCGGCGACGGCCATCGCCTCGAGCGTGTCGCGGGCGGCCGGGGCCGCCGTGTCGGCACCGAAGCCCAGGACGACGGTCGTGATGTGTTGCACCGACTTGAGCTCGCTGATGACATTCACCGTGGCCACATCGTCCAGACCCGATGCCCTGCGGCTGGGCGTCGACGCAGTCCTGGTCGGACGACAGGGTGCAGACGCAGGCCGATGTCCCTACCGTCGAGGCGAGATTGGTGTCGCAGTTGGGGAGCCCGTCGGTGAGCAGCAGGAGGTAGGCGTCCCGAACGGGGTCCACCACCGCCGAGGGGTTGGAGTTGAAGTACTTGAAGCTGTCGCCGGTGGGCGTCCCGCCGCCGGTGCCGGTGGGCCCCATGGGGTTACTACTCTGCACCGCGAGGAGCGCCTGGATGCCGGCATCCGCCAGTTGCTGGAAGTCGGTCGAATCGTCGGGGGTACTGGGAATGGGCGCCACCACCGACGTCGTCGGTTCGCACTGGTGGATGATGTTGTTGTCCTGCGGGTGCGGGAAAAACGTGAGCCCGTAGCGCGCGGAGGCATAGTTGGACGCCAGGAACCCCGTGAGGGTACTGGTCAGCGTGCTCCAGCGCGTCGGGCACACGCCCGCGTCGACGTTGCACGGGTAGGCCTTGTCCTGCCCGCACACCTCGCCTCCCGGAGCGGTGAAGCAGGCGAGGTTGGTCGTGTCGACGGGCAGGTCCATTGAGCCCGACTTGTCCACCAGCAGCAAAAGGTTGGGCTTGAAGGGAGTCACCGTCAGCGTGGTGACCTGCGACGTCTGCCCGAGCGACAGCGGCGTCACCGGCTCGAAGTCGTACACCTGGCAGCCGAGAAACACGGCGGCCGCGGCCAGGGGGGCGAGCAGAATGACGCGAGGCGACGGCGAGGGATTAGGCATAGGCGACGAGCGTCTCAGCATACCCTTGGGGCGCTGACGCTCGCCATGGTGTCGTCTATCCCACCTCCCCTCCCGTTGGCGCCCCGGCGCGCCTTTGTGAGGGGGTCAGAAGGACAACACGCGGGCCCCTTCGGTGAGTCGCCACAGCGCCGGCAGGCCCATCACCTCGTCCAGCACCTGCGCCGCCTCCTCCGCACTCACCCCGACAATGCGCAGCATGCTGTCGCAGGCGATGCAGCGCGCGCCAAGCCCGCGCGCCTCGGCCAACATGGTGACCGGCGGCGGTAGCCCCAGCCCCTCGGCCCTCGCGCTTTCCACCGCCTCGCGGTCCGATTGCGGGCGCCCGAAGTCTTCGCGGACGAGCTGGCGCAGACTGTCAAAGGCGAAGACGAAGAGGACGGTGTCGCCCAGCGCCGCGGCGGTAATCCCCATCGAGGCCGCCTGGTAGGCTGGCTGGTAGCCGCCGTGCTGCAGGAAGAAGAGGACACGCCCGGCCATGGCAGTGACGCAAGTGTCCCACATTCCCCCGACGCTGCCAGGGGAGGCGCCCTTGGCCGCGCCGGGCAAACGGGGCTAAAGGAAGCCCCTTTGCCGATGCGACCCACGGTCCTGCTATTCGACATCGACGGGACGCTCGTCACCACCGGGGGCGTCGGCCGCCGCGCCCTGGAACTCGCCTTTGAGCGGGCCCATGGCCGGCGGGACGCCTGCTCCGGCTTTCGCTTCGACGGGATGACCGACCGGGCCATCGTCCGGGGAGGGCTCTTGGCCCTGGGCCTGGACCCCACCGCCGCCTCCATCGACGCCGTCCTGGAGAGGTACCTGGAAGTTCTGGCGGAGGAGGTGGCCGCCGCACCGGCGGAACGCTACCGGGTGCACGCCGGCATGTGCGAGACACTGGACGCGGCCGCCGGGCGGCCCCACGTCGCCGTCGGCCTCGGCACCGGAAACATCCGCGCCGGGGCCCGCATCAAGCTCGAACGCGTGGGCCTCTTTCACCGCTTCGGCTTCGGCGGCTTCGGCTGTGACGACGAAGACCGCACCACGCTTCTGCGGCTGGGGGCCGAGCGGGGCGCGGCGGCCCTGGGCGTGCTCCTGCGGCAGGCGCGCGTCGTCGTCATCGGCGACACGCCGAAGGACGTCGCAGCCGCCCTTCGCATCGGCGCCGAGTCGGTGGGCGTGGGCACTGGCTCCTTCTCGCCGGCCGAGCTGCTGGACGTCGGCGCGACGTGGGCCTTCCCCTCCCTCGCCGCGCCCGGGGCGATGGAGGCGGTGCTCGGCCCTTGAGTCGCCCGGCAGCGCTCCCGCTGCCCGTCGACACCCTGCTGCCGCGACTGGTGGACGTGCTGCGCACCGGGCCGGCCGCGGTGCTGCAAGCCGCCCCGGGCGCGGGGAAAACTACCCGGGTGCCTCCGGCCCTTTTGGATGCCGGGCTGGCCGGCGGCGGCGACGTCTGGGTGCTGGAACCACGGCGACTGGCCACCCGGCTGGCGGCCGCCCGGGTGGCCGAGGAGCGCGGGGAACCACTCGGTGAGACGGTGGGCTACCAGATTCGCTTCGAGGAGCGCGCCGGCCCGCGCACCCGGCTGCGCTTCGTCACCGAGGGCGTCCTGGGGCGCCGGCTGCTTTCCGAGCCGGGGCTTCCCGGCGTCGGGGCCGTGGTGCTGGATGAGTTTCATGAGCGCCACCTGCCAGGGGACCTGGCGCTGGCGCTGCTGCGTCAGCTGCAGCTGGCCGGCCATCCCCTGAAGCTGGTGGTGATGTCGGCCACGCTGGACACCGGCCCGCTGGAGGCCTTTCTCGGCGGCTGCCCCGTCCTGTCTTCCGCGGGCCGGACGTTTCCGGTGGAGGTGGAGTACCTCGCCACGGCCGACCCCCGGCCGCTGGAGACACAGGTGCTGGCCGCGCTGAAGCGCCTCGTTCCGAGCGCGCCCGAGGGGGACGTCCTGGTCTTCCTACCGGGGGCGGCCGAAATCCGTCGCACCCAGGCGGCCTGCGCGGACTTCGCCGAGCGCCACCGCTTCCGCCTGCTTCCCCTGCATGGAGACCTCCCGGCGGCCGAACAGGACCGCGCCGTGCGTCCCGGGCCGGGGCGCAAGGTCATCCTCTCCACCAACGTGGCCGAAAGCTCGGTCACCATTCCCGGCGTGGGCGCCGTCATCGACTCCGGCCTGGCACGCCTCCCGGTGCACTCCCCCTGGTCAGGCCTGGCCTCCCTCCAGGTCGTCCGCATCAGCCAGGCCAGCTGCGTGCAGCGGGCCGGGCGCGCGGGCCGCACCCGCGCCGGCCGCGCCCTGCGGCTGTACAGCAAGGGTGACTTCGAAGCGCGGGCCGCCCACGAGACACCGGAGATTGCGCGCTCGGACCTCTCGGACACTGTCCTGGCGCTGGCCGCCTCGGGGGTGGCGGACCGGCGCAGCTTCCCCTTCTTCCAGCCGCCGCCGCCGGCGGCGCTGGACGCCGCGGAACGGCTGCTCTCGGACCTGGGCGCCCTGGACGCGGCCGGAGGACTGACGGCGGTGGGCACGCGCATGCTGGTCTTCCCGCTGCACCCCCGGCTGGCCCGGCTGCTGGTGGAGGGCGAGCGCCGCGGCGTGGGCCGGGCCGCCGCCCTGGCGGCTGCCGTCCTCGGCGAGCGGGACTTGCGCCGCTCGGCCCGCACGCGCCTGGACGGGCCAGCCGCCCGCGCCGCCGTCACCAGCGCCCGTTCCGACGTGCTGGAACGTCTGGCGGACGTGCAGGCCAAAGGGGCCGGGGCCCACAGCGGGCTGGACCCGGCCGCCCTGGCCGCCGTCCAGCGCGCCGCCCGACAGCTGGAGCGGCTGGTGGACAGCCAGGGGCCGGCGCCCCGGACGGAGACGGCACGCGAGGATGCCCTGCTGCTGTCGGTGCTGGCCGGCTTTCCGGACCGGGTCGCCCGGCGGCGCCGGCCACACGCGCCGGAATTGCTTCTGTCCGGAGGCGGGAGCGCCACCCTGGACGAGGCCAGCGCGGTGCGCGAGCCGGAGCTGCTGGTGGCACTGGACGCCGAGGTGCGGACGGGCCCCCGCGGGCCGGAGACACGGGTGCGCATCGCCAGCGAGGTGCAGGAGGAGTGGCTGTTGGACCTCTTCCCCCAACGCCTGCGCGACCGCGAGGCCCTGGCATGGAATTCGGCCCAGGCCCGGGTGGAACAGGTGAGCCAACTCCTCTACGGCGAACTGGTGCTCGACGAGTCCCGGAAGCCGGCCGCGCCCTCGCCAGAGGTGTCCCGCCTGCTGGCCGAGGAGTTGCGACGCGGCGGGCTGTCGGGACTTCTCGACGCCGAGGCGCTCGACGCCTGGGGGGCGCGCGTCGCGCTGTTGGCCGAGGCCTACCCGGAGGCGGGCCTCCGCCTGCGGGTGCCGGACCCGCGCCAGGCGTTGGCCGAGGTGCTGGCGGAGGGACGCGCCAGCCTGGACGGCGTCGACGCCGCGGCGGCGGCCAGCGCGCTGGAAGCGGTGCTGCCGCCCGCGGCGCGGGCCCTCTTGCGCCGTGCCCTGCCGCTGTCGGTGACGCTGCCCAGCGGCCGCAGCCTCAGCGTCCACTACGTGCGCGGGGCGCCGCCCTACGTCGCCTCCCGGCTGCAGGACTTCTTCGGCATGCGGGACGGACCACGCATCTGCGACGGACGCGTCCCGCTGGTTCTGCACCTTCTGGCACCCAACCAGCGGCCGGTGCAGGTGACGACGGACCTGGCCGGCTTTTGGGAGCGTCACTACCCGGCGCTCCGGCGAGAGCTCGGCCGGCGCTACCCGCGCCACGCCTGGCCGGAAGACCCGACCCATGCGGCCCCACCGCAGAGAGGCACCCGTCACTGACGCTGCCCGCGCCGACATACTTCGTTGTCACTCTGAAGTCGCGGTGTTACATGCGACGCGGTCCATGACACGACGGATTCTCTTCGGCTCCATCGAAGCCGGTGCCGGCCACAACATGCTGCGCGACTCGATGGTGGCCGCCATGCGCCGCGTCGACCCGGAACACCGCAGCTTCGAGCCGGTCATCTGGACCAGCGCCGACCGCTCGGTGCAGCGCTTCTACGCCATCTGCGTCCACCACTTCACCCGCCTGCAGGGGACCATTTTCACCTTCACCGGCCAGCGGTGGGCGATGGAGGTCGGCATGTGGCTCACCCCGCTGATTCAGCGCGAGGCCCGGACGCTGCTGACGGAGGGGCGTTTCGACGCCATCGTCTCCACCCACGCGCTCTTCAGCATCATGCTCGCCCGCGCCCGCGCCCAGCTGGGCATCCACCTGCCCATCGTCGGGGCCGTGCCGGACTACGGGACTCCGAGCGGGGGCTACTTCCCCCACAGCCCGGGCCTGCAGCCGGACTACCTCATCGTCATGGGCGAGGACACGCTCGCCCACTACCGGGGCGAGGGCGTGAGTGAGGAGCGCCTGCACCTCTCCGGCTTCCTCACCCGCGAGGCCTTCGCCCGGGTCGGGCACCGCATGCGGACGGAGCCGCGCGCTGCGGCACGCATCGCGCTACGCGCGGAGGTGGCCCAGGAGACGCCGGGCTTTGCCGCGCTGGACTTGGACCGGCCCACCCTCCTCTTTCTCGGCGGCTCGGCCTGGACGGCGAAAACCGAGCCCGTGCTGCGGCGGGTGCTGGCCGACGGCGCGCTGCGCGCCAGCGTGAACGTGGTGGTGGTGTGTGGCCGGGACCGACGCTTCCAGGAGGCACTCGCTCCGGAGGCCACCGCCGGGGTGCACGTCTTCGGTTACGTGTCCCCCGCCATCCTGGCGGCACTGATGGGCCTGGCCGACATCCCGGTGCTCGGCAGCCTCGCGCCGGCCACGCTCCAGGAGCTTCTGGAGACGGAGCTCGGGCCGCTCTTGCTCTTCCACTACATCCCCGGCGCCGAGCGCAGCCACGTCAGCCACATCGAGGCGCACCGCCTCGGCGTGTATGAGCCTGACGCGCCGGCCATGCTGCAGGTCATTCGGGAAGCCGTCGGGCTGGCGCGCATCTCGCCGCGCATTGCGCTGGCGCGCGACGGCTTCCGGGACCGCGCCCGCGAGCTTCGACGTCGCAGCGTGGAGCGGGCGATGCAGCTGCCCGGCTTTCTGGCCCGGGTGTGCGGAGAACCCGCCCTGCGCAGCAGCGCCGCCAGCGCCGTCTCCAGCCAGAGCCGCTAGAGGCGCTTGCGCATCTCCACGTGGTCGATGCCGGCCTCCTCGAAGACCGGACCGACCGGCTCGTACCCGTGGTGCCGGTAGAAGCCGATGGCGTACAGCTGCGCGTGCATGAGAATGCCAGTCAACTCCTGGCGCCGGGCTTCCGCCTCCAGGGCGGCGAGCAGGAGACTGCCCACGCGTGCCTTGCGGTGGGCAGACAGCACCGCCATCCGACCAATCTGTGCCCACGTCCCGGCGTCTCCGGACGCCGCAGCTGCCAGCCGCACCAGGCGGCCGGTCCCGATGGCGTGCCCACCCTGGAAGGCAAGCACGTGAAAGGCTCGCGCGTCCTCGGCGTCCCGTTCAATGCCCTCCGGGACACTCTGCTCCTCGATGAAGACCACCTCGCGGATGGCGAGTGCCTGCATCAGTTCCGCTTCATTGCTGACGGGTGAGATGACGATGGAATTCGCCGGTTCGACCATTGCGGGCGCGGACCCTATGCGAGTCGGTCCACTCCGCACCAGTCCCCCACAGTGGGACTGGGGCCCCGCACCGTGCGGCCAGGGCCGGGGCGGCGGCGCCCCCCCGGGGAGGGGGCCGACCTACCCCTTGCCCTTGCCGGGGGACAGCACCAGCAGGTGGCGCTTCTTCTCGACGTCCTTGAATTCCTCGGCCTCCGGCAGCGGCTCGCGCTTCTCGGAAATGTTGGGCCACTGTTTGCAGTACGTCTCGTTGATTTCCTTGTACTCCGCCCACTTCTCCGGAAGGTCAGCCTCCGGGAAGATGGCCTTGGTGGGGCAGACGGGCTCGCACGCACCGCAGTCGATGCATTCGTCCGGGTGGATGACGAGGAAGTTCTCACCCTCGTAGAAGCAGTTCACCGGGCACACCTCGACACAGTCGGTGTACTTGCACTTCACGCAGGGCTCGGCGACGTAGTAGGCCATGTGGGCGTTCTCCCTCGGTCTCGGGGGGCACACTGCTAGCAGACTGCTGGGCCACGGACATTAGTTCACTCAGGGTGGCGGGGCGGAAAACTTCCTTCCGGGGAGTAAAGGCCCAGGCGATGGAAGCCATTCGCTAGAGCAACCCCTGCGCTTTGGCCAGCTCGGCCACCAGCACCGCGCCCTTGGCCGCGCCGAGCTTGGTGTTGTGCGAGACGAGGACGTATTTCACCCCGTTGGCCAGTACGGCGTCCTCGCGCAGGCGGCCCACGCTGGTGGCCATGCCGCCGTGCGTCTCCCGGTCCAGGCGTGGCTGGGGCCGGTCGGGGGCGTGAAGCACCTCAATCCAGCGGGGCGGCGTCGACGGCAGGTCCCGCGCCGTCGCGTCCCCTTTCCACTGCCCGAAGGCGGCCGCCACTTCGTCCAGGCTTGCCGGCCGTCCCAGGGAGACGGACACCGACTCGGTGTGCCCCTCCAGCACCGCCACGCGGGTGCAGGTGGCCGACACGCGCATGGGATGTGGCTGCACCTCGCCCCGTCCCGGTGCCCAGTGGCCAAGAATCTTCCGTGTCTCCACCTCCACCTTGCCCTCCTCCTTGGCGATGAAGGGCAGGACGTTGTCCAGAACGTCCAGCGCCGGCACCCCGGGGGAGCGGCCCGCGCCGGACACGGCCTGCAGCGACGTCAGCAGGACGGCCTGGACGCCGAAGCGCTCCACCAGCGGGGCCAGGCTGACGGCGAGGCCGGTGGTGGTGCAGTTGGGGATGGGGGCAACGTAGCCGCGAAAGCCCCGGGCGCTCTGCGCCCGCACCAGCGCCAGGTGCCCGCCATTCACGGGCGGGAGGAGCAGCGGGACGTCCCTCTCGTAACGAAAGGCGCTGGCGGTACTGAATACCGGGATGGCCCGCGCCGCGCGGGGTTCCAGCTCGCGCGCCACGTCCGCCTCCACCGCCGAGAAGGCTAGGTCGAAGCCCGAGGCATCCACCGCCAGGGGGTCGGCCAGGACGAGCGACGCCACGGCCGCCGGGATGGCGTCTGTCAGAAGCCAGCCGCCCTCCGCCAGCGCCTCGCCATAGCGACGCCCGGCGTTGCGCGGCGAGGCGACGACGGCCGCCAACTCAAACCACGGGTGCGCGCTGAGGGCCGAGACGAATTGCTGCCCGGCGAGCCCGGTGGCACCAAAGAGGACTGCACGCAGCTTGGCCATGTGAGGGGGTGAGTGCCATTGAGCGGCCCCGCGGTCAATGCACAGGCGCCACTTATTGCCGTTGGCTGGCCAGCTTGGGCGAGCGGCCAGGCCGGTGTCGCTGCGGAGGGCGCGCGCGCTCGACGCACGACGGCGCACGTGCGGGCTGCGCCGTCTGCCACGGTTGAGGCGCGCCGCACCGCGCGGCCACGTGCTAGAGAAGGCTTTCGAGCAAGCGGCTGTCTTGGCCGCCGGAGGAGGTTGCAAAGTAAGCTGATGGTTGCAAGTCTGGTATGGCTACGGGCCATGGACTTGCCCTATTCCGCGCGGCTTCCTGAGTAATTCCGTAGGTCCGGCGCCATCGCCAAGTGGTAAGGCAAGGGTCTGCAAAACCCTCATTCCCCGGTTCGAATCCGGGTGGCGCCTCTTCTGTTTGTCCCCCCCAGGTGTCTGGAGGCCAGGTCCCCTGTTGCCCAGGCCCGTTCCACGCGCGCTCCTGCTCGGGCCGTGGGTGCTTGCCACCTGCTTCCTCAGCGCGGCGCGCGCCACGGCCTCCGACGCCGGCGCCCCCCCCGCCGCGGCGGAGACCCAGCCCGCCCCGGCACCCAGCCCGGCCGCCACACCAAGCCTGGAAGCGCCCACCGGCGCCTGGAAGCGCGTCGACGTGCGGGCCGGCGAGCCCACCTTGCCCGTCCGGTTGATGGAGGGACAGCGGGAGGTGGACTTTATCCCGCATGGCCGGGTGCGCCTGCTGCTGCCGGGGCCCGTCGAGATGACGGCCGAGGCGCCAGCCGGCCAGTTGCTGCACGTCCGGCTGGTGACGGGCACGCCCGCCAGGCGCGTGTTTCGTCTGGAACTCTCTGAGCTCGCCTTCGCCGACAAGACGGGGCTGCAGTCGGAGCTGGACACCTGGGCCCGCCGCGGCGTCCGGGTGCGCGTGCAGACGCTGGGGCAGGTCTACGGCATTGCCGGAAAAGTCATCGACAACCGGCGCTACGCGCTGCTGCTGGAGGAGGCATTGCCCGAGGCCGAGGCGCGCACCCGCCTCGGGGACGTCCTGCGTCAATGGGGCGTGCACGCCACCCTGGCCGAGGAAGTCCTCAGCCCGGCGCACGCCACCCTCGAGGTGCGGCAGGCCAATGGCACGCTCCTCGGGCGCGCGGTGGACACCGTTCGTGCCGAGACACGCGACGGCAGTGGCTTCGAGGTGCAGCAGGTGGAGCACGACGTGGGCTACCGCGCCCATGGGCTGGAAAACCGTAACTACCGCGGCGTTCTGGTGTTGACGGTGGATGCGCGGGGCACGCTGGCCGTGGTGAACGAGGTGGCGCTGGAGGACCTTCTGAAGGGGCTGGTGCCCTCGGAGACGTTTGCCGCCGCGCCCATGGAAGCCCTCAAGGCCCAGGCGGTCACCGCCCGCGGCGAGGTGCTGGCCAAGGTCGGCACCCGGCACCTGGCGGACCCCTACCTGCTCTGTTCCGAGCAGCACTGCGCCGTCTACCGCGGAAAAAGCGGCGAGGCCGCCTCCACCAACGCCGCGGTGGAGGCCACCCGCGGCCAGGCCCTCTTCAGCCGGGAGGGCCGGCTGGTGGACAGCGTCTACAGCGCGGTGTGCGGCGGGCACACCGAGGACAACGAGGCGGTGTGGGGTGGCGTGCCGGACCCCAGCCTGCGCGGACGGCCGGACCTCCTCGAGGCGGTCCCGGCGCTGCCCCCCGCACGCACCGACACCGCGGCCTTCCTGCGCGCCGAGCTGCCCGCGGCCTGCCGGAAAAACCGCTTTGCCCAAGCAGGCCGCTACCGCTGGGAAAAGCGCTTCTCCGCCTCGGAGCTGGACGCCCTGCTCGCCCCGCTCGGCCTCGGCGCCATCCAGGCGCTGCGCGTGGTGGAGCGCGGTGTCTCCGGCCGGGCGCTTCTACTGGCCATCTCCGGCGACAAGGGGGCCACGGAACTGCGCGGGGAGCTCACCATCCGCCGCACCTTCGGCATGTTGAATAGTTCGCTCTTTGTCGTCTCAACGGAGAGGGATGCCCAGGGCGCCCCCAGCGCATGGGTGCTGCACGGCGGGGGCTGGGGGCACGGCGTCGGAATGTGTCAAACCGGCGCCATCGGTCGCGCGGATGCCGGGGAGGACTACCGGGCCATCCTCCGCTACTACTTCAATGGAGCCGAAGTCGCTAAAATCTACGAGTGAATGCGGGCTGTTGGCCCCGCTGGACGCCCCAGGAGCCTTGGGGGTATTCGACGGGGCGGGCCGGTACCGCACTGTGGCTGAATTCGACCGTTAAACTACCCGTTCAAGCGTGAAGAGCGTGTCCGCCCCCACCCCCAACCGCCGAAGGCGCGACGACCCCCGCCGCACGCTGGTCGCCTTTGCGGCCGCGGTGTTGCTGCACCTTTTGGCGGTGGGCCTGGTGGTGCTGCTCGACCTCGTCCACCTGCCGTGGATGGAGAACCGTCCCCCGCCCCAACAGGTGGAGTTGCGCCCGCTGTCGCGCGAGCAGTGGGCCCGAAACCGCGGCACGACGGAAAGCGCCGCGACCCGGCCCCCGGCGCCCGCGCGGCCGCCGGAGGAAAAGAAGGAACAGCCGCCGCACGGCCAGGTGGTGGCGGTGGCCCCGGGCAACGAGCAGCAGCCGCCGCAGGACACCAAGTACCTGGCGGAGAAGAACAACCGCGTGGAGAAGGAGACGAAGTCCCGCGTCCAGACGCCCTTCTACCGCAACGCCATGCCGCGGCAGACGGCCGAGACGCAGCGCGCGGACCTCGGCCACGACCCCGCCCTGCAGGCCCAGCTGTCGGGTAACAACGGGGCGGGACAGGACGACCGTCCGCGCCTCCAGGCGGAGAAGAAGGGGGCCATGGAGATTCCCAAGACCACGGCCGCCGAGCGCATCGCACTGAAGTCGCCGGAGACGCTGGGCCCCGGCGCCCAGGTGGCCAACCGTGCCGAAAGTGCCGAAGTACAAGGCAACTCCAACCGGCTGAAAATCTCTCCCGGCTCGAGCGGGGGCAGCGGGGAGGAGGCCTCGGACGGACGCAAGGGCCAGGTGGGCGTTCTCAACCTCATGCCCAGCGCGGCCGCACTGGACAAGATTATCGGCGCCGCGCCGAACGACCACCTGGACGCCGAGGAGGGGGACGGCACCTTCCTCAACACCCGCGAGTGGAAATTCGCCACCTTCTTCAACCGGGTGAAGCAGGCGGTGGGGACGCACTGGGACCCGCACACCCCGCTGCGCCAGCGGGACCCGACCGGCAACATCTACAGCGGGCGCGACCGCTACACGCTGCTCAGCATCACCCTGGACGCACAGGGCTCGCTGCGCGACGTGCACGTGGAGAAGTCGAGCGGGGTGGACTTTCTGGACGAGGCGGCCATCGCCGCCTTCCAGAAGAGTCAGCCCTTCCCCAACCCACCGCCCGGGCTGGTGGACAAGGACAACGCCATCCGCTTCCAGTTCGGCTTCATGCTGGAATTTGGCGGCGGCCCGCGGATGCGCCTCTTCCGCAACAACTAGCCCTGCGACGGTGCGCCGTAGTCCTCCATCGGAGGGCAGGTGCACATCAGCTGGCGGTCGCCGAGGACGTTGTTGAGGCGACTGACGGCCGGCCAAAACTTGTGGCCGTGCAGCCAAGGGGCGGGGAAGGCCGCGGTGGTGCGGCTGTAGGGCCGCTCCCAGGCGTTCTGGGTCACCGCCTCGGCCGTGTGCGGGGCGTGCTTCAGGACGTTGCCCTCCTTCGGCGCGCGGCCGGCCTCAATCTCAGCAATCTCTCGGCGGATGGACACCATGGCGTCGCAGAAGCGGTCCAGCTCGGCCCGCGACTCGCTCTCGGTGGGCTCCACCATCATGGTTCCGGCCACCGGGAAGCTGACGGTGGGCGCGTGGAAGCCGTAGTCCATCAGCCGCTTGGCGACGTCCTCCACCTCCACCCCGGCCGTCTTCTTCAGGGCGCGCAAGTCGAGGATGCACTCATGCGCCACCCGCCCCTGCTTGCCGCGGTAGAGGACGGGGTAGTGCGGGCCCAGCCGTTCCGCCACGTAGTTGGCGGCGAGGATGGCGGTCTCGGTGGCGAGCCGGAGGCCCTCGGCCCCCATCATCCGGATGTAGGCGTAGGAGATGAGGAGGATGCTGGCGCTGCCCCAGGGCGCGGCCGAGACCGCCCCGGTGGCAGAGGCTCCCCCGACGGACGCCAGAACGTGCCCCGGCAGAAAGGGGGCCAGGTGGGGGGCGACGCCAATCGGCCCCATGCCCGGGCCACCACCTCCGTGGGGGATGCAAAACGTCTTGTGCAGGTTGAGGTGGCAGACGTCCGCGCCGATGTCGCCCGGACGGCACAGTCCCACCTGGGCATTCATGTTGGCGCCGTCCATGTACACCTGGCCGCCGCGCGCGTGCACCGCCCGGCACACCCGCTGGATGTCCTCCTCGAAAACGCCGTGGGTGGAGGGGTACGTCACCATCAGCGCTGCCAGGCGGTCCTTGTACTGCTCGGCGCGCGCCTCGAGGTCGGCCACGTCGATGTTGCCCGAGGCGTCGGTACGCACCACCATCACCTGGTAGCCAGCCATCACCGCGCTGGCCGGGTTGGTGCCGTGGGCGCTACTGGGGATGAGGCACACGTCGCGGTGCCCCTGGCCGCGGGCGTGGTGGAAGGCACGGATGACGAGCAGTCCCGCGTACTCACCCTGGCTGCCGGCGTTGGGTTGAAGCGAGACGGCCGCAAAGCCGGTCACCTCGGCAAGCCAGCGCTCCAACTCCCGGAACAGCTGGTGGTAGCCGGCCGCCTGCTCCGGCGGGCAGAAGGGGTGCAGCGCGCCGAATTCCGGCCAGCTGACGGGCACCATCTCGGTGGTGGCATTCAGCTTCATGGTGCAGCTGCCCAGGGCAATCATCGAATGGGCCAGACTTAAGTCCCGGGATTCAAGTTGCTTCAGGTACCGCAGCATCTCCGTCTCGGAGTGGTGGCGGTTGAAGACGGGATGGGTGAGGTAGCCACTCTTCCGCAGCAACGCGGGCGGGAGGCTCTCCGCCACCGACGCTCCCAGCCCATCGACGGTGAAGTCCACCGGCCGGCCACCCGCAAACACCTGCCACAGCGCTTCCACGTCCGCGGCGGTGGTGGTCTCATCCAGGCTGATGCCGAGGCGGGTGCCACTCACCCGGCAGAGATTCATACGCCGCTTCTGCGCAGCGGCCAGCGCGGCAGCCGTCGCCTCTGGTGTGAGGTCGACTTCCAGACGGTCGAACACCTGCTCGGTGCGGGGCTTGAGGCCGAGCCGGACGAGGCCGCGTCCCAGGATGAGGGTGAGGGCGTGCACCCGCTCGGCGATGGCACGGATGCCCTGGGGGCCATGGTAGACGGCGTACATGCTGGCCATGACGGCCAGCAGCACCTGCGCGGTGCAGATGTTGCTGGTCGCCTTCTCCCGGCGGATGTGCTGCTCGCGCGTCTGAAGCGCCATGCGCAGCGCCGGACGTCCCGAGGCGTCCTGGGAAACACCAATAATCCTCCCCGGAAGGTTGCGAGTGAATTGGCTGCGGGTGGCGAAGTAGGCGGCGTGGGGGCCGCCGAAGCCCATCGGCACCCCGAAGCGCTGGCTGGAGCCGACGGCGACGTCGGCGCCCATCTCCCCCGGGGGCGTCAGCAGCGCCAGGGAGAGGAGGTCCGCCGCCACCACCGCGTGGGCGCCCTCGGCGTGCACCCGGTCGAAGACGGAGGCCCAGTCCTCCACCGAGCCGTCGGTGGCCGGCAGCTGGACCAGGACGCCGAATACCTTCTTGGAGAAGTCGAACTTCCGCACGTCCCCCACCAGTACCTCGATGCCCAAGGGGGCGGCACGCGTGCGCACCACGTCGAGCGTCTGGGGGAAGACGCCGTCGGAGACGAGGAAGGCGTCGTGCCCTGCTGCGCGCGTGGCATGCAGCATGTGCATGGCCTCGGCAGCCGCGGTCGCCTCATCGAGGAGCGAGGCGTTGGCCACTTCCAGGCCGGTGAAGTCCACCACCATCTGCTGGAAGTTGAGGAGGGCCTCCAGCCGCCCCTGGGCAATCTCCGCTTGGTAGGGCGTGTAGGCGGTGTACCAGCCTGGGTTTTCCAGGACGTTCCGCAGAATGACGGCCGGCGTGATGCAGCCCGCGTAGCCCATACCGATGAAGGACTTGAAGACCTGGTTTTTTCCAGCAATCTGCCGGAGCTCTTCCAGGAGCGCCGTCTCGCCCAGGGGCGCGGGCAGGTCCAGCGCGCGGCGCAGGCGGATGGAGGCGGGGATGGTGGCGTCGACCAGCGCCTCCATGGAGTCGAAGCCAAGGGTGCGCAGCATGGCGGCGCGCTCGGTCGCGTCTGGTCCGAGGTGCCGGTCGACGAAATTCTCCGTGGGCTTCCAGGTCAAGGGCATGGGCAACCGCCCTCCTAACAGCCCGGCCCGACGGTGCCCAGCCCGGGCAGCGACCACCCCCGGATGGACCTTTCTCGCTGGTATGAGTCTTGGTCCGCCCCATGCCCCGGCGGCACGGGGGGCGAGACCTCAGGCCGGTGTCGAGGCCAGCAGCGCCGCGTAGGCATCGGCGTCCATCAGCGCGTCCAGCTCCGAGGGCTTGGCCGGCTCGACTTCACAAATCCATCCCTTCCCGTAGGGGTCCTGGTTGATGAGGGCAGGCTCATCCGCCAGGGCCTGGTTCACCTTCACCACCTTGCCGCTGAGCGGGGCAAACAATTCGCTGACCGCCTTGGTGGACTCGACGGTGCCGAAGCTGGAGCCGGCCACCAGCGAGGCGCCCAGCTTGGGCAAGTCGACGTAGACGACGTCGCCCAGCGCCTCCTGGGCGTGGGCCGTCACCCCCACCACCACCGTCGTGCCCGTGCGCCGGGCCCACTCGTGCTCCTTGGTGTAGCGGAGGTCCTTCGGGTTGTCGGCCATAGGGTTCGTCAGCTCCTGCGCCAGAAGGGCGTCTTCACCACCTCGGCCTTCACCGGGCGGCCACGGATGTCAACGGCAAGCTGGGCCCCCTCGCGCGCCTGGCCGGCGGGAAGGTAGCCGATGCCAATCGCCTTCTTCACGCTGGGGCCCATGGTGCCGGAGGTGACGACGCCCACCGCAGCGCCGCTCTCCACCAGCGGGTAGCCATGCCGCGGAATGCCGGGCTCGCGCATCTCGAAGCCCACCAGCTTGCGCGGCACACCGGCCTGCTTCTGACGCTCCAGCGCGCTGCGTCCGACGAAGTCGCCTTTGTCCCACTTCACAATCCATCCGAGACCCGCCTCCAGCGGCGTGTGGACGTCGTCGATGTCATTGCCGTACAGGGCGTACTTCATCTCGGTGCGCAGGGTGTCGCGCGCCCCGAGGCCTGCCGGCCGCAGCCCGTCCGGGGCGCCGGCCTCCAGCAGCGCGTTCCACAGCGCCACCGCGCGGTCGGGTGGGCAGTACAGTTCAAACCCATCCTCGCCGGTGTAGCCGGTGCGAGAAACAATGCACCCCACCCCCGCCACCGTGCCCTCGGCGAAGTGGTAGGTGGAGATGCCTTCTAGCCGCACCGGCGTCAGGCGCTGGAGAATGCCCGCTGCCTTCGGGCCCTGCAGCGCCAGCTGGGCATAGTCGTCGCCGCGGTCGACCGGCTTCACGCCCCGGGCATGCCCGGCCATCCAGGCGAAATCCTTGGCGCGGTTACTGGCATTCACGCAGATGAGGATGCGCTCGGGCGAGAAGCGGTAGGCCACCACGTCGTCGACGAAGCCCCCCGCTTCATTCAGCAGCCCCGCGTAGACGGCCTGGCCGTCCGCAATGCGGGCCAAGTCGTTGGTGATGAGGGCATTGGCCGACGCCAGGGCCCCGGTGCCCAGGAACTCCACTTCCCCCATGTGGGAGACGTCGAAGAGACCGGCGGCGTTGCGGACGGCCTCGTGCTCGGCGATGACCGAGGTGTACTGGACTGGCATCTCCCAGCCCGCGAAGTCCACCAGCCGGGCACCCAGGGCGCGGTGAACGTCGTAGAGCGGCGTCTTGCGTGCCATGGGCGGCGGGCACCATTCCAGAGCATCCCGTCGGATTCAAGCGCTGTCGGGGCCCCCGTCGGCGGCTCAAGAAGCGGCGCGGACGGGCCGAGGGGACATAGACTAGGGGGCCAGTCCCCGTCTGCGATGAAAATCCGAAACCGCCTCAACCCGTCGAAGCCCTGCTTCTCCTTCGAGTTCTTCCCGCCGAAGACGGAAGAGGGGTTGAAGAATTTGCTGCACACCCTAGACGACCTGGAGCCCCTGGCCCCCGGCTTCGTCTCCGTCACGTACGGGGCGGGGGGCAGCACCCGCGGCCAGACGGTGGACCTGGTGAAGGCCATCCGTGCCCGCGGCATTGAGGCCATGGCCCACGTCACCTGCGTGGGCCACGCCCGCGCGGAGCTGGCGTTGCTTCTCGACCAGCTGGCCGACGCCAAGGTGGAAAACGTCCTCGCCCTGCGCGGGGACCCGCCGGCGGGCAACCGCACCTTTGTCCCGGCGCCGGATGGCTTCGCTCATGCCTCGGAGCTGGTGAGCTTCATCCGCGAGCGCGACTACCCCTTCTGTCTCGGCGGCGCCTGCTACCCCGAGGGGCACGTGGAGACACTGTCGCGCGAAGAAGATTTGCGCCACCTGAAGGCCAAGGTGGACGCCGGGCTCGACTTTCTGATTACTCAGATTTTCTTCGACAACGCCTTCTACTTCGACTTCCTGGAACGGGCCCGCCGACTCGGCGTCAACGTGCCCATCGTCCCGGGCATCATGCCCATCACCAACTTCGAGCAGCTGGCGCGCTTCACCCGCATGTGTGGCGCCACCGTGCCGATGCGCCTGCAGCTCGCCCTGGAACGCGTTCGCCACGACGCCCAGGCCGTCATCCAGCTGGGCGTGGCCCACGCGGTGCTGCAGTGCACGGAGCTGCTGCGCCGCGGAGTGCCAGGTATCCACTTCTACACGCTCAACCGCAGCCCAGCCTCGCGGATGATTGTGAGTGCGCTGCGCGCTCAGGACGGCTGAGCTGCCGAGGACGTTCCCCCCGGGGGGGACGTCCTCTGCCCAGGGGGGGCTGCCGCTACAGGCGAAGCGTGCGCTCGGCGTTCTTCAGGGCATTCTTCATCAGCATGGCGATGGTCATCGGCCCCACCCCGCCCGGGACGGGGGTGATGGCGGAGGCCCGGTCTGCAGCGGCGGCGAACTCGACGTCCCCCACCAGCTTGCCGTCGGGGAGGCGATTCATCCCGACGTCGATGACGACGGCGCCGGGCCGAATCCACGCGCCCTTCACCAACTCCGGCACGCCGGCCGCCACCACCACCAGCTCTCCCCGCGCCACCTCCTCGGGCAGGTTGCTCTTTCGGTGACAGATGGTGACGGTGGCGCTGGCATTGACGAGCATCAGTGCCATCGGCCGGCCCACCAGAATGCTGCGCCCGACGACGACGGCGCGCTTGCCCATGGGGCTGAAGCCAATCTCCTCCAGCATCCGCATGACGCCCCAGGGGGTACAGGGCAGCGTCGTCTCGCGCCCCTGCGCCAGGAGGCCGGCATTGACGGCGTGCAGCCCGTCGGCGTCCTTCTCTGGCCGCAGTGCGGCCAGCAGACTGTCGGCATCTATCTGCTTCGGCACCGGCAGCTGGACCAGAATTCCGTGGATGGCGGGGTCAGCGTTGAGGCCCTGCAGCCGCTCCAAAGCGACGGCGTGGCTCACCTCCTCCGGCAAGTGGACCTCCAGGGCATAGAAGCCCAGCTCGGCCGCCACCTTTCGCTTGCTGGTGACATAAATCTTGCTCGCCGGGTCCTCGCCAATCCGCATCACCGCCAGGCCAGGGGTCAGTCCGTGCTTCGCCTTCATCTCCGCCACGCCCGCGGCCACCTCGGCCCGGACCTTGGCAGCGATGGCCTTTCCGTCGATGAGGGTCGCCATGTCGTGGGCGGGCACTCTAGCCGACCGCACCGTCGCTCGCGTACCCTGCCCTTCCAGTCCATGGCCCCGCGCGACCTCATCGACTTGCACATCCACGTGGGCGGCGCCGTCGCCCCGCATGTGCTGTGGAGCATCGCCCACGCCCAGGGCTTCAAGCTACCGACGAAGAATTACTTCGAATTCGTCGAGTTAATTACGGCACGCGCCGACAAGGTGGCCAACCTCGACGACTACCTGGCCATCATGCACACTTGGACGGAGAAGATTCAGAGCTCGCCCATGGCCATGGAGCGGAGCATCTACGAAGTCTTCGGCAAGGAATACCGCGGCAGCCGGGTGAGCCAGATGGAGCTCCGCTTCAACCCCATGAAGCGCAACCTCCACGCCGAGCTGGACCTCGACCACATCATCCACGCCTCGCTGCGCGGCATGGACCGGGCGGTCCTGGAGTACGGCGTCAAGGCGGGCCTCATCTTCTGCCTGGCCCGGGAGTTCGACCACGCGCTGAACGCCATCATCCTCGACAAGGCCATCCGCTACCGGCACCGCGGAGTGGTGGGAATCGACCTGGCCGGCACCGAGAATGAAGCACTGGAGAAGGACCGCTCCCAGCTGGACCTCTACAGCGAGCTGTTCGCCCGGGCGCGCGCGGCCGGCCTGAAGACCACCGTCCACACCGGGGAGACGGCCGGCACCGGGGCGGAGGGCGTGATGGCGGTGGTGGAGTGCCTCAAGCCCAACCGCATCGGCCACGGCATCCGCGCCGCCTATGACGAGTCGGCCATGCGTGCCTTGCGCGAGCAGGACGTGGTGCTGGAAATCTGCCCGACGTCCAACCTCCACACCCATGCCGTGTCCGGCGTCGAGGAGTTGCGGCACATTGTGCAGACGCTGCTCGACCGGCGGGTGAAGGTGACGCTGAACACCGACGGGCCCTACCTGCTGGAGACGGACATGCAATCCGAGGTGAAGCTGGTGGAGATGCACGGCATCATGACGCCCTCCCAGGTGGACCGCGCCCTGGCCACCGCCCGCGAGGCGTCCTTCATCCCCTAGCGCCCCCCTTGGCGACTTGTACCGCGTCCTCCGCAAGCTGCTCTTCCTGCTGCCGGCCGAAACCGCCCACGCGCTGGGCGTGGGCCTGCTCGCGCTGCTAGGGCGCTGGCCCGCCTTCTGCCGCCGGGCCCGGGCCCGGGCGCTCTCGACCGCGGGCGGCACCGGCCCCAGCGTCGACATGCGGGTGCGCACGGCCAGGCTGCAGCTGGACCACCCGCTGGCCCTGGCGGCGGGCCTCGACAAGGACGGCCACGCCGTCTCCGGCCTTTTCGCCCTCGGCTTCGCCGCGGTGGAGGTGGGCACCGTCACCCCCCGCCCCCAGCCGGGCAACCCGGCCCCTCGCCTTTTCCGGCTGCCCGAGTACGGGGCCCTCATCAACCGCCTGGGCTTCAACAACGCGGGCGCCGAGGCGGCTGCCGCCCACCTGCGCCAGGCGCAGTGGCGGCCCGGGCCGTTGGGCATCAACATCGGAAAAAACAAGGCCACGCCCCTGGAGGAGGCGGCCGAGGACTACCTGGCCTGCGTCAGCGCCCTGGCCCCCCAGGCGGACTACCTGGTGGTGAATGCCAGTAGCCCCAACACCCCCCTGCTGCGCCAGCTGCAGCAGCCGGAGCTGCTGGCCGCGCTGCTGGGCGCCGTCCGCACCCGCATGGACGCGGTGGCCCCAGGGAAGCCCCTGTTTCTGAAAATTGCACCGGACCTGGCCCCGGAAGCGGTGGACGCCGTGGTGGACGTCGCGCTGGAAGCCGGGGCCTCGGGCCTCATCGCCACCAACACCACCATCACCCGCCCCTTCGCCCACCCGTTGGCTTCCGAGGAAGGCGGGCTTTCCGGGCGTCCCTTGCGGGCGCTGGCGGCGGAGACGCTGCGGCGCGCAGCCCGACGCGCCAATGGACGGTTGGCCCTGTGGGGCGTGGGCGGAGTGGCGACGCCGGAGGATGTCTACGAAAGGCTACGCGCCGGCGCCTCGGTGGTGCAGCTGTACACGGCCCTTGTCTACCAGGGCCCGGGCCTGGTGCACCGGCTGCTGCAGGGCCTGCGGGCGCTGCTTCTGCGGGATGGCTACCGCCGGCTGGAGGACGCCATTGGCGCGGACGTGCGCGGCGGCTGAACCCGGGGGCTAGCGCAGCGGCAGCAGCGTGGACAGCTGCTTGGGGAACTCCCCGTGCGCCAGGGCCGGACCGGCTTCCGTCAGCAGCTTCTGCAGGCCCGCGTCCACCAAGCGGGCTGCCTCCTCGGCGCTGTCCGGTGCCAGGGCGGCCAGGGCGCTGACCAGGCGGTCCCGCGTCGCCCTCTGCAGACGCGGGGCTTCCTTCGGCCCGTCGAGAAGCGCCGCGCCGAGTGCCCCGAGGCGCGCCCTCTGCACGGGAGCCACCTGCAGGGCACCGCCCAGGGCGCCGTGGGCCAGCGCCGCCAGCAACACCGCGGGCGTGCCGCCGACCGGCCAATCCTCTCCCAGGCCGGCGAGCGCCGCGTGGGCCCTCTCCTCCGTCCCACCGAGGAGGGCGGAAAATAGCTCCAGCTGGTGCTCCGCCCGGCCCAGGAGCGCTTCCGTCTCATGCACCTCCCGCAGGCGGCGGAAGGGCACCGGCTCCGCCCCTTCCACCCGCAGCGCCCGAAGGGGGCGCGGCCGGCGCAGCGCCTCCACCGCGGCCGCGGCGTCCGGCCACAGCAATAGCTGCCCGTCCAGCCGTGCCATGGGCCGGCGCGCCAGCCGGTCCGCCCGTTGCTTCAGCAGAAGGCCCAAGGTGAAGCCGACTTGGAAGACGTGGCGGGAGTTTTCCTGGCGCACCACCTCCACCGCGCGCTCGGGGCTGCCCCCGGAGAGGTATTCGAGGCCAAGTTCCAAGGTGTCCCGGGCGCGCTCACTGGCGCGGCGGATGGCGTCCGGGTCGCCGGCGTCCGCCCGCTCGTCCACCAGCACCGCGTTCACCACCATCCGCAATTCATCCTCCAGGTTGTCTCTCTCATCGGCGGTGAGGGCGTCGAGGGCAGCGGCGAGTAGCTGCGGCCGCGGCCGCGGCGCCGCCAGCGCCGCGGCGCCCGTCTCCACCGGCGGCGGCGGCAGAGGCACGCGCGCGAAGAGGGAGCGCGCCACCTCCGGGTCCGGGAAGCCGAGGTCGGCCAGTCGCGAATTGCGGAAGTTGTAAGCCAGTTCTTCGAGTTCACTGGGGAGGGCCCAGCGCGCCGACTCGAGCAGTCGGCTGAATCCCAGGGCGTCCTCTGCCATGAAGTCCTGCAGCAGCGTCCGAAGGGCGGACTGGTCCAGCGCCTCCTCGGCACGAAATTCCACCCGGTAGTGGCCATCCGCCGAGTCCAGTGTCAGCCCCTCGACGTGGAGGTCCGGGTCCTCTTCCACGTCGTGGATGACGGTGTGCGCCCGCAGCAAGGACTCCATCAACTCCATGTCCAGGCCGGCCAGCTGGGCACGGAAGGTCCGGGTGTCCTCTCCGCGGGCGGCGCGTACCCACGCCAGCAGGGCATGGTGGTCGAGGTGGTCGCCCTTCCAAGCGGCCAGGTCCACGAAGGCCTGAAACTGGGCCGGGGAGGCCAGCTGCACCACGTCGGTGGCGTCGGCCAGTCCCACCGAGAGGATGTCGAAGTACAGGCGGTCTGCCGGGAGGCTGCGCACCAGGGCGGCGGCCTGCTCGCTGTTGGTGAGGGCGTCCAGACGCGCCTTGGGCTCCAGCCGCTGGAGCTGGCGCATCAGCTGCGTCCGGGCCGCCGCGCGGTCCCGGCCATTGCCCTTGTTGCGTCCGGCCATGCCCCGAAAGCTCCTAGCACGTCGGCCGGGAGCGCAGCGGGGAACGTCAGTTGATGGGAGTGGCGCAGCTGGTGTTGATGCTGAAGCTGTTGAGGTACGGCTGGCTGGTCCGGTCGTTGGAGACCAGGACGAACTGCAGCTGCAGGTACTTGAATTGGGGCACCGGGCCGGGAGCCGCCTGCAGGTTGGCCGGCGAGGACGTCCAGGGGCCGTACTGCTGGCTGAGCGTGAAGTCGAAGTTGTTGGAGCCGCGCACGTAGAGCACCACGCTGGTGTTGGGCGGCGTGGTCGCATCCCAGGTGACGCTGTTCCACTGGGCGAAGCGCGAGCAGCCGGCCACCGTCTGGTAGAAGCTGCCCTGGTTGGTGGTGATGTGCCGCAGCTGGTAGCCGGTGAAGTCCGAGTAGCTGTACAGCGAGCCGACCTGGTTGGGACTCTTGATGACGGCCCCGGTGTTGCGGTCCACGCGCATCACGTTGCCGCTCGAGTTGTTAATCCACAGGTTGCCGTCCTGGTCGAGGCCGACGCCGATGCTGGTCTTGCTGTAGACATCCGTCGCATCGATGAGCGGGCTGGGGCCGGCATCGGTGGAGAAGTAGTAGGGGTAGCCGCCGTCGAGTCCGTCGATGGCGAAGACCATGGCCGCCGAGCCGCTGCTGGTGCCGGTCTTGCTGTCCGACGTCATCCACACCTTGCCGTCCACGTCGGTGGCCACGCCGCGGGGACGGGCGATGTGCGTCCCCTGCGCGCTGGTGAGCCCGGCGAAGTTGTACTGGGTCCAGGACCCGACGGCCGGGTTGCCTGCGCTCGGCGTGTAGGCCACCGCGTAGGGCCCGCTCTGCCAGTTGGGAATCCAGACGCGGCCCAGCCCGTCCACGGCGATGCCATACCCGCCCGTCACGAAGCCCTGGCCACTGGGCGGCGCGATGCGCGGAAGCCCCAGGCCGGTGTTTCCGGCGAGGAGGGCGAAGGGGTAGTTCGCGTCGATGAGCGCCAGTTGGTCGACGACGCGGCCCACCACCCAGAGGTGGTTGAGGGAGTCCACGGCGGCGCCGTAGGGCTCAATGTCCGGGACGTTGAAGTAGAGGCCGCCATCCGGGAGCACGGCCTGCGGCACGCCGGTACGGGCGTCGAGCCGGAACACCTTCCGGTCCAGCCAAGTGGCCGTCCAGACGTCGCCCGGGGCACCCTCATAGCCGCGGGCGATGGAGATGGCCCCCTCGCCGAAGGCGCCGTTGGTGTTGATGTTTCCGAGTTCCTGCGTGAAGAGGACGCACTCGTCGTACTGCAGGACGTTGGTGGGGTCGACCGGGTTGGCGTATTCGGTCGGGTCGATGACGCCGTAGGTACCCCCGGGGGTGTTCGGGTCATCGAAGCTGGTGTCGATTTTCCCGTTCCCGTTCCGGTCGACGCAGTCGTAGGTGTTGCCCGCAATCTTCGTGGCGGAGAAGTACTCGTTCGTGTTGGCGGCGAAGTTCGCCACCCAGAAGTCGCTGTTGATGTCGATGGCCGTCCGGCTCGGGTTGTAGGTCCGAGCCGAGGTGGAGTGGTTGGTGTTGCCTAGTCCATCGATGGGGATGACGCTGATGTAGCGCGCCACCTCGTGGATTCCGCCGTCGGGCAGCAGGTCCTTGGTGTCGTACTTGGACACGGTGCCCATGGTCCAGTTGGCGATGAGCGCGAAGTTGAGCTGGACGTCGGTGCTGCTCAGCGTGATGTGGCCGTTCGGGTCGACGGTGACGCCGTTGCCGTAGCTGCCCGCCGAACCACCATCCAGGGTGAAGCCGCCGCCGCCGCCGCCGTCGCCACCGTCCGCGTTGCCAAAGACGATGCTGATGGGGCCACCGTCACTGCTCGGCGGCGGGCAGTAGTAATAGGCGCACGGGTCGACGATTTTGCCGCCGTCACCGCCGTCTGGACCTCCGTCCCCGCCGTCTGGACCCCCGTCTCCGCCGGGTGAGACAGCGCCGTTGCAGGTGCAGCCGGCCATCGCGCCAAACACCAGGAGCAGGACAGGGATTGTCCCGCGCATCAATTGCCTCTCCACCATCTAGGAATCATCGGCGCAGGTTCAGGTTGGGTCAACAGAGGTGTCGCGCATACCTGTCAGCTCCCAGACGGCTTCCAGCACTTCAGTGAGGCCCAGTTTTTCCGTTGCCGAGAAACCGAGCACCCACTCGGGCTCGACACCTAGCGTCTGTGCGATGGCGCGCAGCTTCGGGCGACGGCGCGCCTTGGCCAGACGGTCCAGCTTGGTGGCCACCACCAGCGTGGGGCGCCCTGCCTGGCGAAGGTAGCCAAGGGTGCGCACATCGTCGGGGGTCGGACCGACCTCGGCGTCCACAATGCTCACCACGCCCCGCAACTCCTCGCGGCGCTCGAGGTACGTCGTAATCATCTGCTCCCAGGTGGCCCGCTGCGTCTTCTGCACCTTGGCAAAGCCATAGCCGGGGAGGTCGGCCAAGCGCACCGTGCGGCGCACCTCGCCACGCAACAGCTCGACGTCGAAGAAGTTGAGGGTGCGGGTGCGACCGGGTGTATTCGACACGCGCACCAGCTTCTTCCGGCCCGACAGCGTATTAATCATCGACGACTTGCCGACGTTGCTACGCCCGACGAAGGCAATCTCCGGCAACCCTCCGGCGGGGTAGCCCTCGGGGCCGACCGCGGTGGTAACGAAGCGTGCCTCGACGGGACGAATATTCACTGCGTCCTAGCGCGCCGGCGCGCCTTCGGCGGCGGGGGTCGAGCGTCGGTCGCGCGCCGCGCTCCAGTGGTCCATCGCCTTCAGCTTGCTGGTGAAGTCGAACGGCAACAGCGAGGGCGAGCCGGGGTCGTGGCAGCTCCGGCAGGACCGCTCACCGGGGTCCAGAAGCCCGACCAGGCGGGCCAGCTCTTGGTCCTTCATGACGTAGGACGGCGCGTAGTACTGGCCGGCGCCGTGGCAGGTCTCGCAGCTGACGGCAGCCACCCGCTGCTCGGCCAGGTTGGGGGAATGGCAGGCGGTGCAGCGCGGGTCCCGCTGCTGCTCACGCGTCAGCGACTCGGCACTGCGCGCATGCTTGGAGGTACTCCAGGCGGCGTAGGCCTCCGGGTGGCAGGCCTTGCAGCTCTCCGGCCCGAGAAAGTCGGCGCCCAGCGCCACTGCCGAGCTGAGCGCCGCCAGGCCCACCGCTGCCACCCCTGCACGTCGAAGCGGGCCTCTGAGCATGGTGCCGTAGGGGCGTAACAGACGGCTGCGCGCACCGGCAACCCCCGTGTAGGAGCAACGCGCAGATTGAGGGACCCAGGCTCGCTTCGAATAGACTGGAATCGCCCGTGCGCTTCGCCTGCCTCCTTCTGCTCATCCTGTTGCTGCCCACCCGGGCCCACGCCCGCGCCTGGAACGGCGTGGAGCCGGGCGTCACCTCCAAGGAGGAGGTGGTGAAGCGCTTCGGCCCCCCCTCCAAAACCCTTAGCTTCGAGGGGCACCAGGTCCTTGCCTACAACGGCACCTCGGCCATCAAGGGCACGGCGGAGGCACAGTTCCGCGTCGACCCGGCCACCGGGCTGGTGGAGCGCATCGACGTCTTCCCAGGTCCGGTGGTCGACCGAGAGACAGTGGAAAGCAGCTACGGGCCCCCCTGTCCCGCCGCCGGACCTCCCGCGTCGAGCAATTGCTTCCAGAAGAAGCTGACCGAGGACTTCCGCACCTACTACTTGTACCCGCGGCTGGGGATGGCGGTGTTCTTCGACGAGGAGGGGGATAAGGTGAAGTCCTTCGTCTTCCAGTCGGTGAAGTCCACGCACACTCCTTGACGGAGGCGCGCCGTGCGCCTGGTCGGCCTCACCGGTGGCATTGCCTCGGGGAAGAGCACCGTCGCCGAGATGCTGCGGAGCCTGGGGGCAAGCGTCATCGACGCAGACCAGGTCGCCCGCGACGTGGTGCGGCCGGGCCAGCCGGCTCTCGCGGAGATTGCCAGGCGGTTTCCCGGGACCGTCGATGCCGCCGGGCAGCTCGACCGCGCCGCGCTGGCCTCCCGGATTTTCTCCGACCAGGCGGAACGCGCGGCCCTCAACGCCATCGTCCATCCCGCGCATCCAGGCGGAGGTGGCGCGGCGGACCGAGTTGCTGGACCAGGCCGGCGTCAGGACAGTCCTCTACGACGCCGCGCTGCTCATCGAGAACGGGCTGCACCACGCCATGGACGGCGTCATCGTCATCTGGGTCCCGCCCGACGTGCAGCGCTCGCGGCTGATGGCCCGCGACTCGCTGTCCGCCGAGGAGGCGGACCGCCGCATTCAGGCCCAGACGCCACTCGACGACAAGCGCGCGGTGGCCACCTGGGTGGTGGACAACACGGGAAGCCGGGAGCAGACGCGGGCCCAAGTGGTGGAAATCTGGAAGGCGCTCGGGGGCGGAGCTGGGTAGACTCCCCCGGGCGCAAAAAATGGCAGAGACCCGAGACTCCGGCACCTACCTCGTCACTGGCTATCCCGGGTTCATCGGGAAGCGGCTGGTCGAGCACATCGCCCGCAATGACGCCAAGGGGCACCTCTTCCTGTTGGCGCAGCCGAAGCACCTGGAGGAGGCCCGGGCCCACGCCAAGCGGCTGAAGGGCGCCTCGGCCGAGGTGCTGTCGGGGGACGTCACCGACCTGCACCTGGGGTTGAGCGGCGAGGAAGTGGCGCGGGTGACGGAGCGCGTGACGGACGTCTTTCATCTGGCCGCCGCCAGCCACTTCACCGTGTCCAGGGACACCGCGACGCGCGTCAACGTCGACGGCACCCGCAACGTGCTGGAACTGGCGCGCGAGTGCCAGCAAGCTTCGGCGCTTCAACCACTTCTCCACCTGCCACGTGGCCGGCGACCGGGTGGGAATTATTGCTGAGGACGAGCTCGACCGCGGCCAATCGTTTCGCAACTCCTATGAGGAGACGAAGTTCCAGGGCGAGCAGTTGGTGGCGCGCGCCGGCGCGGCTATGCCGGTCACCATTTTCCGCCCCTCGACGGTGATTGGCGACTCCACCACCGGCGAGATGGACCGCTTCGAGGGCCCCTACGTGCTGGCCATCCTGCTGGTGACGAGCCCCCTGGTGGTGCCGCTGCCGCTTCCCGGCGGCGGGGCGGCTCCCCTCAACGTGGTGCCGGTGGACTTCGTGGTGCAGGCCGCCTGGGTCATCTCGCGCGATGCACGCGGCGCCGGGGGAACGTTCCACCTGGTGGACCCGAGCCCGATGAGCACCGGGCGCGTGTATGAAATCATCGCCGAGCGCTCCAACAAGCGCGTGCCCCGCTTCAACTTCCCGGCGCTGGCGGCCGACGTCTTTCTGCGCTTGCCCTTCCTCGACAAGCTGGCGCGGCCCCAGCGGGCCGCCCTGAGTTACGTCAGCCAAATGGCCTTCTTCACCAGCCACGCCACCCAGCAGCTGCTGGACGGGACGGGCGTGCGCTGTCCGCCGCTCACCAGCTACCTCGACCGCCTGGTGGCCTACGTGCGCGACGTCTACCAGCGGCGAGCCGAGGCCCGGGAAGAAGTGGAAGACCCGCTCGATGAGGCGGGCAGCTAACCCCAAATGGAGGACCGAGGACCCGGAATGGCGAGCCCCAGCGTGGGAGAAACGTTCGAGTTGGTTCGGGAGGTCGACCGCTACCGCCCCATCTACTACGCGGGCGCTTCGGGAGACTTCAATCCCATCCACATCGACCCCGAGGTGGGGCGGCTGGCAGGCCTCGGTGGCAACATCCTGCAGGGGCTGTGCACGCTCGCCTGGGCGGTGGACTGCTTCGCGCGCTACCTGGGCGACCCGGGGGCCGTCACCCGGGTGCAGGCGCGCTTCAGCCGGCCGGTGGCCCTGGAGGACACCCTCACCTTCCGCGGGGTGGTGACGGCCGTCGACGGCGAGCGGGTGCATGCCTCGGTGCGTGCCGAGAACCAGCGGGGGGAAGAGGTGCTGAAGGACGTCGCCCTGGAGGGCCGCTGGCGCCCGGAAGGGACGCGGTAGATGCCTCTCGACCCTGCGCTGGTCGGACGTCGCTGGGGACCCTTCCGCTACACGGTGGGGCTGGAAAAGCTGCGCGAGTACGCCTCCGCCATCTCCGGAGGGGTGCCCAACCTCGGACTGGCCGCCCTGCCCGAGGACGTCCACCCGGTGCTCCACGACGAAGCGGCGGCGGCGCGCGGGCCGTACCACGGCGTCATCGCCTTTCCCACCTTCGCTGTCACCTTCGCCATGGCCCCCTTCGGGGCGGCCGTGCTCGACCCGGCCCTCGGCGTGGACTTGCTCCGGCTCGTCCACGCCGGACAGGACTTTGAATTTCTGGAAGTGCTTCGGCCCGGCGACGTCCTCACCACCCACGGCGAGCTGGTGGAGGTCTCCATGCGCGGACGTCACGAGGCGCTGGTGGTGCGTACCGAGTCCGTTAACCAGCACGGCCGAACGGCCGTCCGGGGCGTCTTCACTGGACTCGTCCGCGGCTGACGTCGCGCCGGTCCTCCCCCACCCCCGCCTGGGGGACTAGCGGATGATGACGCGCTGCTCGAGCAGCTGGACGAGGATGCGGGCCGTATCCAGCCGGGACATACCCGAGACGCTGAAGAGGTCGTCAAACGTCAAGGTGCCGTCGATTTGCGCAAGGATGAAGCCTGCCCGGTGGTCGAGGTTGAGCCAGATGACTTCGTCCTCGCGCAGGCGCACCCGCGGCACCGTCGTCAGCTTGCCCAACTTGGACTCGTAGAGTGCCTGCAGCGTCTGCTCGCTCTCCGCGAGGGCCCGCGCCACCTCCGGGGCCTCCGAGTCGAGGGCCTGCGCCTGCTGTAGCAGCTCGCGGGCTCCGCTGTGGTCATCCAGGCCTTGAAGCTCCCGGGCGCGCTGCAGCAGCTTGCGCGCCTCCTGCCGGGGGTCGGACGGCATCTTGGCCGGAAGGGGCGTCCCGCCGGCGCTGGCCGGCAGTGGCGCCACCAGGTTGAGCGCATCCCCCTCGGTCGCCTCGGACGGCGGAAGCGTCGTCGGACGGGGCCGCCCGACTTCCCAGGCGTCCTTCGGCGGGGCGGGCGTGCTGACGCCGTCGGTCCACCAGTCGTCCGACCCCACCGTCCCGAGACTGTCGGCACTGGGGCCTGGCTCGAGCGGCGGGGCCACAGTGCCGACCGACGGGGGCGGGGGCACCGGCGTCCGGGTGGACTTGGACTTCTTGGACGGCTGCCGGGGCGCCGAGGGCGCAGCCGAAGGAAGTGGCGTGCCACGCGCCGCGGGCGGAGCGGGGGATGGTGTCTCCACGGGGGCCACCGGGACGCTTGGCTGGGGGGGTGGCGTCTTGCCTGCAGAGCCCCGGCGCCGTCCGGGCAGCGGCACGGGCGTCGGTGGCAGCGTAATGGCTGGCGCCTCGGTCGGTGTCCCCTGCGGAGCCGGGACGAGGGGCGGCTGCACCGGCAGCGGCGTCCAGGCGCGTGGCGCCGCGGCCGGGGGCGCTGCCGCCGGGAGCTCCTTCATAGGCGGAAGGGGGGGCACCATCGCCAGGGGGATGAAGGGGTCGGTGGGGGCTTCGGGCCTTTCGACAGTGGGCTCCGGAAAAAGACGCGGGAGTGGCACGGCAAACAGGTTGGTGGCGGAACTCGGCACGTGCTGCAACTCCTCGGGGAGCGCCTCGTCGGCGGGCTTCGTCCCGAGCAGCTCCCGCGCGCGCTCGCACGCCGGGTCGAGGCGCAGGGCCTGCTCGAAGAGACGGCGGGCCCCGTCCAGGTCGCCACTCATCCGCAACCAGAGTCCTGCTTCCACGAGCTGGATGGCGCGTCCGCCGCTCACTGCTGCCGCGCCCCCAGTCGCTCCAGCACGCCGACGAAGAGCGTCCGGGTCTTCTCCAGCTGGTCAACCCAGTCGGCCAGGAGGATGAGGTCCGAGCTCTTCAGCGCCGTCTTGCTGGAGGTGAGCACCGCCTCCGCCTTGCGCAGCGCGTCCCGGCCGAACTCACTGTTGCCGGTCAGCTGCCGCACCTGCGGCATCATCGCTTCCACTTCCTTGGCCACGGCTTCCAGGGCGGTGCGCTTGTTCAGCACCTCCGCCGAGGCGCTCGCTTCGAGGAGCAGGTCCGCCTGGTCGTCGAGAATATTCTTCAGCTCGGTGTCGGTGAGGCCGCCCGAGGCGGTGACGATGATGGACTGCTGAAGGCCAGTCTCCCGGTCGCGCGCGGAGACGGAGACGATCCCCTCGGCGTTGATGTCGAAGGTGACGTCAATTTCCACCTCGCCCCGGGTGGCCAGCCGCAGCCCGGAGAGGATGAACTCGCCGAGCAGCTCATTCTGGTGTGCCAGGTCGCTTTCTCCCTGGAGCACCATGATTTTCACCGTCGTCTGCCCGTCGCGACTGGTGTGGAAAGTTTCCGTCACCGACGTCGGCACGGTGGTATTTTTTCCAATCAACCGACGGGTGTAACCCCCGGCGATGGCCACTCCCAGGCTCTGCGGCGTCACGTCCAGCAGCAACACCTGGCTGTCGGGACGCAGCAGGGCGTCGGCCTGGATGGCCGCGCCGAGCGCCACCACCTCCTCCGGGTGGACGCCCCGGGACGGCTCCTTGAAGTGTCGCGTCACCAGCGCGTGCACCAGCGGCATCCGGGTCATTCCGCCGACGAGAATAATCTCCTTCAGGTCGGCCGCGCGCACCTTGGCCTCGCCCAGCACCTGCTCGGCAATCTGCACCGAGCGCTCGGCCAGGTCCCGCGTCAGCTCCTCCAGCTTGGCCCGGGTGAGCGCTCGCCTGCAGGTGCAGCGCAGACGTCCCCCCGCTGGGCGTATAGAGGAAGGGCAGATTGATGGCCGTCTCCTGCACCGTGGACAGCTCCATCTTCGCCCGCTCGGAAGCGTCCTTCAGACGCTGCAGCGCCATGCGGTCCTTGCGCAAGTCGACGCCGTGCTCCTTGGCGAAGGCCATCACCAGCCACTCGATGATGCGGTTGTCGAAGTCCTCCCCGCCGAGGTAGGTGTCCCCGCCGGTGGCCACCACCTCGAAGACGCCCTTGGACACGTCCAGCACGCTGACGTCCAGCGTGCCGCCGCCCAGGTCGAAGACGGCGATTTTCCCGTTCAAGCTGCGGGCGAAGCCGTAGGCCAGTGCGGCAGCCGTCGGCTCGTTGATGATGCGCAGCACGTCCAGCCCGGCGATGCGCCCCGCGTCCTTGGTGGCCTGCCGCTGCCCGTCGTTGAAGTAGGCGGGCACCGTCACCACGGCCTTGGTGACGGTGCGCCCGAGGAAAGCCTCGGCGTCCTTGCGCAGCTCTTGCAGGACGGCGGCAGAGATTTCCGGCAGGGACACCGGCCGGTCGCCCAGCTGGACGCGGACGTCGTCGTGCTCGCCGCACAGCAGGTGGTAGGGCAGCACCTCGCGGGCCTTCTGAATCTGCGCCGAGCTGAACTTTCGGCCGATGAGGCGCTTGCTGGCGTAGACGGTATTTTCCGGGTTGGTGATGGCCTGACGCTTGGCGAGGTTGCCCACCAGGCGCTTGCCGCCGGACGTCACCGCCACCACCGAGGGCGTCAGCAGCTGCCCGGTGCGGTTCTTGATGACCTGCGGCTGCCCGCCCTGCACCAACGCCACCACGCTGTTGGTGGTCCCGAGGTCAATTCCAATGACGGGCTCGTGGTCGGCCATCCCCCGTTCACACCCTACACCCAGCGGAGTTTCTTGAGGAGTTGCTTCGCCTCGGCATTGTCCGCATCCAGGTGCAGCGCCGCCTCCAGGTGACGGCGAGCCAGCTTGTTCATCCCCAGCAGGCTACACACCGTGCCCAGCAGCAGCAGGCTGCCGACGTGGTCTGGCCGCAGGTCGACCGCCTTCTGAGCGAACGTGCGTGCTTCGGCCGGCGCTCCGGAGCGGAACAGCATCTGCGCCGCCGCCAGGGCCGCCTCGTGCGAGGAGGGCTCGAGCGTGAGCACCTCGCGGTAGGCGGTGAGGGCGCCCGCCCCATCACCTGCGGCGGCAAGTTCGCGCGCGCGGGCCAGCTCCGCCCGCGCACGCTCTGCATTCTTCTGTGCCTCGGCCTGCGAGCGCACGCTGGCGCTCGACTTGGCCCGCGGGTCGAGCTGCTGGGCGCGGTGGAGCAACCCCAGCGCCCGCTCCGGCGCCCCGGACTTCAGCTGCGGACTTGGCTTCCTCCACCAGCGTCTTGGCCTGGGCGCCCCGGGCCAGGTAGGGGTGCCGCGCCAGCCGGGCCCGGCGCTCAGCGGCGCGTGCCTCGTCCGCTGTCGTGGTCGGCAGGACGCACCGGGCCGCCGGCCGAGGCTGCGGCCACCCGCAGGCGCGGGTTGGCCTTCAGGTACGCGTCGCGCTTGGCGTCGTCCACCAGCGTGGCATGCGCCTCCGCCAGGCGGCGGAAGACGCGTTCCAGCCGCCCCTGGTAGCTGCCCAGCTGCTTGCCGAAGTAGCGGTCCGGGTGAAAGACGCGGCTGGCCTCATGGTAGGCGGCGCTGACCTGCTGCTTGCTGGCGCCCGGCTTCAGGCCGAGGACGGCGTAGTGGTCCTGTCCGATGGCCGCCTCGCGGGCGAGAATCTCCCGCTTGCGGTCGAGCGGCAGCTCCACCGCCTCGGCAAGCGCAGCCTCCTGGTCGGTGTTGGGCGGCACGTTCTCGCTCAGCACGTCGGCGTCAACTCTAGGGGTCGGGTGGAAACGCTTGTCAAATCGCGGGTCTGGACTCACCCGGGAGGCGGACCGGCCAGGGCGCGCCGCAGCGCGAGGAGGCCTCGTCCATCTCCTCCTCCGTCACCGTGTAGGCCGGCGCGAAGCGCAGGGTGCGTTCCCCGGCCAGGTTGCACAGCACACCTTGCTCCCGCATGCGGCCCACCACCGGCCCCGCGTCCGCCGCCAGCTCGACGCCAATCAGCAGCCCCTGCCCCCGCGCGTCCAACACCTGCGCCGGTAGTTCCGCGGCGAGCTTCCGCAGCCCGGTCAGGAAATACTCGCCCTTGGTCCGCACGCTGGCGAGGACGCTGGGCTCCATGGCCAGCGTCACCGTGGCCAGCGCGGCGGCGGCCGTTACCGGGTTTCCCCCGAAGGTACTGCCATGGGTGCCAGGCACCAGCGCCCGGCCCGCCTCCTCCGTGCAGACCATGGCGCCGATGGGAAGGCCGTTGCCGAGCCCCTTGGCGAGGCTGAAGCCGTCCGGACGGATGCCCTCGTGCTGAAAGCCGAACATCCGCCCCGTCCGTCCCAGGCCCGTCTGCACCTCGTCCACCAGCAGCAGCGTCCCGGCCTGGTCACACAGGGTGCGCAGCCCCACCAGGAAACCTTCCGGCGCCGGCCGCACCCCGCCCTCGCCCTGAATGGGTTCCACCAGGACGGCGGCTGTCCGCGGGCCCACCGCCCGGCGCACCGCCTCGAGGTCCCCGTACGGGACGTGCAGCACCCCGGGCAGCAGCGGCTCGAAGCCTTGCTGGTACTTGGGCTGGCCGGTGGCGGTGACGGTGGCCAGGGTGCGGCCGTGGAAGCTGCGCTCGAAACAGACGAACTCGACGCGCTCCTTCTGGCCCCGTTCCTTCTGCGTCTTGCGGGCCAGCTTCAGCAGCGCCTCGTTCGCCTCTGCGCCCGGAGTTGCAGAAGAAGGCCCGGTCCAGCCCGGAGGCAAGCCGCAGCTTCTCCGCCAGGGCGATCTGCGGCTCGCTGTAGAAGACGTTGGAGACGTGCCACAGCTTGTCCAGCTGCGCCTTCACCGCGGCCGTAATCTCCGGGTGGCAGTGGCCGAAGGGCAGTGTGGCGATGCCCCCCAGTAAATCCAGGTACTCCCGCCCGTCCGCGTCCCACACCCGCGTCCCCTGCCCCCGCTCCAGCACCAGCGGCTGCTGCTTGTAGTTCTGCAGAAGGTTGATGCGCGCGCGCTCCATCCACGCCTGGCTCTGCACGGTGGACGGACGCTGCACGGCGGCGGTGGGAAACAGCGGATTGAGCACGGGCGGGATTCCTCCTCCCAGGGAGGCTAGAGGATATAGCGCGAAAGGTCCTCGTCCTCGACGACCGCGGCCAGGCGGCGGCGCACGTAGGCCGCATCCACCTGCTCGTCGCGGGGGGCACCCGGGTCGCTGGCCGAAAAGGACACCTCGTCCAGCAGGCGCTCCAGCACGGTGTGCAGACGCCGGGCGCCGATGTTCTGCGTCCGCTCGTTCACCGACTGGGCCACCGCGGCCAGCTCCTCGATGGCGTCGTCGGTGAAGTGCAGCCGCAGCCCTTCCGTCTCCAGCAGGGCGGTGTACTGGCGCAGGAGAGAGTTCTTCGGTTCCCGGAGGATGCTGCACCAAGTCCGCGCGCCCCAGCGGCTCGAGCTCCACCCGGATGGGGAAGCGGCCCTGCAGCTCGGGGATGAGGTCCGAGGGCTTGCTCACGTGGAAGGCGCCCGCGGCGATGAACAGGACGTGGTCGGTCTTCACCGGCCCGTACTTGGTGGTGACGGTGCTGCCCTCGACGATGGGGAGGATGTCGCGCTGTACGCCCTCGCGCGAGACGTCCGGACCGCCGCAGGTGAGCGCCCTCGCGGCTGGCGATCTTGTCGATCTCGTCGATGAAAATGATCCCGCTCGTCTCGGCGCGCTGGAGCGCCTCGCGGGTGACGCGGTCCTGGTCGACCAGGCGTGCCGGCCTCCTCGCTGCTCGAGCAGCTCGCAGGGCCTCGGGCACCCTCACCGTGCGCCGGCGCGTCCGCTGCATGCCGGAATGGACTTGAACATCTCCGCCAGGTTGACGCCCATCTCCTCCATGCCCTGGCCGGAGAAGCCCCGCAGGAATGCCGGCCCGGCACGTCCTGCGACGTCCATCTCCACCTCCGGTCGTCGAGCGTCCCGGCGCGCAGCTGCGCGCGCAGCTTCTCGCGCTCCGCATCCGACATGCGGGCGGTCGGAGGGGGCGGCGAAGCCGACGCCCACGGGGCCCGTGGCGGCGGCGGCGCGCCCTGCAGCAGCACTCACCAGCCGGTCCTCGGCCGCTCGCGCGCGCGGGTGCGCACCTTCGCTGTCTTCCTCCTCGCGGACCAGGGCGAGCGAGGCCTCGACCAGGTCCCGCACCATCGACTCGACGTCGCGGCCGACGTAGCCGACCTCGGTGAACTTGCTCGCCTCCACCTTGACGAAGGGCGCCTGCGCCAGCCGCGCCAGGCGTCGGGCGATCTCGGTCTTTCCGACGCCGGTGGGGCCGATGAGGATGATGTTCTTCGGCGTGATTTCGTCCCGCAGCTCGCCCGAGTGGACCTGCTGGCGCCGCCAGCGGTTGCGCAGCGCGATGGCCACCGCGCGCTTGGCGGCCGTCTGGCCGACGATGTAGCGGTCGAGCTCGCTGACGATCTCCCGCGGCGTCAGGTTGCTCATACGCGGCCATCGCAGACTCCTCGAGCTAGGTTCGTTGGTGTAGATGCAGATCTCGGCGGCGATCCGCAGCGACGGTCTCGGCGACCTGCCCGCGCCGGAAGCGCGGAGTGGGCGAGCAGCGCCCGCGCCGCGGCGAGCGCGTACGGACCGCCCGAGCCCACCGCCGCCGCACCGCCGTCCGGCTCGATGACGTCGCCGCTGCCGGACGAGAGAAACGTCTTCTCCACGTCCGCCACCAGCAGCAGCGCCTCCAGCCGGCGCAGGCAGCGGTCGGTGCGCCAGTCCTTGGCCAGCTCGACGCAGGCCCGCGTGAGGTTCTTCCGGTGCTCCTTGAGCTTGGCTTCGAAGCGCTCGAAGAGGGTGAAGGCATCGGCGGTGCCGCCGGCGAAGCCGGCCACGACGGAACCGTCGCCGAGCCGGCGCACCTTGCGCGCGTTGGCCTTCATCACCGTCTTGTCGAGCGTCACCTGCCCGTCGCCGCCGAGGACCACCTTCCCGTCTCGGCGCACGCAGAGGATGGTCGTTCCATGGAGCATGGTCGGCCATCTAACAGGGCAGCCCCGCCCCTTCCATCCCTCCCTCACCCAGCCGGCGGCGAGGGCGGCGGGCAAGCGGGCGCGCCGCCCGGCGCTGGTGCTTCCCAGACCGGCGAGGGCTCAGGCGTGCGGGTGCGCCTTGTCGTAGACCGCCTGCAGCCACTCCACGCCGACGTGGGTATAGCGCTGGGTGGTGGAGAGGCTGGCGTGCCCCAGCAATTCCTGGATGCTGCGCACGTCCGCGCCCCCGGCCAAAAGGTGGGTGGCATAGCTGTGCCGCAGGGCGTGCGGGCTGACGTGGCGCTGCAGCCCGGCGGCGCGCGCGTACGCGTCCAGGTGCCGGGCCACGCTGCGCGGCGTTAGGCGGCCGCCGCGGAAGTTGAGAAACACCGCGCGGGCATCCTGGCCGCGCCGGCGCGTGGACAGTAATTCACCGCGGCGCAAGAGCCACTGCCGCAGCGCCTCGGCGGCGCCCGGGTGGAGCGGGCAGAGGCGCTCCTTCTTGCCCTTGCCCAGCACGCGCAGCACCCGTCCCGGCAAGTCAACGTCGGGCAGGGACAGCCCGCACACCTCGCTGACACGGAGGCCGGCACCGTACAGGACTTCCAACAGGGCCCGGTCCCGCAGCGCCAGCAGCGTCGCTTCCCCCGGCTGCTCCACCAGCGCGAAGGCCTCGTCGACGGGGAGAAACTTGGGCAAGGTGACGGGCAGCTTCGGGCCGCGCATGGGGCCGGCCGGACTGGCCGTCAGCTGCCCGGTGCGCACCAGGTTCCGGTAGAAGGCCTTCACCGAAGCCAGCGCGCGGGCCCGGCTGCGCGGCTGGTGGTCGACGGCCAGCACGCCCAACCACCCCCGCACGCTGCCGTGCGTCGCCTGCAGGAGGCCATGGCCGACGCCGTCCAGGTACGCGGCAAAGGCGGCGACGTCGCGCACATAGTTGCGCACGGTGTGCGGCGAGGCGCCCCGGCGCACAAGCGACTTCCGGAAGTCGGCGAGGAGGGCGGCGGAGGGGGCGGGCACGGGGGCTACGCTAGGGCAGCGGGGGCCTTCGCCAAAATTCACGGCCCCTGGTCACACAGGTACAGGCCCGAGCGGTCCTTCTCCGAGACTAGGTACACCACGCGCTTGCCGGCCGGGTCGGCGAAGAGGGCGGGCAAAAGCGTGAAGGTGTCCAGCGTCTTCCGCTCGCCGGTGCGCCGGTTGTAGACGGCCGTGTCATACGTGTCGGAGTCCAGCCGCGCGTAGGACACCAGCAGGCGCTCGCCCGTCTCGGAGGCCTTGAAGCTGTAAATGCCCTCCAGCACCTGCTTGGGGGGGTCGCGGGGCCTGGAGAGGTCGAGCTCGCTCAGCCAGCAGGCGCGCGGCTGGTCGCGCTGGGACTGGCGCAGACACTCGCTGCGAAACAGCAGCACGTCCCCCGGCGCAATGCCGAAGCCGTATACCCCCTCCTTCACCCGGAAGGCCCGCTCCTCGCCGCGGACGTACAGGTAGAGGTCCATGCTGGGCAGCGGCTGGATGATTTCCACGTTGAAGGCCAGGAAGCGGCCGTCCTTGCCCCACTCCCCGGTGTGTGCCCGCTCAATCAGCGTGTGCACCTTGCCGTTCGGAAGGTCGGCCACCAAAAGCGTCCCCCGGTCGTGCTGCTCGTTGTAGTTGTCCAGCGCCCAGACGGCCGTCCCGTCCGGCGCGAAGCCGAAGCGGCCCACCTTGCTGCCCAGCGGGTGGGCGTTCCCGCCACCGGCGGGGCCCACCTGTAGCGTTCCCACCACCACCCGTCCCAGCGCGTTGCGCTTTCCCTCGATGCGGCCGAGCCAGCGGCTGTCCGGGGAGAAGCCATACAGCCCGACACCAGAGGCCGCCTTCACCGGGGGCGCGCCCTCCAGCGACGTCACGAAGAGGTCCCACACGTCGCGTGCCAGTGGACTGGCCTCGGTGAAGGCCAGGTGCCGTCCGTCCGGGGACAATTCGTAGTCCGCGACACGTTCTGCCAGCTTGCTGGCCGCGCCACCCTCGGTGCGCACCTGCAACAGCGCGCCGCCGGCGGAGGCCCGGCGCAGGGCCAGCAGCCGGCTGCTGCCCAGGGCAAACTTCGCGGTGGAGACGTCCCCCGCCACGCTGCGGGCGGCGCTGCCGGCCTCCAGGGCCGCCAGCTTGAGGACGCCCGCGTCGACGAAGGCGAAGAAGCGGCCGTCCGGGCTGACGGTGACGAAGCTGACCGCCGCCCCACGCGTTTCGGGCGGGCCCGGGACGTCCAGCCGCTGCGTCCGCAGCGTCCCTTGGCCTGTGGCCAACTCGAAATCCGTCAGGAAGAGGAGCCACTGACCGTCCGGGCTGAAGAGGGCGGCCCCGGGCCTGTTGGGGACATGGGGGGCCAGGCTGCGCGCCTCGCCGGTGCCGAGGGAGACGGCCAGCAGTTCCCCCACCGCGGCCTTGGGGTTGATGCTGTCCGGGTTGACGCCTTCCAGGGACGGCCGGACGGGATTCTTCAGGAAGCTGGCCCAGGCCCCGTCGCGCGACAGGTGCAAGTCCGCCCCGGCCCCGGCCACCAGACGCCGGCCCAGCCCACCCACCAGCGGCTTGGCCGGCGCCTCAGCCTTCGGCGGACAGCCACCCAGCACCACCGCCATTAACGTCCAGGAAAGAGGGCCTCTCATCCGGCGGCCCTCCGTGGTGGCGCCGGGAGGCCCACCGCACTTGCATGCAGCGCCGCCGGGTCACCGCCGAGGCTGCGGCGCCAGCCCACCATCTCCCCGCGGGCGCGGGCCAGGTAGGCCGCGCGCTTCTCATCCCGGCGGACGCGCCCGGGAAGCGGGGGAAACAGACTGAAGGTGACGTTGGTGGGCGTGTGGGGGTGGCCGTCGGGGTGGGCCTCCCCGGTGACGTGCCGGTACAGGGCCCCCAGGGCGGTGCCAGCCGGCGGCGCCTGGAAGCTGCGGCCCGACAAGCGCGCGTGCACGGCCAGCGCCACCAGGTAGCCGCAGGCGGCGGACTCCACGTAGCCCTCCACCCCGGTAATTTGTCCCGCGAAGAAAAGGCGCGGTTTGCTGCGCAGCGAGAAGTCCCTGGCCAAAAGCCGGGGCGCATCCACGTAGGTGTTGCGGTGGATTTGGCCCAGGCGCAGAAACTCCGCCTCGGCCAGCCCGGGCAGGGTGCGGAAAATGCGCCGCTGTTCCGGCCAGGTCAGCCGCGTCTGGAAGCCCACCAGGTTGTAGGCCGTCCCGCCGGTGTCCTCCTGCCGCAGCTGCACCACCGCATGGGCCTGCTTGCCGGTGCGGGGGTCCACCAGCCCCACCGGCTTCATCGGCCCGTGCGCCAGCACTTCCTCCCCGCGCTCGGCCATGACTTCAATCGGCAGGCACCCCTCGAAGTAGCGGGGCTCCTCGAAGTCGTGTGGCGTCACCTTCTCCGCTGTCCGCAGCGCCTGCACGAAGCCGCGGTAGGCCTCTTCGTCCAGCGGCAGGTTGAGGTAGTCCGCCCCCTCTCCCCGCCCCCAGCGGCTGGCCCGGAAGGCAAAGCGCATGTCCAGCGAGTCGGCGGACACGATGGGGGCGATGGCGTCGTAGAAGTACAGGCGGGTGCCGACGTACCGCTCCAGCTCCCGGGTGAGGGAGTCCGCGGTGAGGGGACCGGTGGCCACCACCACCGTCCCGCCGGGAAGCGCTTCCACCTCACCGTGCCACAAGGACAGGTGCGGCATGGCCGCCAGCGCCTGCGTCACGCCGGAGGAGAAGCGCGTCCGGTCCACCGCCAGCGCTTCGCCGGCCGGCACGCGCGCCTGGTCCGCTTGGCCCAGCACCAGCGAACCCAGGGCCCGCAATTCGGCGTGCAGCATGCCGATGGCGCTGTCCGGGGCGTCGGAACGGAAGGAGTTGCTGCACACCAGTTCAGCCAGGGCGTTGCTGTGGTGGGCCGGCGAACGCCGGGTGGGCTTCATCTCCCGCAGCACCACCGGCACGCCCCGGCGGGCAAGCTGGTAGGCACACTCGCTGCCGGCGAGGCCACCGCCGATGACTGTGACGACTGGGGTGCCCACGGGGTGTCGCCGCTTCCTGCAACGGCTGGCCCCGGAAGTCCAGCGGCCCCTGACAACCCGCTGGGGTCCGCCGGCGGTCCTTACGGCACCACGTGCACGCCGAGGGGCGAGGCGAGTCCCGTCGCCGTTCCCGAAATTGTCGTGACGCTTTGAATGGTGAGGTTGGGCAGCGTGCCGGCCGTCTGCAGGACGTAGACGGCGTTTCCCCCGTAGTCGACGACGTAGACGACGGGCGGCGTCACGGTGGCATCGACGGTGACGCCCCCTGAGTATTGCAGAGGGAACGCCGTGGAGGGGGCGAGCACGGAGGAAGGGGCCGTCATGCCAGTCGCCGACGACGGGTACAGCGAGACGCCCGTGGTGGGGAAGGCAACGAAGAAGGTGCTGCTGGCATAGGCAAAGCCCTGCAGGTTGCCCGTGGGATTGAGGTTCTGGCTGGGCGAGGCGTTGCCGGTGGCGCCCGCGGGGAAGGTGCTGATGACGCCATTGAAGGAGTTGGCCACGTAGAGAGGCTGCCCAGCGGAAACGTCGCCGAGGGCCACTCCACTCGGGTTCAGCATGTCGGTGTTGATGCCGGTCAGCAGATAGTCACTGTTCGTGCTGTTGGCCGGGAAGTGCCAGACCCCGATGGTTCCCCCGCCGGAGGGCCCGCAGTTCGGGCAAGCGGAGACGTAGACGTCGCCCCCCGGGCCCAGCGTCAGGGCCTGGGCCGACCCAAGCCCCGTCGCCGTCAGCGTCCGTAGCGGCGCGACGTTGCCGTTGGCGGTCGGCGGGTAGACGGTGACACCCGCCCCGGTGCGGTTGGCCACATACAGGTTGCCTTGGCTGTCGGTGCCCAGTCCGACGGGTAGCGACAGGCCCGTCTGCGCCCCGGAGATGGTGCGGACGGGGGCCACGTTGCCACTGGCGCCGAACGGGAAAACCAGCACGGAGTTCCCCGCCTGGCTGACGTAGATGCCGGCCCCCGGTGTCGCCACCCCGCACACTTCGTTGCAGCCGCCCAGGTGCGTGCTGTAGTTGGCCGTCGCCGCCAGCTGCCCCGAGAACACCGGGGTGGTGAAGGCACCGGTGAAGGTGTTGGTCGCCGTACAGTCGAAGACGGGGGGACAGCCCGGGCTGGTGCAGCAGAAAGGCCCGCTCACCACGTCGAGCACGGTGACCGTCTGTCCCGCTGGGACGATGGGCGTCGTCGGCGGATACGTGCCGGGGGAAAAAGGAGCGCAAGTCCCGGACGTGATGGTGTCGCTGATGGTGAGGGACTTCACCGTCACTGGCTGGCATGAACCATTCGTCACCTGGAAGGTCGCGCGGTAGGGGTCGTGGCAGAGGAACTGCGACGGCACCGTCACGGCCAGGGAGACCCCTCCGTCGACGATGCAGGCGGCGCCGCCGTCGGGCTGCGGAGGTGGTGGCGGCGGCACCACCTGCAGCGAGACGGCGCGGTTGTTCGCCTCATCCACCAGGTAGATGTTCCCCGCCCCGGCCGAGGAGACCAGCCGCGCGGTGCCGGCGTTGGCAATGCGCGGGTACAGGTACAACCAGCGTGGCTGCAGCTTCGGGCCGAAGGCGGCGATGGCGGCGCCAAAGCTGGACGTCCCGCTGAGCAGCACGGCGAAGCTGCCATCGGCCGCCGAGTAGCTACTCAGCGCCAGCGTCGAGGACAGCACCGCGTCCGCCGCGTCATACAACCCGGCGATGGAGGTGACGACGTCCGGCGTGGCGCTGTTGAGGGTCCACAACTCGAAGTTGGTGTAGGGCGGCGCATTCACCAGCGTCACCACGCGGCCGTCAACCAGCGCCCCCACCACTTCCAGCCGGGTGGTGGCCGGTGTCCCCAGCGGCGCGGTGTACGCCCCGAGGATGGTGCTGCCGGGCCCCACCCGGAGGATGGGGTATTCGGGCGGCAGCGCCGCCGTGACTCCGCACCGGGAGGTGAGTTGCACGACGAAGGTGCCGTCACCGACGGGAAGCAGCTTGGCGATGCCCGTCACCTGGCAGCCGCGGGCCGTGCCGTTGGGGTCCGCCGCGGGACCGAAGCTGAGGCCTCCATCGGCAAAGTCCGCCAAGTTCCAGCTGGCACTGCCCACGCAGGGGGCGGACACCAGGCTATTGGGCGACAGGTAGCTGGACCCGCTGCCGGCCACCCCGCTGCCGCTGGGCGGGCCAGTCAGGCCGGCGTCCGAGGCCGTTACCGTCGACAGCTGAGGAGTCAGGCACGTCACGCTGTCGCCGGCGTCGGAACAGCCCGTCACCGAGTCCTGCAGGCACAGCAGGTTGTCCACCCGCGTCAGCGGCGGTAGCACTGCCGGCCCCACCAGCGTCCCGCCCGGAAACAGCGGCGCGGAGGATGGGGGCGGCGGGGCCAGAAGCAGGCTGCTGGCGTTGCCCCCGAACAGCGCGAAGAGTGTCTCCCCCAGCGCATTGAGACCCTTCGCCAGGTACCCGCCATCCGGCAGCAAAGCCGGGTCAAACCCGTAGAAGGTGCCGTCGACGGCGTCCAGGCGTCCCGGAATCCAGGCCGAACTGGAAGTCGCCGGCGCAGTGGTGGCCAGCGGCAGCACCAGCCCCCCGTCGAAGGCCAGCGGCTGGGCCGCCCAGGCCAGCGGCCCGCTCGCCGCTGGCTGCCCGGGAATGTACCGGTCCCACACCACGCGCGTCAGTTCCACGCCCAAGTCCACCTGGGTGGTGTTGCCGTTTTCCCCGGTGGCGCTGACGGTGAGGCGCACCGCCCGCTGGGTGTCGGTCAGCACTTCAATGGGGACGGGCACGCCCGGGGTGTAGGGGGAGTTGTCCGTCCCCAGCCCCGGGGTGCTTTGGAAGTAGGCGCTGTAGGTGACCAGTCCATTGGGCCCGCTGGCCGCGGTGACGCTGGTGGCGGGCAGGCCGTCCAGGAGGACTTGTGGAAAGGAACGGAGCCCGCCGTCGGTGGCTACCAGCACCGTGAAGGGCGTCTTCGGCTGGGCGCTGGGCGGGTAGAGGACAGTCAGCACCGGCCCGTCGGTGTTGAGGAAGACGTCCACCCCCTTCTGCTGCGTGGCGCCGGCGTCGCCCCCGCTGATGGCCGTCACCTGCACCTGTAGCAGCGGGTGCCCGGCGTCCGGGTTGCGCTGGGCGACGTCCTGACAGAGGGAGAAGTCCACCAGGGCCTGGTACGGCGCCGACGCCCACGTGTAGATGAGGTGCGCCCCGCCGTCCGGGGGGCCGCACAGGACATTCACCTGGGCAATGCCGTCCACCGAGGCGGCCGCCACCGACACCTGGGCGGTCAGGTTGATGACGTCGTCCGACTTGGGCGAAAGGATGTCCAGCGAGGGGGCCGGCGGCGTCGCCGGGACGCTGGGCAAGTCGAGATTGAGGCAGCCCAGCCCCAACGCCAGCAGAAGCAGGAGGGTGGCGGCAGCGGGCCGCAGCGGCAAGCCGCCTCGCGGACTCTCTCCCACCGGCATGGTGCCTCCCCTCCCCGTGCAGACGGCTTTAGCCGGCGGCATTCAACGGTGTTTTCCGGACGCAGGGAAGCCCTGGCCGACGGCTTGGCCGGCCCAAGGGGGAAGACAGCGTGGGCCCAGCCTTCGCCTCCGCCGCGCGTGGGCGGGATGCCTGGGGGGGTGCGCGCTGACTTGGGAGGCTAACCGGGGGGCGTCAGTTGGTGCTCTCGCCCGGGGCCGCTTCCCCTTTCTGCAGGACGACGAAGCGGTAGTTCTCGAGCTCGTTCTGCCCGGCCGTGTACAGCACGGTGAGCAGCAAGTCGTAGGGGATGCGCCGGTCGCCGATGACGGACAATTCCCGGCTGAAGGGGGCGGACGGGTTGCGCTCGCTGATGTACTTCAGCTTCTCCACTTCCCGGCGCAAGGCCTGGTCGAGCGGCACCACCAGCCGGCCGTTGAGGGCCGCCGGAGGGACCTGGCCATGTTCCAGGGCCACCACCACCCGGTCGCCCACCAGGATGTCATTGGGGGTGATGGTGACGGCCACCGTGTCGCGCGGGGTGGCCCGGGTGGAGGAGACGGGAGGCTTGATGTCCTCCGACTGGGTGAGGGAGATGGCCGAGGCGGTATAGGACTTGAGCAGGAAGACCAGGATGATGGTCATCATGTCCATCATCGCGACGATGTTGAGCTCGCGGATTTGGCCCGCGTAGTCCCGCTCGATGCGCTTTTTGCGCGTCATCGCTTTGCGGAACATCAGCCGCTGAAGCGTCTCGTCGTCCAGCGGCGGCGCCGCCGGGGCTTGCGGGCCGGCCATCTACAGCGCTCCCAGGGTGACGTCGGGGAACAGCACCTTGCGGTCCGGTGGCGGGGACTCCCGCACCGCGTCCATGGTGCCCACCAGGACCTCATACGGGATGTCCGCCTCCGCCCCGATGATGACCTTGGTCTCGGTAGGAAACTCCTTCTTCACCCCCACCAGCTGCGCGGTGAGCGCCGCATAGTCGTAGCTGCCGTCGGCCTTCTTGGGCAGCGTGGGCGGCACTTCGGCCGGGTTGACCGACCCGGTCTGCGGGCCCAGCACGCCGCCGGCCCCGGCCACGTAGAAGCCATTCTTGGAGACCAGCACCGACAGCAGCAGCTTGGGCTTGTCGCTGTCATCCTGTGCCGCGGCGCTCGGCCCGCCGTAGCTGGGCGCACTCACGTTGAGGATGCCGAAGGCCGCCAGGCCGGTGATGGAGAGCAGCATGAACATGATGAGGTTCATGAGGATGTCGAGGTAGGGAACGATGTTCAGTTCCCCAATCTCGTGCTCTTCCCGGACCTTGAGCTTCCGGCGGCTGTAGAAAAACGCCATCCGTCAGGCCGACTTCTCGTAGTCCATGGCCGACGTCTCCCCGGCGGCGCGCCGGGAGAGGATGTTCTCCAGCTTCAGCGCGCTCAGCTCCACGGTGTCGACCATCCGCTTGGCGTAGGAGGCAAGGAAGAGGTGCGCGACGATGCAGGTCACGGCGATGGACAAGCCGAAGGCGGTGTTGTTCATCGCCTCGGAGATGCCGTTGGAGAGCAGGGCCTGCTTCTGGTCGGCCGGCACGTTGCCCAGGGCCTGGAACGTCCCAATCAGGCCGACGATGGTGCCGATGAGTCCGACCAGGGTGGCGATGTTGGCCAGCGACCACAGCCAGGGGATGCGCGTCTGGATGGGCGGGGTGTACTCGAGGATGGCTTCCTCCACCGCCTTGGCCACTTCCATCTCGCCGCGGTTGGCGCGGGTGAGGCCGGCGCTGATGACCTTCGCCAAGGGCGCGTTGGGCGCGGCCCGGCACAGCTTCACCGCCCGGTCGACATTGCCCTGCAGGACCAGCTTCGTAATCTGGTCCATGAAGGGCTCGGCGTTCAGGTTGTAGCGGAACAGCAGCGTCACAATCCGCTCGACGATGACGGCGATGGCCACCGCCATCCAGAAGATGTTGACGTACATCAGCGGTCCGCCCTCCTGGAAGAAGCGGACGATGCTGTTCTTGACACCGCCCCCGGCGACGGGCGCGGCAGCGAGGAGCACCACATCCAAGACGTGGTTCAGCGCGGAGAGTACCAACGGATGGTTCCTTTCGGAGCGGGAGCGCCGCTCAAGGGCGCGGGCAGGGAAGACGGGTGAAAGCGGCCCCGCGAGAAGCGGGCGTCCCTCGGTGCCATCCTCTAAATCGTCCCGTTTCGAGGCAGAGGTGTCAAGAAGTCAGGAGGACGCCAGTGCCTCAGGCGGCAGAGGAAGACGTCCCGCCCTCGTCGACCGAGCGCCGGTAGCCGCAGTCCTTGTTCGGGCAGACCACGCTCGCCCCATCGCGCTTGCTGTACTTCTGCAGCAGGTATGGCGAGGCGCAGCTGGGACAGGCCTCCGGCAACGGGCGGTCCCAGGCGGCGAAGGTGCAGTCCGGGTAGCGGTTGCAGCCGAAGAAGGCCTTGCCCCGGCGGCTGCGTCTTTCCGTCAGGTAACCCACCTTGCAGGTGGGGCAGGCCACGCCAATCGACAGGGGCTTGCTGCTCTTGCACTCCGGGTAGCCGGAGCACGCCAGAAAGCGGCCGAAGCGGCCCCGCTTGATGACCATCGGCCGGGCGCACTTCTCGCACACCTCGTCGGTGGGCTGCTCTTCCACCGGGACCACCTTGCCGTCGACTTCCTTGAAGTCCTTGGTGCTCTTGCACTCCGGGTAGCCAGTGCAGGCCAGGAAGCGGCCCATCTTCCCCCACTTGATGAACATCGGCTTGCCGCACTTCTCGCAGACGATGTCGGTGGGCGTCTCCTCCCGCTTGACGTCGCGCATCTGCACCGCCGCCTGCGCCAGCGTCACCTTGAAGGGGTCCTAGAATTCCTGCAGGACCGTCTTCCACTTCGCCTCCCCCTCGCTTATCCGGTCGAGCTTCTCCTCCATCCCGGCGGTGAAGGTGACGTCCATCTCGTGCGGGAAGTGCTTCACCAACTCCTCGGTGGTGATTTTTCCGAGGTCGGTCGGGTGAAAGCGGCCCTCCAGCTTCTCCACGTACTTCTTGTCCTGGATGACGCTGAGGATGGCGGCGTAGGTCGAGGGGCGGCCAATCCCCTGCTCCTCCAGCTCCTTCACCAGGGTGGCCTCGGTGAAGCGGGGCGGCGGCTGGGTGAAGTGCTGCTCGTGGAGCAGCTGCCGCAGGGTGAGCAGCTCGCCCTCGGACAGGGGCGGCAAGGCCCCGGTGGCCTCGGCGTCCGCCTCCTCGCCGGGCTCTCGCTTCTCCGGCTCCTCGTCCACCGGCACCTCGCCGTAGACGGCCAGGTACCCGGCGAACTTCAGCGTCGAGCCGGTGGCGCGGAAGGTGGCGCGAGCGGCGGAGATGTCGGCCGTCGTCGGGTCGTAGACCGCGGGCATCATCTGGCAGGCCACGAAGCGGTTCCAGATGAGCTCGTAGAGCCGGGACATGTCCGGCTCGAGGAAGGGCTTCACCCGCTCCGGCGGGTACTCGAGCGAGGTGGGCCGGATGGCCTCGTGCGCGTCCTGGGCGCTCTTCCTGCTCTTGAAGACGATCGGCTCCTCCGGCAGCGCGTCGGCCCCGTAGCGGGTGCGGATGAGGCCGCGCACCGCCTCCACTGCGTCCGCCGACAGCCGCACGGAGTCGGTGCGCATGTAGGTGATGAGACCGACCTGCCCCTCCTCGCCGAGCTCCACCCCCTCGTACAGGCGCTGGGCCAGCGTCATCGTCTTCTTGGCGGTGAAGTGCAGCCGGTTGGCCGCGTCCTGCTGCAGCTTGCTGGTGATGAAGGGGGCCGGGGCATTGCGCCGGCGCTCGCGCCGGTCGACCTTCGCCACCCGGAACGCCGCCCCCTGCAGCTCGGCCACCAGCCCCTCGGCGGTGGCCCGGTCGCTGACCTCGGCCTTCTGCCCGTCCAGCTTCACCAGCCGGGCGCGGAAGGGCGGCGGCTCCTTGCCTTCGAGTTCGGCGTCCAGCGTCCAGTACTCGACCGGGACGAAGGCCTTGATCTCCCGCTCGCGCTCCACCACCAGGCGGACCGCGACCGACTGCACGCGGCCGGCGGACAGGCCACGGCGCACCTTGGTCCAGAGGATGGGGGAGATCTCGTAGCCCACCAGTCGGTCGAGGATGCGCCGGGTCTGCTGGGAGTCGTACTTGCTGCGGTCGAGCGCCAGCGGCTGGGCGATGGCCGCCTGGATGGCCTTCTTGGTAATCTCGTTGAAGAGGACGCGCACGGCGTGCGGGTGGCGCAACTCCTCGGAGATGTGCCAGGCGATGGCCTCGCCCTCGCGGTCGGGGTCGGTGGCCAGAAAGACGGTGTCGGCGTTCTCGGCGTACTTCTTCAATTCGCCGAGGACCTTCTCCTTGCTCTTGATGACGACGTACTCGGGCTTGAAGCCGTGCTCGACGTCCACGCCCATCTTCGACTTGGGGAGGTCCTTGACGTGGCCCACCGAGGCCTTCACCGTGTAGCCCGCCCCCAGGTACTTCTTGATGGTCTTCGCCTTGGCCGGCGACTCGACGACGACCAGGTAGCGGGCGCCCGGGCGCCGCGCCGCGGGCGCGGCCTTCACCGTGGCCAAGGTCCGGCCGGCCTTGGCCGGGGCCACGGCCGCAGTCAGCGTCTTGGCCGAGGTGCGGCGTGCGGTCGGCGCGGTGGCCTTGGGGGCGGCGGCCCTGCGCGCCGGCGGCTTGGCCTTCTCTGCCGTGGCCTTCTTGGTTCGCTGAGCCATCTGTCGTCACACCCTCTCGCGCTGCATCCGCCGCCCTGTCACCCGGCTTGCGTGTCCAGGCTGGCCTGTGCGCCCCGACGGCGGGGCGTGGGCGACGCTGGCGACGGACGAAGCGAGGTGCATGGCGGTGGGAGACGTAAAGCCCTTCAGACGTCCCCGGGGGGTGCCACCTCTATAGAGGCGACCCGGGTCCGCTTGGGGCCGGCTGTCATAAGCACCAAGGACAGTCCGGTCAAGCGGGTGACCCGCCGGGGCCTCTCCCCCAAAGGTGAGATTACCGAGAAGAAACGGGGGCTTTGCTCGGCGCGTAGAGGACGATGCGGTCGCCGCTGACAATTTCCCGGACGGTGCGCATGAGCATGCAGGTGCTGGCATGCTCCTTCACCTCGGCGGCGATGCAGCGGCCGACTTCCTCCACCGGCAGCCGGGTGTCCTGCCAAGCCGCGGGGTCCACGCCCTGGTCCAGCGGGTCGGCCTGGCGGATGATGGTGAAGGTGTTGCCCTGCTGCACGCCATCGGCGCTGCCCAGGTCCACCACAATCTGGCTGCGCTCGCCGTTGACGGTGATGTAGGGGTTGAGGTTGGCCACCACCGCGCCCTCCAAGTCCCGGGCGTTGGTGTTGGCTACCACCGCCAGGGTCAGCACCATCGCCTCTCCCGGCGGTCCGACCAGGTCCCCGCGAAACATGGCGTCGAAGGAGTAGCTGATTTGGGCCCGGACGTAGGTGGCGTTGGGCACCGGGTTGTTGGTCTGCAGCACGCGCGCCTGCCCCACCAGCGAGGTGAGGTAGCCCACCGTGCGCCCGCTGCGTGGGTGGTACACTTTCCGGTTGGGCCGGTAGATGAGGTAGTCCTTGCCCACCACCACCGCTGCGCGGTTCTTGAACGTCAGGTAGACGATGTCGCCGGTGGACAGCATCTCCGTCTCGGCGAAGCTCTTGACCAGCGCCCCGGCATTCTCCAGGTCCCGGTCGGTGACGAAGCCCTCACGCGGCAGCCGCTCGCGGCCCTTGGGCTGGTAGGGCTTGGGGCCGACCATGGCGACGTTGTTGTCCTCCACCGGCTCGACCAGGCCGATGTCCCCCTCCCCGGGCGGGACGGAGCCCGGCTCCGTCTCCATCTCCACCTGGCCTGCCGGCTCCTCGCCCGAGCCGGAGAAGAAGCGGACCTGGTTGCCCGGGTAAATCCAGTGGGGGTTGGCGATTTGCGGGTTGTAGGACCACACCTTGGGCCAGTACCAGGGGCTGCCCAGGTACGTCTGGGAGAGGTCCCACAGCGTGTCGCCCTTCACCACGGTGTGCGTCGTGCCGGGGGCTTCGGGCGGCGCCGCGGCGTCGGCCTTGGTGCGCGGCTGGGTGGGCCTGGCCGGGGGTGGTGCGGCGGCCGGCTCCGGGCCCGGTTGTACCGGCTTTCCTTCGGCCTCGGAGGTGTCCTGGTCCGGCGGAGCCGGTGGAGCCGGCGGCGCGGGCGGGGTTTGGGCGCGCACCGACGCGGCGAGAAGCAGCGCACACACAGCAAGGGCAAGTCTCATCAGGGGTTCCTCGAAAGCGTCGACAGGCGGGCCTGCGCCTGGACGGCGGCGGCCGTCCCGGGAAAGTTCTGGACCAAGAGCACGTAGGTGGCGCGGGCTTCGGCCATCTGGCGCAGCCGGACGCGCACCTCGCCCAGCTTGAGCATCGCGTCCTGCACCACGTCCCCGGCCGGGTAGCGCTGCACCACCGACTCGAGCAGCGTGGCGGCGCGCGCCAGCTCGCCGCGGCCTACTTCCCCGAGGGCGGCGTAGTACAGCGCATCGTCGGCCTTGGGGTGCTTGGGGTAGCTGCTGGCAAAGCGCTTCAGCCGGTCGATGGCGCCACTGACATTGCCGGTGCGCAGTGCCTCCAGCGCCGCCTGGTATTCCTGGTCTGCGGAATTGGGCGCCCCGGCCGGGGCGTTCGCCTCGGCCTGGGTGTCCAGTTCCTCCAGCACAACCGGGTCCGGCTCCTGCACCGGCGTCTGGACGTCCAGCGGTGGCGGCGCCGCCTTCGGCTTTAGCTTCACCACAGTCAGCGCCGGCGGGGAGGCCGGGACGGCCTCGGGCGCGCCGACGGCGGCGGCCGGGGTGGGCACCGCGGCGACGGCGGCCGGCGGCGCGGCGACAGCCGACGCCGTCGACACCGCCCGGTCGCTCTCCAGCGCATCCAGCCGGCCCACCAGCTGCGCATTCTCCTTCTGCAGCGACTGCACCTGCTCCTGCAGTGCGCGCACGTCGGCCTTGCTGGCCACGTCAGTGGCGCACCCGCACGCCAGGACGAGGGGCAGAATGTAAGGACGCATGGGAAGGCCGTTGCCGCTAGCGCTCATGAGGATAGGAAGGCCGGCAGAAGAGCGTCAAGAAAGCGGCGCCGGGGCGATGAAGGCCAGGTGGCGCCCGGTCACCCCCGCCTCCCGCCGGTGGGAGTAGAAGCGAGAGGCATCGCAGGCGGTGCAGGCCGCCTGGACGTCCACTGCTTCGGGCAACAGGCCTGCAGCCAAGAGGGTGGCGCGCACCGCGCCACTGAGGTCCAGGTGGGGGCGTGTGCCCCCGGGCCGCACCACCGCGTTGCCGAAGTCCGCCTGGAAGCGCTCGGCGAGCTCCGCCCCCACCTCATAGCAACAGGCCTGGATGCAGGGCCCCACCGCCGCCAACAGCGTGGAGGCGGCCTCGCCCTGGGCCACCAGTGCCTCCACCGCCCGCGCCGCCACGCGCAGCGCTGTCCCCCGCCAGCCGGAGTGCACCGCGGCGACGCGGCGGCCGTCGGCCGAGGCGAGCAGCACGGGCACGCAGTCGGCGGACTTGACGCCCACCCACAGCCCACTGCCCTCCTCCGTCCACAGCCCATCGGCTTCTTCCGACGCGCCCTGGGCGGCCCGCACCACGCGGTCGCCGTGTACCTGGCGCACCGTGGCCAGCTGCTGCGGGGCCTGGCGTGCGGCGTGGGCGAGGAGGCGCAGGTTTTGCTGCACGTCCCCCGCGCGGTCGCCCACCGCCTCGCCGAGGTTGAGGGAGGCCCAGGGCCCCTGCGAGATGCCCCCCGTGCGCAGCGTGAAGCCGTGCGGCACCGCAAGCACCGAGGAGGTGAGGAAGAGCATGGCCCCAAGGCAGGGCCCCTCTCCCCCCAGCGCCGCCCTTGGGGGCCGGCGCGGGGCCCGTGCCCTAGCAAGCCTAGCGCACCAGCTGGGGAATGCTTTGGCGCCCGGTCGGTGCAAAGCTCACATCCCCTTCCCTTCCCCCCCACCGCCCCCGACGACGTTGCGTTCCATCGCCCAGAAGTTGCTCGGCAGCATCGGCGTCCCCGCGCTGCTGATTGCGCTGGGCGCGGTGGCCGTCTTCTCCCTGCGGGCACGCTCTGCGGCCGAGGCCGCCGCGCAGCAGGAGGCCGAGCAGGTGGCGGACCTCCTCAGCTCCACCTTCCAGGCGGCCAGCTTGGGCGTGCACCTGGACCCGGACGAGGCGCACCCCGCCGTCTCCCCGGCCCTGCGCGCCTCGGCCGCGCTGAAGGGCGTCCACGTGGTGCGGGTGCTGGGTCCGGATGGGCGGGTGGTGTGGTCAAGCGCGCCGGCGGACGTCGGCGGGATGAGCCGCCTCGACTCGACGGAGGGCGAGCAGCGCATGCAGGTGCGCCAGGGGAAAGTCCTGCTGGCGCGCAGCCTCGGCGGCGGGGACTGCAACAGCTGCCACTTCGGGGTCGCCGGGCAGCTGCAGCTGGCGGTGGACAGCCCCCGCTCGCCCGGCGAAGTGGCCAGCGGCACTCAGGCCGCCGTGGCCGGCGTCGTCCTCATCGCCGGAGCGCTGGCCCTGGCCACCACCATCTCGCTGCGACGGCTGCTGACCCGCCCCTTGCGCCAGCTGGCCCACTCCATGGCCCGGGCCGAGGCCGGCGACTTGGGCGTGCGCGCCGAGGTCCACGGCGAGGACGAAATTGCGCAGCTGGCCCGAAGCTTCAACCACATGCTGGAAACGGCCGCCCGCCTGGAGTCGGAGGGGCTGGACGCCCGGGGCGGGCTGGCCCGCGCCCGCGCCCAGCTGTCGCTGCAGGGGGAGCTGAAGCGCGCCAACACGGAGCTGTCCCACCGGCTGACCGCCCTGTCGCTTCTGTACCATGTGTCGCGCTCCCTCAACGCGACGCTCGAGCTGCCCGAGCTGCTCGGCCGCATCAGCAACCTGGTCACCGAACGGTTGCGCATCGACTACTTCTCGGTGCTGCTGATGAGCGCCGAGGGCCGCCTGGAGGAAGCGGCCTCCGTGCCGCCGCGCGCCACCGGCACCCGGGGCAGCTTCCGGCTGGGCGAGGGGGCGGCCGGCCGCGCCGCGGAGTCCCTCCTCCCCGTCTACCTGCCGGACTTGTCCCGCGCCCCGGACGCGCGGCCGCTCGGGCCCACCAGCGGCTCTCTGCTGTCGCTGCCGGTGGTGCACCAGGGGCGGCTGCTCGGCGTCCTCAACCTGCAGCGCTCGGGCACCGAGGCCTTCGCGGCCGAGGAGGTGGAGCTCTTGGCTGCCGTCGCCGACCAGGCGGCCATGGCCATCCAGAACGCGCGGCTACACGCCGAGACGGTGGCCCTCTCCATCACCGACGCACTGACCGGCCTGGCCAACCGCCGCCACCTTTTCCGCCAGCTGGAACAGGAGGTGGCGCGGGCGGCGCGCTTCCGCACCCAAGTTGCGGTGGTGATGATGGACTTGGACCACTTCAAGGAGCTGAACGACGCCGCCGGGCACGTGGCCGGGGACGGCGTGCTGCGCCAGGTGGCCGAAGTGCTGAAGGGTCAGGTGCGGCGGGTGGACGTGGTGGCCCGCTACGGCGGCGAGGAGTTCTGCTTGGTGCTGCCGCAGGTGACGAAGGCCGACGCGATGGAGGTGGCCGAGAAGCTACGGCGCAGCATCGCCGAGCAGCCCGTGCGCGGTGCGCCGGCCGGCCACGTGACGGCGTCGGCCGGCGTGGCCCACCTGCCCACCGACGCCACCACGCTGGAGGGGTTGTTGGAGGCGGCGGACGCGGCGCTGTATGCCAGCAAGCACCGGGGCCGAAACCAGATTACGGCCTTCGCGCCGGACCTGGACAAGGCGCCGGCGGAGGCCCCGGCGAGCGCCTAGGGGACCTCGAGGGCAAACAGCATGGTGTTGGCCTGCTCGCCGGCGCGCACCTGGGCGCGCAGCAGCACGGTGCTGCCCGGCTTGGCGGCGCGGAGAATGCCGCTCAAGTCCTTGGCCGACGTCACCACCTGGCTGTTGGCCTCGATGATGGTGAGGTTGGGCTCCAGCCCCGCCTTGTCCGCCGGCGACCCCGGCTGCACCTCGGTGATGAGCGCGCCGAGCGGCAACCCTCGCGCCCGGGCCAGTTCGGTAGGCGGCGTGGCGAGGCTCAGGCCGAACTTGTCCTTGTTGCTCTCGTCGTGGCTGTCCTTGTCCGCCGGCGCACGGCGCGACACTTCCTCCTCGCCGGGACGCGTCGCCAGCACCACTTTGACTTCCCGGGGCTTGCCTGAGCGGTAGACGGTCAGCATCACCGAGGAACCCGGCGCACGCAGGGCGATGTTGCGGCGGAGTGCATCGTCGGACACGACGGCCTGCCCGTCGAGGGCGGTGATGACGTCGTCCTGCTTCAGGCCGGCGTGCGCCCCCGGGCGGTCCGGCTGGACGGAAGCCACCAGCGCGCCCTGGGGTGGAACACCGAGGGCCTTGGCCAGCTCCGGCGTCAGCTTCTGCAGCCCGATGCCGATGTAGCCGCGGGTGACGGCGCCATTCTTCTCCAGCTGGGGCACCAGTGCCTTGGCCAGGTTGCTGGGCACGGCGAAACCAATTCCCGAGCCACCGGCGACGATGGCGGTGTTGATGCCGATGACTTCTCCCTTCAGGTTGAAGAGGGGCCCGCCACTGTTGCCGGGGTTGATGGCGGCGTCCGTCTGCAGGAAGTCGTCATAGACGCCCGCGCCGATGTTGCGCGCCTTGGCTGAGAGGATGCCGACGCTGACGCTGCTCGCCAGGCCGAAGGGGTTGCCGATGGCCACCACCCAGTCCCCGACGCGCATGGCGTCCGAGTCGCCCAGCTTCAGCACCGCCAGGTTGGCCGGCGGGTTCTTCAGCTTCACCAGCGCGATGTCGGTGGCCGGGTCCGTCCCCAGCACCGTCCCGTCGAAGGAGCGCCCGTCGTCGAATTTCACGCGGATGGCGAGGGCGTTCTCGACGACGTGGTTGTTGGTGAGGATGTAGCCCCGGGAGTCGATGACGAAGCCGCTGCCGGCGCCCTGGCGAACCTGCGGGTGCCCGTTCCCGCCGAAGAATTGCTCGAACATCTCGTTCCCGCCGTGCTGGGCGCGCGATTGGACCTCGACGTTCACCACGGCGCCCTTCACGCTCTCGGCCAGCGGGGCGAAGGAGGGAAGCTGCAGGGAAGGCACCTGCACCGTTGGCGCGGAGGCAGGGGTGGCCGGGGAGTCGGCATGGGCCGCCGGAGCGACGGCGAAGAGTCCGCCCAGGGCAGCGGCGGAGGCGGCGGCAAGGACGAACAGCGAACGGCGAAAGGAAGCGGGTTTCATCGGGTTGGTCTTCTTTTCCTGTGGTGTGAGTCCGTGGGGAAGGAAGGCATCCAGGGAGGGACGACTCTCCCCGGGGGCCCAAAGGGGGGAAGGGGCCTTTGTCGCGTCGACGCCCCGCATAACAGCCGGCCAGGCCTGACCCTTCCCGGGGCCCTTCACCGGGGCGCAAACACCCGGAAGTCCAGCCCGGGAAACAGCACGTCCTCGGCGAAGGCCGCCGCCACCAGGGCCCCATCGCCCGGCCCTCCCTGGGCCGTCTGAAGCAGCGCCCAGAAGCGCTGCAGGTGGGTGCGCACGCGGGCCCGAGCATAGTCCACCACCGTGCCCGCGCGGAGGATGAAGGGAAAGTCCGAGGACTGGGCCAACAGAAGCTCCCGCGCCGCCTGGCCCAGCAGCCGCCCCACGCGCGCCGGGCGCATCCCAGGCGCCCCGGCCTCCGCCACCAGTGCCCGGGTGGCCCGGTGCACCTCCGGCGGAATCCAGTCGTTGCTCGGGTCGAGCCAGGTGCGCGCGTTCCCCTCGCTGCCCCAGCTGCTCTCCGCCGGAAGGGCGAGCTGGGACTCCGGCTGGGACTGTAGGTCCTCCAGTGGGGTGCGGGTGGGCAGGCCCTGGCGATGGGCCTCCCGGAAGAGGGCCTCCAGGAAGGCGGGGCCCTCGTGCCACCAGTGGCCAAACAGTTCGGCGTCGTAGGGCGCCACCAGCACCGGCGGGCGGCCCAGGCGTGATGCCAGCGCCGAAAGGCGCTGCAAGCGGCGCTCGACGAAGTGCCGGGCGTGCGCCTGGGCCTGCTTTTGCGCCGTCTCCGGGTGGTAGGGCGCCTTGTCCTGGGTGCGTCCGGTGACGCGGTGGTAGCGCAGTCCCACCGCGCGCCGCGGCTCGCCCGGGCGAAGCACGGGCTCCAGCGCCGAAAGCGGCAACTCCCAGCCCGCGTCCCGGTGGAAGTCCAGGTAGGCGCCGTCGGCCGGGTAGCCGGACTCGGCGCTCCACACCTCCTCGCTACTCTCCGGGTCCCGGCCGTACACCGCCACGCCCGCGGGGGTGAAGAGGGGCGCATACACGGACGCCAGGGGCCGCGGCTCGGCGAAGACGACGCCCCGCGCCTCCAGAAAGGTGAAGCGCACCCCGGCCGCCGCCAGAAACGCTTCCACCCCGGGGAAGTAGCCGCACTCCGGAAGCCAGAAGCCCTGGGGGGGCCGGCCGAGCAGCCGCGCCTGCGTCTGCACGCCCAACGTCACCTGGGCGTGCAGCGCCTCGGGCAGGTGGCGCAGCAAGGGCAGGAAGGCGTGGGTGGCGGCGGTGGTGATGAGAGCCAGCTGCCCGGCGCGCTCAGCGCGGACGAACGCGGGCAGTAGCCGCCCCCCGTGGCTTTCCCAGCGCCGCAGCAGGTGGCGCAGCCGCTGCAGGTGGTAGCGCGCCACCGGCCCCAGCGAGGCATCCCGGGCCGTGCGCTGCACCTCCCGCTCCGCCAGCGCCTCGTGCTGTAGCAGCCGGTGGGCCACCTGGGCGCGCAGCAGCGGTTCCTCCAGCATGCTCAGCAGCGTCGGGCTGAGGCTGAGGGTGAGGCGCACCGGGACGGCGTCCTCGGCGAGGCGCTCCAGCACCTCCAGAATCGGCAGGTACGTCCCCGCCACCGCCTCCGGCAGCCAGTCCGCCTCCAGCGGCGTGGGCGAGGCCAGGTGGCGGACGTAGGGCAGGTGGGCGTGCAGCAGAAGCAGCAGGGAGCCGTGCGCGGCAGAGCCGGCCATGGGCCCCACGCTTCAGGGACGGCCGGAGCGGGGGCCCCGGGGCCCCGGCCCGCCGCGCCAGTCCAGACTTGCGGGCAGCTCTACCCGGCCCGGGGCGGCCAGGGGCGCCTGCTGCCCGGCGGGCGCCGCCGCGGTGACGGCCCCGTCCGGCGCCAGCGGCTGCTCCCAGGGGACGCGCACCATCTGCACCTCCAACTGCCCCGACGGGACGGCCGGGGCCAGGCGCAAGGGCGCACTGCGGCGCCCGGTGGGACGGGCGTGGCCGTCGCTTCCAACAAGCCAAGCCTCCACGCTGTAGGTGTGTCCCGGCTCCAGGCCCTCCAGGTACAGGCTGCGCCGGCCGAGCGGCGCCTCGACGGTGCGCACCAGCTGGGCGCCCTCGTACAGACGGAAAAGCACGCGGGGCGAGTCGAGGCCGAAGGCCGCCCCGCGCTCCAAGTCCTTGCGCAAGTCCCAGAAGAGAAAGAGGGTGGTGGGGTCGCGGGCCAGAAGGTGCGGCACCTCCTCTTCCAGAGGCAGCGGCCGGACAGCCTGCAGCGGGGGTGGCGTCCGCCGCGCCATCGGCTTCGGGCGAGGCCGCGGCGTGCGCCGGCGCTGCTGGGCATGGACGACGAAGAAGCCCTCCTCCACCAGCAGGTCCGCCGGGGGGCCGACGCCCGGGTGGGTGGGCGCGGCTGGCGGTGGCATATGGGGTGCGGCCGCGGTGGAGGTGGGCGGCTGCCCACCTGCGGCGCGGGCACGGCTGGCCAGGGCCGGGCGCAGGGCGGACTTCGGCGTTAGCGGCTGGGGCGCAGCAAGCGGTGGGGGGGCGGGCTTCCGGGGGCCACTTTCGGCCCCGGCGCGCGGCGCCGCCGGGGCTTCGGCGCCGGCTGTGGCGCCACCGCGCTGAGCGGCCCCTCACCGAGGGCCGCCAGGAGCGCGGCCCGGGTGTGCAGGGACTTGGCCCGGCCGGGCAGGTGCTGCCGAGCGAGGGCACGCAAACTCGGTGTGTCCAAACGCTCGAGGTCGTCCCGGGTCATCGCTGGCCTGCCCTGGTGCCCAGGGCGCGAAGCCCTTCGTCGCGTGCCGGCGGTCGCTTGTCAACTGAGCGCACGCTGCCTCCTTTTCAAGCCCCAGGGCCTCTGCCGTAGACTGCTTGGGTCTCGTGCCGTCGCAGCCCCGAAAGGGTCCATGGAGCGCCGCGTCCTCATCGTCGAGAGTCAGCACGAATTCGCCCTCACCATGGCGTCCGTCCTGCGGACCGCTGGGTACCAGACGGCCACCGCCGACACCGCCGCCGACGCCCAGCGTGAGCTCGAGCTGCGTCGCCCCGACCTGGTGGTCCTGCGCGCGGAGCTGCCCGACCAGTCGGGTTTCGTCCTCTGCGGCCAAATCAAGAAGGGCAAGTTCAGCCATCCCATGCCCGTGCTGCTGCTCAGCTCCGACGTGGGCCAGGACGGCCTCAGCCAGCACGCCCAGAGTGCCAACGCCGCCGACGCCTATTTGAGCATCCCCTTCGAGATGCAGGACCTGGCGCAGATGACGTCTGGGCTGGTGCCGCTGGACGACGTCGAGCGCTCGCTGGAAGACGCGCTGAGCGGCACGCTGCACACGCCCACCAAGGAGATGGCCGCCATCCCTCCGCCTTTGCGGGCCCCACCGCCGGGCAGCCCACCGCGGCTGCCCCGGCGCGAGCGCCGCAGCGCCCTCAACGACGAGGACCGGGCCTTCCTCGACCGCGCCTTCCAGTCCATCGCCGACCGCAAGGCGGAGCTGCTGGCCGAGTCCCGCCAGGTACGCCGCAGCGCGCCCCGCCGCGAGCAGATGGGCACGCCGGAGGGAAAAATCCAAATCCTCCGCGACGAGTTGAAGGCGCGCGAGTCGCAGTTGGCGCGCATCAGCGAAATCTGGACGGTGCGCGAGCGCGAGCTGCTCAGCGTCGAGGACCGGCTACACGAGAAGGACGTCGAGCTGCAGGGGCTGAAGATGCAGGTCGACGACCTGCTCCGGCGCTTCAACGACGCCCAGGCCGCCATGCTGCAGAAGGAGCGCGAGCACGGCGCCACCGTCGACGACCTGCTGCTACAGAAGTTCGCCACCGAGAAGGACCTCATCGAGGTGGTGGCCAGCAAAGAGCGGGACCTCAACCTCGCCCGGCGGGACCTGCTGGCCGGGGAGGATGAGTTGCAGCGGGCGGCGGCCGCGGCGGCCCAGGCCTCCCAGGCGCACGCCGAGCTCGAGCGCCAGCTCCAGGTCACCACGCTGGAAGCGGAGGTCCGCGAGCAGAAGCTGACCGAGGAGCTGACCCGGCAGACGGCGCGGGCCGGCCAGCTGGACACCGAGCTCGCCCTACTGCGCGAGGCGCTCTCCCGCACCGAGGCCGAGCGGAACAGCCACGACGAGGAGAACGCCCGCACCATCGCTTCGCTGAAGCAGGAGTCGGAGCGCGCCGGTGCCGCCGCCGCCGCCGCCCTGCAGGAGCTGGAGGCCCGGGCCAGCCGGGCCGAGGCACACGGGCAGGCACGGGATGAGGAGGTCAAAGCCCTCACCCTGGCCCGGGCCCAGGCCGACACCGAGCATGCCGAGGCCACGCACGCCCTGGAAGCGCAGCTGGGAGCGGCGACGGCGCATGGCGAGGACTTGCGGCTAGAGGTGGAGCACCTCACCGCGCAGATGGCGGACCGCCTCGCCGAGCGCGACGCCAAGCTGGCCGCCACCGAGCACGAGCTGGCCACCTCGGTGGAACAGCGAGAGGCGGCTGACGCCGACTTCCACCGGCAAATCCAGGGCAAGCTGGAGCGCATCGGCGAGCTGGAGGGCGAGCTGGACGCCGCCCGGGCGTCCGCCGAGGAGCGCGAGGCGGAGCTCGCCGGCGAGTATGCAGCGCTGGTGGAGGCCAAGCGGCTGGCGGAGGCCGACCTCACCTCGCGGCTACAAGAAAGCCAGCGGCAGCAGCAGAGCACCGCCCAGGAACTCTCCGCGGAGCAGGCGGCCCACGCCGACGTCGCCGGACGGCTGGACGCCACGGCGGCGGCCCTGCAGGAACGCGACGCCGAGCTCGGCGCCGCGCGCGGCGAGCTGGAAGCCCGCGGCGTGGCGGCGGCGGAATTCATGCGGCAGCTGGAGGAGGCGGACGCGCACGGCCGCTCCCTCACCGAGCGCGTGGCCAACCTCGAGGCGACGGTGGGCGAGCGCGAGAGCGCGCTGGCCTCCTTGCGCGGGGAGCTGGAGGCCACCCAGGCAGCCCTCACCGAGTCGCAGGCCCACCTGGCCTCCACCGAGCAGCTGGTGCTGGAAACCCAAGAGGGGCTGCAGCGCACCACCGCCGCCCTGGAGAGCTCGCGCGCCGCGGTGGAGGAGCGGCGCGCCAGTCTGGCCCGCGCCGAGCAGGAGGCGACGGCCCAGGCGGCACGTCTCGCCTCCCTGGAGGCGGAGCTGGCCGAGCTGACGGACCAGCACAGCCACCTGAAGCTCGAGCTTGGCGCACGGATGGCCGAAGTGACGCAGCTCACCGCCCGCGCCGCCACCGCCGAGGACGAGCGGATGCACGTCGAGGAACGGCTGGCCGCCTTCCAGGAGGAGGCGGGCCGGCGCGAGGAGCTGCTGCGCGGAGACCTCACCGCCCTGGTGCAGCAGGTGGAGGACGCACGCACGCGCATGGCGGACCAGCAGACGGAGGCGCGACGGGAACGCGACGCGCTCGCCCGCGACGCGCAGGGTAAGGGCGAGCAGCTGCGGACGGCCGAGGCACGCCTGCGCGAGCTTCAGGAGGGCTTGCAGCTCAAGACGGCCGAGCTCACCGAGAAGCTGACGGTGGCCAGCCGGGAGGCCGAGCGTGCCGGCGCCGAGTCCGAAAAGCGCCGCCAGGCACTGGCGGCGCTGCAGGCGGAAAGCACCACCGAGCGCGAGCGGTTGCAGGAGGGGTTGGGTGGGCAGCTGCGGGTGGCGACGGCCCAGGCCGAGGACTTCCGGGCGCGCCTGGAGGCCGCCGAGGCGGAGGCGCGGGCCAGCCAGGAGGACGCGGTCAGCCACCTCGCCTCGGTGGAGGCCGCCGCCGCCGCGGAACGGCAGGCCGCCGCGGCCCGCATCGCCGAGCTGGAGGCGGGGCTGGGCCAGGCCAGCGCCACGGCCACCGCCCGAACGCGCCGGGCGCAGGAGCTGGAGAATGCGCTGGAGGCCTCGGCCTCCTCCAAGGTGAGGACGGAGCGAGACCTGCAGGCCAAGCTGGCCGCGTCGGACGCGCGCGCCAACGAAGCGGCGGCGCGGCTGGCCCAGGCGCAGAAGGAGCGCAAGGAACTCGAAGGTCGCATGGCGGCCGAGGTGAATGAGTTGGTGGCGCGCCAGCGCGCGGAGCTGGAACGCCGCGACGCCGCCAAGGCACAGGAGGTGGCGCGGCTGCAGGGCGCCGTCCAGGACCGCAGCCGGGCGTTGAAGGTGGCCGAGCTGGAGCTGGCGCGGCTGAAGGCGCGCCCGGGCGCCCCCGTCACCCGGAGCAGCCAGGAAGTCCCCCTCGCCGGCGAGGCAGCCGTGCCCCGCACCTCCAGCCCCGGCGTCGCGCGTCCAGTGGCGGCTCCTCTTCCCCGCATTCCGGAGACCAGTCAGTCCGGCCGGCGTCCGGACCCCGAGGACTGGAACGCCCTGGTGGACGAGTTGGACAAGCCCCGCCGCTAGCCCCGCCTTCCCTCGCCGGGGAGAGGGGCGTCGCGCACCTTCCGCATGGGCTTGAGTCTCACCACCGCCCTCGTCCTCGGCCTGTTCGGGCTGCTGTTGGGCGTGGCCCTCGGCTGCACCAGCGTCGGGGGCGTGCTGCTCGTGCCCTTCCTCACCTACGGGGTGGGCATGCCGGTGCACGCCGCCATTCCGGCGGCACTCTTCAGCTACCTGTGGAGCGGTCTTCTGGCGGTGGCCCTGTACGCGCGCCGCGGCTCCATCCCCTGGGGCATGGCCAGCTGGCTGGCGGCGGCCGCGCTGCCCGGGGCCTACCTCGGGACACGCACCGCGGCCTTCGTCTCGGGCACCGTGCTGCAAGCCCTCATCGCCGCGGTGCTGGTGACGGCCGGACTGCACGCCTGGGCGCGGCCGCACCCAGCCGACGCTGCCCGCCAGCCCTTGGGGGCCGGTGCGCTGCTTCTTCTCGGGGGCCTCACCGGCCTCCTCTCCGCCCTGGTGGGCGCCGGCGGCGCCTTCCTGCTGGTGCCGCTGCTGGTGGCCCTCGGCCAACCGGTGCTGCCCGCCCTGGGACTTGGCCAACTCATCCAAGTCCCCATCTCGGCCGTCGCCTCGCTGGCCGCCTGGCACGCCGGACGGCTGGACGTGCGAGTGGGGGCACTGCTGGCGGTGGCCCTCAGCCTGGGCATCGCCGTGGGGACGCCCCTGGCGCATGCCTTGCCCCAGCCGACGCTGCGCCGGCTGCTGGGCATTGCCATGCTGGTGGCGGGCCTGGCGGTGGCGGTCCGCCTGGCTTTGGGCTGAAGCGCCCCCGCCGTCCGCCCCGTCCCCGGGCCCAGGCGATGCGCGAAGGGGACGAAACCACTAATCTCCCCTTCTCCCCCCGTGCCCTCCTCCCCACCCACCCCCGCTTTCGCCTCCGTCGAGGAGACGCTGGTCCGGCTGGAAGCCACCGGCTACCTGGCCTCGCGCGAAATCGCCACCTGCGCCTTTCTGGCCGACAACATGGAGAAGCCGGTGCTGGTGGAAGGGCCGGCCGGCGTCGGCAAGACGGCCTTCGCCCGCGCGCTGGCCCGCGCGCTGGGCCGTCCCCTGGTGCACCTGCAGTGCTACGAGGGGCTGGACGAGAGCAAGGCCCTCTACGAGTGGGAGTACGCCAAGCAGCTTCTGTACACGCAGCTGTTGAAGGACAAAATCGGCGAGACGCTGCAGGGCGCCGGCACCCTGGGCGAGGCGGCGGACCGCATTGCCCGAAGCGACGCCGTCTTCTTCTCCCAGCGCTTCCTGCTTCCCCGCCCCATTCTGCAGGCGCTGCTGTCGCCGGAGCCGGCGCTGCTGCTGGTGGACGAGGTGGACAAGGCGGACCCGGAATTCGAGGCCTTCCTTCTGGAAGTCCTCGCCGACAACGCCGTCACCATTCCCGAGCTGGGGACGCTGCGCGCCACGGCGGTGCCCCGGGTGGTCCTCACCTCCAACGCTGCGCGGGAGCTGTCCGACGCCCTCAAGCGGCGCTGCCTGCACCTGCACATTGACTTTCCTAGTCGCGAGCGCGAGCTGCGCATCCTCCGCGCCCGCTTCCCCGCGCTGCCGGCCCGGCTGGCGGAGGGTGTGGTGGCGGCGGTGGCGAAGCTGCGTGGCATGGAACTCAAGAAGCCGCCCTCCATCAGCGAAACCCTGGACTGGGCCCACAGCTTGGTGCTTCTCAACGCGGACGTGCTGACGCCGGAGCTGGTGGCGGCCACCCTCAACGTGGTCCTGAAGTACGAGTCCGACGCCGAGCGGGCCCGGCCGCACGCCCCCCAGCTGGCCCAGGCCTGAGGCAAGCGCCCATGGCCGTGGGCCGTCCGCCTTCTCCACCAGCGGCCCTTCGCGCCGAGGCGCGTCTGGCCACCGCCTTGGGGGAAGCGCGCGCCCGGTCATTCGTCCAGGCCGCCGACACCACCTTCGACGCCGCTGCCGTCCTGTCCACGCTGGAACGTCTGGTGCCCGCGCTGGCCGGGGCGCCGGAGGCGCCGGCCGGACTGGTGGTGGCGCTGGTGCAGGGCAGCGAGGCGCTGGCACGCCTGTTGGCACTGCGGCCGGGGCTGTTGCGCTGGCTGGCCGGCGCCCGGCTGGAGCGCCCCTGGCCCCGCGCCCGCACCCTGGCCGCCGCGCGTGGGGCGGTGGCCGGCGTCGCAGTGGCTGACCGGGAAGGGCTGCACCGGCGGCTGCGCCGCTTCAAGGCCCGCTCCGTCCTGCGCCTGGCGGCGCGGGAGCTGTGGGCCCACGCCCGGCTGCAGGAGGTGGGCCGGGAGCAGGCGGACCTGGCGGAGGCGGTGCTGCAGGCGGCGCTGCCGCCGCTGGAGGCGGCGCTGCGCGTCCGGCACGGGACGCCCCAGCCGGAGGGCTTCTGCGTGCTGGGCCTCGGCAAGCTGGGCGGGGAGGACTTGAATTTCAGCTCGGACGTGGACTTGGTGTACCTGTACCGGGGGGAGGGGGAGACGTCCGGCGGCACCCACGGCAGCGTCCCCACCCTCACCTATTACGCCCGGCTGGCCGAGGGCCTCACCCGGGCGCTGGGGCAAGTGACGGAGGATGGCTTCTGCTTCCGGGTGGACTTGGGGCTGCGGCCCGAAGGCCGCGGGGGGCCGGCCGTCCTCTCCCTGCGCGCCGCCCTGCACTACTACGAGAGGGCCGGACGCACCTGGGAGCGGGCCGCCTGGGTGAAGGGGAGGGCCGTGGCCGGGGACGAAGCGCTGGCCGGGGACTTCCTGCAAGGACTCGCCCCCTTCCTCTGGCGCCGCAGCCTGGACTTCGGCGCGGTGGACGCGCTGCGGGCGTTGAAGGCGGAGATTGACCTGCGGGGCAAGGCCAGCGCCGACGACGTGAAGCTGGGCCCGGGCGGCATCCGGGAGGTGGAATTCTTCGCTGTGGCGTTGCAGCTGCTGCACGGGGGCAAGGCCCCCCCGCTGCGCGTCAGCAACACCCTGTTGGCCCTGCGGCGCCTGGCCGACTCGGGCCTGCTCGCCCAGCGCGACGCCGACGCGCTGGCCGACGCCTACCTCTTCCTGCGCCGGGTGGAGAACCGGCTGCAGATGCTGGAGGAGCAGCAGACGCAAACCCTTCCCAGCAGCCCCCGCGAGCGGCTGCGCCTGGCCCGCACCTTGGGCCTTCCCTCGGCCGAGGCGCTGGACCGCGAACTCGACCGCCACCGGCGCTTCGTCGCCTCCGCCTTCCAGACACTGCTCGGCCAGACGGCGCGCAACGAAGCGCCGGATGAGCCGCTTCTGGCGCTGGCCCTGGACGCGGAGCTGCCGGATGAGCGGCGGGCCGAGGCCCTGGAGACCCGTGGCTTCGCCGACGCCGAGGCCTCGCTGCGCTCGCTCGAGCGGCTGCGGCGCACCCTTCTGGCCAGTGGGCTGCAGGAGGGGCCGGGGCCGGGCCTGCCAGCCGCCGTCCTGCTGGCCGAGTGCGCGCGCAGCCCGGACCCGGACCAGGCCCTCTTCTTCCTGGCGGAGTTTCTCTCCTCCCTGGTGGCCCCGGTGGGCTACCTACGGCTGCTCCTGCAGCGGCCCGCCGTCGCCCGGCGGCTGGTGGGCCTGTTTGGCCAGAGCGCCTTTCTGAGTGGCTACTTCGTCCGGAACCCGGAGCTGCTGGACGTGCTGGTGCAGGAGGGCAGCGGAGGGCCGCACAAGCCGGTGGAGCGCCTGGCGGCGGAGCTCGGCGGGCGGCTGGCACGCTCCCCCCTGGACGAGGAGCGGTTGGGGGCGATGCGCCGCTTCAAGAACGAGGAGGTGCTGCGCATCGGCCTGGCGGACATTGCCGGCGAACTCGACGTCCCGGAGGTGGCCAGCCAGCTGAGTGCGCTGGCCGACGCCCTGCTGGACGCCTGCCTCTTCCAGGCCGAGGCCGAGCTGCGTGAACGCTTCGGCCCGCCGCGGTTGCGCGCCGGTGGCCGCGCCGCGCTGGCCGTGCTGGGTCTCGGGAAGCTGGGCGGCGCCGAGCTCGGCTACCACTCGGACCTGGACCTCCTCTTCGTCTACCAGGGCGGCGGCACCGACGAGGAGACGGCCGGCGGGACGCGCCCCCCCATCGGCCACCCGGAGTACTTCGCCCGGCTGGTGCAGCGACTGCTGTCGCTGCTGACGGTGCAGCTGCGCGAAGGCCGGCTGTACCAGGTGGACGCCCGGCTGCGGCCCAGCGGAAACCAGGGCACCCTGGTGGTGAGCGAGACGGCCTTCCGCGAGCACCACGAGCGGCGGGCCCAGCTGTGGGAACGGCAGGCGCTGGTGAAGACGCGCGCCGTGGCCGGAGACACCCGCTTCGGCAAGGCGCTGGTGGCCCAGGTGGTGGTGCCCCTCGTCTATGAGAGGCCACTGCCAGCCGGGGCCGCCGAGGAGATTCACCGGCACCGCCAGCGAATTGAATTGGAGGTGGCCGGCGAAACCGCCGGCGAGCTGGACCCCAAGGCCGGGCACGGCGGCCTGGTGGACGTCGAATTCGCCACCCAGTACCTGCAGCTGAAGTCCGGCGGCAGGGTGTCGGCCGTGCGGCGGCCCAACACCCTGGCCGCCCTGGAGGCCTTGCAGGCCTCCGGCCTGCTCGCCCCCGGGGATGCCCTGACCCTGCGCAGCGGCTACCTCTTCCACCGGCGGGTGGAAAACCGGCTCCGGCTGGTGCACGGACGGGCCCTGGCACGCCTTCCCACGTCCGGGGCGCCGCTGGCCCTGCTGGCCCGGCGGATGGGCCATGGCGGCGCTGACCCAGGGGGGTCCTTCCTCGCCGCCTACCGCCGGCAGGCCGAGGCGGTCCGGGCCGCCTACCACCGTGTGCTGCTCGGAGGGCCGTGCTAACAACGGCCGCCGAGCGCAGCGCATGGGGGCGCGCGCTGGGGGAAGCGCTTGTCCGCGAGCGAACCTGTCCACGTCCTCGTCGTCGACGATGACCGCCACGTCCAGCGGATGCTGGGCGATGCGCTGAGGGGCGCTGGCTTCAGTGTCACCATGGAGCGCGACGGCGAATCGGCGCTGAAGGCCTTTGAAACGCGTCCCTTCGACGTGGTGGTGCTGGACGTCCTGTTGCCACTGCTCAACGGTTATGAAGTGGCCCGGCGCATCAAGTCCACCCCGGCCGGCGCCCAGGTGCCGGTGCTGATGATTTCCGGCATCTACAAGTCCCGGCTGCAGGCGCAGGAAGCGGTGGAGCGCCACGGCGCGGCCGCCTTCGTCGAGAAGCCCTTCAAGCTGGGGGCCCTCTTCGAAAAGCTGCGGGACGTCCTGCAGGACCGCTACCCGGCCCCGCCCCCGCCGCCCACCCCCGTCCCGGAGTCCCCCCGCGGTGACCCGCTGGCCGACCCGCGGGCGCGCGCCGAGGCGGCCCAGGTGGACTCGGCCCTCGCACCCGCCGCCGCGGCGCGCGGGGACTTCTCCGAGGCCCCGTTTGCCGAAGTGCTCGCCTCGCTCCACCGGCAGGGAGCCACTGGCGCACTGCTGCTGCGCCGAGACAGGGTGAAGAAGATTATTTTCTTCCGCCAGGGCGTGCCGGTCAGCGTGAAGAGCAATCGCCTGACGGAGTGTCTCGGCCGCGTCATGGTGCGCGAGGGCATGCTGTCGGAGACGGACTGCCAGGCTTCGCTCGAGCGGATGAAGGCCTCCGGGCGCCAGCAGGGCACCGTCCTCATCGAGATGGGCGTCATCAGCCCGGCACAACCTGCGCTACGCGCTGGACCTGCAGCTGCGGCTGAAGCTGATGGACGTCTTCTCCTGGTCGAGTGGGGAATGGCAGTTCAACCCCGGGCTCCAGGCCCCGCCAGACACGGTGCGCTTGGAACTGTCCCCTGCCGCCATCATTCACGAGGGCGTCCGCCGCGGCTTCGACGAGGCGCGCCTGCGGGCCCGGCTGGGCGACGTCTCGGACCAGGTGGTGTGGCCCACCGACGACCCCCTGTTCGCCGGTCAGGACATGGGCCTCGGCGAGGAGGAGCTACAGCTGCTGGCCAAGATGGACGGCAGCCGCACCGTGCCCGACCTGCGCGCGCTGGCGCTGCTACCGCCCCTGGACACCGACCGGCTGTTGTACGCCCTGCTCGCGGCGCAGATGGTGGTGCTGCGCAGCGAGCGCCGGGAGGTGCCGGAGGCCCCGGCGGCCGAGGTGTCCAGCGTGGAGGCCGTCACCCAGGAGATTCCCCAGGGAGCCGACGACGACGAGGAGCCGATCGAGCTCAAGGACGAGGTGATGGAGGACGAGGACGGCGCGCAGCGCGAGCGGCTGCTCGGCACCCTCGCCGCCATGAAGCGGATGGACTTCTTCGAGTTGCTCGGCGTGCGCTCCGACGCGCCGCCGGAGGAGGTGCGGCGCGCCCACCGGGAACTGGTGCGCGAGTACCACCTGGACAAGTTCGTCGGCTCCTCCAGCGCCGAGGTGCAGAAGCTGGCCGCCGCCATCCAGGAGCTGCTGGGCAAGGCCCGCGACGCGCTGGTGGATGCGGCCGCGCGGGCCGAGTACCGCAGCCAGCTCGGCTCGGGCGGGGTGCGCCATGAAGTCGGCGAGGCGGTGGGACGCATGCTGCAGGCCGAGAGCACCTTCCGGCGCGGCCAGCAGCTGCTGGCCGCTGGCGACGTCGCCGCGGCGCGCTCCCTCTTCGAGGAGGCGGTGCAGCTGCAGCCGGAGGAGGGGGAATTCGTCGCCTACCTCGGCTGGGCGCGCTTCCAGCAGTCCCCGGACGTCGCCGAAGAAGCGCAGATTTCACGCGCCGCCCTGGAGCGCGCCGTGGCGCTCAGCCCCACCCTGGAGAAGGCCCACCTTTTCCTCGGTTACGTCCTCAAGGCGCTGGGCCGCGCCGAGGAGGCCACCCGCGCCTTCGAGCGGGCGCTGGAATGCAACCCCTCGAGCGGGGACGCCCTCAAGGAATTGTCCATCCTGTCGTGGGCAAGCCGGCTGCAAAAGGGGAAGGACAAGCGCGGCGGGCTTTGACTTTGGGGGGCGTCACCTCAAACACTCTGGCCCCCATGAGCTCCACCTCCTCGACAGTCCTCACCGCGGACCGCATCTGGCTCGATGGAAAGCTGGTGGCCTGGGCCGACGGACAGGTGCCGGTGATGACGCACGCCCTGCACTACGGGCTCGGCGTCTTCGAGGGCATTCGCGCCTACGCCACCGTCGACGGACGGCTGGCCATCTTCCGCTTGCCGGAGCACCTGCGGCGCTTCTTCGACTCGGCGCACATCATCCAGCTGAAGATGCCGTGGAACGAGGCCACCCTCAGCGAGGCGTGCCGGGAGCTGCTGCGGGCACAGAAGGAGCGGTTCAAGGGCGGGGCGTACCTGCGGCCGCTGGCCTTCATGGGCGACGGGGCGATGGGCCTCGGGGCCATCAACCCCACCCGGGTGGCCATTACCGCCTGGGACTGGGGCGCCTATTTGGGCGAGAAGGGCATGCGCGAGGGCATCCGCGCCAAGGTGAGCAGCTTTTGCCGAAACCCCATCAACGTCAGTATGTCGCGCGGGAAGATTACCGGGCAGTACGTCAACTCCATCCTCGCCAAGCGGGAGGCGGTGCAGGCCGGCTATGACGAGGCCATCCTGCTGGACGTCACGGGGCTGGTGGCCGAGGCCTCCGGGGAAAACATCTTCCTCATCAACCAGGAGGGCGTGGTGAGGACGCCCCCCCTCTCCTCCCCCATCCTCGACGGCATCACCCGCAGGACGGCCATCGCGCTGCTGCGCGAGCTCGGCCACACCGTGGAGGAGGTGCCCTTCACCCGGGATGCCCTCTACCTCGCCCGGGAAGTCTTCTTCACCGGCACCGCGGCCGAAATCACCCCGGTGCGGGAAGTCGACAACCGCGCCGTCGGCACCGGCCGGCCGGGGCCCGTGGTGAAGGTGCTGCAGGAGGCGTACTTCCGGGCCGTGCGCGGGGAGACGCCGAAGTATGCGGAGTGGCTGACGTACGTCTGAGGGGCGGGGCCGCGGCCACACGCCAGCCCGGGGGGAGCTGTGGCGAAGGCGGGCAGGTCGCCCTTGCGGAGTTGCGTCGGGGACTCTATTGTCCCCGCCCCGTTCGAGAAGCGCCCCTTTGGCTCTCGACGCGTGCGCGCCCCCGCCCCGTGAAAGAGCGTTACCAGGAAATCGACGACAAGAACGAGTCGTTGCGTGAACTCTTCGCCGAGCATCCCAAGGCGCGCGAGTTCCTTGACCGCTTCGAGATGTCCTGGGTGTACCACGACAACGCGCTGGAGGGCGTGGTGTACGCACCTCAGGAATTGCAGGCGGCGCTGCACCCGGACGGGCCACCGGATGCATCCATGGTGCCGGCCGTCCTGGACATCCGCAACCACAAGGCCGCCATCGACTACATCCGCGAGGAGGCCAAGTCCGCCGGCCGTAAGCAGTCGGCGGTGTCGATGAGCGTCCTCAAGCGCATCCACGACTTGCTGCTCGGCAACACGCCCGAGGCCCAGGCTTCCCGGGCGGCCGCAGAGCGCCGCGAGCGCACCGAGAAGGAGCTCACCAAGGAGCGCGACCGGGCCGGCCTGCGGCGCGACATGCCGCTGCACCGCACCTACTTCCACGACATCGCTCAGCCGGCGAAAATCCCGGCCCTGCTCGAAAAGCTGGTGGAATTCACCGGCTCGACGGAGTTCCGCGAGTACCACCCCATCAAGCAGGCGGCGACGTTTCAGTTCCAGTTCCTGCAAATCTTCCCCTTCTCGGAGCACTCCGGGAAGGTGGGCCGCATGGCCAGCAACCTCTTGCTGCAGCGGCACGGCTACCTGCCGTGCGTCATCCACTCCATCGACCGGCAGCGCTACTACGAGGCCTTCCGCGGCACGCCCTCCACCTTCCGCACCCTCCTCATGGATGCGATGGAGAACTCGCTCGACAACGGGCTGAAGTTCTTCCGGGACCAGGCGCGCCGCTACCGCGCCATCAACTAAGGCGGCGCACCCCCAACGGCGGGCGCCCGCCCTGGCGCACCATGCGGCTCGGCGCGCACACCTCCATCGCAGGCGGCATCTCCCGGGCCATTGCCAGGGCCTACGCCGACGGCGGAAGCAGCCTGCAAGTCTTCACGCGCTCGGCCCGCGGGTGGACGTCCCCGCCGCTGGTGGAGGCCGAGGCCCTCTCCTTCCGGCGACAGGTGCGTGCCGGGGCGCTGACGCCCATCGCCCACGGCAGCTACCTCGTCAACCTGGCCACCGAGGACCCGCTGTTGCGGCAGCGTTCCCTGGCGGCAGTGGTGGAGGAGTTGCACCGCTGCGCCGACTTGGGCATCCCCTCGCTGGTGCTGCACCCGGGCAGCCACCCGGACGTCCGCACCGGGCTGCGCCGCGTCGCCCGGGCCCTCGACGACATTCACGCCCGGACGCCGGGCCTGCGTCCCCGCGTCTGCCTGGAAGTCACCGCCGGCCAGGGCAACTGCCTCGGCTGGCGTTTGGAACACCTGGAGGAAGTCCTCTTCCGGACGTCCGACGCATCGCGCCTCGGCATCTGCCTGGACACCTGCCACCTGTTTGCCGCCGGCTACGACGTCTCCACCCCAGCCGGCATGACGGCCGTGCTGGATGAGTCCATTCGCCGCTTCGGGCTCCGGCGCATCCGCTGCTTCCACCTGAATGACTCAGTGGGGCCATGCGGCTGCCGGAAGGACCGACACGCTGAGGTGGGCCGCGGGGCCATGGGGTTGGGCGGCTTCCGGGCCCTCGTCAACGACGGGCGCTTCCCAACCACGCCAGCCGTGCTGGAAACCCCGCGGCCAGACCGCTACCGGAGGACGCTGCGACGCCTGCAGGCGCTGGTGCGCAGCCCATAGGCGCAACCCCCACCCCGCGCCGGGGGCAAAGGCGTCTGCCCGGCAACTGGAACGGGGGCTGAACACCCACCAGCGGGAGGGCTTTTGTCGGCCCCCCTTTCCTGGACGGGGGGGAAATGGGGCACCGCCCGGCCCAGGGGTGCGGACACAGGGGGGCCTTCCCGCCAGGCACGCCCGGAATTCCCCAGGCAATGCGAGGGCTTGGCCGGCCGCCCGCCCGTCGCTCTGGAAACCCCCCGTCCGTAGCGCTATGGCAGAAGGCCCCCGGCTCCCGGTCCGGCAGCAAGAGGCGCTCTTCCCCCCATGCCGTCCCCGTTGTCGAGTCGAACGAAGTCCGAGGAGCTCCCAGAAACGCCCCTGGGGGACTTGCCCGCCCGGGACAAGCTGGAGGCCCTGCTGGAGCTGGCCCACCAGCGCACGCGCGCCCTCATCCTCACCCACGACAACCCGGACCCGGACAGCCTGGCGGCCGCGGTGGGCCTCAGCTTCCTCCTCGAGCGGAAGGGGGGCCTGCAGGCCAACGCGGCCTATGGCGGCATCATCGGCCGCTCGGAGAACCTGGCCCTGGTGAAGGTGCTTCACCTTCCCGTCGTGCCGGTTAGCCAGGTGGTCTTCGACGAATACGACGTGATTGGCCTGGTGGACACCCAGCCCCCCACCGGCAACCACTCCATCCCGCCCCGCTACCCGGTGGACATCGTGGTGGACCACCACCCGCTGCGCGATGGGAGCCTGCAGGCCCCCTTCGCCGACGTCGGCGGGGACTTCGGCGCCACCTCCACCATGGTGGTGGAGTACCTCCGGGCAGCACGGTTGGAACCGTCCGCGGAATTGGCCACCGCGCTCTTCTACGGCATCAAGACGGACAGCCGGGACCTCGGCCGGCAGACCACGCCCCGCGACGTGGAGGCCTACCTCTGGCTCTTCCCCCGCGTGGACAAGCACCTGCTCGGCCGCATTGAACATCCGGACCTCCCGGCCGAGTACTTCCGGCTGTACCACCTGGCCATCGAGAGGGCGAAGCTGTACGGCGACAGCGTCGTCGTCACCGACTTGAAGGACATCTACACCCCGGACATGGTGGCCGAGGTGGCCGAGCGCCTCATGTCCCTGGAAGGGGTGAAGTGGTCGCTCGCCCATGGCACCTACGAGGGCAGCCTCTACGTCTCGCTGCGCGTGCGCGACCGGCGGATGAATGCCGGACGGCTGATGCGCGAGCTGTGCCAGAACCGCGGCGGCTCGGCCGGCGGGCACGGCAGCATGGCCGGGGCGCGCCTGCCCCTGCCCGCCTCCCGCGACGCCGTCGCCCGGCTGAAGCGCAAGCTGCTGCGCGACTTCCTCAAGGCCTTCGGCGCCAGCGGCGAGGCCCCGCGCTCGCTTCTGGCCGGCGACACCTAAGTCGGGACGCCCCAGACGGGGTAGAGTGCCTTTTCTCCGGTAGCCCCGCCCATGGTGTACCTCGACCACAACGCCAGCACCCCGCTCGCCCCCGAGGTGGCGGAGGCCCTGGCACACGCCTTCTCCACCACCGAGCCCACCAACCCGAGCAGTGTGCACGCCACGGGACGGGCCGCCCGCGCCCGGCTCGACGGGGCCCGGGCGCGCGTGGCGCGCGTCCTCGGCTGCGAGCCCCGCGAGGTGGTGTTCACCGCGTCCGGCAGCGAGGCCGACGCGCTGGCCATCAAGGGAAGCTGGCTGGCCCGTCCGGAGCCGCACCGCACCCGGGTGGTGACGTCTGGGGTGGAGCACCCGGCCGTCCTCTTCGCCGCCCGGCAGCTGACGGCGCTGGGGGCCACGGTGACGGAGGTGCCCCCCGCCCCGGACGGCCAGGTGCCAGCCGAGGCGCTTTTGGCGCAGCTCGGCCCGGACGTCGCGCTCTGCTCGCTGATGTGGGCCAACAACGAGACGGGCGTCCTGCAGCCGGTGGCCGAGGTGGCCCGCGCCGCCCGGGCGGCGGGCATTCTCTTCCACACCGACGCGGTGCAGGCCGTGGGCAAGGTGGAAGTCTCGCTGCGCCACGTGGACGCGGACCTCCTCTCCTTAAGCGCGCACAAGTTTGGCGGGCCGGCCGGCGTGGGCGTCCTCGTCGTCCGGCGCGGGGTGAAGCTGGAGGCCCTGTCGGCGGGACACCAGGAGGCGGGCCGGCGGGGCGGCACCCCGTCGGTGGCCTTCGCCGAGGCATTGGCCCTGGCCCTGGAAGTGGCCCAGCAGGGCCTGGCCGAGACAGCCGGGAGGATGGCGGCACTGCGACACCGCCTCGAGCACGCGGTGCTGGAGCGCACCTCCGGGGCCCACGTCAACGGGACCGCCCCCCGCGTCCCCAACACCACCAACCTGCGCTTCGACGGCATCGACGCCGAGACGCTGCTCATTGCCCTGGACCTCGACGGCATCTGCGTCTCCACCGGGGCCGCCTGCGCCTCCGGCACGCTGCAGGCAAGCCACGTCCTCACCGCCATGGGGCTGGCGCCCAAGGCAGCCCGGTCCAGTCTCCGCGTGTCCGTCGGCCTGCGCACCACGGCGGATGAGGTGGACACGGCCGTGGACGCCCTCGTCCGCCACGTGACGCGCCTCGGCCTCGGCGCCGCGGCGGCCTAACCGCGGCCCGCTTCAAGCCGCCTACAAGGCGGGGAGTTCCTCGAAGGCGCCGAAGAGGCCCCGCACCAGCGCCGCGATGGCCAGGGGCGTCCCCACCCGTTCGTCGTACAGGGGTGCCAGCGCCCCGGCGAAGTCCGCCGCGGTGGCGAAGCGCCGCCCCGGGTCCGGGTCCAGCGCGCGGGCCATGGCCGCATCCAGCGCCGCGCCGGCCTCGGGGCGCGCCTCAGACAGGGGCCGCCAGCGTCCGGCTTCGATGGCGGCGAAGACGGACTCGGGGTCCCGCCCCTGGAAGGGGCGCTGCAGCGTCAGCAACTCATACAGCATGACGGCCACCGCCCACACGTCGGCGCCCTGGTCCACCTGGCCCTGCAGCACCTCCGGGGCCAGGTAGTAGGGCTTGCCGGCCAGCTGGGCGTCCCGTCCCCGCACCGTCCGCACCCGGGCGATGCCGAAGTCCCCCAGCTTCACCTCGCCGCCACGGGAGATGAAGACGTTGGAGGGGGAGACGTCGCAGTGGATGAGGCCCAGTGGCTCGCCGCGCGCGTTCCGCGCATGGTGGGCGTAGTCCAGGGCCTCCAGCAGCACGTGCGTCAGGTAGACGGCGAAGTCCACCGGCACCGGGATGTGGCGCTCGCGGCACTTGCGCAGCACCTGGGCCAGGTCCCGGCCGTCCACCCACTCCATGACGATGAAGCAAATGCCCTCGAAGAGGCCCACCTCCAGCGTCTGGACAATGTGGGGCGAGTGCAGCGTGGTGGCGAGCTCGCCCTCCCGCGCGAAGCGCTGGACGTAGGTGGGCACCTGGGCCAGCTCTGGCAGCAGTCGCTTGAGGGCCACCTGCTGACCGGCCCATGGGCCGCCCAGCGTCCGGGCCCGCACCACCTCCGCCATTCCCCCGCGGCCGAGCGGGGCCAGGATTTCATACTGGCCGAACACCCTTCCCGGGTGCCAGCCGGCCTGGGCGAAGGGACTCACGGGGCGGCCCGTCCGGAGGCGCGGGCCGGCCTCTTGGCGGCGTTGGCCCGCGCCCGCTGCAACAGCTGGGCAAAGCGCGCGGCGTCTTGTGTCTGCAGCGCTTGCAGGTCCGGGTCATGCACCATGTCGTCTGGCTCAGCGAAGCCGTGCTTCATCGCATCGTCCAAGGCCTGGAAGGCCTCCTCGACGTCGCCCTTGCGGGCCTCGGCGCACGCCAGTTGGTAAAGCACGACGCCTTCCGGCGCGTAGTGGAAGGCCTTCTTGTAGGCGTCAATGGCCGCGTCATTCTCGCCGAGCAGCACCGCCGCCATCCCCAGCCCGAGGTAGCACCGTCCGGGGTCCTCCTTGGCCTGAAGGGCCAGCTCGAACTCGGACCGCGCGGCTTTGCCCCGGCGCTCCTCCAGCGCCTGGGTGCCAAGCGCAATGTGGTGCGACAGGTTGGGGCGCAGCTTGGCCCGGGGGCCGAGGACCAGCCGCCGCCCATCCAGGCCGGCCGAGGTGCAGCCCTCGGGCAAGAGGAGGTCCGCCACCAGGGTGCCGTCGGAGGTGTTGTAGATGGCGAAGTAGTCCAGTGCGCCGGCCGGGCAGCTCGAGCCGGCCAGGCACAGCTGCACCGTGCCCACCAGCACGTTTCCCTCCCAGGTCGCCTCCACCACCTTCTGGCCCACCGCATAGCCGCAAGGGTTGGGGCTGCCGGCCCTTCCCAAGACGTGCAGCGCATCCGGCGTCTCCCAGCGCAGCTCGCCCTCGCCCCCCCAGCGCGCGCGCTCGGAAAGCTGCGGGGCAGCGAGCGCCAGCGTCGGAGCGAGCCAGAGGGCGCACAGGGCGCGCGGGGAAGAAGTCACAGGACGGGACGCGGGAAGGGCCCCTTCGGGGGGATGGCAGGCACCCCTCGGGGCACCGGCACACCTAAAAACACAGTCTACCCCGTCACCGTGCCGGAAGGCCTGAAAGTGTTGGCCGTGGGTGGCTTCGCTTGACCCGTCCGGGGGGCCTTCTTACTCTTCCCTGTTGCAGAGGGAAGACGCCTCTTCCCTCCACCCTTTCGGGGCTCTCAGAGAAGAAAAGGAGGCACGAGAAGCACCCGGCCCGGCTGTCCCCTGCGGGGTGCGTGATGCGCAGCAGAAATTCGAACCGATACGTCCATGCCGGGAGCCATCCTTGGGTGCCATGAGTCACGCCCGCCCTCCTCTGGAGAGCGGGAGACCTACGGCCTCCGTCTTGGTTCCCACCTTTCTGACAGGGTTCAATGGACGCTGCGCACACGGCCCAGCGGCGGGGGACTTTTTTCTTCAGGAGCACGGCAGCCACCCTGCTGCCCCACGCCATGAGCGAGGCCCAGGACGCGGAAGAGAAGGCCCGCGTCCGCGCCACCCTGCGCGCACGCCGACGCGCCCTTCTCCACGAGGACGTGCGCCTCCGCGGGGAGCGCGTCCAAGCCCGCCTTCTGTCCATGCCCGAATGGGGCGCCGCGCGCACCGTCGCCCTCTACGCTGCCTTGCCCGGCGAGGTGCCCACCGAGGCGCTGCTCGCCGCGGCCTTCGCCCAGGGCAAGACGGTGGCCTTCCCGGTGGTGCCCACCCGCGGGCGCTGCCTCGGCTTCCGCGCCGTGGAGGCGGCCTCCCAGCTGGCCCCGGCCGGCCGGCTGGGGATTGCGGAACCAGGGGACGGGCGTCCGGAGGTCCCCTTGCAGTCCATTGACCTCTTCGTCGTCCCCGGCCTCGGCTTCACCCGGGCGGGCCACCGGCTGGGCCAGGGCAAGGGCTACTACGACGCGACGCTGGCCCGGGCGCGTCCGGGCACGCCCCGGGTGGGGCTGGCCTTCTCGGAGCACGTCCTGGCAGCGCTGCCGGTGGGGCCGGACGACGTGCCCATGACTTGGGTCCTGACGGAGGACATGGCTTTCGCGGCGCCGGGGGCCGGGGCAACTGTGCTAGGTGCTCGGCCGCAATGACCTCTCCTCTGCGCCGCGCCACGCCCGAGGAGCAGTTTGCCGAGGTCACCCGCGGCACCGTGGAATTGCACGTGGCCGAGGAGCTGAAGGCCAAACTACGCCGGGCCTACGAGAAGGAGCAGCCCTTGGTGGTGAAGGCCGGCTTCGACCCCAGCCGCCCGGACCTCCACCTTGGCCACACGCTGCTGCTCAGCCGGATGCGGCGCTTCCAGGACTTCGGCCACCAGGTGGTGTTCCTCATCGGCGATTTCACCGGGCTCATCGGAGACCCCTCCGGGAAGAACGTCACCCGCCCGGCGCTCTCCCGCGCCGAGGTGCTGGCCAACGCCGAGACCTACAAGACCCAGGTGTACAAGGTGCTGGACCAGGGACGGACCCAGGTCCGCTTCAACTCCGAGTGGCTCGACGCCCTCGGGACCGAAGGGCTGGTGCGCCTGGCCGCCCGCTGGCCACTGGCCCGGATGCTGGAGCGCGAGGACTTCAAGACGCGCTTCCGGGAAGGGAAGACTATCGCCCTGCACGAGCTGCTCTACCCGCTGCTCCAGGGGTACGACTCGGTGGCCCTGAAGGCCGACGTGGAGCTGGGCAGCAGCGACCAGCTCTTCAACCTCCTCGTCGGCCGGACGCTGATGCGGGAGCTCGGCCTGGAGCCGCAGGTCATCCTCACCGGCCCCATCCTGGAGGGGCTGGATGCACGTTTGGAGGACGGACGGATTGTCGGCGAGAAGATGTCCAAGTCCCTGGACAACTACGTTGGCGTCTCGGAGCCGCCCGACAGCATGTTTGGAAAGCTGATGTCCATCTCGGACGACCTCATGTGGCGGTACTTGGAACTGCTCTCCGCCCAGCCCCTGGCCGAGGTGCAGGCGGCCCGGGCCGCGGTGGGCGAGGGACGGCTGCACCCGAAGGACGTGAAGGTGCGCTTTGCCATGGAGATGGTGGAGCGCTTCCACGGGCCGGAGGCGGCCCGCCGCGCGGCCGCCGGCTTCGACGCGCGCTTCGGCAAGAAGCAGCTGGACGTGGACAGCCTGCCGGAACATGCGGTGCCACTGCCTGCCGGCGCGGCCAGCGTGCCTCTCGTCCGGGCGCTGGCCGACACCGCCCTGGTGGCCTCCACCAGCGAGGGCCGCCGCCTCATCTCCCAGGGCGCGGTGCGCCTGGACGGCGCCCGCGTCTCGGACGTCAAGGCCGAGCTCCCCCAGGGCAGCTACCTGGTCCAGGTGGGGAAGCTGCGCGCCGCTCGCCTCCGCGTCGGCTAGCTAGCCCTCGCCCGCGACTCCCGGGGCCCTCAGGCCGAGGCCCACCAGGTATACCTCGACGCTGGCCGAACGCGTGGCCTCCGGCCGCACCACCTTCACCTCCTGGAAGTGCCGCCGCAGCTCGGCCCGGAAAGCCTCGAAGTCCCCACCCATGAAAAGCTTCACCAGGAAAGTCGACCCCACCTTGCCGCGGGTGCGCGACACCTCCAGCGCCCGCTCGGCCAGGCGGAGACTGCGGGCCTCGTCGCTGCTGCGGATGCCACTCGTCTTCGGCGCCAAGTCCGACAGCACCGCGTCAAAGGCCCCGGGCACCAGCTGCTCCAGCACGGCGAGGGCGTCGGGGGCCAGCACGTCCAGGACGGCCGTCTTCACCCAAGCCTCCGGGAAGGGGCGCAAGGGGACGACGTCGATGCCCACCGCCAACCCGGAGGGGCCCACCGCCTGGGCGATGACTTGCAGAAACCCCCCGGGCGCGGCGCCGAGGTCCAGCACGCGCGCCCCCTGGCGAAGCAGGTGAAAGCGCTTGGCCAGCTCCTCCAGCTTGAAGGCGCTGCGGGCCCGAAACCCCTCAGCCTTCGCCTTCTGGAAGTAGTGGTCTTTCGGCCGGTAAGGCTTTCCCATGTCCTGCCTGGTGTCCCTAGCGCGGTGCGGCGCCCGGACGCCAGTGCACAAGGTGGGGTGGCGAGCAGTAGAGTGCGCCCCCGAGATGCCCGGGTGTGCATGGTGCGGCAGCCGTCTGGACGTGGTCGGTAACCAAATCGGCCGGGGAGACACCTGTCCCGAGTGCGGCCACGACCTCCATGCCTGTCGCCAGTGCCGCCACTACGACGAAAGCGTGGCCAAACAATGCAAGGAGCCGTTCGCCGAGGTCCCGAGCGACAAGGACGACGCCAACTTCTGCGATTTCTTCCAGATTGGCGACGGCGGCCGCATCGGCGAGGCCAACCGCAACCGGCTCCTCTCGGCGGCCGAGGCGCTCTTCGCAAAGAAGTGAGGGACGCAGGACCGGCCACCGGCCACGGGCCCTGGGCACGCGCCCTGCTGCTGCTTTCGGGCGCAGTCCTGGGCGGCTGCCAGTACATGCCCCATGCCTACGAGCCGCACTCCCCGCAAATCCCCGAGGCACGCACGCTTCCCGTGCCGGGCGCCATCCTCACCTTCACCAATGACGGCTCCGGCCCGGCCATCGTCTTCGTCCACGGCAACCTTGCCGACCTGCGCGTCTGGGCCTCCCAGACCGGCCCCGCCTTCCAGCGGTACAGCCGAGTGGCCTATAGCCGCCGCTACCACTACCCCAACGCCTGGGGCGGCGACGGGACGGACTACACCGACGCCAACAACGTCAAGGACTTGGTGAGCCTCATTGGCGAGCTGCACCTCGGCCGCGTCCACCTGGTGGGGCACGGCGCCGGGGCGCAACTGGCGCTGGAGGTGGCCCTCAGCCACCCGGACCAGGTCCGCACGCTGGTGCTGGTGGAGCCCGCCACCTCGGCCGCGGCGGCCGCGGAGGAGGACTTCGGCGCCTTCACCGCCGAGCGCGCCCAGCTGTACCAGCAGATGGTGGCGCTGCTGCGGCAGGACGAATCCGAGAAGGCGGCGCGCCTCCTCTACGACTGGGCCAGCGCCAGCAATGGCGCCTACGACGCCCTCGCCTCCCCGCTGAAGGGGGAAATCCTCGACAACGCGCGGGTGCTGGGCTTCTTCCTCTCCGCGCCGCCGCCGCCCCTGCCCTGCCCGGAGCTGGCCAAGGTAACCGTACCCACCCTGGTGGTGACGGGCGAGCGCACCAACCCCTTCTTTACCGCCGTCGGCGATGCCGTTGCCCGCTGCATCCCCAAGGCGACGCGGGAAACCGTTCCCCTGGCCAGCCACGTCGTGCAGCGCGAGAACCCAGACGCCTTCAACGCCACCCTCGTCGGCTTCCTGGCCACCCACTAAGGCCTGCCCGCGCGTGCCTCCCGACGCCCCACCCACTGCCGGACGCCTGCCGGCGCGCCGGAAGGGACGAATCGACCACGTCGTCGTCGGGGCCGAGTCGCTGCAGGCCGGCGCTGCTGCCATCGAGCGCGCACTCGGCGTGCCGCTGTCCGCGGGCGGAAAGCACAGACGGATGGGGACACACAATTGTCTGTTGCGCCTGGGGGGCGACGCCTACCTGGAAGTCCTCGCCGTCGACCCGGATGCCCCACCGCCCGACCGCGCGCGGTGGCTCAGCCTGGACGCGCCGTCCACTCGGGAACGCCTGCGCCAGGGGCCCTGTCTCCTCACCTGGGTGGTGCGCGTCCCCTCCACGCGCCTGCCACCCCTCCCGCTGCCGCTCGGCCCCTGGGAAGCATTCGAGCGCAACGGGCTGTCCTGGCAACTCACCGTTCGCACAGACGGCACGCTCCCCGCCGACGGCGTCGCCCCAAGTCTCATCGTCTGGAATGGCCAGCGCCACCCCGCCTGGCATCTCCCCGACGCAGGCTGCCGTCTAGACGCCCTCACGCTCGAGCACCCGCAGGCCGAGGACGTCCAGCCTGGCCTGGACGCGCTCGGCCTGGGTTACGTCTGCACCCAGGCACCCCTCGCGCAACTCACGCTGCGCCTGCAAACTCCCTCCGGCCCGAGGACGCTCCATAGCCGCGAGCCGCTGGCGCCGTGACAACGACGAAGGCCCGCCCCCCCCATCGAGCTCGGGAAGAATCCCCCTGGGCGCGCTTTAGTGGGCCGGAGCTGCCGCCGACCAGTGCGCATTGCGAAACTGCCACCGCCCAGCGTCGTACTCGACCACCGCGGTGAAAAAGCCCCGCTCGTCTCGGCGGTGCCCAGCCGCATCCACTTGCACCTCCTTATAGGAAGCGGCCAGTCCGGCGAGATTTTCGGCCAGCGGGTCCACGCGTAAGTCGTCCCCCCAGCGCAGCTCGACGTGCGGGAGAGTGTGGACCAGGTTCCGGATGGCCGACGTCGCTGCCGCGCGGTCGGGAAACACCAACGTGCCGTCCGCTGCCATGAAGAAGGCGGGGCTTCGGCCAAAGTGCTTCTCCCAGGCCACCGGACCCTCCCGGGTCACGTCCTCTGCCACCGCGCTGGCGAACGCGCGCACGGCGGCGTCGATGGCAGCGGCGCGCGCCGGCGTCAACGCCGGGCACTCACCGCGCTGGGTGTTACAGCCGGCGGTTGCCAGGGCCAGGACGACGGCCCACTGCCAGGCGCACATGCATCACCCCTTTGCAAGCGAGCGACTGTAGACGGAAAAAGGCGTTGCCGAAGGGCACCCCAGTCCCTCGCCCCGGGGCCTCCCCCGGTGGGCCCGGCCCCCCCCCCGCGCCCCTAGAAACCCTCGAGCTTGGAAATAATCTCCTTCATCACCTCGGACGTGCCGCCGCCGATGGTGACCAGGCGGACGTCCCGCCAGGCACGGGCGATGTGCGTCTCGTCGATGTAGCCCATGCCCCCCAGAAACTGCTGGCAGTCGTAGGCCACCCGCTGAGCGAGGTCGCCGGCAAACAGCTTGGCCATGGAGATTTCGCGCACCGGGTATTCCTTGCGCTCGAAAAGGTCCACGGCGTGGTACGTCAGCCGCCGCGCCGCCTCGATGGCCGCCAGGTGCTCCACGAATTTGTGGCGCCACACCTGAAAGCCCAGGATGGGCCGTCCGAAGGCCTTCCGGTCGCGGCCCCAGGCCAGCGCCTCCTGCACCATCAGTTCCATGCCCGCGACGGTGCCGATGGCAGCCACCAGCCGCTCGCCCTGGAAGTTGCTCATGATGTGGGCGAAGCCCTGGTTCTCCTCGCCCAGCAGGTAGCGCACCGGCACCTTGGCATCCTCGAAGTAGAGGATGGCGGTGTCCGAGGCCAGGTTCCCAATCTTGTCCAGCTTCTTGCTGACGCCGTAGCCCTTGATGTCGGTGGGCACCGTCAGCAGCGAGATGCCCGGGTAGCCGTCGCCGCCCGTCCGCACCGCGCAGGTGAGGAAGTCGGCGCGGGTGCCGTTGGTAATCCACATCTTCGAACCGTTGAGGACGAAGTCCCCGCCCACCCGGCGCGCCGTTGTTTTGATGGCGGCGACGTCGGAACCACCTCCTGGCTCGCTGATGGCCAGCGCGGCGATTTTCTCTCCCTTCAGGGCCGGCGCCAGGAACTCCGCCTTCTGCTCGTCGGTGCCGATTTCTCCGATGACGGGCGTGGCAATCTGGCTCTGGACGAGGAGCGCCATGTTGACGCCGGCGTTGTGGCTGCGGGCGAGCTCCTCGCAGAAGGCGGTCACATACCAGTAGTCCAGGCCGCTGCCGCCCCAGGCCGGGTCATGGTTGATGCCGAGGAAGCCCAGCGCCCCGCACTGGCGAAACACCTCGCGGGGAAAAATCCCGGCCCGGTCCCATTCCAGGGCGTGCGGGGCGAGCTCCTTCTCGACGTAGGCGCGCAGCGTGCGGCGAAAGGCCTGGTGCTCCTCGGTGAAGTGGGCGCTCACGGGCGGGGGTGCCTCCTGTTGATTCTTGAGTCAATCCCAAGGGCTCCTCCGGCGCAAGCCTTCCCCTTTGTGGGGCCGCGCCGCCTTAGTCGACGCCCAGGGCGTGCATTTCCTCCGGGGTGAAACCCGCCTCGCGCAGCACTTCCTTGGTGTGCGCGCCCAAGGCGGGGGCCGGGGCCTCCGGCAGCGGCCCCAGGCGAAGGGGCGTCGCCAGGCGTTGCTCGCCGCCGGGCCCCTTCACGAAGAGGCCCCGCGCCAGAAACTGCGCGTCCAGGGCCACCTCCTCCGGCATGCGCACCGCCTCCACGCAGGCGTCCAGGCCGGCCAGGCGCGCCTCCCAGCTGGCCAGGGGCGCGCTCGCGAACAGGGCCTCCAACTCCAGGTGGACGCGGTCCGCCTCGGCGCCGCCGGCATAGCCGGCCTCCGCCAACTCCGGCCGTCCCAGCCGCTGGCACAAGGCGGAGAAGAAGCGCGGCTCCAGCGCGGCCACCGCCAGCTGCCGTCCGTCCTGCGTGCGGTACAGCCGGTAGCAGGGCAGCCCGCCGTTGAGGAGGTCCTTCCCCGGCCGCAAGGGAAGCCCGCCCGACAGGTGCGCCGCCAGGTGCATGTGCAGGAAGGCCGTGGCCGCATCGGCCAGCGCCACGTCCACCAGGCGCCCTTCGCCAGTGCGGGCCCGGGCGGAGAGCGCCGCCAGCATGCCCACCACGGCAAACAGGGCCCCGCCCACATCGGCCAGCTGGCCCCCCGGCACCGACGGACTCTCCGCACCGCCGGCATAGCCCACCACCCCGGCGCGGGCCTGGTAACCCAAGTCATGGCCGGCCCGCAGTCGGTCTGGGCCGGTTTGTCCAAAGCCGGAGAGAGCGCACACCACCAGCCGCGGGTGCGCCGCCCGAAGCGTCTGGTGCCCGAGGCCAAGCCGTTCCAGCACCCCCGGCCGGAAGCCCTCGACGACGACGTCGTAGTGGCCCGCCAGGCGCAGGACGGCCGCCCGGGCGCCGACTGCCTTCAGGTTGAGGACCAGCGAACGCTTGCCGCGGTTGAGGCCGGCGAAGTAGGTGCCCGTCTCCGGCGCGCCGTAGGGCAGCGCCCGCGTCGGGTCGCCGGAGGGCTCCTCCAGCTTGTCCACCTGGGCCCCGAGGTCCGCCAAGAGAAGCGTGGCGTACGGCCCGGGCAGGTGCCGGGTGAAGTCGAGGACGCGCAGTCCGGCGAGCGGCAGGCCCTCGGACATGGCGCTGGTCCCTTACGTCAGCAGTTTGCCGAGCTTCATGGCGAGGCCCATGTCCATCGGCTTGAACTTCAGCTTGCCCTGCATGGCCGCCATCTGTGCATTCAGCTGCTTGTTGTGGATTTTCACGAAGTCCGCGTCGGCCACCGTGACGGTCATCTTCGGCTCGCCCACCGCCCCGGACGTCACCCAGCCCGCCGGCTTGGTCAGGTCCAGCGTCCAGGTACCACCGCCGTCCCCGGTGATGACGAAGTGGATGACGGCGTTGATGTCCTTGGCCAGCTCTGGCTTCGACGTCAGCAGAGCGGGGATGGTGCTCTCGAGGATGCTCTTGGAAGTGACGTCGGCCATGGTCGGCTCCGGGTGGGTGATTCAAGAGTCAACGGCGGCCGCACCGTAGTGGCGTGCGAGGCGAAGCGTCAAGCACGGCCTCCTCCGGAGTCCGTCCCGGCGAGGCAGGCAAACGCGGCGCAGCCGCTGCGCAGTCTGCACCACCCTCGGCCCGTGGGCAGGCGAGCCTGGCTTGCGCGCGGCCCCCGTTTGGGGCAGATGTTGCTCTGGTGTTTTTGGAGGCGCCCCTTGGGGGGCGTTCCCCACCCTGGAAGAGGCGTCAAACACATGTTCGGTCTCAAGATGAGCGAGCTCGTCATCATCCTCGTCATCGCCCTGGTGCTCTTCGGCGGGGCGAAGCTGCCGCAGCTCGGCTCGTCGCTCGGGCAGGCCATCCGCAACTTCAAGAAGGGCTTCGGCGGCGAGGAGCAGGCGCCCCCCGAGGCAGCGCCGCGGGCCGGCGGGACGCTGGCCGGCGGCGTCGACGCGGACGGCAACCCGCGCCCGCGCGCCACCGCCCCCACCAGCAAGGACGTCTAAGCCCTCGGCGTTACACCCGTCGCCGCGGGGGAATCCCCCGCCGACAAGGGCGGGGGCTCCCCTCGCGCTGAGACCGCTGTTACGGCAGCCCGATGTCCCGGGCGTTCTCCTGGGCAAGGATGGTCACGGCGTCATCGGGCAGCAGCAGCCCCTCGTCGACCTGGTCGTCGAGTGCTTGCTTAACCGCTGCGATGTATCCCGCCTTTGAGCCGTAGCGCTCCTCGAGCGACAGGCGCGGGTCTCCTGAGGCCATCCGGTCGGCCTGGTGGACTGCGAAGGGGATGTACTGACCGGTGAGGTCGCACAGGTCCGGGTAGCCAAAGCTGGTCTTGCGGCGAGCAGCCAACCGGATGGTTGCGTCCGCTGCGCTGCAGCAAGGCCTTCCTCCAGACTCCTGTCGCCCGGTTTCACCTCACCACAGGGCGGCTGCCTCGCAGCAGGGTTGGTCAGACGGCGGCCACCGCTGCGGTGCGGATGGCGCTCCCGGAAGGCCGCCGAGCGGCCCGGGTCTGGCTACCGACGCAGGCCAGGAAACGCTCGACGTCGTAGAGCGCCGCCTGCCCCGCCGGCCCGAACAGCGGCGGAATGACAAGGTCGAACGCGTGCGGGGTGCGCGCGAACTCAACGTACACGCTGGGTACCCCGGCGTCGGAGAGTGCATCGCGCAAGCTTCGGGCTGACTCGACCGGGATGATGTTGTCGTTCGCCCCCTGGAAGAGGAGCGTCGGTGGGCTTTCCGCGTTCACGTGGTGGCTCGGGGAAGCCATCTCGAACGCTTCGGGCACCTCGTCCGGCAGCCCCCCGACGAGGTCCCTCATTATCTGGCGGTGAGGCGGCGGGGGTGGCAGTTGCTCGGGCTTCAAGGCGCGGCCAAAGACGACTCGGTAGATGAGCCTCCCCAGCGGGCCCAGCGGCTTTTTTTCTGCAGACGCGGAAGGTTGAGCTGAAACCTGGAACCGTCGCGCGAAAGCCTCGTAGGCGCGAAGGTCTGGAACGCCGTAGTAGGAGACGACTGCGAGGACTGAGGTGTCGAGTTGCCTCAGGTCCGCAGGCGTCAGGGCGGGATGCCGGTCGGTGTAGGCCGCCAGCAGCGCAATGTGCCCGCCGGCGGAGCCGCCCATGAGGACCACCTGCTCTGGGCGAGCCCCGTATTCGGCGGCATGCGCCTTCATCCACGCCACCGCACGCTTCGCGTCCCCAACCATCCCGATGAAGTTGGTTTCGGGGCAGAGGCGGTACGCCACATCCATCACGATGTGTCCCTGCGCGGCCAAGTGGCGGAAGAACGGGCGCGTCCCGACGTCCTTGTCGATGAGGTACCACGCACTCCCGTGCAGGTAGACGACGGCCAACCCGGAGGGAGGGATTCCGACCGGGGGCTGCCAGATGTCGCACAGGAGCTTGCGCTCGCTGCCCGGGAGCGTCCAAAAGGCAACGTCGTGCGTGCAGCGCGCCTCCGGCGCACTGGGGACGCGCCAGCTCCAGCGCCGCTCGACCATCCGCTGTGTGGTCTCGGCGCCGAGGCGCTCTCGCCAGTGGGAGCCGAAAGCACGCTCGAAGTCAGAGTCATTCGGCGCGGTCACCCGTCGGACGTAGTCCGCTGCCAGGAGACACCCAGCGGCACCCGCCACGACGGCGAGGACTGAACCCGACAGGAGGCCGAGCGCCGCTCCCAGTGCCCCCGCCAGCGCGACATAAGGGGCCCAGGCCGTCCCGAGAAAGTCTGGGAGGAGCAGAACCAGCGTGGCGCGGGAGCGGATTCGCACCAACGGCAGCCCAGCGAGCAGCAGCGAGGCAACGGACAGGACGACAGCGCTGGTCGACATGACGCACTCCTCTGGGGCCGACGTCTTGTCGGCCCAGCATCGCCCGTGCCACGAAACATCCGCCGGCAGAGACGGGGTTGTCTCCCAAGGACGTCGCAGACCTTGCCGTCGCTCGCCCCCTCCCCGCAGGCTCTGCACCCACCTTTCCGTGGAACTCCGGGGCCCAATTCAGTAGACAGCCGGGGTCCCCAAGGAGGACGCATGAAGAGGACCCTTCTGCTGTCGGTGCTGCTCATCGGGGCCGCTTTTGCCTCGCGTGCCCTTGCGCAGGCCGGCGGAGGAATCCAGGCGCACTTGGCTGCACTCAAGAACGCGATGGTCGCGAGCCAACAGGACTTGCGCACCTACCAGTGGATAGAGACCGACACGGTGTTCGTGAACGGCGAGCAGAAGTCCTGGAAGGAGGAGAGCTGCTACTACGGCGCGGACGGCGCCATCCAGAAGGTGCCCGTCGCGTCGTCTCCACCCCCGCCGAGGAAGTTCGGGTTTCGCGGCATGATTCAACAGTCGGAGCAGCAGAGCATGACCGACACCATGAAGCAGGCGGTGGCCCTGGTGAAGAGCTACGTCCCCCCCAACACCTTCCTCCTCGACCAGGCAAAAGCAGCGGGCAACGTCAGCTTCGACATCCTCCAGCCAGGCCAGGTGGTCCGCCTCAACTTCAAGAACTACTTCCTCCCGGGCGACGTGCTCGGCATCACCATCAACATCCAGACCAATCGCCTCCTCGGAATGAACGTCTCGACGTACCTGGGGAACCCGTCCAATCCGGTCACCATGGTCTCCCAGATGGGGACGCTCATCGATGGCGCGACCTACACGGCCAGGACAGAGCTGTCGCTGCCGTCGTCCAACCTGGTGGTCGACGTCACCAACACCGGCTACCGGAAGAACTACTGAGCAGAGGGCAATTCCTCTCGACCGCCCGCGTCCGGGGTGGCCGGGAGATGACGCTGCCTTCTGCTTAGCGTCCGGGAACGCTGGCCTCCAAGACGACGCGAAGGCTCGAGCGGACAAGGACACCCTTGGCAGAGCTGCGCCCGGTGAGCACTAGCAGCGTGCGTCGGGTTCCCGGCGCTCAGGGCTGCTGGGCTGGTACCACCGTGTAATAGACCCCGTTGGCGCCGTAGCTGGGTTGAAACCACGTGTACCCGCATTGGTAGTAGGTAACCCCGTTCACGGTCGGGGTGATGCACCCGGGCGGCAGCGACGCGTAGGTCCCGCCCATCATGTACCCCGCCTGGCCGGGCGCCGGCTGGACGTAGGCGGGCGCCGCCGACGAGGCGCCTGCCGCGTAGCCTGAGGTGTAGGCCGAGGAGCTGCCCGCCGAGCCCGCCGCCACACCCGCGTTGTAGGCGCTGGTGGTGGCGGCCGCGGTGTTGGCCTGGGAAGCTGACGTAGCAACCGCCGCACCGATGACCACGCCGGCCGCCATTGCCCCAGCGGACGAGGAGCAATTGTAGCAACCCGAGGACGGGTAATAGGCCACGGTGGTGGGCGGGTGGTAGTAGGCCGGCGGCGGCGGGTAGGGGGCGTGATAGACGTCTGTTGTCGAATGGTAGGGGCTGCTCACCGTCGTGTAGTCGCTTCCTTCTGGGTGGTAGGCCGTTGTGCCGTAGCTGTTCGTCGCCGTCGTCCCCTGCCCTTCCGTGTGGGTCGCGCTTCCCCCGTACGCGTTGGTGGCCGTCGTCTGGTCGCTTCCTTCTTGGTGGGTGGCTGTGGAGCCGGAGGAGTTCGTCGCCGTCGTCCCCTGCCCCTGCGTATGCGTCGCGCTTCCGCCGTAGGACCCACTCGCCGTCGTGGAGTCACCCGAGTGGCTGGTGGTCCCGCCGTAGGAGTTGGAATGCGCATATGCAAGCGCCGCGGCCGGCACCAGGAGCGCGGCGGCGAGCAGAAGCATTCGTGACGCTGCATCCGTCTTCATGTGACTTCCCTCCATCACTTCTGGGGTGTGGGTGCCGGCTTGGCCGGGGCAGTGACAGCGGACAGCCCTGGCCGCCCGAAGGCGATGGGCTTCGCGTTCCGGGCGGCAGCGGGGAGCGCGAAGGTGGAGGCCGGCAGCTGCGGGTTGATTTTCCAACTGGACAGCTCCATCTCGTGGCGCAGGCTACCTCCGTCCATCAGGTAGATGGCACGGAGGCGGCGCGGCAGCTTGTCGTCGACACCAATCCAGGCCTGGATGAAGACGTCGTCGGTAGCGTAGGCCACCATGTCCGTGGCCACGCCGCCCACCGCCTCGGACTTGCCAATGTAGAAGGCAAGGCGCAGGTCCGGGGCCAGGTCGGCGTACGGGTCGGCGACGATGAGGTCGGCGAACGGAAAATAGATGTGACCGATGTGGTCGGCCGCCTCGAGGGCCCCATCGAGGGTAGGCGGGACCGCCGCCTGGGCCAGCAGGCCCTCGGCCGGCACATACGCCGACAGCTTCGTCCCGTTGACGTAGACGTCTGAACGCGGACCGGCGCCACTGGTGACGACGCGCAGACGGTCCGGGCGCTGCAAGGCGACCTCTGAACGGGAGGCGTAGAGCAACGGGGGGCCGAGACGGCTCGGGGCCTCGTCGGCAATGACGGCAGTGAAGGAAAGCGTCCGGGCAGCTGCCAGCCGCGCGCTGGCGGCCTTGAGGATTTCCACGGCCTTGGGCTCGAGGACCTGGACCTCCTTGGCCCAGTGGCGACGGGTGGCCTCCGGCTTCGCTGCCAGCGGGGCCGGCACCGTCGGTGGCACCAACCCCCAGGGGGGAAAGCGCGAACAGGATGCCAGCGAGCGCGGCGGCGGGATGGGCAGCCTTCACCATGTCTCCCCTTGTGGGTCGCCAGAGGGACTCGACGAGTAGTCGCTGGCACAAACTGAGGGAGTCCTTGCACCATGAAGCGACACCGTCGAGCAAGCCCATCTGCGGCGAGTTCCGTCCTGCAGGCGACTTTCCCCGTCCGCGCGTCATTCGGCCCTGGGCACAAGACTTCCCACCCCAGAAGGGAAAGTCAGGTGTCCCGGTCTTGCGCCCTGCCCGACGCCTCTGCCCACAGCGTTGGCCGCAGGCTGCTCTCCGACTCGGACGGACGGTCTTGTCGTACCCCGCTTCAGGGGTCTAGGCACAGAGGCCCTGTCTGACGTATGGACTACCGCCGTTTTCGAAACTCGCTGCTGGAACCCGGAATGACATTCATCAAACGCGTCCTCACCGCCCATCCCATCAACCAGTTCAAGAAGAACCCCCGCTTCTACTTGATGTACGACGGCTTCTGGGCGGCGGTGTGCGCGACGTTGCTGGTGGTGATGGGCCTGACGGGATTCCGGCCGGTGTTGCCGGGTCTGGCCTGGTGGTACCTGCCGGTGTTCCCGGTGCTCGTCTTCGGCTTCATCTGGGCGCAGGTCACCACGCACAACTGCACCCATGGCAACCTGCCCAAGCCCATCAACCGGGTGGTCGGCGAGATTCTCGGTCTCCTCATCCTGGTGCGCTTTGCCAGCTGGGACATCGTGCACATGCGGCACCACAAGTATTCCGATGACCACAGCCGCGACCCGCACCCCAACTTCCCGTCGTTCTGGAAGACGGTGCGTCACACCATCGTCCACACCGAGATTCAGCTCCAGAAGCAGTACTACGACACCTGGGGCGACACGCCCGCCAATCGCCGCGCCGAGGCGTTTCGCGCCCGCGTCAGCTACGGCACCAACCTGGTGCTGGTCGCGTGCTGGGTGTGGCTGCTCGGGCCAGCCTTCTTCCTAACCGTCTTCTTTCCCGCCAACGTCCTCGGCGGGCTGTTCATCATTCACTTCAACTGGTCGACCCACAACGGCGAGCGGGGGAAGACGATTGACGAGATGCACCCGGTCAACCTGAACGACGGCTATTACGCCTGGGGCAACCGGTTCTTCTGCGGCATCTACGCCCACCAAACCCACCATGAGCGCCCGTACTTGCTGAACCCGGCCCGGCAGACGGACTTCGCGGCGGCCACCCGCACCCGGGAGCAATGGGAACAGGCCGCGTAGCAAGAAAGCCTTCTGGCGGCCCTGGAAAGGAGAAGGATGCATGGCCACCGCGCCCAAGCCCATTCCCGACGGCTACCACACCGTCACTCCCTACCTCACCGTCTCCAGCGTGGAGAAGCTTCTGGATTTCGCCAGACGCGCCTTTGACGCCAAAGTCACCGAGACGCACCAGCGGCCGGACGGCAGCATCGGCCACGCCGAGATGCGCATCGGCGACTCGGTGGTGATGATGGGCCAGGCCACGGACGAGTCCAAATCGCGCCCATCGAATCTCTACCTCTATGTTCCCGACGCCGACGCCGTGTACGAGCGAGCCCTGCGGGCGGGCGGCAAGTCGGTGCGCGTCCCAGAGACGCAGTCCTACGGGGACCGCTGCGGCGGGGTAGAGGATGGTGTCGGGAACGTCTGGTGGATTGCCACCCACGTGGAGGACGTCTCCGCCGAGGAGATGAAGCGGCGGGCTGCCCAGCAGAAGCGTTGAGTGACGCGCGGGCAAAGCCGTTTCTTAGCTTGCGGCCCTCACTCCGTGCGTAGGTACAGCACGCGCCCGAGGCGCACCGTGGCCCGCACCCGTGCAAAATTGGTGACGTCCTGGCTGGGGTCAGCATCCAGCACCACCAAGTCCGCCAGGTGCCCCACGGCCAGCGTGCCCTTCTCCTGGGAGACGCCGAAGCGCGCGGCTGGCGCCGTGGTCAGCATGCGGAGCACCTCCATGGCGCCCAGTCCGCAGGCGGCGAGGGCAGAGAACTCGTCCAGGGTGCTGTAGTCGGTCATGTAGCCGACGTCGGTGCCGAATAGCAGCTGTCCGCCGACGGCATGGAAAGTCCTCACCTCCTCGTAAATGGGCTGCAGGTAGGCGGCCTTGGTGGTGACGGTGGTGGCGAACATCTTCAGCGTCGGGACCATCGCCATGTGCTGGCCGGCCATCGTTTCCAGGAGCGTCCGGTCGATGCCCTGGGGAGAGTCGGGGGCATGGGCCAGGACGTCCACCCCGGCATGCAACGCCACCAGCGTCCCGGCGAAGTCACTGGGGTGACTGAACACCAGCTGGTGGTGTGCGTGCGCGATGGCCACCGCCGCCGTGGCAATGGGCTCGGGCATGGGCAGCACCCGGCCCCGGGCCACGTAGGCACCGGTGAACAGCTTCAGGACGTCCGCCCCCCGCTCGATGTTCCGCTCGACGATGCGCGCGGCCTGCTGCGGCGTCGACGGCTGGGGCAGTAGCCACAGCAGGAAGAAAGGCAGCTGCTCGCGCAGGTAGTAGGGAATGCCGTGGGGTGGGTACAGCCCGGAGCCGGAGGTGTAGATGGCCGGGCCGAGCAGCTCCCCGGACTCGATGCGGCGCCGCAGCGACAGCGTCTCGCGCAGGTCCGAACCGAGGTCCACCACGGTGGTGAAGCCGCGGCTGGTGAGCATGTCCTGAAGCTGTGCCTGCAGCGTCGCCGCGGGCTTCCAGTCGGCCAAGGCCCACTTGCCTTCGGTGAAGTGGACGTGCGCGTTCCAGTAGCCGGCCGTCACCACGCAGCCGTGGCAGGGCAAAAGCCGCGCCCCGTCCGGGACGGGGACGTCCCGGCCGAGCGCGGCGATGCGGCCGTCGCGCACCACAAGGGTGGCGCCTTCCAGCGGCGCGACGTCGGGGGACGGGTACAGCTTCGCGCCCTGGATGGCCAGCACGCCCGGGGACAGGCGAACGGGCGGGTGCGGGTCCCGCAGCGGGTGAAGCAGAAGCAGAAACGCCGCGCCGAGGAGGAGGACGGCGCCAGCCGCCAGCAGGCCGAGGAGCCCGAGGAGAAGGCGGCGAGGCGGTGGCGCCACCGTCTCAGCCAAGGGTGCCCGTCCACGCGCCTGCCGGCATGGCCCTACCAGAGCGCGAATGGCGGGGCCTCGCCAAGCCCGCCCGAGGGGGGGCGGGGGGGGCGGGACGTCGCCGCCTAGAGAGTCACCTTCTCGCCGTCGTACAGCCCGTCGAGCATGGCCTGGTACTTGACGGTGCAGGCCTTGCGCTTCACCTTCAGGGTGGGGGTGAGCTCCCCGGTCTCCTGGCTGAAGTCGTGGTCCATCAGGGCGAAGCGCTTGAGCTGGTTGTAGGGCGGCTCATGCGCATTGAAGTCATCGATGGTGGCCTGCACGGCCTTCACAATCTCCGGCCGTTTCGCCAAGTCGGCATAGCTTTGCGCGGGCGGAGCGCCCGCGGTGGCCAGCACCCGCTTGGCTGCCTCCTCGTTGAGGGTGATGAGCGCGGACAGGTACTTGCGCTTGTCGCCGTACACCATCACCTGGCTGATGATGGGGCGCGTCTTGAGCGAGTTTTCGATGTTCTGCGGCGCGACGTTCTTCCCGCCGGCGGTGACGATGATGTCCTTCTTGCGGTCGGTGATGCGCACCGAGCCGTCGGCGTCGATTTCGCCGATGTCCCCCGACCGGAACCAGCCGTCCGGGGCCATGGCCTCCTGGGTGGCCTCGGGGTTGCGGTAGTAGCCCAGCATGACGTTGGGGCCACGGATGAGGATTTCCCCGTCGTGGGCAATCTTCACCTCGCAGCCCGGGATGGGGGGGCCGACGGTGCCAATCTTCACCTTGCCCGGTCGGTTGATGGTGGCAGCCGCCGACGTCTCCGTCAGCCCGTAGCCTTCCAGGACGGTGAAGCCGAGCAGGTCGAAGAAGTAGGCAATTTTGCGCGACAGGGGGGCCCCGCCGGAGACGAAGAGGTGCATCTTCCCGCCCAGCTTCGCGTCCAGGGTGGCCCGCACCTTGGAGAAGACCAGCCGTTTGGCCAGGGCAAAGGACAGCGAGCTGTACTCGCGCCCTTGCAGCCGCGCCTCGACGTACCCGTCGAAGAGCCGCATCGCCCAGCGGAAGAGGCGACCCTTGAGCCCTGGAGCGGAGGACCCGTTGCTGACCACACCCTCGTAGACCTTCTCGAAGATGCGTGGGACGGACGGGCAGGATGGTGGGAGACGTCTCCGCCAAGTCCGCCATCAGCTTGTCCGTGCCCCGGGAGAAAATCATCCGGAAGCCCATGCCCAGCCAGGCGGCCTTCACCACCTGGGCAAAGCTGTGGGCCAGCGGCAAGAACAGCAGCACCGCGTCCTCGGAATCCATCAGGTGGATCAGCGCCACAATACTGGCCTCGTAGGCCCAGTTACCGTGGGTGAGCTGCACCCCCTTGGGGTTCCCGGTGGTGCCGGACGTGTAGATGAAGCAGACAGGGGTCGGCCATCTGCATGGCGGCCACCCGCGTCTCGAAGCCCTTCGGGTCGGCCTTCTCCACCGCATCGCCCTTGGCGATGAAGTCCCGGTAGGCCGTCTCGCTGCCGCCCCCCGGCGTGCCCTCGAAGAGCACCACGCCCTTCACCGCGGGCGCCCGGGCGATGCAGGCCCGCACGCGGCGACCCGGCCCGCCTGGCGTCCGTCCGGGACGTCGTCATCCACGAAGAGAAGCGAGGCGCCCGGAGTGCTCGAGGATGTACTGCACCTCCTCCGGCGTGTTGGAGGCGTAGATGGGGACGGTGACGGCGCGGGCGGCGGAGACGGCGAGGTCCACCACGCACCAGCGCAGGGAGGTGCCGGCGAAGATGGCCACCCGGTCGCCCGGTTTGATGCCCTGCCCCAGCAGCGCCGCGGAGAGGCGGCGCACCTCCGCCAGGATGGTGCTCCAGGTGTACATCCTTCCAGGTGCCCCCTTCGTACCCGGTCGCGGCGACCCGGTCGGCCCGCGCGGCGCGCGCGACGAGGAGGGACACCAGGTTCTGCTGCGCCGTCGCCGGCGCCATCTGCTGCTCGGCTCTCACGGGTTTCAGTGCTCCTTGTCCATCTCCTGGCGCGACCTTCTTTCCCATCGCCTTGCACCGTCGCTCCTCCGCCGGGTCATCGGGGAGGCTTCCCTTCTCCAGCCGGGCCAGCGTCTCCCGCGCCGCGGCGGGGTTACCGTCCCGCCACTGCGTCTCGGCCAGCCAAGCCAGGGGCCGGAGGGCGTTGGGGTCCGCCGTCAGCGCCCGCTGAAGCCACATGGCGCTCTTGCCCAGGTTGCGCTTCGGCCAGGGCAGCTCAAAGTAGTACCGGCCCTTCACCGCCAGAGCGGCGCGGCATGGGCGTACTTGGGGTCGATGTTGATGGCCTTGTCGAGCCGCTCGTTGAATTTGGACTCGAGCCCCATGCCGAGCGCGTTGAGGATGCCCACCGCCTGGCTGTAGCTGCCGATGCCAGCCGCCGCGAAGTAGTAGCCCTCCACCGCCCCGGGCTTGGCGTGGGCCGCGCGGTCGCCGAAGTCCCAGGCGGCCTGGCCATAGGCCTTCTTCTTCTCGTCGTCCGTCTCCCCGTCGCCCGCCCAGAGGCGAATCCGCGCCGCCTGCCACAGCAAGCGCGAAGTCGTCCGGGTGCGCCTTGACGCCGTCGGCCGTCAGCTGAAGCAGCTGCTCCTGGACGCCCGGGGCATCCCGGGTCATCCACAGGACGTCGAGGTCAGCAGCCGCTGACGCCGGCGCGGCGACCGCTGGGCCGGCGTCGACTCCGTCGGCGGCAGACGCCAGAAGGGGCAGCAGAAGGAAAAGCCACGGCAGGGCGCGGTGCATGGCGCGGGCGTTTAGCATGGCGCACGCACGCGCTCCATGGCCAGCTGCAAGGGAGGCCCCGCAGGCCCCCCCACCGCAGGGCGTCAGAAGCCATTTTGGCAGGGGGGCGCCACCCGGGGCGGCGGCCCCGTCTCACGCCGCGTCTGCGGCGAGGTCCGGCTCCTGGTCCTGGTTGAAGGCGCTCAGGTAGCGCGCGAGGAAGTGCTTCGTCTTCAGCTCCACCTGCCGCACCCGCTCCCGCGAGACGCCCCAGCGCTGGCCGAGCTCCTCGAGGGTGCGCGGCTTGTCCTGCGTCAGCCGCTCCTGGACGATGTCCCAGCCGAGGTCACCAATGCGCTTCTTCACCTTGGCCAGGGCGGCCTGGACTTCCTCGTCCTGTTCCTTGCCGATGAAGCTGTCCTGCGGGCCCGCGCTTGGCTCCTCCAGCCGCTCCAGGAAGGTGGTCTCGCCCTCCTCGTCGATGGTGACGTCGAGGCTGAAGTCCACCATGCTGCCGCGCTCGGACTCGCCGCCGCGCACCTGGCTGCGGTTGTCCTTCAGGTAGCGGGTGATGTAGGCGCGAATCCACCACACGGCGTAGGTGGCGAAGCGGACGTTCTTCTTCGGGTCGAAGTGCTCGATGGCCTTCATCAGCCCGACGTTTCCCTCCTGGACAAGGTCATCCAGCCGGGCGCCCCGGTGGGCGAACTTCTTGGCGACGGCCACCACGAACGGCGAGGTTGGACATGGCGAGCGTCTCCCGCGCCTGCTCGTCCCCCTTGCGGGCACGGCGCGCGAGCGCATACTCCTGCTCACGCGTCAGCTGTGGGCGACTGCCCATCTGCCGCAGGTAGGGCGCGATATTTTCGCGGGGAAAGCTGCTCGCCATCTGAACTGACCTCCTTGGGGGGCCTGCTGTCACGCCAGAGTTAGGCACTCCGACAGTACTGAGACGCACGAGGAGGCATTGCGTTTCCCCAGCTTGGCCGAAGGGCGCATCCGCACTGCTCATCGGCCCCATTCACCGGGTTAATCAACGCCAAGCACCTGAATTTACAGAGCTTGGAAGACCTTCCCCGGGTTCAGGAGGCCGGCCGGGTCAAACAGGGACTTGAGTTGCCGCTGCAGCTGCAGGACGCCTTCGGACTGCTCCAGCGGCAACAGGTCCCGCTTGGCCAACCCCACCCCGTGCTCGCCGGTAATGGTGCCCCCCACGGAAATGGCCAGCTCGGCCATGCGCCGCAGTGCGGTTTCCACCAGGGGACGCTGCTCCTGGCTGTCGAAGAGGATGTTGGCGTGCAGGTTGCCGTCCCCGGCATGGCCGTAGGTGGCCACCGTCAGGCCGAGCTCCTCGCCCATCGCCTTCAGCCGGGCGATGGTGTCCACGATGGCCGAACGCGGCACCGCAATGTCCTCGGACAGCTTGTGCCGGGCGAGCGCGCGCAGGGCGGTACTCAAGGTGCGCCGGGCGGCCCACAGCTGCTCCCGCTGAGCGTCGCCTTGGGCCAGCAGCGTCTCAGTGGCCCCGTGCGCGGTGGCAATCTCCGAGAGTTGTGCCAGCTCGGCAAAGACGGCCTCATCCTGGCTGCCGTCCACCTCCGCCAGCACCGCCGCCCCGGTGCCCGCCGGGAAGTTGAAGCCCCGGCCGTCCACCGCCCGGATGGACACGTCGTCCAGCAGCTCCAGGGTACGCGGGAGAATGCCGCCGGCCAGCACCGCCGTCACCGCCCGCGCGGCGGCTTGCACGTCACGGAAGATGAGCAGCGCCGTCTGCACCACCCGTGGACGGGGCACCAGCTGCAGCGTCACCTCGGTGGCCACCCCCAGCGTGCCCTCACTGCCGACGAAGAGGCCCACCAAGTCGTAACCGGCCACGCCCTTGATGGTTTGCCGCCCCACCCGGAGCACCTCGCCCCGCGGCATCACCCATTCCAGGCCCAGCACGTAGTCCCGGGTGACGCCGTACTTGAGGGCCCGCGGGCCGCCGGCATTCTCGGCGACATTGCCGCCCAGCGTGCACGACTCCCAGGAGTTGGGGTCTGGCGGGTAGAAGAGGCCCACCTCCTCGACCGCCTTCATCAGGTCCCCGGTGACGACGCCCGGCTCCACCACCGCCGTCAGGTCCTCCACCGAGATGCGCTTAATCCGCTTCATTCGCTCCAGGCTGAGCACCACGCCGCCATCCACCGGCATGGAGCCGCCGCTCTTGCCACTGCGGGCCCCGCACGGCGTCACGGGCACACCGTGGGCCTGGGTGGTGCGCAGCACGAAGCTCACCTGGGCAGTGGTCTCGGCCAGCACCACCACGTCTGCGGGCGTCGTGCCGAGGTCCGACTCGTCGCGTCCGTAGTCCTCGAGCGCCTCGGCGTCGGTGCGCAGCTGGTGGGGGGCGAGGCCGCTCGCCAGAGCGCGCAGGCACGCTTCCAGCTGGGCCGGGGTGGGGCGGTGGCTCACCCGAAGACCTCCACCAGGCTGCCCGTCATGGCCAGTGGCGCCTCGGCGCACAAGAAGCACACCACCTGGGCCACCTCCTCGGCCGTCATCTTCGGCGCAAAGCCCGAACCGCGCAGCATCTCGGTGTCGGTGCTCCCCGGCAGCACCGCTGCCACCAGCACCCCACGGCCTTTGACTTCCTCGGCCAGGGCCCGGGTGAGGCCGTTGAGGCCCCACTTGCTGGCGCAGTAAGCAGTCATGCCGGCGGTGCCCAGCGTCCCGCTGATGGAGGAGACATTCACCAGGCGGCCCCAGCCGCGCTCGGCCATCTCCGGCAGCAGCCGACGGGCCAGGTAGAAGGGCCCGGCCAGGTTGACGGCGAGGACCCGGTCGAAGTCCGCGTCGGAGGTGGCCTGCAGCGGCTGCCGCAGGGCGATGCCGGCATTGTTGACGAGCACGTCCACCGGCCCCAGGGCCCGGCGCACGTCGGCCAGCGCCGTGTCGAGCTCGGCCGGACGGGCCACGTCCACGCCCACCGCGTGCGCCCGGTGGCCAGCGGCGCGCAGGGCGTCGGCCACCGGTGCCGCCCCGTCCAGGCGGGTGGAGAGGACGGCGACCGCCGCCCCCTCCTCCGCCAGAGCCCGGGCGACGGCACGGCCGATGCCCCGCGAGGCGCCGGTGACGAGGGCGACACGTCCGGCAAGCCGCGCCTGGGGTGACGTCACCGCCCCACTCCGCGGCAGGCGGCGATGCGCACCCACAACTCGCGCCGCAGCGGCCCGTCCCGTCGCAGCCCCCCGGTGTAGGCCTCCGCGTGCGTCACCGCCTCGGACTGCTCCTCGCCGCGCACCCGCAGGCAAGCCTGGTGCGCCTCCAGCACGCAGGCGGTGGCGGGGCTGCCGAGCTCGCTCGCCAGCGCCTGGGCCACGTCCCGCGCCAGGGCCTCCTGCAGCACCAGGCGGTGGGCCAGGGTGTCGAGAAGGGCCCCCAGGCGTCCAAACCCCACCACGCGCCGTCCGGGCACGTACGCCAGGTGGGCCCGACCCTCCACCGGCAGCAGGTGGTGCGGGCACATGGAGTGGAAGCGCAGGCCCGTCACCACCACCAGCTCGCCCCGGGAGCCAGCCGGTGCCGGGTAGGTGTCCGCCAGTGCCTCGGCCGCGGTGCGGGAGTAGCCGTCCAGAAAGCCAGAAGCCCAGGCCGCGGCCACGCGGGCCGGCGTCTCGGCCAGGTCCGGCGAATGGAGGTCGAGGCCGGCGGCGAGGAGGAAGTCCGCCACCGCCCGCTGCATGGCCGGAAGGTCCGGGCCCCGGCCCTTCTTCAGTCGGGCCGGTAGCTGACGCAGTACTCGGGCGTTTCCCACAGGCGGAGCTCCTTGAGCTCGGGGATGGCCGGCGCGAGCCGGTCCCACATCCAGACAATGACGTTCTCCGCGGTGGGGTTGTCCATGAAGTCGTTGAGGGTGTGGTGGTCGCACTGGTTGAGGGCGAGTTCCCACGTCCGCTTCCGCAGCACTTCGAAGTCCAAAATCATCCCGTCGCGTGGGTTGGGCGTGCCAGTGGCGATGACTTGCAGCTTGTAGTTGTGCCCGTGCATCCGGTTGCACGGCCCGTCGTAGTAGGGCAGCCGGTGCGCGGCGCAGAAGTGAAAGTCCACCGAGAGGTCCATCGGCATGTGGCGTCGTCCGTCCTTCAGCGGGGGTGTTTCCCCAAAGGGGCAGCCCCTCCTAACTGTAGCGCCCTTGGGGCGCAACCGCCCCCCAAGGGGGCCCTGGCGCCCCGGGCGCCGTCTTCAGCGGACGGCAGCGCTGATGCGTTTGAATTCCGCCGTCCCAGCCTCCCCCAGCAAGTCGAAGAGGGCCGTCTCCACAGTGGCCACCATGGCGCCGGCATCCGCCGCCAGCTGCAGCCCCACCCGGCGGTCCACCTCGAAGCGTGACAGCACCGCGTCGGCGCACAGCACGGGCAGCGCGCCCTCCTCGGCCAGAGCGCGCACCGTCTGGTACACGCAGACGTGCGTCTCCATGCCGGCTACCAGCACCTGCCGGCGGCCGCGCAGCTGGGCCCGCACCGCGTCGTCCAGGGCACTGAAGCGCAGCTTCTCCACCGGCACCAGGGGCGCGAGGCGCTCCCGCAGCGCGGCCACCGTCCGGCCAAGCCCCTTCGGGTACTGCTCGGTATAGACGATGGGAAGCGACAGCGTCGCGGGCGCCCTCCACCAGCGCGCAGGTGCGCTTCACCATGCGTTCGAGCTCCGGCTTCGGCATGGCCGCCGCGAGCTTCTCCTGGACGTCCACCACCAACAGCGCGCCGTGCTCGCGCAGGAGCCGGAAGCCGTTCATACCGCGTAGCCCATGGCGCCTGCCTTCACCGGCGCCTCCGGGTCGAGCATCACGTTGACGCAAGCCACGGTGCCGCTGGACACCGCCCGCTCCAGCGCCGGACGGATGGCGCGGGGCTCCGTCACGTGCTCGCCGTGGCCGCCCAGCGCCCGCACCACCTCGTCATAGCGGGTGGGGGCGAGCAGTGTGGCGGGCGACTTCTCCACGCCAAACATTCCCACCTGGGGGATGCGGATTTGGCCCCAGGCGGCGTCGTTGCCCACCACGCACACCATGGGCAGCTTGAAGCGCAGCGCCGTGTCGAAGTCCATGCCATTCAGCCCGAAGGAGCCGTCGCCTTGAATCACCCACACCTCGCGGGCCGGGTGCAGAAGCTTGGCGGCGATGGCGAAGGGCGCCCCCACCCCGAGGCAGCCCAGGGGCCCTGGGTCGAGCCAGCGTCCGGGGCGCTTGAGGGTAATGACCTTCGCCGCCAGGGCCACCCAGTTGCCCCCGTCGGCGACGAAGACCGGGTCCCGCGCCCCGGCGTTGGCCACCTCGGAGAGTTCCCGCGCCAGCCGGTAGTGGTGAATGGGGATGTCGTCGCTTCGGCACCAGACGTCCAGCGCCTGGGCCTTCTTGTTCTCGCTCGCCCTCAACTCCGCCAGGTAGGCCGTCCGCTTGGCCGCCGGGGCCCCGGCGGCGAAGGCGGACAGCGCCGAGGCGCTGTCGGCGATCAGGCCGACGTCCACCGCGCGGTTGCGGCCAATCTCCACCGGGTCGACGTCCACCTGGACAATCTTCGACGTCGCGCTGAAGGTGGGCTCGGCGCCGTAGTTGAGGCGAAAGTCGAAGGGCGTCCCCACCACGAAGACGAGGTCCGAGCTGCTGAGCGCCTCCTTGCGGGTGTGCTGGAAGAAGAGAGGGTGTTCCGGCGGCAGGCACCCCCGCCCGGCCCCGTTGAGGAAGACGGGCACCTGCGCGCGCTCGCAGAAGCTGGCGAGTGCCTCCCAGGCGCCATCCCACCAGACGCTGGAGCCGGCGATGCAGGTGGGCCGCTCGGCCGCTGCCAGCAGCGCCATGGCCGTCTGTACGCCGGCCGGGTCCGGCGGCTGCGCGCGCCGTGGTCCGGTAGTGGGTGGGCATCTGCACCGACGCCTCATCGACGGCGTTGCACAGCACGTCCCAGGCCAGTTCCAGAAAGACGGGGCCCGGCCGTCCGGAGAGCGCCACCCGGAAGGCCTTGGCCAGGTAGAGCGGCACCAGTTCCGGGCTGGGCACGCGGTCGGACCACTTGGCGATGCGGTGGAAGAGGTCCACCTGCTCCATCTCCTGGAGGCTGCCCCGACTCTGGTTGAACATGGGCGCGGCGCCCCCCAACAGCAGCAAGGGCGAGCTGGCGGCGTACGCGTTGGCCACGCCGGTGAGGGCGTCGGTGACGCCCGGGCCCGCCGTCACCACCGCCACCCCGAGGCCCCGGGTGGTGCGCGCATAGGCGTCGGCGGCATGGGCGGCCGCCTGTTCATGCCGGGTGTCCACCACGGCGATGCCTTCCTCCACCAGGCCTGCGTAGATGGGGGCGACGTGCAGCCCGGACAGGGTGAAGACGTGGCGGATGCCCTCCCCCTTCAACATTCGGGCTACCAGTTGTCCGCCGGTGACCATGGCCATAGCTGTAGGCTGTCCTAGCTGCTGTGCAAACTCAATTCCCAGCGCTGCGTGCCCATGCCAGTGCCCTCGCCCCGCGCCTCTTCACCTTGACGTCCGGCGGCGGTCTGGCCGTCACGCGGCCAGACGGGAGTCTCCAGCCCATCCCGGTGGGGGCCACCCCGGTGGTCCTCGACGCCAGGGACATCCACGCCCGGCACCACGTCGCGGCGCAGCTGGCCTCGGCCGGCTTCAAGATGGCCCAGGCCGTGGTGCAGGGCCCAGACCGCGCCTGGCTGCTCGACTCCCTTGGCCCGGTCGAGCGACGCATCGTCCAGAAGGCATCACCGGCGCTGGCTGGGCTGGCCATTGCCCGGGTGGACTTCTTCGCCGCCCGCCGCCTGGCGGCCCTGGAACTGAATGCCACCATTCCCGCCATGCCCGGCTACTCGGACATCGCGGCGGGCAGCTACATCGAGGCGACCGGGCAGCTCGCCGGCCTCCCAAAGGAAAAGCGCGCCCAACTCCAGGCGGCCAACGGCAGCAACGTCGCCGCGCTCTACCAGGCGCTGCTTCAAAGCTACGCCCGGGCCCGGGGCGGCGCGCGCCCCGAGAGGCTGGCGGTGCTGTGTCGCCGGGCTGACGCCCAGCTGAGCGAAGTGACGTACCTGGTGCAGCAGTTCCGCGAGTACGGGACCGAGGCGCACGTCGTCTACCCGGATGAGTTGTCCGGCACCGAGGCCGTGCAGGCCCAAGGGCGCCGCTTCGACTTCGTCTACCGGCACCTCTTCATCCGCCGCCTGGAGGACGCCCCTCATCCGTGGCTGGAAGCCTTCTTCAGCGCCCCGGGGGACTTCGGGGCAGTGCTGATGAATGGCCCTGCCGCGCACATCGAAACCAAGGCCAACTTCGCCCTCCTCTCCCGGGCCCTGGTGGAGCCGGACCTGGCCAAAAGGGCCGCCCTCACCGACGAGGAACTGGCCGCCGTGAAGCAGTACGTCCCTTGGACGCGGCTTCTGCAGCCTGGGCCCGGCGTGGACCCGGACGGGGCACGCGTCCCGGACCTGGTGGCGCGCGTGGCGGCGGAACCCCAGCGCTTCGTCCTCAAACGGGCTTGGGACTACGGCGGCAAGACCGTCTTCATCGGAAGCCACGCCCACGAGGCAGGCTTTGCAGACCGCGCCCGAGCAGCATTTGGCGCGGCGCTGCAGTGGCCGGCCGTCGTCGCAGCTGCGGCCGTGGACGGCCGGGGCGGCGGCTTCGTGGTCCAGGAGCGGGTGGAGATTCCCTTTGAGAAGCACTGGATTGCCAGCGACCGGGGCGTGGCGGAGGCGGAGGTCTTCGTCGACTACTCGGCCTTCTGTTCCGTGGGCCTCGGGGAGCAGCCCCCCTGGGGTGGGGTGGTGCGCGCCTCGGCCTCCCCCATCGTCAACATCCTGGGCGGGGGTGGAGTCCTCCCGGTGCTGACCAGCGAAGTGGCGTCCCTGCTGGACGGGGCGTTGGCCACCAGCCGGGGACCACCCTAAGGGCGCTCCTACTTCAGCCGCCGGTGCAGCCGCTTCTTCAAAAGACAGCCCTCGCCATCGCCTCTCCGGCCGCTCAGCGGTGCGCGGCCGGCAGCGTCACGACGAAGCGGGTGGTGTGCTGGGGCGTCCGTGCAATGCGCAGAACCTGCGCGCGTCGCGCCAATGACGCATACCGCCTTGCCGCGACCAGGGCGCTGCGGAGGGGAACTTGGTGACAACTCTTCTTGGTTCCGGCGAAGGCACTTGGCGGGTGTCTCTTTGGCCGAGGCGTCCGCTCTGGCGGATGGTCCAGTGGCAAGCACTCGCCGGCCAGGGCCGTTCCGGTGACACTGAATGTGGGAGTGCAGCCTGCAGCGAATGGGTTATGAGACAGAGCGACAACGGCCTCCAGGGTTTCCCGGGGCGCCGCGCCATCCCGAAAAGGCGGAGAAGAAAACCATGGCCTTTGAAACCACAGACTTTCGCACCCCGCCTGCCCAGGTTGGAGTCGACCAGGCGGCCCGGGGCTTCATGGCCGGCGTCTACCGGTGGATGACGCTGGGCCTTGGCCTGACGGGCATCGTCGCCCTGTACATGGCCAGCAATCCGCAGCTGCTGGCGCAGGTGTGGGGCTACAAGTGGGTCCTCTTCATCGCCCAACTTGGCCTCGTCATCGTCCTGTCGGCCGGGGTCAGCCGCCTCTCCTTCGGCACGGCGGCGGTGCTCTTTCTCGGCTACGCCGCCCTGACGGGCGTCACCTTTGGGACCCTCTTCTACGCCTACACCAGTGGCTCCATCGCCAGCGCGTTTCTGGTGACGGCCGGCTCCTTCGCGGGGCTCAGTCTGTTCGCCACCGTCACCAAGCGGGACCTGTCGGGCTGGCGCACCTTCCTCTTCATGGGGCTGATTGGCGTGGTCATCGCCAGCGTGGTGCAGATTTTCTGGCCGAACCCGATGCTCAACTTCGTGGTCGCCTGCGCCGGCGTGGTGGTGTTCGCCGGCCTCACCGCCTACGACACCCAGAAGCTGCGCGCCTTCGCGGCGCAGGGCGGCGGCATCGCGGCGCTCAGCATCGTCGGCGCGCTGACGCTGTACCTGGACTTCATCAACCTCTTCCTGTCGCTGCTGCGCCTGTTCGGAAGCCGGCGCAATTAGCGCCCCAGCGGCGGGCCCCCCTCAGCCCCGCTTCGTCAGCCGGGCGACGACGTCGCGCAGCAGCCCTTGGGCCTGCGGCGTGACAAACGTGCCCACCCAAGAAGCCGCATCGGTGGGGCCGGCGGCAGCAATGGCGGCCAGCGCTGGCCGGCGCAGAGCCGCCTTCACCTGGGCAAAGGCGAGCGCCGGCACAGCGGCCAGCGCCGTCGCGCGTTCCAGGGCGCGCTGTAGGAGATTCTCAGCCGGGACCAGCGCCTGCACCAGGCCCAGGCGCAGGGCCTCCTCGGGGGTGAAGAGGCCGCCCTCGGCCGCCACCGGGAACAGCGAGGAGGCGGGCACCTGGCAGCGAAGCGTCTCCACCACCGCCACGGGCAGGCCGATGCCCAGCCGGACTTCGTTGAGACCGATGTGGCCCTCGCCCAGGGCCATCAGGCGCTGGTCGGCTTGCAGGGCCAGCACGCACCCGCCAGCCACGGCGTGGCCATTGACCGCGGCCACCACCGGGAAGGGCAGCGTGAAGACGCGCAGCATGGTCTCCGCGAAGCGCTGGATGAAGTCCACCAGCGCCGCCTCGGGCAAGTCCACCAGGGCGGGCAAGTCGAGGCCGGCGGAGAAGGCGCGTCCCTCCCCGGTCAGGACCAGGGCGCCCGGGGGCGCCGCCCGAAGCCCGTCCAGCAGCGTCCCGAGGGCGTCGAGAAAGCCTGGGCCGATGGCGTTGGCCTTGCCGGCCCGCATGCGCAACAGCGCCACTGCCCCGACTGCTTCCACGTCCATGGCCGTCCTCCTTGTTTCGCCGCGCTAGGGGGATGGCGCGGGCGAGGGGGCGCCCGAGGTCCCCTTCATGCGCAGTCGCTCCACCGGGACATTCCCCAGAAGGTGCGACTCGACAATCTCCACCACGTCCTCCACGCGCACCCCGGCGTACCAGACGCCCTCCGGGTAGACGACGACGCTGGGCCCGAAGGCACAGGCGTCCAGGCAGCCGGCGGCGTTGGCGCGCACCGTCCCCTTCAACCCGCGCTGGTGAAGCTCCTGTTTGAAGCGCTCCAGGACAGCCTCGCTTCCCTTGAGCGCGCAGCAGCCCTTGGGGTTGTCCTCCGCGCGGCGGTTGGTGCAGACGAAGACGTGGCGTAGGTAGGGCGGCATGGCAGTGGCCTCTTCCCTAGCATTCCCCGGGGCGGCCGCCGCTGGCTTGTCAGACCCCCCTGGCACTCTTGGAGGTCCTGGTTCGGAGCAGCTGGACGCTGCGTCCCCGGGCCAACAGGAAGGACTCGAGGTCATGCACATTCCTCGCGCTACTGCCCGCGGCCGTGTCTATTACTTGTGCGGTAGCGAGTGACTAACTACCACCTCTTGTGGTCGCGGGCTTGACAGCCCGGGGACCCTGAGGTTTCATTCCCTAGACGGTCGGCGCCACGCAGTTCGCTGGTTCGACAGCGCGGTCCGGGAGGGTGGTCTTCCCGGAATTCCCAAAAATTTCAGCTTCTTCCACCGGTCCCGGCCCTCTTGCGAGGGGCGGTGGGCCGCAGGCCCGGTGCGTCCAATTTCCGAAGGGTTAGTTTGTGGAGGCACCATGGAGCGTGAGTTGAAGCCGTCGGCGAGCAGGGAGCGCAAGGCTGGGCGGAAGTCCCGCGGCAGTGGCGGGCTGTCCGTCCCCCGTTACTTCACCACCCCGGGCGTGGACCCAGCCGACGAGATGGCGTGGGAGCTCCGGACGGCCTCCATCAGCGGCGAGGACGGCAAGAGTGTCTTCGAGCAGCGAGGGATAGAAGTCCCCAAGTCCTGGTCGATGCTGGCCACCAACGTCGTCGCCAGCAAGTACTTCCGCGGCACGCCGGGAACGCCCGAGCGCGAGTCCAGCGTCCGGAAGCTGGTGGCGCGCGTGGTGGACACCATCACCGGCTGGGGCCAGCAGGGCGGCTACTTCGCCACCGAACCGGACCGCGAGGCCTTCCACGCCGAGCTCACCCACCTGCTGCTGCGGCAGAAGGCGGCCTTCAACTCCCCGGTGTGGTTCAACGTCGGGGTTGAGACGCACCCGCAGTGCTCGGCCTGCTTCATCAACTCGGTGCACGACTCGATGGAGAGCATCCTCGGGCTGGCCAAGACCGAGGGCATGCTCTTCAAGTATGGCAGCGGCACCGGCACCAACCTGTCGCCCCTGCGTTCCAGCAAGGAATTGCTGGCCGGTGGCGGGACGGCCTCCGGGCCGGTCTCCTTCATGAAGGGCTTCGACGCCTTCGCCGGGGTCATCAAGAGCGGCGGCAAGACGCGCCGCGCAGCGAAGATGGTCATCCTCAACGCCGACCATCCCGACATCCTCGAGTTCATCCGCTGCAAGGCGCACGAGGAGAAGAAGGCCTGGGCACTCATCGACGCCGGCTACGACGGCTCCTTCAACGGTGAGGCCTACTCCTCCATCTTCTTCCAGAACTCCAACAACTCCATCCGCGTCACCGATGACTTCATGAAGGCGGTGGTGGAGGACCGGCCGTGGACCACCCACGCGGTCCGCGATGGGCACGCCATGGAGACCTACCGGGCGCGCGACCTCTTCCGAGAGATTGCGGAGTCGGCGCACCTGTGTGGAGACCCGGGGCTGCAATTCGACACCGCCGTCAACGACTGGCACACCTGCTCGGCCACGGCGCGCATCAACGCGAGCAACCCCTGCTCCGAGTACATGTTCCTCGACGACTCGGCTTGCAACCTCGCCTCGCTCAACCTGATGCACTTCCGCAGCCCGCTCGACGGCAGCTTCGACGTGGAGTCGTTCCGCCACGCCGTCGACGTGGTGCTCTTGGCGATGGAGATGATTGTCGGGTACAGCAAATACCCGAGCGAGAAGATTGCCGAGAACAGCCATGCCTACCGGCCGCTCGGCCTCGGCTATGCCAACCTCGGCGCTCTGCTGATGGCCTCTGGCCTGCCCTATGACTCGGAGGAGGGGCGCGACTACGCCGCGGCCATCACCTCCCTCATGTGCGGGGAGGCCTACCGGATGAGCGCTCAGATGGCCGAGCGGATGGGCCCCTTCGCCGGCTACGCGAAGAATTCCCAGGCCATGCTCCGCGTCATCAGCAAGCACCGCAAGGCCGCCCACCAGTTGAATGCGGACGGCGTGACACCGGAGCTGTTCGCCGCCCAGCGCCAGGCGTGGGACGACGCGCTCGCCCTGGGCAGCGAGGCTGGCTACCGCAACAGCCAGGTCACCGTGCTCGCCCCCACCGGCACCATCGGCTTCATGATGGATTGCGACACCACCGGCATCGAGCCGGACATTGCCCTCATCAAATACAAGAAGCTGGTCGGCGGCGGGATGCTGAAGATTGTGAACAACACCGTCCCGCTGGCGCTGGCCAAGCTCGGCTACTCCCCCACCGAGGGCCAGGCCATCGTCTCCTACCTCGACACGCACGAGACCATCGAGGGGGCGCCGCTGCTCAAGGCCAAGGACCTGCCCGTCTTCGACTGCGCCTTCAAGCCCTCCAAGGGCGAGCGCAGCATCCACTGGATGGGTCACCTGAAGATGATGGGCGCCACCCAGCCCTTCCTCTCGGGCGCCATCTCCAAGACGGTCAACCTGCCCAACGCCGCCACCGTCGAGGACATCGAGCAGGCCTACCTGGAGGCCTGGAAGCTTGGCCTCAAGGCGGTGGCCGTCTACCGCGACGGCTGCAAGCGCAGTCAGCCCCTCAACACCTCGCGCTCCAGCAAGGAGGAGGCGGCGCCGCTGCAGGCGGTGGAGCCGCGGCCGCTCCGGCGCCGGCTGCCGGACGAGCGGCATGCCCTCACCCACAAATTCTCCATCGGCGGGCACGAGGGGTACCTCACCGTGGGCATGTACGAGGACGGGACGCCCGGGGAACTCTTCGTCGTCATGGCCAAGGAAGGTTCGGTGGTGTCGGGGCTGATGGACAGCTTCGCCACCAGCGTCTCGCTCGCGCTGCAGTACGGGGTGCCGCTGCAAGTCCTGGTGGACAAGTTCAGCCACACCCGCTTCGAGCCGTCGGGCTTCACCGGCAACCCGGACATCCCCATCGCCAAGTCCATCACCGACTACATCTTCCGGTGGCTGGCGCTGAAGTTCGGCTCGACGCAGCCGGAACTGCCCGAGGCCTCCTCGGCACCGGAGCCCGCGGCCACTGCCGCCCCGGCGGCGCGGACGCTGCCGGCGACGACGGTGGAAGTGACCACCGGGGGCCCGCGGCAGGCCTTCCTCAACCAGCAGGACGCCCCGCCCTGCCACACCTGCGGCGCCATCATGTACCGAAGCGGCGCTTGCTATAAGTGCAACAACTGCGGCGCCACCAGCGGCTGCAGCTAAACCCAAAGAAGACTGACGGCCCGCCCGGCGCCCCTCGCCATGCCTTGGCGGGGGGCGCTGCGTGCGTCAGGGACTGGACGGGGCGTCGGACGCCCGTGCGCCCCCGGCCTCCCGTGCCTGCGTGGCGTGGACGAGCATCAGCCCGCCCCCGGACGGGACGCCCCCCCCCGGGACCACCTCGAAGTCGCCCTGGCATGTCTTGCGCGCAAACTGCATGCACTCCTGGGCGCCGACGCAGGCCAGTTCGCTGAGATGCTCGCCGTGGGGGGCCAATGACATCCGGCTGGTACACCCCAAGGCTTCGTGCACCCTGCCGTGAGGAGTGCCGCGCAAAGTGCCATCCTGAGGTGCGGTCGCATGCCGCCCCCGGGGTTGACGGCCGTCGGCCCACACTCGCCTGGAGCAGACCCGCGGCGCCGCCGGAAGGCTACCAAAGGCCCGAGCCCGACTGCCGGTCACCCGGCGTCGGGCGGAGCGCCCGTCCGGGGAAACTCAGGAGGCGGTAACAGCTTGTCGCATTGGATGAGGAACGGCGACGTCATGAAGATGTCGTAGTCGCCGTTGCATGTCTTTCGGGCAAAATCGAAGCACGTCTGCACCGAGCTCGAGCAATCGATTTCGATGAGCGTTTCCCCGTGCGGCCCCATGATGGCCGTGTTGGAGACGTAGGGCTTGCACTCGATGAGCTGCGAGAGGGATTCGCCCAGTCCCGCACTCCCCGTGGTGGAGACGATGGTGAAGCCTCCCTTGCAGATTTTGCTGGCCACGTTGGTGCACGCCGAGGCGGTGCTGCAGGAGACCGCGACCCGCCGTTCCCCGTGCGGGCCAGTGACATCCGACTGGGAGACGTGCGCCGTGGGACAACCGGTAAATGCAAGGACGGCCCACGCCGCCAGCGGCACCACAAAGAAGGCGCCGCCACGAAACAGCCGTGCCGACCGGTTGCCGCGAAGCATGTGTGACCAGCCTCCTCGGGGGTTAACGCGGACCCGCGCGAAAATCCAACCGTCTCCCCGCTTCCCGTCAGCAGAGGATGAGCTGCTCGAGCAGGGCCTTCTGCACGTGCATGCGGTTCTCCGCCTCTTCCCAAATACGGGACTGCGGTCCCATCATCACCGCGTCGGTAATCTCCTCGTCCCGGTGGGCCGGAAGACAGTGCAGGACGACGGCCCCCGGGGCCGCCCGGGACAGCAGCGCCTGGTCCACGGTGTAGCCGCGCAGGGCTTCCCGGCGCTCCTCCGCCTCGTCCTCCTGGCCCATGCTGCTCCACACGTCGGTGGCCACCACCTCCGCCCCCCGCACCGCTTCCCGGGGGTCCTCCACCAGGGTGACGTGCGCTCCGGCAGCTTTCACCACCGCGGCCGGTGGCAGAAAGCCTGGGGGGGCGGACAGCCGCAGCTGGAAGTCAAACAGGGGCGCCGCCTCCAGGAAGGACAGCGCCATGTTGCCGGCGCAGTCGCCGATGAAGGCCAGCGTCCGGCCAGGCACCGAACCCAAGGCCTCCTCCACGCTGAAGAGGTCGGTCAGCACCTGCACCGGGTGGCCGAGTTCGGTGAGGCCGTTGATGACCGGGATGGAGGAGGCAGCGGCGTACTCGCGCAGCCGGGCGTCGGTGGAGGTGCGAAACACCACCGCGTCGGCATAGCCGGAGACAATGCGGGCGGTGTCGGCCAGCGGCTCGCCCCGGGCCAGCTGGCTGCTGGCGGCGGACAGCTCCACGAAGTGGCCGCCCAGCTGGCCGATGGCGGCGGCGAAGGAGAGGCGCGTCCGGGTGGAGGCCTTCTCCATGAGGACGACCAGCGTCCGGCCGGCCAGAGAGGTGTCCAACAGTCGCGCCCGACGGCGGCGCTTGAGCTCCGCCGCCCGGGCGAAGAGAGCCCGGTATTCGGCCACATTCCTGTCAGAAAGCTGCAGGTAATGGCGTGCCGTCACCACGTGACCTCCTCAAGCACCTGGAAGAGGTGCGCCAGCCGGGGAGTCGACTGGGCCAGCGCGTGGCCCTCCCCGGCGCGAGCGCGCAGGGCGGCCACCTGCTGTGCCACCGAGCGCGGGCCGGTGCCGCCGGTACTTTCCCGGCTGGGCACGGACGTGCGCACGTCGCGCGTCTGCTCGAGCGCTGGCACCAGCCGGGTGTCCACCGCCGCCGCCACCTCGGCCGGCACCGCGCCCAAGGGCAAGCCCAGGCCTTGGGCCTGCTTCACCAGTGTGCCCACCAGCTGGTAGGCGGTGCGAAAGGGCACCCCGGAGCGCACCAGGGCCTCGGCGATGTCGGTGGCTTGGGTGTAGTCCGATTCCAGCGCGCGGAAGGTGACAGCCGCGTCGAAGCTGAGGTGTGGCAGCGCGACGCGCAGCGCCCGCACCACGCCGAGCAGCAAGGGACCGCCACCGAGTAGCGGTGCGCGGTCCTCCTGCAAGTCCCGGTTGTAGCCAAGCGGAAGCCCCTTCAGCAGGGTGAGGAGGGCGAGGAGGTGTCCCACCCCGGCAGCTCCCTTTCCCCGCACCAACTCGAAGACGTCCGGGTTGCGCTTCTGGGGCATGAGGCTACTGCCGCAGGCGATGGCGTCCCCCAGCTGGAGGAAGCGGAATTCGGACGAGGAGAAGTCGATGACGTCGGTGGCCAGCCGCCCGGCGTGCAGCAGGCAGCGCGCCACGGCGTAGGTGAAGTCCAGGGCGAAGTCCCGGTCCCCCACCGTGTCCAGCCCGTTCAAGGTGAGGCGCGAGAAGCCCAGCAGCGTGCGGGGAATGTCCCGGTCGGTGGGCAACGACGTCCCGGCCAGCGCGCCCACGCCCAAGGGGGACGCATCCACCTGCTGGCGGGCGAAGGTGAGGGCGTCGAGGTCGCGGGCAAACATGGCCGCGGCGGCACACCACCAGTAGCCGGCGGAGATGGGCTGGGCACGCTGGCGATGGGTGTAGCCGGGCAGCAGCACGTCCGCGTCCGCCTCGGCCCGCGCCACCAGCGCCTCCACCAGGCCGGAGACGGCCTCCAGGGCTTCCGCCAGCTGCTCGCGCACGTGCAGGCGCAAGTCCAGGGCCACCTGGTCATTGCGCGAACGGCCCGTGTGCAGGTGGCCGGCCTGGGGGCCGAGGCGTCGCGTCAGTTCGGCCTCCACCGCCATGTGCACGTCCTCCTCCCCCTCGGCCGGGTGCCACGTCCCGGCCTCGGCGGCGCGCCACAGTTCCACCAGCGCCCGGTGGATGGCGCGCGCCGCCTCCACAGGCACAATGCGCTGGCGCCCCAGCATGGTGAGGTGCGCCAGGCTCCCGAGCAGGTCCTCCCGCAGCAGGGCCCGGTCCTGCTGCAGGCTGCTGCTGAAGGCGAGCACCTCCGCGTCGAGCGAGGGGCCCCCGCCGGCGGCCGTCTTGGCAATCACCGCTTGGCCTCGCCGTGCAGGCGCGCGAATTCCTGCAGCTGCAGCCCCAAAAGCTGGATGAAGCCCTCGGCGGCCCGGTGGTCGAAGCGGTCCTCCTTGCCATAGGTGGACAGGGCCTGGTTGTAGACGCCGTAGGGCGAAGTGCGGCCCACCACCCGGAGCGAGGCCTGGTGCAGCTTCAGCGTCACCTCGCCGGTGACGCTCTTGTTGTGGACGTCGTTGAAGGCCTGGATGGCCTCGCGCAGAGGCGAGAACCAGAAGCCCTCGTACACCATGTTGGCGAAGTGCTCGTCGAGCTCGCGCTTCACGCGGTGGGACAGGGCGATGGTGGTGAAACGCTCCAGGTCCTGGTGCGCGGCGATGAGGGCCACCGCCGCCGGCGCCTCGTACACCTCGCGGCTCTTGATGCCCACCATGCGGTTCTCCATCAGGTCAATCCGGCCCACCCCATTCTGCCCGGCCACTTCCCCCACCCGGCGGATGAGGGCCGCCGGGCTGAGGCGCTTGCCGTCCACGCTGACGGGCAGCCCGGCCTGAAAGCCGATGCGCAAAAGCGTCGGCTGAGGCGACGCGGTGGTGGGACCGCGCGTCCAGGCGAAGGCCTCCTCCGGCGGCTCCACGGCCGGGTCCTCCAGGACGCCGCCCTCGATGCTGCGTCCCCACAAGTTCTCGTCGATGCTGAAGGGGGACTTCTTGCTCGCCGGCACCGGGATGCCGTGCTGGGCGGCGTACTCCAAGGCCGCATCCCGGCTGATGTTGCGCTCGCGCTGGGGGGCAATAATCTTCAATTCCGGTGCCAGGCCCTTGGTGCCCAAGTCGAAGCGCACCTGGTCATTGCCCTTCCCGGTCGAGCCGTGGGCGACGGCCACCGCGCCGTGCTTGCGGGCGGCGGCCACCAGGTGCTTGGCGATGAGGGGCCGGCTGAGGGCCGAGTTGAGGGGGTAGACGCCCTGGTAGAGGGCGTTGGCTTGCAGGGCCGGGAAGCAGAAGTCGCGGGCGAATTCCTCCTGCGCCTCCACCAATTCCACCGCCACGGCGCCGGCGGCCTTGGCCCGCGCCACCACGTCCTTGGCGTCGCGCGCCTCGCCGACGTCGACGTGCACGGCGATGACGTCATAGCCGTAGTCGAGGCTGAGGATTCTCACCAGCACCGAGGTGTCCAGCCCCCCGGAGTAGGCGAGCACCACCTTGTCCTTCGTCATTCCCGCTTCTCCTTCTTGAAGAAAAACTCGTCCAGTCGCTGCCGCAGCCGCGCGGCGAGAGTGCCCGGCGACGGCGCGACGAAGACGGTGTCGTCGCCGGCGATGCTGCCCAGCACCTCGGGGAGGCGCGCCTGGTCGAGGGCCAGAGCCACCGCGGAGGCCGCCCCGGGCCGGGCATTCACCACCACCAGCCAGCCGTTGTCGCGCACCCGCGTCACCAGGCTGCCCACCGTCTCGGCCGCCCAGGGCGCGCTGCTCGGCGCCGGCAATTCATAGGCCATGCCGCCGCCGGGCAGGGGCGCCCGGCGGGCGCCCAGGGCGGCAAGGTCCCGGCTGAGCGTCCCTTGGGTGACGTGGTAGCCGGCCCGCCCGAGGAGGGCGCGCAGCGCGCCCTGGGTGGCCACCCGGCGTTCCCCCGACAGCAGCTGGCGAATGACGGCGCGGCGGGCGCGCGTGCCGTGTTCCTCCTCGCGCGCCACATTCATTGCAGCGTCACCAGCGTGCCCACGCCGTGGTCGGTGAAGAGCTCGGCAATGCCGGAGTGCGGCACGCGCGCGTCGATGACGTGCACGCGTTCCACCCCCCCGCGCAGGGCCCGGAGAATGGCCTGCACCGTCACCTTCAGGTGCCCCACCACCGCAGCGTCGGCCAGCTGGTGTTCCAGGTCGGCGGTGGTGAGCTGGGGCTGCAGCTCACCGTCCGCCGTCAGGCCGGGCGCGTCCAACAGGACAATCAGCTTCCGCGCCCCCACCGCGACCGCCACCTCGGCCGCCACGGCGTCGGCGTACATGTGAAAGCCCATCCCCCCCTCGCCGAGGCCCACCGGGGCGATGACCGGCGTGTAGCCACCGGCCAAAAGCATCTCCAGGAAGTCGCGGTTGACTTCCGTCACCTCGCCCACCCGGCCGAGGTCGCCACCCTCGGTGACCAGCTTCTGGGCCCGCAGCAGGGGCCCGTCCTTGCCCGACACCCCCACCGCGCAGCCACCGTCGGTGTTCAGCAGGGTGACCAGTTCTGAGTTCACCCGTCCGGTGAGGACCATCTCCACCAGTTTGAGGTCGGTCTCGTCGGTCACCCGGACGCCGTCGACTTCGCCCGCCTCGCCGGCCCCCAGCTGCTTGAGGGTGGCGGCAATCTCATGGCCTCCGCCGTGCACCACCAGCGGCCGCAGGCCCACCGAGCGCAACAGGTTGACGTCCTCACAGAAGCTGCGCTTCAGCGTCTGCTTCACCATGGCCCCGCCGCCGAGCGACAGGACGCAGCGGCTTCCGGCGAAGCGGGAGATGTACTTGAGCGCCTCCACCAATAGGGCGCGCTTGAAGCCCGGGCTGTAGCGCGTCAGCCGGTCGTCCTTGGAGACGCTTCCATCGGAGCCGGGGACGATGAGGGAGGTGTAGTCGGCATTAATCTTCACGTAGTCGTAGCTGAGGTCGCAGCCCCAGGCCGTCGCGCTGGCCGCCCCTTCCGCCAGGTGCACCTGCACCAGCACCTGCGGTTCCCGCATCCGCACGCGCAGGGCGTCCGCGTCGTGTGGCACCGGAGCGCCCCGTCCATACACCAGGGTTTCCTGGATGCGGACGTCGGCCCGCACCGGGTCGACCGCCCAGTGCTGGGAGCCGCCGCGTGCGCCGACGGTGGCCAGAATGCGCCCCCAGTTGGGGTCCGCACCGAAGATGGCGGACTTCACCAGGGGCGAGGCAGCAATGCTTTTGGCCGCATCTCGGGCCACGGCCACGTCCGGCGCACCGGTGACTTCGACGGTGAGCAGCCGGGTGGCACCCTCCCCGTCTGCGGCGATGGCCCGGGCCAGTTCCATGCACAGCTGGGCCAGGGACTCGGTGAAGGCCTCGAAGTCCTCTCCCTCGGCGGCCAGCGGGGGATTGGCGGCCAGGCCGTTGGCGAGGGCGAAGACGCAGTCGTTGGTACTCATGTCCCCATCGACGACCAGGCAGTGGAAGCTTCGGTCGACAGCCAGCCGCAGGGCCTTGGTGAGGACGGCCGGTGGCACACTGGCGTCGGTGCAGACGGCGGCAATCATGGTGGCCATCTGCGGAGCAATCATCCCCGACCCCTTGGCCAGGCCGAGGAGGCGCACCTCGCGCCCGCGCAGCAGCAGCGAGCGCGTGGCCACCTTGGAGTGGGTGTCGGTGGTGAGGATGGCTTCGGCGGCCGACTCCCAGCCCGGGCCCAGCGAGGCCACCAGCCGGGGAAGGCCGGTGGCTATTTTTTCCACCGGCAACCGGACGCCGATGACGCCGGTGCTGGCGGTGAAGATGGCGTCGGCGGAGACGTGCAGCGCCTGGGCGAGGCCGTCCCTGAGGCGCTGGACGTCCTCCTCCCCGGCCCGGCCGGTAAGGGCGTTGGCGTTGCCGCTGTTCATGAGGAGGGCGCGGGCGCCGCTGGCCGGTAGACGCCCCTCCGCGTCCCGCACCGGTGCCGCCTTGGCGGTGTTGACGGTGAAGCAGCCGGCGGCCGAGGCCGGGACGTCACTCACCACCAGGGCCAAGTCCTTGCGGCCGGGTTTGATGCCGACGTGCAGGCCGGCATAGCGGAAGCCCAAGGGGCCATTCATGAGAAGGCCCCCCGCTCGAGGCACAGGCCGCGCGTCTCGGGAAGGCCCAGGAGCGCGTTGAGGTTTTGCACCGCCTGGCTCGCCGCCCCCTTGAGGAGGTTGTCCAGCGCGGAGAGGACGATGACGCGGCCCGGGTCGAATCCGCCCAGGGCACAGGCCACCCCCACGCGCGCCCGGGGCGTACCCACCACCGAGCGCAGTGTCACCTCCTCCGGGGTGGCCACCACCTCCACCAGCGGCTCCTCATGGTAGGCGTCCCGCAGCGCTGAGGGCAGCCGTTCCGGCGCGACGCCCGGGCGAAGCCGGGCGGAGCTGGTGCAGAGGATGCCCCGCCGCAGCGGAAGGAGATGGGGGGTAAAGGTGAAGGCCGCCGGCCGCCCCGCCGCCCGCGCCAGGGATTGCGCAATCTCCGGCAGGTGCTGGTGGCGCAGGACGCGGTAGGCCCGCATGTCCTCGTCGACTTCGGAAAAGCTGTAGGTTTCTGCCGCCTGGCGCCCGGCGCCGGTGACGCCGGAGGCGGCGTCCAGCACGACGGCTTCCTCCGCCAGCAGCCCCGCCGCCAGAAGCGGCGCCACCGCCAGGGCCGCGGCGGTGGCGAAGCAGCCGGGGTTGGCCACCAGCCGGGCGTGGGAAAGGCCCTCGCGGCCCAGTTCCGGCAGCCCGTAGACGGCCTCGGCCAGCAGCGCCGCCGAGGGATGGGTGAAGCCGTACGCCGTCGGGTAGGCGTCCGCCTGCTTCAACCGGTACGCGCCGGAGAGGTCCACCACCCGGACGCCCACTTCCAGCAGTTCCGGCACCAGGCGCAGGGACACCTCGGTGGGGGTGGCCAGCAGGACCACCCCGCATTCCTCCGCCCGCTCGAGCGCGCGCTCCACCGCCTGGTAGTGCAGCGCGCCGACGGTGCCACCAATTCCGGTGCGGGCACGGACGGTGTCCCCCTCCCAGCGCTCGGAGGCCACAAACCGCAGGGAGATGTCCGGGTGCTGGGCCAGCAGCCGGCACACCTCGATGCCCGAGTAGCCAGAGGCCCCGACCAACCCCACTTCATAGTTATGCGTCAAGAGTGCGTATTTATGCAGTCCGTCGCCGCCCGTCAAGCGACGGTCGCGCGACGTCTTGGGGCGGGGCCGGCCACGGCCCTCCCCGTCCGGGAGGCGCCCCGTGGCCTTCAGTAGGCGTGCCGGGAGAGAAACCCGCCCAGCACGGTGCGCACCAGAATCTTCACGTCCAACAGCAGTGACCAGTTTTCGATGTAGTAGAGGTCAAACTCAATCCTCTTCTCGATGGATGTCTGCCCGCGCAGCCCGTGGATTTGCGCCCACCCGGTGATGCCGGACTTCACCTTGTGGCGCAGGTGGTACTTGGGAATTCGCCGCTTGAATTCCTCGATGAAGACGGGCCGCTCCGGCCGCGGGCCGACCAAACTCATCTCCCCCACCAGGACATTGAGGAGCTGCGGCAACTCGTCCAGGGACGAGGCGCGCAGAAAGGCCCCCACCGGGGTGCGCCGGGGGTCCCCGGCGCGCGCCATGGTGGCACCCTGCGCCTCGGCGTCCGTGCGCATGGTGCGAAATTTGAGAATTTGAAACGTCCGGCCGTCCATCCCCATGCGCTCCTGCCGGAAGAAGATGGGCCCGCGGCTGGACAGCCGGACGGCCAGGGCCACCAGCAACAGCACCGGGGAAAGCAGGCACAGCGCCAGGAAGGCCAAGCCCATGTCGAAGAGGCGCTTGGCCACCAGGGCCCACCCCTCGAGCGGCCCACCCTGAAGGCCAATCAGGGGCAACCCGCCGAATTCCTCGAGGCCCCCGTACAGCGTCACGTACTGGAACAGGTCCGGCACCACCTTCACGTCCACCGTCTGCAGCGCCAGCCGCTCCATCAGCTGCTTCAAGAGAGGGGTGTCCTCGCTCGGCAGCGCGAGGATGACCTGGTCCACCGGGCGCTGCGCCAGCACGGCTTCCAAGTCGGCGGTGGTGCCCACCACCGGCACGTCCCGGACGGTGGCCCCCGGCGCACAGGCCTCGCGCGACAGCGCGCCCACCACCCGGAAGCCGAGCTCGCGGTGCCCCTCGATGGTGTCCACCACCCGCTCGCCGAGACTGCCCGTGCCCACCAGGAGGATGGACTTGAGGTTGTAGCCCCGCCGGCGGAAGGCGGCCAGGACGCCCCGGAACGTCAGCCGGGTGGCCGACACCAGGACCACCGCGTAGGCGAGAAACAGCGCCAGCGTCGCGCGCGAGTAGCGTTCCCGGAAGAAGTAGGTGATGGCCACCAGCAGCAGCGTCGCGGTGACGGAGGCCTTGAGGATTTCGAAGACTTCCTCCAGGTCCGTCCGCGCCCGGTTGGTGGCGTACAGGTGGGCCTGGCGGTAGGCCAGCGGCAGCAGCAAAAGCGCGAGCCCCAGCGTCACCAGCGAGTCTTCCAGGCTGGGCTCCGGCCGGTGGTGCGTCCAGGTGAACCACGTCAGGTAGGCCAGCCCAAAGGCCAGGGCCAGCACCACCACGTCGGTGGCCACCTTGATGGAGTTGTAGAAGCGCTGGAGGCGGCCAAACATGCAGGGCGGAAGGGCGCCCGGGTGTTACCACGGAGGCCGGCCGAGGAGCGGCTCCGCCGCCCGGCGGATGCCGGCGGCGAATTGCTCGGGCCCGAAAAGAAGCGCCCGCGCCCGGGCCGCCTCCGGCCGGAAGCCCTTCTCGAAGACGTCGAAGGCCTGCACCGCAGCCACCAACGCCTCCGGGGTGGCCTCCTCGAAGAAGAGTCCCGTCTGGCGGCTGACGGTTTCCAGCGCGCCCCCCCGTCCCAGCGCCAGCACCGGGCGGCCGGAGGCCATCGCCTCCAGCGGCACAATTCCGAAGTCCTCCTCTCCGGGAAAGATGAGGGCGCGCGCCCCTTGGTACAGCGCCGGCAGCTCCGCGTCGGACACCGGCCCGAGCCACCGCACGGACGGAGGGCGCTGGCGGCGCAGCAACTCCGCCTGCTGCCCGTCCCCGGCCACCCACAGGGGCACCCCCAGCCGGCGGAAGGCCTCCAGCGCGACATCCAGCCGCTTGTAAGGCGCCAGCGCCCCCACCCAGAGGAAGTACCCCCCGGCGCCCCGGCCCAGAGGGCCCTTGGCGAAGCGCTCAGTGTCCACCGGCGGGTACACCACCTCCACCGTGCGCCCCCAGGCCCGGGCGATGCGCCGGGCCACGTGCTGGCTGTCGGCCAGCATGCCGTCCGGCGCCGCGGCGGTGGCCCGGTCCCACGCCTGCAACCGTGGGCGCAGCGCCCGCGCGCCCAGGCGCACCGGCCAGGAAGCGCGGCCCGGCCCGAAGTACTCCTCGAAGAGGTCCCACATGTAGCGCATGGGGGCGAAGACGTACGCCAGGTGCGGCGTTCCCTTCGGGACACGCACCCCCTTGGCCACGCAGTGGCTGGTGGACAGGACGAAGTCGAAGCCGCGGACGTCCAGGCGCCCCACCGCCCAGGGCATGAGGGGCAAGAGGCTGCGGTAGTGGCGGAAGACCCCCGGCACATGCTGCAGCGGGGAGACGTGGATGGGGCGCGATTCCACGGTGGGCCCGACGCTGCCCGGCTGGTGCAGAAGCGTGAAGACTTCGGCCCCCGGAAACAGGCGCACCAGCGCCTCGAGCACGGCCTCCCCGCCGCGACGGCCCACCAGCCAGTCGTGCACCAGCGCGACGCGCATGCCCAAGGGCCCCCAGGTGTAACACGCGCCCGACACCCGCCGGGACTTCCCCTCCGGCGCGGGGGGCGACGCACGACCGCTGCCCCCTGCGGGCCGCCCGGACGGCCGGCCAAGTGGTGTACCGTCCAGTCCCCTTGGTCGCGGCGCCACCGCATGTGGAAGAGACGGCGGAAGGCTTTCCCTCGGCCTGGCGCGCCTCCCTAGCCGAGGCGGGCCTCCTCGTCTGGGGCGTGGGGGTGCAACTCTCCGAGGCGCTGGGCGCCCTCGGCATGGTGTTGTGCCTTTTGGCGGTCCTGCCGCCCGCACCCGGCTGGCGGGGGCGCATGCAGACGGCCTGGCCTTTGTGGGCCTTCGTGGCCTGGTGCCTCCTCCTCCCGCTGCTGGCCGGCCAGTGGCCCACGCCCGGCGGGGCGGCGCGCATTCTGGACTGGTGCTTTCTGCCGGTGGCCGCGCGGGCGCTGGGCTTTCTGGCCCGCCCGGCGCGCCGGCGCCTGGCCGTGGCCATGGGCACGGCCTTCCTCCTCTCCTGCGCCGCAGCGCTGTGTCAGCACTGGGGCCTGTGGCCGGACGTCACCAGCTTTGAGCGCCTGCGCTGGACGCACCTCCCCTTCCAGCGCATGTATGAACCGCTGCCGGGCGAGCCCTCCCGGTACATGGCGGGGGGCCTGCTTCTGCACCGCCTCAAGTTTGCGCATGTCGGCGGACTGCTGGTGCTGGGCTTTCTGGACGTGGGGCTTTTGTCGCGGAGCCGGGCTGCCTTGGCGGTGGCGACGGCCGGGGCCCTGTGCGTCCTGTGGTTGCCCCATGCCCGGGCCGCCTCCGTCGCACTGGTGGTGGCCCTGGCCGTGGTGCTGGCCTTCCGCCTCTCCGCGCGGTGGCGGTGGCCGGCCCTGCTGGCATTGGCCGTCCTTGGCTTGGGCCTGGTGGCGGCCGTCCCCAGCCTCCGGCTGCGGTTTGCCTCCGCCGTCACAGATGAGGGCAGCGGGGACAGACGCTGGCTGCTGCAGTCCGCCCTGCGCGCCGTGGCGCAGCACCCGCTGGCCGGCGTCGGCCTGGGGCGCTACCACCCGGCCGCCTTCGCCTCGGCGGACACCCCGGTGGAGGTGGTGCGCCACGCCGGCAAGGCCCACAACCAGTACCTCACCCTCGCCGCCGAGGCGGGCCTGCCGGCCGCCCTCCTCTTCCTGTTGCTTTTGGTGTGGTGCTGGCGCGCGGTGCAGCCGGGCGACCCGTTGGGCGCCGGGGCCCGGGCCAGCGTCGTCTTTCTCGCCCTTCTCAGCCTGCTTCATGACCCGCTCTTCCACGCCGAGGTTTCCATGGCGGCGGTGCTGGCCTTCGGGCTGGCCCAGGGCATGCGGGCCAAGCCCCAGGAGCGGGCATGACGCGTGCGCCGCCGGGCACCGCGCCCGGGGCCCTCGCGCGCCGCCGGCCCCGGCTGCTGCTGGACTTGCGCATGGTGGAGGGCCACCTGCACGGCATCGCACGCTACGCCCTGGCGCTGGCGGCGCGCATCCCGGCGCTACTGCCAGAGGTGGAGGTCCAGGGCCTGGGCCCGCCGGGCGGGCTGCCCGACTTGGGACGGCTGGCTCCACCGTTTCCCGTCCGGCCCTGCCCTGCGCGCTTCCTCTCCCCACTGGAGCAGCCGGCGCTGGCCGCCTCCCTCTTGCTGGCCCGGGCCGACTGCTTCCACGCCACTTCCTTCTCCGTCCCTCTCCTCTGGCCAGGCCCGCTGGTGGCCACCCTGCATGACGCCACCCACCTGGTCCGCCGGGGCGAGTATGGCCGCACCACCGCCCTCTACTACCGGGCGGTGGTGCGGCCGCGGCTGCGCCACGCCCGCGCCCGCCTCACCGTCTCCGCCTTCGCCCGGACGGAGCTGGCCGCGTGCCTTGGCTTTGCCGAGAGCGCCTTCCAGGTGGTGCCCCCGGGCGTGGACGCCGACTTCTGCCCGCCCACCCCAGAGGCCGTGGCCGAGGCCCGCGCCGTGCTGGGGCTTCCCGGGCGGTACCTGCTGGCCGTGGGCAACCCCAAGCCGCACAAGCAGCTGGGCTGGCTGGCCCAGCTGGCCCCCCGGCTGCCTGCGCCACTGGTGGTGCTGGCCGGGCCCGGCGTGCGGGCGCTGCCCCTGCCCCCGGGCGTCCTCGGCCTGGCCGATGTGGAGGAGCGCCACCTGGTGGCCCTGTATGGCGGGGCGGAGGCGCTGCTTCTCCCCTCGCTGCACGAGGGCTTCGGCCTGCCGGCGCTGGAGGCGATGGCCACCGGCTGCCCGGTGGTGGCCGCGCGCGCCGGGGCCCTGCCGGAAGTGGTGGGGGAGGCAGGCCTCCTCGTCACGCCGGGCGAGGAAGCACCCTGGCTGGAGGCAGTCTGGCGGCTACAGGCCGAGCCTGGCTTGCGCCGAACGCTGGTGGAAGCCGGGCTGGTCCGAGCCCGGGGCTATTCCTGGCAGGCGTGCGCCCGGGCGACGGCCGACGTCTACCGGGGCGTACTGGGCTGAGGCACATCCCCGGGGTGGACCAGGCCCACCCCCCACACCAGCGCGAAGGTGAGGTGCACGCCCGAGTGGAAGGGCAGATGGTGCACCAGGGCCAGGGCGTGAAAGGCCCCCCAGGAGAGGAGGGCCCCGGCCGCCGGCCAGGCGCCCGCCACGGCACGCCGCCAGAGGGCCCGCGCCAGCAGCAGTTGCCAGATGAGCCACAACAGAAGGCCGAGGATGCCCGTCTCCGCCCACACCGTCAGCCACAGGGCGTGCGCGTCGCGCGCCAACTGGGCCGGCAGCTGTGTCTCCGCCGAACGGGCCAGCGCCGCGGCGTGGTAGTTGCCAAAGCCGACGCCCAGCACTGGGTGCCGGCGGACCAGGTCCCAGCCGGCGGCGCGGGCTGCCGCCCGCTCGCCGTCGAGGACATTTTCCGCGGCGCCGGCAAGACGCAGACGCCAGCCTGGCGCCAGGGCCACCGCGCAGCACAGAAGCAGCACCCCGGCCAGGCCGGCGCGCCGTGCCCAGCTGCGTGACAGCCCCACCCCGGCTGCCACGCCCAGCAGCACCGCCGCCCCCAGCGCGGCCCGGGCGAAGGAGAGGTAGACGGCCAGGGCGCAGAGGAGAGCCATCCAGGCGCCTAGCCAGCGCCGCCGAGCGTTCGCGGCGCGCAGCGCAGCGCTGAGCGCCGGACCGAGAAGGGCCACCGCCCCATGGGCGAAGCGCAGCCGGTGGAAGAAGAAACCGCCGGCGGCGAAGCGCGGCTGGCCCGCCGGGGCGAAGACTTCATGGACCCGCCCCACCGGCAGCTGCAGCAACGAGGGCAGCGGGACGTCCCACCGGACGAGGTGCTGCACCAGTCCCAGCGCCACCGAACCGGTCCACCCGGCCACCAGCGCCAGCTCCACCGCCGTCCAGCGCACCCCCACCCCGGCGGCCAGCGCCAGCGCGGGCGCCGCGGCGGTGTCGAGACATTGCAGCCACCGTCCCGGAGGAGGCCAGTCCGGGGCACCGGCGAGGTGGACGAAGAGGGGGGAGAGGGCCTGGTAGAGGGCCAGGGCCGCACCGGCCAGGACCGGCGCCTTCAGCTGGCTGGCAAGCGGCGCGCGCCGGGCCAGCAGCAGCGCCAGGGCAAAGAGGATGGTGGCGTCGGCCGCCCCCTGCATCAGCCCTTCCGAGGCCGCCGTCCCGAGCGCCCACACCGCCAAAAGCCCGGTCAGCAGCACCGGCAGGCTTTTTTGCAGTGCGGGCGAGGGCGGCGAAGTCACGGGGCGCACTCTGCCTGAGGACTCAGGACGAGGCGACGAGGAGCCGGCGCAGCCGCGGCCGGGCGTTCGGCCAGCGGGCCATGGCGGCCGCAGTCAAGGAAAGCACCACCACCGGTGCCCAGGCGGCCACCGCCGGGGCCAGGCGCCCGCCCACCACCAGGCCGCGCGCCACCACCATCAACCCCCACAGCGCGAGCGTCACCAGAAGGCCCTGCATCAGGACGCCGGTGATGCCCTGGCGCCCGGTGCGCAGCGCCAGGGCCAGGGCGAGCAGGGCGGCCGGCACCGCCATCAACGGCACGGCCACCCGGTTGTGCAGGGCGAGGGAGAAGAGGCGGTCGGGAAGTCCCACCGTGCGGCGGGCGCGGATTTGTTCCTGCAGGACGGCGGCCGACATCTGCTCGGGCCGGCCCGGGCGAATACTCAAATCCGAGCGGGCCACCCCCAAGTCGAAGACGCCGTCCGGCACCGAGCGAATCCGGCTGCCCGCCTGGCCCTCGAAGCTTCGGATGCTGACCCCGGTCAGGCGCCACAGCGTCCCGGAGACGTTGGCCATGGTGTCTGCCTCCAAGCGCTGGCGGAGCGCAAAGGACGGGTCCAGGGTCAGCACCGTCACGCCCCGGAAGCCCTCCTCGGCGCTGCCGTCCTGCAGGTGCAGGATGCGGTCTCCCCGGCGAAACCACTGCTTGCGCCCGTAGAAGCTGCGCCAGTCCCCCCAGCGGTGGAAGCGCAAGGTGGTGATTTCGTCCACCCGGCGGCCGGCCCGGCCCACCACCGTCTCGTCCAGCACGACCAGGCCAGCGGCCACCGTCAGGCTCACCAGCACCACCGGCCCGTACAGCGTCCAGCGCGAGAAGCCGAGGGCCTGGATGGCGGTGAGTTCCCCCTTGCTGCGCAGCACCGCCACCAGCGCCCCGGCGCCGAGGAGCAGCGCGGCGGGGGCCAGCTGGTGGCCGGCCACCACCGCCTTGTAGCCGTACAGCACCAGCACGTCCCGCACCCAGTTGGGGCCCGTGTAGGACTTGGCGCGGTCCACGAAGTCGGCCACCAGGAAGACGGTGAGCACGCCGCCGAAGATGGTGGCCGACAGGCGCAGGTACATCCGCCCCAGGTGCCGGAAGAGGAGCCCCCTCACGCCGTCACCCCGCGGTCGTCGAGCCACCACATGGCGGCCAGCCCAGCCAGGCCGAAGAGGAGGTTGGGCCCCTGCCCGGCCACCAGCGCCGGCAGCCGCCCGGTGCTGCCCCAGTTCTCGAAGCTGCGCTCCACCACATAGAAGAAGACGTAGAAGCCCAAGGACAGCATGTAGGCAAGCCCGCGCGCCCGACGCAGCCGCATGGCCAGCGGGACGGCGAGCAGGGCGAAGGCCACCGGCGTCAGCCCCTGCGCCATCCGCACGTGGAAGGCGGTGAGGAAGGGGGCGGGACTTCTGGCCGCCGCCCGGCTCTGCTTCGCGGCCGCCAGCAGCTCCGCCGGGGTGAGCTCCTCGATGGGCGAGCTGAGCTTGTTCTTCCGCAGCAGCGTGTCCTCCACGCCCACCGCCAGCTCGCCGTGGTCGAAGTTGAGCACCGCGTAGTCCCCCCCGGTGCGCTCGGCACGGTGCACCTCCCCCTCGCGCAGCGCGACGGTGAGGGCCGAGCTGGCGCCCTCCGCGCTCACCAGGCCCTCGCGCGCCAGCACCAGGATGGGCGCGCGCGGGTCGCGCTCATCATGCACCAGCACCTGTGTCCAGACCCCCCGCTGGGCGTCCACGCCGCGGGCGTACAGGGTGAGGGCGGTGAGGTCCTCGTAGAAGACGCCCGGCTTCACGTCCCCCAGCACGTTGCGCTTGATGACCTGGCTGACAATCTGCTTCACCTGCTTCAGGCCCCAGGGCTCCACGGTGGAGGACAGCAGAAGGATGAAGGCGCCCAGCGCCGCCGCCAGGGCGATGGGGACACGCGCCACCTGCCAGGGGGCGGAGCCCAGCGCGCCCAAGGCGAGCAGTTCCCGGTCCTCGGCCATCCGGCCGAGCCCCAGCAGGATGGCCAGCAGCAGGCCCACCGGGATGGCCATGACCAGGAAGTGGGGGGCGAGGTTGGCCGCCAGCCGGCTGTAGTCGCCCAAGGTGACGGCGCTGCCCAGAAGCACGTCCGTCCCCCGGAGAAACTGCATGACGAAGAGGAGCAGGAAGAGGAAGGCAATCCACACCACCAGCGGACCGGCCAGCTCGCGCAGCACCGCCTTCACCAGAAGCGGCAGCCTCCCGCTGCCCACGCCGGCGTCTGTCCTCCGGGCGGCGGAGGCAGTCATCCGGGCGCTCCGGCGCGCAGCGCGCGCGCGCCAATGTCGTGCCGCAGCTGCATCCCCTCGAAGTGGATGCGCGACACCGCGCGGTAGGCGGAGGCGCGCGCCTCGGCCAACGACGGACCCTGGGCACAGACGGTGAGCACCCGGCCGCCCGCCGTCACCAGGCGTCCGGCGTCCAGGGCCGTGCCGGCGTGGAAGACGTGGGCCGACTCCCACGGGCCCTCGGTGCCGGAGATGGGGACCCCTGTGCGCGGGGCCCCCGGGTAGCCGGCACTCGCCAGCACCACCCCCACCGCGGCGCCCGGGGCGATGGCCAGCGGCCGCTGGTGCAGCGTTCCGCTGGCGCAGGCAGTCAGCAGCGGCAGCAGGTCCTCCGCCAGCTGCAGCACCAGCACCTGCGCCTCGGGGTCCCCGAAGCGGGCGTTGAATTCCAGCACCCGCGGGCCCTCCCGGGTGAGCATCAGCCCGGCGTACAGCGCCCCTTGGAAGGGGTGCCCCCGGCGCGCCATTTCCCGCAGCACTGGGGCAATGACGGTAGTGCCCACCGCCTGCAGGCCGGCGGCGTCCAGCTGGGGCACCGGGCAGACGGCCCCCATGCCCCCGGTGTTGGGGCCGGCGTCCCCGTCCAGCAGCCGCTTGTGGTCCTGCGCTGGCGGCAGCAAGACGAAGCGCTCCCCGTCGGCCAGGGCGATGACGGACACCTCCTCGCCCTCCAGCACCTCCTCCAGCACCAGGGACGCGCCGAGGCGGGACAATTCCTGAATGGCCTGCACTGCCTCCTCGGACGAGGCGGCCACCACCACCCCCTTGCCGGCGGCGAGCCCGTCGGCCTTCACCACCAGCGCCCCGCGCGTGCGGGCGTAGGCCGCGGCGGCCCGGGCGTCGTCGAAGGTGCGATGGCCGGCGGTGGGCACCCCGGCCGCCGCCATGACGTCCTTGGCAAAGGCCTTGCTCGCCTCCAGGCGCGCCGCGGCCGCCGCGGGGCCGAAGACGGGGATGCCGGCCCGCCGGAGGGCATCGGCCACGCCGCGACTCAACGGGAGCTCCGGGCCCACCACCACCAAGTCCACGCGTTCCTGCCGGGCCAGCGCCGTCACCGCCGCGGGGTCCTCCGCCTCCAGCGGGCGACATTCGGCCAGCGCGGCCATCCCCGGGTTGCCCGGCGCACAGACCAGGTGCTGCAGCGCCGGGCTCTGCGAGAGTTTCCAGGCAAGCGCATGCTCGCGCCCACCGCTGCCGACAACCAGCACGCGCATCAGCTCTCCTTGGGGAGAAGGTACAGCGCCCGCTTGGCGGATGCGTAGCTCGGGTCCAGCTGCACCACCTTGCGCAACCGCTCGCGCGCCGCGCCCACCGCGCCGGCCTTGGCCTCCGCCTCGGCCAGCTTCACCTGGGCGGCCAGCAGCCTGGGCGCCATCTGCGTCACCTCCCGCAGCCAGCGGCGTGCCCCGTCGAGGTCCCCGGCGGCCAGGGCAGCCGCCCCGGCCGCGTACTGCACCAGCGCTTGGGCGCGCCCGTTCTGCTGCGCCAGCTGGGCCGCCGCCACGGCCCCCTTCGCGTCGCCGCGTTCCAGCAGCACCAGCGCCCGCCAGGCGAGTGCCTGGGGGAAGACCTCATCCACGCCGAGGGCCGCCTTGAGCGCCGACTCGGCACCCCCCAGGTCCCGGCGATGAAAGCGCAGCACCGCGAGGCCCACCTGGGGCTGCGGGTCCGCCGTCCCTTGCGTCAGCTTAGACAGCGGGAACTCGGCCGCGCGCAGCGACTCCTCGGGCCGCAAGGAAAGTTCCGAGAGTGGACTCCACGGGCCGGCGCGGGTCGGGTCGGCTTGCTCCGCGGCCGCCAAAAGGCCGAGGGCCTCGCCGCGGCTGCCAGCGGCCGCCTGGGCCGACGCTCCCCAGAGGAGGGCGTCGGTGCGGCGCGGGTCGACCTGCGCGGCGCGCGCAAAGGCCTCGGCCGCCGCGGCGGGCTGCCCCTGGGCCATCCTCACCCGCCCCTCCACCACTCCCTCCAGTCCAGCATCCCCCAGCTTTCCCAACACCAGCGGCAGGTGCTCGGCCGCCCCGGTGCCGTCCCCCTTGTCCAACGCCAGGAGCAGCAGCTGCAGGTGCGCGCCGGCGTCGGCCGGCTGAAGCGCCAGGGCCGCCCGGGCCGCGGCCGCGGCCGTCTCCGGGTCAGCCGCGGCCCGGGCCGCGGCGGCCAACAGCGTGTTGGTACGCACGCGCGCCGACGGGGTGAGGCGGTCTCGCTTGAGGGCCCCGCGCAACAGCTGCACCGCGTCGCGGGGACGCCCCAGCAGGGAGTCCAGGGCGGCCAGGGCCAGCAGCGCCGGGCCGTCCTCGGTGCGGGGGTCCGCCTGCAGCCGCTCGAAGAGACGGCGCGCCTGGTCCGGCTCGCCCACCTCCACCAGAAGCCGGCCGGTGCTGAAGAGGCTGGCGGCGTGGTCCGGCTCGAGGGCCAGTCGGGCCTGGAGCGCCGCCAGCGCCTCGCGGGGCTGCCCATTGGCGGCAAAGGCCTCGGCGCGCAGCAGGGGAATGCGCCGTTGGCTGGGGTCCACACTCTCGGCCTTCTGCAGCTCGGCCAGCGCCAAGTCGGCCGAGGTGCGGACGTAGGTGCGGGCCAGCACCAGGTGGGCCTGCACCCGGTTGGCGCCGTCGGCGGCCAGCGCCTCCTGGGCCAGCGCGCGCACCCGCGCCTCCGCAGCCGCTCCGGGCGCCAGCAGCAGCAGCTCGGCCAGCCCAAGGAGGACCGCCGGAGAACGGCCAGTCGTGCCTACCGCGCTCTCCGCCAGTTGCAGCAGGGCCGCGGACTCGGCCGCGTCCAGCGCCGCCCCCCGGCCGAGGGCCACCGCGGTCAGCCAGGCACCGAGCAACTCTGTATCCCGGGGCGCCCCCACCAGCGCCCGCTCGAGACGGCGCTCCGCCGCGGCGTAGGCGGCCGGCTGGTCTAGGGCGAGCTCCCGGTCGGCCTCCACCAGCGTCTCTTTGACGCCGGGGCTGGGGCCTGACTCCGCGGCGCGCCACTTGGCGAGCCGCTCCGACAGTCCGGTGGGCAGCGCGGCAGCCGGGTCCACGGCGCGCACCGGGCGGGCGGGCAACGGCAGTCGCACCGGGGCCGCGCTGCGGCGGTACAGCCACCCCAAGGACAGAAGGCCCAGCAGCAACAGGCCCGCCACCGCAGCCAGCCCCGTCCAGCGGCGCCCGGGGGCGTGGGGCCGTGGCAGAGGCGGCGTGCGGGCCGGCGGGGACGTTGTCCTTCGTCCGAGCGGCGAAGCGTCGGCCAGCGGAGGTGGGGCAGCGACGGGCGGGGGCGCCAGGCGCGCCGCCGCGGCGGCGCGGCAGGTCGCACACACTCCGCTGGCGACGTCCTCCAGCTGGGGCAAGCTTCCTCCGCAGCTGGCACACGTCACCTCGGGCAGCGCCTCCTCCTGCTCCACCGCAGACGGCGTCTCCTCCGGGCCGAAGAGGTCCGCGCCGGTGAAGGAAGGCCCGGGCGCTGGCGCGGTGGCGCCCGTGCCGGCGGCCGGCACGGCCACGGGCCCTGGGAGGGGTGGTACAGCCGTGGCCAGCGACGGGCCACGCCAGAGCGTGGGGGGCGGCGCGGCGGAGGGGGCGGGGGCAACGGGCGCCGAGGCCGGGTCACCGTCCTCCCAGGCCAGCTCGCCGAAGAGCTCGGCCCGGGCCTCCGGGCCTTCCGTCTGGAGGGCCTCGGGCGGCGGGGCGGGAGGCCGCGCCACCATGCGCTGGGTGAGGGTCACCCGGGCCACCTGGCTGCGCGCGGGCGACTCCGGTTCCACTTCCCGGCCGGGCACGGGCGGACGGCTGACGGAGATGGGGTTGGCCATCTCCTGCGCCCGCGTCGCGGGGTTGGCGCGGGGGTCCGGCGGGGGCGCCACGTACTGGATGGTTTTGCACCGCGGGCACTGCGCCCGGACCCCGCGCGGCGTCATCGCCCCGTCGTCAATGAGGTAGACCGCTGCGCAATTCTCGCAGGCCAGGCGCATCAGTGCCGGAAGTGCCGCACGCCGGTGAAGACCATCGCCAGCCCGTGCTCGTCGGCGGCGGCGATGACCTCGGCGTCGCGCATCGAGCCGCCGGGCTGGATGACGGCGGTGGCGCCGGCCTTGGCCGCGCTCGTCGAGCGCCGTCGCGGAAGGGGAAGAAGGCGTCGGAGGCCACCGCGCTGCCGCGCAGCGGCGCGCCGCCCTGCGGGCCGCGGCAATCTTCACCGAGTCGACGCGGCTCGTCTGCCCGCCGCCGACGGCCAGCAGGCCGGTCGGCGGCGGAGAAGACGATGGCGTTGCTCTTGACGTGCTTGCACACCCGCCAGGCGAAGCGCAGCGCCGCGCTGCTCGGCGGCGGTGGGGGCGCGCTGGGTGACCACCTTGCAGTCGAGCCGCCGGCTCGACCGCGTCGCGGTCCTGGACCAGCAGGCCGCCGCGAGACGCTGCGCAGCTCGAGGGCGGGCACCGGGCGGGCGCCCGCGGGCCAGGCCCCGCGCGGCGGCGAGCAGGCGGAGGTTCTTCTTGGCCGCGAGCAGCTCCGCGCGCCTGGGCGCGAGTACGCGGGGCGCGATCACGCCTCGAGGAAGGTCTCGGCCAGCGCGCGTGCCGAGCGCCTCGTCGACCTGGCGGTTGAAGGCGACGATGCCGCCGAAGGCGCGACACCTCGTCGACGGCGCGCGCCGGCGGTAGGCCTCTCCAGCACGTCCGCCGAGCGCCACGCCGCAGGGGGTGTTGTGCTTGATGATGACCGCCGCCGGGCCGTCGGGAACTCGGCGCCAGCGCCAGCGCCGCGTCGAGGTCGAGCAGGTTGTTGTACGAGAGCTCCTTGCCCTGCAGCACCTCGGCGAAGCCGAGCCGACGGGCTCGCCTGCGGGCGCCTGGCAGGCCGCGGTAGAAGGCGGCCTTCTGGTGCGGGTTCTCGCCGTAGCGCAGCGTCCTGGGCCTTCTCGGAACGCCGAGCGTCGGGAAGCTCGGCGGGGAACGTCTCGGCGCGTCGGCGCGCCGCGAGGTAGCGCGGCGATGGCGGCGTCGTAGGCGGCGGTGTGGGCGAAGGCCTTGCGCATCAGCGCGCAGCGGGTCGCCGCGGTGAGCGCCGCCCGCGCGCAGCTCGGCGAGCACCCGGCGTAGTCGTCCGGATCGACCACCACCGCCACCCGGCCGTAGTTCTTGGCGGCCGCGCGGATCATCGCCGGGCCGCCGATGTCGATGTTCTCGATGACCTCGTCGCTCGCGCGGCGCCCGCGCGCCACCGTCTCGCGGAACGGGTAGAGGTTCACCGCCACCAGATCGATGGGCTCGATGCCGTGCGGCCTGCATCTCCGCCCGGTCGGCCGGGAGGTCGGGCCGCCCGAGGATGCCGCCGTGGATGCGCGGGTGCAGCGTCTTCACCCGCCCGTCGAGGATCTCGGGGCTCCCGGTGTACTCGGACACCTTGGTGGCCTGCAGGCCCGCGGCCTGGAGAGCCTGGAGCGGTGCCGCCGGTGCAGAGGAGCTCGAAGCCGAGCTCGAGGAGCCCAGCGCGCGAACGGGACGAGTCCGCGCTTGTCGGAGACGCTGAGGAGGGCCAGCAACGGGCAGGTCCTGCGATGGGAGGGGACTGCGTGCGGTCGAAACCATTGCGCGCTGGGAAGTGTCAACGTGACTGAGCGCCAGGGGGTCACCCGCACCCCCGTCGGCCGTCGGCCGAACCACTAGCTCCTCGGTGGCCTCGCGCAGCTTGGCCAGCCCGCGCGTCTCCACCTGGCGGATGCGCTCGCGGGTGAGGTTCATGATCGCCCCCACCTCCTCGAGCGTGATGCCGCCCTTCTCGGCGACGTCGAGCGCGCAGGTGTGCTCGAGCTCCCAGATTTCCTTGTCCGGGAAGTTGAGCTTGATCGACCCGGTCTCCGGATTCACGTCCAGGTAGAGGTTGTGCTTGCAGGAGACGAAGAGGCACGGCCGCGGGCCGTTGATGCACTCGGCGCGCGTCCGAGGGCGCATCCCTTCGATGCTCTTGAGGAGCTCGGCCTCCTCCGGCTCCAGCTCGCCGCCGAGCCGTCGGCGCCTTAGGTCACGGGCCATCTCCTTGCGGGACATGGTCCTCGAGCGCCGGCGCTCGGGGGGAACTTCCTCTGCGGAAGGTATTTGCTCGGGCTCCGGCTCTGCATTCACTTCACTCATGATTCCCTCCTCCAGTCTTGTCGAACGTTGGCGGCCGCCCACCCCTTGGGCGGCCGGTTCAGCTCAGCTCCTCCGTGGACCTGCGCTGCGCAGTCAGCTCGCTGCCGAGGCGCGACAGGTCGCGCACCAGGGCCTCGGAGCGCCGGCGCAACAGCTCCAGCTCTGACTGGAGCTCCCGCTTGTGCGCCGAGCCGAAGGCCCGGGACTCGAGCTCGGCCGACAGGCCGGTCAGGGTCTCGCCGAGCCCACGCTGGACCTGGTCGATGCCGTTCTTGAAGAAGACGAACGAGCGCTTGATGTCCTCGAGGGTGAGGCCGGCGGCCATCATCTTCTTGATGGCGTTGATGCGCCGGACCGACTCCACCGGGTAGACGCCGTGGCTGCCGCGGTGCTTGCCCTTGCGGCCGACGCGCCGGCTCCGCGGTAGCAGCCCGGCCTGCACGTACTTGCGGAAGGTGGCCTCCGAGAGACGGACGCCGCGCGGGCGGAAGATTTCGAGAATCGTCCCGGCCGATAGGCCACGGGCGTGATCTCGCTCGATGCGCGCGATCTCCGCAGGGCCCAATAACTCCATTCAGTACCGCCGTTTCAATAGAGACAACTGAATGTACTCCATTGAATAACTTATCTGGAAGCGAGCCGTCAAGCGAGGGCGGCCCTCGGGGATCAGGCGTTCAGCGGTTCGGTGCCGGGGCCGACCGTCGCGCGGCGCCGACGGGGGCGCCCACAACGACGCGCCCCGCCTTCCCTGGGCCAGCGCGCACGCCAACGGCGCGCGGCCGGCGGCAGCCGGGCCGTCTCAGCGCAAGCCTCGGCAGTCCACGGCCGGCGGCCGGGGGCGGACCTCCACCAGCCCCTCCAGGGCGGTCAGTTCCCAGGCGAGCTGGCCAGCCGGTGCCATCCCGCAGTCCACCGCGTCGAAGAGGAGAAGCACGCGCTCCACCTGGAAATGGATGCTGCGCGCCCGCGCCGGGGCGATGCGGCGCAGAAGCAGGTCCGCCGCGGCCCCCACCAGCACCCGGGCCACCGCGTCGCGCGAGACCAGGCGCTCCGGCGGCCGGCCCTCCCCTCCCCCGGCCAGCACCCGCAGCCCGCGCTGCCCGTCGTCCTCGTCACCCATTCCCGCTCCCTCATGTGGACAATGTAGGCCAAAATCCTACCTGGGCCTGGAGGCCCCGCAACAAAGCGCCCGCGGGCGTTGCGGGCCTGTCCGGCCAGGGGCCCGGGTATGCTGACTGCTGCCGGGTGCCCGAGGCCGCGATGGCCTCCGGGGGGCGCCCCGGCAGCTCCTTGGAGGACTGCTTGCACACACGGGTGGGCGGTTCACGCCAGGCAGCGGTGGCCGTTTGGGCATGCGGGGTGCTTTTGGCGGGCAGCCTGGGCTGCGCCGGAGGCGGCGGTCGCGGCGCCGCCCGGCCCACCGCGGTCCCGGACTTCGTCAAGACGGCGGGGCCGTGCTTCGTGGGCGGCCGCATCAGCCTCGACCCGACGCTGTTTCCCAAGACGGCCGATGACGAGCTGGCCACGCTGTCCTGCGAGAACCTGGTGGTGGTGCAGAAAAGCGAAGACGGCAGCACCCTGTCCGTCCACGCCGACGGCTTCTTCGCCCAGGGCTACGGCGAGTGCCATTACCAGTTCACCGACGTGCCCGTCGGCACGTCCAGCTACTCGGGCCGGGTGGTGGCCCTCAGCGTCCCCGAGTCGCGCTACGCCCTCACCTCGGCCGTGGAATTCAACACCGTGCACTGTGGCGGCTCGATTGGCTCGCTCAACCAGCAGCTCGACTTCCTCCTCACCATTCCGGACGTCCGCGGGCGCTGAGGCACCGCCGCCCCTCCCCCCCCCGGGGGCACCGCTCACCGACCGGAACGCCAGGCCGCCGGAATCAGCCAGTACAGCGCGCCGTTGAGGTCCGCGATGTTGAGCGCGACAAACGGCGTCTGCCAGCCGGCCGAGCTGATGCTGCGGAAGCCGACGGCGAGGCCAAAGCGGTCCTGGAGGAAGGAGAGGTCGAACTCCAGGCCGAAGTTGTTGGCGTTGGAGCCCGTCCAGTACAGCGACCAGCGCGGCCCGCCGCCGAAGCTGAAGCCGCCCAGGTGGAACAGGGCGCGGACGCCGAGGGTGGTGGCGGTGCGGCTCGGGCTGAACTGGAGGTCCACCAGCTGCAGCGTCGAGGCGAAGGAGAACCAGCGGGCAAGCCAGAGCTCCGGCTCAATCCAGCTGAGCGCCAGCCCCCCCCCAACGATGTCCAGCGCCACCCGGTAGGGGACGAGATGCAGAAGGACGATGGGCAGGTAGGAGCCGTTGGCCAGGGGCTGGGTGGGAATGGTGGACGGGTCCACCACGAAGCGGACGCCCGTCTCGTAACTCTGCGCGCGGGTGAGCAGCTCGGTCGCGCCAATGGTCAGGTTCACCATCCCCTCGGTTCCGCTCGACTCCCCGCTCGGGCGCTGGATTTCGATGGTGGCCGCGCGGTCCACGGCGCGCTTCAGCGTCCCGGTGAACCAGCGGCGCCGGCTCTCCAGGGCCGTGCGCATGCCCTCTGAGTCGGCCACGTAACCGGCGGCCACCAGCCCATCCATGAAGGCGTCGAAGCTGAGCTCGCCAAAGCACAGCGTCTCCTTGGCCCCGTGCTCGCAGGCGATGGGCTTGCTCAACAGCACCTGCACCACCTTGCCTACCGAGCCCACTGATTTGAGCACCGGCGGCTCATCGCCCAGCCACTGCCACTCGGGCAGTCGGGCCACCCGCTCCCCCTCGGCCGCGCTGCCGAGCCAGGCGGCCAGCTCCCGCCGCGCCAGCGTCTTCACCACCACGGCTGCCTTGGAGGAGTCGAACAGACGCAGCCACCGCGCGGCCACCTGCATCGCCGCGCCGAGACACACCTGGGTCGCTTCCTGGGTGAAGTCCAGCTCCCCGGTCCCGTCCTGCTTGCGCACCGGCGCCGAGCGCGTCGTCTCGTAGGGGTCCTGCAAGTCGCACCAGTGCGCGGCCGCCTCGCGCAGGCCGTCGTAGACGCCGATGTAGTAGTCCGCCTCGCGCAGCGGGCGGTCGAGGAAGCCGCCGAAGGCGGCCAGCTGGCTGCCAGCCAGCGGGCTGAACCGGGTGGTGAGGACCAGCTTGCGCTCGCCGCTGGTCTCGTGTTCGAGCTCGGCGGCATCCTGGGCCGCCTGAAAGCTCTCCGCGGTGAGTGTTCCAAGCCGTGCCCGCAGCTGCAGCAGCCGGTCCAGGCGCGCCCAGGCCAACCGCACCGCCTCGTTCAGCTCGCCCGGCGGTGCTGCGTGGAGCGCGTCGATGACCGGCTGCAGGGGCTGCACGGCAAAGGGCAGCGTGTCCGGGACGCTGGCCACGGCCGCCAATCCCCGGGAGGCGGCGACGCCCGGGGCGAGGGGGACGTTCCGGCCGGCCACCGCCCGCAGCTGCTCCACCACCAGGGCATTGGCCAGCCGGTTGGTCCGCTCGGCGCGGTAGCGCGCCTGCTCCACGTACTGCAGCAGCGTCGTCCGCAGCCGTCGCAGCGCCTCCTCGCTCAGCGAGCCATGCGTCATTCGAGGAAGTTCATCGGTGAGGAGGATGACGGTGGCGGCCGAGACTTGCGCCCGCGCCGTGCTGAAGCGCACCATCTGCAGACGCTCGGCAGCCGTCGCGCCGTGACTGCGCAACACCGCATCCTCCAGCCGGCGGCGCGGGTTGCTCTCCCCGGAGAGTGCCGTCAGCGCCTCCGCCATCCGCACCAGTTCCTCGTCCGAGAGCGGCACGGCCTCCCGGGCCAGCTGCGCCGGGTCGCCCTGGAGGGGGTCTACCCCGGAGACCTCCCGCGCGGCCGAGCCACAGACGTCCTCCAGGAGTGACACCGCCGGCTCTGCGAGAGTGACGGCCATGCGCCGCAGGCAGCTGTACAGCATCCGGCTGAAGCGGATGCGCGCGCTCAGCGTGCCGCGAAACACCGGGGGGGGCGGGACCTCGGTCGGCGCGCCCGTCAAGTCCATCAGGTGCAGCTGCACCGAGGCCGACTCGGTGAGCAGCAGCGCTACGCGAAAGAGCAGGTTGCGCGTGGTGAGGTTCCACTGCCTCGACCCGACCGACTCGGCCAGCTGCCGCTGCCGGGCGGTGCCCACCAGGGTGAAGGCGAGGTTCACGGCGCCGCTGATTCCTTGCCCGGTGTTGTCGGCGACGTCCTTGGCCGGCGGCTGAAGCCGGCGCGTGTCCGGGTCCAGGAAGAGCGCCGTCAGTGGACGCAACAGACGCCAGCGGGCAAAGGCCTGGGCCTGGTCGATGGCCAGCCCCACCGGCGCGTTGTCGAAGACGCCGCCGTCCACGAAATAGCTCCTGCACAGGGACATCTCGAGGCCGCCGGCGGCGTTGGTGTAGGCAGAGCAGGTGAGGTTGTCGAGTGGGTGCTGGGCGTCCGGACCCGGGCAGCTGTTCAGTGTCACTTCGCTTCCTTCCTCGCACCGCACCGCGCACTCGCACAGCGGACGGGGGCCAAAGGCGAGGGGAAAGGCCGCCGAGGCGAGCAAGGCCTGGAGGAGGGAGTCCGACGAGGTGAAAGTCTGCGCGCCGTCGCTTGAGTCGGCGAGCCGGAGCAGGCTGTCCGTAGACGAGCGGCCGTTCAATGTCTGGCGGTGCAGGTGCACCTTCCCGTCCTCGTCCACCTCGAAAAGAAGCGGGAAGACCGCGCGCTGCACCGGGATGGAGAGGCCGGAGACGTCCAGCTTCTCCGGTGTCACCCGCGTCACGGTGAAGCCCACCGGCAAGCGGCACCCCGGCTCGAAGCGCATCCCACCCGGAGAGAAAATCCGTTCGCGCATGCGGTTCACCACCGGCATCAGTGCCGCCGACGCCAATAGGCCGTCGTCCGCGACATAGGTGTGGGTGTTCTCTGGCAAAAGCCCGTCCAGCCCGACACTCACCCAGGCCTCCCGCAGCAAATTCTGGTCGACCGACAGGTTGACCTTGTCGTCCGCGGCGCCGCACCACAGCGCGCCCGATAGGAAGCCGTTCACGCTGCCCGCCGAGGCTCCCGTCACGGCAAGCAGGGTGGGCACGCGCTGGTGCCCGAGTTCCTCGGCGACGAGGTTCGCCTTGCCCAGCCGGACCAGCGTCCACGTCAGTCCGGATTCGTAGGTCCCGAGACTCACCCCGCCACTCACCGTCAGCGTGAAGGGGTCGTCGTATTGGCCGAGCTCGGTGACCGGTCCAGAGGCGAGCAGAAAGAGGGCCGCGGCCGACGACAGCATCCTGGGTTCACCCTTGGGCCAAGCAGACCGCGGTTGAAGCGGTCGGCGCCTTCTACCCCATCGGCTGCGCCCGCTGGGGAGCCGTCGCGTTGCCACCCGTCACCCGGACGCCACCTCTATTCCCCAAAGCGTCACCGCCGCCGAGCGCTGCAGTCACGGCCGGCCCTCATCATGCGTTCAGGTTCCGGGACGACATGCCGAAGGGTCGCATCCTCTACCTCGCCTTGGCGGATGCCCGCGGTCACTTGATGCGGGCCCACCTTTTGTCCCGCACCCTGGCGGACGACTTTGACGTGCAGGTGGTGACGACGGCGAACCAAGGGGTGCGCTTCCTGGGCCGCCTCGGGACGCCCTCCACGGTGCTGTCGGAGCACTTCCGGGTGGAATTCAACGCGAGACACGACATGTCCCGCGCTCGCACCGACCGCCGCGTCCTCAACTACCTGCTGCTCCCCTGGCGCGGCCTGGCCGACCTACGCCGGCTCGCCGTGCTGGCGCGCACGGCGGACTTCGTCGTCAACGACTCGCTGCACCCGGCGCTTCTCACCGCGCCGGCGCTCGGCTTTCCTTTCCCGGTGGTGCAGGTCTACGGGGAAAACCTGTGGCACGCGATGGCCTCCAACCTCGACGGCCGGGCCGCCCCATGGGTCGTGCGCGCCTACCGGCAGGCCCTGGTGGCAGTCCGGGACCGCGCCTTTGGACGCATCATCCACACCCTGGGCTCGCCCCGCGTGGCCCGTGCGCACCTGCCCCGCACCTACCTCATGCCCCCCATCGTCGCGCGTCCGGCGCGCACCCCGGCCCTGGTGCGCCGCGACCTGGGTGTGCCCGACGGCGCCCCGCTGGCTGCCGTCTATCTCAATCCCCACTTCCGGGAGCCCTCCATCGCCGCCGCCCTTGAAAGCGCCCTCCGCCAGGGAGGCTTTCACCTGCATGCCGTCGGTGAGGGCTACGCCACCCGGCCCGGCTGGTGTGCCACCGACGCCGCCTTCGGCGACGTCGTCCACGCGGCGGACCTCTTCGTCTCGGGCGCGGGGATGGGAGCGCTGGAGTTGGCACGCACGTCCGGGACCCCCCTGCTCGTCCTGCTGGGCGACCAGCCGGAGCAGGAGCGCAACGTCGCCGATGCGAGCGACCGCTGCCCGTCGCTGCGCCTGCGCGCCGTCCCGCTGGGGGGAGACCTGGCCGGCGCCGTCGCCGAGGCAGCCCGCATCCTCGCCCCGGGTGGCGTGGCCGCCTCCGGGCAGGCAGTGGCCGCCGCCAGCGCGGACGCCACCGAGGCCGGATGGCGACAGGCCTTTGTGGACTTGCTGGAGGCGGCGCGAGCCCAGGCCAGGGCACGCTTGGGCTATCGCGTGCTGGCCCGGCATCCGGCCGCTGCTGGGCCCGACGCCCTGACGCTGCCAAAAGGGACGGCCGCCTCTTGCTTCGTCAGCCGCCTCCGCCTGGGCCCACGTCCTCGTCAGGAGGGCCAGATGCGCACCAGCTGGCGCAGGTGCCCTTCCAACTCGCGGTCCGGCGTCCGCGTGTAGTCTTTGGGCTCGCTGGCGCGAAGGCGCGCGGCCAGCCCCCGGCCGAGGGTTTCCCGGAGAATGCCCAGCATCTTCGGCGGGGCGATGAGGACTAGGTGGTGGAAGGCGTTGTCGGCGAGGCCGCGCTCCAGCATCCGGACGAGTTCCTTCGCAAAGCGGTGCTCGGCCTCATCGGACGGTGCCCCACTCGGCTGGAGCGCGCCCTGGTGCGTGGAGGCGTGCTTCTGGTGGTCCGCCACCTCCGGCAAGTCGCCGCTCTCGTCGTGCGCCGAGCCGTCGGGTCGGCTGCGGATGGTGTGGCGCAGCTTGCCCGGAAGGCCCGCGTCCTCGACGTCAAAAATGCGGGCCTGGTGAGCGTCCGCCACCACCACCCACGTGTTGCCTTGTCCCGTCATGGGCGGAAAGCCTACCGCCACTCACCCGCTTTCGGGCCACAAAGCACCCGGGCCTGGGCCGGGCGCTCCGGCCAGCGGTGAGGTGGGAACGGAAAGCCACCGGCCCCCCCGGGCGTCACCAGCCCATGACGCCGCCACCCGACCCAGTCTGGGGCGGGGGGTTCGGCGTCGAGGCGGGAGACTGCGCCGAGGACGCACTGGTGGTGGCACAGCCCGACAGCGCGCCGGCGACGGTACTTCCCACCACCAGCAGCTGAAACAGCTTCTTGAAGAGCATCGTCTTCCTCCCCGCAAAGGACTTGCCCGGGCAAAATCAACCCACCTTCCCAGCCGGCCGTCCACCCCCCAGGAGACACCGGGCAGCGCCCCGCGTTGCGCGGCGGACAGCGGAAGCTTTACAGCCGGCCCGTTTGAACACGCGCCTCGCCCGCGGTGTGGCACGCTCTTGGACCAACTCACGCCGCCGGGGAACGGCGGCCGTCCGCCCCCCAAGGCTTCTGCTCTGGGGACACAGGGAGGAGACGCACCATGGGAAACCTGCTGGCGGGCGCTCACGTCGTCCTCTACAGCCGGGACGCCGAGCGAGACCGGGACTTCCTGCAGAAGGTGCTGGAGCTGCCCCACGTCGACGCCGGCCATGGCTGGTTGGTCTTCGCATTGCCTCCCTCCGAGGTGGCGGTCCACCCGTCGGACGACAGTGTCGCGCACGAGCTGTACCTGCTCTGCGACGACGTCCAGGACTTTGTCGTCCGCATGGGCCAGAAACAGGTGGTGTGCAGCGCCGTGCAGACGCAAGCCTGGGGCCTCCTCACCCACCTCACCCTGCCGGGCGGCGGCAAGCTCGGCGTCTACCAGCCGAAGCACCCGCGCCCACCGCACTGAAGTCGCACGTCGGGCGGTACCCCATCAAAAGCGCGCGCGAACGCCAGCGGCGAAGGCACCGGACAAAGTGGTCTGCGTGCCGCTGCGGGGCGGCGCGCCGGTGGCATCCGGGGGCTGAAGGTCAATCTGCACACTGCTCGTCAGCCACACCTTCCACCGCGGGTTGACGGCGTATTCCACGCGGCCGCCCACCACCTGACTGGTGCCGAGGTCCGAGGCGTACACGCCGAACTGGTACCACAGCCCAAACGTGACCGGCCCCAGCCGCTGGTGTCCGTCGGCGCGAACTGTGAAGAGGTACGGGGCGAGCGGGACGCTGCTGCCGAGCGAGAAATTGTGCAGCGCCGTACGCCCAGAGGTGAGCGTGCTGTAGTAGCCGAACTCGGTGGGGTCCTTGCTGTACAGGTAGTAGGCGGCCTGGAGCCCGACGTCCGTGTCGGCGTGGAAGAAGACGGTGCCTCCGGCGGCCAGGCGAAACTCGTCCAGCGTGTCCGTGCCGTTGGTGAGGAGCGGTTTGAGTGCCCGGCAGCGACGCACCTCAGCGGGCACCTTGGTCGTCTCGCACGCCTCCTGGATGCGGAGGAGGTTCTCAGCGGCCGTCCCTGCCTCGTTTTCCAGCTTCTCGAGCGTCTGGTCCACGGTGAGGGCGAGCCATCCGATGTCGGCATCCACCACGCCCGCGACCGGGTCCGTGAAGGGGTCGCCGATGGCGTAGTCCCCCCACAGGTCGATGCCGTAGCTCGAGGCCACCGTCTTGAGCAGGCCATTGCGGTCCACCGTGCCACCGTCCGGCGCCGCCAGCGTGATTTCGGTGTTGGCGCTCTGCGAGCTGGGGGGCGAGTAGACGCCGTCGACGGACAGCGTGAGGGCGTCGTTGACGTCATAGTCGAGTCCTAAAGACGTGGCGAAGATGGAGGCGTGCGTCCCGGCAAAGGCGCCGCCCGTCGGCGCAGGCGTCGCAAATTCATAGGTGAAGCCGAGCGCGGCACGAAGGACCAGCTCATCCGTCAGGTCGAAGTCGCCCTTGAGGAGGTCCGCCACGTTTCCGGCCCGAGGGTTGGTGGGCGTCGTCTGCGTAGCCTGACCACCCACCTCGTTGGAAACGCTGCCCGCGTCTGCGGCAGGGGCGGCCCAAAGCAACAGCAGTGCCAGCAGCGGCCAGACCCGAGCCCAGGAACGGAGCGGCCCGCATGCGCGCACGGGAGGGGTGTGCATTCGGGGGAGGAGCGCGGGCCGAGTCGTCACCAACGCAAGGCCAAAGTATAGGGGTGTTGTGGGCTGCACGAGCCGCCCCGGCGGGCCTCGGACGGGCGCGATGGCAGTTTCATTCACGCCCGCGGAGTGGCGCCGGACGTCCACGGCCACCGGCCGGCACCTGGCGGTGTTGAGGGGCTGAGTGCCCATACAGCGGCGCAGGACTTTTTCGAAGCAGCAGCGACTGACTTCCGTGGCTCATCCACTCAACCCGGCTTTGGGGCTACCCTCCCGGCGCATGGGACTTTCGAAGCACGCCCTCGTTTTCGGGTTCCTTCCCCTTCTCCTGGTGCTCGCGGGCTGTCCGGCAGCCACCGTGGGCGGAGGGACGATGGACTCGGGCCTCCCCGCCGACGGCGGTGGCAGCCCCGACGGGGGCGGGCTACCCGACGGCGGTGGCAGCCCCGACGGAGGCGGATTACCAGACGGCGGTGGCACCCCGGACGGAGGAGGAACGCTGCCGGATGGGGGAGTGGCCCTGGCCATCACCACCTTCGGCGTCCACGGCACCCGCGATTCTCTCTACGTCGACCCGGCCTTCACCAAGGCGAGGCTGGCGACCATTCAGACAGCTGGCGGGCTGACGGCGGACCCCAACTTCGCCCCGGCGGTGGTGGGCGACGTCTACGCCTCGCCGCTCTTCCTCGAGAACGGACTGAACGGCAAGGACGTCCTCTTCGTGGCCACCGAGGAAAACAACGTCTACGCCATCGACGCCGACGCAGGGACGGTGCTGTGGACGGCTGCGCTGGGTGCGGGAGCCACCGCCGGCTTCGGCTGCGGCAACATCAGCCCGTTGGGCATCACCGGCACCCCCATCCTGGACGTGGCGCGCAGAGAGTTGGTGTTGGTGGGGACGCTGGAGGTGGCCGCCAACACGCCGCACCATATTGCCTTCGGACTCTCCATCGACGACGGGTCCACCCGGTGGAGTCTCGACTTCGACACCGTCATCTCCGGCTTTAACGCTGCGTACCAGGGCCAGCGCAGCGGCCTGTTGCTGCTCAACGACGTCGTCTACATCCCCTTCGGCGGGTATTACGGGGACTGCGGCGACAACTGGGGATTCGTGGTGGCCATCCCACTGTCCAATCCGACGCCGGCCGGTGTGTACTACTACCAGTCGCCCGGTCGCGGGGCCGCCATCTGGTCCCCCAACGGGATTGCTTCCGACGGGACGTCCATCTTCGCCGTCACCGGCAACGGCGAGGGGACGCAGGCCAGCTGGGCCGCCGGGGACTCGGATGCGCTGCTTCGCCTCGACGCAGCCGCCCTGCACTTCAGCGGGCTTCCGGCGGACTACTTCGCCTTCAACGAGTGGATGTCCCTGTCGGCATCTGACGCGGACTTCGGGAGCAACGGCACTGTGCTGTTCGACCTGGCGGGGGCCGGCTCGGGAAAACTGGCGTTGTGCATCGGCAAGTCGCTCGACGCCTGGCTCATCGACCGCGCCAACATGGGCGGCATCAACACGCCCGACAAGCCCCTGGCCCACCTCGCCGGCGTGGCCACCGACGACGCGAGCGGCGGCATGGCCACCTACCTGACGCCGTCAGGCCGGTACGTCGCCTACAACGCGCCCTGCCCCAACGGGAACGGGTTGGGCGTCCTCAAGGTGACTCCAGGAAGCGCACCGACAGTGACGCAGGCCTTCTGCGCCAACCAGGGTGCGTCCGGCACGGACCAGGGTGGCTCTCCCATCGTCACCACCAGCGACGGCACGGCCGACGCCGTCGTCTGGGGCCTGGGCGCCGGGGGAGACAACAAGCTGCATGCCTTCGACGGCGACACCGGGGCGGCCATCGTCACCTCGACCGCCATGTCCGGCGTCAGGCACTGGGTGGCCCCCCTGGTGGCCAAGGGCACCATTTACGTGCCCGTCAACGGCCGGGTGTACGCCTTCCGGGTGCAGTGACCGGCGGCGGCCGCCCACGGGACGTTCGCGTCTGACCCGGGGCTGTTTCTCGCCCGCGGCTCCCGTCTGGGCACGGTGCCAGAAGCCCCTCGGGCAACCCCGGGCCGGGCGCCGCGACGGCGCGCCCGGCTCCGGGCAATTTCTACGCCCAGGCGCCGTCCCCGGCGGGGCGGCGTCCGGGATGCGCGGCTAGTTGGTGGAGACCGCCACCGTGTACGCGCCGCAGGCCGTCCAGTCGAAGAGCGCTCCAGCATTGCTGTAGGGCGCCGTGTAGTTGCCGCTGGTCGCCACCGTCCGGCGCGCCTCCAGCTGGCCGCTGGTGAAGAACGTGCTGCAGTTGTTGTCATACGCGAGGCTGCGGAAGTCCACCTCGGCGGTGTAGGCGAAGTACTCGCTGGTCCCGCTCCCGCTCGCCGTCGCGGAGATTTCCTCCTTGGCGAAGCCGTTGATGGTCCCGCCCGTGCTCGTCGTGGTGACGGTGATGTTGCCGCTCAGGGTGCCATCCTCCGACACGGTGGAGCCACTTCCGCTGTAGTCAATGGTGATGGTGATGTTCCACGTGACGTTGTTAGCGCTGGCGGTGAGGGTACCGTTGATGCTGCAGGTGTAACCGGTGGTCCCTCCGCTGCAGTCGCAGTGGTTGTAGGTGAGGGAGTTGGACGTCTCGGTGTAGCAGTTGGCAGCAAGGCTTCCGCCTCGCACGCTGGCCTTCGCCTTGGACATCATGGTTTCCGCAGAGGAGAAGTGCGGAGTGGGCGACGGGGCCATCGCTGCCGGTAGCGCTTCGGTGGTGATGGTGGAGGCCAGTTCGGGGGCGCTAGATGCCGATGCCGTGCTCCCGCCTGTCGCTGCCACCACGACCTGGTTGGTCGTCGTAGACGCGTCCGAGGCAGCCGTCTGCTGCTGCTGCGAGGGCGTCGTGCCGCTACCGTACGTGAAGGTATGGCTGGCTGGAGGCTGGACGCCATTGCTGCCACTGCCGCTGCTACAGGCTGCAAGTGCAGCGGTGGCAAACAAGCCGAGAATCTTCTTCATGAGAAATCCTTCCTTTACCGGACCGTGTCCGGATGTCTTCGTGCCTAGAGCAGGTTGCGCCGCGCTGGTGGGCACGGACGTCCCCCCCGTAAGTGTCGGCGCCCGAGGTACGCGGCGGCAACAACAATTCGAACGCACCCGGGGTATGTCCCTCGTCGCCGTTGCACGCAGCCCGGCCCCAATTGTCTCCAGGTAAACCCCCTTGACTACGGCGGGGTCGCTGGTGACCGGGAGCGAAGCTGACACCGCGCGCCAACTGTTCGACAGCATCGAAATGTTCCCTCGAGTCGTGTGGGCGGCGGCGGCCATGTCTCCAGCGCGCACGAAGAAGCGGGTGTGCCCTCGGGGCGCAGGAGGTCTCGACCCACGGCACGCGTCTACAGAGGGCGTGAATAAAGCACGACCTCGCCGCATCGCTGCGTGGAGCTGCTCCAGCAACTCTTCCCTCCTTCAAGTGTTTTGCGGTGAGCGCCCCCACGGCTAGCAGCCGCCGACTTCCATTCGAAAACGAAAGGCCCCCATGTCCCGCGCACCCAAGAGGCTCCTCGCGTCGGCCGCTGTCCTCAGCGTCAGCGGTCTTCTCGTCTTTGCCTGCTCGACATCGACGTCCACCAGCTCTGCTGCTCAGGCGTGCGCGGACGTGGCGCAGGCCCGCTGTCAGAAGCTCGACTTGTGTGACCCCCAGGCCCTCCTCAACACCTACGGCGACTTGGCCAGCTGCGCGTCGACGCAAGCCTCCACCTGTGTCAGCAACCTGGCCGCCCCGGACACCGCCAACACGCCGGAACACACCGAGAGCTGCGCCCAGGCCCTTCCCGCAGTGAGCTGCGACGATTACACCTTGGGCATCCTCCCGACCGCCTGTCAGCCGCCAGCTGGGACGCGCGACGCTGGCAACGTGTGCGCCGTCTCTGGACAGTGTGCCATCGCCAACTGCCTCATCCCCAAGACGGCCGTCTGCGGCACGTGCGCACCCGCGCCGGGGGCGGGCGCTTCCTGCTTCAACGAAAGCTGTGGCCCGGGCCTCGTCTGCGACAAAGTCAGCCTGACGTGCGCGGCGCCGGTGTCCGCCTCCGGCGCCTGCGACGACTCGAGCGCCTGCGCGCCGGGACTCACCTGCCTCGGCAACACCGCGAGCGCGCTCGGGGCCTGCGTGCCACTGGCAACGCTGGGCGCCAGCTGCGACCTCACCGACGGCGGGAGCCGGTGCGACGGCCGTTTGGGGTTGTACTGCAACGTCCCGGCGGGCAAAGTCTGTGCGCCGGTGGCAACCGCAACGGCCTCGCAGCCCTGCGGCACCATTGACGGTGGCGTCGTCGACTGCGTGGCCAGCGGCTTCTGCCAGAAGCCGGGCAACGCCAAGGTGGGCACCTGCGTCGCGCCCGCCGCCGACGGGTCGGCCTGCGACACCGTCAACGGCCCCATCTGCGCCGCGCCCGCGCGCTGCGTGCTTAGCGTGGAGGGTGGAACGACGGGCACCTGCCAGGCCACCGTTCCCCAAAACTGCAACTAAAGCGCAGCCGGCTTCGCGGGCGGACGTCCGATGCAGCCCCCAGCCCGACGGGACGGCCACGTCCCGGTTCGCTTTGTCAGCGGCCCGGCCCTCGGGCTATTCCCTGCCCCGGCGGACCCTTGGCCAGAAGGCGGCACCCATGCCACAGGCAGCACTGCCGGACGTCTCGGACACCGCACGCTGGGTGGCGTACTACCGGGCGCTCGAGTCCGAGCGGCCCGACGCACTCTTCCGTGACCCGTTCGCCCGACGTCTTGCGGGTGAGCGCGGTCGGGCGATGGCCGAGAGCATGCCGGGGGCGATGCGCGCCCATTCCTGGCCCATGGTGGTCCGCACCTTCCTCATCGATGAACTCATCCTGCAGTCCATCGCCGAGGGGGCCGACCGCGTCCTCAATCTGGCCGCCGGGCTGGACACCCGGCCCTACCGGTTGCAGCTGCCCGCCTCGCTGACGTGGGTGGAGGCCGACTTGCCGGCCATCCTGGCGGAGAAGCAGCGCTTGCTGGCCGGAGAGACAGCCGCCTGCATGCTGCGCCGGGAAAGCGTTGACCTGACGCAGCCAGCGGCGCGGAGGGCCTTCCTAGACGGGGCCCTGCAGGGCGCCCAGCGCGCCCTGGTGCTGACAGAGGGGCTCCTCATCTACCTACAACCCCAGGAGGTCCGCGAGCTCGCCGCTGACCTGGCCGGGCAACGTGCGGTTGCCTATTGGATGCTCGACCTCGCCTCCCCCGCCATCCTCCGGATGCTTCAAAGGCGGACGCGTCGCCGGCTGGGCGAGGGCGCCCAAATGAAATTTGCTCCGGCCGAGGGCGTGCGCTTCTTCGAGGCACTGGGCTGGACGCCGCTCGACGTCCGCCCATACCTGCAGGAGGCTGCCCGGCTGAAGCGTCTGCCCGGACTGCTGCGCCTTTTCGCGCGACTGCCGCCGGCGGACGCGCGCAACCCCGGCCGACGGCCCTGGTCCGCGGTGGTGCGCTTCGGCCGCTCGGCGGCGGCGCCCGGGCGGCTGTGACTAGGGGAAGCTCTTCAGGTGCGCCTCGTACGTCTGGCCGTAGGTGCCATTCGGCGTCCCGGTGTAGTTGGAGATGAGGACCAAACACGTCCCGCTCCAGTCATCCCAGGTCCAGCCGAGGTAGCTCGCGTTGTGGCCGTCCAGCCAGGACATGACAGTGGTGATGAAGCCGCCGCCGCAGTCGTCCTCACCAATCTCGGTGGCGATGACGGGGTGCACCGAGGCCACCGGGCCGACGTTGGCGTCGAAGCAGCTGGTGCTGTTGCAGGTGTTGAAGTTGTAGACGTGCCAGGCGGCGGCCAGGTTGTTGGCCGGGTCCGTTGGCATGTGGGCGTCCCACTGGCTCAAGCTGTTGGAGTAGGTGACGCCTCCCAGCACCACCAGGTTGTTGGCGCCGGCATTCCGCACCGCCGTCAGCAGTTCCTGCATGCCCGCCACCGGGTAGCCGACGCCGGAGCAGGTGCCTCCCGACTGCCAGCACGTCCACGCCGCGTTGGTGTCCTGGTTGTTGTCCGGGTACGGCTCATTGAAGAGCTCGAAGATGACTTCCCCGCGGTCCTTGAAGTACGCGGCCACCTCGCTCCAGAAGGTCACCGAGTGGTCCTGGTCGGGCATCGGGTTCTGGCCGAGGGCCTGGGTGGTCCCGGGCGCCGACCAGTGCAGCTCGAGAATGGGGTACAGGCCCTTGGCCGCCGCGCGCTGGGCGAAGTCGGCGATGGCCGCCTGGTACGTCGCCCCAGCGTAGGCCGCCTGGACGCCGTTGATGGCGAGCCAGCAATCCTCATTCAGCGGAATGCGGATGGCGTTGGCGTGCCAGCTGCGGATGGCTTCGAGCGATGCGTCGTCCGAAGGACCGTCGAAAAGACCATTCCCCTGGATGCAGCTGTACTCGGTGCCGGCACGACTCACCCCGCGCAGCTGCACCACCGCGCCCGAGGGGTCCACCAGCTTGTTGCCCGAAGCCCGCAGTGGCGCCACCCCACCGTCCGAGCCACTTCCGCTGCCTGAACCAGCACCGCCGTCGGGCGTCGGCCCCGCGTCGCGGTTTCCACCCGCGGCGACGACGCCGGCGTCGTTGCCCGGGGCCAGCGCTGCGTCACCGACGGTGCCGCCGCAGCCAGAGAACACTGCGACCAGAAGCAGCGCGGCGCAGACGCCGAGCGCGCGAGACTCCAATGGAGACGTTCGCATGGCCGCGCACGGTACCAGCGGCGAGAACGCAAAATGCGCAGGCCCACTCACACACACGTTGTGCCGAAAGCGGCGCTCTCATCTGCGTGAAAGAGTCGCGCGACACTGGCTTCGCGGAGCCCGGAAATTTCTCGTGCGGCCCGCGGCAAGCGAGCACACCCAAATTCACCGCTCGAAGAGAATGGTCGGCTGCCCTTTGTAGGTGGTGCGGCGAAACTCTCGGTACCCGCATTTCTCCGCGACGCGAAGGGACGGGACATTCTCCGGGCTGATGATGCACACGGTGCGTGACGCGCCGAGGTGTTTGGCTCCCCACGTCAGCGCCGCGCGGACCGCCTCCGTGGCAAACCCGCGCCGGTGTGCCCAGCTGGCCAGCACCCAGCCCGCCTCCGGTACCGCGCCGAGGGGTGGGTTGAGGTCCCGCATGAAGTCGCCCAGCCCCACTTCACCGACGAAGCGTCCGCTGGCCTTCTCCTCGATGACCCAGAAGCCATAGCCCAGCAGCGCCCAGTGCCCGACATACCGCAGCAGCCGCATCCATACTTCGTCGCGGCCGAAGGCTTTGCCCCCAATGTAGCGGGCCACCTCGGCGTCCCCCCACATGGCAGCGCACGCATCCAAGTCGTCCAGTCGGTGACCGCGGAGTACCAGCCGCTCAGTCTCCACTCTTGGAATTGCCGTCGGTGTGTCGAGAAGACCAGGCATGCGGAAAGGGCCTAGCAGGCTTGTCCCACGACGGGAAAGCGAGTCGGCACGAGGTCTAGTTGACTTGGTTGTGAATGCTATATAAATTATATATGAGTTTCACGTTGCACTCAACCGAGACGACGACCGGGAGCTCAGGAGGACATCCCATGGAGAGTCACCTCTCGTCCAACGACAGCCACTGTCGTCCGGCGGCAGCCAGCCGGGACGTTCCGGGGGGCGTCCCGGTGGGACGCCCCCGCCGCCTTCAGACACAAGACCGGGCGGTGCTCGCGCTGTTGGGGCTGTGCCGCTACCTCACCGCGGGCCAGGTGGTGGCCCTGGGCGTCGCCGGCAGGACGGAGAAGGGCGTTGCCCGACGGCTGCGCGGCCTGGCCGGCGATGGCCGCGCGTCGGTGCGGGCCAGACCCGCGCCGTTGCTGCGGGCAGTCCCCTACCGCACCTACGCCGGGGAGGCGGCGCGGCTGTGGGGCCTTCTGTCGGCGGGCGCGGCGGTGGCGTCCGCGGAACTCGGCCGGGAGGTGAAGCCCCTCCGCGCGGACGTGGGCGCCGTCTTCGCCGAGCACTTCATCGTCCTCACCGACCTCTTCGTGCAGCTGGCCCGTCCCTATTTGGCCGCGGGCATCGCGCCGGCTGCCCTCCCTTTCCACTGGAACGTCGCCGAGGACGTGGAGCTGCCGTGGTGCGAACCGGACGAGGTCGGGTGCGCCCGGGCCCGCGTCATCCGCCCGGACGCAGTCCTTCAGGCGCCCGCTTCCCGGCGACGCTTCTTCATCGAGTGCGAGATGGGGACGCACACCCTCACCCCGCTGAGCCCGGACAAGCCCCAGGCCACGGTGCGGAAGCTCGAGCGCTACGACGCCTACGTCTCCGGCTTGGCCGACGTGCCGTCGCGGCTTTCCCACTACCGGCGCAAGTACCCCGATGGCTGGCCGTGCGAGCTGCTGTTCCTCGTCCGAAGCAACAGTCGCCAGCGCGCCACCGAGGCCGCCGTGCAGGCTTGCCTGGCGGGCCTCGCTGGGACGCGCCTCACGGCCCACGCCTTCACCCTGGAACAGGCCGTCGCCCACTGCGCCGCGCATTTCCCGCCCGCCCCAGCCCTGGGGACACCCACGCCGAGAGGTCCGGAGGCCGCTTCACCGCCTGGCGGCTTCTACGGCGAGGCCGAGCACGGCGCCGTCAAAGACTTCGTCCTGGAGATGACGGCCGCGCTGGCGGAGGCCAACGCGGCTTTGCGCCGCCACGGACTCGGCGGCGTCCCGGGGCCCGCGTCCAAGGCGCGCATGCTGGACTTCCTTCGCAAGGCGCACGCCGAGATGCAGCGGCGACGGACACCAGCCACTCCGCCCGCCCATGCCTAGGCCCTCGCCCGGGCGGCGGCCCCTCCTCCTGCGGCTCGCCGTCGCCGCCCTTTTGGCCCTCGCGGTGACGGAGACGCTGTACCGTGCGGCGTGGGGCGCCCTTCCCCTAGCGCTGCCGCCGGCGCTGGGCGCCCGCCTGCTTCGGGAACTTCACCCCTACGGGCAGGGGCGCGCCTGGGCCCTCGCCCACGGGTGGACCTCGGCCTGGCTGGCACTGGGGGCCGCCGGCCTGGCGATGCTCGCCCTGCGCCAGGCCCTCCTCCTCACCGCCGCCGCCACGGCCCACTTCAGCGGCACCTTGGTGCAGCCGGTGGACTTCACCTTTCCCAGCCGCCGCGTCGACGTCGTGCGAGAGATTGCCCGGCGGCCGAAGGGCCACTCCTTCGTCGGGCTGACGCCACGCAAGACGCCGTTCGGCTGGCGCTGGAAGCCGGTGTACCTGTCCCCGCGGCAGAAGACGATGCACCGGCACGTCATCGGCAAGACGGGCAGCGGCAAGACGACCAGCATCCTCTGGCCCAGCGTCCTGCAGGACGCCCTCGACGGCAAAGGCGTCTTGGTGCTGTCGGCGAAGGGCTCCGACGAGGAGATTGGGATGATGAAGGCCATCGCCGCCCTGGCAGGCCGCCGGGCGCAGCTGCGCGTCTTTTCCCTGCCAGGCTGGAACGTGCCGGAGCTCTTCAGCCATGCCTACAACATGCTGTACGTCCGTCCGCGGGGGAGAAGCTCTCCGGGCGGAGACCCGGTGGCCACCGCCCAGCGCGTCTTCTCCGTTCTCCCCATGGGGGACAACGTCTTCTACAAGACGCAGGCCGAGGTCATGTTCACCAACCTCTGCCGCCTGCTCCACGGCATGGTGGACGCGAAGAGCTCCGGCATTCCCTTCGTGCTGCGCGACGTCTCGGTGTGCCTGAAGGCCATCGGCAACACCGGCGGCTGGTCACGCGCCCTGCGGCATTGCCTGGACCACTCGCTCGACAAGGAGGCGGCGGCGCAGGTGCGCGCCCAGGTGAAGCAGCTCGACCGCGAGGTGCTCAAGTCGCTGTCGGGGATTGTCGGCGCGCTGGACAAGTTCCAGAGCGACATCGTCAACGCGTACGCGCCGGACATCGTCTTCGAGGAGATTCTGGAGACCAACGGACTCGTCTACGTGCAGCTGCCGGCCAACCTCTTCCGGTTGCAGGCCGCCGCTCTGGGGAAAGTCATCCTCATGGACGTTCAGCACGAGGGCAGCTTGCGGCAGGTGTTTCGCCGGGCGAGAAACCAGACGCCTTTCAGCGTCACCGTGGATGAGTTCTACAACTTCGCCGACCGCAGCATCGTCGACAGCCTCAACAAGCTGCGCGATGCGAACCTGGAATACACCCTCGCCCACCAGTCGCTGGCGGACCTCGAGTTGGTCTCGCGGGAGTTCGCCACCGCCGTGTGGGACAACACCCGCACCAAGGACGTCCTCAGCCAGGACAACCCCGAGCTGTGCGAGCGAATCGCCAAGTCCATCGGCACCCACCACGTGAAAGAGCTGACGGTGCGCCGCCGCCAGGGCCCGCTCGCCACCAGCCTGTTGACGGGGGAAGCCACCTCGCGCCAGGTGGAGGCCTACCGGCTTCACCCCAACTGCATCAAGAATTTGGCCCGCTGCGGCCAGGGCTACTTGCTCTCGGACGACGGGCTGTGGCCGTGCGTCTACGGCATGCTGCCGCAGCTGCAGGGCGGACTACCCCCTGCACCGGAACGACCAGTCGCGGGCCCCGGGGCTAAGGCTCTACGAGACATTCATCGCCTGACCGCCCCAGCGGACGACTGCCTGGGGCATTCGGCCTGTGTGAGATTTGGCGGCCTTGGACGAATCATGAAGGCGAGCGGACTGAACCTCCATGAGCGCGAGCGACCCCCAAATACGCTTCCTGGCCCTCCTCGAGGAGCACCGGCGCCTCCTCTATAAGGTGGCGCGGGCCTACGGCCGCAACGCCCCGGACCGGGAGGACCTGGTCCAGGAGATGACCGTCCAGGCCTGGAAGTCCTTTGAGCGCTACGACGGGCGCTGGCGCTTCTCCACCTGGCTGTACCGGGTCGCCCTGAACGTCGCCATCTCCTTCCAGCGTAGAGAGCGCACCCGGGCGCTGCACATTGTCCCGGGCGGGGAGGAGCTTCTTCAAGGCATCGGCCAGGCCGACCCCGAGGCGGCCGGGGACGTGGCGCTTCTCTACACGTTCATCGACCGCCTGGACGGGCTCAACCGGGCCCTGCTGCTGATGTACCTGGACGGTCAAAGCCAGGCGGAGATTGGCGACGTGTTGGGCATCAGCGCCACCAACGTCTCGACCCGGGTGGGCCGCCTCAAGGAGCGGCTCCGGGAAGACTTCCACGTCGGCAACCTGCAATGAGAGAAGGAGAAGAGTCCCATGGAACTCGATGAGATGCAGAAGCGGTGGGCAGCCCAGGACAAGAAGCTGGACGAGGTGCTACGCCTCAACCGGAAGCTGCTCGACTCGCAGCGTTTCGGGCGGGCGCGTTCGGCCCTGCAGTGGCTGCGGGCCGGGCTTGGCTTCGAGCTGCTCCTCAACGTGGTGAGCGTCGCTGCGCTGGGCGCCTTCATCGGCGAGCACGTGGCCGAGCCGCGCTTTCTCCTCCCCGCCGTCGTGCTGGACGTCGCGGCAGTGGCCATTCTCGCTGCGTCCGTCCGGCAGTGGACCCTGGCGCGGGCGGTGGACTTCACCGCCCCCGTCACGGTGAGCCAGCGGCGCCTCGAGCAGCTGCGCGTGCTGCGCATCCGGGTCACGCAGTGGGTGCTGCTGGCCTCCCCGCTGCTGTGGACGCCCCTGCTCATCCTCGGGCTGCGCGCGCTCTTCGGCGTGGACGCGTACGCCACGCTCGGCGTGCCGTACCTGCTGGCCAACCTGGCCTTGGGCGTGGCATTCATTCCGCTGATGCGGTGGGCCGCCCGCCGCTGGGCCCACCGGCTGCAAGGCACGGGCTGGGCCCGGCGCTGGGCGGAGGCCCTCGCCGGGACAAGCCTCACCGCGGCCTTGGGCCAGCTTGCCTCCATCGCCGACTTCGAGCGCGAGGGCGAGCTGCGCGCCACCCCGGCTTGACGGGACTCCACCGCCGCATGGCAAGAAGGCCCCCGTGGACGCCTCCCTGACGCTTGCCCCGGCCGCCCCGCTGCCGCTCGATGCCACGCACCGAGCGGCGGTGGCGCTAGCCGAAGCCATCATCCCCGGAAGCTCCAACATCCCCCCGGCCGACGAGCGAACCGCCCGGGCCGCCGCCGACGTCATGTCGCAGCTGTCCCCACGGGTGGGCAGGGCCTGGTCGGCCGCCGTCCGCATGCTCGACGCGGCGGCGCGACTGCGCACCGGTCGACCCTTTCACGCGCTCTCCAGCACGGCGCAGGATGAGTTGCTCGGCCACTGGGAGCGCGACCCGCTGTTGAAGACGCCGCTGCTTCTGGTGTCCTTCGTCTTCAAGCTGGCGCATTTCGACGCCCCGCACGTGCTGCGCGCGATGGGCGCCAAGGCCAAGCCGCCCTTGCAGGTGACCCAGCCCCGCTGGACCGAGCAGGTGCAGGCCGCCGACAGCTGGACCGGCGGAGACGTCGAGTGCGACGTGGTGGTGGTGGGCACCGGCGCCGGCGGCGGCGTGGTGGGCTATGAGTTGGCCCAGCGCGGCCACGCGGTAGTGTTCGTCGAGGAAGGGCAGCTGCACCACCGGCACGCCTTCGACGGCAGCAGCGTCCGCGCCCTCGGACGCTTCTACCGGCCGGCCTTCTCGGTGGGGAACGCCGTCATCCCCATCTTTTCCGGACGGCTGGTGGGCGGCTCCACCGCCATCAACGGCGGCACCGCCTTCCGCACCCCGGGCTGGGTGCTGGACCGCTGGTGCGAGGACATCGGCACGGACGAATTCCTCGCCAGCCGCATGGCCCCCTACTTCGAGCGGGTGGAGGCCCACCTGGGCGTCGGCCCTTCCCCGCGGAAGTACATCGGACCCATCGCGGACATTTTCCAGCGAGGCTGCGACGCGCTGGGCTGGCAGCATGGCGTGCTGAACCGCAACGCCCCCGGGTGCGAGGCCTCGGGCTTCTGCGACTTCGGCTGCCGGACGGACGCTCGCAAGAGCACCAACGTCGCCTACCTGCCGCCGGCACTGGAACGCGGCTCGCTGCTCTTTACCGGGCTCCACGCGGACACGGTGCTGCAGGAGAACGGGCGGGCGGTGGGGATTGAGGGGAGCACGTCGAGCGGCCAGCGGCTCCGCATCCGCGCCAAGGCGGTCATCCTGGCCGGCGGCGCCCTGCCCACGCCGCTGTTCCTACTCAAGAACAACCTAGCCAACTCGAGCGGACAGGTGGGACGCAACCTCACGGTGCACCCGAGCGGCGTCGTCTCCGCGGCCTTCGACGAGGAGGTCCGCGGCTACGACTTCATCCCGCAGAGTGTCGGCTCCGAAGAATTCCTGCGCGAGGGGCTGCTGCTGCTCGCTGCCCAGGCCAGCCACAACGTGGTGGGGACGTTTTTCCCGGGAAACGGGCGTCGGCTGATGGAGCCCATCTCGCAGCTGGCCCACCTCGTCTCCCTCGGCCCCCTCTCGGCGGACACCACCCGCAACGGCCGGGTGTACCGCGAGGTGCGGGGCATGCCAGTCATCCACTACAGCCTCACCCCCGCCGACGTGGCGCGCCTGAAGCGCGGGCTACTGCTCTGCTTGGAGATGATGGTGGCCGCCGGGGCTCGCCACCTCTACCCCGGTGTGATGAGCCACCCCAGCCTCGACCCGAAGCGCGGCCTCGACGCCTTCCGGAAGGCGGAGCTCCACCCGGCGGACCTGGTGCTGGCGAGCTACCACCCGCTGGGGACGTGTGACATGGGCACCGACCCGCGCACCAGCGTGGTGGGCCTGGACCACCAGTGCCATGACGTGCCCGGCCTCTTCATCGTCGACGGAAGCACGGTGCGTGGGCCGCTGGGCGTCAATCCGCAGCTCACCATCATGGCGATGGCCGTGCGCGCGGCGGAGAAAATCTCCCCTCAGCTGAACTAGGACAGCCAGGGCGCCCCCCGGGCACCCCCGGCCGGGCCTAGCGGAAGAAGGCGCGCAGCGTCCGGATGCGCCGACGCATCAGCGCCGGCAGCCGCCAGGCGCGCTCCACGCGCGCCGTCTGGAGGTCGGCCAGGATGTCGCCCAATTCAATGAGGGTCGCGTCGTACGGCATCCAGAACAGCTCGGGCTTGCCCCGGCGGTCGACGACGGTGGTGCGGGGCCGCACGAAGGTGCTGAGGGCGTAGGCGCTGTTGGCCACGCCGAAGCCGGTGGCCCGCGTCCCGGTCCAGGGCAGGCTGGGCACCGCCCCGGTGAAGGCGTGGTTGTTGATGCTGACCACCCCCACGTCCAGGCGCTCCGCCAGCCGCTGGCCGCGCGCGACGTCGCGCGTCCAGAGCGAGGCGCCCAGTCCGTAGCGCAGCCGGTTGGCGGCCTGGATGGCCTCCACCGGTCCGTCCACGCGCACCACCGCCAGCACCGGGCCGAAGGTCTCCTCTTGCACCACGGCCATGCCGTCGTTGCAGTGGTCGAGCAGCGTGGGCGCGTACCACAGGCCCTTGTCCAGCGGAGCGCCGCCACACACCACCGTCGCGCCGCGGGCGCGGGCATCCTCGACGTGCGCCTTCACCACTTCGAACTGGCGCCGGTTGGCGAGCGGGGCCACGTCGGTGGCGGAGCCGTGGCCTGGCCCCACGCGCAGCTGCGTCCATGCCTCGCGCATGCGGGCCACGAAGCGGTCGGCGACGGCGCGGTCGACATAGGCAATCTCGATGGCCCCGCAGGCCTGGCCGGCGTTGCTGAGCGCCCAGTGGGTGATGCCGGCGACGGTGCGGTCCAGGTCGCAGTCGGCCAGGACGATGGCGGCGTCCTTGCCCCCCATCTCCACGCTGCAGGGGATGCCATGCTCGGCACAGCGCACCTGCACCTTGTGCCCGGTGTGCGGAGAGCCGGTGAAGACACACGCGTCGGGCTTCGCCTCCAGCAGCGCCGCCCCCACCTCGCCCGGGCCGAGCGCCACCTGCACCAGGCCGGCCGGCAGGTGCGAGGCCAGAATCTGCGCGAACCAGCTGCTCGACCGCGGGGTGTACTCGCTCGGCTTGAGCATGACGGCATTGCCCGTCATCAGCGCCGGGAAGACGGAACGGTACAGGCCTGCCACCGGGTAATTCCAAGGGGCGATGATGGCGACGACGCCCCGGGGGACGACGTCGACGTAGGCCCGCTTCCCCGGAAAGCTCATCGGGTTCAGGCGCACCTTCTGTCGCTGGAGTGCCGGTCGCACGACGCCGGCCCAGCCCTTCACCGCGTCCAGGGGACCGAGCGTCTCATTGAAGAGTGCCTCGGCCTCCACCTTCCCCATCTCCTCCTCGACGATGGCCATCCCCTGTTGCCGGTGCTGGAGGAGCTCGCGGGCGGCGGCCAGCAGCGGCTGCAGCCGCTCGGCGAAGCGCTTGTGGCGCCAGGGCTCCTGGGCGAACCGGGCCCGCGCCAGAAGCCCGGGGAGCGCTTCCAATGGCGTGGGCGGGGCCGGGTCCAGGGGATGCAGGTCCCGCGGCGACAACTGGGCGAGTTCCCCCGCCGGGGCTTGGAGTAACTCTCGCGCGGCCCGCTCGGAGCGGGGAGTTTCCGACTGCGACACGGGGTCTCAGCTCCTGGAGTGCCCTTTGCGAGCGACTCGCAATCTCTAACGCGCGCCTCGCCCCAGAACGAGAAGCTTGCGTGCGTGACGCGGGCCCCCTATAGCATGGCCCCGCCCTTAAGGAGGTCTTCCGGCGCACCCAGCCGGGCCCCAAAGCTTCTAGTTGCCGCTGCCATCTTATAGATGGTAGGGACCGGTCCCTTTGAGCCCCCCCTTTCCATGAAGACCCCTTTTGGCGCAGCCGCCATCGGCCCAATGGCTTGGACCGCGGCGACGGCGCGCGTCCTACGTTGGAATCGAATCGTCAGCGACCCGGAGCGCCTGCGGGACGTCCAGGCTGCGACCCTGCGTCGCAACTGCGAGACCGCCCGGGACACCGAGTTTGGCCAGGGCCACCGCCTCGGCGAGGTCACGTCCTATGAGGACTTCCGCGAGCGCGTTCCGCTCCGGACGTACGCCGCCTTTGAGCCGTACCTGGAACGGATGCGGCAGGGCGAGCGCGACGTGCTGTGGCCAGGCCTGATTCAGTACTTCGGCCAGTCGTCCGGCAGTTCCAGCACCCTGGCGCAGAACAAGCACCTCCCCATCTCCGAGGAGCAAATCCGCTGGCAGCAGAAAGCCGGATTCGACGTCGTCGCTCGCTACATCACCCAGGTGGGCAATGGGCGGTTTCTCGGCGGCTACAGCCTGGGCCTCTTTCCCCCGTCCACCCTCAAGACGGAAGGTGAAGTGCACGGGACCAACAACCCGGGCCTGATGCAGCGGCACGTCCCCTGGCCCGTCCGCAACGCGCTTCTGCCGACAGCGGAACTCCGCGACATCCCGAATTACGACGAGAAGCTGCAAAAGATGGCAGCGGCCTACCTGGACTACGACGTCCGGGCGGTCTCCGGGACGACCTGTTGGTTCTCGGTGTTTTTCGACAAGGTGCTGGCCGCCGCCGAAGCACGGGGGCGCCCGGTGCGCACCATTGCCGAGCTCTGGCCGAACCTGTCCGTCCTCTTCGGTGGCGGTGTCAACGCCGAAGCCTACCGCCGCGTCATCGACAAGCGCGTCGGGCGGCCCGTGGTCCTGATGGACAACTACAACGCCACCGAGGGTGGGATTTTCGCCGTCACCGACCGCCTGGGCCGGGACGGGCTGCTCATGCTTCCCGACCGAGGCGTCTTCTTCGAGTTCGTCCCAGCGGCTGACCACGCCAAGCCCAACGCCCGCCGCTTCGCCCTGTGGGAGGTGGAGGAGGACGTCGAGTACTCCATCGCCGTCACCACCGCCTCGGGCCTGTTTGGCTACTACATCGGCGACCTGGTGCGCTTCCAGAGCGTCTTCCCGCATCGCATGGAATTCGTCGGACGCACCTCGGGCGTGCTTTCGCTCACCCAGGAGCTGACCTCCTTCGTCGAAATCGAGCGGGCCATGGACGCTGCCGTCCGGGCCTGTGCCTGCTCCGTGGTCGAGTTCTCCGCCGCCGCCGAGGTGGGTGTCGACGGCAGTGGCAAGGGCCGCTACCAGCTCTTCGTGGAGTTTGAGCAGGCGCCGGCCGACCCCCGCCGGTTCGCCCGCGCCTTCGACGAGAGTCTGTGTGCGCAAAACCGTGTGTACCGGGAGCACCGTACACAGGACGTGGCCATCCTGGCTCCGGCCCTGTTTGCCGTGGCCCCCGGGGGTTCCAAGCGTTTCATGGAAGAGATTGGCCGTAGCAGTGCGCAGCAAAAGTTCCCGCGCGTTGTTGATGACATGAAGCGCGACGTGCTCGCGAAGTACGCGAGACCGGTAACGTCATCGCAGGGGTTCTCATGAGTCGGTTGGGCGTTTGCATCGTGGGTGCAGGTGGAGCCGTGGCCAGCACGGTAATCGCTGGTGTCGCGTTGATGAAGCGCGGCCTGGCTCCGAAGGTCGGAATGGTCACCGAGACCGAGCTCGGCAAGCGGCTCTCTTGCGCGCCGCTGGACAGCCTGGTGTTCGGTGGCTGGGACCTCCGCGGAGATGACCTCTTCGAGGCGGCGATGCGCGAGCGCATCGTCCCGGAGAACCTCCTTCGGCAGGTCGAGCCGGAGCTGCGCGCCATCAAGCCCTGGCCGGGCGTGGTGTCCTCCAAGTTCCTCAAGTCGGCCTCCGGCAGCCACGTCGTCGCGGCGCGCAACCAGCGCGAGGAACTCGAGTTCCTGGCCCGGGACGTCAAGGACTTCAAGCAGGCCCACAAGCTCGAGCGGGTGGTCATCGTCAACCTCACCTCCACCGAGAAGTACGCCGAGGCCTCCGAGGTGCACCGCAGCGTCGCCGCCTTCGAGGCGGGCCTCAACCGCAGCGACGAGCGGATTTCTCCGGCGATGAAGTTCCTCTACCTGGCCTGCAAGCTGGGGGCGCCGCACGTCAACTTCACGCCCAGCCTGACCAAGGTCCCGGCGCTCGAGACGCTGGCCCAGAACTCCGGCATCCCCATCGCCGGCGAGGACGGCAAGACCGGTCAGACCTTCCTCAAGACGGCCCTGGCCCCGGCCTTCCGGGTGCGAGAGCTCATGGTGGAGGGCTGGTTCAGCGCTAACATCCTCGGCAACAACGACGGCAAGGTGCTCGACGATCCGGAGAGCAACAAGACCAAGGTGGCAAGCAAGCTCTCCGTCCTCGATGAAATCCTCGGCTACGAGGTGAGCGACCACCAGGTCCACATCAACTACTACCGGCCCCGTGGCGACGAGAAGGAAGCCTGGGACAACATCGACCTGGTCGGTTTTCTGGGCCAGAAGATGCAGCTGAAAATCAACTTCCTCTGCAAGGACTCCATCCTCGCCGCGCCGCTGGTGGTCGACCTGGTGCGCCTGGTGGACGTCGCCCACCGCGCCGGCGAGCGCGGCATCCAGCACCAGCTCTCGCTCTTCTTCAAGGCGCCCTACCACACCGAGGGCGAGCGGGCGGTCAATGACCTCTTCAAGCAACAGGCCATGCTGCAGGAGTGGGTCGAGAAGCTGACCCGCCGTCCGCGCGCAGCAGTCTAGGGTGCGGTGGCGTCGGTGCCTGCCGCACGGCGCGACCTTGCCTCGCGCGGAGTCACGGTGACCCAGCCTCTTGCCATTCACGGCGGAAGCGCCGCCGTGCCGGCCAGCGCCCACCTGCGCTGGCCCGTCCTTCAACCCGAGGACCGCCAGGCCGTGCTGGGCGTCCTGGACCGGGGCATCCTCTCCGGGCAATTCGCTCCCGAGGTCCGCGCCCTGGAGCGCGAGTTCGCCGCCTTCGCCGGTTCCAAGCACTGCGTCGCCGTCAACAGCGGCACGGCGGCGCTGCACATCGCCCTGGCTGCCGCCGGCGTGGGCCCGGGGGATGAAGTTCTCGTCCCGGCCTTCACCTTCGTCGCCACCGCGCTGGCCGTCATGCACCAGGGCGCTGTGCCCGTCTTCGTCGACGTGGAGCCGCAGACGTTCGGCATGGACCCGGCCCTCTTGGAGGGCGCCCTCACGCCTCGCACCAAGGCGGTGGTGCCGGTGCACCTGCACGGCGTGCCTTGCCAGCTGCAGCCCATCGCCGACTTTGCCACCCGCCATGGTTTGGTTCTCATCGAGGACGCGGCCCAGGCGCATGGCGCCCGTTACCGCGGACGCACGGTGGGCACGCTGGGCGCAGCTGGGTGCTTCAGCCTGCAGTCCTCCAAAAGCATGGCCTGCGGCGAGGGCGGCCTGCTTCTTACCGATGACGACGCGCTCTACCGCCGCGCGCTGCAAGCGCGGATGTTTGGCGAGGACAGCCGGCCAGAGGACGAGGCTAGCTACGACATCACCCACCCCCTCGACGGCAACCGCGCCTACGACTCGGCCAGCCTCGGCTGGAATTACCGCATCAACGAGATGTCGGCCGCCCTGGCCCGCTCGCAACTCAAGCGCCTGGCGCAGTGGAACGAGAACGCCCTCGCCAATGCGGAGTTGCTAGGCAGGCGGCTGCGCGAGCTGCCTGGCGTCACCCCGCCCGAGGTGCCGCCCGACTGCGTGCCGGCCTTTCACAAGTACCGCGTCCAGCTGGACGCCCGGGCCTTGGGCCTCAAGGCCGCACCCTCGGCGGTACGCGACGCCATGGTGCGGGCGCTGCGGGCCGAGGGCTGCGAGGTGGTGCTGTGGCAAACTCGCCCCGTCCCCGGACAGACACTTTTCCAGAAGCTGGAGGCACAGCGGGCCGCGCGCACCGCCCGCGGTGAACGGCCCGTCAGCTACTCGCTTTCCCAGTACCCGGAGACGACGCGCATCCTCGAGCGTTCCTTGTGTCTCTTCTCTCAGACGTACCCCATCGCCCCACAGCCACGGGCGCTGGTGGAGGCCTACGCCGAGGCCTTCGCCCGGGTGTGGATGCGGCTGGGCGAGGTGCTGGGGCCGGCGAAAGCGGCAGGCGGGTGAAGTTCCCCTCGCCCCGAGAGCTCCTCGCACAGCCCCTGGTGCGCCTGGCCATGGCCGTGCTGGGCGCCGGCGTCCTGGCCCTTGCCGTGTGGGGCGCGGGGGCCCAGGCCGTCCTCACCGGACTCGGCGAAAGCCTGCACGCCGTCCCGCTGGTGGCGGCGCTGGAAGGCCTCTTCCTCTGCTTCAGCGTGCTGGCGCTGCGCGCCCTCTACGGAGAGGACGCTTCCCGCGTCACCTTCCGCCAGTGGCTGCGGGCCGGTGCCCTGGGGTACGCCCTGGGCGCCGTGCTTCCCGTGGGCCGGGCCGCCGCCGAGGCCGCCCGCGCCGTCCTCCTCGGACGCTCGGTCGGCGGGGCCCGCGCCGCGGTGGCCGCGGTGCAGATTCAAGGGGTGACGCTGCTGGCCAATGCGCTGCTGTCCACCCTGGCCGCCGGGGCGGCCCTGACACTTTTGGGCATCGGGGGCATCAGCGCCCTCATCTTCGCCAATGCCGTGGCGGCGGCCGTGCTGGGCGCCGGCATCCTCGTCGTCCGGCATCGCGGACGCCCGGGGCGCTTCCTCGGGGGCCTGTCGAAGCGCGGGCGGGCCTTCGGGCTACAATTTGACGCCATCGCCGGTGCCTCGCGGAAAAACCTCCTGCTGTCGTGGCTGTGGGAGTTGGCCGCCCGGGCCGTCATTGTCGTGCAGTGTGGGGTGGCCCTGGCGGCCATCCACCACCCATCCTCCCCCGGAACGACGCTGGTGGCCCGGGGGATGCTCACGCTGGGCAGCGCGCTGGGGGACTTCATCCCGGCGCAGCTCGGGGGCACCGAAGCCACGCTGGTGCTGGGGGCGGCGGCGCTGGGGCTGACGGCGGCCAGCGCCGCCGCCCTCGCCCTCCTCATCCACGGCTCGCAGCTGGCCCTGGCCTTGGTCTGCGCCCTGGTGACGTTTGCTGTGCCGGCGGAGCGCCGGGTAGCGCCACCGGCGCTGGAGCTCGGGCCGCCATGAGGCCCCTCGGCGATGCGGAGCGTTCCTCCTGGAAGGAGACCGCTCTTCTCGCTGTGCGCGGCGCGGGCCAAATCCAGCTCGAGCGCTTCGGCACCGCCAGCGTCGAGCGCAAGGGGCCGGCCGACATCACCACCGACGTGGACGGGGCCTGCGAGCGTTACGTCGTCGAGCTGGTGCACCAGCGACACCCGGGCCACGAAGTCCTCGGCGAGGAAGGCAGCGCCGGGCCCGTCGGGGCAAGCCACCTGTGGATTGTCGACCCGCTGGATGGGACGAAGAATTACGCGCACGGCTACGCGCGCTCGTGCATTTCACTCGCCCTGGCGGTGGACGGCGACGTCGTGCTGGGGGCCGTCTTCAGCGCCCGGGCGAACGAACTCTTCCTGGCCGAGAAGGGACGCGGGGCGACACGGAATGGCACCCCCATCCACGTGTCAGCAACCGGGACGCTGGAGCGGGCCATGGTGGCCAGCGCCCTCACCTATTCGGGCCGCGGCGCGGACCGGGCGCAGCTGGAGCGGCTGGCGCAGGTGCTGGGGGCGGTGGAGGCGGTGCGTTCGGACGGGTGCGCCGCGCTGGACTTGTGCGACGTCGCCTGCGGGCGCTTCGACGCCTACTTCGAGCGGGGCCTGCACGCCTGGGACACTGCCGCCGGGGCCCTGCTTGTCGAGGAGGCCGGTGGACGGGTAAGCAGCAGCCAAGGCAGCCCCCACAACCTGTTCGGCCGGGACACGGTTGCCACCAACGGCCGCTTGCATGCGGCGCTGCTGGCGTTGGTCGCCGCCTAAAGCCATGGCTCAGCTGTCCGGCAAGCCTCGGTCGGGAGTCGGGGTCCGCCTCTCGGAGGCGTACGGGCGCTACGTCCAGCTGGTGTGCACCCGCCCCGGTCTGGCCGCCCTCCTGCTGGGGCTGGGGTGTCTTCCGGCCCTGCTCCTCAGCATCGCCTTCTTCAGCCACATCGAGGCAGGGCTTCAGGAGTTGCTGCCGGCGACGGCACCGTCGGTGCGCGCGCTCAACACGCTGCACGCGCTGGTGGGCGGCAAGTCCCACCTCGCCATCATCGCTCAGTCGCCGGACCGCGCGGCCAACGAGCGCTTCATCTCGGACCTCACCGAGCGACTGCAGGCGGCGAAGCTGCCGCAGGTGAAGACCATCGAGGGAAACGTCAAGCTGGAGCGGGCCTGGCTGACGCGGCGGGCGCCGCTTCTGATTCCCCAGGCCGACTTCGAACGTCTGGTGAAGCGCTCCGACGAGGCGGTGCGCGCCGAGACGCAGCGACGTAACCCCCTGCAGCTGGACCTGGGCGAGGACGAGCGCCCGGCAGCGGTGGACTGGACGGCACTGGAGGAGGAGTTCGACCAGGCCCTCGCCTCCGAAGACCGCTTCCCCAGGGGCTTCCTCGAGACGCCGGACGGGACGCTGGTGGTGGCGATTATCTGGCTCGAGGGGTCCGAGGTCGACCTCGACCCCTCGGCGCGATTGATGGCCGGCGTCCAGAGAGAGGTGGCAGCCCTCGCCCCGCGCTACCCGGCCGTCCAGGTGTCCTTCAACGGGGAGGTGCCAAACCTCGTCGAGGAGCACGCCGCCATCCTCGCCGACCTGTCCATCTCCAGCCTCTTCGTGGTGGTGCTGGTGGGCGGATGCATCTCTCTCTACTTCCGTTCGCTGCAGGCCGTGTTGACGGTGGTGCTGGTGCTCGTCCCCGGGCTTCTCTTCTCCTTCGCGCTCGGGCGCCTCACCGTCGGCGGGCTCAACTCCAACACCGCCTTCCTCGGCACCATCATCGCCGGCAACGGCATCAACTACCCGCTGCTTTTCTTGGCCTACTACCGCGCCGAACCGAAGGAACTCAGTATGCAGCAGGCCCTACAGGTCGCCGCCCGACAGGCGCTGCCGGGCACGTTGGGCGCCGCCCTGGCCGCCTCGGCCGCCTACGGCGGGCTGGCCGCCTCGGACTTCCGCGGTTTTTCCCAGTTTGGAATCCTCGGCGGTCTGGGGATGGCCACCGTCTGGGTCTTCACCTACCTCGCCACGCCCATCTTCGTCGCGCTGCTACGGCCCCCGCGCCGCGCGCGGCCCTCCACCGCGGTGCAGCAGCTGCTGCGCGCCTTCTTCTCCCGGGGCTGGCTCTCCTCCGGACTGGCAGTGGTCTTCCTGGCCACCCTGCTGTTGTGGACGGGGCTGGGCGTGGGCCAGGCGCTGCGCTCGGGTGTCTATGAGATGGACCTGCGCGTCATGCGCAACCAGGAGTCACTGAAGGTGGGCAGCGCCTCCTGGGACGCGAGGATGAATGAGGTGTTCGGCGTCTGGCTGAACCCGGTGCTGGCGCTGGCGGAGGACCCGGCCCACCGGGAGCCGGCGGCCGCCACCCTGCGCCGCGCCTTTGCCGAGAGGGACCCGGGCGCCATCCAGACGGTGGACACCATCGAGAAATTTATCCCGGCGCTGGCCAGCCAACAGACCCGCCTGAAGGAATTGTCGCGAATCGCCGCGAAGGTGCGGCGCATCCCGGACCGCGACATTCCCGAGCGCCTGCGCCCCAACGTCCGGGCCTGGTTTGCCCCAGAGTCCCTCGTTCCCATCGCGCTGGCCGAGGTGCCGGAGCGCCTGGTGGGTGCCTTCCGCGAGGTGTCCGGCCGGGTGGACCGAGTGGTCCTGGTCTACCCCTCCATCCACGTGGACTACAACGACGGGCACAACCTGTCGCGCTTCGCCGAGGTGGTGCGCTCGGCCCATCTGCCGCCGGACGTCATCGTGGGCGGCAGCTTCCTCTTCATGGCGGATATCCTCCAGCTGGTGCGCGACCAGGCGCTGCACGTGGTGCTGGTGGTGGCGGCGCTGGTGTGCGTGCTGCTGCTCAGCATCTTCGCGCGCCGCCCCGGCCGGGCGCTGGTCAGCCTGCTCACCATGCTGCTAGCTGCCTTCTGCTCGCAGGCGGTGGTGCTGGCCCTGGGCATCAAGGTCAACCTTCTCAACTTCGCCGCACTCCCCATCACCATCGGCGTCGGAACGGACTACGTGGTGAACCTCCTCGGGGCGATGAGCGCGCTGCGCGTCGACGCCCGGGGAGCTTGCATCCGCATGGGCGGCGCCATCCTCCTCTGCTCGCTCACCACCGTCATCGGCTACTTCTCGCTGGTGCTGGCGAAGTCGGGCGCGCTGCGCAGCTTCGGCTGGGCCGCCGTCATTGGAGAACTGGTGGCCAGCCTGGCCGTGCTGCTGGTGCTTCCGGTGGCCCTGGGAACGCGGCTGGCGGATGCGGTGCTGCCGCCGAGTTCTCTGCCTCCCTCGGCGAGCGAACCGTCCACCTGAGCCCCTCGCCCGCCGCAAGGACAGAGGGCCGCTGGGGGGGGGCCGGCGCTAGCTCCCTCGGCCTTCAACGGGGGAAAAAAAGGAGCGGCGTCCAGTGTCGGCGCCGCTCCCCGTTTTCAAGGGCTGGTCAGCTTGCTGGCTAGGGGGCCGGGACGCAGCCGGGAAGCAGATTCGGCGGCGACAGCGTCGTCAGCGTCGACTCGTCCGGGAAGCTATAGGACCCATTGAAGGCGCTCGCCGGCGACTCGAAGGCAAACCACTGGAACACGGCCTCGTTCTGCGGGTGGTACGTCATGCCGTGCTTCTGGATGGAGAAGGTCGGCGTCGTGTTCAGCCCCTCGATGGCATCCCCCGTCTCGAGGTTGTTCTGGCACAGGCCGGAGGGTGACAGGTACCAGGGCGTTGCGTTGTCGATGAAGGGGTCATTGAAGAGCTCGGACAGCTCGTGACTGAGGGCGGTGACGTCCTGGAAGCCACCGCTGAAGAGGCCGTTGGCAATCCAGCTCGAGTAATTCATGACGTAGAGGCGAGGCAGGTTGCCGTTGGCTGGGGTGCCGGGCTCGTAGTCATAGGAGTGGAAGCCGAGGACACAGCAGTTAGCGATGGTCCCCTCGTACAGGTAGACGTTGTTGAAGAGGAGCGTCGTGACGTCCTTGGTGGTCATGTCCCCGGCGAGCTCAGCAGCTCCGATGACGGTGGAGTTGTCGACCGGGTAGGTGGGCGGGAACAGCAGATTGCCGAAGACGTTGGCGTCGACGATTGCAAAGAGCGGTGAACCATCCGGGTTGATGCCGAAGTACCAATAGCCGTACGGAATCTGCATCCGCCGTACTTGCTGCACGTCAGGGTTGAGCAGCGTGTGCCAGCCGCTGCCTGTGTCACAGTCCTCGCTCGCGCCCTGGTCGCCCCCCCCGACGCGACTCAGGAACTCGTCGCGTTGAATGGCGTCGGTGTACTGCGTGCGGCCCGTCGTGAAGGGCCATTTCTCGAAGAGGGGGGACTGCAGGACCGGCTTGACGAGGGGCCGCGGGTCGAAGGTGAGCTTGTGGCCATAACGGACAGCAACCGTGCCATCCGCGTCCAGGAGGTCGACGATGACGGGGATGATGGGCGCATGCAGGGTGGTGGTTCCCCCCCGTTCCGGAGCGTGGCCCACGATGGCGTACGGCCAGACGCTCTGCGGGTTGCCGAGGTAGTCGTACCCGGGCGCGGTGAACTGCCCGGTCCAATTCTTGAGCGAGTCGATGCCGGGCACACCACTGTTGCTTCCGCCGCCGCCGCCCTTGCCGCCGTAGCCCTTGTGGCCTGCCATGGCGGCGTCGCCGTGGGTGCCTGAGTGCGGCTGGGTGCCCTTCAACAGCGCTGCCGGTATTTGCTTCGGGTCCGGAGTTGCGGCCAATAAGAGTGCGACGAGTGCAGTCACCATGTTTGCCTCCCCCTCGGGGCTGATGTGGGTGCGGAACCCTCACACGGGCATACACGAAGGAGCAAGCAGCAAACCCTTCGACACCGCGCGCAACGTTTGAGTCGCGATTGACCCACGTCCGGGGATTGCGCGCGACGCGGCGCGAAATGGCCTGTGCTGGACACAGGTCGCCCCGCAGCAGGCGCGCGTCCACGCCACACGGCCCGTTTGCGAAAGCCCCGCGCCGCGCGGGAAGGCGGCTTGACAGACTCAAGTGAACTATGTTTTGTATTTATTTACTAGCTACTTGAGGTCTTCTGTGAATCGACGTTCTTCCCCACAACACCCAAGCAAGGAGCGCCCGCCATGAACGCGAACAAGCAGAAGCTCGATGTGTTGGCCGTCAAGACCGTCAATGAAAAGGACTACTACACGCGCATCGGCGTGGCCTTTCCGCTCGACCACGGAGGCTTCAGCGTCCTCTTCGATGCGCTGCCCACCAACGGCCGCGTCCTCTTGCTCCCCGACCGGGACCGGCCAGCCGTCGCCGAGCTCGAGGGGTAGTCGCACCCCTGGGAGCGCCCGCGGGCCGCGCGTCGACGACCGAGCGGGCGGTCCCGGACCTTCGTACGAGGAGCCGGCTGCCATGACGCATCCCCCAAGGAAGCAGAAGCGGGCCGAAGGCGCCGACACCGGCGCGCTCCGGCCGCCCAGCCTGGCCGAGCTGCGGCGCGAGCTTGAGGAGTTTGAGCGGGAGACCGAGGAACGGCGCCCCTTCCGCACCGAGATGAAGGACCTCCGCGAGGGCCTCAGCGAGCGGAAACTCCGAGAGCGCCTCGGCCCCTTCCTGGTTCGCGTGGAGAAGTTCGCCACGCAATTCATCCGGAGTCCCGGCGACGCCGAGCTAGGCCGTAGCCTCTTCACCCCGTGGATTTCGCTCCTCGTCGGGAGCGCTGCCGACCCAGGCTGGCGCATCCCAGGGGGGTTTGACTTACTCCAGCGCTGGTGCTGGAGCCGCTACCGCGCCGAGGACAAGCGCCTCTGGCCCGAGCGACCCTCACTCGCCGTGCCCGAGGCGCCCAGCCCAGCGTCTGCGCCCTGAAAGGAAGCCGCCCGGTGCTTCCCGGCACGGCGGATAGCGCCTCCCGTCGACCGACACGCGAGCAACCTCCCCACCCGGCCCTGCTGCGGCCGGGTCCCGAGACCCTTTCTGCCGAAGTCACCCGGCTGGATGCCGCGTACCGGCTGCAGATGGAAGCCGTGTCGCGGGCGCGGAAGGCGGAGGTGGCGCTGCTGGGCACCTTGCTTCAAAGCGTACAGCCCGTCCTTCCGGCGCTGGCCCGGCCGCTGCGCCTTCTGGACGTGGGCGCCCCCGGCCGTCCACAACGCGTCCACCTCCGGGCAATCCTGCTGTTTGGACACTTCCCGGGAAGCAGGACTTCGCCCCCCGAGGCGGGCGAGGGCCTGTTTCTCCTCGAGGACGGCATGTTTCTGGGTGTGCGCTTCACCGGCGCCACCGCGCGCACCCAGGGCGGACAGCTGACATTCGCCGCCGACCGCCTGGAGGGCGTCGACCTGCGGGGCGTCCTGCGCGACCACGACCTGGAGCAGGTGACCGCCGCGTTGCTGGAGGCCGTGGCCGCCGAGGCGGCGCTGCGCCGGGGCCGCGCCCGCGACATCGCCGGCTACGCCGCCCGTTTGGAGGCGGTTCGCGTCTTGCTCGGCAGCTGACGACAGCGTGCCACTTCCCCTTGGCTGCCAAGTGGCGTGCTTCCGCCGTTCCATGTCGGCCAGGAGTGGCATACATGAAGGGCCGACCAATGAACGGTCAGCATCCGATGCGGAATATAACTAGCATTGACATAGGTCGCAAATGGGTGTCATGTTGCATCCATGGGCGCTGTGCACCAGATGGCAAAGACTCCCCTACCGGCAGACCAGGAGATGCGGCAGCTCAACGTGAAGGTGCCGCCCGAGGACGCCAACTTCGTCCAGGAAGTGCTGCGTCCCCAGCTCGGCTTCCCGTACAACGCCGAGGCGGTTCGCGAAGTCATTTCTCAGCTACGGACGTGGTTCCGCCTGCCCAGCTACGTCGTCGACGTGCTGAAGAAGGACGCCGAAGCGCAGAAGCTGCACATCCTCAACTACCTGCAGATGCTTCTGCACAAGCGCTACGAGGACCTTGCCGCCGAGGGCAGGGAACGGCCTCCGCCACGCACCTCCACCCCGTCGCCCACCGCGTCCAAGTCCGGACGGCGCTGAGGCACCCACCCGGCCTGACCCTTCTTTTATGCCCGCTCCCGCCACACGACGCGCCCGTCCCTGCAGCTGGGCCGAGTGCGTCCGGCGGGGGCACGCCGCACGCGTTCCGGCGCAGGGGCCTGACGGGCCGCCGACCTCGCTAGCCCTCGAGGCGCCCTTGGGGCGTCCCCGCCCCGCGCCTTCCACCGCCGCCCCCTCGGCATGCAGCGCCTCCCCGCCACCCGGGGACGGCGCGCGTCGGGCCTGCCCTGTCCCCCCAACCACAGGAGGTTGTGCCATGACGCCACTCTTCCACCCCCCGTCTCCTAGGTCTGCCCAGTGCGCTCGTCTGGCCGCACTGGCTGCCCTGGCCGGCGCTGCCTCGGCCTTTGCGCAAAGCGTGGACCCGGCGGCCATGGGACAGGGCTTCTTCGCCTACGCGCGCCCCTACGTCGTCTGGGCGGGTGCCGGCATGGTGCTCCTCTGTGTCGCCGCTGCCACCTTCTTCAAGCCCTTCCTCAAGGAAGCCCTCATCACCGCAGGCATCGTCGTGATGCTGGTGTTCCTCTTCAACACCTTCCCGGACTTAGTCCGGGCGCTCAGCCGCTGAAACACTGCCGAGGGCCGCTGCGATGGATGCGCCCGTTTACCGGCACGCCGATGCCCGGGCCACGCTGCTCGGCCTCAACTTCCCCGGGGACTTCTTCGTCGTCCTGGTAGCGAGCTACCTGTGGCTCATGCTGCTGCGGCCCCTGTCCTTTCTTCTAGCTGCGGCTGCCACCCATGCGGCAGTCGCGCTTCTCAACCGGGGCCGGCCCCCACAGCATTGGGCGCACTGGCTGAGCTTCCGGCTGCGGCGGCTCCGCTTTCAGGGAGAAGTCAGCGCCGCCGCCCGCAGCGCTGCGCCCCAATTCCCCTTTGGGCCCTACCGCAGCCTCGACGTGGGCAGGAGGTAGCCTTGAAGGAGGCCTCCCTGGCTCAGCACGTCCCGCTCTGGCGAACGCTGCGGGAGGACGGCGTCACAGCCCTCGTCACGCCCGCGCTCGATTATGTGGGCGGCCTTGGCCTTCACGGCATCGACACGCGCTTTCTGAAGGATGAGGAGCGCGCCCAGCGAGGCGAGGCGCTTCGGGAGCTCCTCGCTGGCCTCGACGACGAGGTGAGCCTGCTGTTCCTGTACCGCGTCCGGGAGGACGTCGAGGTAGACCTTGCCGCCTACCAGGACGGCGTTGCCAGCGGAACGACAGCTGCCATGCGGGCCTACGTCACGGCGAAGGTGCGCTGGCTGCGGCAGCAGAAGCTGCGGCGGGGCGAGCTGTGCCTCTTCTTCTCCTCCGCGGGGGGTAATGGCCCGCTGGACCGCGGCGTGCTCGGCGCGCCGCTGCTCTTCAAGAATGCCGACCGCCTTTCCCAGCGTGTCCACGCCGCGCGCCTGCAGGCCTTGCGCGGCCTGCGGGACCGGCTGCGCTCGCGTCTGGCAGCGGCCGGCGTCCACTCCCGGGAGCTCGAGCCGGCGGACGTCTGGCAGCTGCACTACGAGTTGCTCAACCCCGGCCGCACTCGCAAGCCCGGGGCGACGTCTCCCGCCATCGAGCTGCTGGACAACCTGTGGACGGAGGCGCTGGCACGACGAGAAGGACGGCATGTCCTCGAGTACACCGAGGCCGAGTCCCTCTGCTTCGAATCCATCTCCGAGGAGCACGGCTATTTCCGCCAGGGCGGCCTCCTCCGCCGCGTTGCCACCCTCAAGCTGCTGCCGGAGGCACGGACGCGGCCCTTCTGCGTCGAACCGCTGCAGGCACTCGCCCACCCCCTCACTGGCCATGCCTTTGGCTACACGCTGGCCGTCGCGGTGCGCCTCCGTCCTCAGGCCCGGGCGAAGTTCTTTCTCAACCAGCAGCACAAGCTCGTCTCGGCCCTGCGCAGCCTGGTCCACCAGGTGAGTGGCGAGGATGCCCGGAGGTCCGTCGAGGACGCGGACAAACAAGGCGCCATCCTGGCCCTCTTCCAGGAGCTCAACTCCCTGTCCTCGAAGCTGGTGGATGTCTCCGTCACCCTCCTCCTGGACGCCCAGACGCCGGATGAGCTCGAGGCGCGCACCGAAGCAGCTCGCGACGGCTTTCGCCGGCTCGGCAACAGCGAACTCTTGGTGGAGCACGCCGCCCAGCTTCCCTGCTACTTCGCCCTCTTTCCTGGTGCCGGCGCGTACCAGGTGCGCCGCAAGGGCTGCACCACCCGCAACGCTGCGGACCTGCTTCCCCTATTCGAACCCTGGGCCGGCGGCACCACCGCAGACAGCCTGCTCACCACGCCCCTGGGCACCACGCTTCGGTTCGGGCTCTTCGACACGAGCCTGGGGAATGCCTTCCACGGCCTCATGTGCGCGGACACCGGGGCGGGCAAGTCTCTCACCGCCGGCGCGCTCGCCACCGACGCCTACATCGCCGGCAAGGACGTCATCCTCGTCGACAACGGCGGGAGCTGGTCCCGCCTGACGCGTCTGCTCGGGGGCACCCTGGTGGAGGTGACCCTCAATACGCCGCTCTGTCCCTTCCTCTGCTACCGCGACATGCTGGACCGCGAGGAGCTGGCGAGGACGGGCGTCGCCCAGCTCGACAGCGCCCTCGTGCAGGACGTCGTGGGCTTCCTGCAAGTGTGCGTCGAGGACCGGGAGCTGCCCTCCTTCACCGTCCCCCAGCAGAACCTGGTGGGCCAAGCCGTCACTCGCAGCTACCAAGAGCGCTTCCGGGCGCGGCCCGAGGAGCGTCCCGTCATGGGCGACTTCCAGCACGCGCTTCGCCAGCTGTCTGACGACGCGGCACTGCACGCGGAGGACCGGGCGCTGGCGGCACTGCTGGTGCGCAGGCTCGAGCTGTTCTGCACCGGCACCTACGGCCGCTTCCTCAACCGTCCCAGCGAGCTTCGCTACGACGGGCGTCTTCTCACTTTCGAGATGGGAGCCATCGGCAAGGACCCGCTGCTGAAGCGAATTGCGTTGGCCGCCGTCATGGGCACCGTCTCCGCCCGGGCCGCCGCACGACGAAACCGTACGGTGTGCGCCATCGACGAGGCGCACGACTACCTGGGAGACAGCGCGGCGGCCGATGCCTTCCTCGGGAAGGCCTACGCCAAGATGCGGAAATTCGAGGTGGCCATGTGGGCCATCAGTCAGAAATTCGAGGACTTCCAGCGCTCGCGGGCCGCAGCCACCATCATCGGCAACTCCTTCCTGAAGGTGTTCCTCTGGCATTCCTCGGGCTGGGAGGTGGTGCGCGACGCCTTCGACTGGCCGGACAGCGTCTACCGGCAGTTCCGGGCGCTCGAGCGCGTCCCCTTCCAGTACACGGACTTTCTCCTTGTCTACGGCGAGCGGTACGCCACCGTCCGCCACGCCGTCCCTCCACTCGCCTACTGGTTGCTCACCACGCACGGAGAGGACCGGCGGCTTCTGGAACGCGCCCGGCAGAAGAATCCGCACCTCGACGAGTTCGCCCTCCTCCAGGAGCTCTCCGCCCGCTACCCCAGAGGCGCCTCCTCTGTACCCGCTCCGCAGTGACGCCCCCCGACAGGAGTCCGTATGCGCTTCGCCCCGCCACGCCCCTCTCCGTCTCTGTTTACCGCCGTTGTCGCCGGTGGCTTGGCCGTCCTGCTCGCCACGCCCGAGGCCTCGGCAGACCTCTTCGGCGCCGACCTCTCGCTGCTCGGGACGCTCGTCTCCCAGGGCACGCAGGAAATCTCCACCGCCGCGCAGGCCCTCGGGGCGTTGCGCCAAGGGGTGACGTCGGCTCAGCGCATGGTGGGGTTCGCCACCCAGGCCCAAACTCTCTTTTCCCATTTTGCCAGCGCCCGGGTGGCGGACTTCGGAGCGGACAACTTCGGCCTTAGCCACGGGACGCTGCCCGTCTCCGACGGGAGTCGGCTCAAGAGTGGCCTCGCCCCGTGGGCACCGGCCACCGGCGAGCTTCGCGGCGTCAGCCACCAGTGCGCGAGCGACGCCACGTCAGGCACCTCCGCCTGCCGCCTGGTCCATGACGCCCTCACGCCCAGTGATGCGCAGAACGCGCTCAGGGGCACCTTCGGACCTGCTCTGCAGCCCGACACGCAGGCCGGTGACTACGAGGTGGCGCGGGGTCTCTCCGCTGCCGACACGCACCAGCAGCAGGAGGGCTCGCGCGCAGCCGTCTCTGCCGCGAGTCGAAGCGCAGCGTGCGCCAGCGGAGGGGACGCAGCGGTGTGTGGGCTGGCCCAGACGGCACGCCAGGAGAGCCAGCTCGACGCCGTCAACGAGCAGCTCGCCGAAGCGAACCGTCTGCAGGCCGTTCGCCTGGCCCTGCAAACCGCCGAGCGCAAGCGCTCGCTCGGTGAGGCCCAAGAACGCCGGACGGTGGTGACGGAGGGCTGGAACGGGCTGCGAACGCCCACCCTTGCCGTATCGGCCGACGGCGTCAGCCTCCTCGGAGGCGGCCGGTGAGGGCGCGGGCGTGTCTTGTCCTCGCCATCCTCGGCTGGCCAGGGCTAGGCCTCGCTGCGGACGGGGACGCCCTCGACCTCCGTGGCGGGGCCGTCGGCGAACTCACGGCGCGGACGCTCGGCATCGCGCACGGGCTGCTGGCCTTTCTCCTCCTCCTCGGCCTCGTCGTCGAGTTGCTGCGGGGGCCGGGACGGCCCAGGCGCTACCTCGCCGTCGTGTGGAGGACGCTCCTGGTCCTGGGACTGCTGCAGACTTACACCTTCCTCGCGGGCTCCCTGGTGAAGCAGTGCACCGCGCTCGCGCAAACCCTCGCGCCGCCGGAAGCTGGCGCACCTCTGCAACGCTACAAGTCCGCCGTCGCGCAGAGTTTCGCCGGGGCGCCCGGCCCCGACGGACGGACTTCAGACGAGACCAAACCGTCTGGCCTGGGCGGTCTCTTCTTCGACGCGGGCATCTCCCTGCTCATCCTCCTGGCGGGAGCCGTCCACTGGGTCTTCACGGAGCTCTCCCGCATCCTCATCAGCTTCTTCTACGCCATCGGCCCGCTGGCACTTGCCTTCTACGTGCCGGGACTGGATGCCCCGGGGCGGTGGCTGCGAAGCCTCACCACCGTCTCCTGTTGGCCCGTGGTTTCCTCCATCCTCCTCCACCTCTCCACCTCCGTCCTCAACCGCGCCACCAGCACCGGCTCGGGCGCCACCTTCGGGGCCGTGGCCTCGTCCCTGCTGTTGTGCGTGCTGGCCTTCGCCACGCCCAGAATTGCCTCCGCGCTGGTCGGCGGCGTGGGCAACCTGCTCGGTGAAGGGGCCGCCGCGGCCCTCCGCGTCGCCGGCGGGGCGGCCGCCGCGGGGGCGTTGCCGTGAGTCCACTTCCCAGGGCGGCAGAAGTGGGCACCGCAGTCGTCCGCGCGTCCGTGGCACCGGAGCGAGCCGGCCCGCCGGCGGTCTGGGCGGCCATGCTGCGGCAAGCCCAGTGGAAGAGTTGGGCGCTCGTCCTGGCTTTCTGTCTGTGTGCGCTCGAGGGCCTGGTCATGCTTAAGCTTGCCCGTAAGGAGCCGGACATCGTGCTCATCGCGCCCGATGGCAGGAGCACCTACCTCAACCGCAGCGTGGCGGGCGACGCGCTCGTCCGTTTCCTCGAGGAACAGCGTCAGCTGCCGAGCGACGTCACCATCTTCCATTTTACTCGGGATTTCCTTCAGCACTTCTTTGCCACCGACTCGGTGAGCTACGCCTCCTCCTTTGCCGAGGCGCTCGGCATGTTGTCAGTAGGCTTCCGCGAGCGGGTGGCGCGCGAGGCCGCGGCTTCCAAGGTGCTGGAAGCCGTCCGGGCCACCCACACCCGGGCCACCCTTACGTTCGAGAACGTCGACTTCGTGGAGCGGACGAAGGAAGCCGTTCACCTCCGGGCCGCGCTACTCCGGAGGACTGAAAGCCTCAGCGAAGGGGCCCTGGTGTCCGTGGACCGCCTCGAGGTGGACCTCTACGAGTTGGTCGTTCCACGCACCGCCGCCCACCCGGATGGGCTGGTCATCAGCCAGTTCACCAGTCGGTCCGAGAGGCTGGACCCAGCCAGCGCCCCGGAGACGTCCGCCCATGCGCCCTAGTACCCTTGGCGCCGCTGCGCTGCTCATCGTGCTCGCCGGCACCGGGGCCCCGGCGGCGCCGCGGAAGGACTCCGACGCCGTCGTCACCAGCGGCAAGCGGGCCTTGAAGCGTCGGAGCCTGGTGGTGACGGACGCCAACTTCAACGAGGTGCAGGTGGTGCACGTCGCCGCAGGAGTGCCGACGACACTCAGTTTCCGCCAGCCGCTCCGGGCCGAAAGCGTCATCCTGGCAGACGTCACCAACGCCTTCCTCCCGGTGAAGGCGACGGAAAGCAGCATCGTCCTCATCCCGAAGCGGGACCTGGGCCAGCGGGCGATGACCACGCTCACCGTCACGCTCGCAGATGGCACCATCCTGCCGCTCCTTCTGACCACCGTGTCCGGAGAGGCCGACATCGGGGTGGACATCTCGGTCGCTCTCGTCCAGCAGGCGCCCCCTGAGTCCGCCACCGTCCTCAAGGCATCGCTTCTGGAGCTGCGCAGCGAGCTCGACGAATGCCGCGCCGACCAGGGTAGCGCGGGGATTGCGAAGCTGGCCAGCCTGGTCCTGCAGCAGGACCTGTCGGGCCCGCAGGTGTTCGAACGACACGAGTTGCACCGGCGCGACAAGCAGGAGCGTCTTCTGGTCGACGTTCGAGCCGCCTACCGAATTTTCGGGCACACCTACCTAGTGGTCACTCTGGAAAACCGCGACCCCTCGCGCGCCTGGGTGCTCGACCGTCCGGAGCTCGCCGTCACGGGGGGCAGCCAGTCCATCGACGTCCCGGTGGCAAACTTCCGGATGGACACCACGGCCATCGCCCCCAATGAGACGGGCAAATTGGTAGTGGCTTTTCAGACGCCACCCCAGGGCAGTGGCAACAGCTTGAGTCTTCAGCTTCTCGAGAAGAATGGGAGCCGGCACGTACGGCTCGACGGCCTTTCGCTTTAAGGCGCCTCCTGGAGGGCGCTGAGGGAGGGAAGGTTTCATGTACGACGACATCGACCCCCGAAACCTCCCGGCCGGGACGGTGGTGGATGGCTACACCGTGCTCGGCAAGCTCGGAGGCGGCGGGATGGGGGAAATCTACCGGGTCCAGCGGGGCCGGGAAGTCTTCGCCCTCAAGGTGCAGGGGGAGCGCCTCACCGAGGCCATGGACCCGGCCAAGCGTGAAGAGCTGGAGGCACGGTCGCGCCGCGAGGCAGCCGTCCTCATGAGCCTGACCCACCCCAACATTCTGGCCATCGTCGGCAGTGGCCGCTGGCCGGACAAAGGCGGCTACCTCTATCTCATCACCGAATTCGTTCCGGGCGAGCCGCTCGACCGCTGGCACGAGCGCCGGCGGCCATCGCTACGACAGCTGGCCCGGGTCTTCGAGCGCGTCGCAGACGCACTCGACTACATGCACCGCGCGGGCATCTACCACCGGGACTTGAAGGACCCCAACGTGCTGGTGCGGGAGGACGGGACGCCGGTCGTCATCGACCTCGGCATTGCCCGGTCCCCGGCCGCCTACACCCTGACGCGTGTCGGCACCGTCATCGGCACCACGACGCACCTCTCACCGGGCGTCTGCCGGTACCTGGTGGGCGAGAAGTCCCGCGCCTACCGCTTCGGCGCGCACGACGACCTGCACGCTCTTGGCTTCATGCTGTACGAGAGGCTCACCGGAACGGCACCCTTCCGTCAGCGCAGCGACGTGGAGTGGCCCGAGTTCGACTACTACCACCAGGTGATGGAGCATGTGCCTCCCACGCCGAGAGCCCTGTGGCCTTCGGTCCCGGAGGAGCTCTCCGCGCTCACCATGCGCCTGCTCGCCAAGACGCCCGAGGCCGGCGTCTGCGACGCGGCCGCGCTGCGGGATGAACTCGACGCCGCCCTCCTGGCGGCCCCGGCCTCCTGGGATGAACCCTTCGCTGTCCCGCTTGGCGTTCAGCGGAGGGACCTGGCGCGAAGCGCCCCAGTGAGGCTGCCCATGCCAGCTGAGGCGGACGCCGCCGAGCGGCCTCGCGCCGAAGAAGGCACCGGCGGCACTGGCGGCACCGACCGCGCCATCCAGGCGCTGCAGACGGGAAAGGCCGCGCCGCCCCCACCACCACCGGATTTCCGGCCGCCGACGCGCGAGAACCCCGCCCCCTTTGTGCCCCCGGAAGCCGCCCCGCTCAGCACGGCCCCCACCCGCTTGAGTGCTTTCAACGACAGCGCCCTGCGCAGGGTGGCCGAGCACCTACAGCCCGAGTCCCGGCCCAAGCGGCGAATGGGCGCGCTGGGCCTCACCCTGCTCGGGGCGACACTCCTCGCGGGGGGAGCCTTTGTCGCGAAGTCCCTCGCGGACCGCCCGCGCGCGGCGCCAAAAAGCTTGCTCGAAAGGTACCGGGACGACCTCGCCCAGGAGACGGCGACTGAAGAGCACTCGACTCCAGGCGAGGCCTCCGTCGGCCCCGCGGTGCCCGCGCCGGCCCCCTCGGTGCTGCCCCCCTCCCCGCCTGCACCTTCACCGTCCACGGGCGAGAGGGCGTCCCCCCATCTGGGCGGGGGACCAAGCAGCGCCCCGTCACCGAGTGACGCGAAGGCCATCCAGGCCGAGCTCGAGCGCGCCTATGGCGCGCGGCGTCCCACCCTGCCCAGCAAGGTGGCGCCGTCGAGTCAAGGCAAGCCCACCTGGGTGAAGGGTGTCGAGGTGGTGGACGCGAAGCCCCCGGTCGCCGGCGAGCGGAAACTCGGTGGCCGCTACGGGGACCACCTGCGGCTGGAGTTACGCAGCAACCTCGACAGCCGGCTGTGTGGCTCGGGCGCCGTGGAAGCCGTCCTCGTTCGTCCCTACGTCGCCAAGGGGGAGGTGGTGCTCCCCAACCGGACGCTGGCCTACGGGCAATGCACAGCCCAGGGCGGTCGGTTCCTCGTCACTTTCCAGCGCCTCCGGCTTCCCGACGGGGCAGAAGTGCACTTTGACGGAGTGGCCATGGACGTCGCGGACGGCAAGCCCGGACTGTTGGCCACCCGCCGCCTGGCCGGGACGGCCCCAGGGCAGGAGGGCGTCGGGGGCGCCGTGGTGCGAGGAGCCGCTGCCACCGCTCTCGCCAACGCCACCACGGGCGGGAGCGTGGGCGCTCAGCTAGCGGGCGGGGCGGGCCAAACCATCCTCACCACCCCTCCCCCGGCGTCCTCGGCGCCTGGCGAGGACGCCATCCTGCTGGACGCCGGCGCTGGCATCGACGTCTTCGTCCGCCAGGCTTTTTGAGGCTGCACTGAAGCTTGGGCCCGGCCCCTAGGTCGGTCGACCGCCACGCCACCGCTATTGGACTGTCACAATGGCCTCAGCGTAATCCAAGCTATCCAGGCTACTCGTTGCACGGACGTGGTACGTCCCGGTGGTAGAGGGCGCGGTGTACAGCCCGGTGGCGCTGATGGTACCCCCCGTGCCGAACTCCAAGACCGACCAACGGACGGAACCTGCCCCCTCGACAGTTGCCGTGAATTGCTGAGAAGCCCCGGTGGCCAGGGTCACTGTGGTCGGCGAGATGAGGATGAGCGGTACGGCGACCACTTGAATCGTGAAAACCACTGTGTCCGTCAGGGTGCCGTCGGTCGAGACCCCACTAATGCTGACCGGCACGGGTGCCCCTGGAACCGCAGTCGAAGCCGCCGTGATGTCGACCGAGTCAGGACTCGCGCACACCCCATTGGTGAAGTTGAGCGGGTAGGGAGGGTTGAGGTCGAAGGTGACGTTCGGGGGAAGGACCGCGGTGCCGAGCGTAACGGTGCCCGAAAAGGTGGTCGGCGCAGTGCCGCCAATGATGACGAAGGCGAAGTTATTCGGAACCACCTGAACGTTTACTGGGGAGGCGGTGAGGCAGAGGGTACAGCCCGCATCGCTCGCCGCGGCGTTGACGGTGATGGTGAGGCTGACAGTGACGCTTCCTGCCGCGTTGCTGGCCGTCACGGTATAGCTTGCCGTCGTTGCTGCCGCGGTGGGCGTCCCGGAAATGATGCCGGTGGTGGGGCTGAGGCTCAGGCCTGCCGGGAGCGCCGGCGCCACCGCGTAGGCGGTGGGGGTTCCACCGGTAAACGTCGGGGTATTCGCCGCGATGGCTGTCCCTTGCGCGTACACCGCCGGGTTGGTCGAGTAGGTGAGGCTGGTTGGCGCCGCGTCGTTGACGGTGATGGTGATGGTGATTGTGGTGCTGCCCGTGGAGTTGCTCGCCGTGACGCTGTAGCTCGCTGTGGCGGTGATGGCGGTCGGCGTTCCCGAGATGTCGCCGGTGGTGGTGTTGAGGCTAAGGCCGGCCGGCAACGCAGGTGACACCGAATAGGCGGTTGGGGCGCCGCCAGTGTAGTTCGGCACGTTCAGCACGATGGGCGTGCCCTTGGTGTACACCGCCGGGTTGGTCGAGTACGTGAGGCCGCTCGGCGCCTGGACCCCGCCCTGGGTCGGCGGCCTCACGCGCAGCGAGGCAGCCCGGTTGTTGAACTCGTCGACCAGGTAGACGTCTCCCACGGTCGAGGCAGAGATGAGGCGTGCGTTCGCGGTGCTGGTGACGCGCGGGTAGAGGTACAGCCACCACGGGCTGAGACCGGGGCCAAAGGCCAGCACCCCGACGCCCAACGGTGCACCCGACAGCAACACGGCGAAGGTGCCGTCGGCCCCCGAATAGACGCTTCGGGCCACCACGGAATCCTCCGTCGCATCCGCCGAGTCGTACAAACCGGCAATGGGCGAGGTGACGTCGGGAATGTCGATGGAGGTGACGCCTGCGTCGTTGAGCGAAGACGGGTAAAGCGACCAGAGCTCAAAGGTGGTGTTGGGTGGGTTGTTGGTCAGAGTGACGACCCGGCCGTCCGCCAGCACCCCCACCACCTCGCGCTGCAACAGCCGCGGTGTCCCGAGCGGCGCCGTGTACGCGCCGAGAATGCTGCTCTGGCCATTGGCCGGGCCGGAACCAACGCGAAGGATGGGGTACTCGGTCAGCCCTGTGACGTCGCACGCGGAGACGAGCTGGACCACGAAGGTTCCGTCCCCGACGGCGAGAAGCCTAGCAATATTCGAAACTGCGCAGGCCCGCAGGATGCCGTTGGGGTCAAAGACTGGACCAAAGCTGATGGCCCCCTGCGTGAGGTCCACCAGGTTCCAGCTGGCTCCGCACACCGCGACGTTTGGGGAGAGGTAGAAGCCTCCAGCGCCCGCCACGACGCCGGCATCCGGCCCCCCAAAGACTTTGCCGGTGGCCAGCGCGGTGACCAGCGTCAGCTGCGGCGTTACGCAGATGAGGCCCTCGGGCGGTGCCGCGGAGCAAACCTGCGCCGTGTCCTGAAGACACAAGAGGTCCGGCCCGCCGTCCCCGCCCGTCACGGAGGTCAGCGGCGGGCTGGGCAGCCCCAACACCAGCGTCCCTTGAACGACCGGGCCCGTAGCCGGCGGTGGAGGCGTGAGGAGCAGATTGGAACTTTTCCCGGTGAAGTCGAAGAAGAGGGTCTGGCCCTGCGCATTCAACCCCCGCGCCAAATACCCCCCATCCAGGCCTCCAATGGTGGTGACGTCGAAGCCGTAAAACGTCCCGTCGGCGGAGGCGAGGACGCCGGGAATCCACTGCGCGGTGGCCCCCCCTCCGGCGCTGGTGGCGAGCGGCAACACCAGGCCGCCGTTCAGTCCGTTGCCGAACGCCACCGGTTCCGCCGCCCAGTTGATGGGACTGCTGGCCGCGGGTTGGCCCGGGATGTAGCGGTCCCACACCAAGCGCGAAAGACCGACGCTCAGGTCGACAGCCGTGGTGTTCCCGTTGAGTCCCGTCGCGTCGACGGTGAGACGCACGACATCGTCGGTGTCCGTCAGGACCTCGATGGGAACCGGCTGACCACCATCGTAGTTGTCAATCCCGATGCCGGGCGTGCTGTTGAAGAAGGCCTCGTAGGTGGGCGGGCCTCCATCCGGGTTTGGGATGGACGTGATTCGATCCGCCGGCGCTCCGGCCAAAAGGACGACAGGGAAGGAACCCAATGGATGCTGCGGATCCGTCGGCGTCACCAGCACGACGAAGGGGGACTTGGGCTGTGCGGTGGGCGGGTAGACGACGGAAATTGCGGGGCCCGTCGCGTCCAGAAACACCTGGAGGTTCTCCCCCGCATCGGCGCCAGAGGTGCTGACGGCCTGGACGCTTAGTTGGAGGATGGGATTGCCGGCGTCAGGATTGGGCACCGTCAGACCCTGGCAGACCGAGAAGTCCACCAGCGCGACGAAGGGAGGCGACCCCCAGGCATAGGCCTGGCGTGCTCCGCCATCGAGCGGCCCGCAGAGAAGCGTGACGCTGTTGACGCCGTAGACCGAGTCCGCCTGCACCGACACTTCACCGGTCAGTGAAATAGTGTCCCCCGCCTTGGGGGCCAGGACGTTCAACGACGGCGGTGGGGGGTTGGGCGGGACGGTCGGGATGCTCAGGTCCCAACACCCGGCGCTTGCCACTAACGCCAGTGCGGTCGCGATGAGTCCTCGACGCCCCCAGGGCTCCTTCGGTCGACCGTCCACCGGCATGCCTCCCCCTCCCGCGTGCGGAGGCTACCTCCAAAGAAGGCGCAGCGTCCCGGGCACCTGCTGGACGCGCATGCCACCGCCAAGGGGTGGGTGGGCGTGGACTCTGGCCCGTACCGCCTTCCTCCAACAGCGAGGGCCTTGAACCGAGCAGGGCCAAGTCGGCAGCGGTCACCGTGTTCTGCGGCGAGCGCGTCGAGTTCCTTCCGGGGCGGCGCGGCGGGGCGGGCGGCCGGGCGTGCCCGCCCCCGGCCGGAACTCCGGTGGCCTTGGCCCGGGCCGGTCACTACAGTTTTCACTTAAGCCCACGGAGGCATGGGCATGCGGACGAGCGACGTGCGGGCCAAGCGAATGCGCCTCGGGCAAAGGCGGGTGCCGTGATGGACATCGCCATCCTGGGTGCGGGCGGGGTCGGCGGCTACTACGGCGGGATGTTGGCGCGCGCTGGGCACGACGTCCGCATCTGGGCGCGGGGCGCCAATCTAGACGCGCTGCGCCGACGCGGCCTGGAAGTCCGCACACCCGAGGAGAGCTTCACCGTCGGCGTCACGGCCACGGACCGGGCTGACGGCCTCGGGCGGGTGGACCTGGCCGTTGTTGCCGTGAAGAGCTACTCCCTCGGGGACGTCGCCGAGGCCGCACGAAGCGCGGCACGCCTCGGCGCCACCATCCTCCCTCTCCTCAACGGCGTGGACGTCGCCGAGCAACTGGTTTCCTTGGGAGTCCCACGTGAGGCGGTGCTTGGCGGGTTGACGATGATTAGCGCGGAGCGGGTGGCGGCCGGCGTGGTGCAACGCAAGAGCGCCTTTGCAACCATCGTCCTCGGAGAGCTCGGCGGAGGTACCAGCCCACGCGCCCAGCAACTGGTCGCCACCCTACGCGGTGCCGGGGTGGATGCGCGGGAGACGGCCCAGGTAGAGGTCGACCTCTGGCAGAAGTTCGTCTTCATCGCATCGCTTGCGACCGTCTGCGGCCTGGCGCGCTCGGCGATTGGCGCCGTCCGCTCCGCAAGCCGGGGAGCCGATTTCATTGCCGCCGCCGTGGGCGAGGCCGTCTCCGTCGCGCGAGCACGAGGAGTCGGGCTCCCGGAGGACCAGGCGGCGCGCACCCTGGCGATGATTCAGGGCCTTCCTGCGCAGATGCGTCCCAGCTTCCTGGTGGACGTCGAGCGCGGCGGCCCGACAGAATTGGAAGCACTGATGGGCGCGGTGGCCCGGATGGGCCATGAGCTCGGCGTCCCGACACCGGTGCATACCGCTGCCACCGCGGCGCTGTCGGCTGGCTTGGCCAGCGTGCGCACTGCGTCGCCGGCGGGAGAGCCAGCCGCGGCCCCCCAAGCCTGAAGGGCTGGGGGGAAGGAGCCGGGCGCTGCAACGTTTTCGTCCGCCTGGTGTCCTTTGCGAACGAAAGAGAGGCTTGCTGTGTCCCCTAGCGTCCGCACTTTCGTCCTGGTGGCCGCCGCCGGCGTGTTCTGCAGCTGCGGCAGCTCCTCTCCGAACACCATCACCATCTCCAACTACGCCTACAGTCCGAGCAACCTGTCGGTGAAGCCGGGGACGACCATCACCGTCGTGAACAACGACGCGGCAATCCAGCATTCGCTCACCAGCCAAGCCGCTCTGGGTGACTACGTCGCCGGCGCCGTGAGCGGCGTCACATTCGACAGCGGGCCCTTCGCTGGCCCCGAAAGTCGCACCATCATCATCCCCACGACCGCAACGCCCAGCGCCGTCATCCCGTATTTCTGTACGGTGCACCTCTCGATGATGGGCCAGGGCACCATCACCATCGTCGCCCAGTGAAGGGCCGAGACAAGGCCTGTCTTAGAAAGTGCAGCTGAGGATGATGGTCGGCTGCCAGGGCTGGTCCCAGGCGGCGAAGCCGTACAGGACGGCTGCTAGCAGTTTGAAGCGCTTCTTCGGCTCGGTCAGCAGCAGGCTCGGGCCCAGCTGCGCCACCGGGTGCAGCTCGCTCGTCCCGTGGCTGTCGAAGCCCAGCACGGCTTCCAGCCCCACCCGGAAAATGTCCTTCACCAACTCGTAGTTGAGCCCGAAGTCCGCCTTCAACTCGTAGTCGATGCCGCTCGTGTGGTCGTAGAAGATGTTGCGCTCGACGCCGAGGTTGACCGCCAGAAGCAGCTTGGGGGTGAACACCGTTCCGCCGAGCAGTAGGCGAAACTCCGCCCTCGGTGAGTTGTAGTAGAGGCTGCTCAGCTCGAAATACAGCGTGGGGTTTGCCCAGATTTGGCCCCAGTAGTTTCCGAGGGCGACGCGCAGCTCGGCGGCGATGCCGGTGTGGCCGCCTTGGGCCACCACGTAGCCTCCCGTCGAGTTCTGATTGAATTCGTAGTTGAGGTAGATGTCGAGCTGGAGGTGCGGGACGAGCCCTATCTCCACCTCAGTCTGGAAGTACTGGTCGTCCTGGTATGGGCCCGGACGCCCTTTGGGCGCGCCGAAGTACCCTGTCCACCACTGCTCGACCGTGTACTTTCCAGGGTCAAGCACCCACATCCGCGCATTGGTGAACTCTCTGTCCTGCGTGAATCCTGGCGACGGGACGTAGCTGATGACCCGCGTTTCGTAGTCGGCCCCGGTGTCGTCTTTGGAGGGTGGCTCCTCGGCCACCCCACCATCCGCTGTGGCAGCGGGCTTGTAGACCGGAGCCGTCTGACCAGGACCGGCCGAGTAACCGCCCGCCGACTGCGCCAGCGCGCTGGAAACTCGCAGGAGTAGAACGAGCGCGACAGCGAGTGGACGCAAGACTGTCTGAGTTTTGGCACAGCCGCAGGCTGCAGCGCATTAGGAAAGTGTCGGTTCGTGCGCCCGACACGCGTAGTGTCGTGTAGGCCCGACTGCTGCATCCCCGGCAGCGAGTCTCCGGGTGGGTGCGCGGCCCACTCTGGGGCGGAACACTTGGGCCAGGGTGCCGGACCCTCTCCCGCCCGGGGGGCCAGCGTTCTTAGCGTTCCTGGTGCAGTCCGACCACGTTGCCCTCGGTGTCCCGAAAGATGGCGATGAAGCCGGGCTCGCCGATGTCCACCTTGGGGGAGATGACGACGCCGCCCGCCTTGGCGATGCGCTGGACACAGGCGTCGAGCTGCCCGCGGGCATTCAAGTAGAGGAGCGCTCCGTCCCCCGACGGCTTCCTCCGGGTGTCCTGCACCAGCGCCCCTCCGGTGGATTTGTCGGCGAATGGAAAGTTGGCCATTGGTACGCCGCCAAAGACTTCACGCTTCAACGCCACGCCGAGGACCGTCTCGTAGAAGCGGATGGCACGGTCGAGGTCAGTGGTGGGGATTTCAAACCAGTCGAGAGCATGGGCCATGGCGTCGTCTCCGTAAGCACTCCTTTGGGGGAACCGGGATGGCCCCCGCCTTCTTCCTGGAGCGCACGCCAACAGTCGCTTGAGGTGCTGTCAGGTGTGTGTCAGGTTTCTTCGTGAATGAGACGCCAGGCCCGTCTCTTTGCCCTCGCCGAGCATCTGCGCGCCCGCCGGACGGGGGTGACTGCGTCCGAGCTGGCGCAGCGCTTCGGCGTCACCGTTCGGACCGTCTACCGGGACTTGGACGCGCTCCGGGAGGCAGAGCTCCCCGTCTCGGCCGAGCGTGGCCGCGGCGGAGGCTACGCGCTCGACCGTACCTACTCCCTTCCCCCGGTGAACTTCACCGCACGAGAGGCCGCCCTCCTCTCGGCCCTCGGCCGCTGGGCCACCGACGCGCGACTGGTCCCCTTCACCCGGACGCTGGGTTCGGCCATCGACAAGGTGCGCGGCGCGCTGGCGGCTTCGGCCCAGCGCGAGCTCCTCACCTTGATGCGGGAACTCACCTTTGTAGGCATCCCTGCACACCCGGCGGCCGCTGGCGTCCGGGAGGCGGTCGAGGACGCCTGGTTCGAGCGCAGGCCCGTGCGCATCCACTACCGCTCGGCGGATGGCACCACGTCCGAACGCACGGTTCTCGTACGAGGACTCACCATGGAGCGCTCGTTGACGCTGCTCCACTGTGAGGAGCTCGACCGGGGTGAACGACGCTCCCTTCGGCTCGACCGGATTGCGCAGGCCGAATTCGGCACGGGCGGGCCTCGTCTCGCACCGGGGCCGACCGGAAGGCCTGAACGTTAGTTGAGCCGGTGACTGCCGCCGCTCGACAGCGCCGTGGCTGGATGGTCAGCCTTTTGCTCAAGTCCGTACTCGCGTGGCGCTTGACGTTGAACCTATTTGAGACCATTATAGGACTCCAATGGTATGGGGGGAGGGCCCCATGCGAGCGGGAAGTTGGAGGCGGGTTGGAGGCGCAGGCGCGCTAGTCGTCGCCGGGGTGCTCGCCGCCCAGTGCGGTGGTGGCGAGCCCCCTATCCGCGTCCCGCCGGGCAACCCGGACGGTGGGCTCGACATCTCCGGCTACGCCGTGAAGGGCCCCATCTCCGGTGGAACCGTCACGGCTTACCGGCTACTCGCGGACATGTCGCGTGGCGAACAACTCGCCACCACTACCACCGACTCGACTGGCTTCTTCGGCCTCTCCCTCCCCGCCTTCACCGGGGACGTCCTTCTCGTCGTCAACGGAGGGACTTACCTCGAGGAGGCCCTCGTCGACGCGGATGCTGGCGTGCCGGGCCCCAGCCTCACCGTCAACGTCGACTTCGTCGGCATCGTCCTCGGTTACCAGGCCGGGCAGCCCGCGACGGCCAACATCACCCCCGTCTCGCACCTGGCCTACTCGCTGGCGCGCTTCCACGTCCGGAATCTCGGCGAGCCGGTGGCCAAGGCCGTCACCGACGCCTTCACACACCTGGGCGGCCACTTCGGCAACGTGCCCGGCGTCGCGACGGACCTCGATTGGCGTACTGTCGTCCCGAGTGCCCTGGGTGCCGGTGACGGGGCACAGCTAACGGCCGCGCAGCGCGCCGCATTGGTGCTCGCCGGCCTTTCCGAGTCTGCCGCCTCCATCTCCAGCCGTGCCGCCATCTCTCCTGGAGGTCCCGTCAACGCCCTCTCGCTGGTGACGGCCTTGGCCGAGGACCTCGAGGCCGACGGCATCTTCGACGGGCTGGGCATGGGGGGCCATCAGTTGCTGCTTCCAGCGGGCGGCGCTCTCCACACCACCGGGCCGACCGCCACCGCACTGGATGGGTCGACCGTACGCCTTGCGCTCGCCTCGGCCATCGCCAACTACGTCCGGTCCAGCAACAACAACAGCAGCATCACCATCCCCGACGTCGGCGCCGTCACGGGCGCCATCAGTGCCGATGCGGACACCTACCTCTTCAAAACCCCCGGAACGCCCTTCGACGTCACACCGCCGAAGCTCACGGTGGTGTCGGCACCGCCGCCGTACACCAACCAAAACACTGTCAGCTTCTCGGTCAGCGCTGAGGGGGGTCCGAATTCCACGGGCGTCAAGGACAGTCATCGCGAAGACCGGCGACGGAACCGAACTAGTCGGAGTCAACGCCGGGGGAAATCTTTGGAGCTTTAGCAAATCTACCGACCGGGGGCGCGAATCCGTACTTCGACATCTGGGCAGTCGACAACGCCAATAACTCGGGCGAGCAATTCCCGGTCGGCGACTACCACCTGCGCCTGCCGTGCCTCCAGGACCAGGTCGCGCCCACCATCGTTCAGGACTTCAGCGTGCCGAGCTACCTCGACGAGCGGGCCATGCGACTCGCGAGCAATGCCATCCCCGCGCAGTTCACCTGGCCAGCGAGCCTTCCAAGCGCTGTCGGGCCGGGTCCGGAAGCCGCCGTGTGGAAGAGCTCGGTCAGGCTCTCTTGGGGAACGGCCCAGCCGACCGGAGCGAGCCTCGAGAACCCCAACGCAAACAACGTCCCGTTCATCCAAATCGGCATTCCGTTCGACGCAACGACCGACGCTCCCATCGCTTCGGTCACGTACAGCATCGCCGTTCAAGGGGGAGCCATCTCCGCGGGCTCACTCATCGCCGCTCAGAAGATGCCGCCGGGCTCCGTCTTCTACTACTTGCCCTTCGCTGATAGAGACGATCCCAGGACTCGCCTATGCCTCGAATAGCTCCCGATGACTTTTAACGTCTCCATCACCGCAACGGACGCGGCGGGCAACTCGACGACAAACACACTCGAGAGCCGCGACGAGCTAGTGCCTTTCATCTTTCACATCATCGGGCCGCCCCTGTACGTAGAGCAGGACACGGGCTACCCAGACGCCGGCGATGCGCGGTCCATCTACCCGTTCGCCCTCGCCAACGGCACGTACCCAGGCAAGTTTGCCGGTGCCAATGGCGGGGAAATCGCGCGGCAGGCGCGGTTTGTCGTCTACAACCCTTACCCCGTCGCCGTGCCTTTCAGCCCTGCCGTCCCGAGTTACGTCACAACTGGCTCCGAAGAATGGGACGACTCGGTCTGGACGGCGGGCAGCGTCGTCTGGGACGTGACATCCCTCTGCGATGTCGGGCCGCCTTGCGACCCGCAATCGGCACAGTCTCAGCCTTACGTGCCGGCGCTCGGCAGCACGGCCTACGCCTGCGAGGCCCCGCACAATCCTCAGAGTCATAGCAACCCACCCGCTGCCGTGTTCACCAGCCCAACTGGGCAGCTCTCGGCCTGGCAATTTGGAGCTGAGGGCACCCCACCCGCTGGCTATAGCGACCGAGTCGTCGTTCCGGCAGCGCAGGGCAGTACTGCGGGCGCCATCGTCGTCTACGCCGGGCGCCCCTGGAGCTCCTTTGGGCTACCGCCGTACTCCTTTGGCACCGACGGTAATCCGGATGGTGTCTCGCGCTTTTACCGCTTCATCCAGGACTTCTGGCAACGCGGTGCAAGCCAGGGGACGGTCATCTGCAACTGCACCGCGCCGCCCCTGGTCTGTCAGCGCGGGATGCTTTACCAGTACCCGCAGCTGCGCTGGACCAACGTCCTGAGTGCCGCGAGCGAGTCCTTCTCGGGAACCTGGACGTACCAAAGTTACGCGCCCCTCACGCCAACGTCTGACCTCGGGGATGGAGCACCGCGCTCCATCGATGTCTCCGGGAACGCGACTTATTGAACGGGACCGGACGGGGAAGGCTTGTGCACGTCACCGCGCGCCGAGGATGTGGAGAAGACAGTGCTGGGCTGTCGAAGAGACCGACAGGCCACGGCAATCGCCGGAGGGCCTTCCCTTCAACAACCGGCTTGCTTTTGGCGGTCGGGGCGCTGCTGAGCGCGGCGACGGCACACGCTGACCGCGGCGCGTTGAGCCTCGACATCGGCGCCGGTGCCGCCGGGCTGAACCTTCCGGCCCCATACGCCTCCGGCACGGGCAACACCGTTGGCATCGGCTTCGAAACGATGGTTGGCCTCCGCTATGCCCTCACCAATGCGTTCGAGTTCACGGTGGCCGGCTACTTCGCGCCGAGCGTCGGCTACACGCACAACGGCGTGACCCTCGTTACGCCCAACGGCTCCTTCCCGGGGACGGTGACGAACACGCTCTATTTTGTCGGGGCCGTCGGGGGCGTTCGCTACGTGGCCGGCTCCGTCTGGAAACTGGTGGTCGGCCTGGAAGCCGGTTGGTGTCACCGCGTCTACACCGGGGTGCATTTCGACGGGACGGTGAGCTTCCCCCTGGACAGCTTCATCACCAACAACTTCGTCCTGCAGCCCCTCCTCGGGGTGGAGTGGGCGTTCGCCGACCACTGGAGCATCTCGCTGATTCCGCGCTTCATGGTGCTCATCGGGCCGGACCCGACACTGGGGGCGTCGCTGTTGCTGTCCATCTCCTACGCGTGGTTTCTCTAAGGATGAGTACCGTGCTGACCGAGTTCGTGTGTTCGACGGCACGCCTTGGACGTGTTCCTGGCCGCTCCATGGTGGTAATGGGGTGCCTCCTCGCTGCCCCAGCTGGGCTTGCGCGTCCACGCCCGGAATGCCGTGCTGCAGCTGCCTACGCCGTCGACATCGAAGCGGGCGTGCGGGAAGTGGCCACCATCTGGCCGCTGCCCAGTGCGCTTGTCCAGGCCGTCATTCGCGTGGAGAGCGGCTTCAACCCGTCGGCCGTCTCGTTGGCCGGCGCCGTCGGGCTGATGCAGGTGCTGCCTTCCAACGCGAGGCGCCTCGGCGTCAGTCCGGACGCCCTGTGGAACCCAGCCGACAACATCCTGGCAGGGTCACGCCTGCTGGCCGTTCTCCTCCGGCACTACCAGGGTGACCTCATCTCGGCTCTGGTGGCGTACAACGCACGGCCGCGGCGCCGCTTTTCGCCTCTGCCCGAGAATGGCGAGACGCCGAGGTACGTGCGCGCGGTGCTGCGTTCCTGGGCGCTTTTCGAGCAATGCTCCGGTCACTCCTGAGACCAAGCGTGAACCTATTCACGGAGACGGGCTAGATAGCGTTTGGGGGGTCCTTCCGCCTCGCGTGCCGAGCAGAAATCACAAGCGCTTCGGCGGTGTGGAGCTCCGGGGACACCCTCGAGCGACCCGCTGGTCCACGTACCACTGGTTCCAGCACCTCACGGACGTGGGTTCAGGGAACCGAGCGGGCATTCGCTTTGGGCCACCGTGCTGCAGGTGCCGGGACTGTTAATGCAGCCCGGCTGCGTCGTCGGCGTCGCGCCACAGCATGTCGTGTAGGCGTCCTGGGTTGGGCAACTCCAAGAGCCTGTATTGCCGTTCCAGTCGTAGCAGCAGATGTACGTCGACGTGCTGCTGCTGCACCCTCCAGCCAGTGAAGCTGCAAGCAGTGCGGCAAGTCTCAGGCGTCGCATGCGTCCTCTCCCTCCTCGGCGGGAAGAGCTAGCTGCGTCCGCGACCGGAGAAACCCCGGCCTTCAGCTGCAGTGGCGAGTGGGTGACAGTCCGTTACGGTTTTCCCAGGCTGACGCGGACCAGGGCGAACTCGGAGCCGAAAGGGCCATTCCCGTTCGGCCGGGAATAGCTCACGTAAAGCACCTGACCATTACCCTCAACGAGCTCGGCGTGCGCCTGGGCGTCGTAACTGGTGCCTCCGAAGCCCCGCCTGTCCGCCGTGAAGACACGAGTGGCATCGGACCACGGGCCGAGGAGTGCCGGCGCCGTCCGGATCAGCACTTCATTGGACAAGGGGGCCGAGTAGATGGCCGTCCACTGGCCAAGGTAGCTGTTGTACTGCACCGACAGGATGGACGCGGCGTCGAACACTGGCCGGGCGTTGGGAAGGGAGGTCGACCATTGAACGCCATCCCAGAAGCGCCATGCCGACCGGTCGAGGACGGATTCCAGCGGAACCTGGCCCACCAGGCAATGGAAGGTGAGCCCATCCCGCACGCAGCCAAAGGCATACAGGACGTCGCCTTCGACTGCGGTCGCCGCGCCGCCGAAGCCGGGCTCGTTCTGGCCGAACAGCAGCGTGGGGTGTGCAGAACCCGGTGCCACGACAGGTCGCTCCGGAGACGAGGAGAAGTCGTTCCAGAGGGCGAACGACTGGCCGACCCCGTAGAATTTGAAGTTTCCGGGGGCTGCCCAAACCAGGGCGTAGGGAATCAGCGCCCGGCTTCTCGCCTCATCGAAGACGGCTGCACCCGGCCACGCCGCAAAGCGCGCGCCGCAGGGCTGCTGCTGGCAGGGGTTTCCTCTATGGGCGGCAATGAAAGCGGCCTCGTCCGCGGTTGGAGCAAGAAAGTACCTGAGTGCCCCAGCGGGGTCCGTCGAGTCCGCCAATGCCACGCCCCCGCCCGCGGTGAGGTCGGGCGTGGAGGCGGACGAGTTGTTGTGCCAGGTCTGCCCGTCCGCGTCCGGCACGGTGCTGACGGTATCCCCGAAGACCCAGACCGAGCGTCCCCAGAGCAGCGTGCTTCCTCCGCCGTCGCGGCCCACGATGAGCTGCGACTGGGCGACGGTCCCCACCTCCCTGGCCTCGACGACGCGCAACGCCGGAGGGTTGCCGCAGGCCACGGCGCCCATGCACAGCACTGCACCGATGGCTCGAACCCTGCTGGCCATGCGCCTGTCCTTTCGGCGCTACCTTTCTAATGTAATCAACAATGTCAGACGCGCGTGGATTCCGGAGGAGAGCCCTGCCGCCCACGTCCAGGCCGTCTTGGAGGGCCGGGCCGCCTCCAGAAAGTCGCCAGGAGTGGGGCCGGGTTACTGGCGCCTCACTCCGTCCGCCTCCGGAACAGCCAGGCTGCGACCGTGAGTGTCACGGCGGCAATGAAGAACAACGGCACCGTGTTTTTCGCGACTTCGGCGAAGGGCATCGCCTTGAGGAACACACCCCGGGTGACGACCAGGAAATAGCGGAGTGGGTTGATGGCGGTGATGGGCTGCAGCCAGGAGGGCATGTTCTCGATGGGCGTGGCGAAGCCCGACAGAAGCGTTGCGGGCGCGAGAAACAGAAATGCCCCGAGAATGGCCTGCTGCTGCGTGGCGCTCAGCGAGGAGATGAACAGGCCAATTCCGGCAACGGCCGCAAGGAAGAAAACCGCACTCCCGTACAGGAGCAGGAGTGAGCCCCGAAGCGGGACGCTGAAGATGAGAATGGTGGCAAGCACGTAGAGCGTGATGTGCGCCACGCCAATCAGCATCGGCGGAATGAGCTTGCCCAGAAGAATCTCCGGGGTTCGCAGCGGGGCGACCATCAACTGGTCGAAGGTCCCAAGCTCGCGCTCACGCGCAACCGACAGCGCTGTGACAATCAACCCGATGAGTTGTGCCACGATTGCAATGAGGCCGGGCACTGTGAACCAGGTGAACGTGAGGTTGGGATTGAACCAGTTTCTCGCGATGACGCGCGGGATGGTCGCCACGCGGCGAGAGTGCTCGCTCTGGTCGGCGACGTAGGTGTTCAAAATCTCGCCCAAATACCCATTCACGATTTGCGCCGCGTTGGACCGACGTCCGTCGAGCACGAACTGGATGCTGGCCGGACGACCGGCCACCAGGTCCCGCGAGAAGGATGGGCCGATGTGGACGGCGCAAATGGCCTGTTGCTGGTCGATTGCTCGCTGCAGCACCTGGGGGTCATGCACGGCGACGACACTCCGGAAGGTGGGCGACCCTTCGATGCGGTGAACAAGTTCGATTCCTGACGGGCCCTCGTCGCGGTTGAGCACCACGAGGTCAACGTTCTTCACCTCCAGCGTGGCCGCGAACGCGAAAACGACGAGCTGCACCAATGGGGGACCCACCAGGATGAAGCGGCTTCGCGGGTCGCGAAGCACTACCAGCAACTCCTTGACAATCAACGCGCGCAACCGGGCCAACATCAGGCAACCCGCTTCCTGGTCGTGCGCGCGGCAAGGGCAAGAAACACCGTTCCAAACAACGTCATCATGCCGATGTCTCGGAGGAAGAGCGGCCAGATGTCTCCGGCCACAAAGACCGTCTGGAGGCTCGGAATCAACCACCGGCCGGGCACGAGGTTGGTAATCCACTGAATCACTCGGGGCATGGACGAAATCTCGAAGAGAAACCCCGAAAGCAGAAACGTGGGCAGGAATGCCGAGAGCAGCGCGAGCTGTGAGGCCAGAAACTGATTTTTGGTCGCCGCTGAGATGAGCAACCCCTGGCCCAGGGCGGGCAGGAGGAAGGCTGCCGAGATGGCGAACAGCGCCAATACAGACCCACGGAACGGAACGTCGAACAACAGGACCGCGACCAGCGCACACAAGCTCATCGAGGCCAGGCCGAGCATGAAGTAGGGGATAATTTTTCCGAGAAGCAGCTCGACGGCTGTGACGGGCGTCGCCATCATCGCCTCCATGGTTCCGCGCTCCCATTCGCGCGCGACGACGAGTGAGGTGAGCAGCGTGCCGACCAGCGCCATCACGATTGCGATGGACCCAGGAACCAGGAAGAAGCGACTGGACAGCGCCGGGTTGAACCAGAAGCGCTCCTCCGAGCCAGAGGTCCCTCCGGCGCGGCCCGTATCAACGGCCCGGGCTCGAGCCCAGACGGCAACGACGCCTTGCGCGTAACCCTGCACCAGAGCAGCCGTGTTTGGTTCCGAGCCGTCGACGATGACCTGCACCGCCGGGACCGCAGAGCGTTTCGATAAATCCGCGTCGAAGTTGGCGGGAATGACGACGATGCCGCGCAGTTCGCCCAGCGTCAGGGGCTCCTCTAGGTCCCGACGGTCCGTCGCGACGCGCACCTCGAAGGACGGCGAAGCCTGGAAGGCTGCCAGGAGAGCGCGCGCGGCGGGGGTCGAACGCTCGATGGCCACGCCAATCCTGGTCCGGGTGGTGTCAAGCGACACTCCGTAGCCGAACAGGAAGAGCAGGATGAGTGGCAGCACGAATGCGATGAGGATGCTGCTCGGGTCGCGGACAATCTGCCGCACCTCCTTCCGAATGAGCGCCACCACGCGGCGCGCGCGCGCCCTCGCCGAATAGGGACGCTCGCTCGGGGAGTGCGTCATGCGGCAACCTGTGTCCGGTCGTACGCCTCGATGAGAGCCACGAATGCGTCCTCCATCGTCGGCTCAGGGCGGTCCTTGGTGACCGCCCTCGCCTTCAGCTCATCGGGGGACCCGAGGGCAATCGAGCGTCCCTGGTAGATGAGCGAGATTCGGTCGCAGTACTCAGCCTCGTCCATGAAGTGCGTGGTGACGACCGCGGCCACTCCTTTTTCGACCAGGCCATTGATGTGACACCAGAACTCGCGGCGTGTGATGGGGTCGACCCCCGATGTCGGCTCGTCGAGAAAGAGCGCCTCGGGCTCGTGCATCACTGCACACGCGAGGGCAAGGCGCTGCTTGAAGCCCAGGGGGAGCTCCCGGGAAGCCATGTCCAAGTGGGTGCCGAGCGCGAAGACGTCAATCATTTGTTCGATTTGCTGCCATTTCCGCGCGCCAGTCAGCCCATACACGCCGGCAAAGAAACGGAGGTTCTGCCGAGCGCTCAGGTCCCCGTAGAGCGAGAATTTCTGCGCCATGTAACCGAGTCGCCCACGGGCGCCGGCCGTGTCGCGACGCAGGTCGATGCCCGCGACGCGGCCCTCGCCCGAGGTGGGCTTAAGCAAACCACACAGCATCCGGAACGTCGTCGACTTCCCGGCACCGTTGGGGCCCAGCAGTCCGAAAATCTCGCCGGGCGAGACATTAAAGGAAATGTTCGAGGCTGCCGTGAAGTCGCCAAAACGCTTGGTAAGCGCGCGAGCCTCAATGACGTTCTCGCCCCGCCCGCCAATGGCCTTCACGCCTTCCGCGAGCTTGGACTCGCCGCCGGGGCCGCCGCCCAGGATGTCGATGAAGGAGTCCTCGAAACGTGGTGCCGTTGGAACGAGCCTGGCGTGCGGTCCCGCTTCTTTCGGCACGGGAGGTCCCCCTGCGGCGTCGCGGGTAACGACGCGAATCGCTCGCCCTTGCACGACGCCATCGATGACCTCGGGGAGCGCGAGCGTCGCTGCCAGGGCTGGCCTACGTCGCCCTTCGATGTCGACCATCCGGAAGACGCGCCCTTGCGTCCTGCTCGTCAGCTCCCGGGGATGCCCGTCGAACAGCAGCTTGCCGGCATTCAGCAGCAGAACGCGGTCGCACGCCTCCGCCTCATCGAGATAGGCGGTGGACCACACCACGCCGACCCCTTCCTCCTTCAGGCCACGAACCATCCGCCACAGCTCCCGGCGTGAGATGGGGTCCACCCCCACGGTGGGCTCGTCGAGGAGCAGCAGGCGCGGCTTGCGCATCAGGGCGCAGGCGAGGCCCAGCTTCTGTTTCATTCCACCGGACAGCTTCCCGGCGGGGCGCGTCGTGAAGCTGCGTAGGTTGGTGAACGCAAGCAACTCATCGAAGACGGCTGCGCGGTCCGCGTTGGGGAGCGCACGAAGGTCCGCATAGAGCGTCAGGTTCTCTTCGACGGTCAGGTCTTCATAGAGGCCGAAGCGCTGTGGCATGTACCCGATGGCCGTGTGAATGAACGCCGCCTGCGTGGCCGGGTTGAAGCCCAGCACCTCGAGCGAGCCTTGTTCGGCCGTCACCAGTCCCGCCATGAGACGAATCAGCGTCGTTTTGCCTGCACCATCCGGCCCGACGAGGCCGGTGATGGCGCCTGCGGAGACGCTGCCCGAGACGCCATCGAGCGCCGGCGGCCCGCCGCCGAAGCGTTTCGTCACTGCGTCGAGGCGAACGAGCGTTTCGCTCATGCTCCCGGTCCGGTGATTTGGATGTGGACCGTGACCGGCATGCCCTGATGCAACCCTGCATTGGGCTCATCGACGATGATGCGCAGGCGGTACACGAGGTCCGTCCGCAACTGGGAGGTCTCGACGGACTTGGGCGTGAACTCCGCAGTCGGGGAAATGAAGCCGAGGTGCCCGCGCACCGGATGAGACGGTGCCGTGTCTGAGGTGACCAAAACCTCCATGCCAAGGCGAAGGTTTCCCAGTTGCGGCTCGGCGACGTAGGCGCGCACCCAAACCGACTGTGTGAGCGAGAGAATGTAGACGACGTCGCTCGGCGAGACGATGGCACCCGGTTCCCGCACGCGTGAAATGACGACACCGTCCGAGGGCGCCAGCAGGCGCGTGTCCGCCAGGGCAGTCTGCGCAGCGTTCAGCCGCGCTTGAGCCGCTTGGAGCATCGCCCTTCCAGCCGAGATGTCCTCTGAACGGAAACCCTGGACCAGCAGCCGATGCTCCTCGGCCGCCGAGGCCAGACGGGCATCGGCCACCCGGCTGGCTGCGACGGCGTCGTCGTACGTCGAAGGTGGCATTGCACCGGAGTCCAGAAGCATCTGCGCGCGTTTCAGCGACGTGCGAGCGTTTTGCTGGGAGGCCGTGGCCTCGTCCACGGCGGCGCGTGACCTGGCAATCTCTGGGGCACGGTTTCCGGCGAGCAGCTTCTGGAGATTGGCGTCCTGCGCCGCAACGTCGGCATCGGCGACGCGCAGCGCATCCTCGAAGGGCTGCGCATCTAGAGAGGCCATCAGCGTCCCGGCTCGGACAGTCTGCCCCTCCTCGAAGTCCACCGTCTTCAGCCGTCCTGCGACACGAAATCCGAGCTCGACTTGGCGTACGTCCACGTTCCCGTACAGCGTCAGGGAGTTCGACGGCGCGCTCCGGGCACCGACGCGGCCGGAGAGAACCAGCCAGGTTCCAATGCCAACCGCTGCGACAACGAGCGCCAGGACCGCACCAGTCTTGGGCGAAGGCTTCATCACGTGCCTTTCGAGAGGACAGCCGACGTCTGAATGTCGCCAACTGTCGGCGCCGCCAGACGCGGGCAAATGGTGTATACCTCGTCACGGTCTGCGTTCAGACCCTTCGGCACATGTGACTTGGCGAGTCGACAACCTGCCGCGCGCCTTGCGACCGGTGCTGTGGCTAGGAGGCACGCTTGTGGCGGGTGTCCTCTTCCTGCTGTGGGCGCTGCTCAAGCTCACCGTACGGGTCCGGCAAATCGGTCGACCCGCAGACGATGTGGCGGTCCCAAGCATCGAGTGCGCGTGGCATGAATCCCTGCTTCCGTACTTTCTCATCCGGATGCCGTACCCAAAGCCCTATGTGTGGATGAACCACCCCGCTTGGTTCATGAAGCCCATCCACGTGTTGCTAGGTTGGATGGGCGTGCAGGAGCTGGTTCTCGGCTCCTCCGGGCACGGCGGTCGGGCCGCGCTCGCGGCCCTCATTCCGAGCGTAACGGCCGGGACGCCCACCTTCCTCAATCCCGACGGGCCCTATGGGCCAGCCCACGAGGTGAAGGATGGGGTCCTCGACCTCTCGATTGCGACTGGCGTACGGGTGCTGGCGCTGCGTTTCGAGCATTCACTGGCAATTCGGTTGCCGACCTGGGACCGGAAGTTCATTCCCCTACCCTTCAGTCGAGTCGATGTCTTCTACACGCCCATTGCAGCGGTGCGGCACGACACCAGGAACAGTTCTCGAGCGGCAATTGGCCGAGCGCTCGGGGGGTTCCTCTGAGAACATTCAATCTCAGAACAATCGAGCGAGCGCGACGGTCGACGCCGACCTGTTCGCGTTTCCCACCCAGTCTTAGCCTTCCGCAGGCGCTCGGCAGCTGAGCGCAGCGGGTCGGATAAAGGCGCTCCGCCCTGGCCATTTTACGGCCAGGCGACGGGGACGCGGGCGCCACGATGACCTTCGCGTCGTCGAGCGGTCAGCACTGTTAAGCGCAGCGCCTTCGGGCCCTCACGGGGTGATGGTCCAGTCGGCCTCATAGTTGATGATCGGCTCGAACCGCACCCCCAGCGAACGCATGAGGGTCCCTTCGGCTCTCATCTCTACGAGCGATGTCATCTGCTCGGCGTGCTCGAGCGTGTCCCAGACACTGGCGTTGATGATGCTGCAGGCCGCGCGATTGATGCCGGCGTAGTAATGCAGGCACCCGGGGAGCTTTCGAATGGCTGGGACGAGGCGGTCGCCGCCCTCGCGGAGCGTCCGCTCGACTGCCTCACAGTGGCTGGCCTCGAAGTGACCCGTTGATAGGCGAACAATCATTGGCGATGTCTCCCCGGACTGCGACCTGGCCGTCCATTCCCCTGGGTTTGGCCCTCGGCCGACGGATACCCGAGCAGGCGGGGTTCATCCTCACGGGTGGACGTCCGGCGCGGCACGAGTATGGTGCCCAAGGCATTGTAGTCAACCGCCCACGAGTTCGGATTAAGCCAACAATTGCTGGACTCAACCCGTCCCACCAAGCGTGGCGCGAGCAGCCCGCGCTCAGCCCTTGGCCTTCCGAGCCCGCCCCCAGCGTCGCTTGGCCGCCATTCTCGTCGAGCAGCGGATGTCCCCTAGCCCATGCCATTCCTGGGCGCCCTCCCGCAGTTCCCTCGAGCCGACTTCCCCGCGCCAACGTCGGCTGTCAGGCGACGAGCGGCTCGGGACGGGTGTCCCTTTGGTCGAGGCTGACTTCAATCGTGTCGCCCGTATCCATGACGACGTGCAGTGACGAATCCCGGAGCAAGCGGCGCATTCCTCGGTTCTCTGGCATCACCTCTGCGCGAAACGACCGGATGCCCGACCGAACCGCGACGGCAACCAGCTCGTCTCGCAAAAGTCTCCCGAGGCCGCGTCTCTGCAGGCCATCAGCCACCACAAAAGAAACCTCGGCTGTGTCGTGCGCTTGTTCGAGTCGGATGTACCGACCCACGCCCACGATGCGCCGACCAATCCAAGCCACAACCGCCACATGGTTCCATCCATCCGCGGAGACCAAGTACTTCCACTGCGCCTCGGAGAGGTCGGTCACGATTCCGTGAAAGCGGAGGTACCGCGACTCGGGGGATAGCGCCTGCACGAAGGCGCGGAGTGCGCGAACGTCACTGCGGCGGACTTGGCGCAGCGTGACGCGTGTGCCATCTCGAATTCGCGCCTTGCGAGACGCACTACGCCGCCGGAACAGCACCATGTCACCCTCGTTGGACCCTTGTGACGCACTGCATTATCACCCCCTGCCGACCTTCGGGCCATCTGAAGTACAAGTATCCGGAGTTGCAGAGCTTTCGTCATCGCCCCTGGGCCGCTGAGCCCTCTAAGAGGAGAGGCGACTGGCGCCGCGGGACAGCAGTAGACGGTGGCGCCTGCCGGTGTCGGAATCGGAATCACCCTGCAATCGATGGCTGACCAGAACTCTCTGGTCCTTGAGCTGCCAGACCGTCCGAGGCGCCGTCGACACTCCGACACGCCCCAGAGCCGGGCCGAAACGCCCGAGCCCGCGCTCCAGCATCGCGGCAGGTCGCCCTCTGATGCTCAGCGGCACCCCGCATGCTCGAGATCGCCGCGCAGGAAGAAAGAATACACCGTGCAGTCGTCCGGCGCGGGCGGGCGAGACGCGGGGACGGCTTTGTGCGCCGGCGGCAGGGTCCTCAAGTACGCGACGATTGCGTGAACGTCCTCCTCGTCGAAGTTTGAGAAGAAGTCCCAGGTCATCCCTTGCCAGTGGAGGGCCCGGCCTCCTCGCGAGATGCCGCTTCGAATGGCGCGGGCGACCTCCGCGTCCGACCAGGCGCCGATGCCCGTCTCCCGGTCGGAGGTGATGTTGCGCGTCCAGAGCGTGCCGAACGGCTGCCAGCTCACCTTGAAGCCCCCGGCACCGGTAGGACCGTGGCAAAAGAAGCAGGAGCTGAGAGTGAAGAGGTAACGGCCGCGCGCAATAAGGGCCGCCTGCTCGGGCGTGGCAAGTTCGCCGGGCCTCAGCTGAGGAATTGGGGCCTGAAACGCGGCGACTAGCTCGGGGGCAGGGATGATTTGCGGGAGGCGTGACACCAGCCAGGCGACGAGGAGCACCAGCCCGACTGCGATGAGTCCGAGCCAACGGGCGACACGACGCCCGGTGCTCCGGGGCAAATGGGGCGCGTGGTCTCGTCTCCAGGCGAGCGCGTAGAGGACGAGGCCGAGAGCAAGGACGAGGCGCTCCGCCCAGACGAGCACCCGCGCGGGCGTGTCCCGCATATAGCCAGACTGCCCCTGCGTCTCGGCGAAGTCTCCATCTGCGTAGGTGAGCTTGACCGGAATTGCGGCTGGGAGTGGTGAGCCGAGCTTCCGCAGCACCGTCTCGACCGAGCCAAGCTCGAGCGGATCGGGGATGCGGTGCTTCACCGGATTGAGCGCCTTGAGGCGGGTGGCGATGGCGACCGCGTCCTCGCTCGAGAAGGCGTGGAACACCCACCAAGGCATGCCCCAGGGATCGAGCGTGCGGTCCGGGCGCCGCCCGGTTCGCAGTGTGCTCGTTATCTGCTCCACGCTCTGGCTCCCGATGCCCGTTTCAATGTCGGAGGTCAGATTGCGCGAGACGAAGAAGCCATGCGCGCCGGCGCCGACGCGCATTCCACCTGCCAAGAAGAAGCCCTCCTCTCGGTAGATGCCGCTCGAGTCGATCTGCGTGTGGCAGAGTCCGCACATTTCAGTGTGGATGAGGTAGTCGCCGCGCCGCAGCAGATTGGACGACTGGCCTGGACCGGCTAGCTTTCCGCCGGGCTCCCAGGGCGGCGGGCGCGCCTGGGAGGCGACGTAGTTGACGACATCCCAGCGATCGCTGGGTCCGAACGAATCCGCGTATTCGGGCATGGGGCCGGGCGTCATGCCGGTGGTAATCCGCAACCAGAGCTGCTCGGGACTGCTTCCGCCACGGAAGGTCCACGGCGCGGTGAGGTCGCGCGCGCGCACTCGAGACCCCGACGCTTCGTCGTACGTACTGCCGCCGCGTAAATCGGCGCCGTGGCACGAGGCACACGCGGCGCCATAAAGCGCAGCGCCGCGCTGCAGGCTCGCCGCGTCGGGCGGTACACGTGGGGCTACTTTCTCTGGCCTCTCGTCGGGGCCGGAAGCACCCATGAGCGCACGGACGTGCTCGACCACGGCGCGCTGCTCCGAGTCGCTGAGGATGTCCCTGAAGTACGGCATCGCGCTCGCGGCGAGCCCATCTCGTACGGTTCGGAGAATGTCCGCTGCCGCCGGCGATGTGCCGGCCGGCGTGGTCCTGTACTTCAGCTCAGCGCCGCTAAAGTCGCGCGGACGCGGCTGGAGCGATGGTGCCGCCGGTCCATTTCCCTTCCCCTCGGGACCGTGGCAGACCGCGCAGTGCTGGGCAAAGACGCGAACACCGAGTGACGTGCCCGGTTGCGCGTCGGCGCCCGGAGGCCAGGAAAGGCGAGCGTAGCGACCCGGCGGGTCCCATATCTGCGTGGGACGCGCAAAAGCAAAGCGCGCGTAGAGCGATTGCCCAAGGTCGAGCGCGAGGAGCAGGACGGCGGTGACAAGGAGCACCGAGCGTGAAGACCTCGCCAGGGAACCCTTGACTCCTTGACCAACCCCAGCCACTGGGTCGTCAGGCATGACGGCCTCTTCGATGAATGGGTACTCGTCTGCTACCGAGGTCGTTCCTCATCGCGAGGTGTCGGGGCCCACCAAGAGGGCGCTCCCATGCTCGCAACCCAGGCCAGTGCCGCTCCGAGGCGTTCATCCGGCGCGGAGCCTAACCCCAGCTCATGCCATCGTCTTGTGCCCATTCGGGGCCAGACAGGCGCCTGCAATTGATGACAAGAAATGACGGGTACTTGTTTTGCGGAGTGCCCAGGGCGGGAAATCGAACCCGCATGCCTTTCGGCGCCACCCCCTCAAGCAAGTTGCCAATCAATCTTTTCAGCCTCTTGCGGCGCGCTTGTCATTGATTTGTACCCAATTCAGCCGCGCACGGCCCCCCTCTCTCTCACCCCTTTTACGAAGTAGGACAGAGACGTATGGCGGCGAAACCTTGAACCGCTTCGCAATGACGGCCCAGCGTCTGACCCTCGGCCCTGAGGCTCGGCACAGTGCAATGAGTGACGGAATGACGTCGATGCGCTCGTGAAGTCACTAAAACTTGCCTTCCCACGGCTGCTGAAGCGGAATTGGAACCTGCGACTTCGGCTCATGACCACGAGGTCGCCGCTCGGGTAGACCGGCGTCAAGACCGGGTTTTTCCGCGACAACGGGGAGCTTAGTAGGCAGGACGCGACTCCATCGCAGGCTACGTGAGTCCATCGGGGCCCTCGGGAGTTTGAAAGCTTTGTATCCAGCACGGGACGAGCGCCTTCGCGTCTACGACTGATGCGGTCGGACGATGAACAACGGCCGGTGCCCGAGGCGCAGCACCCCCTCGGCCACCGACCCGAGAAGCGCTCGCTTCACGCCGGAACGCCCATGTGAGGCAAGGAACACGACGTCTGCCTCAAGCCGGTCCGAAGCCTCACAGATGGCACGTGCCGCGTCGCCGGAGCGCACCACCTCCGTCCGCGTGAGGATGTTGTTGCGCGGGGCGGACTCCGGAATCTGTGAGCGCAGAAGGGTCACTACCCCTGCTTCGGACACATTCAGCGCGGCCTCGTCCGAAATCACGTGGAGGAGAGTGACCTCGCCGCCACTGGCAGCTACCAGTTGGTAGGCTCGAGGGATGGCGTGGTTGGAGAACGGCGAGAGATCGGTCGCGACAAGGACGCGGCGGATGCCGGGCAACTCCTGGGGCGCGGCTAGGTCGAGCCGTTTCTCGATCGTCGGCACCAGCGCAACAGACGCACGGCTGAAGTGCAGCGCCACGTTCGAGACCGAGACGAGGCGCGTAGGCCCCCGCCGACGATGGTTACCAGTCACGATGAGGTCGGCGTGGGTCGCTTCGGCGACCTCGAGCAGGTGATCCCCCATGCGGCCCAGGGCAAGTTTTGGTCGCAGGACGATCTCGCCCTCACCGACCAAGGAGGCCACACGCTTGGTCAAATCCCGCTTGAGCAGGCCCTCGATCTCAAGATTCGGCTCCACAGGCGAGCATGGGCCCGGAAGCCCGTAACGGCGCTGTGCTTCATCTGGGTAGTAGACGTGCGCGACCACCACGTCGCAGGGCGCTGCTCGTCGCAGGTCGGAGACCCACCGGATCGCCGGATCGCTACCCTCGGTCCAGTCGACGCCTAGGAGCACCTTCAAATGCCCCTGCTCCCGTGCCCAGGCCTCGAAGGGCTGCCCGTCGCGGACGATGAGGACCGGAATGCGGGCGGCGCGCGCCAGTCGTTCGGAAGTGCCTCCCAGCCGAAAGAGCGGCGAGTCGCGGTGGCCTTTCGAGGAGACAACCAGCAGGCTTGCCTCCCGCGCTTCGCTGAACTCAAGAAGCGCATGGCTGGCGTCGTCGTCGACGAGCGCGATGCAACGGACCTCGGCGACGCAACCCCCGCGGATGACTTCGGCATCGGCCTGCAGCTTCTTCTCGACAGCGAGCACCCCGTCCGCGCGCTCCTGCTCGCCTATGCCCTTTGAACCAGTCTCGATGACATGAACGAGCCAAATCTCCCGCTCGCCTTGGCGGCTCGCGAGCGCCGCGGTGGCTCGCAGCGCCTCCAGTGAAACCGCGGAGAAGTTCGTCGCGCATACGAGAGCCATTCGCCCCTCCCCGGGTTTGGACAGACTAAGCGGGACGAGCCTTGTCGCGCATGACGGTGACGGGCGAGTCCCGCCTTCCGAAGTGGACCCAGCAAGCCAGTTAACTGTTACTTTAACCATGGGATGGAGCCTGTCGACCACAGCGAGCGCCCCTCCCCGAGCACACCCGGCCAATGGTGGATCGGGTCGCGCCGCAGGGTTGGGTCGAGCGCCGCACCGTTGGAGCGACAGCGCTGGCACGCGTTGGCCGTTGCTGACGTCGTGTCGCGGCTTAACTCCTCTTTGCAAGGGCTCACGTCTCGGGAGGCAGCACGCCGCCTCGAACAGGTCGGGCCCAACCTGGTGCGCCGTCGGCCGCGAGGCAACGCGCTGCTCGCCTTCCTCCGCCAGTTCAACGATCCGTTGATTTGGGTGCTCATTGCCTCGACAGCCGTCGCGGTGTTTTTGGGAAAAATCAACGACGGCTTGGTGGTGGCTGCGGTCGTCGTGATCAACAGCTTCATCGGGTTCGTCCAGGAGTATCGGGCGGGCAGAGCGATCGCGGCGCTGAGCGAAATGGTCCCCGGGCACGCGAACGCGTTTCGCGACGGCACCGAGACGCAGTTGCCGGTGGCCGCTCTCGTTCCGGGCGACATAGTCACCCTCGCCCCTGGGGACCGAGTACCCGCCGATCTGCGGCTCATAGCCTCAAAGAGCTTGATGGTGGAGGAGGCCGCCCTCACCGGGGAATCTGGCGCGAACCAGAAGTCCGTCCCGCCCGTGGTGGACGACACTGCCATCGGCGACCGCACCTCGATGGTCTATGGCGGCACGCTCGTCGCGCATGGCACGGGCACGGGATTGGTGGTCGCCACGGGGGAGGACACCGAACTCGGACAAGTGGCCGAGTTACTGAACAGGGCTGCCAAGCTGAGGACGCCGCTTGCCGCGACGCTGGCCAGGATAGGGAAGGTCATCACGATCGGCGTTGTGGCCGTGGCGCTTCTGCTTGTGCTCATCGGCACGGCGCGGGCCCTGGCCGCCGGAGTTGCCCTCGATGCCGCTCTTGCCGACTCGGCCATCTTCGCCATCACCTTGGCCGTCGGAGCGATCCCCGAGGGGCTGCCAGCCATCGTCACTGTGTCGCTCGCGATCGGTGTGCGCCGGATGGCAACCCGCGGCGCGATCGTCCGCCTTCTCCCTGCGATCGAGACACTCGGAAGCACCACGGTGATCTGCTCCGACAAGACCGGAACCCTCACTCGCAACGAGATGACAGTGCAGTGCGTGGTCGTGGGTGGGCGCAGCGTGAACATCACCGGCGTGGGCTACGAGCCAACGGGCGCCTTCGTCGAGGGCGGAGCTGAGCTGCCCGAAGTGCCCAGAGAGGTCCGCGACCTGCTCCGCGACGCCGCTCTGGTGAGCGACGCGACCCTCGTGCGACGCGGCGAGCGCTGGCTAATCACCGGCGACCCAACCGAGGCTGCGCTTGTCGTCGCCGCCCACAAGGCCGGGATCGATGTGGCCGCAGAGCGCCTTGCCTGCCATCGCCTGGACGTCATCCCCTTCGAGGCAGAGCAGCAGTTCATGGCCGTGCTCCGCGAGTTGCCGGACGGGAGGAGGCGAGTGCTGGTGAAAGGCGCACCCGAGATCGTGGTGGCACGAACGATAAAGGTGCCCGAGGGCGTACCGGTGGATGGAGCAGCGATAGAGCAATCGGTGAGCGAGCTGGCCGAGAAAGGCCTGCGCGTGCTGGCGATCGCCGCGCGCGAATGGAGCGACGAGAGGAACGAGTTACGGCACGAGGACATCAGGAACCTTGCAGTCCTCGGACTGGTGGGCATGACTGATCCCCCGCGTCAGGAGGCGATCGAATCGGTGCGGGCGTGCCACTCGGCGGGGATCACAGTAAAGATGATCACCGGAGATCATCGCCTGACCGCCACGGCCATTGGCCGGCAGCTCGGCCTGCTGGGAATGGGCCAGACCGCGATCCTTGGCACCGAACTCGAGCAACTGAGTGATGCCGACCTGCGGCATGCTGCCGTCAGCACCAACGTCTTCGCGCGCGTGGCTCCGGCCCACAAGCTGCGCCTCGTTCGAGCGTTGCAGCAGAGTGGCGCCGTCGTGGCGATGACCGGCGATGGCGTGAACGACGCGCCGGCGTTGAAACAAGCGAACATAGGTGTGGCAATGGGGCTCACGGGCTCATCCGTCGCCAAGGAGGCGGCCGACATCGTCCTTACAGACGACAACTTTGCCACCATCACAGCGGCTATCGAGGAGGGGCGACGCGTCTACGAGAACCTCGTCAAAGCCCTCGCGTTCCTGCTGCCGACGAATCTCGGCCTCGCCCTGATCCTCCTGTTCGCCGTGGCATTCTTTCCTTTCGACGAGGTGAGCCGCGAACTGCTCCTACCGATACAGCCGACACAGATTCTATGGATCAACCTCATCGCCTCCGTTGCACTCGCGGTGCCCTTGGCCTTCGAAGTAGCGGAACCCGACGTGATGAGCCGTCCACCCCGCGATCCGAAGGCGTCCCCCCTCTCGAGGTTTGTGGTGTACCGGACGGCGATTGTCGCGGTGCTGATGGCCGCAAGTGCGACCGCTCTCTCGATTTTCGAGTACCGGCATCAGCTCGCCGCGGGCCAGGCCCGGGAAACGGCGATCGCCGACGCGCAGACGATGTCCGTCAGCGCCGTAGTCTTCTTCCAGATCTTCTATCTACTCGAGTGCCGGTCGCTGCGGAGCTCGATCCGAGCGTTGGGAGTCTTCACAAATCGCATGGTCGTTCTTGGGATCGCGGCTTTGCTCGGGCTGCAGGCGCTGTTCATCTGGGCGCCCTTTATGCATCTCGTGCTCAAGAGCTCGGCGATCTCGATTCACCAGCTCGCGTTGGCCGTGGCAGTCGGCGCGACGATCCTTCCGGTGCTCAGCTTGGAAAAGGCCATCCGCCGTCGGGCGCGACGACCAATCTGAATCCGCCACCGGTCACGGAGGAGCGAAGCATTCAAGCGACGCCTACGCGAAGCGTGCCCGCGCCGAGGTCGTCGGTAAGTCATCGAAACGCAGCGTGCGTCCGGACACTATGCGAGTCGCCGTCTTTGGGAGCCTCTGCGCCGGCTGCCGCGAATCGCCGTTGGTCCGGCTGGCTCTTGTAGCGGTAGCATTCCGGGACCGTGGACTTGCTCAACCGTCCGGAGTGGCGTTTGGCCGTGGCCGTCGGGATTGGCTTGGTAGTCGGCGCGGAACGCGAACGTCGGAAGAGCCAGGGTCGAAACCGCAGTGCGGCGGGCATCCGCACCTTTGCGCTCACCGCGGCTCTCGGTGGCGTTGCCTTTCACCTGGGTGCTACTGTCACGGCAGCCATCGCGCTCGTGGTGGGCGGCTCGGCTGCTCTCGGCTATGCACTCGGCGACCGGAGCGACCCCGGACTCACAACAGAGCTTGCCCTCCTCTTGACCTTCGGGCTCGGGGTGTTGGCCCAGTCCGAGCCGCGTGCAGCCCTGGCGGTCGGCCTCCTAGCGACTGCGCTGCTTGCCTACCGGCGCGACCTGCACCGCTTCGTCCGCGGCGTCCTCACACAGAGGGAGCTGCTCGACCTATTGATTCTTGGCGTCTCCGCCCTGGTTGTTCTTCCGATGCTTCCGGACCGCGCGCTCGATCCGCTGGGCGCGGTGAATCCACACCGAATCTGGAAGCTCGCCGTGGTGATGATGGCGCTGACGGGGGCTGGCTACGTCGCGCAGCGCCTCGTCGGCGCGCGGGTGGGGCTCGCCGTGGCGGGGATAGCCTCAGGCTTTGTCTCTGCCTCGGCGACGGTGAGCAGCATGGCGTCCCTCTCGCGCAATTCGCCAGCCCTCGTCGGCCCAGCAGCGGCCGGCGCGTGTGCTTCGATGGTCGCGACCTTCGTTCAGATGGCGATCCTGGTTGGCGCGGCGAGCCCGGCGCTCCTCCGCGCCGGCGCCCTGCCCCTGGGCGCGGGGGCGGGGACGGCGCTCGTGTATGCGGCAGTGCAGACGTTGCGGGCCGGCCGTGACGGATATTCAGCGACGCTGAAAGGCCGAGCCTTCAACATCCGAATGGCGCTTGGGTTTGCCCTCCTCGTCACGGTGGTGGACGTGGCCGCTACGCTTGCGCAGAAATGGCTTGGGACGGGAGGGGTGGTCGGTACCACCGCGCTGACCGGATTTGTCGATGCGCACGCGCCCTCGGCTGCGGTCGCCTCGCTCGTTGCCAGCGGCGAGCTGTCGCCACCACTCGGGCTCCTCGCGGTGCTCGCGGCGTTTAGTGCCAACACCGTCACCAAGGGCATTCTGGCATGGCAGGGTGGAAGCGCTTCCTTCCGAAGGCGCGTACTCGTGGGGCTCGCGTTGGTGCTAGCAGCGGTCTGGGGCGGCCTGGCGGCCTTGCAGTTCCTTTGAACGCGTCAAGGGACGATGAGTACCGGACGCTGAGCGATGTGGGCGAGACGGTCGGCGACGCTCCCCATGAGTAGTCGGTGCACCGCCGAGTGGCCGTGCTTCCCAACGACGAGAAGGTCCGCCTTTCGTTCGGCCGCCTTCTCTTCGAGACTCTCGGCAACAAAGCCCTCGCAGCGGATGGTCTCGGTTTCGACGCCGGTGACCTGCTGTCTGGCCAATGCCAACACGCGGTGCGCCGCTGCCGGAAACTGCTTGTGCTCGGCGACCATCCCGTGCAACTCCGACGGGTAAGCGGCCGGAGCTTCCACGTGGGTGATGAGGAGTCGTGCGCCCGCGAGCCTCGCCAGGTGGGCTGCTGTCATGAGGGCGCGGGTGCTGGCCTCGGAGCCATCGACCCCAACGAGAATGCTTTCCATGAGGAGCCTCCCTGCGCGCCATGCTCTTGCACACCGGATGCCAGCCTTCCCTGTCCCGAGCAACCTACGCTGCGTGCAGAGTCCTCGACCGTGCGCGGGCGCGAACGGCCTTCCAGACCTCGAACCAACCGACGCTGGCGACCCCGGCTGCGCCGGAGAGCGCCAGGTCGTCCCAGTGAAGGACGGACATCCGAAACAGCTCCCGCACCGGCGGAACGCAGAGGACACCCCCCAGGAGCGCTAGGGTCCCAAACACAATCCACCAGAGCGCTCGATTCGGACGCCGCAAGGTGGCCCAAAGAGGCCGGTCCCACGACCGATTGACAAGAATGAGTGCCAGGTTGGCAACGACCAGGGTTGTGAAGGTAAGCGCCCGCGCCTCCGGCTCTGGCTTGCCCAGCCTGAGCGAGACGAGAAAAATGGCGAGCACGATTCCGAGAACGCTCGACCCTTGGAACACGCTCAGCGCGAGTAGGTGCCTGCCAAAGAGAGGGGCGGTCGGTGAGCGTGGAGGGCGCTCCATCAGGGTCGGGTCCGCCGCCTCCATTTCGAACGCCACCGAGCACGCGGGTTCGATGATGAGGTGCAGGAAGGCGATGTGGACAGGCAAGAGGATGAGGGGCAGGCGCAACACCACTGCCGCAATGGTCATCCCTGCGATGGGGACATGGACGGCGAACAGGTACGCCATCGCATTCTTCAAGTTCTCGAAGACGCGCCGTCCGAGCCGGATGGCTTCCACGATGGTGGAAAAGTCGTCATCGAGGATGACCAGCGACGCGGACTCGCGCGCGACGTCTGTCCCACGCTTCCCCATGGCAACGCCGATGTCCGCCGATTTGAGGGCTGGCGCATCGTTGACGCCGTCTCCCGTCATGGCGACGACATCACCCAATTCTTGGAGAAGGCGAACCAAGCGCAGCTTCTGCTCGGGGACGACGCGAGCGAAGATACTCACCCGGCGTAGGCGTGCCTTGAGCGCATCGTCATCGAGCTCGGTCAGCTCCGGCCCCGTCAGGACGTCCGAGGGTCCGCGGAGCCCTATCTGCCGCCCGATGCTGGCGGCGGTGTTTGGGTGGTCGCCAGTAATCATGATGATGCGAATGCCGGCCCGGTAGCACTCCGCGATGGCACCCGGCGCTGCGGGTCGGATGGGGTCAGCGAGGCCCACCAGGCCGATGAACTCGAGCCGCAGACCTCGCTGTGTGTCCGGAAGGGTCGCCGACGGAACGCGAGCTTTTGCGACGGCGAGGACCCGTAGACCTTCCGCCGCCATCGCGTCCGCGTCCCGCTTGAACGACGCGTGCTCGGTAGGTGAGAGACTAGCAGCTAGGGAGGCCACCGCTTCGAAGGCCCCCTTCGTTGCTACGACAAGCCCTTCGGCTGCGGGAGTCCTCCACACGTGTGACAAGGCAAACAGGTCGTCAGAGAGCGGGTACTGCCGCACGAGTTCCCAGTCCGGGTGGAGCCGGCCGGTGCCCGGCAGGTGGACCTGCCCAAGGCCTTTGAATGCCTTCTCCATCGGGTCAAACGGCTCGCGCTGGCCGGCAAGGATGGAGAATTCCACGACTTCGTGGACTGCAGTGGGCAACGCCGCTGTATCTCCCGCGGCGAGGTCAAAGCGCTTGCCTTGGACGACGACGCACCGGACTGACATGGTGTTCTGGGTAAGGGTGCCGGTCTTGTCCACGCATAGCACCGTCGCGGAGCCCAGTGCCTCCAGCGCTGGAATGTGGCGGACCAGCGCTCGCTTTTGCGACATGCGCCAGGCGCCGAGCGCCAGAAAGATGGTGAGAACAGCAGGCAGCTCGTTGGGGAGAATTGCCATTGCGAGCGTCAAGCCGACGAGGCCGCCGTTCAACCAGTCACCCCGAGTCAGCCCGTAGATGAGGGCGACCACGCCACAAACAGCCGTCGCGGCGAAAGCAACGCGTCGAACGAAACGTCGCGTCTCGCGCTGGAGGACGCTTGGCTCGGCCGATGCGGTCTGGAGAGCCTTCCCGATGCGGCCCATCTCGGTATGGACGCTGGTTGCTAGCACCAAGCCAACGGCACTTCCGTGTACCACGAGGGTCCCGGCGTAGATGAAGGGCAGTCCGTCGCCGCCCGGCCGTGACAGGGGGGACGCGCCATCCCACGTGCTTTTCCGGACGGGGACGGACTCGCCGGTCAGCAGCGATTCGTCCGTGGATACATTGAGACAGGAGACAAGTGCCGCGTCGGCCGGAACGCGGTCGCCCTCAGCGATGATGAGGATGTCGCCTCGGACCACCTCGCGTCCCGGAATGCGCTGCCGGATGCCGTCTCGAAGCACAAGAGCGCGCGGGCTGGATAGGTCTTTGAGCGCGTCCAAGGCGCGCTCTGTCTTATGTTCCTGGTACAGGGTGATGCCCGCGACGAGGACCACGAACGCAAGCAGCGTCGCTGCCTCTTGCCGGTCTCCCAGCAGGGCATAGGTTGCGCCGCTCGCTAGCAAGAGCAGAAACATCGGCTCGCGCAAGACGTCGGCGGCGAGGGTCCAAAGTCTTCGGCGCTTGTCGGACGGTAACTCGTTGTACCCGTCCGCCTCGAGGCTCGCTCGTGCCTCCGCTGTGGACAGACCCGTAGATGGGTTGGTGTGGACTGTCATCGGTGCCCGGCGCATCACGCCGCGTTCAAACCTCGGCCCTCGACCCCGCATGGAATGCGTCCAGGTGGCCCCGAACGCAAGGACTTCGCCTCTCTACTTTGCCGACTAAGGCTCGACTGACTCAGGAGACTGGAACATTCGGGCCGACGAACTTCAGAAAGCATGCCGCGACTCGGCACGCTTCTTTCAACAACCAGGGCGCCAGTGGCTGCCCGAGCGCGCAGCCATACGTCCTCATGTCTACCCCCGTCGAAGGAGTCACGGCGCAGCAAGCACCCTCCGGGTCGATGGCGGGCACATCTTCGCCTCCGCCGGGCGTGGGCAGGACCGCCTGGCTCAAGCGACTCGCTGTCGTTCTGATGGCGGTTGCCGCCTACGTGCTGTGGCCGATGGCAACGGTTCTTCTCGTCAGCGGATTCGTGGTCGTCGTCTCCCAGGGCCCGTACCAATGGTTGTTGCGGCGCTTCCGGGGCCACCGAAAGCTGAGCGCGCTGACGGCGACTGCGGTCCTGACGTTGCTGTTCTTCACGCCGGTGCTGGCGGCGACCTATGTGGCGACGGTCGAAGCCGCTGAGGCGGTTCGGAAGCTGATTGACGAGTTGGGCGCCCGCGGCGGGTGGGAGGCGGTCGTCGAAGCGCTGCCGCCAATGATTCGAAGCTTGGCCGAGGCAGTCACGGTACCAGTCGCCGAGGTAGCCTCGGGTGCCGGACGGAGCCTCCTCTCGGCCGCCCCCAAGCTGCTGCCCTCCTTCGGCTGGTCGGTCGCTCAGGTGTTTCTCGTCCTCGTGACGGTTTATTACCTTTTCGTGGATGGTCCCGCGGTCGTCACGGCGCTCGAGCGGTTGCTCCCCATCGCGCCCGCCTCGTCCGCAGTCCTCTTTGCCGAGTTTCGCGAAGTTGCGCAGGGACTCTTTGGCGGGGGGTTGCTGACGCTTCTGTTCCACGGCAGCGCCGCAGCACTCGGTTACTGGATTTTTGGAGTCCCCAGAGTCGCCTTGCTGGGGCTATTAAGCGCCCTCTCTTCGCTCATCCCGTTGATTGGGGCGAGCCTGGTCTGGGCTCCGGTGGCGATTCAACTGGCAGTCAGCGGCCACACGTCGCGAGGCATCGGGCTCGCGGTCTGGGGTTTGCTAGTCGTCGGGGCCGGAGAATACGCGCTACGTCCTTGGGTCTCGAAGGGCCATATGGCGCTGCCACGGTTCCTCCTGTTCTTGATGTTCTTTGGCGGTGTGCAGGTCTGGGGCCCGAAGGGATTACTGCTTGGCCCGCTCGTCGGAAGCCTGGCGATTACCGCGGTCCGGCTCGTCCAGCGCACCGACAGCCCCAACCGAGCTGCCGAGGGCTAAGCCCGTGCGCGTCGGTCATGAGGTCCATCGTCTGGTCGCGCCTCGCTGACGAACGAAGCGGCCGTCTGATTTTTCTCTCTCACGGCCTCCTCAACCAAAACGTGCGTTACCTCGGGGGAGCACCGGCCCGGGGAATTGCCCGAGCGGCACTGGAGCCGCTGATTCGCCAAGGCGCGGGCATGTACCAGATGCCGTGTCCTGAACAATGCGTTTGGGATGGGGTCTGGAAACGAATCATTCTTCGCTTCTATGGGTCGACCCGCTCGTGGCCCTACCGGCTCCGTCGGATTCTGCTTCCCCTCTTCATTCTGTGTCTGGACGGGCGAGGTCGTCCCAATGAACTCGACCCGACCGTCGGGATGCGTCCCACGAGCTTCGAACGACCAGCTTGCCCTTCGCGTCGAGCTTGAGAGTCCCGGCCCGTTGCCTCAGCGTCGCCTTGCGCTCGCGCAGGCTCACAAGGCCTAGCAGGGTTAGCGTCCCCCGCAGGTAGCGGATTTGTACCCGCGCAGCGTCGGACATCCGGTGACAGCAATTTAGGGTCACTGACAACTAACTGATTTTACTAGTGCCCAGGGCGGGAATCGAACCCGCATGCCTTTCGGCGCCACCCCCTCAAGATGGTGTGTCTACCAATTCCACCACCTGGGCGAATATTCGGTTTTCGAGTTGCAGTGCCCCCCGGGTGCAGAAGGCTCGGGGCGGCTTAACGCAGCGGGGCGGATGCGGGCAAGGGTTGGGCCCGGCGTGCCGCCTACTTGGGCGCGGCGGCTGGAAGTGGAGCAGGCGCGAGCGGCGCGTCACTCGGCGGAGGGGTGACCGGGGTGGTCTGCGCTGCCGGCGCGGCAGCCTTGGCTGCCGCACGCGCCGCCACCGACGTCCGCATTCCCTGGAAGGACAGGGCAAGGGACGTCATGAAGAAGAGGCCGGCGCAGACGGCCGTCACCCGGCTGAGGAACGTCACTGCGCCCCGCCCACCGAAGGCGCTGGTGGCGGCACCGCCACCCAGGGCAGCCCCCATCCCGGCGTCCTTCCCCGGCTGGAGAAGGATGACGAAAATCATGAAGATGCAGAGCAGGACGTGGACAGAGGTGAGGAAGGCCAACATTGGGGGGCGCACCCTACGAAAGGGCGCCGGCCCTGACAACCCCCCGCCGCCCCCCCCGGGCCCCTAGGCCGCCGCGCAGATGGCGGCGAAGCCTGCGGCGTCGAGGCTGGCCCCTCCCACCAGCGCCCCGTCCACATCCGGCTGGCCAAGCAGCGCCGCTGCATTGTCTGGCTTGACGCTTCCGCCATACAGAAGGCGGGTGTCCCCGGCGACGGCCGGTCCGAAGAGTCGGCCCAGGTCAGCCCGCAGCATGGCGTGCACCTCCTGCGCCTGGGCGGGCGTGGCATTCCGGCCGGTGCCAATGGCCCAGACCGGCTCGTAGGCCAGCGTCACGTGCATCATCTCCTCGGCGGACACCCCGGACAGGCTGCCGGCCAGCTGGCTCGCCACCACGGACAGCGTCCGGCCGGCGTCCCGCTCCTCCAGAGTCTCGCCGATGCAGACGATGGGCTTTAGCCCGGCGGCGAGCGCCCCGCGGGCGCGCTTGTTGACGAGGGCGTCCGTCTCCCCAAACAGCTGGCGCCTCTCCGAGTGGCCGGCCAGCACGTAGGTGCAGCCCACGTCCAACAGCATCCACGGCGACACCTCGCCGGTGTAGGCGCCTTCCTTGGCCCAGTGGCAATTCTGGGCGCCCAGGGCGACGCGGCCGTCGGCGGCCAGCACGCGGGCCACCGCCGGGAGAGCGGTGAAGGGGGGCAGCACCAGCACCTCGGGACTGGGCCGGGCCGGCAGCTTTTCCAGGAGCGCTGTCACCAGCGCCGCGGCCTCGCCCTGGGTCCGGTGCATCTTCCAGTTCCCGGCGATGAGGGGGCGCCGTGCGGACATGGCTATTCCTCGAGCGCCTTGATGCCCGGCAATTCCTTACCCTCGAGGAATTCCAACGTCGCGCCACCTCCGGTGGAGACGTGGGACATTTTTTCCGCGAGTCCGAAGGCGTGCACCGCCGCGGCGCTGTCTCCCCCGCCGACGACGGTGGTGGCATCCCGGCACGTGGCCATGGTGTCGGCGATGGCGCGGGTTCCGGCGGCGAAGGCAGGAATCTCAAACAGTCCCATCGGCCCGTTCCAGAGGATGGTCTTCGCCGCGCGCAGATGCTCTGCGTACAGAGCGCGCGTCCGCGGGCCAATGTCGAGGCCCATCATCCCCGCCGGGATGGCGCGCTCAGCGACTTCCCGGGGCACGGCGGCCGGGGTGGCCTCGGCGGCGACGACGTGGTCAATGGGGAGGACGACGTCCTTGCCGAGGCGGCTGGCCGCCTCCAGCGCGCGCCGAGCCACGTCCAGCTTGTCCGTCTCCACCCGGCTTTTCCCGACGGCCACGCCCTGCACGACGAGAAAGGTGTAGGCCATCGCCCCGCCGACGAGGAGAGTGTTGATGCGGGGCAGGAGGCTCTCGATGACTTTGATTTTGTCGGAGACCTTCGCCCCACCGAGCACGGCCACGTAGGGCAGCGACGGGGAGCGCAGCAGCCGTCCGAGAAAGTCCATCTCGCGCCGCAGCAGGTAGCCGCCGGCGCGCTCCTTGACGAAGGACACCATGCCCACCGTCGAGGCATGGGCCCGGTGGGCCGTCCCGAAGGCGTCGTTGACGTAGACGTCCGCGTTCTCGGCCAGCTCCCGCGCGAAGGCGACGTCGTTCGCCTCCTCCTCCTTGTGGAAGCGCAGGTTCTCGAGCATCACCACCTGCCCGTCCTTCAATTCCTTCACCAGCTTGCGGACGCCGTCCCCGACGCAGTCATCGGCCAGCAGCACTTCGAAGGACTTGCCGAGCAGCTCCGAGAGCTTGCTGGCCGCGGGCTCGAGCGACAGCGCCGGGTCCGGCTTCCCCTTCGGGCGTCCGAGATGCGAGGCCACCATCACCCGCCCGCCCAGCTGCAGCAGCCGCCGCAGGGTGGGAAGTACCTCGCGGATGCGCGTGTCGTCGGTCACCTGGCGCGCCTCGTCGAGCGGCACGTTGAAGTCCACTCGCAGGAAGACGCGCTTGCCGTTGAGCTGCAGCTGGTCGATGGAACGAATCACGGCGCCCTTCCCCCGGGCGGGTACAACTAGACGCCCTTCTGCTGGAGCATTCTTGCCAGGTCGACCATCCGGTTGGAGAAGCCCCACTCGTTGTCGTACCAGGCCATCACCTTCACCAGGTTGCCCTCGACGACGAAGGTGCCGGTGGCGTCGAGGATGGCCGAGTGCGGGTCGCCGTTGTAGTCCACCGAGACGGTGAGCGCCTCGCTGTAGGCCAAGACGCCCTTCAGCGGCCCCTCGGCCGCGGCCTTCATCGCCTGGTTGACCTGCTCGGCCGTCACCACCTTCGAGGTCTGCACGGTGAGGTCCACCAGGCTGACGTTGGGCGTGGGCACGCGGACACTCACCCCGTGCATCTTTCCCTTCAGCGCCGGGATGACCTCCCCGATGGCCTTGGCGGCCCCGGTGCTGGTGGGAATCATCGACATCGCCGCCGCGCGGGCACGGCGGGGGTCCTTGTGGGTGAGGTCCAGGATGCGCTGGTCGTTGGTGTAGCTGTGGATGGTGGTCATGAGCCCCTTGTCGATGCCGAAGCCATCGAGGAGCACCTTGGCCACCGGGGCCAGGCAGTTGGTGGTGCAGGAAGCAGCCGAGAGCACCTGGTGCTTGGCCGCGTCGTACAGGTGGTGGTTGATGCCGTAAGCGATGGTGACGTCCTGCCCCTTGGCCGGCGCCGAGATGAGGACCTTCTTCGCCCCGGCGGCGAGGTGCTTGTTCGCCCCCTCGCGGTCGGTGAAGTGGCCGGTGCACTCGAGCACCACGTCCACCCCCATGGCCTTCCAGGGCAGCTTGGTGGGGTCCTTCTCCGCGGTGAAGGTGAAGGTCTTGCTCCCCACCCGCATGCCGCGCTCGGTGGCCGTCACCTCGGTGGGCCAGGTGCGGTGCACCGAGTCGTACTTGAAGAGGTGCGCCATGGTGGCCGGGCTGTCCACGTCGTTGATGGCGACGATGTCCAGCTCCTCGTTGCGGGCCAGCGCTGCGCGCAGAATGCAGCGACCAATCCTGCCAAAGCCGTTGATTGCGAATTTCAAGGCCATAGTGGCGCCTTGCATACGGGTCTCCCCGGGCGCGGTCAACGACTCACGATTGCCCCGTTGACCACTGTGCTGGCCCGGGAGCACGCTGCCTGCTTTCCAACGCCCTGCCAGCCTGCGTCAGCGCCGACCCAGCCGTCGATGACACGTCCCGCCCCTCGAGTGGTTTCCCCTGCGCCCTACCCGGCACGCCGGCCGGGCTTTTGGTTCTCGGCGCGCCATGCGTGGAATGGGCTGGTGCACACCGTGGAGCATCAGCCCAACATGCGCATCCACCTGCTGGCGGCCCTGCTGGTGGGCCTGGTGGGCAGCGGCATTCCGCTGGGCCTGGCCGAGCGAGTGACGCTGATTTTCTGCGTCCTTCTGGTTTTTTTTGCGGAGATTCTCAACAGCGCCCTGGAGGCGCTGGTCGACCTCGCCACCCGGGAGTTTGACGAGAAGGCTCGAGTCACGAAGGACGCCGCGGCGGCGGCGGTGCTGGTGCTGTCCATTGGCTCGGTCGTCATCTTCGCCGCGCTGTTGGTGCACAACTGGAACACCGTCCTCGCCGAGCGCGCGCGCATCCCCCGCCAGGTGGCCCTCGGCGCGCCCCTCGTCCTGTGTGTCTGGTGGCTCTTGCGGCCCGTGCCCCGCCCGCCCGCCCAGGACGTGCTGGCCTTTGCCAGCAGCGTGGTGTTGCTGGCGGTGCTGTCCGTGCGGTCCACCAGCAGCGTCTTCACCGCCATGTCCTTCGGGCTGGTGGTGCTGGCGGGGGCGGCGGCGCTGCGGCGGCAACGGGCCTGGCGCGGGCAAAAAAAACGGCCCAGCGGCACATGAAACACCGCGGGGCCTTCAGCCTTGCATCCCCGCCGGCCGTGAGGCCCGGAACCCGTCCGGAACACACGCGTCCGGTACACCTTGGGGACCAACGCTGGAAGTCAGTCTAACGCAGCCAAGCACCTCTCACAACGAAGGGTAGGCTTCCTCGGGGGCGAGGTCTTGGGTCTCGGGCCGGCGGCCCTCCTCGCGGATGTCGGAGGTGACCAAGTCGATGAGTTCAGTGGCGACCCCAATCACCTGGGTCGGCGTGTAGCCGCTGGCGCGGAGCTGATTGAAGAAGGTCCGGGCTAAAATCTTGCTGGCCTTCGCGTCCGTGGACACTGGGTTTCTCCTTGGGCGGAATTTCGCCCGGCGCAGCACATAGCTTCATGGGGCGTGCCAGGGCTGGGTGTCCGGTAACCCCCCGGGAACACGAAACGGCGGTTCCGTTCCGGCCTGGCCGGGTGCGTAAGCGGCTGCGCACTGCAACCTGGAGGCGACGCCCGCTGGGTGCGGGTAGACAATAAGGGGATTCCATGGCTTTCCGCGTACGGACACCTGACGGGGAGCTCTCCTACCCGACGCTGCTGGAGGTGGAGCGCGCCTTCCACCTCGGGCTGGTGGACCCGGAGGATGAGGTGGTGGACGAGGCGACGGGCGCCGTGTACCGGGCGCGCGAGCACCCGTCCTTGTCCCCGCCCCCGCCCCGGCGTTTCTGGCACAACCGCGCCGCGCAGCCGGCCCGGATGGCGGTGGCCCTCGCGCTGGCGCTAGCCGCGCTGCTGGCCGGGGCGACGCAGCAGTGGTGGCTGGCCTTGCCGGCGGCGGTCGTGGCCGCCGTGGTGACGGTGCAGGTGGCAGTCACCGCGCAGGCGCACCCGCGGGCAACGAAGCGGCCTTGAGCTGTCCCAGACGGTAGACTGGCTCCGCCAGGCCGTCCCCGCCATGCCGCTTCCCCCCCTTCGCGCCGTGCAAGCCGTCCTCCTCCTGCTAGCCGGAGCTCCCGCGGGCGAGGAGGTCTACACCTGGACGGACACGGACGGCGTGGCGCACTACACCAACGACGCCAGCACCATTCCGCAGCGCTACCGGGACAAGGCCCGCACCCTGGACGGCGAGCCGGTGGCGTCCAAGGAGGCGGCGGCTGCGCCAGTGCCGCCGGAGGGAAAGCCGGCGGGCGCCGAGGAGGCGCCGAAGGTGGCCCCGACCCGACCGGCGGAGCTGCCGGTGGAGGAGTCCGCTCCCCCGCCCGCTGCGCTGTCCCCCTCCGAGGCCGCGACGTTGGACGAGGCGGGCTGGCGCAAGCGCTTCCAGCGCTCCACGGAACGCGTGCGCCGCGCGGAACTCACCCTGCAGCGCGACCAGGAGCAGCTGAAGCGGGTGGCCAACCAGGAGTCCTACATGGTGGTCGACCCCTATGGCCGGGTGATGACGGCCGGTCAGGCCACCGCGCTGCGGATGCAGGTCGCGGAGGATGAACGGGTGTTGCAGGAGGCACGCGAGTCGCTGCACGACTTGGAGCGGCTGGCAGCGCGCGAGGCCATTCCCCTGGAATGGCGGCGCTGAGGGCCGCCTTCAGCGCGACAGCCAGGCGTTGCGCGGCCCGGAGGCCACCCAGCGACGGGGCGGTGGCGGCGCCCGCCGCCGCCACATCAGGCCACACAGGAGGAAGCCGGTGACGAAGCCGCCGAGGTGCGCCCACCAGGCGACGCCGCCCTGGGCGCCCATGCCGGCGGCGGTGGCGTAGAAGAACTGGAGCAGAAACCACACGCCGAGGAAGACGAAGGCGGGCAGCTCCACCAGCCACGGGATGATGATGATGGGCACCACGGTGAGGATGCGTGCCCGGGGAAACATGAGGAGGTAGGCGCCAAGCACTCCCGAAATGGCGCCCGAGGCACCGACGGCGGGGAGGACGGAATCCGGCGCGGAGAGGCCGTGGACGAAGAACGAGGCAACGCCGCAGACGAGATAGAAGACCAGGTAGCGCAGGTGCCCGAGCTGGTCTTCGACGTTGTCGCCGAATACCCAGAGGAACCACAGGTTGGAGGCGAGGTGCAGAACGTTGGCGTGCAGGAACATGGCCGTAAGGAGGGGCAGCCAGCGCGCCCAGTCCAGCGCGCCGCCCCGCCAGTGAAAGAAGCGCCGGGGCACAAAGGTGAGCGGTTCCAGGAGCCGGCTCGCCTCGGGGCCGTGCTGCGCGATGGTCAGAAAAACGAAGATGTTGGCCAAGATGAGGCCCACCGTCACCAACGGGAAGGAGCGGGACTGTGGGCTATCGCGCAAGGGGAACATGGATGGGTGGCATACAAGCTAACCAGCCAACCGACAGCCATCACGGCCAGAAGTGGTAGGTTCCCCGGCCCGTGAATACGCCCGCCCCCCCCACCGACGAGGCCAGCACTCCGGCCGAAGAGACGGTCCGCAAGGTCTACGTCCGCGACCTGCGGGAGAAGCAGCCCGTCTTCACCGTCTTCCGTCTCACCCGCAAGTCGCGCCAGACGGCACGCAACGGGAAAAGCTTCCTGGTGCTCAGCTTCGGCGACCGGACGGGCGAGGTGGACGGCCGTGTCTTTGAGAAGGTGGAAGCCCTGGAGAACGCCTTCCACGTGGACGACTACGTGCTGGTGAAGGGCCAGGTGGTGTCCTTCCACGGCAAGCCTCAAGTCATCGCCGAGTCGCTCGAGCGACTGGACCCGGAGCCCATCGACGCAGCCGAATTCGCCGTCCCGGCGCCCCCGCCCGCTCCGGAGGCGCCAGCCGCGGATGCCGTGCGCCCGGCTGGGGTGACCGAGACGAAGCCGCACGACGGCGCCCGGACGGTGGCGCAAATCCGCGAACTGGTGGAGCGCGTGGATGACCCACATGTGAAGGCCCTTCTCTTGGCCTTCCTGGACGACCCGGAGATGGTCCGCGGCCTGCCGGTGGCGCCGGCCGGCAAGGGCACCCACCACGCCTACCGCGGCGGGCTGGCCGAGCACCTGCTCTCCGTCATGCGGCTGTCCCTGCGCGTGGCGGACCACTACCCGGTGCTGGACCGCGACCTGCTGCTGGCCGGGGCCCTGCTTCACGACATCGGGAAGGTGTCCGAGCTGGCGTACGCCAACGGCGGCGTGGGCTATACCGACCAGGGCCGCCTGGTGGGCCACGCCGTCACGACGGCACAGGCCATCCATGCCAAGGCCGCACAGCTGCCGGACTTCCCCAGGGCGCTCGAGCAGCACCTCACCCACCTCGTCGTCGCCAGCCTGGGCGCGCACGCGCACGGCGCGCCGACGCAACCCGTGACACTGGAGGCCCACGCCGTCCACGCGCTGGCCGCCCTCGACGCTCAGCTGGCCGGCTGGCTGGAGGCGATGGCCAAGGACCCCAATGACACCTGGGCCGAGCCCACCCGTCTCACCGAGCGCCATCTCTTCAAGGGCCCCTCCCCCACCCGGGCGGGCCGCAGCCCGGTGGGCGCCCGCCGGCGCCGCAAGGGACGGCTTCCGCGCGAGCGCACCGGCGGGAGCGACGTCGCCGAGCGCAAGGAGCGCGAGTCGTCTCCGGTGCCGCGCCTGACGCTGCCGCCGCTCGAGTCGTTGACCGGGTCTCCGCCGACCACCGACGGCACGACGGACCCCGCCCAGGGGTGACCGCCGCCCCAGGGCGGCGATGGACGCTACAAGCGCGGCTGCGCTAAGGCCGTCTGCAGCAAGGGCATGAGCAAGAAACTAGGCGAGCGGCTGGTGGAGGCAGGGCTGATTTCCGCGGCCGCGGTGGACCAGGCCCTGGAACAGCAGCGCCTCACTGGCCACCGCCTCGGGGACTGCCTGGTGGAGATGGGCTTTCTGCCCGAAGCCACGCTGCTTCGCTTCCTCGCCTCGGAATTCAAAACCCGCTACGTCTCGGCGGAGAAGCTGGCGCGGGCGCAAATCCCGACGGAGTTGCTCGACCGCGTCCCGGTGCGGATGGCCGAGTCGAGCCTCTTCCTCCCCCTCGCCGTGGACAATGAGAGGCGAATCCTCTCCATCGTCGCCGCCGAGCCGCAAAACGAGGACCTGCTGCGCGAGATTGCGCTGGTGGCAGAGGTGGACGAGGTTTTCGCCTACGTCGGCCTGCGCAGCGTCATCTACGCCGGCATCCAGAAGCACTACTACGGCGACACCACGGCCTTTCAGCAGCTGGCCGCCGGGGCGCTGCGGGCCCCGGTGGCGGCGCGCACCGACCTGGCCAGCATCGCCCAGGCGTACGAGGCAAGTGGCAGCAACCGCACCGCCCCCCCGCCGGTGCGCCTGCGGCTGCGGGGCGAGAGCAGCCAGGCCCGGCTGCCGCACACGGTGGTCCGGGGCAAGCGCGAGTCGGCCAGCGCGCTCGTCTCCTCCCGGGGCGCGGTGGGCGAGAACGACTACCTGGAGACGCTGCGCATCCTGCTTGACCAGCTGGAGAAGGACCGCGGGGACCTGCGCGGCCACTCCGCGCAGCTGGCTCGGCAGTGTGCCCTGGTGGCGCTGCGCATGGCCCTGCCGGCGCGGGAGGTGGCCTGCGTGGCGCTGGCCGCCTTCGTCCACGACCTGGGCAAGGGGTCCATCCACCTCACGCTGGCCGGCACCTCTCGCAACCCCGAGTGGAAGGCACAGGCCAAGCAGCTGGTGCGCTCACCCCTGCAACTTTTCGAGTCGGTGCACCTGCCGGCGCAGGCCAACGCCGCCCTGGCGCAGATGTACGAGGCCTTCGACGGCTCGGGCACGCCCCAGGGCGTGCGCGGCGAGGACATCGCCGTCGGTGCCCGTATCCTCGCCGCGGTGGACAGCTACCTGGACCTCACCCGAAATTCTGCCAACGCCCACGGCCGGCGCTTCACCCGCGACCAGGCCCTCAACCACCTGGCCGAGCAGGCTGGCGTCCTCTACGACCCGCGCGTGGTGCAGACGCTCGAGCAGCTGCTGTCCGGGGAGCTGTTGCGCCGACGCCTGGACGCCGAGGGGCGCATGGTGCTGCTGGCCGAGCCGGACACGCCCACCCGGGACGTGCTGGCCCAGGCGCTGGAGCAACGCGGCCTGGTGGTGCAGGCCTGCAGCTCCCTCGAGACGGTGGCCGACGCCGCCCTGGCCGGGGACGGCGACGTGTGGGTGCTGAGCGCCGCCTTCGGTGCGAGCGACTTGCTGGAGTTGGTGACCCAGGTGCGGGCGCAGCCTGCCCTGGCCGGTCTGCCCGTTGTCATCACCGGCGACCCGGAGGCCGCCCTCCGCGAGCGGCTGCTGCAGGGGGGGGCGACGGTGGTGGTGCCGGCCGAGAGCGCCAGCGAGGTGGCCTTCCGCGTGGCCGAACTGTTTCAGGACCGCGTCGTGCACGGGGGCCCAGCCCACGCGGTGTGGGGCACCTTCGAGGAGCTCGGCACCCGCGAGGTGTTGCGGGTCCTGGGAGACGGCCGGAAGAGCGGTCGTCTGACGCTGCGGGATGAACAGTCCGAGGGCGTCGTGCACCTGGAACGCGGCCGCGTCACCTACGCAGCGCTGGCCGAACGCCGGGGGGAGGATGCCCTGGGCGCGCTGCTGAAGTCCCGCATCGCCGAATTCAACTACGAGCCGGATGCACTTCTCTTGGAAGTCCCGCAGCTGGACACCGACGTGGAACTCGTGCTGCGCGCCCTGGGCCCGTAGTGCGTCCCGGGGCCCTTCGCTAGCGCACGATGAAGCCAAACAGCCGGGCGGCGTTGGCGGTGGTGGCTTCGGCCAGCGCCTCCAGCGGCAGGGCCTTGAGTTCCGCCACGCGCCGGGCCGTCTCCACCACGTAGGCCGGCTCGTTCTTCTTTCCGCGGTAGGGGACGGGCGCCAGGTACGGGCTGTCCGTCTCCACCATCAGCCGCTCCAGGGGCGCGAAGCGGACGGCCTCGGCCAGGGCCTCCGTCTTCTTGTAGGTGACGACGCCAGACACAGAGAGGTGAAAGCCCAAGTCCAGGTAGCGGCGGGCCGCCGCCACGTCCCCGGTGAAGCAGTGGATGACGCCCTGCGAGACAGCTTCGGCGGCCAACAGGACGGCGCAGTCCTCGTGCGCGTCGCGCACGTGCACCACCAGCGGCTTGCCCAAGGACTTGGCCAGCGCGGCCTGCGCGCCGAAGACGCGTGCCTGCACCGGACGGGGCGACCGGTCGTAGTAGTAGTCCAGCCCCGCCTCCCCCACCGCCACCACCTCCGGCCGGGCGGCCAGCTGGGCCAGTTCGGCCAGGTCCTCGGGCCGCGCGCGTGCCGCCTCGTGGGGGTGGACGCCCAGCGTCGCCACCAGGCGGGGGTGGGCCCGGGCCACTTCCAGAGCGACGCCCCAGTCTCCCGGGCCGTGAAACTGTCCGATGACGACGGCCCGGACGACGCCCACCGCCGCTGCCCGCGCCAGCACGGCGTCGACGTCCGGGAAGTCCCGCGGTTCCAGGTGACAGTGGGAGTCCACCAGTTTCACGACAACTCCTCCAGCAGTGAGCGCAGTTCCTCGCGCCCCTCCGCGCTGCCCATGGAGGCCAGGGCGGCGGCCAGCGGTGCGCGGGCCTTCTGGCCGAGGAGAAACACCAGGCCCTCGGCCACGTCCAGACGCGTCTCCTCGGCCACCGAGGCGTCCTGGGCCAGCCGCTCCAGGGCCGGGCCGGCGCGGGCCGAGCCTAGCCGGCCCAGCGCCCGCGCCGCGGCGCCCCGGGCCTTGTCCAGGGCGTCCTCCAGCATGGCCAACAGCGCCTCCTCGGCTTCATGCACGGCCGCCTCGCCGCACAGCTCCGCCGCCAGCGGCCGGTCCAGCGCGTTGCGCCGGCGCAGCCGGGACAGAAGGTACTGGCGGCCCTCCGCGTCGCCGAAGAGCGCGAGGGCGCCAGCGGCCTGGGTGCGCTCGAAGGCGTTGAGGAAGAAGCGAGAGAAGAGGCGGCGCAGCGGCACCAGGGCCCGGCTGTCCCCCAACTCCGCCAGGGCGCCGATGGCGCGAAAGCGCAGGGGCGGGCTGTCCAGTCCCTCGGCCAGGACGTCCAGCCCGGCCGGGTGGTGGATGGCGGCCAGCCCGCGCGCCGCCTCGAAACGGACCAGAAAGGCGCTGTCCTGAAGGGCCCCGGCCAGCAAGGGCCGCAGCTCCGGCGCGGCGGTGTCGGCCAGTTGCCCCACCGCCTCCATGCGCACCACGGGTGCGCTGTCCGCCAGCGCGGGCGCGAGCCGGGCCGCCAGGGCCGCGGCGTCCCCGGGCTGCAGCGCCAGCAGGGCCACCCCGGCACGGCGGACCTCGGCATCGCCGTCCGACAGCAACGTCTGCGCGGTGGCCTCCCAGCCGTCCGGGACGTCGCTGGTGCGGGCCGCGTCCAGAAGCCGCGCGGCGGCCTCGCGCCGGACGGAGGGCGGGCCCGGCTGGGCCAGCGCCCGCAGGGCGCCCTCGCGCGAGGCCCGACTCACCGCACCTCACTCCCGGGGGGCAAGTCGCCGGGGTCGACCAGCCTCAGGCCCGCGCCGCCTGGCCCGGCCGCCAGCAGCATGCCCTGCGACAGGATGCCGCGGATGGTGCGCGGCGCGAGGTTGGCCACCACCACCACGCGGCGTCCCACCACCGCCTCCGGCGCGTAGGCTTCCGCAATGCCGGCGGCGATGGTGCGCATCTCGGCCTCGCCGACGTCCACCGTCAGTTTCAGCAGCTTGTCCGCCTTGGGGACGCGCTCGGCGGCGCGCACCAGGCCCACCCGCAGCGCCACCTTGGCGAAGTCCTCCGGGGACAGCATCCCGGGGGCACCGCCCTCCGGCGGTGGGGCGGCCGCGGCTGGGGCCGGAGCCCCGGCGACGGGGACGATGAGGGACTTCACTTGCGCCTCCTCCATCCTCGGCAACAGCGGTGCCGGGGTGCCAATGGGCTGTTTCCGGTCGAGCAGCGGGTAGGCCGCGCCCTGAAGCCGGGTGAACGTGAGCGGTGGGGCGTGCAGCTGCGCGAAGAGTTTCTCGGCCACCGTGGGTACCACCGGCTGCAGTAGCCCGGCCACCAGGTAGGCCACCTCGGCCGCGTCGGACAGGTCCCGGCGAGCAACCTCCGGCTCGCTCTTCACCTTGGCCCAGGGGGCCCGCGCCTGCAGAAACTGGTTGGCGCTTTGCGAAATCTCGGTGGCGCCCCGGACAGCGGTCCGGAAGTCCAGCCTTTCGTAGGCGGCGCGCACCTCGGCCGCCTTGCGCAGCGCCTCCTCCACCAGCAGCTGCCCGGGGCCGGCCTCGGCCGGGGCGAGGCGCTGGCCGAGGGGGCCGGCCAGCAGCGACAGCACCCGGTTGGCCAGGTTGCAGACGTTGTTGACGAGCTCGCCGTTCACCCGCTGCCGGAACTCGGTGAGCGACAAGTCGAAGTCCTCGGGGTTGGGCCCGAGGTTGCTGGCGAAGAAATAGCGCAGGTAGGCCGGGTCGAGCGCGTCGAGGTAGGTGCGCGCGGTGATGAAGGTGCCGCGCGTCTTGGACATCTTCGTTCCGTCGACGGTGAGGTGGCCGTGCACCACCAGGCGAGTGGGCCGCTTGAGGTGGGCCACCTTCAGCACCGCCGGCCAGAAGAGGGCGTGGAAGTAGACGATGTCCTTGCCGATGACGTGGATGATTTCGGCGTCGGCGTCCTCCGCCCAGTAGGCGAGCGCGCCTCCGGCGCGCCCGGAGTCCTTGGCCCACTTCTCGGTGGTGGCGATGTAGCCGATGGGGGCGTCGAGCCAGACGTAGAAGTACTTGTTCGTTTCTCCGGGGATGGGAAAGCCGAAGTAGGGGCCATCGCGACTGATGTCCCAGTCGTTCAGCCCCTGGTCGAAGAAGGCCTGGAGCTGGTTGGCCACCGCCGGGTGGAGAAAGCCGGGGGCGCGGATGAGTTCCTGCAGGAAGGCCTGGTGGGCGGAGAGGCGAAAGAAAAGGTGCTCCGAGCTGCGCCGCACGGGCGGCGTGCCACACAGGGCGCAGCGCGGGTCAATCAAGTCCGCGGGCGAGTACGTCTTGCCGCACACCTCACACACGTCGCCGTACTGGTCCGGGCTCTTGCAGTTGGGGCAGGTGCCCCTCACGAAGCGGTCCGGGAGAAAGCGCTGGTCCACCTCGCAATACATCTGCTCCACCGAGCGGCGGGCGATGTCGCCCGCCTCCTTGAGGCGGCCGTAGATGAGCTCGGCGTAGGCCCGGTTCTCGGGCGAGTGCGTGGTGTAGAAGGCGTCCAGCCCGATGCCGAGGTCCTGAAAGTCCCGCCGGTGCTGCTCCCACAAGGAGGCGACGTACTGTTCCGGGGGAATGCCTTCCTTGGCCGCGCTCAATTCGATGGGCGTCCCGTGGGTGTCGTCGGCGCAGACGTACAGCACGTCGCGTCCCGCGGACCTCAAGAAACGGACGAGGATGTCCGTCTGGACGTACTCCACCGCATGGCCGAGGTGCAGCGGGCCATTGGCGTACGGCAGGGCGCTGGTGACGAGGGTTTTGACGGACATGGAGCGGCGGGCCACACCCGGCGTTCGGGTGCGGGGCCGCGCACTCTAGCGGCGGCCCTTCTCCCGTGCCATCTCCCGTACTTGCTGGGGCAGTCGGGCCATGGCCAGGGCCAAGCGCGCCTTCTTCTGCGGCGGCAGGCCCGCCGACAACTCACTAAAGAGGCCGCGGTCCAGAGTTTCCAGCTGGGTGCGAAGCGCCAGCACCTTCTGGATGGCGCCGTCCACCTGGGCGAAGGCGGTGGTGTCTCCCTTGGCTGCGCGCCGCAGGACCACCGTCTGCTCCATCATCTCGCGCTGGAGGGGGGCGCGCTTCTCCTCGAAGCTGGTCAGTCGGCTGCGCAGCTTCAGCGTGGCTGCGTCGTCCAACTCGAGCGCATCGGCGATGGCCAGCGTCCGCATCAGCTGCGCGCGCTTCTGCCAGTTTTCCCCGGCCGGCCCGGTGCCTTCCCCGGGTGGCGGCGGGGGCGGTCCCTGCTGGGCCCACAGCTTGCCCGCCAAGAGGACCGCCAAAAGTGCTGCCCGCATCGTCTTCATCCGCTGTCTCCCAGTGCAAAAGCGCCATCACCCTCGAGGGCAAGTCCATCCAGCAGCGTCGTGTCGTCGGACGCCACGTCGGTGGACACCGCCTCGGTGTCGTCCACCCCCTCGTCCACGTCCCACCCTGGCGCCTCGGACCAGCCAAGCTGCTGCACCGTCGGCGCGGTGGCAAGCGCCGTCGCCGCAGGCGGTGCGGGCTGCCATAGCCACAGGGGCAAGGCAGCGGCGGCAACCAGCCCGGCCGCGGCCAGCAGTCCCCGGGCTGTGCGCCACCGGCCTTCCCGCCGCTGCCAGGCGGCCAGGGTGCGCTCACCAAGCCCGCCCAGCGCGGCCTCCTCCTTCAGCGTCGCGGGGGGCAGGGCCACCAGGGAAAACAGAGTCGCCCAGCGCGCGGCAGCGGCCCGGCAGGCGGCGCAGCGGAGAAGGTGGGCGTCCAGCGCCGCGGCGGCATCCGCCTCCAGGGGCCCGCTGGCCCGTTCGGCCAGCAACTCATTCATCTGCGCGCAGACGTCCTGGGCGCTCATGGTTCCTCTCCCTCCAGGGCCGCCTTCAGTCGTCTCACTGCATGGTGGAAGTGCACCTTGGCGTTGTTTTCCGTCATCTGCAGCGCGTGGGCCACCTCTTTGAAGGGCAGAGCACCGTCCACCCGCAGCGTCACCACCTCGCGCTGCCGGGAACTCAAGCAGGCCATGGCCGCGCGCAGGCGCCGCCGCTGCTCGGCCCGCTCCAGAAGGGCCGGGGCGTCCGGTCCGGAAGCAACCACCTCCGTCAGCACCTCGGCGTCTTCCAGGCGCCAGCGCCCGGCGTCGCGCACGTGGTTCTTGCCGACATTCACTGCAATGCGCACCAGCCAGGCGCGGAAGAGGCCCGGCTGGCCTGCGCCGGCGCTGGCCAGGGAGCGACGGGCGGCGGCGAAGGCGCGCAGGAAGGTGGCCTGGGCGAGGTCCGCCGTATCCTCCGGCCGCACCGCGTAGCGGCGCACCAGCGCCTGCACCAGCCGCTGGTGCCGTCGCACCAACTCGCCAAAGGCCCGCACTTCCCCGCCGAGAAAGTCCGCCAGCAGCGTCTCATCCGACGCCGTGCCGCCCCCAGACAGCACCGTCCAGCCTCGCCGCGGCCGCTGCTGCCCGGAAGCCGCATCTCCGCCGTCTGTCATGCGCCTCGCCAGCATGCCCGTTTCCACCGAAGAAAACCCCCGCCCTGCCCGCGGGGTTAAAGGGGCGGACGGCGCGAAGCCGGCGCCAGGCCCTGCCCTCTCTGCGGAGGTGGGCAAACCGTCCACAACAGCCGCTCCAGCACCAGCTTCCCGCCGCCGGAGGACTTGAGGGCGAGGTCCGCCTCGGCACAGGCCAGCAGCGAGGCGCGCAGCTGCCCTTTGCCGTAGCGGGCGGCGGCCAGGGTGGCCAGGAAGGCGGCGTAGGGGTGCGGCACCTTGCCGCCGGCGGCCTTCACCTCGCGCTCGATGGCGGGAAACAGGCGGGACTTGAAGTCCTCGAAGCTTCTGGGGGTCCGGCCAGTGCCCAGGTGCAGAAGGCGCTCCTGGGCTTCCAGAAGGCCTCGCACCACGGAGGCGATAGCCCCCAACAGCAGAAGGGGTGGCGCCCCGCCCGCCAGCGCCTCGTCGACGTAGGCCAGCGCCAGGGGCAAGTCGCGCTTCTGCAGCGCGTCCGACAGTTCCAGAAACTCCTCGTCGCGCGTGTGGGCAACCAGCAGTTCCACGTCGGCGCGGGAAATGACGGCCCCCGGCGCATGCAGGGCCAGCTTCTCGAGCTCCGACTGCAAAAGCCGCATGTTGCCGCCCACCCGCTCCCGCAGCACGTCCTCGGCCCCTGGGCCCAGCCGCTTCTGGAAGGGGCCGAGAAAGTCCCGCGTCACCGTGGAGAGGTCGAGGTCGCGCAGCCGGCTGGCCAGCTTCCTTTCCAGAAGCGCCCCCTGCTTCTGCGCCAGGCGCAACAGGGGATTCTTCGCTTCCACGTCCGTGGCGGCCACCACCAGCGCATGTCCCTTGGGCAGGCCCTCCTCGAGGAGGCTGAGGAGGGCCGAGGCGTCGGACTCAGGAGCGGCCAGCCCCTCCTCGCGGACGAAGGCGGCCACCTCACGCAGGAAGTCGACGTCGGCCTCGGCCAGACTGACGGAGAGTTCCTCCCGCCACGCCTCCAGGCTGGGGCTGCCGGTCTGCCCCGGTTCCAAGGCCTCCGGCCCCCAGCCGGCCCGGGCCACCAGCGCCAGGACGCGCCGGGCGCCTTCCTTGCGGCGACCTGCCTTCCAGGCGTCGCGGGCTTTGCCCAGCGCATCCGCACGCCCCTTCCTCGGGGCGAGGAATTCCGGGTCCCGCAGCAGCACCACCTTGTTGCCGGGAAGCAACGGCAGGGTGGCTAGCTCGGTGGCCACCTCCTTCGGGGACGCCCCGTCCAGGACCACCAGATTCAGGCTGGCCAGGGCCCCGGGGACGAGGGCGTCGACCAGCGCCTCCGCCTCGCGGCGCACCAGGTACTCCTCCCCCCAGGCGAGGTAGAGGGGGCGGACGATGCCGGCACGGATTTCCGCCAGCAGCGGGGCGACATCACTCACGGCCGGGAGGCCTCGGCCATCTCCAGGGCCAGCCGCTCCATCTGCAGGCGCGGGCTGGCGTTGCGCTTCTGGATGGCCACCAGCGCCTCGTCCAACAGCCGGAAGCGCAGGTGCAGGCGGTCCTCGTCCAGCCGGGCCGCGGCGGTGGTGGCCAGGCTGCGCAACTCCGGGTGGAAGAGAGTGGCCCCGAAAAAGGGCACCACCGCCACGTCGCGCACCCACATGGCCAGTACCCCCAAGGCCTCCTCCGCCTCGTCCCGGGAGGTGCCGGCCAATTCCGCGAAGCGCAGGGCGGTACGCAGGTCCTCGCCAGTGACGGCTTCAAAGGCACGGATGGTGGTTCGGCGCCGCTCGAGCTGCTCCGGGTTGAGGGCCAGCGCCCGCTCCAGGCTCCCATCGGCCAGGGCAGCCACGGCCTCGGCCTGCGCCGCGTCCAACCCCCGGGCCTTGGCCAGGTGCGCCGCCACCAGCGCCCTGGGCAGGGGCGAAAAGCCGTAGCGGACGCAGCGGCTGCGCAGGGTGGGCAACAGGCGGTCCGGCGCGGACGTCACCAGCACCAGCGTGGTGTCCGCCGGGGGCTCCTCCAGCGTCTTGAGGAAGGCATTCTGGGCGGCCGGATTCATCGCCTCTGCCGACAGCACCAGCACCACCTTGCGCGGGGACTCCAGGCCCCGCAGCGACAGCCGTTCCTGCAGCTGGCGCACCTGCTCGACCCGCACGTCCCGCGAGGGCACGTGGGTGAAGTCGCTCCGGCCAGCCAGCCGGCGCCGCACCTGCTCCTCCTCCGGCATCAGCCACAGCACGTCCGGGTGGGCGAAGCGTTGCACCCGCTGGCAGGTGCTGCACCGCCCGCAGCCCTCGCCCGGCGCCTCCCGGCAGAGGAGGGCCTGTGCCAGGCCGACGGCGGCGAGCTCCTTGCCCACGCCCGAGGGCCCGGCGAAGAGGCAGGCGTGGGGAAGCGCGCCCTGCTGCAGGGCGCTGCGCAACGCACCCACTGCCCTCGCTTGTCCCTGCACCGCCGCCAGCGTCATTGCCGAGCGCTGTCATGCGGGTTCCACGGCCACTTCGTCAAGCCGGCGCTTGACGCCGCCCGAGGGTGGGCCTGATTCTGCCCCGCCCGACCCGTGCTCCAGGCCCTCCAGAGCAATTGGCTCCTCGCCGGCGGCGCAGCGCTGGTGCTGCTTCTTGCCCTCTTCCATGCGCTGACGGCCGACCCGCTCTTCCGCCGCGACGCCCGAGGGGCCATCCGGCTGCTCATCCTCGGCGCGGCGCTGCGGGGGCTGCAGCTGGCGCTGGGCAGCAACCTGCAGGGGGGATGGGCCAAGGCGCTCGAAGTCACCTGGATGCTGGTGCTGTCCTTCGGCGTCATCCGCAGCGTGGTGTCGCTGGCGCTGAAGCTGGTGCGCTCACCCCAGCGGCCGGCACCGAAAATTCTCCGCGACGTCGTCGACGCGACGCTGTACGTCCTGGCGACGCTGGTCATCGTCAAGCAGGAATTCAACCTCGACCTGTCCAGCCTGGTCGCCGGCTCGGCCATCGCCTCGGTGGTGCTGGGCCTCGCGTTGCAGGACACGCTGGGCAACCTCTTCGCCGGCCTGTCGCTGCAGCTGGAGCGTCCCTTCGAGGTGGGTGATTCGGTGGCCGTGGGCACCGAGAGCGGCCGGGTGCTGCAACTCGGCTGGCGGGCCACGCGCCTGGAGACGAAGCGGCGCGAGGTCATCACCCTGCCCAACAACCAGCTCGCCAAGCAGACGGTGAAGAATTTCTCCCGCGGCAACGAGCCGGTGGGGGTGGACGTCTTCATCTCCGTCTCCTACGAGGCGCCGCCCAACCGGGTAAAGCAGGTAGTGGCCGACACGCTGGCCGAGGTCCCCCTCATCCTGGCCTCGCCCAACTACCGCACCCGCACTTGGGCCTACGAGGAGACCTGCATCAAGTACCGCATCCGCTTCTACGTCGCGGACTACACGCGGGCCAACCGCGTGCGGGACGAGGTGCTGACCCGGCTGTGGTACCGGCTGCGGCGCGAGGACATTGAGATTCCCGCCGCCCCGCGCACCATGCACCTGCTGCGTCCCCGGGCGCCGGCGGGGCTCCCGCTGGAAGCCCGGCGGTCGCTCTTGGGGCTGGTGGACATCTTCCGGGTGCTGCGCGACGAGGAGCGCGAGCACCTGGCCAACGCCATGGTGCAGCGCTTCTTCGGCGCCGGCGAACGCATCCTTGAGGAGGGCGCGGCCGGACAAACCTTCTACCTGGTGGCCTCTGGCACGGTGGCCGTCACCACCCGCAAGGGCGTCGAGGTGACGCGCCTGTCGCGGGGCCAGTACTTCGGGGAAATGTCCCTCCTCACCGGTGAGCCGCGCTCGGCGACGGTGGTGGCGGTGGACGACTCCGTCCTCTTCGAATTGGACCGGGCGGGGGTGGGCGAACTCTTCGTCGGCCACCCGGGCCTGGCCACCCAGCTGTCCACCGTGCTGGCCGAACGCCGGATGCAGCTGCAGGCGGTGGCCGATGCCAACGTGCCGCCGTCGGACCACCCGGAGGCCAACCGCATTCTGGCCCGGCTCCGGCAGATTTTCGGCCTCAGCTGAGGGCCGCCGGGGTCTTCCGCTGCACAGCAGCACCACCGCAGCGGATGCAAGCCGTGTCCGCATGGGGAGGGCGGGGAGTGCCAGTGGTGAGATTGCCGGGGGGACCCAGCGGCGCGGGGTGGCAGGCCCTCCCACGGGCCCGAGGTCAGGACACTCCCGCGGCGGGGTGTTTCTGCTCTGCCGGCCCGAAGACGACGAGGAGCCGCAGGCTTTCCACCACGGAGTGGAAGGCGTGCACCGCACCGGCCGGGACGAAGCAGAGCGAGCCCACGCCCACCGGCCGGCTCTCCTCCCCCACCCGCAGCTGGCCGCGGCCAGACAGAACGACGTACAGCTCATCCTCGGTGTGGGGCGTCTGGGTGTCGACGGCGCCGGCCGCCAGCACGTAGAGGCCAGCGCTGAGGTGGGGGACGCGGAGGAACTCGAGGTAGGGCGTGCCGGCGGCGGCCCGCAGCGCCAGCAGCACGTCCAGTTCGAAGACTTCGCCCTTGGGCTTGCGCGCCATCTACTGGCGCCTGGCAGTCTGGGCGCCGGGCACAAGACGCGCCCCCACCCGGCAGACGCTGCGCAGCTCGCAGCCCGCGCAGGCCTCGGCGCGGGCCCGCGGGGCGCAGACGCCGCTCATGCCGTGGTGGCAGAGGGGAAAGTCGAAGCGCACCGGGTCCGTCGCGTCGATGCGCGCCAGGTTCCGCGTAATTTCCAGGGCCGTCCGCCAACTCAAATCCTTGCGGCGGGTGAGGCCGAGACGCCGCGAAATGCGGCCGATGTGGGTGTCGAGCGGAATGACCAAGGCCGAGGCGGGGATGGTCTTCCACAGGCCGAGGTCCACCTCGTCCGGCCCGCGCACCATCCAGCGCAGAAACATGTTGAGGCGCTTGGCAGCCCCGGGGCCGAGCGGCACCGGCAGCAGGTGCTGCAGCCCGCGCGCCGGGCCCAGGACGTCGGCAAGGGGCTCAAGCGGCACGTCCCGCAGCGCCCGGACAAACTGGGTCAGCGCCGCGTGCAGGTCCTCACCCCGGGCGAGGGGTTCGGCCACCACCGGTTCGAGCGAACCGTGCTCGCGCAGAAGCCGGCCGGCGCCCAGCAACAGCACCGCCACGTCGGTAGCCAGGTTGAAGCGGTAGACAAAGCCCTGCAGCAAGGCACGGGCACCCGGGACGTCGAGGCCACGGACGTAGGCCCCGGGGTGCGGGCCCATGCGCCCCAGCAGTTGCTCCACCTTGGGTGCGAAGCCGTCCACCCGACCGTAGGCGAGCGAGGCGGCGAGCAGCCCTGCCACCTCCGCATCCTCGCGCCGGCCGTAGCGGCGGGGAAATTGTACCGGGTCGAAGCCCACCCGAAGGCGGCTGGGGGCGCGGGCCGCAAAGCGCTCGAGCCGCGGGCGGAGCCGCTCCGCCCGGGACTCCGACAAACGCAGAGAGCAGAGGGTTGCCACGCTTCTGGAGCGCTCCTCTATCGACTCAACTCGCGGATGGCGTGGCCGAGCTCGGGAAGAATAAGCCGCTCCAGCGCCAGCCTGGCCGCATTGGGGCTCCCCGGAAGCAGGAACACCAGCAGCTCCCCGTGCGTGCCCGCCAGCGCCCGTGACAGCCAGGCCGCACTCCCAATCTGCTGGTAGCTGAGCATCCGGAACAGTTCTCCGAAGCCCGGCAGCTCCCGGTCTAGCAGCGGCGCCAGCGTGTCCACCGTCTGGTCGCGCCGGGTGAGGCCCGTCCCGCCGGTGAAGAGGACGGCCCGGGCCCCGGCCAGCGTCGCTGCCTGCAGGGCGCCGCGAATGGCGTCGGAGGCGTCCTCCACAATCACCTGCCCCACCACCGGGTGCCCGGCGGCCTCCAGGCCCTCCTTGAGGACGCGGCCGCTGGCGTCATCCGCCCGCGCCCGGCTGTCGGAGCAGGTGACGATGTAGCAGGCCACCCGTGCCGGGGCATGCGCGCGGTGCTCGACCACCGCGTCGCTCGGCTGCGGGCCCTTTTCGTGTTCGTGGTCCTCGTGACCCATTGGCTCCTTCGAGCGTCACCCGGGGGTGAGCGTGTTGAGCACCAGCTTGCCCGCTTCCTCGGTGACTTCGAAGGCAGTCTGGTTGTCGCACACTCCGGGGCTGGTCAGGTTTTCGCCGGTGTCGAGGTCGAAACCCACTTCATGGCAGGGACACACCACCATGTTGCCTTCCAGCCGTCCCCCACTCAGCAGGCACCCCGCGTGGTTACACCAGTCGTCCAGCGCCTTCAGCCGCCCCTGCACCCGGGCCACGCAGACGTTGAGGGTGCCGAGCTCGAAGGCCCGGAGCTCCCCCTCCTTGACATCTGCGTCTCCCAGAACGATGCGCATGTGACAAGACGCACCATAACCACCGCGACCCACCCTCCGCATGCCCACCGACGTCCGTGACTCCGCCTTCGTGGCGCGCGCCCTGCGCGACACTGCCCTGTACCTCGAGCTGAAGGGCGAGAACGCCTTCAAGGTGCGCGCCTACAACTTGGCCGCCGACCGCGTCCTGGCGGTGGGAGAGAAGCTGGCCGAGGCAGTACGCGAGGGGCGCCTGGCGGAGCTCCCCAACATCGGCCCCGCCCTGGCCGAGAAAATCGTCACCCTGCACACCAGCGGCACCCTGCCCCTCCTCGAGGAGCTCCGCGCCAGCTACCCGCCCGGCATCCTCGCGCTGCTGGAGCTGCCGGACCTCGGCCCCCGCAAGGTGGCGGCCCTGTGGACGTCGCTCGGGGTGGGCAGCCTCCCGGCGCTGGAGGAGGCCCTGCGCCAGGGGCGCGTCCGCGGGCTGAAGGGCTTCGGCGAGAAGAGCGAGGCGAAGCTGCTCGCCGGCCTGGAGCAGTACCGCACCGCGCACGCCCGGCGCCGGCTGGGCGACGTGTTGCCCGTCGCCCTCTCCCTGCGCGAGGAGTTGGCCCGGGCCCAGGGCGTGGTGCGCATCGAGGTGGCCGGCAGCGTCCGCCGCTTCTGCGAGACGGTGTCCGACGTGGACATCATCGCCTCGGCCCCGGAGGCCGCTCCGGTGCTGGAGGCGCTGGCCCGGAGAAACGGCGTGGCGACCGTCCTCGGCAAGGGCGACAGCAAGTGCAGCGTCCGGCTGCAGGACGGGCTGCAGGTGGACCTCCGCGTCCTTCCCGACGAGGACTTCGCCACTGCCCTGCACCACTTCACCGGAAGCAAAGCGCACCACGTCCGGCTGCGTGGCCGGGCTCGGGACCTCGGGCTGACCATCAGCGAGTGGGGCGTCTTCCGCGGGGAGGAGAAACTGGCCGTCCCGGACGAGACCGCGCTGTACCGGCTGCTGGGCATGGCCTACGTGCCTCCGGAGTTGCGCGAGGACGCGGGGGAATTCGAGGCCGCCCTGGCTGGGACGCTACCGACGGACCTGGTCGAACCCTCGGACATCCGCGGAGCGGTGCACGCCCACACCACCTGGAGCGACGGGCGGGCGTCGCTGTTGGACATGGCGCGGGCGGCGGCAGCCCGGGGGCTGGCCTACCTCACCATCACCGACCACAGCGCCTCAGCCGGCTACGCCTCCGGCCTCTCCGCGGAACGGCTGCGCCAGCAGTGGAAGGAAGTCGACGCGGTGCAGGCGCAGGTGCCCCAGGTGCGGCTGCTGCGCGGGCTGGAGGTGGACATCCTCCAGGACGGCGCACTGGACTTGCCGGACGCGCTGCTGGAACAGCTGGACATCGTCATCGCCTCGGTGCACGTCCGTCACGGGCAGGACGCCGCGGCCATGACGTCCCGGGTGCTTCGCGCCCTGGACCACCCGTGCACGGACGTGCTGGGGCACCCCACGGGCCGGCTGCTGCAGCGCCGGGAACCCTCGCCGCTGCGGATGGAGGAAGTCTTCACCCGGGCGGCCGAGCGCGGCGTGGCGCTGGAAGTCAACGGCAACCCGGAGCGGCTGGACCTGCACGCCGCGCACGTCCGCGCCGCCCTGGCGGCGGGCTGCCGGCTGGTGGCGGGTGTCGACGCCCACGACACGGCGTCCTTGGACAACGTGGACTACGCCGCGCGCACCGCCCGAAGGGGAGGGGCGCGCCGGTCCGACGTCCTCAACACGCTCGGCACCGAGGCCTTCCTCGCGGCGCTGCGCGAACGGCACCCGCGGCGCGTCCAGCGCGGGTAGCACCCCACCCCGCTTCCGCCTGGGTGGAAGGGCGTGGGACACTCGCCCCCAAAGAAGCAACGCGTCCCTCTCAAGGGGCCGTCCTTCCGCGCCATGTCCACGCCCACGCCCGCTGCCGCTGAGGCTGACCCGCTCCTGGGGACGACGCTGGGCAGCTTCCGGCTGGTGAAGCGCATTGGCCAGGGAGGCATGGGCACCGTCTACCTGGGGGAGCAGACCCTCATCGGCAGCCGCGTGGCGGTGAAGGTCCTGCACGACCACCTGGCGGGGGACCCGTCGCTGGTGGCGCGGTTCTACGCCGAAGCGCGGGCCGTCAACCTCATCGTCCATCCCAACATCGTCAACATCTTCGACATGAACGTGGTGCCGCCGCGCCGCTTCTACCTGGTCATGGAATACCTGGAAGGCGAGTCGCTCGCCACCGCGGCGCCGGGACGGATGGCGGTGGCCGAAGCGTTGCCGCTCCTCATCCAGGTGTGCCAGGCGCTGACCGCGGCGCACCGACACGGCGTGCTGCACCGGGACCTCAAGCCGGAAAACGTCTTCCTCTGCCGGCGCGAGGGGGGCGTCCCCTTCGTGAAGATTCTCGACTTCGGCATCGCCAAGCTGTTTGGTGGAGACACCCAGGCCGGCCAGACGACGGCGGGCTTCATCGTCGGGACGCCGGAGTACATGGCGCCGGAACAGGCCACCGGCGAGGCGCTGGACGGCCGGGCCGACCTCTACGCGCTGGGCGTCATCGCCTACCGGCTGGCCACCGGCAAGCTGCCCTTCAGCGGCGGGGGTGTCACCGGGGTGCTCTTGGCGCACCGGGACCAGCCGCCCCAGCCGCCGCAGGCCGTGGTGAGCGGGCTTCCGCCCAGCTTCTGCAACGCCATTCTCCGCGCCCTGGCCAAGCGCCCCGAGCACCGCTTCCAGAGTGCCGAGGAGTTCCGCCTGGCACTGGAGGCGGTGCAGGACACGCTGGGCGGGACGCGCGGGGAAACCCCACGCGCCACCCCGCCGCCTTCGTCACCCCCCGCCAGCGGCCAGCGCACCCCGGCCGGCCCGGCGGCCACGCCGGCCGCAGCGGCCAACCCGCCTCGGGCCACGTCGGCCACCTTCGCCGGCATGCTGCAGTTTCCCGGGGGTGCCCCGCACGCCGGCTCCATGCGGGACCTCTCCCGCGGCGGGCTGTTCATCTGCCTGGAGGGGGCGCAACCGGCACCGTTTGCGCGGCTGCGCCTGTCGCTGCAGGCACCCGCCGGGGAGTGGGTGGACGCCGAAGTGGTGCGACAGGTGACGGCCGAGCAGGCCGCCGCCTGGGGCATGGACCCCGGGGTGGCCGTCCAGTTCATCTCCCCAAGTCGCGCCTTCAAGGAGGGCCTGGCCCTGAGGATGGAGGGGCGCGCGCCCAGCGAGTCGTCCGGCGCGACGCCCTCGGCGGAGCGCCTGGACACCTTGTGCGAGAGGACGCTGAAGGCCCTGCGGCCGAAGCTTCACCAAACCCCCTATGCCCTCTTCGGCTGCTCGCAGGAGGCGGACTTCCCGGACATCCGCGCCCGGGTGCGGGCGGCCCGCGCCGAGGTGGAAGCCCTGAAGGAACGCACGCTCGCCCCCTCGCAGCGGCGCGAGCTGGAGCAGGTGGTGGCCCGCCTGCAGGAAGCCGGCGAGGCCATCTCCACCCCGGGGCGCCGGGCGGACACCGACGCGGAGCTGGGCAACTGGCGCGGGGTGGCCCGCTGCATCGCCGCCGGACTGACGGTGACGGAACTGGATGCCCGCCGGGTGCGCTACCTGCGGGGCCACCCGGGGGCGGATGCGCGGGCGCACGTCCACCGGGTGACGGGCAAGGCCTGGGAGGGAAAGAGCGCCACGACGCAGGCCGTGGAAGAATACGAGCGCGGGTTGCAGCTCGACCCACTCAACCTGGCCCTGCACCAGGCCTACTGGGCGCTCAAGCGCCGTTCACCGACGCCGGAAGGAACACGGGCTTGAAGAGTTTCCTGTTGTCCACCCTGCTGCCGGAGCTGGACCTCCGCGACGAGGTGGCCTTCAACCGCGCCTACCCCCACCCCTGGCTGGTGCGCGAGTCGTCGCCGAGAGAGGCGGTCCATTCCGGGGCCACCCTCCTCATGCCGATGCCCACCCGGGTGGCGCCCGAGGGGCTGACGCTGGCCATCGCCGTGGAGCCAGCCCGGGCCGGCGCGTCGCAGGTCACCCTGGGGCGCGGCCACGCCTGCGACCTGGAACTGCAGGACGGGACGCTGAGCCAGCTGCACTGCGTCTTCCTGAAGGGCCCGGACGGCTGGCGCGTGGAAGACGTCGGCTCCACCAACGGCACCTGGGTGGACGGCACGCGGCTGGCCAAGCAGCAAAGTGTCCCCCTCGTCGACGGGACGCGCATCCAGGCGGCCCAGGTGCTGCTCACCTTCCACCATTCGAGCGGCCTGTGGCGACGGCTGGAGGCGGAGGCGCTGCGCCCCTAGACGCGACGGGGCCGCCCTGGCCCGCTGCCTTCCCGGTCAGCCGTCCCCGGGGGACGCCCACCACGCCCATGCCCTGCGTCCTTGCGCTCGCCCTGCTGCTGGCCACGCCCGCGCCGCCGCCCCCGGGGCCCGCGGCGCTGCAGCGTGCCCGGGAGGCCGCTGAGCGCGCGCTGGTGGAGGTGCACGGGCGTCGGCCCGGCGGTGCGGGCGTGCTGGTGGGCGCCGAAGGCCAGGTGCTGACGGCGCTGCGCTTCGTCGACGCGGAGGGCGCCAACGTCCGCCTCGGCACGACGGTGCTGGGGGCGCGACTTCTGCTGGCGAGTCCCACCCTCCGCGTGGCCGTCCTGCACATGGTGGGGCCCGGGCCGTACCCGGCCATGCCGGTGCGGCTACAGGCGCCCGCCGTGGGGGCGTGGGTGGTGGCCATCGTGCTTCATGCTGACGGCGTGGCCGAGCCGCGCCTGGGCCGGTTGCTGCACGCGCCCGGCGAGGAGGGGCCGTGGCTGGAAGTCTCGCTGCGGCTGCCCCCGGGCAGCCTGGTGCTGGACGGCGGGGGCAAGCTGCTGGGGGTGGTGGTGGAGAGTCGGCCGGCCAGCGCGCTGGCCGCGCCACTGGCGGCCGTCCGTGCCGAGCTGGAGAGCGCTTTCCCCCGGTGAGGCGACTCTTCGACAGCGCGCCGTTGCGCGAGGCCCTTTTCCTGTGGGCCTGTAGCTTCCTCGCCATCCTCGTCGCACACCTGACGCTGGCCTGGCTGGCCAAGCCGGTGGCGACGGTGGCCTTCCTTTACCTGCCCCTGTGGGCCATGCGGCGGCGGGGGGAGGACTACCAGGACTACGGCGTCACGTTTCGCGCCTGGCGGCAGGACTTGCGCCTGGTGGGCGCGGTGTGCCTGGTGGTGCTGCCCCTCTTCACCTTGTGCTTCTGGGCGGCCACCCAGCTGCGGCCCGGGCTGCCCGGCTGGGCGCAACTGGTGCTGGCGCCGCTGAGTGGCCAGGGCCGCGCCTTTCACGCCCGGCTGCCGGATGACTTCGGCCTGTGGGTGGTGGACCAGCTGTTCGTGGTGGCCCTGCCGGAGGAATTCTTCTTCCGCGGCTATTTGCAGGCCCGCCTGTCGCTGGTGTGGCCGTCCGGGGCGCGCATTCTGGGGGCGACGCTGGGCCCGGCCTTCCTCCTCACCGCGGTGCTGTTTGCCGTCGGCCACCTGGCCGTCTTTCACGCCTGGCGGCTGGCCGTCTTCTTCCCGGCCCTCCTCTTCGGCTACCTGCGCGCGCGGACAGGGACAGTGTTGGGAAGCACCCTGCTACACGCCATCTTCAACCTCTACTCCCTCTTTCTGGAGGCCTCCTTCACCCCGCTGTGGCAGCGGCAGCATTGAGGCCAGGGACGCAAAGGACAGGCTGACGCCGGGGGGGGGCCGTCGACTGGACACGTCGTCTGGCCAGGCGAGCTGCCCAGACGCTAGGAAAGCACCTCGGGCTGCAGGCTGGGGCCGACGGCCAGCGCCTGGCCGTCCTTCAGTTCCAGCCAGTGCGCACCAGGCTCGGGCGCCGTCGCCACCACCACCGCGCGGGACTGTTCGTGCGCGCGCACCGCCGCCTCCCGGCCACGGGTGCCGGGCCCCAGCTCGCAGCGGCTGCACTCAGGGCTTCCCTCCAGCAGCCGGAAGTGGACACCCACCGCGCCCAGGCGCGCCGCCACTAGCCAGCGGGCGTCGGTGGCCAGCAGCAACAGGCGTGCGGCGTGGGCGGCGCCCTCGGCGGCGGCGCGCTGCGCCAGGGCCCGGGCCACCTGCAGCAGCAGCTGGGCGGCGTCCGCGGCCCCCACCTCGCCTTCGGCGCGCTCTAGGGCGCGCAGGCCCTTCAGGAAGAGGGCGAAGGCGGCGGCGGCCAGGGTCCGGGCGCCCACCTGGGTGAGGAGGTAAGGCGGCAATTCACCCTCCACCCACGCCTGCACCTGTGGCCAGGCCTCCAGGGCCCCCTGCTGCGCAAACAGCCAGCGCCCTAGGCGCAGCGGCTGGCCAGTGTCCTCGGCCGAGGCGCTGGGGGACAGCAACTCGGCCCGGTACACCAGGGCCCCGGCCGCCTCGGCGAAGGCCGGCTCGGCCAGCGTGCGCGGGGCGTCGGAAGCGGTGTACCGGCGCAGCAGCAGAACCTCATCGGCGGCCGAAGCCGAGCCGATGCCGACGGTGGAGAAGCGCGCGGCAGCCGGGTGCAGGTGCACCTGGGGAGAGAGCCGGACCAGCTGGCAGGGCAGCAACTCCGGGTGCGACGTCAGGACGGCAACGGTGACGGCCATGGCAAGCTACGGACCTCCGCTCAGGGAAGCCTATAATGCTGGCCGGACTGCTCCTCAACGCCCTCCGGGGGGCCCCTGGCACACGGGGCCATGTTTTATTCACCTCGGGAGAAAGGGCTTAACGTCCACTGGCGCTCATGACCGACGACATCGCCATCGGCATCGACCTCGGCACCTCCTACTCCTGCGTCTCCATCGTCCAGGACAGCGTGCCCATCGTGCTCTCCAACGAGTGGGGCGAGCTGACCCACGCCTCGGTGGTGTCCTTCCTCGAGGGGGGCACGGTGCTGGTGGGAAACGCGGCGAAAAAAAACATCATCACCAACGCCGAGTCCACCGTCTATTCCACCAAGCGTCTCATCGGCCGGTACTTCTTCTCCGACGAGGTGAAGAAGGCGATGAGCGTCATGCCGTACAAAATCCTGGAGGGGGAAAACAACTCGGTGCGGCTGCAGGTGCGGGACAAGGTGTACTCGCTGCCGGAGATTTCCGCCCTCGTCCTGAAGGAGATGAAGGCCATCGCCGAGACGGCTCTCTCCCGGCCGGTGACTCGGGCCGTCATCACCGTGCCCGCCTACTTCAACGACAACCAGCGCCAGGCCACCAAGGACGCCGGGCGCATCGCCGGGCTGGACGTGCTGCGCATCCTCAATGAGCCGACGGCCGCGGCGCTCGCCTACGGCTTTGGCCGGGACGTCAACCAGAAAATCGTCATCTACGACTTGGGCGGCGGTACCTTCGACGTGTCAATTCTGGAAATTGGCCGCGACGTCTTCGAGGTGCTGTCCACCGCGGGCGACACCTACCTCGGCGGCGACGACTTCGACGACCGCATCATGACGTGGCTGGCCGAGGACTTCCTCGCCAAGACGCGCCTGGACTTGCGGGCCAACCGCTACTGCCTGCAGACGCTGAAGGAAGCGGCGGAGCGGGCCAAAATCGACGTCGGCCGGCACGGCAAGGCGGAGATTCTGTGCGAGGCCATCTGCCAGGACGCCTCGGGCAAAGTGCTGGACCTGCGCGAGACGCTGACCACGGAGCACTTCAACCGCATGGTGATGGACCTCGTGCAGCGCACCTTCAAGGTGTGCGACGAGGCACTACAGAGCGCCCGGCTGACGGCGGCGGACGTGGACGCGGTCATCCTGGTGGGGGGCCCCACCCGGCTGCCCATTGTCCGCAACTCGGTGCGGCACTATTTCCAGAAGGACCCGATGGAGGGCGTGGACCCGGACCAGGTGGTGGCGATGGGCGCGGCGCTGCAGGCGGCGGCACTCCTCAACGAGAAGAGCGCCACCTTCCTGGTGGACGTGACGCCCCTGTCGCTGCGCATCGGCACGGTGGGCGGCTTCGCCGAGAAGATTATTGAGAAGAATACGCCCATCCCCATCGACCGCAGCAAGACCTTCACCACCAGCCGCGACCTGCAGGAGAAGGTGAAAATCCGCGTCTACCAGGGGGAATCGAACCGGGTGGACGAGTGCGAGATGCTGGGTGAATTCGAGTTCTCCGGCTTCAAGGTGGGCTACCGAGGGGACGTGAAGATTGAGGTCACCTTCGAGATAAACACCGACGGGATTGTGCACGTCAGCGCCGCGGACCTGGACACCGGGCAGAAGACGTCCACCACCATCTCCCTGTCCTCCGGGCTGAGCGAGGCGGACATCCAGCGTTCCATCGCCGACAACCAGGCGACGCAGCTTCAGCACCCGGCCAGTCACACGCCCGAGGTTTTTCCGGAGCTGCCCAGCGCCTGACGGTGCGGGAAGCGGGCCATGGCGGACCCCAAGGACAAGAGCGACACGGGGAAGGCGCCCAGCCCGACGCCGGCGGGCATCCCCCGGCTGACGCCGGCCGTCCCGGAGCCGGTGGACCCGGCCGCCTCCGCCCCGCGGGCCCCCGTTGCCGGCGGCCCCCGGCCAACCTCCTCCAGCCTTCCCGCCGTGCCGGCAGTGCCGAGGGTGGCCCCCCTGGTGCCGCCGGTGCCGCCGGTGCCGCCAGTGCGCCCACCGCCACCCACCCGGACCGCCGGCGGCACGCCGGTGCCGGCCGCCCGGCCCGGGACACCCGGGCCCGGGGTGCCCAAGGTGGCCAGCGTCCTGCCGGCGGCGGTGGCCGCGCCCACGGCCGGGCCCACGCCGGTGGAGGAGCGGGCGGAACTGGAACGGCTGTTTCTGGCCCTCGACGGACTCGACTACTTCGAGGTGCTGGGCCTTCCGCAGGCGGCGGCGCCGGCCGACATCAAGCTGGCCTTCCATCACCTGAGCCGCACCTACCACCCGGACCGCTTCTTCCAGTCCTCGGACACGGACTTGCGGGCCCAGGTGCACGCTGTCTACAAGCGCGTCACCGAGGCCTACTTCGTCCTGCGCGACGACGCGCGACGGAAGAAGTACCTGACGGACGTCAGCGGGCCGGACCGGGCGCGGAAGCTTCGCTTCGATGAGTTGGCCGAGGCCGAGACCAAGGCCGCGGTGAAGAAGGAAGTCGCCGAGCAGATTGGAACGCACCCCAAGGGCCGGCAATTCTTCCAGGTGGGCGTGGCAGACCTCGAGGCCGGGCGTTTTTCTTCGGCCGAGCGCAACATCAAGCTCGCCCTCACCTACGAACCGACCAACCCGCTGTACCTGCAGAAGCTGGAGGAGGCGCGGGCCAAGTCCTACGAGGAATTCAAGCGCTCCGGGAAGGGCTTCCGCATCGAATGACCCTCGACCTCTTCCTCCTCGTCCTGGCGACGGTGGTGGGCCTGTTGGGGGCACGGCGTGGGGCGGCCTCGCAACTGTCCGGCTGGGGGGCCCTGGTGCTGGCCGTGCTGGCAGCCCGGCCGGGGGCCAGTGTCCTCGGCCCGCTGTTTCAGGGGGTGCTGCACGCCGCCCCGGGCACCTCGGCCGTGGCGGCGGGCTTCGCCACCTTCGTGGTGGTGCTGGTGGTGGCGCGCCTGGTGCTGGACGTGCTGCTGCGCTCGCTGTTGACGCTGGGGAACCCGGAACGCCGGGGAGTGGACCGCGCGGGGGGCTTCCTGCTGGGGGCAGCCAAGGTGCTGGCCATCGCCTGGGTGGCGCTCTCTGCGCTGGCCTTCGTCGAGGAGCGCTTCAGCATCTCGGGCAAGGCGCTGGGCATCCACCCCGCGGACTCGCTGGCCTTTTCCGCCGCCCGGCGCTGGAATTTGTTTGGCATGGCCGACTTCGGCGTGACGCAGTCGCTGCTGAAGCTGGAGCAGGCGCTGAAGAAGCCCGGGGGGGTGGCCCGGCTTTCCAATGACAAGGCCGTGGCGGAGTTGCTGAAGAACCCGCGTTTCAAAGTCGTCACCGAGGACCCGGCGGTGAAGCGGGCGGTGGAACAGCACGACGTGCTGTCCCTGTTGAAGAGTGACTCGGTGCTGCAGCTGCTGCAGGACAGCGAGGCCCGGGGGAAGCTGCAGGCCGCGGTGGACTCCCTCAGGAATGGGCCGTCCGAGGGGGGCCCGGACGCGAAATGAGTTGCGCCCGGCGGCAGCGCTAGAGAAAGAAGGGCCCCATGGCCATCCCCGAAGTCGGCAAGAAGGCTCCCGCGTTCACCCTCCCCGACCAGGACGGCAAGCCGGTCAAGCTGTCCTCCTTCCAGGGCAAGCCGGTGGTGCTGTACTTCTACCCGAAGGACGACACCCCGGGCTGCACCCAGGAAGCGTGCGACTTCCGCGACGCCTACGCGTCGCTGAAGAAGGCCGGGGCGGTGGTGCTGGGTGTCAGCCCGGACGACACAAAACGCCACGGCAAGTTCGCGAGCAAGCACCGCCTGCCCTTCACGCTATTGGCCGACACCGACCACAGCGTCGCCGAGGCCTACGGGGCATGGGCCGAAAAGTCCATGTACGGCCGCAAGTACATGGGGATTGTCCGCTCCACCTTCCTCATCGACGCCGACGGCAAGGTGGCCCAGGTGTGGCCCAAGGTGAAGGTGGGCGGGCACGTGGATGAGGTGCAGCAGGCCCTGGCCGCCCTGTAGCTTCTTTCGCCGCGGGCGGGGCGCCCCCGGAGGGCGGCCGCCGGGTCGCGCAGTCGTCGGCCGGGAGATTTTCGCCTAGAGTGCCGCGACTTTACGAGGCGCCCGAGACCCCAGCCCGGGGGGGCCCCTTTGGAGAACCACACCAGAGATGAACAACCTTCCCGCGCAGGCCTGGACGAAGGAAGAAGCCCTCGAGACGTACCTGGTTCCCTACTGGGGAGGCGGCTCCTTCGGCATCAACGACAAGGGCCACGTCGTCATCCACCCCGGCGGACCGGGGACGGCCTCCATGGACTTGAAGGAACTGGTGGATGAGGTGCGCCGCCGCGGCATCCACCCTCCCTTGCTCATCCGCTTCACCGACATCCTGAAGAGCCGGGTGGTGCACCTCAACGAATGCTTCCGCCACGCCATCGCCGAGCACGGCTACCGCGGCGTGTACCAGGGCGTCTTCCCCATCAAGGTGAACCAGCACCGCTACGTGGTGGAAACCATCGTCGAGGCGGGTAAGCCCTACGGCTACGGGCTGGAGGCCGGCAGCAAGCCCGAGCTGCTGGCGGTGATGGCGCTGCTGCAGGACGACGGCGGCCTCATCATCTGCAACGGCTACAAGGACGAGGAGTACATCGAGTACGCGCTGCTCGCCTCGAAGCTGGGCCGCAAGGTGGTGCTGGTGGTGGAGAAGCCGAGCGAGCTGGCCCTCATCGCCGAGGTGTCGCGCAAGCTGGGCATCCGCCCCACCATCGGCATCCGGGTGCGCCTGTCCACCCGCGGCGCCGGGAAGTGGGAAGCCTCCGGCGGAGACCGCAGCAAGTTCGGCCTGTCCTCGAGCGAGCTGCTGGAGGCGATGAATTTCATGCGCCAGGTGGGCCTGCTCGACTGCTTCGAGCTGCTCCACTTCCACCTCGGTAGCCAGGTGTCCAACATCCGCAGCTTCAAGAATGCCCTGCACGAGGCGAGCTGCTTCTACGTGGAACTGGTGCGCGCCGGCGCACCCCTGCAGTACCTGGACGTGGGCGGGGGCCTGGGCGTCGACTACGACGGCAGCCAGACCAACTTCGCCTCCTCCATGAATTACACCCCGGAGGAGTACGCCAACGACGTGGTCTTCGGGGTGCTGGAGGCCTGCCAGGCGGCGGGCGTCCCGCAGCCCACCCTCGTCTCGGAGTCCGGACGGGCGGTGGTGGCTCAGCACGCGCTCCTCGTCACCGAGGTCCTCGGGGTGAGCGAGTTCAACACCCAGGGCGTGCCGGAAGTGCTGCCGGAGGGCACCACGCCGGTGGTGAAGAAGCTGTGGAGTACCTACCGCGAGCTCACCCGGAAAAATCTCATCGAGAGCTACCACGACGCCTCCGAGTACAAAGAGGAGTGCCTGACGCTTTTCTCGCTGGGGCACCTCACGCTGGACCAGCGGGTGGCGGCGGAGAACCTCTTCTGGGCCATCTGCCACAAGCTGCTGCGGATGGCGCGAGAGCTGGACGAGATGCCGGAGGAACTGGAGGGGCTGGAGCGCCTCCTGGCCGACACCTACTTCTGCAACTTCAGCGTCTTCCAGTCGCTGCCGGACAGCTGGGCCATTGACCAGCTGTTTCCCGTCATGCCCATCCACCGGCTGCTGGAGGCCCCCACCCGGCGGGCGGTGCTGGCCGACATCACCTGCGACTCGGACGGGAAAATCGAGCACTTCATCGACCGTCGCGAGGTGAAGGACGTCCTCGAGCTGCACCCCATCAACCAGGACGACTACTACATTGGAATTTTTCTGGTGGGCGCCTACCAGGAGATTCTGGGGGACTTGCACAACCTCTTCGGCGACACCCACGCGGTGCAGGTGTCGCTCGCGCCGAACGGCGGCTACCTCATCGACCATGTGGTGTCCGGGGACACCGTGATGGAGGTCCTCAACTACGTCAGCTTCAGCCGCGATGACCTAGTGGCCCGGGTGCGCAAGTTTGCCGAGGTGGCGCTGCGGGCCGGACGTATCAGCCTGGACGAGTCGCGGCGGCTGCTGCGGGCCTACGAAGACGGGCTGGCCGGCTACACCTACCTCGAGCGCGAGGTGGACGCGCCGGCCATGGCCGCCAACGGACAGCTGCGCCTGGTGGAGAAGGCCGAGCCGGCCAGCACCCGCACCGGCACCTGAGGCGCACGTCTAGGGCGCCGGAGCCGGCCGCGGCTTGAGGAAGGTCACCTTCCCGAACTGCGACAGCGTCGACCCCACCCCGGCACGGTCACCGACGACGACCAGGGTCATGAAGTGCGCCGGCCAACGCCTAGCGCAGAGACGGAACAGCCGCAGCACAGCAGAGACGACGCAAAGCCGGTGTGTGGCGGTCCCCACCCCTTGGGCCTTCTCCCGCCCGGGCCCCCCAGGGCGTAACGTCAGTGGTACCTCACCGAAATTTGCACCTCGGGGTGCAGGCTTCGGTGGACCGGGCAACTCTCGGCCACGTGCTGCATGCGCGCCCGTTGCTCGTGCGTCAGTCCCGCCGGTAGCCACAGTTCCACCTCCAGCCGGCCAATGCGCCGCGGGGAGGCATTCATGTGCTTCTCCACCCGGCCCCGGCTGGGCCCCCAGGCAATGCCCTCCCGGGCGGCCGCCAGGGCCATGGTGGTGAGCATGCAGGCCAGCAACCCCGAGGCCACCATGTCGGTCGGGGAGAAGGAGGCGCCGTTGCCGCCGTTGTCCTGCGGGGCGTCGGTGGACAGCACGCGGCCACTCGGGCCGTGGGTGAGGCGCGTCTGCAGTCCGCCGTCGGCCTCCCCCGTCATTTCCACGAAGGTGGGAGTCGTCATGTCTTTCGTCCGCTTCCTCTTTCCACGGGGGGTTTTCAGCGCACGGTGGGCCCCGGCGCAGGTAGCTTCGGCCTCCCCTTCCCGGGGTTCCACTCGATGGTCCGCATCAAGGAGGCGCGCCGCCGCGCCACGTCCTTGTCCAACAGCCGCACGGCCCGGGGCAGCTGGTCCATCAGCCGCATCGGCGGGCGGCGGGCGCCGGTGGAGAAGAGGGCGTGGGTCAGCCAAGGGAACACCGCCGTCACGTCGCAGTGCACGTAGACGCTGCCCGTCTCCACGGCCTGCATGGACACCTTGCCCCAGGTGTGCCCCTCGCCGGCCGGGCAGCTGCTGAGGGCGCCGTTGTCTACCGGGTCCACGCAGAATTGTAAGTCGATGTCGAAGCCGGCCGTCGGCACGCCCAGAATCTGGTCGAGCAGCGGCTCTCCCTGCAGCGTGTAATTCTTCGGGACGCCGCCGCCCAGAATCCAGATGGCCAGCTTCCGGCTGCCGTGGTGGCGGCAGAAGTGCTGCAGGGCGGCCATGGCGAAGACGTCCTCGTTGATGTCGAGCTCGAACTTGAAGTCCTCGCCCAGCAGCCGCCGCAACTTCACCACGTTCAGGAAGATGGACCCGTCCTGCACGGCGCCGACGAAGATGGGCACGGCGTGGCGGTAGCAGCTGCTCAGCAGGGAGGGCTGGCGCACGCCGAGCGAGCGCTCGATGCGGTGCATGGCCTTGCCGAGCAGGAAGTGGAACTCGGGCGTCGTCATCTTCCGCTGGAATTCCTTGCCCCGGATGATGGCCGAGAAGAGGCGGTCCGTGTCGAGGAGCGCCTCCTCCCAGAAGCCCAAGTCGTAGATGCGGATGATGCGGGCCAGGCGCATGGCCAGGTCCCCGGCGTCGGGGGCCACCTCGCGGATGGCGTGCCCCAGCACCCGGTGGGCGTCGTGGTACAGGTTGGCGCCGGTGGTGGTGAGGACGCTGAGCACGCCGCGCTCCACCAGGGGGATGAGACAACTCTGGTGCAGCCCGGCCGGCGTCATGGCGCCGCTGAGGGTGAGGTAGATGGAGGCGTCCTCGGCCAGCGAGCGCTGCATCAACTCAAAGGCGGTGCGCTCCTGCCGGCCGACGTAGGCGGGGAAGGCCTGGGCGAGCAGCTCCGCCGGACGTTCCTTGCCGGTGATGGGACGCAGGTCGACACGGCGGGCCTTGGCGTAGGCCGAGCGAAGCGACGTCTTCTTGGCTGGGGGCATGGCGGGCGGGAACGGGCCATAACGCCTGGCGCGCCCACCGCGCCAGCCCCAAACGCCTGGTTCAGGCGTGCGCGGTAGCCACCACCGGCAAGCGCGAGGCCTTGAGTTCTCCCATGGCCAGCTGGTCCAGCGTCGCGCTGCGGTAGACCTCGAGCATGCGCTCCTGGCCACGCCGCCAGACGCCGTACATGGTGCAGGCTGCCGTCATTCGACAGCTCTCGTGTTCCGTGCCGCCCCCGCACAGCGAGACGACGAAGGGCCCTTCCACGGCTTCAATGACGTCCAGAAACGTAATCTCCCGGGGAGGCTTGGTGAGGCGGTAGCCGCCCCGGGCGCCGCGGGCACTCGTCACCAGCCCCCGGCCCACCAGCGTCTTGAGGATTTTGGCCAGGAAGTCCTCCGGGACGTCCATGCGGCGCGCAATCTCCCGGAAGGGCACCACCGTGCCGGGCGCCTGCGCCGCAAGGCACACCATGGCCCTCAGGCCGTATTCTATTTTTCGCGAAATCTGGAGCGCGTGGTGCTGCATGGAAACCGCTTGAAAAACCGATGGTTAAGCGGGACAAAGTATAACGTCCCGGAGGTGTCCCTCGCAAATGGCCATCGACTTGCACAGCCACACCACGGCGAGCGACGGGGAGCACTCCCCTGAGGCGCTGCTGGCGCTGGCCCGGGCAGCCGGGGTGACGACTCTGGCCGTGACCGACCACGACACGGTGGCCGGCCTGGCCCGCGCCGCCGCAGCCGCGGAGGCCGAGGGGCTGGCCTTCGTCCCGGGGATTGAAGTGTCGGCCACCGTCGGCGGGCGCGAGGTGCACGTGCTGGGGCACTTCGTCGATGCCACAGAGCGCGGGCTGGCGCGCTTCTCGGACGCGCCTGAAGGGCGAGCGGGCGGTGCGCATGGGACGCATGGTGCAGCGCATGGGGGAACTGGGCTTTCCACTCACCCTCGAGGAGGTGGAGGCCATTGGCGGCGGCGCCCACCTCGGCCGGCCCCACCTGGCCCTGGCCCTCCTCAACCGCGGCTACGTCAGCTCCACTAAGGAGGCCTTCGACCGCTTCCTCGCCGACGGCCGTCCGGGCCACGTCGACCGCTTCCGCGTGGACGCGGAGGAGGCGGTGCAGCTGCTGCACGCCGCGGGCGGCACCGCCACCCTCGCCCACCCGGGCCCCTCGCACGTGACGCGGCCGACGCTGGAGGCGCTGGCCCGGGCGGGCCTAGATGGCCTGGAAGTGTTTCACGCCGACCACGTCCCGAGTCAGCGCGAGTCGCTGCTTCGCACCGCGGACGCCCTCGGCCTCATCCCCACCGGCGGCAGCGACTTCCACGGGGCCCGGGTGTCCCCGGGCAGGCGCCCAGGCGGCTGCACCACCCCGCCCGAGGCCTTCGCGCGGCTGCGGGCGCGGGCCGAGGCCCACGCGCGTACGGCCGGACGGAGACCTCCGCTTTGACAGCCCCGCCACCGCTCGGCCAATGTGCGCCGGCGCTTCTTTGCCCACTACCCCCATGAATCCCTCTCCCGCCGCCTCCTACCTGCCCATCGCCGTGGTGCTGCTGTTGGCGGTGGCCATGGGCGCCATCGTCAGCTCGCTGTCGTCGCTGGTCGGCCCGAGAAACCCCAACCCGGTCAAGTCCACCATCTTCGAGGCGGGCAGCGAGCCGGCCCCGGGCACCGCGCGGCAACGCTTCGCCGTCAAATTCTACGTGGTGGCGCTGCTCTTCATCGTCTTCGACGTGGAGACGGTGTTTCTCTACCCGTGGGCCGTTAACTTCCAGGTGCTGGGCTGGTTCGGCTACGCGGAGATGTTCGTCTTCGCCGCGACGCTGGTCGTCGGGCTTGCTCTACGTGTGGAAGAAGGGCGCCCTGGACTGGGAGACTTGAAAGGCACCATGGCGGACACTGAGACTCGCTCCCGTCATCACCACCCGCCGCGACGAGAGCGATCGGCTTTCTCGCAGGGCATGCTCAGCAAGGGCCTGGGCTGGGCGCGCAAGTACTCGCTCTTCAAGTACCCCTTCGTCACCGCCTGCTGCGGCATGGAGTACATGTCGGTGGCCGCGCCGGTACGACATCGCCCGCTTCGGCGCCGAGTTCCCCCGCTTCTCGCCGCGCCAGGCGGACCTGCTGATGGTGGTGGGCACCATCAACCAGAAGCAGGCGCCCATCCTCAAGCGCGTCTACGAGCAGATGACCGAGCCCAAGTGGGTGGTCGCCTTCGGCGTCTGCGCGTCCTCGGGCGGCTTCTACGACAACTACGCGGTGCTGCAGGGCATCGACCGCATCATCCCCGTGGACGTCTACATCCCGGGCTGCCCGCCGCGCCCGGAGCAGGTGCTCGACGGGCTGATGCTGCTGCAGGACAAAATCCAGCGGCAGGTACACCGGGTGGGCCGCATGGTGGAGGACCGTCCCGGACCCCTCACCCCGCCGCTGGCCACGCCCCGCTAGGGCGAAGGGCCCTCACCAGCGGTAGTAGGCCGGGTGCCCCGGCTTCACCGCGACGAAGGTGCCCCGGCAGCGGGCGCACACCTTGCCGTCGGCGCTCAGCGTCGCCTCTACAATCGCGCGGTCTTCCTTCAGCTCCACCGCTTTGGCCCACAGCGTCAGCTCCGCGTCACTGGGCGTCGGTGCGCGCAGGGTGACGTGGAAGTCCGCCGTCACCGTGCAGGGCGCGGTGGGCTGGCCGCTCCGGCGCATGAGGGCGACCAGGGCGGTCCAGTTGGAATGGCAGTCCAACAGCGTGCCCACAATTCCGCCGTTGACCACGCCCGGGAAGGCTTCGTGGTGCTTCTGCGCACGCCAGTGGGCCACCACCGCGTCGCCCTCCTCGAAGCTGCGAATGCGCAGCCCCTGGGCGTTGGCCGGCCCGCAGCCGAAGCAGGCATTGGCCGGTGCGTAGGTTTCCTGGAGGCTCTTGGTCGTCGCCATCGTGCGTCCTTCCTCCCAAGGGCTGGCGGAAGCGACACTACCCGACAGGGACTTTCCGCCGGGGCCTGCTTTCCCTGCACCCCGGACGGCGCCGCACCGCGTCGCGCCGCGCCGTGCCGGTGCGGGCGCGCGAAGAGTCGCTTGACCCCTGTCGACTGCCGTCGCCATTCTCGCCCGCCTCTAGGGGAAGCAGCCCGGTGGACAGGCGTCGGAGGCTGGTCATGGCGCGCATCAGCGTGAAGGTGAACGGGACGCAGCACGTGCATGAGGTGGAGCCGCGCATGCTGTTGGTGCACTACCTGCGCGAGGTGCTCTCGCTGACCGGGACGCACGTCGGCTGTGACACCAGCCAGTGCGGTGCGTGCACGGTGCTCCTCGACGGCAAGGCGGTGAAGGCCTGCAGCGTGCTGGCCGTGCAGGCCGACGGCAGCGAGGTGAAAACGGTGGAGGGCCTGGCCCAGGACGGGCGGCTGCACCCGCTGCAGGAGGGCTTCTGGGAGGAGCACGGGCTGCAGTGCGGCTTCTGCACCCCGGGCATGCTGATGGCGGCCTATGGCCTTTTGCAGTCCAACCCCCACCCGGATGAGCACGCCATCCGCGCCGGGCTGGAAGGCAACCTCTGCCGGTGCACCGGCTACCACAACATCGTCAAGGCGGTGCAGCACGCGGCGAAGAAGCTGGCCGAGGGGAAGTCGGACACCGCGGCCCCGGCGCGCCGCGCCGGGGCCGCCTAGCGCTCCAGGAAAGGAAACCGCCATGGCGACGCAACCGGGCAACGTGGAGCGGATGTTTGGCAAGGCCATGAAGCGAAGGGAAGACCCGCGCTTCATCACCGGACGGGCCACCTTTACCGACGACGTCAAGCTGCCGGGGATGACGTACGCCGTCTTCGTCCGCAGCCCCGTGGCGAGCGCGCACATCCGCGCCATCGACGCCGCCAAGGCGCGTGCCGTCCCCGGCGTCCGCGGCGTCTTCACCGGAAAAGACATGGCCGACGGAGGGGTGAAGGGCATTCCCGCCGGCTGGCTGCTTCCGGACATCAAGCTGTCGGACCATCGCCCCCTGGCGGTGGACCGCGTCCGGCACGTCGGCGACGCGGTGGCCGTGGTGGTGGCGGACACGCCCTACGCCGCCCGGGACGCAGCGGACCTGGTGGTGGTGGACTACGAGGAGCTGCCGGCGGTGGCCGACGCGGTGAAGGCGCTGGCTGCCGGCGCGCCCCAGGTGCACGAGAACGCCCCCGGCAACCGCTGCTTCCACTGGGAAATTGGGGACAAGGCCAAGACGGAGGCCGCGCTGAAGGGGGCGGCCCAGGTGGTGAAGGTGTCGCTGGTGAACCAGCGCCTCATCGCCAACGCCATTGAACCGCGGGCCTGCGCCGCCAGCTACAGCCCGGCCACCGATGAATTGACGCTGTGGGTGACGTCGCAGAACCCGCACGTCCACCGGTTGATTATGGGGGCCTTCGTCCTCGGCATCCCGGAGCAGAAGTTCCGCGTCATCGCCCCGGACGTGGGCGGCGGCTTCGGTTCCAAAATCTTCATCTACCCCGAGGAGGTGGCTGTCAGCTGGCTGGCGCGCCGGCTGGGGGCCCCGGTGAAGTGGACCGCCGAGCGGCGGGAAAGCTTCCTCACCGACAGCCACGGCCGCGACCACCACAGCCAGGTGGAGATGGGCTTCGATGAGAAGGGCAAGCTGGCGGGCCTACGGGTGAAGACGGTGGCCAACCTGGGCGCCTACCTGACGTTGTTCGCCCCGGCCGTGCCCACCTACCTCTACGGCACGCTGCTGAATGGGGTGTACGACTTCCCCAGTATTTTTTGCGAGGTGGACGGCGTCTTTACCAACACCACGCCGGTGGACGCCTACCGCGGCGCCGGGCGCCCGGAGGCGTGCTACCTGATTGAGCGCACCATGGATGTGGCTGCGCGCACGCTGCAGCTGGACCCGGCGGAGCTCCGTCGCCGCAACTACATCGCCAAGGACCGCTTCCCCTTCCAGACGCAGGTGGCACTGGTCTACGACAGCGGCAACTACGCCCCGACGCTGGAGCGCGCGCTGAAGATGGTGGGCTATGAGCATTTCCGCACCAGCCAGGCGGAGGCCCGCGCCAAGGGGCGCTACCTCGGCCTCGGCCTCAGCACCTACATCGAAGCGTGCGGCATCGCCCCCAGCCAGGTGGTGGGCTCGCTGGGGGCACAAGCCGGCCTCTACGAAGTTGGCACGGTGCGGGTGCACCCCACCGGGAAGGTGACGGTCCTGACCGGCTCGCACAGCCATGGCCAGGGCCACGAGACGACCTTCGCCCAGCTGGTGTCCGACGAGTTGGGCATCCCCATGGACGACGTGGAGATTGTGCACGGCGACACCGGCCGCATCCCCTTCGGCATGGGCACCTATGGCAGCCGCTCGGGCGCGGTGGGCGGCACCGCCATCCACCTGAGCATCGAGAAGCTGAAGGCCAAGGGGCGCCGGCTAGCGGCCCACCTCTTGGAGGCCGCGCCGGAGGACATCGAATTCAAGAACGGCCGCTTCAGCGTCAAGGGCGCCCCGGACCGCGGCAAGGCCTTCGCCGAGGTGAGTCTGGCCGCCTACCTCGCCCACAGCATGCCCGCCGGCATGGAGCCAGGTCTCGAAGAGACGACCTTCTATGACCCGTCCAACTTCACCTTCCCCTTCGGCACCCACATCGCGGTGGTCGAGGTCGACATCACCACCGGCAAGACGGAGCTGCTCCGCTACGTCGCGGTGGACGACGTGGGCAACGTCATCAACCCCACCATTGTCGATGGCCAGCTGCACGGCGGCATCGCCCAGGGGGCGGCGCAAGCCCTGTGGGAATGGGCCAGCTATGACGACAACGGCCAGCTCCTCACCGGGTCTCTCATGGACTACGGGGTGCCGCGGGCAGACCAACTGCCGAAGTATGAAACCGACCGCACGGTGACACCCTCCCCGGTCAACCCCCTCGGGGTGAAGGGCGCGGGCGAGGCCGGCACCATCGCCTCCACTCCGGCGGTGGCCAACGCCGTGCTGGACGCCCTGTCGCCCTTCGGCATCACCCACCTGGACATTCCTCTCACCCCGGCCAAGGTGTGGCAGGCGGTGCAAGAGGCCCGCGCCAAGGCAAAGGGGTAAGCACCATGTACCCAGCACCCTTCGAGTACCACCGTGCCTCGACCGCCCAGGACGCGGTGGCCCTTCTCGGCAAATACGGCGACGAGGCGAAGCTTCTGGCCGGCGGCCAGTCCTTGCTTCCCCTGATGAAGCTGCGCTTCGCTCAGCCGCGCCACCTCATCGACGTGCGACGCATTCCGGGCCTCTCCGGCATCCGGGAGGAGAAGGGCGTCTTGGTGGTGGGAGCGGCCACTGCCTACGCCGCCCTGGCCACCTCGGCCCTGGTGCAAGCGAAGCTGCCCATGCTGTCGGAGGCGGCGGCGCTGGTGGGGGACCCGCAGGTGCGCAACCTCGGCACCCTTGGCGGCAGCCTGGCCCACGCGGACCCCGCCGGGGACCTCCCGGCCGTCGCCCTGGCCCTGGCGGCAGAAGTGCGGGCCCTCGGCCCACGCGGGGAGCGCACCCTGCGCGCCGATGACTTCTTCGTCGAATTGATGACGACGGCCCTGGCCGCCGATGAACTGCTGACCGAGGTCCGCTTTCCGCTGCCACCGGCTGGTTCGGGCGGGGCCTATGAAAAATACCCCAACCCCGCCTCGCGCTATGCCGTGGTGGGCGTCGCCGCCCAATTGACTCTCGCCGGCGGCAAGGTGACGGCGGCCCGGGTGGCCACCACCGGCCTGTCCACCAAGCCGCAGCGGGCCACCGCCGTGGAGGCCGCCCTTCAGGGGAAGGCGGCGGATGTCGCCAGCCTGGCTGCAGCGGCGGAGAAGGCCACCGAGGGCCTCAAGTTGCGCGCCGGGGGGCAGCTACCGGAGGCCTACCGCCGCGCGCTGGCCGTCACCTTCACCGCCCGCGCCCTCACCCGCGCCGCCAAGCGTGCCGGCGGCTGAGGGCATGGGGACGCCGGGCGACGGGCCGCGGACGGATGTCCGCGTGTGCATCGACGTGGACGACATGGACCGGGCCCTCGACTTCTACAGCCGCGCGCTGGGGCTTCGCCCCGGGCGGCGGAAGGGGGACTGGGCCGAGCTACTGGGGGCCGCCGTCCCCATCGACTTGCTGGCCAAGGCCCCGGGCACGCCGGCCTCCCCGGCGGCCGGGGCGGTGCGCCAGTACGGGCGGCATTGGACGCCCATCCACCTGGACGTCGTCGTCGCGGACTTGGACGTCGGGCTGGCCCGGGCGCAGGCCTGCGGCGCCACCCTGGAGCAGCCGGTGCAGGTGCGCGACTGGGGGCGGATGGCGAACCTGGCGGACCCCTTCGGGCACGGCTTCTGCCTGCTGGAGTTCCGCGGGCGCGGCTACGATGAGGTGCTGGGCTGAGGGCGGGCCGAAGGCCATTGCTTTTTCTTAGAAGCCACCGCTGACCGCTAGGTGCTTGAGTGACGAAGGTGCATCCCTTCAACCTTCGGCGGTCAGCCGCTGTCTTCGCACCACTTTTCCTCGTGGTGACCAGTGGCGGTTGTCGCGGTGCCAGCAGCCCGAGCACCGCGTCCTCCGCAAAGTCCATCACCGCCTTCTCCTTCCTGAGGGCAGAGAACGCCATCCCGGTGGACTCGCAGGCGACCATCTCCGGGACTGCCATCCAGGCCTTCCTTCCGCCCGGCACCGACCTGACCGGGCTGAAGGCCGAATTCGCCGCCTCCGCCAAGGCCATGGTCACGGTCGGTGGGCGGCCCCAGACCAGCGGCGCGACCGCGAATGACTTCACCGCTGGCGCGACCTACCAGGTGATGGCCGAGGATGGGAGCACGCAGAACTACACCGTCTCCGTCGTCACCGACATCGCCGCCTTCGACGCAGTGGTCCAGGCCTTCATGACCGCCTATGCCGTCCCGGCCGTCTCTATCGCCGCGACGTACGGCGAGCGCCTCGTGTACCTCAAGGCCTACGGCCTGCAAGACAAGGAGGCTTCCCAGACGGCTACCACCGCGAGCCTGTTCCGCCTGGCGAGCGTCTCCAAGCCGATTACTGCGGTGACAATCATCAAGCTTGTCGAGCAGGGCAAACTACACCTCTCCGACCACGTCTTCGGCGCCGGCGCCCTTCTGGGGACCACCTACGGGACACAGCCGTACGGCCCCTCCATCACCGACATCACCGTAGAGGAACTTCTGCACCACACCGGCGGTGGGTGGCCGAACGACGCGAGCGACCCGATGTTCACCAACCCGACGATGACAGCCGACCAGCTCATCTCCTGGACTCTGGACAACCGTCCGCTCAACAACGTGCCCGGTACCACCTACGCCTACTCCAACTTCGGGTACTGCATCCTGGGCCGGGTCATCGAGCGAGCGACGGGCCTCAGTTACGAAGCGGCGGTGAAGAACCTGGTCCTGCAACCCTTAGGCATCTCCGACATGACCATCGCCGGCAACACATTGGCCGACCGCCTACCCAGCGAGGTGAAGTACTACGGGCAGGGCGGCGAGGACCCCTACAACTTCAATATCCACCGCATGGATTCCCACGGCGGCTGGGTGGCCACAGCCCGGGACCTCGCCACCATCCTGGTTCACGTCGATGGGTTTGCGGGCAAGGCCGACCTCCTTTCCACCGCCTCCATCGCCACCATGACCACGCCCTCGACGGCCAATGCCAACTACGCCTGCGGTTGGTCCGTCAACTCGGCCAACAATTGGTGGCACATCGGCAGCCTGCCCGGGACTGAGACTGAAATCATCCGCGGCTCGAACGGCTGGAACTGGGTCATTCTGGCGAACACCCGAAGCCTGAGCCCGAACTTCGCCGGCGACATGGACCAGACCCTCTGGACAGCACTCTCGCACCTTTCCGGTGTTCCTTCGTACGACCTGTTCTAGGCACCAGTTCCATCCGGGGGAATCCGGTCGCAACGTTTTGGCACAGAGTCCCGTCGGACTTCCCCCGTCATTTGCGTCTCCTTGGCCAGCAACCGCGGGACTGCTTTTCGCCCGGCGCCGGGCCATCCATCCGCGCAAATCCACTCACGCCAGGGGGAAGGACTCGACGTCGGCCCGTCGCCAGGCGGAGGGCTTGGGGGGTGCGCACGCGGGCCAAGGCTCCGCCCGGGGGCCGCTTGTCCTCGGCTGGGCAGCTCCCTAAGGTGGAAGGCCCATGCGCGAAGACATCCGTCGCATTCAGGATTTGATGGAGCGCGAGGGCTACGTCACCGACCGTGCGGTGGCCACTTCGGTTTACTTGGCCACCAGCCTCTCGAAGCCACTCCTCGTCGAGGGTCACCCCGGGGTTGGCAAGACGGACATCGCCAAGGTGCTCGCCCGCGTGCTGGACGGCGACCTGATTCGGCTGCAGTGCTACGAGGGGCTGGACGCCAACACCGCACTGTACGAATGGAATTACCCAAAGCAGCTGCTGCACATCAAACTGGATGAGCACAGCGCGCGCCCGGTGGACCAGCGCGAGGCGGACATTTTCTCCGAGGCTTTCCTGCTGAAGCGCCCCTTGCTGCAGGCCATCACCCACCAGGGCCGCCCGCCCGTCCTCCTCATCGACGAGGTGGACCGCGCCGATGAGGAGTTCGAGGCCTTCCTGTTGGAGGTCCTCTCAGACTTCCAGGTCAGCATCCCCGAGGTGGGCACGGTGCGCGCGGCGCAGAAGCCGGCCGTGGTGCTCACCAGCAACCGCAGCCGCGACCTCTCGGACGCCCTGCGCCGGCGGTGCCTCTACCTGTGGATTGACTACCCGTCCCTGGAGAAGGAATTGCGCATCGTCCGGGCGCGGGTGCCGGGCCTCCCGGAGAGGCTGGCGCTGGAGCTCACCACCTTCATGCAGTCCCTGCGGCGGATGAAGCTGCAGAAGACGCCCGGGGTGGCCGAGTCGCTGGACTGGGCGGCAGCGCTGGTGTCCCTGCACGCCTCGCACCTGGACGCGGCCCTGGTGCAGGAAACGCTGGGCTGCTTCCTGAAAGACGAGGCCGACCTCCGCAACCTGTCCGCCCGGCTGGCCGCGGGCGAGCTGTCCGCCCTGGCCTCGCCCTTGGGATGAGGCCGGAGGACGCACACTCGGACCTCCTCGTGCACACCGCGCGCTTCTGCCGCGTCTTGCGCGAGCAGGGCCTGAGGACGACGCCCGCCGACACGCTGGAAGCGGCGCGGGTGTTGGGGCTACTGGACGTGCTGGACCGGGAGGACTTCCGCACCGGGCTGCGCAGCGTCCTCGTCCACCGGGCAGAGGACCTCCGCCCCTTTGAAGAGGCCTTCGACGCCTTCTTCGGCGGCACCGCGTCCGCGCCTTCGGCCTTCTTGCGGCGCAACGCGCCCCCCGTGCCGCAGAAGCAGCAGCGGGCGCCGCTGACCCTCGACCGCTGGATGCGGGGGGACGTCGAGGAGGAGGAGCGCGAGGAGGCCCTTCTGCCCTCCCCCAGCGCGCTCGAATCGCTGCGGACGCCGGACTTCGGCAGCTTTGGCGACGCGGCCCTGCGGGAGGTGATGGCCGTCGCGCGGCGCATCGCCCGGCAGCTGGCGCTGCGCCCCAGCCGCCGCTGGGAGCCGGCCCGGGACGGCGCGCGCCCGCACCTGCGCCGCACGCTGCGGATGAGCATCAAGACGGGCGGGGAGCTGAGCGAGCTGGCCTTCCGCCGGCGAAAAATCCGCCGCACCAAGCTGGTGGTGCTAGCGGACGTCTCGGGCTCGATGGACTTGTACGCGCGGCTTTTCCTGCAGTTTCTCTTCGCGCTGCAGCACAGCTTCGCGCGGGTGGAAACCTTCGTCTTCGCCACGCGGCTGTCGCGGATTACCGAGCAGCTCAACTCCCGCGGCTACGGCGAAGCGCTGGCGGAGCTGTCAGCGCAAGTGACGGACTGGCACGGCGGCACCCGTATTGGCGAGTCACTGCAGGCCTTCCTCCGCGACTGGCCACGGCTTCTGGACAGAAACACCGTCGTCATTGTCCTGAGCGACGGCTGGGAAACGGGCGACCCGGCCGTGTTGGGGGAAACGCTACAGGCCATCCACCGCCGCGCGGCGCGGCTGGTGTGGCTTAACCCGCTGCTTGGAAGCCCGGACTACCAGCCCCTCACCTCAGGCATGCAGGCCGCCCTGCCCCACCTGGACGCCTTTCTGCCGGCGCATGACGTGGCCAGCCTCGGACGGCTAGGCCGGCAGCTCGCCCTCTAGGGCGTGCAGCGCCCCCGCTGGTCAGCCGGCCGTGCGCGGGTGAATGGGGCCAGCCCGGCGGCGGAGCGGCGCCCCCTCGCGGCCGGAGAAGGCTGCCAGCACCTCGCCGAGGATGGCCAGCGCAATCTCCTCCGACTGCTCGGCCCCGACGTCCAGGCCGGTGGGGCTGTGCAGCCGCTGCCGCTGTTCCTCCGTGGGGACGAAGCCGCCCTGGGCCAGTTCGGCCAGCATCTGTTCGGTGCGCAGCCGCGGGCCCAAGGCGCCCACGTAGGCGCAGCCGGACTGTAGGGCCAGGCGGAGGAAGCCCCGGTCATGGAGGAGGTTGTGCGTCATGACGATGGCGGCGGCGTCCTGGCCGAGGGGCACCCGGCCCGCGGCCGTCTCCGGAGTGGCAGTCAGGCGCACGTCGGCATCGGCGAAGGCGTCCTGGGGGACGCCGCTGGGGCGGTTGGCCACCAGCGTGGTGTGAAAGCCAAGTTCCGCGGCCAGGCGCACCAGCGGAACCGCGTCCTGCCCGTTGCCGAAGATGACGAGGGGCCGCGGCGCTTTCACCACCTCCACCAGCGTCTCCACGGCGGACTCCCCGCTGCCGTTGCGCTGGACGCTGGTGCGGCCTGCCGCCAGGGCTGCGGTGGCAGCTGCCTCTAGCTGACCGCGCAGGGTGCCGTCCGTCACGTCCGTGCGGACGCCTGCCTCGTCCAACAAAAGGCGCTGCCCCACCCGGGCCGCCGCTTTGGCGCCTACCCTGAAGACGGTGGCCAGCACGCCGGGCCGGCGCGCAGCGAGGCGGCCGACCAGGAAGTCCAGCGGGTGGGTGGGGGTGCTGGCGGGCAGGACGCGTTCCTGCAGCACGTCCACCTTCCCGTTGCAGCCGAGGCCGAAACTCCACGACACCTCATCGTCGGTGCTGGTGGAGTCGTACGTCACCACCACCGGGCCCTCGCGCGTGCGCCACCAGGCCTTCTTGAGGACTTCCCCTTCCAGGCACCCGCCGCTGATGCCGCCGGCCAGCCAGCGGTCCTCGGACATGAGGAGGCGGGCCCCCGGGCGGCGGTAGGTGGAGCCCGCCGTCTGCACCACCGTGGCCAGCAGCGCAGGGCTGCCCTGCCCCTTGAGGGCCGTCCATGCCTCAGCAATGCGTCGCAGTTCCTTCATGGCCAACCCCGCGCGCTCCCGAAGGGAGTCCGCGTGGGCCCTTCAACCACCTTCCGACTATGTAGCGCGCCCGCGGCGTCAGGGCGACAGCCGACTGCTGCGTCCACCGACAGGGCAGCCCGCCAGCGTTGACGCCCGGTGGAACAGGCCGCTAGAACCCCGCGGGGGCCGCGCAGGGCCGCCCGTCGGTTTTTTCCCAAGGCTTCCCAAGGGGTTTTCCGCCACCGTGAGTGCCTTCGCGCTGGACCGAATCACCAAAGTGCTGCCGGGGGCCCTCCTCGACCGCCCGGTGGACAGGACGGGCGGGCACTGGGGGCTGGTGCGTCCGGACACGCTTCCCGCCGTGGCGCAGCTCGTCAAGAGCGACCCGGAACTCGCCTTCAAGCTGTTTCTCTCCATCGACGCAGTGGACCGGCTGCAGCTGGCCGACAACACCCCGCGCTTCGAAGTCGTCTACTTCGCCTATTCGGTCGCCCGGAATGAGCACCTGCGCCTCAAGGTGCGGGTGCCGGAGGAAAAGCCGGAGGTGCCCACCCTCAGCCACATCTACCAGGGTGCCAACTGGTGGGAGCGCTTCGTCTGGGACTTCTACGGCATTCGCTTCCTAGGCCATCCGGACTTGACGCGCATCCTCATGTACGAGGAATTCAAGGGGCACCCCTTGCGCAAGGACTACCCGCTGCGTGGCCGGCAGCCGCTCACCCCCGAGCGGCCTGTCGAGGACATCTTCCGCGGTCCGGGGACTTCCGGCGTCGGCTGACGCCGGCTCTGCCACCAGCTCGACTCCTTCTCCCGAAGGCCCTTTCCCACACGCACCCAAGCCGCTACACCCCAACCCCCATGGCAGACGCAAAGCCCACCGTCCCGCAGCAGGCCGAAGAGGGCGAGCTCGAGGCGCACCTCCACACCAAGCGGATGCTCATCAACATGGGGCCCTCGCATCCGGCCATGCACGGCACGGTGCGCACGCGCGTGGAACTGGAGGGGGAAACCATCGTCCGGGCCATCCCGGAGATTGGGTTTCTGCACCGGGGCTTCCAGAAGAGCTGCGAGAACGTCACCTGGAACCAGTGCCTGCCGTACACCGACCGGCTCAACTACGTCAGCGCCTTGATGAACAATTTCGGGTTCCTCAAGGCGGTGGAGACGCTGTGCGGCATCACCATCCCCGAGCGCGCCCAGTACATCCGGGTCATCGCCTCGGAGCTGCACCGCATCCACGACCACCTCACCTGCGTCGGCAGCATCGGGCTGGAGCTGGGCGGTTTCGCCCCCTTCCTCTACGCCATCGAGGGGCGGGAGCTCATCATGGACCGGGTGACGGAGCTGACCGGCGCCCGGCTGACCACCAGCTTCGGCCGGGTGGGCGGCCTCAACCGCGACCTCCCCGAGGGCTGGACGGAGCGGGTGCTGAAGACGCTGGACAAGTGCCATGAACTGATTGGCGAGATGGACACCCTGTTGACAGCCAACCGCATCTTCGTCGACCGCATGCAGGGGGTGGGCATCATCACCACCGAGGACGCGCTGGACTTCGGCTTCACCGGGCCCTGCCTGAGGGCCTGCGGCGTGCCCTATGACGTGCGCAAGGCGCGTCCCTACTGGGTGTACGACCGGATGGCCTTCGACGTGCCGGTGGGGAAGAACGGTGACAACTTCGACCGCTACCTGATGCGGATGGAGGAGCTAAAGCAGTCGGAGGGCATTGTCCGCCAGGGGCTGAAGGACATCCCGCCCGGGCCGGTCATTGTCGACGACTGGCGGATTGCGCTGCCGCCGAAGTCGGAGGTGTACGGCTCCATCGAGGGCGTCATCGCCCACTTCAAACTCGTCATGGAGGGGGTGCCGGTGCCGGCGGGCGAGGTGTACGACAGTTCCGAGGCGGCCAACGGTGAGCTGGGCTGGTACCTGGTGAGCGACGGCTCGGGCCGCCCGTACAAGGTGCACGTGCGTGCGCCGGGCTTCGCGCTGCTGTCCGGACTGCCGCGTATGGTGGAGGGTCGGATGCTGGCGGACCTCATCCCCACCTTCGACACCATCAACATGATTGGCGGCGAGGTGGAACAGTGACTGAGAAGGACGACAAGCCGGTTTCACCGCCGCCGCCCGCGGCGGCTCCGGGCAAGCCCGCGCCCAAGCATCCGGGCTTCGTCACGCTGAGCGTGGACGGCAAGGAAGTGGTGGCCAAGCCGGGCACCAACCTCATCACCGCGGCCAAGACGGTCGGTGCGGACATCCCCTACTACTGCTGGCACCACCGCCTCTCCATCGCCGCCAACTGCCGGATGTGCCTGGTGGAGAGCAGCACGTCGCCCAAGCTGGTGCCGGCCTGCCAGACCGCGCTGCAGGAGGGGATGAGCATCCGCACCGACACCGAGCGGGTGGCGGAGACCCGGCGCTCGGTGATGGAGTTTCTCCTCCTCAACCACCCGGTGGATTGCGCCATCTGCGACCAGGCGGGCGAATGCAAGCTCGAGGACTACTACCAGCGGCTGGACCACAAGCCCTCCCGGCTGGAGGGAGGCAAGCTCCTCCGCAACAAGCGCAAGGTGCTGGGCCCCCTGGTGGTGCTCGACCAGGAGCGCTGCGTGCAGTGCACGCGCTGCGTCCGCTTCATGGACGAAGTGGCCAAGGAGCCGCAGCTCGGGATGTTCGCCCGCGGCTCCGAGGAGTACATCGACGTCTTCCCCGGCCAGCAGCTGACCAGCAACTATTCCGGGAACGTGGTGGACCTCTGCCCGGTGGGTGCGCTGCTCAACCGCGACTTCCGCTTCCGGGCCCGGAGCTGGTTTCTGTCCACCGTGGCCTCGGTGTGCACCGGCTGCGCGCGCGGCTGCAACAGCTACGTCGACTTCATGGGGCAGGATGTCTACCGCTACCGGCCGCGGGAGAACGACGCCATCAACCAAAGCTGGATGTGCGACCAGGGGCGGCTTTCCTACAAGCCCCTCAACCTGGCGCGCGTCCCGGCCCCGTCGCTGGGGCGGGCGGATGACCGGCGCGAGGTGACAGCCGCCGAGGCGCTTTTGCGGGCCACCGCGCAGCTGAAGGCGATGGCTGGCACGGCGGAGTTGGCAGTGCTGGTGTCCCCCAGCTGTTCCAATGAGGATTTGCTGGCCGGCCTCACCTTCGCCAAGGACGCCCTCGGCGTGCGCCACCTGTACGTGGGGGGCCGCCCGGACGGTGCCGCCGACGCGCTCCTCATGCGGGCCGACAAGAATCCCAACCGCAAGGGCCTGGCCTGGGTGTCCGCCGGCCTCGGCCTCAGCCTCGAGCCCTTCGCTGCCCTCCTCAAGGCAGTCGAAGCCGGGACGGTGAAGGCCCTCTACGTGCTGGGCGCCGAGGTGCCGGCGCCCGAGGCGTCCGCCGCCCGGACGCTGGCCCAGGTGGAATTCATCGCGGTGCAGGCGACCAACACCTCGGCCCTCACCGACACGGCCGACGTGCTGCTTCCCGCCGCCACCCACGTCGAGGACGAAGGCACCTTCGTCCAGGAGGACGGGGTGGTGCAGCGCTTCCGCCGCGCCTTCCCGCCACGGGGCACAACGCGCGGGCACTGGAAGTGGGCGGTGGACATCATGCGGGAGTTCGGCTTCCCACTCACCTATGAATCGGCCCGCGACGTCTTCCGGGAGCTGTCGCCCAAGGTGCCGGAGCTGGCCAGCTTCGGCTGGGACAGCGAGGCGCCGCCGCTGAAGGCCCAGCGCGGGCTGCAACCGTTGGCCACCGGCGCCGATGGCCGGCCGCCGGGCTACCGCGAATTCGGCGCGCCGCGGGTGCGCGGGATTTGAAGGCCTTCGGCGACAGGACACGCGTGCCATGAATCGCACCTTCAAAATCCTCTTCGTGGCCATCCTGCTGGTGCCCGGCGTGCTGTTCACCATCAGCTGGCTGCAATACCGCCTGGGCGGCTGGTTCGCCGAGAGTTGCCCCGTCTTCCACACCCCGCTGTGCGACACCGGAGGCACCAGCCTGGCCTGGGTGAGCGCGCTTGTGTTTCACATGCTGGTCTTCGTGATGGTGCTGGCCACCTTGTTGACGGTGGCCGAGCGCAAGTGGAGCGCCTTCACCCAGGACCGCATCGGTCCGGAGCGGGCGCGCATCGGCCCGGCGTGGATGCGCAAGCACTCCTTCGGCGGTCTGCCGCACGTGGCGGCGGATGCGCTGAAGATGATTTTCAAGGAGAACACCCGGCCCAAGGCCGCCGACAAAGACAAGATTCTCTTCTGGCTGGGGCCGGTGCTGGCCTTCGCCCCGGTCTTCGCCCTGGCCGCCGTCATCCCCTTTGGCCCCACCGTGCCCGTCAACGGCTACGCCGTCTCGGCCCAGGTGGCCAACCCCAACTTCGGCCTCCTCTACGTCTTCGCCATCGCCTCGCTGGCGGTGTACGGGACCTCCCTCGCCGGCTGGGCCAGCAACAGCAAGTTTGCGCTCCTGGGCGGGGTGCGGGCCGCCTCGCAGATGATTAGCTACGAAGTGGGCCTCGGCCTCTCCCTGGTGGGGATGATGGTCGCCTTCTCCACCGTCCAGCTGCCCGTCCTCATCGGCTCGGCGGCCGCTGGCACCGGCCAGGCCCAGTACCTGTGGCAGGGCAGCGTCCTGGGGCTCGACTTCGGGATTCCCGCGTGGGGGATATTCCTCCAGCCCTTGGGCTTCCTCCTCTTCTTCACCGCCGCCTTCGCCGAAACCAAGCGCGCGCCCTTCGACGTGCCGGAGGGGGAGAGCGAGATTATTGGCTACTTCCTCGAGTACTCCGGGATGAAGTTCGGCACCTTCATGATTTCTGAGTTCATCGAGGTGGTGGTGCTCTCGGCGCTCATCACGGCCATCTTCCTTGGCGGCTGGCACCTCGGCTTCGCCGGGGACGTGGCCCTCGCCCAGGGCCTCGGGAAAAGCCACCCGGTGCTGTACGGGGCCTTCTGCGGCGCGGTGTTTGCGATGAAGGTGGTGTTCCTCTGCTGGTTCCAGCTGATTGTGCGCTGGACGTTTCCCCGCTTCCGGTACGACCAAATCATGACCCTCGGCTGGAAGGTGTTGCTGCCACTCGGCCTCTTCAACCTCTTCGCCTCCGCCGCCCTGGTGCTTCTGGACCCGAGCCTGCACTGGCTAGCGGTGGCGGGGCTGCTCGAGATTGCCGTTCTGGCCGGCCTCACTCTCACCACCAAGTCGCCCAAGCCCGGGTCCGGCCACGAAGCGGCCGGGCACGGCGTCCCCGCGCTTCCGGCAGCGGCCGCCTCCGCCCACCACTAGAGCGAGCAGCACACCATGGCCTACTACCAGGCGACGAAGGACCCGACGACGGACATCCGCGAGCGCACCTACGTGCCGGAGCTGCTGCACGGTCTCGCCGTCACCATCCGCCACTTCATGCGGAACCTTTTCTTCCCGCGCGACACCAACACCGACGTGCTGCACCGCACCGGGACCAGCCAGATTACGACGGTGAGCTACCCCGAGGAGAAGGTGACCTACCCGCCGGGCTACCGGGGCCTGCACCGCCTGGTGCCGCGCGAGGACGGCAAGCCCCGCTGCGTGGCCTGCTACCTGTGCGCCACCATCTGCCCGGCGCAGTGCATCCACATCGAAGCCGGCGAGTACGAGACGACGGATGCCTCGGCTGACAACCGCGTCATCGAGAAGTACCCCACCAGCTTCGTCATCGACGAGTTGCGCTGCATCGTCTGTGGCCTGTGCGTCGAGGCCTGTCCGAAGGACGCCATCCGCATGGATACCGGGCTCCACACCCCCAGCGAGTACACCCGCTCGGGCTTCGTGTGGGACATCCCCCGGCTGCTGGAGGGCCCACCCGTCACCCACCCGTCGGACCCCTGGCTGAAGCGGCCGGGGTCCGAGATGCCGGCCCACCCGCATTTGGAGAAGCACGCGCGCATCGGCGACGGGCTGGTGCCGCTGAAGCTGCCCCGGCCGCACCCGGTGCGCACCGAGGTCACCTCGGGTCCAGTGCCAGTCACCAAGTTTCTCCGCGACTGACACGCAGGCCGCCTGGCCCCCTCGCATCCGGGGCGCCCCCCAGGCGCAGGCACAATGACAGCGGCCGTCAATTTGGCGCCGGCCCCTGGCCGGGGGAGCATCCCCCGTTAGACGTGGACGCACGCCCGCGAGTAGCTCCGGCCCCCTGGCGCTTGCGCCTGCTGGCGCTTGGCGAGGCCCTGGGCCGGCAGCGGCACCTGTTGGCCATCCGCGACGGGGTGGTGGGGGCGCTGCCGCTGGTGCTGGCCGGTTCCGTTTTTCTCCTCCTCGCCCAGCCCCCTTCGCGCACGCTACAGGCCTGGGTCGCGCCCTGGGCGGCGCAGCTGTTGTTGCCCACGCGCGTGCTGGGGGGCGCCATTTCTCTGTATGTGGCCTTCTCCTCCGCCTATGCCCTGGCGAAAAGCTACGCGCTGGACGCCGCCTCCTGCGGGCTGGTGGCGCTGGCCTGCTACCTGGTGGCCGCTGTCCAGCCGGCTCCAGCGGGCCAGCTGCCGACGCTGGTGCTGCAGCGGCTTGGGGCCGGCGGGATTCTCGCCGCGCTTGCCCTCGGCCTCGGCAGCGTGGAAGTCACCCGGGTCTTGGTGCGGCGCCGCTGGACGGTGCGGCTTCCGCCGGGCACGCCGGAGGCGGTGGGGCGCAGCCTGCTGGCGCTGGTGCCGTGCCTGGTGTGCGTCAGCCTGGTCTTCGTCCTCGTCCACGTGGTGGGCACCGACGTCATCCGGATGCTGAGCCGGGCAGCGGTGCCGCTTCTGCACGCGGTGGGCAGCCTCCCCGGCGTCCTGGGGGTGGTGCTTTTGGACAGCAGCCTCTGGCTGTTGGGGGTCCATGCCGGCGCGGTGGGTGCCTCGCTGCGGCCGCTGTGGGAGGCGATGCTGCTGGAGAACATGGAGGCGGCGGCCGCCGGGGTCGCGCTGCCCCACGTCGCGCCGCTGCACTTCTACCTGTGGTTTGTCTGGCAGGGCGGCTCCGGCGCGGCACTGGCGCTGGGGCTGCTTCTGCTGCGGTGCCGCTCGGCTCAGCTGCGCAGCGTGGGGCGCCTCGGCCTGCTGCCGGCGGTGTGCAACGTCAATGAACCGCTTCTCTTTGGCGTACCGGTGGTCCTCAATCCCGCTCTCGCCGTGCCCTTCATTGTGGCCCCGCTGTTGAGCGCAGCGGTGGCCTATTCGGCCTTCGCCCTGGACTGGGTGCGGCGACCCACGCTGGAGGTGCCCTGGACGCTGCCAGCGCCAATGGGGGCCTTCCTCACCACCGGGGGCGACGTCCGGGCGGTGGTGTTGCAAGTTTGTACGCTGGCGCTCAGCGTGGCCGTCTACTGGCCCTTCGTCCGCCGCTACGACGCACGGCTACTGGCCGAGGAGACAGGCCGGGGGGCGGGGGGTCTTCCGCCAGGCCCAGCCAACCCGTAAACCTTTGTCGCTGCAGCCCGCTGTGAAGACGAGAAAGCCGTGCCGCGCTACCGCATGTCCGTATGCCGGGGTCCCGACTGCCGCCGAAATGGTGCGGAGCGCGTCCTAGTCGCCGCGCGGGAGGCGCTGCAGGCCCAAGGGCTCCAGCCCAAGTGCGTGCTGGCCCGCGGCGGCTGCTACGGCTTGTGTCACCTGGGGCCCAACGTGGTGGTGCGCGAGGAGCGGGAACGGCCGCGGGACGTCTTCGCCCAGGAGGACTTCCAGCTGATGGGGTGGCCGGACGAGGTGCACTACGGGGAGATGACGGCGGAGAAGGTGACGCGCGTCATCGCAGAGCACATCGGCGGGGATGCCCCGGTGCAAAGCTTGCGCGGCGCGCGCGAGGACTGAAAAGGGTGCCCTGGCCCCGCCCCCAGGCCGGGCCATTGGCCTCCCGGACGACTGGCTTGGCACGGTGGGCCAAGGGCCCGGGGCCACCCTGGCCCCCGGGGTTGGCAATTGGCTGAGTTGATGCTGGACGTCCGGCCCTGAACGGGGTAGGCGAACGAGCGGACCGGGGGGGGCACGCGCTCCACCCGGAGGGTTTGACCCGCGAGGGGCAGCCGCCTCTCCGTTGAGACCGAAACACCAACGAGGAACCGACATGCGACACCTCAGCAAGTTGATTCTCGCGTGCGCGCTCATCACCGGCTGCGCCACCGCTCCCGCGGGCCCACCGAAGTGGCTGACCGACGCCCAGGATGCGGTGGCGGCGGCGCAGGCGGCTGGAGCCGCGCAGGTTCCGGCGGCCCAGGAGCACCTGCAGAAGGCGCAGGCGGCGCTGAGTGCGGCGCAGGCCGGCAAGGGCGATGCCCACATGAACGCCTCGCTGGCAACGGCCGAAGCGAATCTGGCGGGCAACCTGGCCAAGCAGGCCAGGGCGCAGGCTGACCTGCAGGCCGCGACCGAGCAGCTCAACCGGCTGAAGGCTCAGTGACCGAGGACAAAATGACGACCCAGACCTCCAAGACGCTCGCCGTCGCCGCCCTTGCCCTTGCCCTCGCGGGCTGCACCACCCTCAACCCCTCGCCGGACCTGATCGCCGCGCGCAGCGGGTATGCGGCCATGGCCAACAGCACCAACCCGGCCAACGCCGCCGAGCGCGGGCAGGCCCAGCAGGCCATCCACAAGGCCGACGCCATGCTGAATGGCGGCAATGAGCAGACCGCCCAACAGCTGGCGCTGATTGCCAACCTCAAGGTGCAGAACGCCCAGGTGGTAGGCGATACGGCCGACGCCCAAGCGCGGCTGGTGGCCACGCAGAACGAGACCATCTCCATCGCCCGCGCCAAGGGCATGGCCGCCGCCGGGGTGACCGCCGCGGCCTCTGCCGCCACCAGCGCCACGCAGCAACAGATTTCGGCGGAACAGGCCACCATCGCCGCCGCCGAGGCGCGCCGGCAGAAGGCGCTCGATACCCTCAAACTGTTTGCCAACGTGGTCGAGGACAAGGACCGGGGCCTCGTCATCAGCATCGGCGGCGAGACGTTGTTCAAGGTGAATTCGGCGAAATTCGGCCCGAGCGCCAACCAGGAACTGACTGCACTGGCGGTGTACCTGGCACTCGACCCCCGGCCCACGGTGGTGGAGGGGCACACCGACAACTCGGGCAAGCCGGCCTACAACATGAAGCTCTCCCAAGACCGGGCCAAGGGCGTGATGGACTTCCTCATCGCCCAGGGCGTCTCCGCCGACCGCATCACCTCGGTCGGCTTTGGCGAGACGCGCCCCATCGCCGACAACAAGACGAAAAAGGGCCGCGCCCTGAACCGGCGGGTGGACGTGGTGATGGTGAAGGCAGTCAAGTAGCAGCACGACGCCAGGAACGCCCACGGCGCCGGCTTGGGAGCCGGCGCCCTCCTGGCAGGCGCATGGCGCGCCGCGGCGGGTAGGCGGGGAATGCGTCAGGTGTGTGACGCACCACCCCACACATTTGTGTTGTGCGCCCCCCCAGGGAGGTGGCAGACACACGGAGCGTTCCCCTCCTCGCTCCCTGGGGCGAGGCCAGGAGTCGCTGGGTGGGGGAAACCAAACGACGGACGAGGAGCCCAATGCGACACCTCAGCAAGTTGATTCTTGCGTGCGCGCTCAGCACCGGTTGCGCCACCGCTGTTCCCCAGGCGCAGATTGACAGCGCCCAGAAGGCCATCGCCAGCGCCTCCGACACCGTCGGAAGCATGGGCGGACCCGCCGCCGACCGGCTGGCGGACGCCAAGAAGGAATACGACGCCGCCATGGAAATGGCCAAGGCGGGCAAGACGGACGAGGCGAGCCGGATGCTGGCCAAGGCCGAGGCGGACGCCAAGCTGGCCGGTGCCCTCGGCGCCGAGGGCAAGACGAACAGTGACTTGCAGGCCGTGACGGCCCAGATTCAGACCCTGAAGACGCAGCTCGGAAAGTAAGGAGAGCCCACCACCATGACCCCCATCAGCAAGAAGCTGTCCTGGGTTGCCGCGGTCGGCCTGCTCGCCTCCGGCTGCGCAGAGACCCCCAAGGAACTCGTCGACGCCCGCGCCGCCTACAAGCGCGCCTCCACCGGACCGGCCGCGCAGACCAACCCGGTGCAGGTGGCCGACGCCAAGAAGTCCCTCGACCAGGCGGAGGAAGCCTGCTTTTCCTGCTGGGACGTCAGCGCCGGACGCGACAAGGCTTACGTCGCGCTGCGCAAGGCCGAGTACGCCGAGGCCCTCTCGCGCAATGCCCAGGCTGGCAAGCAGCTGGAGGCGGGCAACGTCCAGTTGGCCTCGCTGCAGAAGGAATACCTCACCGGCGTGAACGCCCGCATCGCCCAGGAGAATGCGGCCGCCGCCGCTGCCCTCGGCACGCTCGGCAAAACCCAGGCCCAGCTCGACGCGGAGCGCGCCGCTGCCGCCGCCGCCCAGGCCAGGGCCGAGGCGGCGCTGGCCAAGATTCGCGGCAAGCTCACCCAGGATGAACGCGGGACGGTCATCACGCTGCCCGGCGCGCTCCTCTTCCCCTCCGGGAAGGGCACCCTTACCCCGGGCGGCAAGCGCAACCTCGACCCGCTGATGGAGTTCCTCCGCACCGACCCGCGGAAAATCCTGGTCGAGGGCTTCACCGACTCCAGGGGCTCGGCAGCCTTCAACCTGAAGCTGTCGCAGCAGCGCGCCCAAACGGTGGTGGACGACATGATTAAGTACGGCAACATTCCGGCTGACAAAATCTCGGCCCAGGGCATGGGCGAGGCCAACCCCATCGGCGACAACAAGACGGCCGAGGGACGTCAGCTGAACCGGCGCGTCGAGATTATTCTCCTCAAGCCCACCAACTAGGGCAGCGCCAGCCGCGGCAGCTCCCCCCGTCCGTCCCAGGCGGGCGGGGGAGGATGGCTCAGGAAGCGACGGCAGCGCTCGGCGTAGACCGCGCTGGGCGGGTCCAGCTGGGCATGGCGCTGGAAGAAGGCCAGCGCGCCCTGGAAGTCCCGCGCCAGGTACCGGGCGCGCGCTGCGTCCCAGCCGGCCAGCACCTCGCGGAGCTCCGACGGCACGGCGCCCTGCTTCGCCACCAATTCATAGACGTCTCTCACCTCAGCGTCCGCCTCCAGCCTGTCCATGCAGCGGACGACGAAGCCCGGGCCCGCCTTCTGCACCGTCTCCACCGTGGCCAGCATGTGCGTGCCGTAGTCGCGGTTGGCGGCCTCCAGCCGCGCGCAGAAGGTCACCGCCGCCCCCAGGACGGAATAGTGGGACTTGTGGGCGCTGCCGATGTCTCCGGCCACCACCTCGCCGGTGTGCAGCGCCAGCCGGCAACGTGCCGTCGCCCCGAAGCGCCGCTGCCAGCTGGGAGTGAGCTGCTCCAGCGCGTCGCGGAAGGCGAAGGCAGTGCGGCAGGCCACCTGGGCATGGCGCTCGAGGGGCACCGGCGCCCCCCAAAACGCCAGCAGGGCGTCCCCCACGTACTCGACGTGGCCGCCACTCTTGCGGACGAGGGTGGTGAGCTCCGTGAAGTAGCCGTTGAGTAGGCCCACCAGCGGCTCGGGGTCCAGGTGGCTGCACAGCGAGGCGAACCCCTCCACGTCGGCGTACACCAGCGTCACCTCGCAGCGCTGCGGGCGGATGAGATGGACGTTGCGAAACACCGCCTCCGCCGTCTCCGGGCTGACGTACCGGCCCAGCGTCCCGTAGACGAAGTCCCGCATTTTTTGCTCGGTGCGCAGCGCATACCCGGTGGTGAGAAGAAAGGTGACGGCGAAGGCCACCAGCGGCCCCCCGGCGGCCACCACCTGCCCCTCCGCCAGCAGCGCATGGCGGGCCCACACCAGGTAGGCGCCCAGGCCTAGCGCCCCGCTTCCCACGTACAGCAGGGCCCCCATGGCGCTCCGGACGAGTTGGCTGAAGCTGAGTGCCAGGAAGGCACCGAGGAAGGCCATGGCGAAGGTGGCCAACACGTCCAGGCGCACCGGCGCGCGCGACAGCCCGGTGCCGGACAAGAGATTCGCAATGGACTGCCCGGTGAGGGCCGCCGCGGTGACGCCCGGCCCCAGCGGGGTGGGCGCCAGACTGGCCGTGGACGACGCGGTGTCGGCCAGCAGGGCCACCCGCTTCTCGAAGTCATTGCGGTAGTGCAGGGGCACCCCGGCTTCCGCGTCGGAGAGGTTTTGCAAAAGCCGCCAGGCGGACACCGCACGGGCCAGGGACCCCCGTCCGGAACGCCCTGGCTCCGCGGCGTCCAGGCGCACCGGCGCGTAGCCGTCCGGCGCGAGCGGGACGCTGTGCCCCGGGGACAGTTCCAGCCGTCCACCGGCGTACACCAGCCGCCTGGGGGCCCCGAGGGCAACCAGGGCGGCCGCCAGCGGCAACGACGGCAGCAGCTTCACCCGCCCGCGGTCCGACAGGTAGCGCACCAGGTGGTAGACGCCCCGCACCTTGCCGTCTGCGTCGTGGGCCAGCGCGGTGTGGCCGAAGCGCACGCCCTGGCCCAACAGCGCCACCGGCGGGGCCTGTAGCGAGCGCACCACCGGCAGCCGCTGCGGGTCCAGCCCGGGCACCTCCACCTCCGCCAGCGAGACCAGCAAGTCGGTGGCAGTCACCTCCCAGGCCCTGTCCTGGGCGGAGAGGTCGCGCACTTCCGGTGTGCCCGCAAGCCCCAGCCGGCGCGCCACCGCCTTCCCCTCCTCCTCGGAGGCCACGCCCGCCCAGACGCGCGTCACGGCGCCATCGGGGATGGCGTAGGCGGGCCGCCGGTCGACGAGGACGCGGCGCACCCACTCCTGCACCGACGCCTCGTCGGCGGCTGCCGCCACGCGCAGCACCGAGGGCCGCAGCGGGTGCACCACCGGGGGGGGCGGCGCGGCCGAGGTACGAAAGCCGAGGGCGGCTGCCGTCTTCGCCTTCTCCAGCTGGGCGTGCAGGGCCTCGGCTTCGCTGGCCGGTGGCGCCGGGGGCCCTTCCACCAGCCGGCTGTCCAGCACCACCGCGGCGGCCCCCTCCCGTCCTAGTTCCCCGACCAGCCGGCCCACCAGCGCCCCGGCCCAGGGCAGCTGGGCAATGTCCGGGCGCGGGTCCTCCCGCGCGCTGGCCAGCGTCTCATCGTCGACGCCTACCAGCACCACCGCGTCCGCCGGCTCGGCCCGCCGGCCGAGCTCACGCATCCGCCAGTCGTACGTCCAGCGGTCCACCGCATCCACCGGCGCACCCAGGAAGGCGCGCCAGCGGGGCGTGGGCGGGTCCTCCTCACCCAGCAGGCCGGGGGAGGGCACCGGACGCACGGATACCAGGAAGCCGAGCAGGCTGCCGAAGACGGCGGCCTGCACCAGGCTGAAGCCCAGCACGCGCAGCGTGCGCCGCGCCGCAAAGGGAAGGAGGGGCGGGGCCAAGCGCTAGCTGCTGGAAGGGGTCCGCGCCGGCTTGGCCGTCCCGGCCGCTGGGGGCAGCACCTCCGGCCCGCCGTGGAGTCGCTCGCGAAGGTCGTCCCGCAGCGCACTTCCCGGCTTGGGGGCCAAGAGTAGCCCGAGGCCGGCGCCGACGAGGAGGCCCACGCCCAGCGCCGTCACCGCCGGCACCACCCAGTCGCCGCTTCCCTTTCGCTGCATCCCCAACGCGTCGAGGAGGTCATCCCGGTCGAAGTTCCGCAAGTCCTTGAGGCTCAGCATGTCCGTCTCCCGCTCCTCCCCGCTACCGCGGGGACGAGCGCTATGGGTGAGGGGGTGAAAAGTCAGGACGGCGAGGGCACGTCCGAGGGCCGTGTTCGGTCCTCGTCCTCGGCATCGGGGGAGCCGGAAAAGACCGCCTCGGCCAGACTCACCAGCTCGCTACGCACCAGGGGCAAAGCTGCCACGCGGCCGGCCAGGCCCAAAAGTCGCGCCGTGCTGCGGGTGAAGAGGCCGCCGCCCAGCACGTAGCCCAGCCCGGCAGCTGCGGCCACCAGCAGGTAGGGGTGGCGCTGCGTCCGGCCGCGCAAGTCCAGGGCCCGGCCGAAATCCGCCGCCGTCCCGCGGAGCTCCGCGGTGAGGGAGGCGGCCGCCCGCCCCAGCGAGTCGACGCGCCCGGCAATGCCCGGGGCGTGCCCGTTGCCGGACGCGTCCGAGGGCGGCTGTGCCTTGGGGCCCATCAGCGCGACGCCAGCCGGCCGATGACGAAGCCGGCCGCCAGGGCGATGAGGAGGCAGGTACCGGGACGCCGTTTGATGACGTCCACCACGCGCTCGTTGAGGTCCGACAACTCTTCCTGGGCCTGCTCGAGGCCATGCTCGAGACGGGCCTGCTGCTCCTTCAACGTCTGCTGCAGCGTCTGCGCGTCCATGCCCATAGTCTCCAGTGAAAGAAGCTGCCCTGCCTTCCCCTCCCCGCGCGGGCGCGGGAAGCGGAACCAGCTACCCTACCGCCGACGGCTTCCAAGCCATACCCCGACCCCCAGTGCGGCCCCCAGGGTCAGCGCCGGATGGCGGACCACCCACGTCCGCCAGTCCAGGTTGGCCTGGACGGTGTGCTTCAGCTCCTCGGCGGTGTCGACCAGCGCCTCCCGCGTCCGGGAGATGTCGGCCCGCAGGCGCGCCTTGTCCAGCTCGGCCGGCTCAATGGACACCGCGCACCTCCCGAGCCTCGGCCACCAGGGCCGCGGCGCTTTCGCGCGCGGCCTCGGACGTCTGCGGAAGGTGCGGACGCTGCAGCGTCCGCCGCACGCCCCACAGGCCCAAGCCCCCGGCGAGGATGTTGGCGGCGCCGACCAGTGCCACCGCCCCCGCCACACCGAGGAGAGGCGACAGGGCGAAGGCCACCGCGAAGCACAGCATGGCGTAGCCGACGACGAGGAGGGGGACGACCAGCGCCACCGTCCCGAAGACGCGCGCCACACCGTGCGCCTCGTCGCGGAGTTCCAGCCGAAGAAGGGCCAGGTGCTGCGCCAGCAACTCGCCGAGGCCGTCCACCAGCCGGGCCATGAGGTCGCTCACCCCCGGCCCCTGCGCCTGCGCATGCTTCCTCATGGACAGTCCTGGGCCTGGCTTTCCCCGGGGAGAAACCGCCTGGGGCTGCCCCGGGGCCCCCCGGGTTTGGGGGAAAACAGTTGGGAGGAAGGCTAGACACGTCGCGGCAAGCGGACAAGGGCCCGCCCCCAAGCCGCGCTGGTGGGAGGGGTTAGCCCTTGGCCGCCGGGGCGTTGACGGCGTTGCGCACGACGCCCCGTTGGAGGAACTCCACCAGCTGCTCAGCCAGCTGGTTGGCACATGCCAGCTGGCCTTCCTCGGTGGAGGCGCCGAGGTGAGGCGTCGGCAGGAAGTTGTCCAGCGCCAGCAGGGGGTGGTCGGGCGGGATGGGCTCGGTGGCGAAGACGTCCATCGCCGCGCCGGCCAGGGTGCCGTCCTTCAGCGCGTTGGCCAGCGCCGCCTCGTCCACAATGCCGCCCCGCGCGCAGTTGACGAGGTAGGTGCCCTTCTTCATCTGGGCGAAGAGGGAGGCGTTCACCAGGTGGCGCGTCTTGTCATTGGCGGGCACGTGGATGGTGAGGAAGTCCGCCCGGCGCACGCACTCCTCCAGGGTGACGAATTGCACGGAGAGGCCAAGCTTGCGGGCAGCCTCGGAGGGGTGCGGGTCATACACCAGCACCGTCATGCCGAAGGCCAGGCAGCGCTGGGCGACCAGAGAGCCAATGTTGCCGAGACCGAGGATGCCCACCGTCTTCTGAAAGAGTTCATGCCCCGCGGCGAACCGCTTCTTGTCCCACTTGCCGGACTTGGTGCTGGTGGCCGCCTGGACCAGCTGCCGCGGCAGCGCCAGCAGCATGGCCAAGGTGAGCTCGGCCACCGCCATGGAGTTGCCCCCGGGCGTATTCATGACGATGACGCCCTTGCGGGTGGCCGCCTCGACGTCGATGTTGTCCACGCCCACCCCGGCGCGGCCAATGACCTTGAGCGCGCGCGCCGCCTCGAGGATGTCGGCCGTCACCTTGGTGGCGCTGCGGACGGCCAGTGCCTGGTAGTCGCCGATGATGGACTTCAGCTCCGCCGGCTTGAGCCCCAGCTTCACGTCGACCGTGAGGCCCGCGGCCTTGCGCAGGGTCTCGATGCCCCGCGGCGACAACTCATCCGCCACCAGAACCTTCATGTGCGTGCCGCTCCTCGTTCCAGCTAAAGGCGCGGATGCCCCCGCGCGCACTCCCCTGGAGGCGGCGCACCGTAAGCGCCGCGCCGCAGAGCGTCAAGCGTCTGGGTGGGCCGCGAAGGAGCGGCTAGACTCCGATGGTTGACGCCCTCCGGCCGCGCTGCGACGTGCCTTCTGCTGGTTGCCGCGCGCGCGCTTGCCGCCGGGCCGGAAGCGTCCATCGAAGTCCGTCCCACCAGCGCTCGCCCCGGCGACGTTCTCCTGGTGCTGGTGCGGGGGGCGGCCCATGCGCCCGTCGGCACCGCCGGCACGCGCCCCTTGCCCTTCTACGCCCAAGGGGACCACCACGAGGCGCTGGTGCCACTGCCACTGGAGGAGGAGGCCGGGCCACTTTCCATCCACGTCGACGTCGACGGCGCGGAGCTCAGCGCGGCGGTGGAGGTCGAGCCGGGCAACTTTCCCCAGCGCGAGCTCACCGTGGACCAGAAATTCATCGCGCCACCGGCCTCGGTGAAGGCCCGCATCGCCGCCGACGAGCGCGCCTTCGCCAGGGCCTGGCGGACGGCCTTCGGCCCCCGCCTCTTCACGGAGGGCTTCGCGCGGCCGCGCGACGCGGAAATCACCGCCCGCTTCGGTGACCAGCGGATGCTGAACGGGAAGAAGAAGACGGTGCACCACGGGCTCGACCTGGACGGCCAGGTCGGAGACCCGGTGACGGCCGCCAACGACGGCACCGTGGTGCTGGTGCGCGACTGCTACACCTCCGGGAACACTGTGCTGCTTTCCCACGGGGGCGGCGTCTTCACCGGCTACTTCCACTTGTCAGCCTTCAAGGTGAAGCAAGGAGCGCGCGTGAAGCGCGGGGAGCTGCTCGGCCTGGTGGGCAAGACGGGCCGCGTCACCGGCCCGCACCTACACTTCCTGGCCAGGGTCGACCACCTCTACGTCAACCCCGAGGCGCTGCTCGCCCTGCCCTTCCCCTGACACCAGCGGCCTACCAGACCTGCGGCAGCGCCAGTGCGGCGCGCGCCTCGTCGGGGGACAGGGGCGTGCGCCCGACGTCGCGGGCCATGCGCGCCGCTTTCTCCACCAGGGGGCCGTTGCCCTTGGCCATCTCAGTACCGGCGGCGTCCAGGTAGAAGTTATCCTCGAGGCCCACCCGCACGTTGCCGCCCAGCGCCAGCGCCGCCCCCAACAGCCGCCACTGGCCCTTGCCGATGCCGATGAGTTCCCAGGTGTCGCTGGGCTGAAGGCAGCGGGCCATGGACGCCAGCGTCTCGGCCGAAGGCGGGGCGCCGCCCAGCACCCCGAGGATGAAGCTGTACTGCAGGGGGCGCCGGAGGGCGCCCATGGTGATGAGGGGCTCGGCGTTGGCCACGTGCCCCAAGTCGAAGCATTCCAGCTCGGGCTTCACCCCGCCCTCGCGCATGGCCTCGGCCGCCAGGAGGATGTCGCCGAAGGGGTTGGGAAACACCATGTCGAAGACGAAGGCTTTCCGGCTGGAGGAGTACTTGGCGTAATTCATGCTGCCCATGTTGAGGGCGGCCATCTCCGGCCGACTCTTCCAGAGGTAGGCCAGCCGCGCCTTCTTCTCCGTCTCGCTCTCCACCCCCATGTTGAAGCCCCCGGTGGAGAAGTTGAGGATGATGGGGGAGCGCTTGCGCACCTCATCGCGGATGGCGACGTAGTCCGCCGCCTCCCAGGTGGGGCCACCGGAGGTCGGCTCCCGGCCGTGGATGTGCACACAGGCCGCCCCAGCTTCATAGGCGCGGCGGGCTTCCTCGCCAATCTCCGCCGCCGTGTAGGGAAGGTACGGGCACTGGTCGCGGTTGGCGAGGATGCCGGTGAGCGCTGCGGTGATGATGACGCGGTCAGCCGGGACACTCATGGCGCTGCTCCTGGTACGGGTGACACTGGCCTACAAACCCGAAAAGGGCCCTAGCGGAGCCCTAGCGGTCCTTCCACTCCGGCGGGCGCTTGGAGAGGAAGGCGAGCACGCCCTCAGCGGCGTCCTCGGTGGTGAGGTTGAGGGACAGCTCAGCGGACAGCAATTCCGTGGCCGACTCGAGGGGCAGGCCCTCGGCGCGCCGGAAGGCGCGCTTGCCCAAGGCCAGCACGGCCTGACTCTTCCCGGCCAGCTGCCCGACCAGCGCCCGGGTGGCCCCGTCCAGTTCCGCCTCCGGGACGACGCGGTTGACGAGTCCCCACAGAAGGGCCTCCCGGGCCTGGAGACGCACGCCGGTGAGCACCATCTCCAGCGCCCGCTTACGGCCCAGGTGCCGCTGCAGCCAGGCCAGCACCATCATCGGGAAGAGGCCAACATCCACCTCCGGCGTGCCGAGCTCGGCGTGTTCGGCGGCCACCGCCAAGTCGCACGCGCAGACCAGCCCCAGCCCGCCCCCGAGGGCGTGGCCGTTGAGGCGTGCCACCGTCGGCTTGGGAAAGGCCCCCAGCTGCTCCAGCAAAAGGCCGTAGCGTCGCCGCGCCTCGTGGCCGGCGAGGAAGCCGTCCTGCCCCATGCCCCCGAGGTCGCCGCCGGCGGAGAAGACGCGATTTCCGGCGCCGGTCAGCACCACCACCCGCACCGCCGCTTCCGTCTCGGCACGCCGAAGGCCGTCCGCCAGGGCGGCCACCACCTCGGCCGAAAGCGCGTTGCGCGCCTCGGCGCGGTCGATGGTTAGGAGCGCTTGGCCGTCTTCAACCGCGAACCGGACCGGTCCTGCTTCCATGGGGCCTCCCGGGCCAGCGTGCCGTGGAGAAAGGAGTCCGCCAGCTGGGCCTGGGCACGCGCCAGCACCGCCTCGTCCCGGCCATCCAGTAGGCCCATCACCAGGGAGGTGAGGCCCATCTCCACGGCGCCGAACAGCATTGCCGCGCACAGGCTGGGGTCCAGGTCTGGCCGGAGCTCTCCTTTGAGGCGGGCCCTCTCGAACATGGAGCGTGTCAGCTGCATCACCTCGGCGAAGGCGCTACGCCGGTTGGCCTCGCCGGTGCCGGGGCCCCGGGCGAACTCCAGCACCAGCACGCGTACCCCCCGGGGGTCCGCCCGGTAGCCGTCGAAGGCCACCTGGAAGATGCGTCGCACCTTGGCGTCCAGCGGCGAATGGCCCTCGGCCGCCTCGCGGATGCGCACCACGAAGCCGCCCCACCCCGTCTCGAAGACGAGCTGCAGCAGCTCCTCCTTGTTGCGGAAGTAGTGGTAGACGAGGCCGTAGGCGACGTTGGCCTCCCGGGCCACGTCGGCAATCCGACAGCCGTGGTAGCCCTTGCGGGCGAACACCTCCACCGCGGCGCGGAGGATGGTTTTCCGGCGGTCCTGGTCTCGGTCCTTGGCTGCAGCGGCGAGGGCCTTGCTGGATGGGGCCACGTGGGGGCGTCCTGGCGTCCGGGTTGACTTTCGAATCAGCCACACCCTAGGAGCGAGTCCCGGGGTGGGTCAACTCCGGAAGCGCAGGGCCCCGCCTTGGGCTACGCCACGCCGTTGGGAGCGGCAAACATCGCCCGGGCAACACCCAACAGCTTCTCCACGTCGCGCGAGTCCAGCTGGCGGCTGCGGACAAACTCGGACAGCGGCCGGAGAATCTCCTGCGCGTCGGCCGGCCTTTCGGCCGGTGCGACGAAGAGTTCGGCCAGCGTCACCCCCAGCGCGTCTGCCAGGGAGGCCAGCGTCTCGACGTGGGCCACGCGCTCTCCGCGCTCAATCATCGAGAGGAAGGACACCGAGATGCGGGCGCGCTCGGCCAGGTCCTCTTGCGTCCAGCGTTCCGCACGCTGCGTGCGCAGCTCGCGAATCCTCTGGCCAATGGTCTTGCCGATGTCTGACATAGGCTGCACCCCCAGTGAGGCTCGCAACACTTCTGTCAACGCTTGGACAAGCTGTCCAGGGCGCCTCGAGCGAGGGCTTACGCTCAATGTCCGCGCGACAGCAAGTCACTCTCAGTGAAATTCTGGCTAGTTCCCGAGGGTGCCGAAGCCCGCGATGGTGAAGTCCACAAACACTTGAGGAAAGACAGCGGGCAGCCCGGGGGACGTCCGGACCCCCACGGTGAGTTGCCAGCAGTTACAGGCTGGGCCGAACAGCAAGGCCAGCTGCTGCTGTCCAAAGAAGGCGTGCGAGCCGTTGGTGGCCGTCGCCACGAAACCCGGCGGAAGGGGCGGCGCGTCCGGGTAAAGCGTGCCGTAGTAGCTGAGGCCGAGCCCGTAGGGGAAATTCACCGTCGCCGTCAGCGTGATGAGGTGCAACAGCGACCCCTGCAGGGCCACCGCGGGAAGCGGCGAGCCCACCAGCGCGTCGATGCCCCGCCGCTGAGCGCTCGAGCCCCCCACCCACTGTTGCTCCGCGTCGGTGAGGGGGATGCCGTTGGTGTTTTGGTACAGGTTGCTGAGGTAGATGAAGTCGTACTGCACGTGGAAGGAGTACGCCGGCAGCTTCGCGCCCTTCATCGGGTTCACCCAAGGCTGCACCCCGGCGCCGATGCTGAACAGGGCAGGCGCGTGGCGCTGGTTGTCCCAGCGGAAGGTGGCAGCGGCGTTGAAGGCCCCCAGCGTCGTCCGGGCGGAGGCCACGCTGTCCGACAGCCCGTTGGGCGTGCTGGACAGGAATTCCTGGGCAAGGTCCACCCGCAGCAATTCCACCTGCTGCGCGCCGCTGCGCTTGGTGAGCAGCTCCGTGAATTTCACCACGCCCTGCAAGCGGTGGTTGGTGTCCACCGCCCAGTCGATGGCGTCGTACTTGTTGCTCGGCTGCGGGCCAGGCACCGCACCCCAGGCGCCGGCGATGTCACGCACGTCGATGCTTCCCTGGAACGCATTCCTCAGCGCGCCCTGCCCCTCCCCGTAGGTGCGCGACAACTCGCTCGAGATGAGCAGGTCGACGATGGCGTAGCCCCGGTTGGTCGCCGCCCCGCTAATCTCCCCGACGTAGACGTCCTCGCGCACCCAGACGGACGGCTGGATGCGCAACACGTCCCCCACCGGCAGCGTCATGACGAGGCGGGGCACGACGTCCAGCCGGTCGCGCGCCTGCCTCTCATAGGCCGGCTGGTAGATGCCATCGCCCTGCAGCGGGTCGACCACGCCCGGAGGGGTGGGATTGGCCGGCGCCACCGGCATCCAAATGCCGTACCGGCCTTCGTCCCCGAACAGCTGCGTCAAGGGCGACAGGCGGGTGTAGGCCATTTCCAGGCTGCCGAAGAGGAGCCCCCACAGTGGGCGCTGGGGGAAGGCCACCGTGATGTCCGGCAGCTGCTGGAAGGTGGCCGGGCCGCGCTCCGGCTGGCCCGTCGCTGGGTTCCGGTCCGTCCCGAACAGCGAGTAAGAGAATGGCGGCTGCGTGTCCTGGCGGTACGACACCGTCAGGCCCTGCCAGGCGTTGGCGGACCTGTGTGACAGCTGGAAGGTGGAGGTGAGGTACTGGTTGGCCTGGGACAGCACGTCGGTGGCCAGGTCGCGCGGCAGCGCCGAGTCCGAGGCCAGGTTGAGGTCGAGGCGCGTCGTCCACCCGGCTCCAAGGCCGTCCACAATCTGGCTAGAGAGTTGCTCCCGTGGCCCGAACCACGTGCTGGCGGCGGCGATTTCTTGGGGGGTACTTGGCGGAGAACTGTTGGCCTTCCAGTTTTGGCCGTTCTGCGGATTTCTGGGCGGCTGCGTGTCGTTGACAATGTAGAACTCGGCCGTGCCGTGCGTGTCGACACTGGAGGCGAAGCGGAAGGTGGTGTCCAGCGACGGCCCCTTGGTGCCGGCATTCGGGTAGGCGCCGCCGGTGGTGTAGCCAAGGTCGAACTCGATGTCGGCGCTGCGCCCCAGCGTCACGTACACCGGGATGGGGATGTACCAGCCCGTCCAGGCCGAGTAGTTGGGGAGAATGGGAAGTAGCCCCGTCTTCCGGTCACTCAAGGGGACGTACATGACAGGAAGCGGCAGCACCGGCACGTCGTAGACGCGGACCAGGGCCAGCCACATCCAGGCTCCCTCCCCCAGCACCACGTCCGCGGACGCGCTCTGGATGCTCCAATGCGGTTTGAGCGGGTCCCGCGGCTCGCAGTCGCAGGGGGTGAAGGTGAGGTTGTCGATGTGCAGGTGGCCACCGCCGCCGCGTTGGATGCGGTCCGCGGTGCCGGCCAGGGCCGTCTGCCCCAGGCCCTGCAACTCCTTCGCGCTCTGCGCGGCGAGGAGACGGTCGAGCGCAACCTTCTTCTTTTCGAAGAAGTGCCCCTGCTGCAGCGTCAGCGTCCCGGTATTCAGGTCCAGGGTGAGCTTGTTGGCGACCGCACCGAGGGAGCCCGAGACGCAGAAGGCGTTGCCGGTGGCGGTGAGGGTGTTGGTCTCCTGGTCGAGCAGCACCGTGTCCGCGTCCACCATGGTGCCAGTGGTGTGCAGCCGGGCGTGCCCCGTCAGCGTGACGTGCTGGGCGTCGGCGTCGGACTGCAGGTGGTCGGCCTGGACGTGGATGGGCTCCTCGGCAGAAGGCGGGGCCAGCGAGGAGAGGCCGGACTGCCCGAGCACGAGCAATGCGGCCAGGGCGGAAACCATGCGGGGGAGAAGTCCCGGCGCCCGCTAGGGCGCCTGGAACTGCACCGAGACCTCGTTGCCGTCCTGGTGCGTCTGGTACGTCACCGCGTCGCGCAGGGTGATGGCCACCAGCACCGAATTCTTCGGCCCGCGCTCCGGCTGGATGCGCAGCACGGGGCCCGCGAAGAAGGCTGTGTCCAGGGCGCGGGTGTTGTTGTGCAAGGGGATGGAGGTGTTGTCGAGCTCCAGGACGACGGTGTTCTTCGCCCCGGCACTCACCGTATAGCGCACTGGGCCGTTGGTACGGACGAAGACGCGTGACTGTTTTCCGTCGAAGCCGACGAAGGTGAGGGCCTTGCGCTTGGAATCCACTTCAGCCCCCCCGGAGGAACTTCCTCCCTCCGGGGCCGTCGGCTCCGCCGCCGCCGCGCGCACGGCGGGCGCCGGAGCCGCCGCCAGCAAGTCCTGCTTACGCTGCGCCTCCGCCCGCTGCGACACCTCGGCCTGGCGGCGCTCCTCGGCAGCGGCTGCGGCCGCCGCCTCCTTCTGGCGTTGTTCCTCGGCCGCTGCCGCCGCGGCGGCTGCCCGCTGCTGACGCTCGCGCTCCGCCGCCGCCGCGGCGAGTGCGGCCTCCTGCTTGCGCTTTTCCTCGGCGGCCGCGGCCTGGGCCTCCGCCTGCTGCTTCTGCTGCAGGGTGCGGGCGGTGGCGGCTTCCTGCTGACGTCGCGCCTCCGCTGCCGCGGCGGCTGCGGCGTCCTCCTGGCGCCGCTTCTCCTCGGCCGCGGCGGCTGCCGCCGCCTCCTCGCGCCGCCGTTGTTCCGCCGCAGCCTGGGCCGCCGCCGCGTCGTCCAGGCGTTTCTTCTCCGCCGCGGCCGCGGCCGCGGCAGCCGCCTCCCGGCGCTGCTTCTCCGCCGCTGCTGCGGCGGCCAGCGCGGCTTCCTGACGCTGCTTTTCGGCCGCCGCCGTCGCCGCCGCGGCTGCCGCTGCGTCCTGGCGCTGCTTTTCGGCCGCGGCGGCTGCCGCTGCATCCTGGCGCTGTTTCTCGGCCGCGGCGGCTGCCGCCGCGTCCTGGCGCTGCTTCTCGGCCGCGGCAGCCGCCGCCGCGTCCTGGCGCTGCTTTTCGGCCGCCGCTGTCGCGGTCTGTTGACTGACTGGGGCGCTGGCTAGCACTGGAGCGCTGGCTACCACTGGCGCGCTCGCTACCACTGGAGCGCTGGCGACAGTCGCTCCGCTGGGCGCGGCTGCTGCGGTGGTGCCCCCAGTGCCGGCCGGCTTCGCCGCTGGGCGGGGCGCCGGGGCTACCGCCACCGCCGGAGCCCCGGCGGGCGCCGGGGTGGCCCGCACCACCAGCTTGTTTCCGACGGTCTGGATGTCCGGCTCCACCTCGCGGTCGAAGCCGATGACGACGCGGGCGATGGCCGAGGCGTTGTTGCCGTAGCTGGCGGTGCGGACAGCCACCACGCGCCCGGAGGTGACGTCCATGGACTCCGGGACGCCGCTGAAGACGGCCTCGGAAATGTCCACCACCAGGCGGGGTGGGTCACTCATGGGAAAGGTGCTGAAGCTCGGCTTCTGTGTCCCGGTAATCTCCACCACGCCGGACTTCACCTCCACCCGGGTGATGGTATTCAACGAAGCGTCTTGGGCCAGGGCGGGCGCGCACAGCGCCGCGCTGAGCAGAAGCCAGCGGCAGAGAGGACGTCTCACGGGCCCTCGAATGCTACCCCCCCCTGGCGCGTCCTCCAAAGGAACGAACCCCCTGCAAGCAGCCAGTCAGGACAGCCGGGGGAGGACGGGCGGCTTGTTCCGGTGTGTGACGGCGTACTCCACCAGGTTTTTGATGTCGTAGCAGATTTGGCGGATGTCGTGCCCCATCGTCAGCTCGATGTGGCTGTTGCCCTTCACCGGACGCCAAAGCAAATACTCACTCTTCGCGGCGCGGTAGACGCTGCGGGTGGAGTCGACCGAGGCGAGCGGGTCCATGTCCCCGAAAATAATGGCCATCGGGACGGCGATGTTTCCAAAGCCCTGCTTGAAGTCGTACCCATTGCGGTAGCACTTCAGCTCGCGGCCACGAATCCACCGCGCAAACTGCTCGATGACTTTGCGCGGCTCGCGCTCGCCGCCCTCCCGCAGCAGCCACCGCAGGTCGGCGCCGCTGGCCCGCGAGGGGTTGGACAGCCAGTTCACCCGGCGCGCCAGCGCATCGTAGAGCGGGTGCACTTCCGCACGGGCGATGAGCCGCTCCAGCGTCTTCAGCCAGCTGTCCATCGGGACGTAGGTGAATTGCACGTCCTCGGGTGGGGGTCCGGGGTCCGCCAGGCGCTCCGTCACCGGCAGCCGCGCCGCGCTGAGCGCCTGGCCCGCCAGGCGCCGCAGTCCGTGCACCGCCCGGCGCTCGGCGTTGACGGCGCCGAAGGCGAAGTCCACCACCGGACCGAAGAGGGGCCCGGTGACCGCCAGGGCGCGCAGCAGCGGGAAACCCCGGCCGACGTCGGCCGGGGCACCGATGGTGACCATCCCCTCGAAGTCGTCGTGCAGCCCGGCGTGGCCGTATCCGAGGATGCCGCCCATGGAGTGGCCGACGTAGAAGAGGCGCGAGCGGCCGGTGGCCGCCTTCACCGCGGCGATGCCCGACGGGACGTCGTGCAGAAAGTAGCTGTCGATGTCCCAGCCGTAGTCCAAGTCCTTCGGCGGGGGGACGCCTCTGGCTTCGGCGCGCGCCCGCTGCAGCTCAAGACTGCTTTTCCCGTGTCCGCGCAGCTCGAGGATGTGGATGTCGGCGCCAAAGAAGAGGAGGTTCTTGACGAATTCCCCGCTCGTCCAGGCGTGCCGGTTTTGCGAGAAGCCGTGCACCAGCAGGAGCGGCTCGCCGAAGAGGGGCTGCGGAAAGCCCTGCGGCACCGGCTGGTAACGCGTCACCACCAGCGTCCAGCCGTCCGCGGTCTGCACCTCGTAGTCGCTCTTGCGGTAGAGCTCGCGAAACGCCACCTCGTCCACCGAGGGTGGGTGCGGCGAGCCCGCCCGGGCATTCGGCAGGCGCATGTTGACAGGCGAATCTACGGGGGCTGCTGCGGCGCGCCAAGCACTGCGTGCGCCGCCCCTCAACCCTCCGTGCTTGCGGGGACTTGGGCCGCCAGAAGGTGGGCCTTCAGCGCACCCACCAGGTACAGGGAGCCCGTGGCCAGGACGACGTCCTCCGGGGCGGCCCCTGCCCGGGCGAGCTGCAGCGCCGCGGCGGGCGAGTCCGCCACCCGCACCGCCGGACACAGCGTCCGAGTCTCCTCCAGGTAGGCCGACGGTAAGAGTCCACGCGGCGTCTGCAGGGGCGTCAACGTGACAGAAGCCATGCGGGGCAGAAGCCCCGACAGCATGCCCCGCACATCCTTGTCCGCCACCGCACCGAAAATGAGGTGGACGCGCCGGCCCGGGTAGCCGCTGTCCAGCGCCGCGCGGAGCACCTGGACACCGGCCGGGTTGTGGGCCCCGTCCAGCAGGAGGAGCGGCGAGCCAGGCACCTCCTCGAGGCGCCCCGGCCAGTGCACCTCGCGCAGCCCGGACCGCCGTGCCGCGTCGGGAATGCGGGCACCCGCCTCCGCCAGCACGTCCAGCAGTGCCAGGGCCAAGGCGGCATTCTGGTGCTGGTGCGCACCGGCCAGCCCGAGGCGAAGGCCACTCAGACGGCGAGGCCCGTGCCGGTAGGCGAGGGCGCCCGCTTCCTCCACGACGGCGAAGTCCACCCCCTCGCGAAGAAGGGGCGCCCCCACCCGCGCCGCCTCTTCCACCAGCACCTGTTCCGCCTCCTCGGGCTGACGTGCCACCACCGCCGGCACCCCGGCGCGGAAAATCCCCGCCTTCTCCCTGGCAATGGCAGCCAGGGTGTCCCCCAGCAACTCCGTGTGGTCCAGCCCCAGCGCGGTGACGGCCGTCGCGCGCGGCACGCACGTCGCCGTGGCATCCAGGCGTCCCCCCAGGCCGGTCTCCAGCACGGCGAAGTCCACTCCCTCCTCGGCGAAGTGCCAGAAGGCCACCAGGGTGCCGAGCTCGAAGTACGTCAGCGTGAAGGCCGTCGGTGAGCGCCGCAGCACCTGCAGCAGCCGCTGGCCCAAGCTGGCGTCGTCGATGTCCACGCCACTGAGGCGAATCCTCTCATTGAAGCGGACGAGGTGCGGCGAGGTGTACAGCCCGACCCGGAAGCCGGCGGCGCGCAGCACCGCGTCCACCATGGCGCAGGCGCTGCCCTTGCCGTTGGTGCCCGCCACGTGCACCGCCGGGAAGCGAAACTCCGGGTGCCCCAGCTCCGCCAGCGCGGAGCGCATTCGCTCCAGGCCCAGCACCACCGTGGACGGGGACCGGCTGTGGAGAAAAGCGAGGGCCTCGGCGGGCGTGGACGGCACGGGGAAGTCTGGAGGTCAGCCCATCAGCGAAAGAAGCGCTCCGAGGCGTGTCCGCAACTCACGCCGGGGGACAATGGCGTCCACCATCCCGTGCTCCAGGAGGAACTCGCTGCGCTGGAACCCCTCGGGCAGCTTCTGGCGGATGGTCTGCTCGATGACGCGGGGCCCGGCAAAGCCGATGAGGGCCTTCGGCTCGGCCAGTATCACGTCGCCCAGCCAGGCGAAGCTGGCGGCCACGCCGCCGGTGGTGGGGTGCAGCAGCACGGAGATGTAGGGCTTCTTGACGCTGCGAAAGCGCGCCAGGGCGGCGGACGTCTTGGCCATCTGCATCAGCGAGAAAATCCCCTCCTGCATCCGCGCGCCGCCCGAGGCGTTGAAGACGACGGCGGCACAGCGCCTGTCAAAGGCCCGCTCGAAGAGGCGCGTGACTTTCTCGCCCACCACCGAGCCCATCGAACCGCCCATGAACTCGAAGACGAAGGCACCCACCGAAACGGGATGGCCCTCCAGCCGCCCCATGCCGGAGACGAAGGCATCCGCCTCCCCCAGGGCGCGAGCGGTGGTGCGCAGCCGGTCCTTGTAGCGCTTGCTGTCGGAGAAGCCGAGGGGGTCCTGGGCTTCGAGCTCGGTGTCGCATTCCTCGAAGCTGCCCGGGTCGAGCAACGTCTGCAGGCGTACCCGGGCCGGCCAGGGCAGGTGGTGTCCGCACAGTGGGCAGACGTTCCAGTTCCGCTCAATCTCCTGCCGGTAAATAATCTCGTTGCAGGCGTCGCACTTCGCCCACAGCCCCTGCATGCGCGAGGGCTGCTGTCGCAGCGCCTCGACGTCCGCGGGCTCGACCGGAACGATGCGGGGCTTCTTGGAGAACCAGGCGGCCATAGCGCCCCTGGTCCTATAACTCGAAGCTGTCTCCCAGCTCCAGCACCCTGACCGGCAGGTCAGCCACTTCCCGCTTCAGCGCGGCCACGAAGGCGGGCTTGAGGTGGTAGAGCAGGACACTTGAGCCATTGCGCTGGAACTTCGCCAGCTCGGTGCGCAGCGTGCGTGGCGTGAGGTGGCCAGAGAGGTCCGCCAGGGCCTGCATCTCGCTCGGGAAGCTGGTCTCGAGCAGCAGGGCCTTGAGGTTGGGGGTGGCGTTGAGCACCTCCCACAGCCGGTCGGTGGGACCCGTGTCCCCGCTGATGCCGAGGGCGGTGTCCCCGTGGCGCAGGACGAAGCCACAGCTTTCCACCGGGTGGCTCACCAGCACGCTGGTGACCTCATACGGGCCGGCCTGGAAGGTCTCGCCGGCCCGGAACGCCTTGAGCTCGAGCACCGGGTTCTTCGGCGAGGGGATGCGCGTGAAGTCGGGCCAGAGCGCGTCGTTGAAGATGTTCTTCTGCAGCGTCTTGACGCACGCCCGGCTGGCCCACACCGTCACCGGCCGCTCGCGCCGCCCCACCATCAAATCTGCCAGCAGCGGCAGGTCCTTCACGTGGTCGAAGTGGCTGTGGGTGAGGATGATGTGGTCGACCCGCGCCAGTGCGTCGAGTTCGAGACTGGCGCAGAGGGCGCCTGCGTCGAGCGCCAGCACGTCGTCCACCAGGAAGCAGGTGGTGCGGCAGTCGGGCAACTCGCCACCGTGGCAGCCGAGGACGGAGAGCTTCACGTGTCAGAGGTCTCCGAATTTCCAGCGCATTTCCAGAAAGGACAGGTACTCGTCGAGCCGCGCGGTGTCACGCACCGTCAGGCGTTCCCCACTGCGTTCCACCAGTCCCAGCCGTTCCAGCCGCTCGAGCATGCTGCGGACGCCGGGCTCCCCCACCCCGGTGACGGCGGGCATTTCCCGGAGTTGGAGGTCGATTTCCACACCCTCCTCGGCGGCCCGGCCCCGCGTCTGACAGGCCGTCAGCAGGTGGTGCACCACCCGGCTGCCGGGGTCGGCCAGCAGCAGCGTCTCAATCTGCCCGTCCGCGTCGGCCAGCCGCTCTGCCAGCTTCTTAATCATCCGCACGGCAATCTCGGTGTTGCCCCGAATCATCCCCTCGAACGTCTTGGGGTCAATCACCAACAGCCGCGCCGCCTCTGTCACGGTGGCGGTGGCATTCCGCGGCTTGTTGGAAATGAGTGCCATCTCTCCGAAGAATTCCCCCGGCCCCAGCACCGCCAGCGTCTTCTGCTCGTCCCGGACACGCTTGGTGATGACCACGCGGCCCGCCTGCAGGACATACATTTCCTTGCCGCTCTCTCCCTCGCGGAAGAGGACAGTCGACTTGGGAAATTCCTTTCCGAAGCGCTGGTAGAGGGCGTCCTCGGCGCTCATGGTGCCGGTCGATTCAGGATGGGGGAGAGTATTTCGGTGGAGGGACGTCGGGTCAAAGAAGGCGCCGGCGCGTGCGGAGGCCCGTTCGGCCCAATTTCTCGTCACTTTACCACTCCCGCGGACGCCGCGTCCCATTCCGGGCCCGGCGGCGACAGCTTGAGAAAGGTCACCTCGTCCAGGTAGCGGCGGGACGGCCCGTCCTTCGGCCAGAGCCGCAGGACAGCCTGGAAGTGTTGCTCCGCCAGCTCGAAATCCTTGGCGCTGAAAGCATCCACCCCGGCTTCAAAACGCCAAACCGCTTCTGCCTCGGCGGGCGTCGGCTCGCCGAGATGGCGCAACTCGAACACCTTGGTCGAGTGCTGCTTGCCCCGTACCTTCACTGAACCCAGTCGCCGTGCACACACCGCCCCACGCACCTGGGCGTACGTCTCCTCGGACAGCAGCACCCGGGTGCCGAACAGCTTGTTGGCGCCCTCCAGCCGGCTGGCCAGGTTCACCGCATCCCCCATCACCGTGTAGTCGAAGCGGACGTCGGAGCCCATGTTGCCCACCACCATGGGCCCAGAGTTGATGCCCACCCCAATCTCCACCTCACCCACGCCGCCGGCCCGCCACGCGGGCCGCAGCCGCTCCAGCTCTTCCAAGAAGCGCATCGCCGCGCGGCACGCCCGAAGCGCGTGGTCCTCCTGCGCTACCGGAGCGCCCCAGAAGGCCATCAGCGCATCTCCGATGTACTTGTCCAGCGTCCCCCCCTCTTCAAAGACAATGTTCGTCATCGGGCTCAAGTAGTCGTTGACGAAGCGCACCAGCGCCTCCGGTGCCATCCGTTCTGAGATGCCGGTGAAGCCGCGGATGTCGCTGAAGAGGACGGTCAGCTCGCGCTTCTCCCCGCCGAGCTTCAGGTGCTCCGGGTGCTCGAGCATCTCCGTCATCACCGCTTCGCTCAGGTAGTAGCGAAAGGTGCGCCGAAGGCGCAGCTTCTCGCGGTCCGTCGAGAGCCAGCCGACCAGCGTCAGGGCCGAGGCGACGGCCAGCATCCCGGCCGCGGGTAACACCAGCGCCAGCTGGGTTCCGCCCCGCAACAGCACCTGGCCCAGAACCCACCAGCCCACCGCCAGCCCCAGCGGCACCGCCACCCGCCACCCGGCCCCCACCCGGGGCAGGACGAAGGCCAGCAGGAGTCCGCCGCCCAGCAGGAAGGCCACCTCCAGCCACAGCAGCCACGGCCCGCGCTGCAGGTACCGGCCGGAGAGGATGGCAGACAGCATCGCCGCGTGCGCGTAGACGCCCGGCTCCACCTCCCGGAACGGCGTCACCACCTGGTCGAAGGAACCCACCAGCGTCACTCCCACCAGCACCGTCTTGCCAGCAAGCTGGGCGGCGGACGGGTCGCCCGCAAGCACGTCCGCCATGGACACCGTCGGCACCGTCGAGGCGGCGCCGAGCCAGGGAATGCGCGCGTAGGGCTCCTGCACCTCATTGGGCACCTCCCGCACCACCTCCCGGCCCCGCCGCAGCCGCACGCCCACCACCCGCTGCAGCTCTGGGTCCCAGGCCGGCTCCACCTCGGCGCCCAGCGTCACCGCCGCCGTCTGCAATTCGAGGCTAGGCAACAGCCCCTGCGGCACCTCCAGCTGGACGAAGAGGGGCGTCCGGCGCAGCACCCCGTCCGGGTCGAGCTTCACCATGTAGTGGCCCAGACGCGTCTGGGGCAGGACAAACCTGGACAGCGGCGCCTGGGCGCTCCGGTACCGGTCGGCCAGCCACGCCGTCCACGGCACCTGGTAGCGCGCTGCCTGGTGCGCCATGGGGAAGACGGTGTTCAGCTTGGGCGCCAGCACCTCGGCATCCCTCACCGCGCGGGCGGCGTAGTCGGCCGCCTCCGCGGAGCGGTAGGCCTCCACGCCCTGGACGAAGGTGGCGGGCTGAAGCGCGCTGGCCAGCTCGGCGTCAGGGTCTTCGCCGGCCCGCGCCTTCAACGCCCCCACCACCGGCTCCAGCGCCAACCGCTCGTCCTCGGGCAGCCGTCTGCGCGCGGCCTCCACCTCCGCCAGCACCTGGGCCCATGGCCCGGGCTGGGCTTCGTCGGTAAACGTCATGTCCAGCCCCACCGCCGCCGGCTGCAGCTGCTGGAGGCGCTTCAACCCCCGGGCCAGCACGTCCCGTGGCCAGGGCCACCGCCCGTACCGCTGGATGCTTTTCTCGTCGATGGCCACCACCCGGAGTTCGGGCACCGGGGCCGCCGGGCCGCGGAGAAGAAACTGCAGGTCCTCCGCCTTGCCCTCGGCCGAGGCAAGGCCGCGCAGCAGCACTTCCCGGGCGCCCGCCGGCCCGCTCCCTCCGCTGGGCAGCGGGGCGCCTTCAAAAAAGACGTGCAGCGCGGCCACCAGGCCGGCCACCGCCAGGGCGACCAATTCATACCGGCGGCGGATGAGGAGTCGGGAGAGACGTTCCATGCCAGGGGGGTGGGGGGCGGTGTGGCCGTAGTCTCCCCCAACCCTGGCCCCACCACCGCATCCAATTCCTCCCCCCGGGCAGCCGTCCAATGGCGTACAAGCAGTCCTCCCGTGGGCACCACCTACAAGGACTCGGGGGTCGACATTGACGCCGGCGATGCGCTCGTCGAGCGCATCCGCCCCTTGGCGGCGCGCACCCAGCGGCCGGAAGTCCTCTCCGGCGTGGGCGGCTTCGGCGGGCTGTTTGCCCTGCCACCGGGGCGCTGGAAGGAACCCGTCCTCGTCGCCGGGACGGACGGGGTGGGCACCAAGCTGAAGGTGGCCTTCGCCGCCGGCCGGCACAGCACCATCGGCATCGACCTGGTGGCGATGAGCGTCAACGACGTCCTCACCTCCGGCGCCGAGCCGCTGTTCTTCCTGGACTACTTCGCCACCTCCCATCTGGACGTCGAACAGGCCGCCGCCGTCGTCGCCGGCGTGGCAGAGGGCTGCGCGCAGGCGGGCTGTACGCTGCTTGGCGGGGAGACGGCGGAGCTCCCGCGCTTCTACGCCAAGGGGGAGTACGACTTGGCCGGCTTCTGCGTGGGCGTGGTGGAGCGCTCGCGCATCATCAGCGGGCGCTCCATCCGGCCCGGCGACGTGCTGGTGGGCCTCGCCTCCTCCGGCCTGCACTCCAACGGCTACTCCCTGGCCCGTCGCGTCCTGCTCGAGGTGGCGCACCTCGCCCTCGACGCCCGCGTCGAGGGCCTCTCTCGGCCGCTGGGCGAGGAGTTGCTCGAGCCAACGCGCATCTACGTGAAGGACGTCCTGGCCCTTCTCGACGCGGTGGAGGTCCGCGGGCTGGCCCACATCACCGGTTCCGGAATTCCCGGCAACGTCCCTCGCTGTCTGCCGGACGGAACGCGGGCCGTGCTGCACGCCTCGCGCTGGCCGTGCCCTCCCATCTTCTCCGCCATCGCCCGGCTGGGGAACGTGGAGCGCGCGGAGATGTTTTCGACCTTCAACATGGGCCTGGGCATGGTGTGCGTTCTGCCCGCAGAAGCCGTCGAGACGGCGCTCGCGCTGCTCCGCGGTCGGGGCGTCGCCGCTTATGACGTGGGAAAGGTGGAGGCCGCAGCGGGAGAACCCACCGCGGTCGTCCTGCCATGACCGGCCGCCGCGCGCTGGCCGTGCTGGTGTCGGGGAGCGGCAGCAACCTGCAGGCGCTGCTCGACGCCAGCGCCAGCCCGGACTTCCCGGCACGAGTCGCGGTGGTGCTGTCCAACGTCCCTGGCGTGCTGGCCCTGCAACGCGCCGAAGCCGCCGGCGTGCCCACCGTGGTGCTCCCCCATCAGCGGTATGCCGGGCGGGGGGCGTACGACGCGGCCCTGGTGGCAGCGCTCGCGCCCCACCGGGCTGACATCGGCTGTCTGGCCGGCTTCATGCGCCTGGTGGGTGCCGACTTCCTCCGGGCCTTTCCCCTTGGGGTCCTCAACATCCATCCGGCCCTGCTTCCCAGCTTCCCCGGGCTGCACGCCGTGCGGCAGGCGCTCGAGCACGGGGCGAAGGTGTCCGGCTGTACCGTGCACCTTGTGGATGAAGGCACGGACACCGGCCCCATCATCGCCCAGGCCGCCGTCCCGGTGCTGCCCACGGACAGTGAGGCCAGCCTCGGCGCGCGCATCCAAGCGCAGGAGCACCGGCTGTACCCGCTGGCGGTGCGCCTGTTGGCCACCGGTGCGGTGGTTCGCGAGGGGCGGCGCCTCAAGGGCGGTGCCCCGCCCGAGGCGTCCGGCCTCGCCCTCCTCAACCCAGGGCTGGGCTGAGGGAAGGGCACGGCCCGCGACAATGGCCCGGCTTCCGGACAAGCCCCGCTTCGCTGCGGCGCCCAGCTCCCGCGTCTACGACGCCATCGTCCTCGGCCCTTCGCTGGGCGCCGCCTTTGCCGCCGCCCTCTTGGCGCGGCGCGGCCTGCGGGTGCTGTGGGCTGAGCACGGCGGGGCACCGGCCGCCTACACCCACCAGGGCTTCCTCTGGCCCACCCGGCTGCTGCCCTTGCCACCGCCCCGCGCCGTGCCGCCTTTGGAAGATGCCTTCACAGAACTGGGTCTCACCACCCAAGTCTCCCGCGCACTGAAGCCGGTGGTGCCAGCGCTGCAACTCGTCCTGCCACGCCACCGACTGGACTTGCCCCTGGACGACGCCCGGCGACTTGCCGAATGCACACGCGAATTTGGCCAGTCCGGGGCCCACCTTGCCGACAGCGTCAAGCAACTGGCGGCGGCCCACACCACCACCGACGGCTTTCTGCGCACCAGGGAGGCGCTGCCGGTGGCCGGGCTCCTCTCCCGCTGGCGGCTGCGGCGGGCCCTTAAGGCCTGGCCCGCCCTGGCGCTGCCCTCCCCCCTTTCGGACGGCGAGCCGGCCGAGCACCTGCTGGCGCGTGCCACGGCCTTCCTCGTCTGCCAGGACGCCCCGGGGCCCCTCGCCGTGCGGCGCAGCCTCGGGCAGCTCCTCGCCGGGCCGCAGCGCTTCCCCGGGGGCCTGGCCGGGCTGCTGGACCTTCTGCGGCACCGCTTCGAGGAGCTGGGCGGAACGCTGCTTCCCGTCGACGGGGCGCCATCGGCCGTCCAGTCCCTCAGCGTCGAGGGCGGCCAGCCAGTGGGCCTGGACGTCCGCGGCTCCGAGGCCACCCACCGGGCGGCCTTCATCCTCTCGGCGCTGGATGACATCGAGCTGCTGCCGCTGCTCCCTGCCTCGCTGCGCGCGGCCAAGCCGGCTGCCCTGCGCCCCGCCGCCCCCAACCACGCCGTGCTGGCCCTCCACTGGGTGCTTCCCGCCGCCGCGCTGCCCCAGGGCCTGGGGGAACTCGTCCTGGTGGACCAGGCCTCCGCCGTGGGCGCGTGCCTCGTCCAGGTGGGCCCGGCCCGTCGGTCCGAGGGGCGAGCCGACGAAGCAGGACTGAGGCTGGTGACGGCAGCGGCCGTGGTGCCGGCCGACGTCGAGGCACCCCGCGTCTTGGCCCATGCCGCCCGCATCGAAGAGGCGCTGGAGCGCCTGCTGCCCTTTGCACGCCCTCAGGTGCTGGCCCGCTCCGTGCCGCAGCTGGACGCACCAGGGCGGGCACCGGGCCTGCTGCTGCACCCGCTGCTACCCAGGGTGGCCAAGGCGCCGTGGGAGGGCACCGGCCTTCCCCCCACCACCCCCTGGGCCAGCCTCCTGCGGGCCGGCCGGGAGGTGTGCCCGGGGCTGGGGCTGGAGGGGGAGGTGCTGGCCGCCCTTGGGGCGGTGGCGCGGGTCCAGCGCGCCACCCAGAAGCCACGGCCCTCCGGGCGGTAGGGGCCTGGCATTGGCCCCGGAATTCGGTTATGCGCAGGCCCCCTGTTTCGTCCTAGCGTCTCTTTCGAGGAAGTCATGGCCTGGAAGTGCGACATCTGTGGCAAGCGTCCCCTGGTGGGCAACAACGTCAGCCACGCCAACAACAAGACGAAGACGCGCTCGCTGCCGAATCTCCAGAAGCTGCGCGCCACCGTCGATGGGCGCACCCAACGTGTGCTCGCCTGCACCCGGTGCATCAAGGCCGGCAAGGTGGTGAAGGCCGCCTGAGGCGAGGGCGGGCGCCCCTTGCGCGTTGCCCTCCTCTTCGTGGACGGTGTCGGCGTCGGGCCTCGCGACCCGGACGTCAACCCGCTGGCCCGGGGGGAGTTTCTCCTCTCCCAGTTTGACGACGGCACCGGTACGGCGCTGCCCGGCGGGGAGCTGTCGCTTCTGGACGCCACCTTCGGCATGGCGGGACGCCCCCAGTCCGCCTCCAACCAGACGGCCCTCCTCACCGGCCTTCCCGCCCCCCTGTTGGTGGGCCGTCACGTCCTCGGCTACCCGGACGCCCCGTTGCGGGCGCTGTTGGCCGAGCACAGCCTGGTGAAGCGCCTGGTGCAGTCCGGACGGACGGCCACCTTCGCCAACGCCTACCCGGCCGGCTATCTCGCCGCGCTGGGGCTGCCCCACGCCGAAGGCGGTAGCCCGGACGTTTCCCTTCCGCCGCGCGCCCGCCGGCGCCTGCGCCCCTCCGCCACCACCGCCGCCTTCGCCGCGGCGGGCGTGCCCCTGCGCACCCTGGATGCGCTGCGCCGGGGCGAGGCCGTTGCCCATGATGTCACCGGGGCCCGCGGGCTGGCCCGCGGCCTGTCCCTCCCCCTGCGCACGCCCGGAGAGGCGGCCGCCGCCTTCTGGCGCGTCGCCGCGGGCATGGACTTCACCCTGTTTGAGCATTTCGCGGCCGACGAGGCCGGGCACGCCCAGGACGCCACGGCGGCGGTGGAGGCCCTGTCCACCTTCGATGCCTTCGTCCGGGCGGTGCTGGCCGGCCGCCCCGCCGACACGCGGGTGTTGGTGACCAGTGACCACGGCAACGTGGAGGACTTAAGGACGCGCAACCACACCCGGGCCCCCGTGCCGCTATTGGCCTTCCCACCGCTACCGGGGGCGTCACCGCCCCGCACGGTGGCCGACGTCGGGCAGCTACTGCTCGCCTAGCCCGGCGGTCTACCGCGCCGTTTCCAATTTTCCGGGCCGGCGGAGCATCTTCTCAATCTCGCTGATGTGGACTTCCTCGTCGTGCACCATTTTGCGCGCGTACTCCTCCAGCATGACGTCCCGGTCCCGGACGAGGTCGAGCAGCTTGCGGTAGGCGTCCACGCCCTCCTGCTCGTGGTCCATGGCCTCGCGCAGAATCTGGTCGATGTCGTGGCGCTGCGTCTCAAGCAGCTTACCGATGCGCAAGGAAGGGTGGCCACCCATGGAGGTGATGTGCTCGCCGGCCTGCAGCGCGTGTATTAGCCCCTCGTTGGCCTGCGTCCTCATCCAGGAAACGATGGGAATGCGGGCATGCCCGAAGACCATCAGCGAGTAGTGGGCATAGCGGACGACGCCCGCCAGCTCGATTTCGAGAATGCGGTTGAGAACGTCGAGGACACTCTTCTCGTTCAGAGCTTTGTCGGGCATGGAGGCTCCTGATGGAAACGGGTGTCAGCGTGAAACGCGCGGCGCCACCGCCGCCGGGTTGTCGAGCAGCGGCGGGCGGTCCTTGCCCTCCACCACCCGCTGCAACTCAATCTCCTGCAGCAGCGTCGGTGGCGCCACCGTCGAGACGGGGACGTTGCCACTCTCCGCTCCACAGAAGCCGTTGAAGATTCCGGGTGTCTGACCGGTGGCCAAAATCTTGTTCATCGCGCTCAGCGGCGTGCCCACAATCTCCACTCCGCGGACCAGCGTTTCGGACCCATCGCGCACGTCCACCCGAAAGACGCGCCGGGGAATGCCCTTGAAGGCCTGGTAGCCGAAGCTGGAGGTGTTGGTGTTGCCCCCGGTGATGTCGCGGATGATGAGACCGTATTGCTTTCCCTGGCGCTTCGCCTCGGCGATGAGCATCCGTTTCAGCTCGGCGTCGCTCACCTGCCGGGTGGAAGTGACGACGAGGTTGGACATCCGCGCCACGGGGCGGCGGTTGAGCTGGGCGCGCCCGTGCCCGTTGGACTGCAGAAAGCCCTCCACCGGGTGGCGCGAGACGAGGAAGCTCCGCAGCACGCCCTTGTCCACCAGCGTCACCGCCTGCGCTGGGATGCCCTCGTCGTCGAACCGGTAGAAGCCGTTGAGGGACCGGCCGCCCATGCTGGCCCGCGTCGGGTCGTCCACCACGCTGAGGAAGTCGGGTAGCACCAGCTTGCCCACCTGGCCCCGAAATGTCTTGCCCTCCGCATCGCTGTCCTGGCGGTCGCCCTCCAGGCGGTGACCGACCGCCTCGTGGAACAGCACACCGGCGGCGTTGGACTCGAGGATGGCCGGGCCGGTGTACGGGTCGATGGCCGGAGCAGCGCGCAGCTTCGATAGCTCGGCGATGACGGTGTCTGCATCCTGAACCAGCGCCGCGTCGGAGGGCAGGTCCGCTTCGCGGAAGGCGTAGTAATCACGGCTGTCGTCGAGCAGCTGCCCGTCGTCGGCACGGGTGACCGCGAAGACGTGCACGCCGTACAGCGTCTCCTCGGTGAGGATGCGGCTGCCTTCGGAGGAGACGAAGTAGCGAACCTGCTTGTCCGCGGTGACGCGGACGTCGGCGTCGAAGATGCGGGGGTCCGAATTGAATTCGGCGGAGACGGTCCGCACGGTGCGCGTCCAGCGGGTCCGGTCGAACGGGAACTCGGTCGGCGGCTGGAGGAAGACGTTGGGCCTCTCGCGGGAGAAGGCTGGCGGTCGCTTGGGGTCATCGACGACGTAGACGTTCTCGCCCTTCTTCTTCAAGTAGTTGAAAAGGCTCGCCTTGTAGCGTTCGTCGGTGATGATCCACAGCGCTGCCCGCAGCGCCGCGGGGTCATCGTCGAGCGGCGCCTCTTTGCGCGCGGTGTAGCTCGTCCCCTTGAGCGAGAAGTTGAAGTCCATGTCCTCGCTGAGGCTGCTGTCGAAGTCGTGATTCCCTACCCGGACGTCGACGTAGACGCGGCGGTCGCGAAGGGACTCGTCGTCGAAGAGGGCGCCGTAGCGGCCCGCCACCCAGCGCTGCTCGAGGTCCTTCACCGTGTAGCTGAGGAAGTAGGGAGCCGGGTTTTCGCCCAACTTCAGCCGTGCCTGGTTGCGTTCCAGCTCCCCGGCCATCGCATCCAGCAACCTGAGGCGGGGGTCAGACGCCGCCGGCGCGGCGGCTGGGGCGGCCAGGGAGACAATCAGCGCGACGGCGGGTCCAAGCGAGGAGAGCACTGAAGGGCTAGTCTAGCGCAATGGCCCAAGCGGCATTACCCCGCCAGCGCTTGCTCGCCGAGCGGGGCAGGGCCGCCCCACTCCACCACCCGCCAGCCGCGGGCCTTGGCCTCGCGCCGCAGCCGACGGTCGGGATTGACCACCACCGGCCGGCCGACCCCTTCCAGGACGGGCAAGTCCGTGTAGCTGTCTGTGTAGAAGGTACAGGCGGCAAGGGACACGCCCTGCCGCTGCGCGTACTGCTGCGCATAGCGGAGCTTGGCCGCGCCGAAGCACACCTCGCCTTCCGACTCGCCGGTGTGCACACCGTCGCGCACCCGGAAACGCGTACAGAGCACCCCGTCCAGGCGGAGCTCGGCGCTCACCAATTCCGAGAGGTAGAGAGAACTCGCGGTGAGCAGGACGCAGGCCTCACCGAGTGAGCGATGGTGGTCGACTGCCGCCCGGGCGCCCGAGCGGTAGAGCTGCCGGACCTCCTCCTCGTAGAAGTCGCGCGTCCGCTGGCGCAGCGCTTGTTCTGGCGTCCCCTCCAGGCTGCGAATGGCGGTCCGGAGAGCCTCCTCCATCGAGGCGAAGCCGAGCCGGTAGCGCACCATCCAGGTGGCGGCCCGAAACGCCTGCAGTCGGTTGATGTTTCCGCTGCGCAGCTCGCGGCGAATCCACAGGTTGCCGGAGTTGCCGACGATGAGCGTCTCGTCAAAGTCGAAGAAGGCGATGGACACGGCGGCCTTGCATGCTAACTGCTCACCGCCGCCGCCGCCGCGTCCCCAGCCACAGCAGCCCCAGAAGCCCGAGGAACACCACCGGCCTGGCGTCGGTTCCAGCACTGCTGCATCCTCCGGAGGACGTCGCTCCGCCGTCCGGCAACAGGCAGTCCTGGGAGGGCCGCCCGCTGGGGTAGACGTCGCAGACGAATTCCTTGGAGCCGGGGTCGAGGACCCGCTGGGACGTCTCTCCGACCGCCTCGTAGCGGTACATGGTCGAGGATGGGTCCGGGGCCTCGTCGAGCCCGAGGGTGTGTCCGAACTCGTGCGTGGCCGTCGCCTGGGTGTCGTAGGCAACGCAGGAGCGCGACTCTGCAGCAGGGTCACACGGGGGGGCATCGACCGTCGTGAAGAAGAATTGCGCCGCGTTCAACTCGACGTCCGTGTCGACGATGATGCCGTCCTGCCTCTGGAACGTGACGGTCGTGAGGGCGAGCACGCCCGAGGGGTTCTCCCAGCAGTCGTGCTGGTTGCCGCAGCTGGCGCTGGCCAGACAGGGGTCGCCGGCATCGACGACCTGGCTGCACAGCACCGTGCGAAAGAGGATGAGGTTCTCGTTGGCACCGTCCGTCAGCAGCCCGATGGAGCGCGACGCCGAGCGCGGTCCCTCGGAGATGGTGAGGTTCCCGCACAGCTGCAACTGCGCCTGCCAGGTTTCCCAGGCGCGGGTCACCGCGTCGAAGCCCGCGTCCCCGAGCGGGGCATAGCCCTGGCGGCTTTGGGAGAAGACCAGCTGGCCTGCGGGCCAGCGGAGGCAGTGCGTGCCGTCGGTGGTGCGCACATAGGGAACCGTGCCCGCCACCACCAGGGCCACGGCAAGACCCCAAAGCCCAGCTCTCACTCTCGCTGGACCTCCCGCCGCACCTGCCCCTGCAAGTCCTCGAGAAGCACGGCTGTCCGGGGACGGGGCGAGCTGCCCGGGCGCACGACCAGCCGAAGCCCGTCGACCGTCACGGGCACCGCCCGCGCAGCGCTCCCGTCCGCCGGGCGCTCGACACGGTAGACACCCTGCGACAGCCCGACGACGCGCCAGAGGGGCCCCTGGCGCTCGAGGAAAAGCGCCAGCTCAGCCCCGACGTCCAGCGCGGCCACCCCGGCGACGCGCTGTGCAAGGCCATCGCGTTCCCCGCCCGGCTGCACCACGGTGAGTCGTCCCGGCGGTCGGCCTTTCCAGGTCTGGAGGACGTCCAGTTCGACGAAAGTCACCAGGCGCCGGTGGTCATCCGTCCACTCGGTGCGCGTGGCGGTCACCCGGCCCTGGACGACGTCGCTGGCAGCATGGGTGAGCGCCGGGATGTCCATCTGCACGGCGCTGCTGGCGAGCGCCGGACAGGCGAAGCACCACAGAAGCAGGGAAAGGCGCGACATGGTTGCAGCTTCTCATGCTACCCGCACTCGGCGCCCGAAGCGTGAGCGCCCATCACCCGCGTTGACCCACCCGAAGCCGCTTGTTAACCCTCGGCCCCCCATGGCCAGCCCGCCCCGCGTCCGCTTCGCCCCCTCCCCCACGGGCTACCTCCACATCGGCGGGGCGCGGACGGCGCTCTTCAACTGGCTGTACGCCCGCCGGCACAAGGGGACCTTCGTCCTGCGGATGGAGGACACCGACCGCGAGCGCTCCACACAGCAATCCGTTCAGGCCATTCTGGACGGGCTGCGGTGGCTGGGGTTGGACTGGGACGAGGGCCCGGGCGTGGGCGGTCCAGTAGGGCCCTACTTCCAGACCGAGCGCCTGGAGCTCTACCGCGAGAGGCCGAGGCCCTCATCCGGGACCACAAGGCCTACCGCTGCTACTGCACCAAGGAGGAGCTCGACGAGCGCCGGTCCGTCTTCGAGAAGCAGAAGCGTCCCTACAAGTACGAAGGGACCTGCCGGAACCGGACGGACATCCCGCCCGACCGGACGGCGGTGGTGCGTTTCCGGATGCCCGAGGTCGACGAGACCTTGACGTACACAGACGAGGTGCTCGGCCGAATCTCCAAGCAGACGTCGGACCTGGACGACTTCGTCATGCTGCGGGCCGACGGCATCCCCCTCTACAACTTCGGCTGCGTCGTGGACGACCACACCATGGACATCACCCTGGTGGTCCGCGGCCAGGAGCACATCAACTCGACCTTTCCCCAGCTCATGCTCTACCGGGCGCTTGGCTGGACGCCGCCAGCGATCGCCCACCTCCCGCTCATCCTCGGACCGGACAGGGAGAAGCTGAGCAAGCGGCGACACCCCGAGGCAGACGTCATGCTGCACCGGAGCAGCGGCATCCTTCCGGAGGCGCTGGTCAACTTCATCGTCCGGCTGGGGTGGAGTCACGGCAACGACGAGGTCATCTCGCGGGAACAGATGGTCGCCTGGTTCGGCTTCGACCACGTCGGGAGCACCTCGGGCGTCTGGAACCCAGAGAAGCTGCTGTGGCTGAACCAGCACTACCTCAAGACGCTTGCACCCTTAGACATTGGCGCCCGGCTGCTACCTTTTCTGTCCGCGCGCGGCGTCGACGCAGCCGGAGACCCTCGGCTGGAGCGCGTCGTTCTCGCGCTGCGGGAACGCTCTAAGACGCTGGTGGAGATGGCGGAGCTGGCCCGGCCCTTCTTCACCCGCGTGCCGGTGGACCCGAAGGCGGCGGCGAAGCACCTGGACCACGCTGGCAAGCGCGCCCTGGCCCTAGCCCGCGAGGCACTCCACGCCGTGCAGCCCTGGACGGCGCTCGGAATCGACGCTGCGCTCAAGGGCGTCTCCGAGGCGGCCGGCCTGGGCATGGGCAAGGTCGCGCAGCCGGTGCGGGTGGCCACCATGGGCGTGCCGGTGAGCCCTCCCATCGGCGAGACGCTGGAGCTTCTCGGCAAGGTGGAGTCTCTGGAACGCATCGATGCCGTGCTCGCCGGCTAATTCGCGGAGCGCCGGCTGAGTCCGCCAACGGCCCCTGCCCCGAATTCGCTGCGGTCGGCATTACCCGCGAGTGAGTTGGTTGAAACCGTGGACGCCCTAGCCCGACGGACCTACCATGCCCGCTTGATGCTGGGCCGCCTTGACACCCGAAAACTCCGTTCCTATAAGCCCGCCCGCCAGTGGCTGACGGTGGCAGTGGCTGGGGTGCTGGCCTCGGGGGCAGCTTGGGGGGAGGTTCTCGACGGGGTGCAGTTCCCAGACAGAACGACGAAGGTGGGAGAGCGCAGGTACCGTGTTCCGCAGGATTGGGAGAACACGATGAAGTACTTCAAGACGGCGTACCCGTCGGCGCAGTTTCCCCGGCGCACCATCGTCAACCAGCCCGGGGTGAAGGCCATTCACCTCACGAATCCGGAGGGACATGGGGGCTGGGTGGGGCTGAACATTTACGAGGCGAACGACGAAGTCCGCGTCTATGTCGTTCCGCCGGATGGCACGGCGGGCAAGCCCGCCAAGAAGGCAGCACCAGCTGCACCGAAGAAGAAGTAGCAGTCTTGGGGAATCGTCTAACGGCAGGACGCCAGATTCTGGATCTGGCTATCTAGGTTCGAATCCTAGTTCCCCAGTTTTCGAATCGCGTGAATCCGGGTAGTTCCACCATCGATTTCGCTGGGCAGTCGGGATTTCCGGTCCGTTGTGCGTGCCGTTGAGCTTCGACGACATGCTCGTCGGGGGCACAGTCCGTCTTGACGCAGTGACGGCGCGGGCACGACGCGGCGGCGCACCCGGGCGTTGGGGGCAAAGACGCCGACGTTGGCGGACGAGGTTGGCCCTCGGAGGAGGGACGAACTCGGAGAGGCGACGGAGGAAGGCCACCGGAGGGAGGACGAGGTGCGTCTGTCCCGTCGGAGAGGGGCGCTTCATCCGGTAGGCGAGCCGTCCGTCGGGCAACGCCGAGAGCCCTCGAGCGACAATGGCCCGCGGGCGCTGCGGCGACATCGACCCGGAGGCCGCGGGCAAGGTCCACCTGCCCCCGAGGCGTGATGGCCAGCGTGAACGCCCCAGGCGCGCAGGAGCGCCCTGTCTCCCGCATCCCGTAGCGGCTCTCCCTTCGCGTCTCGCGAACACCCTCCACAACCAGGACCGGGATCGAGTCGCAACAGCGTGCGGTTTTCGTGGGAGATGCCCCCTTGCGGGACTTCGGCGGTTCACCGAGCGCGGGATCTCCGACATCCTCGCGTCATCGGAGCGTGCCGTTGGCCGCCAGTGGCAGGAAGGCGCGGGCACTTTCTCCTGAGGGTCATCCGGGCATAACTTTGGCCGGCGAGCACTCTCGGGAGTCAGGCCATGGAGATTACTCCGCCGTCCGGGCGCACCGTCTCCGAGCTCCTCGACAAGGCATCGAAGCTGGACCCGGCCGCGCGGGAGACGTGGCTCTCCGAGCTATCGCGGCAAGACCCGACGATCGCCGGCTCCGTCCGGAAGCTGCTGGACGCACAAAAGCAGGCGGCGGCCCACGACGCGGTCGGTGGACCTCCCTCGATCGCGTTCGGGGGTGCGTTGGCCGGGCAGCACGTCGGGCCGTACGTCCTGCTCCGCCGACTCGGCGCAGGGGGAATGGGAGAGGTGTGGCTCGCGCGGCGTGCCGATCGCGGCCTTCAGCGGGAGGTGGCGCTCAAGTTGCCGTTGAGCAATCCTCTTCCCTGGGACCTCGCCGCCCGATTTTCTCTCGAGCGCGACATCCTCGCTCGCCTGGAGCACCCCAACATCGCGCGCTTGTACGATGCCGGTGTGTCGGCGGAGGGCCAGCCCTACCTCGCTATGGAAATGGTCCACGGTGAGCCGATCACCGCCTTCTCCGACGGGCGACGCCTCGACGTCGATGCGCGTATCACGCTGTTCGACCAGGTGTTGGCTGCGGTTCAGTTCGCCCACGCAAACCTGGTGCTCCACCGCGACCTCAAGCCCTCCAACATCCTCGTCACGGCGGAAGGGCACGTCCGCCTCCTGGACTTCGGCATCGCAAAGCTGCTCGCGGGGGATGCGCCCGCGCCGCAGGGCACGGTGACGGAATGGGCCGGGCGAGTGCTCACTCCGGAGTATGCCAGCCCCGAGCAGGTCCTCGGGCAGCCGCTCAGCACCGCCAGTGACGTCTACACCCTGGGAGTGGTGCTCTTCGAGCTCCTGACCGGAAAGGGACCGTACCGCGTCGAGCTTTCGTCCGTGGCGCAGCTCGAGCTCGCCATCGTCCAGGGGGACCCACTGCGACCGAGCGCCGCCATCGACGACGACGGGGCAGAGCTCCGCCGCACCCCTCGACGAAGGCTGGGTCGTCAGCTCGCCGGGGATCTCGACACCGTGGTCACCAAGGCGCTCGCAAAGCGACCTGCAGACCGCTACGGCAGCGCCGCGGCCTTGGCGGAGGACCTGAAGCGGGTGTTGGCCAGGGAGCCGGTTCAGGCCCGGCGGGCGTCGACGGTGTACCGGCTGAGTCGCTTCCTGCGCCGCCACCGATCGGCGTCGCTGGCGACGGGGACCGCGGTCCTGGCCTTGCTCGGCTCGACCGCGGTTGCCCTCCGCCAGGCCCACCGAGCCACGGTACAGGGGGAGCTTGCGCAAGCGCAGGCGCGCAATGTCTCGGTGGTGCGGGACTTCCTCCTCGACGTTCTCTCGGCTGCCGACCCCGCCAGAACAAGCGCGAGCGCGAAGTCTCCGGGAGAGGTGACGGTCCAGGAGGCGGTGGATGCTGCAGCCAGCAGGATGGGGGCCGCACTCGACATGGAGCCCGAGACGAGGGTGCCGCTCCTCACCACGCTCTCCAGCGTGTACTCCGGGCTCGACCAGGTCGACCGCAGCCTCGCGCTCCTCGAGCAAGCCCTGGTGGCCGCGGAGCGGAGCGGCCCCACGCCCAACCGGATGGAGGCGGAAGTCCTGGCGCACCTCGCGGGCACCAACATGTTCGCTGGCCGGTACGACGCTGCCGCGCGTTGGCTCGATCGCACCGAGAAGGCCTTTGCCGCGCTCGGGGACACCGAGTCCGAGGTCTACGCGCAGGCCCTGAAAGTCCGCGGAAACCTGCTTCGGCGCGGAGATTCGCCCGACCTTCCCGGTGCCGTCGCCGTGCTGGAGCGGGCGGCGGCCCTGTTCCGGAACCGCTATCCGGACAGCCAGGGACGCATCGGCACGCTGTTCTATCTCGCCCAGAGCCTCCGCGCCGAGAACCAGCCAGAGCGTGCGGAAGCAATCGCGGACGAGGCGGTGGCGCTCGCCACCGAGCTTCCTCGGCCCGGCTTCGAGCTCGCCAACGCCTATTCGCTCCGTGCCGCCATCCGCGACAGCAACGGCAATCTCTCCGGAGCGGAGGACGACTACCGTACCGCGCGGGACGGCTACGCGCGGAGCATCGGGCCCACGCACTTCCTCTCTCTCCAGAACGACGGCTTGCGCGGAGCCACGGTGCTCGAGCGCGGGCAACGGCGCGAGGAGGCACTCCAGCTCATCGAGTCCACGACCGACGCGCTCGCCCGCTCCCGTCGAGGAAGCAACACCCACGCGCAGGCGCTGAACCGGCTCGGAGTGGCGTACCTTCGGCTGGGGCGGTTCGACCGCGCTGCGGAGATGCTCGAGCAGGCGCGCGCCGTTTGGGCCGAGCGACAGGAGGCACTCCAGCGCACTGACGCGACGGTCTCCCTCGCCGAGGCTCGGATTGCGGGGGGGGCCTTGACCGAGGCCAGGCCGCTCCTCGACGAGGCACTCGCGGTCCTGCGCAGCGCGGCACCTTCGGCGGCGCACCCCGAAGGAGAGGTTCACTTGGCGCTGGGACTTCTCGGCGTCGACGCCGGGAGGCCGGACGAGGCGCGGCGCGAGCTGCGACAGGCGCTGGCGCTCTCCGGGATGGACAGCCGGGACGACCTTGCCCGGCGCGTTCTGGCCGAGGCGGCCCTGACACGCCTCGCCCTTCAGGAGGGGAGCGTCGACGACGCCCTCTCGGTGTCCAAACAGCTGGTCCGGGAGGCGCAAGCGCCTCGTCTGGCGCAGCTCCCACGTTCGCAGGCGGTGGCGGCCCAGACACGAGGAACGGCGCTCTGTGCCGCGGGTCGTCCCATGGAAGGCGAGCCCCTGCTCGCACGGGCGCAGGAATTGCTCGCCGCGGTGGTCGATCCGGGGAGCGCTCCGTTGATCGAGGTCGAGCTCCTCCGGGCGCGTTGCCTCTTCGACAAGGGCCGGAGGCCGGAAGGGACCGCCCTCGTTCAGCAGGCTCGGCGTGAGCTCGCTTCGCTCGGTTCTTCGGGAAGCCGTCTCTCCGTCCTGCTCAGGGACGTGCTGGCGCGGGCGACCGCGCCGCCTCCGTGAGAGCAGATCCCCCGCCGCCATCCGCACCGGCTGGCATCGGGCCGCCGGCGGCCAGTTGGCGTACATTCCAACGATGGCCGGCGGGAGTAAGACTCGGGAGACGCTCAAGAACCCATCCCGGGCAGGAGGCGGCACCGAGCTCCCGCGGGTTCCACCGATGCTGGTCCGGCTGCTCTCGGCCGATGAACCGGGCATCCCCTCGTTCCGATACTGGCTCGAGGGCGTCGATGAGGTGCGCATCTTCCGCGGACCGGACCGGATGGAGCTGTGCGCGCACACGCTCGAGGTGGCCATCGACGATCCCTACGCGTCCGCGAACCATGTCCTTCTTCGGCTGACGCCAGAGGGGATCACCATCCGGGACGAGGGCTCAAGGAACGGGACTTACGTCGATGGTACGCCGCTCCTCGCGGGCGAGGAGCGGCAGGTCCGGAGTGCGCTCTTCGAGGTCGGCCGGACCTTCTTTCAGCTCCGGGACGAGACGGTGGGCGCCCGCGACAGTCCGATGATGCCGGACGGCGCAGAGCCGGTGACCTTTCATGCCGGTTTTGCCGAACAGCTCAAGCGCGCCGGACGACTCGCCCGGAGGTCACATGACCTGCTCGTCGTCGGCGAGTCCGGCGCCGGAAAGGAGGTCGTGGCGCGCTGGCTGCACCATCAGTCAGGAAGGTCAGGCCCCCTGGTTGCGGTCAACTGCGCTGCGCTTCCCGACCTTCTGCTCGAGGACGAGCTCTTCGGGCACGTGAAGGGAGCCTTCTCCGGCGCGCAGTCCGACCGGACCGGGCTCATCCGCGCTGCCCACGAGGGCGCGTTGCTCCTCGACGAGGTCGGCGAGATGTCACCGGCGCTCCAGGCCAAGCTCCTCCGGGTGCTCGAGGACCGGAGAGTCCGGCCGCTGGGCGGCGAGCGCGAGCTGCCGGTCGACATCCAGGTGATCGCCGCGACGCATCGCGACCTCCGCACGATGGTGGACGAAGAACGGTTCCGCCAGGACCTTCACGCACGCCTCGGGCTGCTCACCGTTCGGATTCCGCCGGTGCGGGAGCGCCCCGAGGACCTCGGCCTCCTCATCCGGAGCATCCTGACCCCTCTCCCGGCCGGCGTGCAGAGCCTTCGCTTCGAGCTCGAGACGCTGCGAAGGCTCCTGCTGCATGACTGGCCAATGAACGTGCGCGAGCTGCGAAAGTTGCTTCTTGCGGCCGTCGACCTGGCGATCCCGGAGGGTGGCGGCGCAGTCGTGATTGGCTCCCAGGCCGTTCCGATCGGCATGCTCCGCTCGCTGGAGAGGTCTCCCACCGCGTTGGCTCAGCTGTCCACCGAGGATCAGGAGCTCCGGGCGCGTCTCTCCGCGCTCCTCGACGAGCACCGGGGAAACGTGGCGGCCGTGGCCCGGGAGTTCGAGAAGCCACGGATCTACGTGCAGCGCCTGATGGCGCGCTTCGGGCTGCGTCGTCCGGGGCACTGAGCTCGGGGCGAGCGCTCATGAGCGCTCGCGAGCGCTCAGGGCAGGCGCACGAGCCACGGGATGCGCAAGTGCTCGTGATGAGCGGAGAAGGCCCTCTTCCCGCGCTCGGCATTGACCGTGCAGTTTGGGTACCACGCGCCGGTGCTTCGGCGCCCGAACTCTCGACCTGGAGCGAACCATGCCTACCGATACTCACCCGATCGATGCCCCGGCGAGCCTCTCGCAGGTCGCGGGAGTCGTCCTCATCGTCATCGCTGGCCTCCTCGCCATGGCGGTCGAGGTCCATCCCCGGACCGGATCGGCGCAGGAATCCTCGACCGACGCCACCGCCACCAACACCGTGGCCGAGTGGGGGGACTGACCATGGCCGCTCCCCTCTCGATCCCCTCTGGTGCGGCCCCCGTCTCGTCGGTGCGGCGCGCCATCTCCAGCCTGCGCTTCTTTCGCCGACTCCTCGGGATTCCGGAGGCACAGCTGGCTCTGGCGAGCGCCGCCCCGGCGCCAGTGCGCCTCGGTCTCGGCACCTACGACTGGGGCGGCCCCGACACCAGCCTCACGCAGGCCGAGCTCGAGATCCTCAAGTGACCGCAGCAGACCGACTTCGCTTCGTGTTCCAGGGTATCGCCGAGGGGCTCATGTTTGTTGGGTAGTTGGGTTTTCCGGTCCGTGGCGCCCAATTTGTGACGTTGCGCAGCGGAAGTTTGCAGCGGAGCTCGCTTCATCCCGCCCCCGGGGCCACCAAGGATGAATTCCGCGCTTCCTCGCCTTGGCCGCCTCAGGGGAAGTTGAGCAATTCCTGGTGAGTCGGTCGATGGGTCTTCACTCGGTATCGCGAAACCAGTCGCGAATCCGTTCGTAGACTTCAAGGCGACGCAGTAGGTCGAAGTGCCCTATCCCGAAGCCTATCCACTGATGCGCCGCTGGGAAGGCGAGCGTGCGCGCGACCGTCGAGTGTTTTCCGAGCGCACTGTTGACCGAGACCAAGCCATCCCCCGGGAGCGCACGGCGTGGTTTGGGTGCAGTCGTACCGGCGATGGCGAAGCAGGCAACGCCCTTCGGAAGTGGGAGATGTTTACGAGAATCACCCCGACCCGAGAAACGGTTACGCCCCTTCCAGTCTTCATCGAGCACGTTCCCAAATCGCAAATCGGTCACACCCGCGCTGCGGATCTTTCCAAGAGCTGCGAGGGGGGCACTGTATCGGTTCACGCCGATGAGCAGTTCGAGCCAATGGCCCGCACGCTCGAGAGTTGCCCCGTGGTGCGGAGTGCCGATGCACACGAGCCTCTTAAGTCTTTGCCGCCAGCGTCGGCGTTCACCGTAGTGGCACGCGCTGCGGGCAACGAGCCCGCCCATGCTATGGGCGAGCACCGCCATCTCGGAGACTTCGACGGGCCACGCTTCCAGAAGTTGTTCCAGCAACGACGCTAGCCCACGCCCGTTCGTGGAAACGTGAAGTCCACTGTTGTAATGAACACCGATGGCCGTGTAGCCAAGGTGTCGCGCGATGGCTTGGCCATGATTGTGTCCATGTCGAGTCCATTGCAGGTCGTTCATGGACGACCCGTGCACCAGTACGACCAGTTTCGAGGTGGCCCGGGGGAAGGCACGCCGGAGCGACTTCCGGTCGAGGTCAAGCTCGTCGCCGTCCCGACGCATGCGCATTTCGATTGCGAGCGGATTCTTGGTCTCGGCCAAGTAGTCGCCAAGCACGCCGTTCAGCGCAGCGAGAAGCGCCTCACGCTGCGGCCCGGGCACACTTTCACCGAGGAGTGGAGCGAGGCGCGCGAGTGCATGGTCGAGGCTTCCGCCAATAAACTTGGTGACGCCACGGACGCGCTTGTAGGCAACCCCGGTAAGCGCACGCGCAGGACCTGCCAGCGGTTTGCCCAGAACGGCTGGACCCTCGGCAATTGTACGGTGCATCGCCTCGACCAATGCCGTCACACCGATGGTCGCCTCGATGGCAAGCTTTGAAACACCGCGCAAGGCAGCTGCGTTGCTCTGGCCCCTCCCCATTGCAGGGAGGATACCACTTTGGTCGCACGCCCCTTGTTCGTCCTCGTACCGGGCCGCAGCCACTGCCGACGTCTACTTCGGGCAGGGGTCGGGAGCAGCAACTCGGAATGCGTCGGCCATGCGTCCGTGAACGTACAGCGTGGAAGGAGCAGGCCAGGCTCACGCCGTTGGCCTCCGGCTGACTCTGCAATCGTCGCGAATTGTGTGCTGTGGTTCTCTCTTCCGAGCCTGGTCCTCTGGTGCTGGTCGCGCGCCGGCCGATTCCGTACGGATCCCGAAGAGAACGACGGCCACTTCGAGGGTGCTGATGGACCTAAGCCCTGAAGGCGACCAGCCGACCTAAGCGGAACCATCTTGTGACGAAACTTTTTGCCATTTGACTGGAAGAGACGAGGGGGCCGGCGAGGGATGTGGCGGATCAGCCGGGACTAAATAGCGGAGTCTCCAGGTGCGAGTGCCGGAGCGAGGCGAACCTCGGATGGCCAAGGATCGCCGCCATCGGAAGTAGCCAGGCATCGACAATCATTCGTGGTCAGCGAGCACGCCAGGCATCGCCGAAGCCGCCGCTCAGGACGTAGCGCGGAAACGTCACCCACTGCTCGATGAAGAACCGCGCGACGAGGTCGGAGACACCCCGGAAGGGCCGGGGCGGCGACATCTCGCCCCTGTGCCCGCGGCCCTGAGCTGCGAAGGCGACGAGCATTCCGGCTAGACCGGCCGGCGCGAGCTGCCACGCAGTGAGCGGCGCCACAAGTACGGCGACCGTGCCCAGAATGAACAGCGGCGCGGTGGCGATGTGCAGCGCCAGGTTCAGGCCATTGCGGTGCCCTTGCGGGTAAATCGACCACTGCCAGGCGAGAAGCCCCAGCTCGTCTCGACGATCCGGATCCATCTATTAAATATAACGCCCTTCTGGCCGCGGCGCAGCGTCACCCGACGCGGTGAGCGGATGCTCTTCGAAACGCACGCTATTGTCGGCCGCCGACGCTTTTCTCGACGGACCTCGTGTAGTGCTCCCTCGAGATCCAGGCACAAGTGACACTTCTGTTCGATACTCCCAGTGTGCCGAAGAAGTCCGACGAGTGAGAGAAGCGATGTCCCGTCTGTCCGAGCGAAGGGGCTGTCGGATTCTCGTCCACGCCATCGGCGAGCCGTCGATTGAAAATATTGCCGCTACGACGCAAGACTCCACCGCGTGATCCCCAAGCCGCCCTTCTCGTGGCAACTGACGTCCGAGCGAGAGATCGAAGCGTTCGAGGCGCTCAAGCCGCGGCTGGGCGCGCTTTGGAACACCATCTTCCCGGGGAACGAGGACCACTACACCTCGGTGGTCATTCCATCGCTCACACTCGACCGCGCCGAGTTGCAGAAGATCGACGGCGCCTCATTTTACGAGGAGCGGCTGCTGTTCCTTCTCATCCGGCTGCGCAATCCGAAGGCCTGCCTCGTCTACGTGACCTCGCAGCCCTTGCATCCCTTGGTAATCGAGTACTACCTCCAGTTCCTAGCAGGCGTCCCGGCGAGCCATGCACGCGACCGCCTTACGTTGCTTTCTGCCAACGACAGCTCGCCGCGCTCGCTCACTGAAAAAATCCTCGAGCGGCCTCGGCTCATCGAGCGTATCCGCGCGGCCATCCCGGACCCCTCCCGCGCGTACCTCACAGTCTTCAACTCCACGTCGCTCGAGCGCCGGCTGGCGGTGCTCCTCGACCTACCGATGAACGGGCTGGACCCCCGGCTGGCGCACCTGGGCTCCAAATCGGGCAGTAGGAAGGTTTTCCGAGCCGCGGGCGTGGAACTCCCGGACGGCTTTGAGGACCTGCGCACTCGGGAGGATGTGGAACGCGCCCTCCTCGAGCTGCGGCGCATCCGCCCCAACTTGCGACGGGCGGTGTTGAAGCTCAACGAGGGATTCTCCGGCGAGGGCAACGCGGTTTTCCGGTACCCGGACGACTTGGGGCGCGAGGCGATTCACGATGCGCTCGAGCGGCTGAGCTTCTGCGCGCCCGGACAGACCGTTGATAGCTACTTCGACGTGTACGCGGAGATGGGCGGCGTCGCGGAGGAGTTCTACGAAGACGGTGAGCGCGCCTCGCCGAGCGTCCAGCTGCGCGTGAACCCCCGCGGGCAGGTCATCCTAATCTCCAGCCACGACCAAATCCTCGGTGGACCGAACGGTCAAGTCTACCTTGGCTGCCGCTTCCCGGCCGGAGACGGCTATCGGCGGCTTATCCAAGAGGCTGCCCTGCGCATCGGAGCGGTTCTTGCTGCGAGCAACGTGGTGAGCCGCTTCTCGGTAGACTTCCTAGTGTTTCGCCGTGGCCCCGATGCAGCCTGGGACGTGCGCGCGCTGGAGATCAACCTGCGCATGGGCGGAACGACCCACCCCTTCCTCGCTCTGCGTTTCCTGGTGGAAGGCAAGCTGGACCCGGACACGGGCTTGTTCCTGTCTCCAGGAGGCGGTGAAAGGTTTTACCGGTCCACGGACAACCTCCAATCGGAGAACTATCGAGGGCTGCTACCAGAAGACCTCTTCGACATCTTGGCCGACAATCGGCTCCACTACTCCCAGGCAAAGGGCCGCGGCGTGCTCTTCCACCTGATCGGTGCACTCTCGCAGTACGGCAAGGTAGGCCTCACCAGCCATCGGGAGTAGCCGGGACGAGGCCGAAGGCCTCTACGCGCACACCTTGGCGGTGCTGGACGCCGAGTCGAGGCGCGGGCATCCCGGCCACGGTTGAGCTTCCGTCAACACCGTCCTGGAGACACATTGCGGTTCATCTTCCGCTCCGAGGCAGCGCTCCGCACGGTGACCCCTGGCCGGAAAAACTACCTCTTTTGTCTTAACAGGTTAAAACGTAGTTTGGGCTTTGGTCCAGCGGCCTAGGTCCACCTCTTGGCAAGTAGATTGGACCAGCGTCGGGGCGCGAAATGACCCAAACCAAGCCTTCCCCCGAGCTCCCGCTGATGCTCGACCTCTCGGGCGGACAGTCCCTTCAGCTCGCCATTCACGACGCGCTCCGTGCTGCGATACTCGACCGGCGCCTCGCTGGAGGCGCGCGTGTTCCGGCGACGCGAGACCTCGCTCATCAACTAGGCGTCGCGCGGGGGACAGTGGTCCTCGCGTACGAGCAACTCAGCGCGGAGGGCTACCTCCGGGGTTCGCGTGGAGCGGGCACCTTCGTTGTGGAGACGCTCCCAGACGCCTGGTTCGCGCCAGCCACTCGCGCCTCCTCGTCGCGCAGGCGCCGTCTCTCGGCCACGCTCTCGGAGCGCGGCGCATCTCTTCCAGAGGCCTCTTCCCCGTGGCGGCGCCGGGGCCGGCGAGGCCATTTCTCCCTTACACGCCCGCCAGTCGACCTGTTCCCGCGACTCGCTGGGCGCAGCTGATGGCGCGACAGGCGCGTCAATCAGACGCCCGGCGCTTCCGGAAGTGGACGTTCGCGGATACCGGCCGCTGCGTGAAGCACTCGCAGAGCATTTACCTGTGTCACGGGGAGTTCGTTGCGACGCGGACCGAATCCTCATTTTGCTGGCGTTCACCAGGCGCTCGATCTCGTTGCCCGCTTGCTACTCGACAGAGGCGATACGGTCTGGATGGAGGACCCTGGCTATTTCGGCGCTCGCCGTATACTCGAGGCGGCGGGTCTGAACGTCATACCCGTGCCCGTCGACCATTCTGGGATGGACGTCGCCAAAGGCATCTTGGCTGCTCCCCGCGCGCGCCTCGCTTATGTAACGCCCGCCCACCAAGCGCCATTGGGGACCACCCTGTCACTGGAGCGACGCATGCTCCTGATGGGCTGGGCCGACGAGACCGGCGCGTGGGTGTTCGAGGACGACTACGACAGCGAGTTCCGCTACGAGGGGAGACCGCTGCCTGCAATGCAAGGTCTCGACGACCGCGATGTCGTTCTCCATGCAGGAACGCTAAGCAAGTCAATGTTTCCCGGGCTGCGGTTGGCGTACCTCGTCATCCCCGAGGCGCTTGTAGATGCCTTCTCGGCGGCCGTCTCGACACTCCACCGCTACGTGGCGCTTCTCCAGCAAGCCGTCGCTGCGGACTTCATCACGACTGGAGATCTCGGACGTCATTTGAGGCGTGTTCGCACTGTCTACGCTGAGCGCCGACTCGCGCTCGTCGCCACACTCGCGTCCGAGCTTGGTGGCCACCTCGAAGTCATGGGCTCCAATTGCGGGATGCAGGTTCTCGGGCGCCTTCTCTCAAATTCGAGTGATCGCGCGATTTGTCGGCTGGCATTGGAGAACCAATTGGAGATATTGCCCCTTTCAAAATTTGCGATGCGTCCGCTCAGCCGGGGAGGAC
>CAVXCY010000018.1:0-106737 GCA_963760425.1 uncultured delta proteobacterium | reverse complement strand
GAGGGTGCGCGTCGCCGGGTGGAGAAACACCGTCTCGCGCAGCCCGCAGCCGGAGATGAAGAAGGGCTTCAGCGTGGAAGCCCAGTCGGGATGGGGCACCTCGGACAACTCTGCATCAATGCGGAGGTCCGGGCGCTTCTTCGCCATGCCCGGCGGGGCGTGGACGCGCGCCTTGGGGAAGGCGAGAGACCACGGGCCGACGTGCAGGTGGTGGTAGAGGTCCGGCAGGACTAGGTGTTGCACGGGCCCGAGCGCCTCCACCGCGCTGCGCAGCGGCGCCGTCATGGGCACCACCGAGTGCAGCAGCAGCCCTCCGCTGGGGAGTCGCACCACCGTCATCCGGGTGCCGAGCTGGATGCCGTACAGCGTCTGCGGCGCAGCGGCCACCCACAGGCCGTCGTCCCAAGCTTGCAGTGCCATGGCAGCCCCGGACGCTAGGGCCCAGCGTGTGGCGCGCGCAAATACGGAAGCGCTGTCAGCACGGCGCTGGCCCGCGTGTCGGTCTTGCGCAAGCCGCGAGACCCCGCGTTGGGGCGCTACCGCTCCGTCACCGTCTCCAGCCGCGCGGACTCGAAGAGACGCTGGGGGGAGATGACAGGTTCATCCAGGGGCACCTGGGTGCCGAAGCGCTCGGCCAGCTTGGCTTGCACCTCCGGCACCGTCACGTCGAAGTCGCGGAGTTGCTGCGGCTCTCCAAGGCGAATGCCGAGGGCCCTTTCGTACACCTTCCAGACAAGTTCCGGGGCATACATGCGCTCGTCGCTCCACTCGAAGGTGCTGTCATAGGGCTTCCCCTCGAAGCGGCGCATCTGCTTCTTGAGTTCCGCGACGGAGGCCTTGTCCAGCACCTGGCGCGCGTCCACCAGGCGCTTCACGACGTAGTGCCCGCCCTCCCCCCGCAGAAGCCAGTCTGGAAGGGGCGTCAGGCGCACCGTGCTTTCCGCCTCCAGGACGTAGGGCTTGCCCTCCCGGAAGGTGACGAGGCCGACGTGGCTGTAGGGGGAGTGGGTGGCCTTCTGGATGGCCAGGGACTGCGGCGAGCGCGACGTCTGGAAGACAATGTCGCCCTCCTCCACCGCGGGTGGCCCACTGGCAGGGCACCCGGGCGCCCCCGCAAGGACGAGGAGGAGGAGAAACCCGGGGCGGCGCCGCGCGGCCCTCACGTGCAGAAGTGGCGCAGTGCCCTCTCCAATATTTCCTCGCAGCGGACAAGTTCCACCACCGGGACGTATTCCCCGGACTGGTGGGCCACTTGAATATTGCCCGGGCCAAACACCACCGCCTCGGCGCCGAGGGCCGTCATCTGCGGGGCCTCCGTGCCAAAGCTGACGGTGATGGGTTGCCGGCCCGTCTCCTTCGCCAGGAAGGCCACCACCTCCGCCGTGGGGGCCGTCTCGACGCCCCTGTCCGTGCGCTGCACCTTCACCTCAAAGCGCAAGGCCGGGTAGGCCCGCTGGAGGTCCGCCACCATGCGCTTGACGTTTTTCGGCACGACGTCCGGCGACTGACTTGGCAGCGGCCGCCACTCCAGGGTGAAGGTGCACGCCCCGGGAATGACGTTCTTCGCCCGGCCGCCCTGGACGACGCCCACGCTGAGGGTGGTGAAGGGCGGCTCGAAGGAGGCGTCGACGTCCTTACGCAATTCGCTTCGCGCGTAGTCCTCCAGCCGGGAGATGAGGCGCGCCGCGCCGTTGATGGCCGAGACGCCGGAGTCGGGGTAGGCGCTGTGGCCCTCCTTGCCGGTGACTGTCACCTCGGCCAGGCAGTAGCCCTTGTTGGCGCGCACGGGCACCAGCGACGTCGGCTCGCCCACAATGGCCCGGCGCGCTTTGCCCTTCTTTGCTTCCAGAAGCATTTTGGCCCCGAGGCAGCCCACCTCCTCGTCGGCGGTAAAAATTAATCCCGCGGGCTTGGGCAGCCTGGCCGCCCCGGTGCGTTCCGCGGCCACCAGCGCACAGGCAAGGAAGGCCTTGGTGTCGCAGGCGCCGCGCCCGTACAGCTTGCCGTCCTTGGCAGTAAGACTGAGGGCCTCGGCCCAGGCGCTGTCATAGGGGACGCAGTCCGTGTGGCCCACCAAGGCCAGTTCCGGCGTCCCGCCGCCCGCGGGCAGGGCCAGCAGGTTGTACTTCTCCACCCCAGCGTCGTCCCGGTAGCTGTGTCTTTCACAGGAGAAGCCCAGGGCAGCCAGCCGCGGCTCGACCCAGTCGATGAGGGGCCTATTGGAAAGACGGCTGGTGGTGTCGAAGCCCACCAGCGCCCGCAGCGTGCTTTCCAGCTGGGCTTGGACGTCATTCACGCCTGAAACACCCTCCGGCACAATTCGCCATAGGCCCGGGCACTGGCTTCGGCCAAGCGGGTGGCGCCCGTCGCGTACCACCCACTGGCCCTGCACCGCCACGTCCCGCACCGCCGCGGCCTCCGCGGAGAAGACGACGGAGGCGAGAAGGGCGTTGGCCGGGGCGCCGACAAGACTGGGGTGATTCAAGTCCACCGTGCACATGTCGGCCGGGGCGCCCGCGCGCAGCACGCCGGTGGGTAGCCCGAGGGCCCGGGCGCCATTCTCCGAAGCCATGGCCAGCAATAGCTGTCCAAGGCCGTCCGGCCCCTCCGGCGCGTCCAGCACCGCGCGGCGCCCGCGCGTCAGCCGGAGGCTGCCCTCCAGCATGCGCAACTCGTCGAAGCAGTCCAGGGTGGCCTGGCTGTCCGTCCCAATGCAGAGGCGGGCGCCGGCGCGGGCCATGCCGTCCGCCGCCAGGACGCCGTCCCCCAAGTCCCTCTCCGTGCTGGGGCAGGCGCACACGGAGGCCTCGCGAAGCAGTTCCCGTTCGTGCGGCAGCGTGTGGACGGCGTGCACGGCGGTGAAGCCTTCGCCCAATAGGCCCACGTCCGCCAGCAACTCCACCGGGCGCCGGCCGTACTCCGCCTGGCACACCACCACTTCCTCCGGCTGCTCGGCGACGTGCATGTGGATGAGCGGCTCTCCGGACGCGACGGCAGCTTCCAGCCAGGCCCGGGGCACCGCGCGGACGCTGTGGGGGGCAATGCCCACCGTCACCAGGGCGTCCTGGGCCGTCCGGGTCCGGAGGTCTGCCGCAGCGCGCAACCAGGCTTCGGGCGTGGCGTCGTAGAAGCGGACTTGGCGCGGGTTGGGCGGGGCCATGTAGCCGGCCCGGGTGTAGCCCGCGCGCAGCAGCACAATGCGCAGCCCCACGTCACGCGCGGCGCGGATGACTTGCAACGCCAGTTCCAGCGGTTCCGCGTAGGGCCTGCCGTCCGGCTGGTGGTGCAGGTAGTGGAATTCCCCGACGGACGTAATTCCAGCCAGGGCCATTTCCAGGAAGCACTGACGCGAGGCGACGTAGACGCCTTCCGGGTCCAGCGTCATGGCGGCCCGGTACATGGCCTCGCGCCAGGTCCAGAAGTCGTCTACTTCGACGTCCGGGGAGCGCGCCTGGGTGCGGCCGCGCAGGGTGCGCTGGAAGGCATGGCTGTGCACGTCCACCAGGCCCGGTAGCAATAGCCGCCCGGGCAGGCGTTCCACTGGGGCGCCCGGGGGCAGGGGCCCTGCGGACAGCAGGAAGCCGTCCGGGGAAACTTCCACCGCCGCCCCCCGCAAAAGTTGGCCATTCCACAGAACGGCGTCGGCCAAAAGCCAGCGGGAGGGGGACATGGCGGCCGGGCAGCCTACCCTCCCGCGAGGCCCGGACGGCGTGTAACGCGGAAACCGTTCCCGGGCACCATCCGTACACAAGCCACGGCTTTCGGGGTGCGCACTGGCGTCCCGAGGTAGTAAAAGCCCCTCCCCGCCTGGGGCCCGTGCGAAGTCCAGGTGCCACGCTGCCATTCCCAACTTTTTCCAGGAGAAGAGACACACCATGAAGAAGACCCTCAAGGGCGCCGTCATCGCCTCTGCCGTTGCCTCCCTGTTTGCCGCCGGCGCCTTCGCCGGGGACGCCCCGGCTCCTGCCGCCAGCAAGGGTGTGAAGTGCTCTGGCGTCAACAGCTGCAAGGGCACGGGTGCCTGCGCTGGCGCTAAGAACAGCTGCGCCGGGAAGAACAGCTGCAAGGGCACCGGCTGGAGCTACACCCCGACGGAGAAGGACTGCACCGCCAAGGGCGGCAAGGTCGTCCCGCCTGAGGCGAAGAAGAGCTAAGCCTCCCGGCCCGCCTCGCTTGGCGGGTGTTTGCAAACGGAAACCCCGGGCACGCCGGGCCTTCTTCTCTCCAAAGCCACCGTGGCTTTTCGGGAGTCCGAGGTCCGGCGTCCCTTTTTTGGTAGGACACTCGCCAGCTCTCCCATGTCCCTCGCACTGCCCCGGTTGGGCCACGGCATTGGCCTTCGAAGCGAGCACTTCTCCGACTTCCTCTCCGGAGACGTGCCCGTGGACTGGGTGGAGGCCATCAGCGAGAACTTCTTTCTGCAGGGCGGGCGCCCGCGCGCCGTCCTGGAGGCGGTGCGCCAAAAGTTACCGGTGGTGCTGCACGGCGTCTCCCTCTCCATCGGCGGGCCGGACCCCCTGGACAAGCAGCACCTGAAGCAGCTGAAGGAATTGGCCCGGTGGGTGGAGCCGGCGTGGGTGTCAGACCACCTGTGCTGGGGCACGCACCGCGGCCGGTACCTGCATGACTTGCTTCCGCTGCCCTTCACCGAGGAGTCCCTGGCGCACGTGGTGGCGCGGGTGGGGCAGGTGCAGGACACGCTTGGAAGGCAAATCCTTCTGGAGAACGTCTCCAGCTACCTAACGTTCTCCGACCTCCACCCTGACGGAATGGGACTTCCTTTCCGAAGTGGCCGCCCGCGCCGACTGCGGCATTCTTCTGGACGTCAACAACATCTACGTCAGCGCGCGCAACCACGGCTTCGACGCCGAGGCCTACCTGAAGGGCATTCCGGTGGACCGCGTGGGGCAGTTTCACCTGGCCGGGTACCAGGACCACGGGACGCACCTTTTGGACACGCATGACAGCCCGGTGACGGACCCGGTGTGGGCGCTGTACCGCGAGGCGGTGCGCCGCTTCGGCCCCGTCACCACCCTGATTGAATGGGATGAACACATCCCGCCGCTTTCGCGCCTTTTGGAGGAGTCCACGCGGGCACGTGCCGTGGCCGAGGCAGCCGTCCGGGAGGCGGCGTGAAGCTGCAGCAGCTGCAGGACTTGCTGGCCCGGGCCATTGCGGCGCCGGACACGGTGCCGGCAGAGCAGCTTCTGTCCAGCATTGCCCCCCATGCGCCGCTGGACGCCGTCGCCCGGGCGGGCATTTACGCGGGCATGTACCGCACCCGGCTGGCGGATGCGCTGCGGGCGGACTTTCCCAACCTGCACCGCCTGCTGGGAGACGACGGCTTCCTGGAACTTGCCCGCGTCTACGCAGACGCCCACCCCAGTGCCTCCTCCGACATTGGCCAGTTTGGCCGTCACCTTGGCAGACTTCCTTGCGCAGCACCCCGGCCCACGCGGGGATGAGGCGGACCTCGCCCGGCTGGAGTGGGCCCTGGCCCAGGCCTTCACCGCCAAGGACGCAGCACCCGTCGGGCAGCAAGCGCTGGGGGCCCTCGGCGAGGCGGCTGCGGAGGCACGCCTGCACTTCATCCCGGCCTTCCGGGTGGTGGCGCTGCAGCATGACGTGCTTGCCCTGTGGGACGCCCTCGAGGCGGGCCGCGACACGCACCCGCCCGTCGAGGCGCAGGCGGTGTCCGTGGCCGTCTGGCGCACGGGCTACCAGGTGCTGCACCGCGGGCTTCCTGCGGCGGAGGCGGAGGCGGTGGCCCGGGCCCAGGGCGGCCGTAGCCTGGCCGAGGTGTGCGAGGCCTTCAGCGAGGCAGATGACGCCGCTGGCGAAGCCTTTCGGACACTGGGCGCATGGTTTGCGGGCGGCTGGGTGGCGCGCGTCGAAAGCCCTTGACGGCGGCGCCCCGTACCCCTAGCTCTCCGTCCCGCAGCGCCAAAACGTTGCAATGCCTCCGGCCCTGCGAAGGGGTAGGAAGCGCGCCGCAACCAATACTTCCAGCACACGGAGACGAGTCCATGAAGACGACGACGTTTGCAGTGGCTGTTGCAATGGCGGGGCTGTTGGCCGCCTGCGCCGAGACGAAGAGCTCCACTGGCACGGCCAGCAGCGCGAGTGCGAAGTCTGCCGGGCCGGACGTGAAGCTGAACCCCGCCGCCGTGGCCCGGGCCAGTCAGCCGCCCCCCGCAACGGCCAGCCAAACCACCACCGCCGGCCATGCCAACCTGTCCGTCAACACGGCGAATTCCCCAACCGACAGCGACCCGACGTGGATTGAGTCCGTGGACGTGGACCTGGACGGTAGCGCCGAGGCGGCCGAGTACACCTACGACGACGACGACAAGGTGACGTACATTTATGCCAACGTCACCTTCCCCTGCATCAACGGCAACGGCACCTTCAAGGGCGGCATGCTGACGGCCGTCTACGGCCTCAACAACACCTGGGGCAAGGCGCCGGGCGCGGGCTGGTACGTGACGGAACTGAATGCCGGGCAGTGCGCCGCCGCGGCGAAGGCCCTGTGGGGCTGCCGGTTTGACGCCACGGGCGCCCGCACCGAGTGCGGCTGGGCCACCATCCAGGCGGACAAGGACGACGTCATCATCACCGCCGGCGACGTGAAGTAAGCAGCCCCGAGGGGCACCCGCCAAAACGGAGGGCCTGACGGGGACGCCTACCGGAACGCTGCCGCCCCGCGGTAGCGTTTCGGGCGGCCCCCCTGCCCTTGCCCAAGCGCCCCAAAGCGAAGCGGCGAGACAGCCTCGCCACCTACCGGAAGAAGCGCGACTTTGGGCGCACGCCCGAGCCCGCGCCCAAGGTGCGGGCGAAGGCGCGCAAGGCCGAAGCACCCGCCCGGTTTGTCGTCCACAAGCACGACGCCACAAGGTTGCACTACGACTTGCGCCTGGAAATGGACGGGGCGCTGGCCAGCTGGGCCATTCCCAAGGGGCCCAGCTACGACACGTCCGTCAAGCGGCTGGCCGTGGAAACCGAGGACCACCCGCTGGCCTACGGGGACTTTGAAGGGCGCATTCCCGAGGGCGAGTACGGCGCCGGGGACAGCCTTTTGTGGGACAGGGGCACGTACACCACCGTGCCACCCGGCCAGGCCACTGCCATGCGGAAGAAGGGCCACCTGCACGTGCTTTTGCACGGGCGAGAAGCTTCTGGGCGGCTGGCACCTAATTCGGACGCGGCCCCAGGGGGGCAAGGCCCAGTGGCTGTGCATGAAGGCCAAGGACGGCACGCAGCGCCCGGGGTACGACGTGGAGGCCGAGCGCCCGGAGTCCGTGGCCTCCGGCAGGCGGCTGACGCGGGGGCCGGAGAGGAAGGCCACCCTGCGCGGGCCCCACCCGGCCCCGGAGGCCCTGCTGCAGAAGGTGTGGCCGCCCATGCTGGCCGTCCTGGCGGACGGCCGGGCCGCCCCGGCGTCCAGCTACCTGTACGAAGTGAAGTACGACGGCTACCGGGCCCTGGCGGCGCTGTCCGGCGGCCGGGTGGCGGTGCGTTCACGCAACGAATTGGACTTCGCCGCCCGCTTCGCCTTCCTGCCGGAAGCCCTTCGGACATTGACGGTGGGGGAAGTGGTGCTGGACGGGGAAATTGTGGCCCTGGACGCGCACGGGACGTCCCGCTTTCAGGCGCTGGGAGACGCGAGGGCCACCCACCGGTACGTGGTGTTTGACTTGCTGTGGCTGGACGGGGAGGACACGCGGACGCGTCCCCTGGAGGAACGCCGGGAATTGCTGGAGTCCGTGCTGGCCAATGCCCGTCTCCCCCTGGAACTGGCCTCGCGCGTGGAAGGTACCCAGGAGGAGGCGCTGGCCGTGGCCCAGAAGCACCACTGGGAGGGGCTTCTGGCCAAGCGGCGGGGTTCTGCCTACGTGGGCAAGCGCAGCGCGGACTGGCTGAAGCTGAAGCTTCTGGGCAGCGAGGAATTGCCCATTGTCGGCTGGACGCCCCAGTCCAAGGGTGCCCCGGAGATTGGCGCCCTTCTTGTGGCCAAGCGCGACGCCCAGGGCTTCACCTACGCCGGCAAGGTGGGGACGGGTTTTACGGACAAGGTACGGACGCAGCTGCTTCGCCAGCTGCGGGCGGACGAAGTGGAGGCGCCGGCCGTCCGCGACCCGCCGAACATGCGGGGCGTCCACTGGGTGCGCCCCCGCCTGGTGGCGCAGGTACGCTTCAGCGAGTGGACGCGCGACGGCCGGCTGCGCCACCCTTCCTTCCAGGGCCTCCGGGAGGACAAGACACCGGCCGAGACGGGGAGAGACGTGGCGGAAGACAGCCCCCCCAGCGCGAAGCAGAAGAAGACGCCCGCGCGTCCGGCCGCAGCGGACCCAGCGCCCGCCGCCGCAAGTGCCACCCTGGTGCCCTGCACCCACCCGGACCGCGTCCTTTTCCCCAAGTCCGGCCTCACCAAGGCGGACGTGCGCGGCTACTACGACGCCGTGGCGCCCCTGGTGGTGCGCGCGCTGGAGGGCCGGCCCCTGTCGCTTCAGCAGTGGCCGCAGGGCATTTCAGCCCCGGGCTTCTTCCGCCATGACGCCAAGGGGGCGCCGCCCTGGGTGACGCGGGCGACGGTGCAGCATGAGGAGCGCCGGCTGGAACAAATAGTGGTGGACAGGCCGGAGACGGTGGCCTGGCTGGCCAACCAGTCCGCCCTCACCCTGCACATGACGTCCAGCCGGCTTGCCAGCCTGGACTCGCCGGACTGGGTGGTCTTCGACTTTGACCCGGCCGGCGAGGACTTGGCCCCCCTGGTACAGCTGGCCCAGGCGCTGCGCGCCCTGCTGGAGGAGGTGAAGCTACTTTCTGTGCCGAAGACGTCCGGCAAGCGCGGCTTGCACGTCTTCGTCCCCCTGGCCCCCGGCCATACCTTCGAGGCGTCCTACGGCTTCGCGGTGGCGGTGGGGGAGGTGCTGACCCAGAAGTTCCCCACGCTGGCCACCCGCGAGCGCGCCCTGAAGAAGCGCGGGGGCCGCCTGTACCTGGACTGCGAGCAAAACGGCCGGCTGAAAACCATGGTGGCCCCCTACTCCCTGCGGGCGGTGGAGGGTGGGCCGGCCAGCACGCCCCTGCACTGGGACGAGGTGACGACATCCCTCGTTCCCGGGGAGTTCAACCTCCGCACCCTCCCCAAGCGGCTGGAGCGCGTCGGGGACCTCTTTCTCCCGGCGCTGCAGACGCGCCAGCGGCTTCCCCAGCTGCGCACGCCTGCGACGTGAGGCCTCTCCCCCTTGGGGACCGCCACTCTCCCGAGGGGCAGTCCCAAAAGGGCCCGGGGCCCTGGGGGGTGGCGCCAGGGGGCCGTGGCGAAAGGGCAATTCCCGGCGCGGGTAACCCGGGACGGCTTGGGGCATCCTAGGCAGCATGGTTCAGCCCGGGACCGCGGCGCCGGCATTCAGCCTGAAGGACTCCAAAGGACGCGTCTGGACGCTGGACGCCCTGCGCGCCAGCGGGCCGGTCGTCCTCTTCTTCTACCCCCGGGACGAATCGCCCATCTGCACGCTGGAGGCGTGCGCCTTCCGCGACGCGTACGAAGACTTCGTGGCAGCGGGGGCCAGCGTCGCCGGGATTAGTTCGGACTCCGAGGATTCGCACCGCGCCTTTGCTGAAAACAGACGGCTTCCCTTCGCGCTGCTGAGTGACCCCGGGGGGACGACGCGGAAGGCCTACGGCGTGGGGCGCACCTTGGGCCTTCTGGACGGCCGCGTGACATTCGTCATTGACGCAGGTGGCACCGTCCGGATGGCGTTTTCGGCGCAGCTTCTGGCCGGGGCCCACGTGGAACAGGCGTTGGAGGTGGTCCGGCGACTGAAGGCAGACGCCAGCGGTCCCGCGGCGCGCTGACGGTTCAAACCGACGGTGCCCCTGGCTTGGTTTCGGGGCGTGAATGCGCCTGGAGCGGCACCGCCGTCGTCGCCTTTTCCTGGTAGGCCTCCAGGCACCGCTGCACGACGGCGGGCCAGCCAAAATGTTCCACCATGCGCTTGCGGCCCGCCGCGCCCATGGCAACGGCCCGGGCGTCGTTGCGGCACAATTCCACCAGCGCTGCCCGCATGGCGTCCAAGTCCCCCGGCGGTACGACGAAGCCGGTGACACCATCCACCACCGACTCGGGCATGGCGGCGACGTCGGTGCAGAGGGCGGGGACTCCGCAGGACATGCCTTCCAACAGGCTTTGCCCCATCAGCTCCGGAATGTTGGTCTCATTCCCGTACCGGTCCTTGTAAAGGCTTGCCAGGACGATGCACCGCGCCCGCCGGTAGACGTCGAGTAGCCGGGCGTCGTCGAAGTCATGGTGAAACGTCACCTGCTTGCCGGACGCCAGCTGGTGCAGCACCGTCAGGTATTGCGGGGCGTAGGGCCTTCCGACGATGTCCATGGGAAGGTCCGGCGGGAGGGCCTCCAAGACGCGGTCGATGCCCTTGTGCGGAAGCAGCCGGCCGACGAAGAGGACGCCGCCCGTCCTGGCGACGGCGGGAACGGGCGAAAATTTGTCCGTGTCCACCCCGGAGAAGATGACGCGGGCCCGCGCCAGGTTGGCCTGGCCGAAGACACGCCGACTGAATTCAGAAATGTGCAGGTGGCCGTGGAACCAGCGGTCCGTGCTGACGTAGCTGGAGATGTCCCAGCCTCCGCCGCCGAGGTCGGTCGAGAAGACTTTCCGGCCGGTGACACGACACACCAGCGCCGAGACGCTAGACACAAGCACGTGCTGCTGGTGGCAGTGCACCACGTCGGCGCGGAGCAGTTCCGGCACCACGCGGAGGCTGAAGGGATTGAACTGGCTCCCCCGGACTTTCCAGGGGTGGGCCAGGACGCGCACGCGCAGTGGGCCGACGTGTTCCTCCCGGTCGCGGAGGCCGAAGCTGAGGAGGGTGGTGTCCACCCGGGCGGCCATGGTGCCGGGCCAATTCCCACGCGTAGCGCTCGGCGCCGCCGAGGATTCCCTCCTTCTCGTCGAAGAGCGTTGGAACGACGTGCAAAACGCGCAAGACTGTTCTCCTCGACGTAAGAATACACGCGAAGGCTTCTCCCGGCCGTGCTGGGCACGAAGGGTCCGTCTCCGCCGTGAATGTGGGCTAGCCGAGAAGCGTGGACGTGCGTGGGGACTCGTCTTTCAGGCCCTGGCCTTCATCGCGTGGCGCAGCGCCAAGCTGGTGAGGATGGCGGCGAGGATGAGGAGGACCGCGGCGGCCACCGCGCCGCGCCAGATGATGCGGCTGGCCAGCTCATCCGCGTCCTGACGCACCTGTTTGCGGAGGGCGTCGACTTCCTGAAGCAGCGCCACCCGTTGCTTGTCGACGTCGGCCATGACGGCGCGCCGCTCCATGTCAACCCCAGCCAGGGCCGCCTCGCGCTCGCTCGTCACGTAGGCTTGCGTCTGCTGTCGCAGCGTCTGCATGTCGGCCCGTTGGCCCTGGCCAGCGCCTGCTGGAGGAAGTCAGGCGAGACGGCCTGGTTGAACCGGTCGGCGGCCTTCTGCAGGGACACCAGGGTGGCCATCGCCCGCTCGATTTCGCCCTGGTCCCGGAGCTCATCCGCCACCAGTTCCGCCTGCCAGCGGACCGCCTTGGGCAGGTAGGCGCTGTAGATGTCCATCCGAGTGGCGAGGTCCCCCACCGTCGCCGGGATGTTCCCACCACCTGGAAGACGCTGACATCCTTCCCGGCGGCTGCCACCAGCTCCGCCAGGTAGCCCAACGGGGAGGGACGCGAGGAGAGAGGCCCGGTGATGGGATGGGCCCTGGCCCAACCGTCCATGACGGTGAGGGCCCGTTCGAAGCCCGCGGGTGTGGCGGCCAACAGTCGCATCTCGTCTTCCGCCCGCCGGCGCGCCTGCTTGGCGGCCTGGATGGCCAGCGACTGCAGCGGCGCCAACTGCTTCTGGACGTCGGGCGCCTCCAGGTACTGGTCCAGCTGGATGCACAGGGCGAGGGTGTCCAGGGCGGCGGCCAGCGGGTCCGTGTTGAAGAGGGCCTGGTAAAAGGCTGGCACGACTTCCATCTTCCACAGCAGCGCCCGCCTTCGCAGCGCGGGGTCGGTGGCCTGGGCCGAAATAGCATCCGCGGCGGTCTCGAAGATGCCGGGCAACTGCAGGGCGAGCATGTTTCTGGGTCGCCCGCAGCTGAAGCGCGCTGGTCTTGGCGCCGGTGGCCTGCATCAGCGCGCTCTGGGTTCCGGTTTGCGAGACGCTGGCGCAGGCACACAGGAGGACGGCGCAGCACGGGCCCCAGCGCGCGCCCACCCGCGCCTCGGCAACACGGCACCACATTCGGCCAGGCTGCATGGCGAAAACTCCTCGGGGGACGACACCCGGCCCCCCGGAAGGCAGTGACTAGCAGGGCCACCCCCCGCGAGGACAGACGTCGAGAGCGCCCGGGGGGCCTATTGCAACGGCCAGAAGGCGGCGGGCCGCTGCGGCCACGCCCTCCCGAAGTTGCCCAGCGGAGCAAGACGGCCCCCGTGCACCCCGTGCGCCAGGGCACGCCGCCTGGTAGAGGAGGACGGCCCCATGCCCCCGCCCACCAGTTACCCTGCCCCCGGCACCAAGGACGTCTCGGCCGACCGCCGCTTCTTCGCCTTCAACGCGGTGGTGTCCGCCGCGGCGCTGTCGCTACTGACTTACCTATTGGTGCTGCGGCACGGGGCCGTCACCACCGGGGCGGACGTCTCCTTCCTTCCCGGGGTGAATGCCTCCTTGAATGCACTGGCGGCGACGCTGCTGGTGGCGGGCTACGTGGCCATCCGCCGCCGCAACTGGCGCGTGCACCGCTTCTTCATGGTGGGCGCCTTTGCCGCCTCGTCCCTCTTCCTCGTCAGCTATTTAATTTACCACGCGGTACACGGGGACACGCGCTACGCCGGGACCGGGGCGCTGCGGACGCTATACCTGTGCGTGTTGGCGACGCACGTGGTGCTGTCGGCGACGGTGGTGCCACTGGCCCTCACCGCGTTTTGGTTCGCCTTCCGGCGTCAGTTTGCACGCCACACGCGCGTCACCCGCGTGCTGTGGCCCATCTGGCTGTACGTCAGCGTCACCGGCGTCGCCATCTACTTCCTGTTGCGGTCCAGCTACGGCGGCTGACAGGGCGCGCGGCGCGCCTCCCGGCTGCAGGCTGTCCCCGGCGAGAGTGGCCGTGGACTGACGGGGCCGGCTGCTTACGCCCGGATGTAGGCGTACCCCTTGACCTCCCAGGCCATGATGGTGACGAAGCTGTTCGCCACCACCTTGATGGGCGGGACGACGTTTTCCGCCTTGGTGCCCATGTGGCGGATGGCGACCCCGCATTGTTCCAGGCTCTCGACGCCCGGCGTCTTGGCCATCTGGGCCAGCAGTGCGGTGATTTGTCCAGCGAAGGGGCGGTTCTCCGGCTTCACTTTCTCCATGTCGCTCTGGACCAGGAGTGTGGCCGGGCCGCGGAAGGAGAGGACGAAGCGTGGCGTAATCCCCTGCTTGAGGAGGTCTTGCCGCGTCTCCTCAATCGACTCGATGCGGACCAGCAACGCCTTTCCGTCGCCCTCTGTGATGTCGAAGACGATTTTGCCCTCCTTCATTCCGGCCACCGGGTTGGCGTCCCCGGGGGCAGCGAAGGCGGTGGAGGCGAGCAGCGCGAGGACGACGACGGCGAACGGAGCGGCGCGGACGGCATTCATCGGAAATCCCCCGGAGATGGAAAAAGCCATCAGTACCCCCTCGGCTGGGGAGCGGGCAAACCAGCTCCGACGCCGTGCGGCAAAACGGCAGCCCGCGGGTTTCAACCGGCGTCGCTTGTCGGCCGCCGCGCCGACACTCTACCGTGTGCACGCCCGGGCTCCGACCAAGCGTCAGGTCCGGCGTTCCACATTCGGGAGGGTCGCCATGGAAATGACGAGAGGCAGTTTCCTGCGTCACGCGCTCGCCGCTGCCGGCGCGGTGGCACTAACCAGCACCAGCGCCAGGGCCGACGACGCACCGGGCGAAGCCGGCCAAACCGCCGCCGCCACCACCACCGCCGTCCGCGGTGCACTTTCCGGTGCTCAAGCCGACCGACTACGACTCGAAAAAATTCTGGGCAGTGATGAGCGTCAAGAAGCCGCACAAACTGGTTTACCAGTCGGCGGAGCCGAAACTCATCATCCCCGGCCTGGCCAGCCTCTACATCCACATCCAGAACAGCCTGAATGCCGGCGAATTCTCCTACAGCTGGGGCAAAGGCAACATGGCCATCGCCGCGGTGCTGTACGGGCCGTCCATCATCCTCTCCCTGAATGACGCGATGTGGGCCAAGTACCCCTTCGGCGCCGCCTTCGGCATGAAGGACGCGGCCGGCAACCCGGAGAAGGCCAACGTCTATTACAAGGCGGAGACGTCGATGAGTTTCGACGGTGACCCGGGCGCCGGCGGCAACGTCTACCAGGACTGGAGTGGCGAGGCCTGCCTGAAGCGCGGGGCCGTCTTCATGGTGTGCCACAACGCGCTGGCCGCCTTCGCCGGGATGATGGCGATGGGGATGGGCGCACCCCGCGGCGACACTGGCGGAGTGGAAGGCCAACATGCTTCCCGGCTTCATGATTGTCCCCGCCGGCGTCGGCGCCCTGCAGGCGGCGATGGATTCCGGCTGGAAGATGATGCCGCTGATTTGAGTGGTGTCGGCCCAGCCGCGCGGCGCCAGCCCCAGGGCGCCGCGCTGCTGGCGGGGGCACTCGCGGCGCTCTGCGCCGTTCCGGCGGCGGTCCGCGGCCAGGGCGACGCCGGCCCGTCGCTGACGCCCGCTGTGCCGCCCGGCGCGCGGCTGGTGCCAGCCTCGGCACCCATTGGCGACATCGACGCCCGGGTGCGCGACCCCGAGCACGACGCGCTGCCGGCCGACCCGGCCCTGGCGGAGGAAATCCGGCAGGGCTACCTGCTGTTCCTCGACACCAGCAAGGTCGCGCCCGGCAGCGTCGGCAATGCGCTGTCGTGCGGGAACTGCCACCTGAATGCCGGACAGAAGCAGGGTGCGCTTCCGCTGGTGGGCATCGCCGCCGTCTTCCCCGAATACAACCGCCGCTCCGGGCGCCCCTTCTCGCTGGAAGAACGGGTGGTGGGCTGCTTTTTGCGCAGCCTCAACGCCACAGCACTGCGCGCGGACGCCAGCCAAAACCACGAGAACCGCGCCCCCCACCCGGACGCCGCTGCCCCCGAAGTCCGGGCCCTGGCCGCTTACCTGCGCTGGCTTTCGGACGGGGTGACGGCCGAGGAAACGCGCGCCTGGCGCGGCTGGCGCATTCCGCAAGAGCACCGGATTCCGGTTGGACGGCTTGACCCGCGCCGCGGCCGGCGCCTCTTCCGGGACAAATGCACCAACTGCCACGGCGCTGACGGGCAGGGCGTGGACATCGGCGGGATTAAACCCGGGCCCCTGTGGGGCCCGCGCTCCTGGAACGACGGCGCCGGAGCGGCCCGCATTTACGCGCTGGCCAGCTACCTCCGCCACAGCATGCCCTACAACGCCCCCGGCTCGCTCAGCGACGAGGAGGCGCAGCAGCTGGCGGCCTACATCGACAGCAAGCCCCGCCCGGTGTTCCCGGCCAAGCGCTTCGACTACCAGGTGGAGAAGTTGCCGGAGGACGCCGTCTACTACAAGTAAAGCGCCCCGGCCCTCAGCCAGCCCGGCGGCGCCTCTCCGTCGGTAGCCAAGCGACGGCGGTGAGGAAGACGGCGCCCAGCAGTACCGCCACCACCAGCGCCGGCAGGTGCAGCATGCCGGGCAGGGTAAGTTTGCCCAGGTCCATCACCTTCACCAACGGGGCGAGCAGCGCGTCGAAGAAGAGGGTGAAGACAAGGGCGCCGAAGACGCCGCCCAGAAGCGCAAACACGGCGTCCTTGCGCCCCTCGCCGAGGCCCACGACGCAGGTGCCGGGGCAGAAGCCGCCAACGGCGAAGCCGACGCCGAAGACGAGGCCGCCCCCCACCACGCCCAGGACGTAGGCCGGCCGGATGTCGAGGTGCATCGGTAGCCAGAGGCCGGCCAGGTAAACCACCACGCTACCGACGGCGATGGTGGTGGCCATGAACTTGATGATGGAGAGGTTTTCCAGCCGCAAGTTGCGGGCGATGAGGGCGGGACTGGAGGCGCCGACGCGCTGCAGCAGCGCGCCCATCGCCACCCCCACCAGAAGCGCAGAAAGCTGGTCCATGGCTAGCGCCCTGCTTTCTGCAGGAGTCGGGCGGTGAAGATGCCGGAGGCGAAGACAGCGGCGCCGAAGAGGAGGCCACTCACCGACAGCTGGGTGATGCCGGAAATAATATGCCCGCTGGTGCACCCGCCGGCGAGGCGGGCGCCGAAGATGATGAGGACGCCACCGAGGAAGGCGTCGCGGTAGCGCAGAAGGGCGCTGGTCTCGCCCGCGCGGATGAATTCCAACTTGGGGGCGCGCTTTGGCGCGAAGCGCGACGCCAGAAAGCCGCCAATCAACAGGCCCAGCACCAGGAAGGTTTCCGGCTTGGCAAAGTCGCCCAACTTGACCAGGTAGGTGTTGGCCCCCGCGTAGCCCGGGGCGACCTGCCGGAGCAGCGCGCCGATGAGGCGCGGGTACGTCCCCGAGACGCCAATCGGCCCCCAAAGCGCGATGGAGGCCGCACTCACCAGGCCGAAGACGGCGCCAAGCACCGCCCAGCGAGGAAGTGGACGGGCGCGGACCGCCCCGGGCGCCACCACGGAATCAGGGATTGCAGCCATTGAAAACCCCCTTTGCAGCACCCCGCAGTAGAACCGAAGTGCGCAGCGGTTGCCTAGCGGCCACCGGTCGGCTCTTCAATCAGAAAGGGCTTCACTTGGGCGGAACGACGGTGCTCCGGCTTCCATCCCGCAGGGACGCGTAGTGGGGGGACATGATTTCCACGCCGGCCTTGTCGAAGGCGTCGCGGATGGCCTTGTGCAACTCCGCATAGGTGTCGTCCAGCACCTCGGCGTGGTCCGTGGCGGCGTTCAATTCGTAGGTGACGTAGAAGTCGTCCAGACTCTTCTGCCAGACGAAGGGCTCGGGCGTCTTGAGGATGCGGGGCGTGGCCTGGGCCGCTGACAAGAGCAGCTCATGCACCTTCCGCCAGGGCGCGTCGTAGCCGATGGTGACGCAGGTGTGCAGAAGCAAACCCTTGCCCCGCACCGCGGCCGTGTAATTCACAATGTGCATTCCCATGACGATGCCGTTGGGGATGGCCACCTCCTCGTTCTTGATGGTGCGCACCCGGGTGACGAGGAGGGACTTCTCGATGACGTCCCCGTAGCTGTCCCCCACCCGCACCCGGTCGCCCACCTGGAAGGCCCGGGTGTACGTCAGGATGACGCCCGCAAAGAGATTGGAGATGGCTGAGCTGCTGCCGAAGGTGAGTAAGGCGCCCAGGAAAATACTGACGCCCTGGAAGGCCGGGGAACTCGCCCCGGGGAGGTAGGGGAAAATGATGACAACCGTCATCACCACCACCAGGGCCCGCACCAGCTGGAAGGTGGGCTGCGCCCACTCCGGGTAGAAGCCGGACACGGAAATGCGCCCCGCGCCAATCTCCTCGAAGAGCGCCTTCAGGACCCGCACCAGCCCCTGAGAGACGATGAGGACGAGGGCGATGATGAAGACGTTGGGCAGGTAGCGCACCAGCGCGTTGCCCATGGCGATGACCGGGTCAATGGCCCAGTTGAGCAGCGTCGCGCCCCAGCTGTGCGTCCAGGGAAAGAGGCGGAAGACGGTCGGGATGTAGGCGTAGAGAAGCAGCAGGATGACGACGACGCGGACGACGCCCAGCAGGGCCACGGCAAGCGCCGCCAGCCGTTCCACCGTGCTGTAGCTGTGCAGCTTCCTGCCGGCCAGCCGGAACCACGCCTCCAGCCGCCCGCGACCGCGCCGGACGGCCCAGTTGACCGCGAGGATGGCCAGCACCAGCACCGCCGTGGCAACCAGCGCGTAGCCCGCGTCGACGAGTAGACTTTTCGGCGTCCGCGCCGCCGCGGCGCGGTCCACCGCAGCGCCCAGGGCCTCCACCGTCCGGGCGGCGAGCTGGGCGCGCGTGGTACGCGCCGCGGCCGCGTCGTCGTCGGTCAGCGCGAAGAGAAAGTCGCTCTTCCAGTACAGCATGCTGACGTTCTCATGGTCCTCGACACGGACGTCCTGGACGCGGAAGAGGGGGGAGGACAGCATCCGGTCGAGGCGCTCGGTGATGTCCGCCGCGCGCCGCTGCGGCGAGTAGCCAAACACCTGACCGGTGAAGGTGATGATGGGCTCACCGTCGTAGGTGACGGTGCCTGAGTTTCGCGCTGGCGTCCCGGCGTCCGCGCCCTCGGCCCTGGCCACGCCGGCTGAAAGCAGCAGGAGGCAGCTGAGCGCCCCGCAGATGGCGGCCAAGTGCCTTCGTTCCCTGGGGACGTCCCGCATGGCTCCCTCGCCCCTGCCCCGGGGCCAGCATGGCCCGGGGGCCCACGTCCCGGGCAGGCTAGCCTGGCCGCCGGACACGAAGCAGGTGGTGGCTCGCTTCGAGTCGGAGCGGCAGGCCCTGGCCGTGATGGACCACCCCGCCATCGCCAAGGTCTTCGACGGCGGCAGCACGGCCGAGGGCCGGCCCTACTTCGTCATGGAGTACGTGGCGGGCGTCCCCATCACAGAACACTGTGACACCCACAAGCTCTCTACCGCCGCTCGACTCGCGCTCTTCTGTGAGGTCTGCGAAGGCGTCCAGCACGCGCACCAGAAGGCCATCATCCACCGGGACCTCAAGCCCTCGAACATTCTGGTGTCCCTGGTGGACGGAAAGCCGCAACCCAAAATCATCGATTTCGGCATCGCGAAGGCCACGGGGTACCGACTCACCGACAAGACGCTCCATACCGAGCTCGGCGCCCTCATCGGCACCCCCGAATACATGAGCCCGGAGCAGGCGGACCTCACCGGTCAGGACATCGACACCCGGACGGACGTCTACGCACTCGGCGTCATCCTCTACCAGCTTCTCACCGGGGAGCTGCGCCTCTTCCGGAGCCTGGACCCCGAGCAGACCCGCGGCAGGGAGTTGACGGCCCGCGAGGCGCTCGACCGCGGCCGGGAACGCATCTCGACGTTGCAGGGCGAGCCCATAGTGCAAGCCGACCTGATGCGCGCGATGGCAACCAGCTACCGGGGCCTGGGCTTGCCGAAGACAGCCGCTGAGCTGGATGAGAACGCCTTGGACCTGCGGCTCAAGGCGGTGGGCCCGGACCATCCCAAGACGCTTGCCTTGTTCCACAATCTCTCGCTCGACTACCAAGACCTCGGGCAATTCAAGCAAGCGGAGGTGTTGGCTCGCCGGGCGCTCGATGGAAAGCGGCGCATCCTCGGCCCCGATGACGAAAGCACGCTCCGCTCCCTCACCGCCCTGGGAGGTGTCGTCTACCAGATGGGGCGCCCGGAAGAGGCAGCTTCTCTGTACAGAGAGGCACTGGCTGCCTATGCGCGCACCAAGAAGGACGGACGAGACGTCTGGGGAGCTGAGGGGAATCTCGCGAGCGTGCTCGCGGAAACCGGTGCGCTGCAGGAGGCTTCCAAGTGGGCGGAGGAGGCCCTTGCAGCAAAACGCCACAACCTGGGCCCGGACCACCCGGACGTCGTCTACAGCCTTCAGTCCCTGGCTAGCATCCGCTCCAAGCAAGGAAAACTCCCGGAGGCGGTCGCGCTTCGAAGCGAAGCGCTCGACCTCGCCCGGCGCGTCCTCGGGAAGGACCATCCAGAAACGCTGCTCTTGGAAAGCGAACTGGCGGTGGACGAGGCAGCCTCGGGAGAACGCCAGAAGGCGGAAGCCCTGTACCGGGAGGCCCTCGCCGGCCAGCAGAAGACACTTGGGCCCAACCACCCCTCCACGCTGGATACGACCAACAACCTGGCAGTTCTTCTGACCGACCTGGGACGTTTCTCCGAGGCGGACGCACTGCTCAAGTCAGTGGAAAGCGGCGACCGCGCCAGCTTCGGGGACAAGGACACCCGGACGCTGATTGCCGTCTACAACCGCGCTGCGCTTGCGGCCGCCCAGCGCAACGCGGACGAGGCGTTCCGGATTCTGGACGGCGCCATCCAGCACGGCTTCACCATGGCCGATGAGATGCAGGCAGACACCGCTTGGGACCCCCTACGCACGGACCCCCGCTTTGCCCAGGCACTGGCCCGCGTCCGCGCCAACAAAGCCGCGCGGGCCGCCGCCACTGGGCAGGGCCACAGCCCTTGAGTGCGCGGCAACACCCGCAACGGCTACCTACCGCAGCGGGGCGAAGAAGGCCCGCACCTCTCTGGCCAGGACGTCCGGCCGCTCCAGTGCGGCGAAATGGCCGCCGGACGTCTCCACCGTCCAGCGCTGGATGTTGGCGTAGCCCCGCTCGGCCACGGACTTGGGCGGCCGGTAAATGTCCTTCGGGAAAAGGACATACCCCATCGGCACCTGCACCCGCGCCTCGTCCGGGATGAGGGGCGCCTCCGCGTGCAGGCGCGCGTAGTAGGGCCAGAAGGAAGCGCCGATGGCGCCGCTGAACCAGTAGAGGCTGATGTCGGCCAGCATCTCGTCGCGCGGAATGGCCTGGGCCGGGTCCCCGTCGTTGTCCGTCCAGGCCCGGAACTTCTCCACCACCCACGCCGCCAGCCCGGACGGGGAGTCCGCCAGGGCGAAGGCCAGCGTCTGCGGCCGGGTGCCTTGGATTCTCTGGTAGCCGCCCTCCTCGGCCTGGAAGTGCTGCAGCGCCTCGAAGTAGGCCTTGTCCTCGGCCGTGCCCTCCCCGGCCGGGGCATTCCGGTGCAAACTTATAAGGTTGAGGTGGATGCCGACGACGCGCTCCGGGTAGCCGTAGCCGAGGCGGGTCGCGATGGAGGCCCCCCAGTCCCCGCCCTGCACGCCGAAGCGGCGGTAGCCGAGGACGTCCGTCATCAATTCCGCGAAGACGTCGGCCATGTCCGGGATGCTGAGGCGGCGCTGCCCGGGCGTGAACGACAGCGGAAAGCCGGGCAGGGACGGAATGACGAGGGTGAAGTCGTCCTGCAGCAGCGGGATGAGGTGGAGGAACTCCAAGACGCTGCCCGGCCAGCCGTGGCACAGCAACAGCGGCAGGGCGTCCGGCCGCTTCCCCTTCACTTCCAGGAAATGGACGTGGATGCCCTGCACCGTGGCGGTGAATTGCGGAAGGGCGTTGAGGCGCGCCTCCTGCGCGCGCCAGTCAAAGCCTGACTGCCAGTACGCGCAGAGGGCCTTCAGGTAACTGAGACTGGTCCCGGTGGACCACGGCGGAAGGGGCGCCTCATCCGGCCAGCGCGTACGGGCCAGGCGCTCGCGCAAGTCCAGAAGGGCGGCGTCCGGAATGTGGAGACGGAACGGCTGTGGCCGATGGCCTGCCTGCGGCATGTGCACCTCCTCCTCCGCGAAGAAGAAACCAGACAGGACGCCCGTGGCCAAGAAGGTGGACGAACGCAAGAAACGGCGGTGCGACAGCAGGCGCACCCAGCCGGACAAACCAAGGGGCCCCGACGCCCTGCTTGACGACGGGCGTCGCCGCACGGAGGAAGGTGTCTTGCCTCGGGCGCGCCGCACGCCGCCCCGCTTTCCCCGTCGGAGACTGGCGCCCCAGGGACAGTCCGCCGCAGGGCAATCCTCTCCGCGAGGTTTGCAATTCTACGGGCGGCGCGGTGCGCATTTCCCCATCGCGTCGCGTCAGCGGCAGCAGGCCGGGGCCTACTGGGCTGTGGGACGAGAGGGCTGTGCGGGCGCTGCCGCACGCGGCGTGCTGGTGGTGGCCCCGAGGGCGGGCGACGGCGGCCTGGCTGCGACGGGCGTCCCACCGCTGGGGGCCACGGGCAGAAGGGCCGCCGCGAGGTCCACCGCCTGCTCGCCCCGCTGCGGCCCCAGGTGCTCGGCCATCTCCATCGCGCCCTGGGCGACGTCAGCGTAGCCCGCACTCAGCCGCTGCAGCACCTTCTCCAGGCGCTCCGTGCCTTCGTGCTTCTCCCGGCTGCTGGTCGCGTCGCGGTCCGACGCCCGGACGGCCACCGTGGCAAGGCTGTCGCGCCGCAGGCCCTCCAGCAGCTTGGCCAGCTGCCCTTGCGTGTCCGCGTCCAAGTCCGAGTGCGCATAGGCCTTGAGGCCCTGGCGGTTGCCAAACCAGACGCGGCCCAGAACGCCAAACACTCCGCGTCCGGGGCGGGCAAGTCCTCCAGCACCACCACCGGGTAGACGCGCAAGGGGAAGTCCCGGCCGAGCACTTCGTAGACGAGGGCGCCGTCCGCGCGGACACGCACCGCGGCGGTGAGGGCCCCGAGCGGGAAGTACGGCTCCAGGGCGGGGCGCGTGGCGGACAGAAGACGGGCGCGCGCCGCGGCGTCCAGGGGCAGGCTGGCGTCGGTGCGGGGCCGCGCCGTGCGCTTCAGCGTCGTCATCAAGTCCCGCACCTGGTCGATGCCGATGACGACGTTGAGGGCACTGCCGCGGGTGTAGCCAGCATGGTAGACGCCCACCAATTCAAACTCCCCCGTCTTGCACGAGATGGCGAACACCGGACTGCCGGAGTTTCCCGGGGATAGCAGCGCATCGACGACGAAGTCGTCGTGGTCCCAGTCCTTGTAGGTGTCGTGGCCATAGGCCGAGGTGACCTTGCCGACGTTGGTGGCCTTGAAGACGCCCAAGGGGAAACCGCGCACGTCGACGACGTTTCTCTCCTTGAGGCCGGCACTTCGCCCGATTTTCCACGGGAGGACGGGCAGCAGCGTCTTCGCCTTCAGCACGGCGATGTCCAGCTGGGGGTCCACCACCACGCGACTGAGCGGCAGGTCATCGCCTTCATAGGAGTCGGTGGTGTTGTCGACAATCTTCAGCGCGTCCGCGACGCGCTTGCACCCCGGAGGGACGTCGTCCACCGGGTGCTCCTCGTCCGTCACCGCGGGCCACTCGGCCACGTGCTCATTGGTGAGGAGCAGCGTCTCGCCTCCCTGCTGCCGGTAGGCGAAGGCCGTCCCGTGCGCCGAGACCTGCACCTTCTTCCGCCGCAGGTTGCCGTCCGGGCCGTAGGACGGGCACTCGTAGGTGGCGCTGGTGCGGATGCAGAAGGTGTAGGCGCCCACCTGCTGTTCCAGTTCCCTTGTTTTCGGCAACAGGGCTGAGAAGTCATCCGCGTACTCGCCCGGACAGTAAGAGGCTCCGCTGACGGGCGCAGGCGCCGCCGCGCTGACTGGCGGAGGCTTCACCTCGGGTGTGGACGGGGGCGTCCCGGCCGATGCCTGCGCTAGGACAAGGAAGGGAAGCAAGCCCACTACGCAGCGGCGGTGCACGTGACGTCCTCCTTCCGCCGGCCGGGAGGGGGCCCCGGCGACAGCACTACAGCCGCAACAGTCGCCTCGGCGCTTTCGTTCCCGGGGGGGCCGTTGCGCTTCCTAAAAGCATAGCCCGCCAGGACGCCGGGGGCCGTTACCTTCACTCCGGCGGCGCGCGGCAGCTGGCGCCCGCTGGCCAAGGCGGAGCCACAACAGCGCCAGCAACGCGGCGAAGGCACTTGTGGCGCCGCCGGTGCTGGAACAGCCGCCCGAGGCCTTCGCGGTGGCCGCCGGCTTGGGGCCACACGCCCCGGACGTCTGGCAATAGGAGCCGGCGGCGTTGGTGGTGCACTCGGCGTCCCCGGCGCAGGCGCGGCAGGTGTCATTCCCCGTCCCGCCGACGGCGCAGACGGGCGCTGTGCCCGAGCAGCCCTGGCCCGCGCTGCACGCCACGCACTCGCCGAAAGAGGCATTGGTGTCGTCCATCTCACAGAAGGCCGCGGCGCCGGTGCAGCCGCCGTCTTGGCCGACGTCGGTGGCGCTGCACTGCCGGCAGTAGGTGACGCCGGCCGTGCACACTGGAAGCGGGCTGGCCGGCGCCGAGACGCACGCCCCCTGCTGGTTGGACCAGCCCATTTCCACCGTGTAGCCCCCGACGAGGGCCGGCTGGAGGTTGCAGAGGTCCGCCACTTGGCGCTCAACCGTCCCCGCGCTGTACCAGGCCAGCGGAGGCTGGACGAGACTCGGACTTCCCCTAGACCACAGTCCGTCCCCGACGTTGGTGACAAGGTTGAGAAGCACGTGGGCGTGCACCTCGGTGGCGTCGTTGAAGTAGTTGGGGTCCGTCCCACATAGGCCGAAGCAGCCGCCGTCCGGACTCTGGTCCGGGATGAGGCCGACACCCACGCTGAGGGCGCCGACGGTGAGGGTGTCCGTCGTGCCGCAGAAGCTGGAGGGCCCGGGCACAAGCGTGCAGCTGGTGCCGCCGGAGTAGGTGCTGATGGTGACGCCCGGCGGAAAATTCACCATGTAGAGGGTGTTGGGGTGCCCTTCTGCGTCGACGCGAGGCGGAGGCAGGTTGCCGGCGGCAATTTGCGCCTGCAATTCCGTAAGGATTTGGGTGTTGGACAGCGACGTCCCGGTGACACTTGGGATGATGGTGTAGCTACCCGGGCCGAAGAAGGTGCCGCGGCCAATGCGTTGGTTGGTGCCGGCATCCGGGGTGGAAAAGCCCGTCAACCCCACCGTCGAGTATTCGCTTACCCAGTCCAGGTAGGGACTCTGCAGAATGGAGTTGTAGAAGCCCGCCATGCCGTTGGCGACGTTGGCGTCCACGTTGGGGCCCCAGGAGACGGCGACGACACTGGGGTTACTGACGACGGGTCCGCCGTAATACGTGACGTGGGCGCTGGCGGCGGACGCCGCGGCGCCGCCCAGCAGCAACCACACCGCCAGCGGCACGCCCAGGCCTAGCGTTGAGAAGAAGCGCACGCGGTGGTGGGAGGGGGACAACGGCCCAGCAAGAATAGCCCGACGAAGCAAACGGGTGTGCTGAGGGTTGCTGTCAGCCACGCCCACAGCGGCGACAACTTCCGCTGAGACGGCCTGCCGGTAGTCCCTCAGCACACACGCCCTTCGGGAAAGCGCGGCGGCCCGGCCGTCTCAAGCGGTGCGCGACCGGCGCCGGGCCAGCAGTCCCAAAAGCCCGCCGAGGCCCAGAAGCACCGGCCAAGCGTCACCCGGGAAGCCACCCGTGCTGGAGCAGCCCCCGCTCTTGCCACCGCCGCTTCCACCGTCCGGAGTCCCACCGTCCGGGGTGACTGCGGGCCCGCAGGCGCCCGAGGCCAGACAGTGCGGCCCCGCGGCATTGCCGGCACACTGGGTGTCGGCGGTGCAGGCCGCGCAGGTGTCGTTGGAGGCGCCGCCCTTCGCGCAGACGGGCGTCGTCCCTGAACAGTCCGCGTTCTTGGCACACGCCACACACTCGCCAAAAGCGGTGTTGGAATTGTCCACCTCGCAGACGGCCTGCGCGCCGTTGCACCCGGTGGCCTGGCCGTTGTCCGCCGCACTGCACTGCCGGCAGTAGGCACTGCCCCCGTCACAGACGGCCAGCGCCGTACCGGCCGAGGCGATGCAGTTGGCTTCCCTGTTCGACCAGCCCTTTTCGACGGTGTAGCCGCTGATGGTGGCTGGCTTCTGGTTGCAGATGTCGCAGATGTTGCCATGGGTCGAGTCGAGCCAGGCGAGCGGGCGGGCGGTCGCGGTGGCGGTGGCCACTTCGAGGTCCGTGACGATGTTGAGGAGAATGTGCGCGTGCACCTCCGTCACATTCTGCAGGTAACTGCTATTCGTGCCGCACCCGCCGTTGCACGGGCTGCTTGGGCTGAGGTCCGGCACCATGCCCAGCCCCGCGCTCTTTCCGCCGGTAGACACCGTGCCCTGGATTCCGCAGAACAGCACGCAACTCTTGCCGCCGCTGCCGTCATCAATGGTGACGCCCAGCGGAAAGTTCACCATGTAGACGGTGTTGGGAAGCCCTTGGGCGTCCAGCACCGGCGCCGGGAGATGTCCGGCGGTGACTTGGGCTGCAATTTCCGTCGCCACCTGGGCCACCGTGACGGTGGTGGCGGTGTTGCTGGGGGTGATGGTGTAGCTGCCGACGAAGGCGCCACGACCGATGCGCTGGTTGGAACCAGCCAGGCTGTCGGTGGCGCCCATCAGCCCGACCGTCGAGTACTCGCTGACCCAGTCCAGGTAGGGGCTATTGAGAATGGCTGAGTAGAAGCCGCTCATCTCCGACGTGACGGCCGTGTCGACGGTGGACCCCCAGGCGACGGTGACGACGTTGGGGTTACTGACGACGGGGCCACCGTAATAGGTGAGCGACTGCGCGGACGCTTGCGCGGCGACGAGGGTGAGGACGACGCTCAAGCAACGTGCTGCATGGCGGTGGGACAAGGGCGCTCCCAAGGAAGAGGGAACGCAATTAAGCGACGCCTCCCTCGACGCGTCCATTTCTGGGGATGTCGTGCGTTGAAGAGAAACCGCGCACTTCACGCGCGCAAGTCAGCCGTCCGCCACACCTACAGCGACACCAGCGCCCTTGCCGACGTCGACTGGGACACCATCCACATACAGCACGCGTTCCCCCAGCACCGCCGGCACGCGCGGGCCCGGCGTGACAATTCCGGTGAGGTTGAGCGGGTCCACCGCGGAGAGTTCCACCCGTTCGGCACCCGGGGCGACGCGGCGCACGGCACGCGCAGCGTCCACCGCTTGCGGCAGGGCAAACTGCTCTCCCCCCACCCCGGCGACGAAGCGGCCGCCGCGCACCTCCCCGCGCGCTTCCATCCGCCGGTAGAGGCCCAGCAGCACCCGCCAGGGCGGGGCCAGCGGCTCGCGCACCACCAAGTCGCGAAAGACAATTCCCCAGCGTTGCAGGAAGAGTTCCGCCAGCGCGCGGTGCCTCTCCTCGACCGGCGGGACGCCGGTGGGAAGCAGCAGCGTCCACCGCCCCGGCCCGCCGCGCCTTTCCGCCTTCTGCTGCCGGCGCCGCTTGGGACTCTGCAGCACGCGCAAGTTTTCCACGGCGTCCGCACTCACCACGCCGCGGGCCAGCAATTCCCACAGCGCGTCCTCCACTTCCTCCGGCGCCCGCCGGGTGGTGGTGAGGAGGTCCTGGAAGAAGCACGCCCCGCGGCGGATGAGGGCACGGCCCACGTCCAGCGTGGCTCCCTCCAAGTCCTCCGGCAGCCACGGCTCGCCGTCCCCGGACAAGTCCGGCCGGGCCGCCGCCAAAAGCGCGTCCATGCGCGCACGGCGGAAGAAGGACAGCGTGGCCACCCGGGACAGCGACGGGGCCTTCCTGGACGGCGCCTCCACTTCCGCCCCGCGGCGCGGGCCCACCGCCTTGGGCTCGCGCAGGGTGAGGCGGCCCCAGGCCACCTCCCCCCGCCAGCAGGCCTGCTCCAAAAGCGAAGCCACGTCCCCCTGGACGCGCGCGGGAAGCAGCGCCTGTTCCCAGGCCGCTGCCGGCGCCTCCACGCCCTCCAGCAGGGCAACGGCCTTGAGGAGGCCGCCCGCGCCCCGCAGCGCCTCCCCGGGGAGAAGCCGGTGCCAGCGGAAGAGGAAGCGCATGAAGTCGGCTGAAGACAGCGGTTCAATCTCCCGCCGCAGCCGCCCCACCGTCAGGCGGTGAATGCGCTGCAACAGGCGCCGGTCACACCACTCCACCTCCGCGTCCGCCGGGGCGCCCGGGCGGAAGCGCCCCCGCAGCACCGTCCCGTCCGACTCCAGCTGGTGCAGCGCCGCCGTGACGTCCTCCGGCCGGAGGGAAAGCCCAAGGGCCAGGCCAGTGGCCGTCACCGGCCCGGCCACCTCCATCCGGCCGCGCACGCACGCCAGCACGGCCGCCTCCGCGTCTACCGGTGCGTCCCCGGGCAGGGGCAATAAAGGCGGAGTCAGAATGCCGTCCGGAAACAGGGCCCGGGCATGCGCCACTCTCTCCGCGGCGACGACGAAGTGGCGCTCGGCCGTGGACAGACGGGCAGCGCGTCCGGTGGCGAGCAGCGTTTGCAGGAAGGAAGCGTCCAGCCCCTCCTCCGGCACCAGCACGCCCTGCAGCAGCATTTCATGCACTTCGTCCGCGTCCCGCACCAGGGCCCCGGGCGTCCGAGACGACGGTGTGGATGGCGTCTGCGTCCAGCGCCCCCATGGCCTGCGCGTCTTCTGCGGGCAAGCTGCGCCGCACTTGCACCGCGCGCGCCCGCCGTTCTTCCAGCGGCGCGTCGTCCAGGAAGGTGTAGGGCTGGCTGTTGAGGAGGGCGTGCGCCAGCGGGGAGGGTTCCGGCAAGTCCACGGCAAGGGTAGCCAGCGTGCCGGCCCGCAGCCGCCGCAGGACGGCCTTCAGCCCGTCCACGTCCATGGCCTCGCGCAGGCAGTCGTCCACCGTCTGGCGGACGAGGGGATGGTCCGGCAACTCCACGTCCATGCCGCCGTGGTTGTCCTGACAGCCCACCTGGGCCGGGAAGACGGCGGCCAGCAAGTCATCGCTGCGCGCGCGCTGGATTTGGGGCGGCACCCGCTTGCCATTCTGGAAGCGCTGCAGCGCCAGCGCCCGGGTGGCATTCCAGCGGAAGCGGGTGCCAAACAGCGGACTCTGCAGCACTGCCTGCACCAGCACCGGTTCCACCGTGTCCGGGTGGAGAAAGTCGAAGATGTCGGCCAGCGGGAAGCTGTGCTGCTCGCCCAGGGACAGCAGAATTCCGTCGTCGGTGGCTGCCGCCTGCAACTCGAAGTCAAAGGTGCGGCAGAAGCGCTTGCGCAGCGCCAGGCCCCAGGCCCGGTTGATGCGACTCCCGAAGGGCGCGTGCAGGCACAGCTGCATGCCGCCCGCCTCGTCGAAGAAACGTTCTGCCACCAGGGTGTCCGTGGTGGGCAGCGCCCCCAGAATGTTTTGGGAGACGCGCAGGTAGCCCAAAAGCGCGTCCACCCCGGACTCGCTGAGGGCGCAGGCCGCCCGCAGCGACTCCACGTCCGTCGCCGCGCCGGCTTCCTGTCGCAGCCGCCCGACTTCAGAAGACAATTCATCCGTGCGGCCCGGCGCCTCGCCACGCCAGAAGGGGACGGAGGGCGGGGCCCCGTGCGCGTCTTCTACGCGCACCGTGCCGCCGCGGATGCTTTGAATTCTCCAGGAGGTGCTGCCGAGGAGAAAGATGTCTCCGGCCATGGACTCGACGGCGTAGTCCTCGTCCAGGCTGCCCACCTGGCGGCCCTCGGGCTCGGCCACCACCGGGTAGGTGAAGGTGTCGGGAATGGCCCCGGCGTTGAAGATGGCGGTGAGGCGTGCCCCGCGGCGCCCCTTCAGCTGGTGGTGCACCCGGTCCCGATGAAGCAGGGCCCGCGCCGGCCCGCGCACGGCGACGCCCTCGGCCAGCATCCGCACCACGTCCTGGTAGGCTTCCCAGGCCAGGTTGCGGTAGGGCCAGGCGCGGCGCACCAGGGCATACAGCGCGCGCTCGTCCCAACTCTCCACGCTGCAGGCGGCCACCAGCTGCTGCGCCAGCACGTCCAGCGGCGCCTGGGGAATGGCCACCGCGTCCAGCTTGCCTTCCTTCACGGCGCGCACCAGCGCCGCGGACTCCACCAACTCATCCCGGGTGAGGGCCACCAACAGGCCCTTGCTGACACCGGCCAGGTGGTGGCCGGCGCGGCCCACCCGCTGCAGGAAGGTGCCGAGGCCCCGCGGGCTGGCCAGCTGGACCACGACGTCCACGCTGCCGATGTCGATGCCCAACTCCAGCGAGGCGGTGGCCACCATGGCCCGCAGCTGCCCCGCCTTCAGCTTCTGCTCGGCGGCCAGCCGCAATTCCCTCGCCATGCTGCCGTGGTGGGCCGAGACGAGGCCCGGGCCAATGCGCAGCCCCAAGTCGTGCGCCACACGTTCGGCCAGCTTCCGGGTGTTGGTGAAGATGAGGGTGGTACGGTGCTCCGACACCAGCTGCACCAGCCGGTCGTAGACCTGCCCCCACATTTCGTGGGTCGCGACCGCCGACAGCTCCTCCTCCGGCGTCTCAATGGAGAGCTCCCACTTGCGCAGGTGGCCCACCTCCACCACCGCGCACTCCTCCGCCTGGCCCCCGGTGAGGAAGGCGGCGAAGTCCGGCAGTGGCCGCACGGTGGCCGACAGCCCAATCAGCTGCGGGCGCGCGCCGGTGAGGTGCTTCAGCCGCTCGAGCGAGAGGGAGAAGTGGCTGCCGCGCTTGTCCCGGGCCAGGGCGTGAATCTCATCCACGATGACGGTGTCCACCCGGGCCAGCGTCGCCCGGGCGCGCGGCGCGGTGAGGACGAGGTACAGCGACTCCGGGGTGGTGATGAGAATGTGCGGGGGATGGCGCAGCATCTGCGCCCGCTCGGACGCTTTGGTGTCGCCGGTGCGCACCTGGACGCGGATGGGTTCCGGGTACAGGCCGTCGGCCGCGGCCAGCGCATACAGTTCCTCAAGCGGCTGCAGCAGGTTTTTCTGGACGTCATTGCCGAGGGCCTTCAGCGGGCTGACGTACAGGACGTGGGTGTGCTCGCCCAAGCTTCCGGACAGCGCCAGGCGGAACAGCCGGTCCAGGGCGACGAGGAAGGCGGCCAGCGTCTTGCCCGAACCGGTGGCGGCCGCCAGCAGCACGTCGCGCCCTTCCAAAATGGGCGGCCAGCCCTGCAGCTGCGGCGCGGACGGGCTTCCCAGGCGGCTTGAAAACCAGCGCTGCACCAGGGGGTGGAAGGGCGACAGGCCGTCGGCGCCCCGGCGCCTCCGTCCGTGCCAGCTGTGAAGGGAAGCGGCATCTGCGGGGCGCCCATGGGGACCCGCATTTCTGAACGCCTGTCCAGCAGCCGTCAAGTCCCGTTGGCAGCAAGGCACCAAGGCCCTCGGGTGGACACCTCCCCCGTGCCCGGGGCAGCCTTTTGAAGCGCCCATGACGAGCAGACTTCTTGTCCTCCTCGCGGTGTGTCTCCTCGGCAATGGCGCCCAGGCGGACACGCCGTCCTTCGTCGCCCCGTCCTCGACAGGTGCCGTCGACCAACCCGGCAGCCACCACGTCACCTTCCAGGTGCAGGCCGGGACGGCGTACACGCTGTTGAAGCGCGGAGGCCCCGGTGGCAGCTGGTGCAAGCTGGCCTCGCCGTCTGGCGGCCCCCCGGGCTGGGTGCCCTGCGAGGGAAGTTCCGCGCCCGTCCAGGCGCACCCGGGCGGTGCTGCCGGCAAGGGGCAGTGTCTCACCGAATGCACGCAGCCGCCGCTCTTCAGCGGGCCGGTCGCGCTGACGGCGCTGGACAGGGAAGTGCTGGCGGTGTGCCCGGCGCGGCCGGACGCCGCGGCCACCCTCGAGGACGTGCGCCGCTTCATGTCCGCGCACGTGGACGACGCGCGCCTGCAGCGGGCACTGTCTGCGGCCGGACGCCCCGGGGACAGGGCGGCCAACGTGGAGTGGCTGGCCTTGCTGTGGGTGGGCACCGGGCCACGCAATGCCTTCACCCACGTCTTCTGCGGGGACGACTGGACGAAAGCTGCCATTGGCGGACTGCACTACCTGCCCCGCTACGCGCAGCTGGAGTCCGAGGGGAAGCTGTGCTTCGGCGGCCCGGTGAAGGGGCAGCCCGTGCTGCAGGCCGGCCAGTACACCTTCCGCTTCGCCGCCGTCTCGCCCTGGTCCTGCGCCGTAAAACGCGTCGGCGGCTTCACCGTGGAACACGACGCCGTCCAGGTGCTGGCCATCGGCACCCGGGCCTTCGCCCGCTGCTGCCAGCGTACGGGGGCAGCAAGGACGGTGGCGTCTATGCCGCGCCGGACTTGGGCGGCGTCAGCTACCGCATCTGGTGCGGGACGCGGAATGGCAGCTACGGCATTGCCACCTTGTACCCCACCGTTGAAGCCCCGACGTGTGGCCCCTGAGGCGCACCATCCTCCGGCACGGCTGAGGAGAGAGGAACGGCCTGCTCGCTGACGGCGCGCAGGCAGCGAGGCACCAGCAGCACCCCGGGACCATGTGCGCACAGCGAGAGCGACCCGCCGGTTGGTGGGCGACTGCGTGCCGAAAGCGCTGCTAGCGGGAAGCCAGACTTGCCCCTACGGGGCAAGCCTGGAGCCCGCGTGCGCGCTCAGTCGCTTGCCGGTGCCGAACCGCCAGCGTGCGCCCTGGTCTCCGGTAACCCTGAGGGTCGAAAGCCCTCAGCCGTCACTCTGGACTTCCGGCACGCTGAGTGACTGGCGCAGCCGCCAATCTCTAGCAGTACGGAAGCGGGCTCAGGATGACAAGGACTGCGGCTGAAAAAATCGGGTGGAGACCGACGCTGCGAAGCCATGCCATCATGTGCGATACCCTCCGTTAAACACCTCACACATGGTACGGCAGGGTGGGTATTTAGCGCAAGGGGTCGCAGGGTAGACAAAACCTCAGGCCCTTCCTACCCCCCCCTCAGGGTCGACAGGACCTCAGGCTTTTCGCACCCCCTCGAGGAAGATGACTCCTTCCCGCGTTTCGGGCCCGACGACGCAGTTCCTGCCGCGTCGTTTGGCCTCGTACAGGCGCGCATCGGCCTGGGCCAGCACCTCGGTGAAGCTGTCTCCGTCGACTGGCCAGCTGCCGACCCCGGCGCTCACGGTCAGCCGGTGTTGGACGCCATCCACCGGGATGGCTACCTGGGAGAGCTTCATCCTCAGGTCCTCAACGCGCCCCAAGGCCATAGCAACTTCCATCCCCGGGAAGGCGACGACAAACTCCTCGCCGCCAAAGCGTGCCACGAGGTCCGTCGTGCGCACGGCGGCCCGGAGGCGTTTGGCAAGCAGCTGCAGCGCGCGGTCCCCGGCGAGGTGGCCGAAGGCATCGTTGAACTTCTTGAACTCGTCCACGTCCAGCACCGCGATGCTCATCATGCGGTGCGCGGGCAGCCTCGAGCCAAGCTGCTCCTCGATGCGTTCCAGAAATGGGCGCCGCTGGGAGAGCCCGGTCAGCTCATCCGTGCCCACCATCAGGCGCAGATGGCGCGCCCAGCGGGCGACGGAAATGGCGCTGGCGCCAGCCGCGGAAAGTACCAAGAGCCTCAGGATGTGGCCGGCGCCATTGAACCTCTCCGGCGGACCACGCAATGTCGACAGGTCCCAATGCGCAGCGGCGTACCCGGTCAGGCCCAGAATCTGAGCCATGGCGAGCGACACCGTGAAGGCGCAGAGCCGCCAGTCATAGCGAAGCGCCGAGTTGGCGATGGCGAAGAAGTAGACCTCGAAGAATACGCGGTTGTTCAAGGCACCGAGGGGCTCGCCGACGACGATGAAGAGGGACAAGCCTGCGGTGCTGAGGGTGACATCCAGGGCGCAGCTCACCCATGGCGCCCAAGGGTTTGTGCTTACGGAGACCCACCAACAGATGCCTCCGGCGTAGAGGAGCGCGATGGCGCTCACGATGAGTTCGACCACCAGCAACGTCCCGGTGGCGCCGTACAAGGCGGCGACGAAAACAAAGGCCACCACCAGGGCGAGACGGAGGACCGAGACAATGCGCTCCCCGGACCTCCGTGCGCGAAGGAGCGCTTGGTCGTTCTCGGCAACGAGAATTGCCCGGGCTCGTTCTGCCCAGAGACGGACGAAGCGCATTGGGGGAGAGTCTGGCCGGCCCTGCTACTGCGCCGCTACGTGGGCCTGGGTGCGTGCCACTCTTACTCCAATCCAAAAACAAACCCAGAACCTGGCGCCGGCGAGGTCGCCGCCACCCAGCCGCGGGTCTCCGCGGACGTGCCGTCCCTCCTGGCCCTGGCGACGTCTCGGCGTCCGCCCCCACTGGACAGCCGGCGGCCAAATGGTACAGGCGCGGACGGGGGAACGAGGGCCGGCAGCCCACCGAAGCCCTCGGCTTCCGGCGTCAGTGCGGCAGGCGCGCGCCGCTTCTTTCGGTACGCCTCGGGCTTGCTGAAGAGGGGCGAGGAGATGAGGTAGTCGGCCGAACTGCGGTTACGGGCGATGGGGACGTCATGCAGCACCGCCAGCCGCAGCAACGCCTTGACGTCCACGTCATGCGGCTGGGGAGTCAGTGGGTCCCAGAAGAAGAAGACGACGTCGATGCGGCCCTCGGCGATGAGGGAACCCAGCTGCGCATCGCCCCCCAGCGGCCCGGACAGCAGCGAGCGCACGGGCACCCCGAGGGTGGTGATGAGGGTCCGCCCGGTGGTGCGGGTGGCGAAGAGGGTGCAGCGTTCGAGGGTGCCGCGGTTGTAGGCGGCCCATTCCGCCATTTCCTGCTTCCGGCCGTCGTGCGCCACCAACGCCACCACCGGGCGCGGCGTGTCCCCGGGTGCCGTCGTAATGTGCGAGTCCATCAATCCATTGTCGCGCGGGCCTGACGCGCTGCGCTAACGGGCTCCGGCACGCCCTTCGGGAATGAAAAGCTGAGCTACTTTCTCGAAGAGGACAAAAAGGGCGGGCGGCGGACGCCCCCGGCCCCTCATCCGCGGGAGGAGTCACCGGCATGAAGCGCGCGCTCAAGTGGCTCGCCGTCGTCGTCTTGGTGCTGGCGTGTGGCGTGGGTGCTGTCCTCTACGTGGCCTTCGGCAGAAACCGCCCCATCGTCGACGGACAGAGTCTGGCCCCGGGCGTGGAGACGGTGAAGGACGGCTTCGTCAGTGCCTTTGTCCTGGATGCGGCCCCGGGGCAGGTGGCCCTCATCGACTGCGGCAATGACAAGCAGGGCCAGGCCCTGCTGGCGGCGCTGCAGCGCCGCGGCCTCTCCCCCTCCTCGGTGGTGGCCATCTTTCTCACCCACGGGCACCCGGACCACGTGGCTGGGTGCGGCCTGTTCCCGGGCGCGCAGGTGTACGCGATGCAAGAGGAGTTGCCTCTCCTGGCGGACAAGGTACGGGTGACACACCCGCTGCGGGACGGCGAGGTGACGGGCGTCGGCCTGCTGCGGGTGGAAGCCTTCGCCACCCCGGGGCACACCCCCGGCTCCGCGGTGTACCTGGCCGACGGCGTCCTCTTCTTCGGGGACAGCGCGGGCGGCAGCAAGGACGGCACGCTGATGCCCGCGGTGCGTCTCTTCTCCGCCGCCCCCGGCCAAAACGTCGCCTCGCTGAAGGCACTCGCCGCCCGGCTACAGCCGCGCGCCCAGGAAGTGCGGGTGCTGGCCTTCGCCCACAGCGGGCCCCTGGACGGCCTGGAGCCCCTCCGCCGCTTCGCCGCCCAGTAGCGCCCTTTGGCCTGCCGCCTGCCTGTCTTCAGTCGTCGAAGCTGACCCGGCGGAAGGGCCGCACGGTGACGTTCTTCCAGACGCCCCCGGTGGTGTAGGCGTCCGCGGTCAGCCACGCGTCCAGCTCGGCCCGGCCGGGAAAGTCCATCAGCAACATGGAACCCACCATTTTCCCCATGTCGTCGAGGATGGCGCCTCCGTCGATGAAATGGCCCGCGCCCCGAAGGCGCTGGGCGGTGGCCAGGTGGGCCGGGCGGGCCGCGGCGCGTCGCGCCGGGGCTTCCGGGTCAACTCCGTCATAACCGAGGACGAGAAACATCATGGGTGCATCGGCATGCTGCAGCCGGGCGCCCTCCGGGGGCAAGCCCTACTTGGGTAGCGAAATGCCGGGGCCACGCGTGGCGCGCCCGCGCCCCGGGACGGCCGTGGTATGCAGGGCCGGCATGTCGCGCGCCCAGTGCCGCAGCTTGCCAGACGGGCCGTTTCCGAAGTCCGTGGGCCGGAGGCGCCTTCTGCCTGCGCAGCGCGTCTAGGCACAAGAAGCCCGATGAAGGCCTTCCTCTCCGTCCTCTTCTGGGCCTTCTTCGCACTGAGCTGCCTGCCGCTGTTTGCCGGTGCGCTTCTGGTGTGGCTCCTCAGCGCGCCCTTCGACCGAAACGGCCGGCTGCTGCACCTGTACTCGTGCTTCTGGGCGCAGGTGTATTTCTACGTCAACCCCGTCTGGCGGCTGCGGGTGGAGGGACGGGAGCGGCTGCCCTGGCACGGGGCGGCGGTGCTGGCCAGTAACCACGCCAGCCTGGCGGACATCCTCGTCCTGTTCGGGCTGTACCGGCCGTACAAGTGGGTCAGCAAGGCCAGCAACTTCCGGCTGCCCTTCATCGGCTGGAACATGCGCCTCAACCGCTACGTCGCGCTGGTGCGGGGGGACCCCGACAGCATCGCGAAGATGATGGCGGCCAGCGAAGCGTGGCTGGACCGGGGCGTCCCCGTCCTCCTCTTCCCCGAAGGCACACGCAGCGCCGACGGCCAGGTGAAGGCCTTCAAAGACGGGGCGTTCCGCCTCGCCATCGCCAAGCAGTGCCTCCTCTACCCCATTGCCCTGGCCGGCACGGCCGACGTGCTGCCCAAGCACGGACTGGTGCTTCGGCAGCGGGCCAACTGCCGCGCCCGGGTGCTGGAGCCAGTGGACCCGGCTGCCTTCGGCACGGACGTGGCTGCCTTCCGCGAGGAGGTGCGCGCCCGCATTGTTGCCGCCAAGGCCGCCCTGGACGCGGAGCTGGCAAAGGAGCGCCCTGGCCGGGGCCCGGGCTAGGACTTTGCCTATTCGGCGTCGGGGGCCTTGTGCCGTCCAATGTCCCGCGTCAGCTGTTCCACCCGCAGCCGGTCCAGCTTCTCCAGCGGCAGCGAGGTGAAGAGCTGCAGCCGCCGGTACAGCACGTAGGCCACTTGGTAGAAGAAGGCTTCCTTGGCCTCCGGCGTCCCGACGAAGGCGGCCGGGTCGTCCACTCCCCAGTGGGCCACAATCGGCTGGCCCGGCCACACCGGACAGGATTCGCGGGCGCTGTCGCACACGGTGATGACGAAGTCGAAGCGGACGTCGCGAAACTCGTCCCAGGACTTGCTGCGGGCCCCCGAGGCGTCCACCTGGAAGCGTTCCCGCAGCACCTTCAGGGTGAGGGGGTGGACGGTCCCGGAGGGTTGGGCACCAGCGCTGTGGGCTTCGAAGCGCTTTCCCCCCAGACGGCGGAGGAAGTACTCGGCGAAGACGCTGCGGGCGCTGTTGCCGGTGCAGAGAAAGAGGACGCGGTAGGGCCGGTGGGCACTGTCCGTGGCGGGCCCGCTGGGGTGCGCGGTGGCGTCCGTCTCCGTCATGGTGAGTCGCCCCGGGCTGTCTTGCGCTGTGCCGGTGCGGTGAGGCAGGACCTCCGGGGCCGCCGCCTTCACCGCCGCGGGCGCCAGGCCAGCGGAAGAGGACGGCGTGGCCGCCGCCGCAGGCCCTGGGTCAGGATGAAACCCGGGACGTCCACCGGGCGGATGCCGGCGAAGGTGTTGGTGCAGGCCCGCGCCAGCGTGACGGGTCTTCACGTCATCGTTCTGCAAAACTCGAAACGTTAAGACAACGACGTTTCCAGAAACGTCGAAATGACGCCGGCGCGCCGCGGGCCGACCGCGCCCGCCCCGCAGCGTTCCCGCAAGTGCTTTGCCGTCCCTTCGTAGCGACCTGGGTCATCCGTGCCCCTGCAGGGCCCGGATGACGTGGCGCATGGCCTTGGGTGTAAGGCCATGGACCACACACGCTGCTGACGCCCCGGGCCGTCGATGGGTGCCGACGCGAGGTTGGGTGGCGTTCCCGTGGCACGCCGGAGTCGATGCTGCGGCGGGGAATTTCTCCGCTAAAGTGGGGCTGGCGCGGGACGTCCCGCTGTTCACCAGCTTGCTGCTGGAGAAGCGGAACGTCCGCGTTTAGACGTTGGAAGCACCGTCGTGGGGCGCCGCCAAACGTGGCGTCGCTTTTGGAAGACTTAGAAACCGGCGGGACCGGGGGGAGTCGCCCGAAGGAGGACGGTTGGACGTCACCCTGCGCAGGGCCCAGACCGAGGACGTGCCGGCGGTGGAGGCCCTCCTGCGTGCGCGCGAGCTTCCCCTCGATGGCCTCATCGAGCATCTGGACAATTTCTGGGTGGCGGACGCGGGCGGCACGCTGCTTGGTACCGGGGGCCTGGAGGTGCACGGACGCCTCGGCCTCCTCCGCTCGCTGGCGGTGGACGCGGACGCGAGCGGCACGGGCATTGGCAGCCGTCTTACCTGGCAACTCCTCGAGGAGGCGGTGGGCCTCGGCCTGCGCGAGGTGTTTCTCCTCACCACCAGCGCCTCGGACTACTTCCCGCGCTTCGGCTTCGTCCGCCTGAATCGCCGGGACGTGCCGGCCGACATCCAGGCCTCGGCCCTGTTTCAGGCGTGCCCGGGCACGGCCGTCGCCATGCGCTGGTCGCCCACCGCCTCGGGCCTCTATGAGCCGCCCAGCGTCATTTAGGGCGGCGGGGCGACGCGCTTCACCAGCAACTCCACGCCCACCGAGGGCGCGCCCTGGGTGAGGACGGGCACCGGCTGCGCGCTCTGGAACCACACCACGCCGTCCACGGAGATGCTGGCGCGCGCCCCGTAGGTGTGGCCCTGCTGGATGGCACCCGGGTCGAAGAACAATTCAAAGGGCACGGGCACCTGGGTGGTGGTCGGGAACTTGGCCTCGCCCACGGTCGCCACGTCCGGCGGCAGCATGGCGTCCCACAGCCGCACCGACACCTGGGCGCCGGGCGGCAGGGCCATTTTCTCCCGGTACACCACCGTGCCACTGAGGACTCCCTTGTTGCTGGGGAGGGCAGGGGCAGCCGGCGTCGAGGGAGTGCCGCAGGCCACGCTGGCCAGCACGGCCAGGACCCCAAGGAGTGCCACGTCGGGCAGGACGCGCCGTTGCAGGGCGGGCTTTCCTACCGGCGGTAAACCAATTCCACGACGACGCGAGCCGGCCACCCCGCACTGCCCGTCACTCGAGCCCCGTGGCATGTTGTGCTGACTCAAGGCACACAGAAGCTTGCCACGGTTGGGCGGGAGCCGTCTTGCCGCTTGTCACCCCTGTTGGAGTCGCCCACGCCGGCCACCGCGGCGACGCCATCCTCGCGCGACTCGGCGACCGGCTCGCCAACGCGACCTGCTTTGAAAGTCCAGACCTGACCACCAACAACGTGTCCCCGCCGCCGAAGGGCCCCACCACACCGGCCGACAACGCCTTGCCCGGCCTGCCGCCCTTCGCCTTTACCCCGCAGACCGACCGCGCGGTCATCTCGCCCAACCCGCCCAACCGGACGCCCATCTCCAAGGCCGTGCCCGGCCTGCAGCTGCAGGCGTCCATCGCGAGTGACCCAACCGGCCAGGGGCGAATTCTCCTCCGCCTCCCGGACGACTGGAATGGCCGGCTGGTGGTGGCTGGGGCCTCTGGAACCCGCAGCGAGTTCAACGGCGACTTCGCCTGGAGCGACTACGTCCTGCAGAAGGGTTACGCCTACGTCTCGCAGAACAAGGGCGTCCTCAACCTGTACGTCAGCACGCCCAGCGACCCGCTGGCCTGCCGACTCAACCCGCTCTCCGCCCAGTGGGTGCACTTCTACGACACGGACTCAGGTCAGCCCTTCACACGGTGGTGTCACTTCATCCTCGAGGCCGCCCGACTCGGGCGGGAGGCGGTGAAAGCCCACTACGGCCGCCATCCGCGCTTCACCTACGCCGTCGGGACCTCCAACGGCGGCTACCAAGTCCGTCGCGCCATGGAAAGTGCGCCCGAACTTTTCGATGGAGGCGTGGACTGGGAGGGGACTTTCGTTGACGCCTCGACGCCAAACCTCCTCACCCACCTTCCCGCCGCCATCCTCAACTACCCGGACTACGTCGCCTCGGGCTTCGACGCCGCCAGCACCGCCGCCAGGAATATCCGCGCCGCCGGGTACCCCCCGGACCTCATCGTCGGAAGCGCCTCGCTGTGGGGGGCGTACTGGGCGCAGTTCTGGGAAGTGACGCAATGCCAATGGCAGAAGCGCCTGGACCCCACCTACAACACCTACGGCGCCGGAACAGGAACCTACAACTACGTGGCCCGCCTCTCTGCCTCGGACGTCGGAGAAAACGTAGAAGCCTTCGCCACCACCGGCCGCATCACCCGCCCGCTCATCACCGTCGCCGGCACCATGGACGCACTGCTCCCCATCGACCACCACGCCCGGGCCTATGCCCGCAAGGTAGCGGCGGCCCAAACGCGGCACGACGACGAGGACGCGGGTGGCTGGCGCGCCCGGACGCCAGCCTACCGGCTGTATGAAGTCCAAAACGGCAACCACATTGACAGCTACCGCGACACCTTCCCGCAGCTGGAATTCATCCAGCCCCACGCCCAGCGCGCCTTCGACTTGTTGGTGGAACACGTCGAGCTGGGACACGCGCTACCTGCCAGCCAATGCATCCCGCGCGGGGGTGTCATCACCGAGGGACCTACCCAGCCCGGCCACTGCGCGGCCCTGTTCGTCCCGTAACCAGTCCCCCGGGCCGGAAGGCGGGGCGTCACGTCGCGACCCTGCACCGTCATCGGGGTGCAAGTGCCTGAAGGAGCCGCCGGTCATCTGCAGCATCCGCGCTGACCGGCGCGATGCTAATGTCGGCCACAGCGAGCCCGAGTGGCGTACCCACGCTGGTAAGGAGCGTCCAGCGTGCGAATTGGGATTCTCCGAACAGCATCTGGTGGAGTGGAGATGACCAAAGGAAGCATCGTCATCACTCGTGAACCCGGGGGGTATGCGGATTCACTTCGCGCTTATGAGATTTGGATTGACGGTCACCGGGTGAGCAAGATTCGTCGCGGCGAGAGCCAGGTCGTTGAAGTCGAAGCCGGTGAGCATGAGGTCTGCCTGAAGCTCGACTGGTGCCGCAGTCCCCCAGTTCGAGTTGCGCTCGGGGCCGGCGAAAGCGTTGAACTGGCGGCCGCCCCCAATGCCCACCCGCTGACAGTTCTCTATTACGCCACCTTGGGGCGAAAGCGGTACATCCGCCTGGGCCGGCCGTCAGCACCAAGCTCCAGACCCAAGACGTAGCCAGGGGCGCTGGGCACGATGGATGACGCTGGTGCCTGAATTCGTTTGGTTCGAGCGCTCCTTCTGACGGCGTGCGCTGTTTGCGGTTCCTTCCTGCTTCCACGCACAGACCCGGCTTAGGTCGCTCCCGGGGGCCGCACGCTGTTGCAGAGACGCTCGGGGCCCAGAAGCACGTTCTGGGGGCGGGCACACTGGGCGTAAAGAGGCTCCGTTAGTCAAGAAAGCGGTAGTAAGGCGCGACGACGACGACACGGTGACCCACGTCACCTTTTCCGACGCCGCTCGTCCAATAAGCCACGGAGGACGCTCACATGACGATTGCGCTCGTGTTGTTTGGTCTTGCCGCCCTTGGCGGACTCGTTCTCGCCGGTCAGCGCCTCAAAGGGGCGCCACAGCCCGCCTTGCCGGTGGCGCTCGTCCACGGCGCGTTTGCCGCTTCGGGCTTGGTGGCGCTCATCGTCGCGGTGATGGGCGACGCGGTCCCGCCGATTGCAAAGGCAGCCCTCATTGCCTTCCTCATCGCGGCACTCGGAGGCTTCTTTCTTTTCGCCACGCACCTGCAGAAGAAGGCACTGCCCATTCCAGTCATCGTCGTGCACGCGTTGGTTGCCGTGACGGGGTTCGTCCTCCTGCTCCTAGGAGCGTTGCGGCTCGCATGAGACGGGGTCTCCGATTTGCCGGCCACCCCGTTCACCCAATGCTGAGCGACTTTCCGATGGTACTCCTGCTGCTCTGGACGGCACTCGATGCCGCGACGCTGCTCCTCGACTCCCCGATGCTCTGGCAACTCGGGCGCTGGGCGCTCATCGGAGGTGTCGTCGCCGCGGGATTCACCGCCACTGCCGGGCTGGTCGACTACTTCGCCATCGATGCGGCCAAGGCGGCGGCGGCCCGGGTGGCCGTCGCCCACATGCTGGTCATGCTCTCGGTGGTTGCCTTGGCCATCGTCGCACTCGTCTTCCGCACCTCAGCACTGCCTCAGCACGCGGACCGGGCGGTGCATGTCATCGCCCTGGCCCTGGTGGCTTCCGGCCTTGCGGGCGGCGGCTGGCTCGGCGGCCACCTTGTCTTTCGCTACGGCGTGGGTGTCGAGGCCCGCTAGTTCGGGCACTCGCGGCTGAACTCGCGCGGCAGCACGGGCGGCCGCATGGTCGCGACGCCGTCAGTGCGCTGGGGCATTAGCGCCAGGGGCTAGTTACCTCCGCCGTCCGCGGCGGCCCCCCGGGGGGACTAGGGGACCAGCCCCGCAGCGGGTGCCTCACGGGCCGAACGGCGAAGCCCCGGGGCGGAGTCCGCCGGCGGCCGACCGCCGCTTCCGCGTAGCACCCACAGCGCCAAGGCCGTCACCACCAGCCCCGCGCCAATGGCCGGCCAGGACTCGAAGACGGCCTTCGCTGCCGGCACCCGCACCATCACCATCTGCAGGGCGTTGTTGACGAAGTGCAGCAGCACTCCGGGCAACAGGCTGCGGGACTCGAACGCTGCGTAGCCCAGCACCAGCCCCAGCACGGTCGCCGCGGCCACGTGCCAGGGGTTGACGTGGAAGAGGCCGAAGGCGAGCGCGCTTCCCACCACGGCCAGGGCGCGCGAGCCGCCACGCGCCAGGCCCGTCAGCACCACCCCGCGGAAGCACGCCTCCTCGCACACGGCCGGCAGCACGCCCACCAGCAGCACGGCGGCGCCCAGGGACAGCGGCCCGTGCTTGCCCAACAGTTGCCCCAGCTGCTCCCCGTACTCCCGCGCCCCCTGAAAGTTGTCCAGGACGCTGCCGATGGCCAGCCCCACCGCCCAGCCCCCCAGGGCCAGAAGCGCCGTGCCGGCCAGGCCCCGGCGGGAAGGCAGCCGCAGTTGGAAGGCGTCCTGCAGCGGGACACGCAGGAGGAGGGCCCACAGCAAGGCCGGGGCCAGGAAGAAGCCCAATTCGTAAAGGGCAATCACCTGGCCAATCTGCTGCCGCGTCACGGCGCCCATCAGCGGCAAGGTGCCGTAGAACACCACCACCACCAGCAGCGCGACGAAGAAGAGGGTGTTGCCCGGGCTGAAGCCCCCCTTGGCCTTCTTGGCAAAGACGTCCTTCCACGGCTTCTCCCCGGAGAGCAGCACCTGTTCCGTCTCGAAGACACGCGCCGCCAGCAAAAGCCCCAGGGCCGCGTAGGCGAAGCTGGAGATGAGGACCAGGCTGGCCAGGGCCAGCGTCGCCCGCCCGTCGAGGAGCTCGCGCATGAGCAGGGTGACGTTGGTGAGGGGCACCAGGGCCAGGGCGGGCGTCAATTCAACGCCCGGCAGTGTGCTGCCCAGTGCGGCAAACAGCACCAGAAACAAAAGCGGCATGAGGTAGCTCTGCCCCTCCTTGTAGGTGCGCGCCATGACGCCCACTGCGATGAAGAGGGCGGCCAGCAAGAGGGCCGCCGGCACCAGCGTCAGAAACAGGGCCACCGCCACCCCCGCACCCATCTGGAAGCTGTCCTTGGCGCCGTCGGCGGAGAGGATGCGCCCGATGGCCAGGCTGAGCGAGCCGATGTTGGCCAGCGCCGCCACCAGCGTCATGGCGACGACGGTGAGGTACTTGCCGGCCACCACTTCCAAGGCATGCACCGGCGCCGTCAGTAGCGTCTGCAGCGTGCCGCGCTCCTTCTCGCCGGCCGTCAAGTCGATGGCCGAATAGAAGGCCGCCGAAGCGAGCAGAATCAGGACCATGTAGGGCAAGACGGAGCCCACCACGGCGGCGGCCCGGTGGGAGCTACTGGACAGGTCCGCCTCCTCCACCGCCAGCGGGCGGGCGCTGAGGGCCGGCTGCCCGAGGGCCACCATGCGCTCCTCCAAAAGCAGCGTCTGGTGCTTGCGCAGCGTCTTCAGCACGCGCTCCTGCATGGCCTCGGACTGAAGCTGCGTGCTGTCGGCGTACACCTTGAGCGGGACGCTGGGGCCCAAGGCCCCTTCGGGCGTCACCAGCACCACGTCCACCGTCTTGTCCGCCACCGCCTTCCGGGCTCGCTCCTCGGCACCCGGGGGGACCGTGCCCTGGCGTTCCACCAGGGTGGCGTTGTCGGCCAGCACCGCCTGGACGGCGCTCTCCGGCACTGGCCCCCACACGGAAATCCGCGCCGTTTGGGCGGCCAGCTGCTCCCGCTTGTTGCTGGTGAAGCTGCCGATGGCGGTGAAGAGGAGGGGGTAGAAGACGAGTGGCAGCACCAGGGTGGTGAAGAGCGCCCGTCGGTCCCGCACCGTCTCCAGCAGGTCCTTCCGGAAGATGTGCCAGATAATTCTCGGCCTCATGCCGTGGCTCCAATCCGGGCCAGGAAGGCGTCCGTCAGGTTGCGGGCACCGGCGCGGGCGACGACGTCGGCCACCGTGCCGTCGTCCAGCACCTGCCCCTGGTGCAGCAGCACCACCCGGTCGCACAAGGCCTCGGCATCCCCCAGCACGTGGGTGGAGAAGAGGATGGCCTTGCCCCGGCCCTTTTCCTTTCGGATGGCGTCCAACAGGAAGCGGCCGGAGACGACGTCCAGGGCGGTGGTCGGCTCATCCAGAATCAACGCCGGCGGGTCATGCAGGAAGGCGCGCGCCACGTTGGCCCGCTGCTTCTGGCCCGCCGACAGCTTGCCGCACTGCCTGTCTGCGAAGTCGGCCATCTGGAAGGCCTCCACCAGCGCTTCGATGCGCACAGCCAGTGGCCCCTCGGCCATGGCGTTGAGGCGTCCGAAGTAACGCAACACCTCGCGGGGCGTCAGCCGCTGGTACAGCGCCGTGTCTCCGGAGAGGAAGCCGAGCGAGCGCTTGAGGGCGAAGGCATCCGCGCTGGCGGCGTGGCCGGCCACCCGCGCCTCGCCCTCGGTGGGGGTGAGGATGCCGGCCAGCATGCGCAGCACGGTGGTTTTGCCGGCCCCATTGGGGCCGAGCAGCCCCACCACCTCGCCCGGGGCCACGCGGAAGGAGACGCCCCGGGCGGCGTCCACGCTGCCGTAGCGCTTGCTCAGGCCTTGCGCCTCAATCATGAAGCCGCTCCTTCCAAGGCGTCCGAAATTACGCCTTCCCGTCACGCCCCATTGCGCAGCGTTGGGCGACTAACGCTACTTTCTTGCCCCGGCAGCGCCCGGCCGTCGAGGGCCGAACGTCCGGCGCACCTCCGGGTGGCGGCCCAGCAACACCAGCGCGTCGGCCAGCAGCGTCCGGCCCGGTTCCATGCGGTGCCAGGTGGAGGCGCCGCTGGGGTGCGGAAGCGGAATGGTGTCCGCCCGGTGGCCGGCGAAGGTGACGCGCAGGCGCTTGCCCACCACGTCCACCAGCTTGCCTTGGTGGCCCAGCACCTGGGCAATGGCCAGCGTCCCCACCGGGACAATCAGCGCGGGCCGCAGCAGGTCCACCTCGGCCGACACCCAGGCGTGGCAGCGCTCCACCTCCTCCGGGTCCGGGCGCCGGTCGCCGCCGCCCGGCGCCTTGCCGGGAAAGCAGCGCGCCACCGCGGAGATGTAGACGCGGGCGCGCACCGTTGCTTCGTCCGCGCCGGTGGCTTCCTCCAGCCAGCGAAACAGCGTCCGGCCGGCCGTCCAGGCGAAGGGCCGACCGAGGCTGGCCTCGCGCGGCCCGGGTGCCTGGCCGATGAGGAGGATGCGACTCACCACCGGCGCGCCGTGCACCGGCGTGCCCACCATGCGAGGGCACGCCCGGCAGACGCGCAGGCCGGCGTGCAGCGCCCGAAGCCCAGCCGCGATGTCGGTGGAGGAAGGAGAAACGCGGGCCCGCATAGTTTGCAGTATGCCCTGGGGCTCCACCCACCCGGCGGCAATTGGCGGCACCGCGGGGGGGGCGCTACCCTTGAGTGTTGCAACTCTGGCGTCCAGCCCCCCCCCACGTGTCTGAACCCGCGTCCGACAGCCTCCTCAAGCTGACCTCCCGTCCGCCCGACGCCATCCCCGGCTACCGGCTGGAACGCCTGGTGGGCAAGGGAGGCATGGGCGAAGTCCACCGGGCGGTGCAGCTGTCCTTGGGCCGCGTGGTGGCGGTGAAGCTACTGGCCAGGGAACTGGCGGAGGACCCCACCTTCGTCGCCCGCTTCGACAAGGAGGCGGCGGCGCTCGCTTCCTTGAGTCACCCCAACGTGGTGGCCATCGTCGACAAGGGCAAGGCGGACAACACCTACTACCTCGTCATGGAGTACGTGGACGGGCCCTCGCTGCGCGAGGTGGCCAAGTCCCCGATGCTCGACATCTCCGGGGCGCTCCGCATCATCATGGAGATTTCGCGGGCCATCGACTACGCGCACAACCGCGGCGTCATCCACCGCGACCTGAAGCCGGAAAACATCCTCTTCGATGAACAGGCGGGCGGCATACCCAAAGTCACCGACTTCGGGCTGGCCACCTTCTTCGAGACGACGCCGCACACCAAGCGCTTCGACGTCACCCAGACGCACGTCTCCATGGGGACGCTCAGCTACATGGCGCCGGAGCAGCGGGTGGACGCCAAGAATGCCGACCACCGCGCGGACATCTACTCCCTGGGCGTCCTCCTCTATGAACTGTTGGTGGGGGAGGTCCCGCTCGGCAACTTCGACCCGCCGTCGCAGAAGCGTCCCGGCGTGGACAAGCGCATCGACGCGATTGTTTCCCGGTGCCTGAAGACCAACCCCGCCGACCGCTACCAGCGCGTCTCGGAGTTGATGACGGACCTAGAACCCTTCGCCCCCGTCACCTTCAGCCAGCTGCCGCGCAAGGTGAGCCGTGTCGAGCAGGTGAAATTACAAGTCACGCGGGCGGCGCGCCGCACGCTGCGGGTGGCGGAGGCGCTGGCCCTTCTGGCGGCCCTGGTTGTCCTAGGGCTGGCTTGGGCCCGCGTGCACTGGAAGCCGCCGCCCCCCATGCCAGCCGGCATGGCCCTCACCCAGCCGGACTTGCGCGTGGAGGCCACCTTCACCTCCCCCGGCCGCATTGCCGACACTTCCAATGCCCGCCGGGTGGTGGTGGGCGAGGGACTGGACGCCATCCCCATCATCGCCTACGGCCGCCCGGTGACGCTGGACGGCCGGACGCTGCGCTTTCTGCCGCCCAAGGACGAAGAGGCCGAGGTGGGCCGGGCGCAGTTGGACATTGTGGACAAGGACGGCATCGCCGCGCTCTTCACCGCCGAGGTGAGTGTCGCGCCCCGGCCCTTGGGCACCTGGCAGGTGCTGCGGGACACCGTCCTGGGCCGAATCCGAAACCCGCAGGCCGCCCTCGTCCTGCTCGGCACCCCCGGGCGGTACGTGGCCGCCATCCTCTCCGGAGACGGCGAGCCGGTGACGTTTGAATGGGCCTTGGGCGAGCGCCGCGGCACCATGCTGGGCCCGCCCAGCCCACAGGACGGCAAGGCCAGCATGCGCCTTCTGGTGGACCGCGCTGGCCAGCTGACGGCCTTCTTCGGCACGGACGGCGAACAGACGCCCATTGGCGCGCCCTTGTACCTGGGCACGGACTGGAAGAAGCACTTCGGCGCGCCTCCCGCCCCGCAGCTGGGCTGCGTGGACGCCGCCTGCAGCTTCCGCCAGGTGGGCTACGAAATTGGCCGAGAACCGCCGGACGTGCCGGAACCGATGGTGCTGGAGTCCGGGCCACCGCGCACCAGCCACGTCGCGGTGCGCACCACCGTCAAGAAGCCGAAGGCCGCTCCGAAGCCGTCCAAGCAAGCCAAGCGCTGAGCCCGGCCCCCCAGGGGCAGCCGCCCGCCCGTGACACGGCGCCCCCGGGCTGGCGCCGCCCGGGCGGCCTCCGTGTTAGGTGAGTCCGCCCATGCCCTTGGCCCGCACCCTGCTGCCCGCCGCGCTTCTGCTTTGCGCCTGCGCCCATTCCCCCAAAAGTCCCACCCAGGCCCTGGACGACGCGGCGGCCGCCGCCCGCGCCCCGGACGCCAGCCCGCGCGTGCAGGCGCTGGCCGGCTTTCACGCCTACCTGGTGGAGGGCAACGCCGAGGCGGCGCAGAAGCTGTTTTCCGCGGCGCTGGCCAAGGACAAGACGGAACCCTTCGCGCTGGAAGGGATGGCGGTGCTGGCCGCCCGGGTGGCCCACCCGGAGGCGGTGCTGGAGGCGTCGCTTTCCTTGTGCCTTGCCACGCCGCACCACCCCCTGGCCCCCCTGGCCGCGCACACGGTGGCCTCCCTGGCCGGCCGCGCGCAGGGGCTGGACGCCCGCATTCTGGCTTTGGCCCCCCAGGCCCTGGCCCACGGCGCCGCGGCGGACACCGCCTTCCACCTGCGCGTGGCCCTCGCCTCGCTGCAGGCCCGGCGCGACGTCACCGCCGCCCGCGCGCTACGCGCGGAAGCGGGCCTCGTCCCGGCCTTCTCCCTGGTGGGGCCGCTTTCGGCGCTACGCAACCTGGCCTTTGACACACCCACCCAAGTCGAAAAGGACGGCGCCCTGCCGGACGAGCTGCCCGGCCCCTTCGGCGCCATGGCCGTGCGCACCATTCCCACGCCGGACGGGGAACTGCAGCTGGGGGCGGAGTCGCCGGCCGGGGACGTCTACCTGGCGGCGGTGGACGCCCAAGTGGACACGGCCGGCACCTACGTCCTGCGCGCCGGGGGCAATGGCGCCTACCGCGCCGTGGTGGACGGCACCGTCGTCTTCCAGCGGCGTCCCTTCGAGGCGCCGGCTTCCCTGGTGGCAGCGCGGGGGCTGGCGCTAAAGCCAGGCCGGCACCGCGTCCTTCTGGTGCTGCTGCGCGGAGAGCGGGCGGCCACCATTTCCCTGGCGCTGTACCGCGCCGACGGGGCCGCGGCCCAGGTGCGCTTTGCCCCGGCCCGGGGGCCGGCGCCAGCCTGGGCCGGGGTGACGCTTCTGGACGTCGACGGGGTGCTGTCCTCCGCGGCTTCCGTCCAACAGGCGCTGCTGCCGGAAGCCGGGCCGACGCTGGCCCGCTTCCTGGCGGTGCGCGAAGCGGAAGGGCGCGACCGCGACGGGGCCAAGCGGCTGCTGGCCGCCGGGCCCCTGCCGGACGCCCCGGCCTGGCCGGCGCTGCAGGCGGTGGTGGCCGTCTCCGACGGCCTGCTTCCGCCCAAGGTGGCGAGAAGCCGCGCCGCGCAATTCCTAGAAGCCGCCGTGGCCAAGGACGCCGGCGACGTGGAAAGCCTCCTCAACCGCGCCGCGCTGGCGCTGGAGGACCAGCGCTACGCCCAGGCCGGGGAGTCGCTGCGCAGCGCCCGCGCCGCCCATTCCCCGGTGGGCTACCCGGTGGACTTGCTGCAGGCCCGGCTGTCGCTGGCGCTGGGGCTGGACCCCCAAGGCGACGCCTTCGCCACCGAAGCCCTGCAGGCAGTGGAAGGCGTCTGCGCCGCCCTCTCGCTGCGCTACGACTTGGCCATGCGCCGCGAGGCGGTGGCGGAGGCAGACCGGCTGCTGGGGCTATTGGGCAGCTGCCCCGGGGAGGAGGGGCGGGCGGTGGAACATGCCAAGGTGCGCGGGCACCTGGCGGAGGCGGTGGGCTTGGCCGACAAGCGCCTCTCCGCCGAGCCGACCAGCGTCCCGCTGGCGCAGGCTTTGGCGGCGCTGTTACTTGCGGACAAGCGGCCCGCGGACGGCGTGGCCGTCCTGGCCCGACTGCAGGCGCTGTGGCCCCGCAACGCCCCCCTCCTCAAGCACCTGGGGGAGTTGCAGGCACTGGTGGGGGACAGCAAGGCGGCGCTGGCCTCCCGCCAAGCGGCGCTGGTGCTGGACGGGGGGGACTTGACGCTGCGGCGGCTGGTGGAGAGGCAACTTACCGGCAAGGAAGTCCTGCAGGCCCACGCTGAGGACGGCCGCGCCGCCCTGAAGGCCTACGCGGCCGGGGCCCACGACGACGAGGCGCCCACCGTCCTCGTCCTGGACGCGGCCGCCATCCGCGCCTACCCGGACGGAAGCATGGTGGACCGCATCCACACCGTGCAGAAGGTGCTCGACCAGAGCGGTATTCAGGACGTGGCCGAAGTGACGCTGCCGGCCGGGGCACAGGTGCTGGCGCTGCGGACGTTGAAGGCGGACGGCAAGGTGCTGGAGCCGGAAACCATCGAAGGCAAGGAAACCATCAGCATGCCAGGCGTGGCGGTGGGGGACGCGGTGGAACAGGAATTTCTCCTCGCCCACCCGTCGCGCGGCCCGGCCGTCCCCGGCTTCACCGCCGGGGCCTTCTATTTCCGCGTGGCGCGCACCCCGGACCACTGGGCCACCTACACCGTGCTGGCCCCCAAGGGGGCCGGCATGGCGGCGGACGCCCACAACATGACGGCGCCGGCGGTGGTGTCCACCGCCACCGAGGAGGTGTTTCACCAGGAGGTGCGGCGTTCACCGGCCTTCCTGCCGGAACCGGAGGGGCCGCCCGGGGCCAACGAAGTCCTGCCGCTGGTGCTTTTGGGGGCCGGCTCGCGGGGGCAGGAACAGCTGTTGACGGCCGGCATGGACAATGCCCTGGAACGGCTGCGGCCCAGCGCCGAGGTGGAGGTGTTTGCCCGCGCCGCTGCGGGTGGACGCACCGGCCTGGACGCGGTGCGGGCCGTGTACGCTGCAGTGCACACCCGCCTCGGCGGCCGCGACGCCGGGCTGGGCCAGACGGCCACCGCCAGCCTGGCCCAGGACCGGGGTAGCCGGCTGGCGCTGTTGCGCGCCTCGCTGGCGGCCCTGGGCATTTCCAGCCGGCTGGTGGCGGTGCGCACCTTCGCCACGGACCCGGCCCCCTACACCTTCCCCAGCGACGGCCTCTTCCCGTACCTGTGCCTGCGGGTGGACGCAGCCGGAGCCGGCCCGGTGTGGCTGGACACGCTGGTGCGCTTTGCCCCCTTCGGGGAATTGCCGGAACAGGCGGCGGGCGGCCGCGAGGCGTACCTCCTTCCGGAACCGGGGCTACCGCTGCAGGCCGTCCGGACGCCGGCCATGGCCCCCTCCTCGGGCAAGGACGTGACATTGGACATGGCCCTGGACACGGACGGGAACCTTGTGGGCAAGGCGACGGACGTCTACCGCGGCTTCGAAGCGGCGCAGCTGGCCGAGGCGCTGGAGGCCCTCTCCACCGAGGACCGGCAGCAGGCGCTGCAGAGCGCGCTGGGCGCTAACTTCGGCGGGGCGGAGCTGTCCAACATCCAGGTGGAGTCCGCGCGCGCGGTGGGCGCGACGGTGACGGTGCGTTACGCCTTCCGCAACGCGCGCTTCGCCCGGGTGGAGGGGCAGCGCGTGGTGCTGGGGCCCCTCACCTACCCGACGTTCTTGGGCCGGCGGTACGTGCAGGCCGGGGCACGGCGGCTGCCCCTCTTCATCGACGCCACCGAGTCGGTGCGCTCCCGCGTCACCCTGGCCCTGCCGGCCGGCTGGGTGCTGGACGCGCCCTTGCCACAGGCCGAGGTGGCGACGCCCTTCGGGCGGTTTGCCCGCACCGAGGCGCAGCTGGGCAGCAAGTTGAATGTGGAGGAGAGTTACCGGCTGGACATGGCCCGCATTCCGGTGGCCCGCTACGACGCCTTCGCCCAGTTCGCCGGGGAGGTGGACTTGCTGCAGTCGCGGGACGTGGTGTTGCGCCGCCCCGGGCCTCAGCCCAACTCCGCCTCGGCCGGGGCGCGGGGGATGGCCCAGTAGAAGGTGGCGCCCCGGCCGGGGAAGGCCTCGGCCCACACCCGGCCGCCGTGCCGCTCCACAATTCTCCGCACGCTGGCCAGGCCAATGCCGGTGCCTTCGAATTCCGCCCCGTGCAGCCGCTGGAAGACGCCAAACAGCCGGTCGGCGTGGGCCATCTCGAAGCCGACGCCGTTGTCCTTCACGTACAGGACGTCCTCGCCCGCCGAGGAAGGCACGGTGCCCACTTCAATGCGCGCCGGCGTGCGCCCGCGGCTGTACTTGAGGGCGTTGGCCAGAAGGTTCCGCCAGACGAGAAGCAGCATGCTCGGGTCCCCCCGCACCGTGGGCAGGGCCGACAGCGTCCACTCCACCTGGCGGCCTTCCACCTCGGGCTGCAGCGAGGCGCGCGCCGACTCCACCAGGGAGGAGAGGTTGACGTTGAAGGTACGCAGCTCCTGGCGTGACATTTTCGAGAAGCGCAACAGGTCGTCCATCAGCTGCCCGGAGTGCCGGGCCGAGTCCCGCAGCGTGGCCAGCGCGCGCCGCTCGGCAGCATCCAGCTTCGGGCCGGCGGTGGCGTCCAGCACCTCGGCGAAGCCGGCCACCTGGCGCAAGGGGGCGCGCAAGTCGTGACTGACGGAGTAGGTGAAGCCTTCCAAATCCCGGTTGGCGGCCGACAGCGCGGCGGTGCGTTCCTCCACCCGGCGCTCGAGCGAGGTGTTGAGCTCGCGAATCTTCCGTTCCGCGGTGCGTAGCGCCGCGTTCTGCTTTTCCAAGGAGGCAAGCGCCGCCTCGTGCCCCAACGACAGCTCCACCAGCTGCCGGCGCCCCCAGTAGGCCAGCACCGCGGCCAGCACCAGCACCCAGCCGACGCCGCCGGCGAAGAGAACGCGCCCCACCCAGGCGGCGGTGCGGGCGCGACTCCGCCGGTGCTCCTGTTCCACCGCCACCAGGGCATCCAGCTCCCGGCGCATGCCCTCCATCAGGACGTTGCCGGAGCCGTTGGCCTCCGCGGTGATGTAGTCGCGGCCCTCGACGAAATTCTGCCGCTCCTCGGCGGCGAAGGTGCGCCACGCGTCGGAGAGCTCCTGCACCCGGGCCAGGCGCGCCTGCGACTCCGCCTCCGGCCCCACCAGCGCGCGCACCGCGGCGAAGGTCGGGGGCAGCTGCTCTTCGGCCTCCACCAGTGGCGCCAGCAAGGCGTCATTGCCCGACAAAAGGTAGCCGCGCAGCGCCGTCTCCCGGTCCACCAGCAATTCCCGCAGCCGCGAGGCCTGCGTCAGCACCTGGTCCGTGCGCTCGGTGGCGCGCGCGCTGCGGACCAGGGTGGTGACGCCCAGCGCGAGGGCGACGGCCAGGGCCGCCAGCAGGACAAAGGGGACGAGGACGGCGCGGACGAGAAGCCGACGGAAGGGCTCGCTGGGCTTCTCTCTGCGCGCGTCGTCTTCGTCCATGAAAGCGGACGGCCATTGTACGGAGCGGAGAAGCCGCCCGGGGATGGCGTCGGAAGGCGCCGGTGTGGGGCGGTGGGGGGGACGGTGTGCCCTCGAGAAGTCAACTCGGTCCGCGGCAACGACTCGTGGCCCTCCCCAGGGGCCTACTGCCCCGGCGTGGCCTGGAAGGACAGCGCGTCGGCCATCTCCTCGTTCAGCTGGGACGAATGACGGTTGACCGCTCGGGTGTCGCGGCGAGGCCGAGCCAACCGTTCCCGGAGGAGACAGAGGACGCCCCGCAGAGCGCCAAAGCCGGACATGCGGCGGGCGGCAAGCCTCCAGGCGGTGGTACCAGGCTTCCGATTCTTCATCGCCACGAAGAGCACTGTCCCGGGCGAGCGGGCCTCGCTCGCAAGCCATGCCGAGCAGCGAGGGGCCACGGCGGAACGCGCTTGCGCCCGCCTTGCGACCCTCCTCCGGCCTTGTTGTGACAGTTGTGGCCGGAAACCCGCTACAAGGACCCGGGGCCTAGCCAGGCCGCCCCGGAGGATTCATGCGCGCCGCAGGCTTCCTCGGACTCTGTCTCGCCGGTTGTGTCACCGCGTCGGGCCCGCCCCCCAACCCAGGCGGCGAGGCGCGCACCGGCATTGCCGAGGGGAACCGACTGCTGACGGCCGCCGTGCTGGTGGGCAACGCGGACCGCGTCGCCACTGTCTTCGCCGACGACGCCACGCTGCTCGACCCGTCCCTTCCCGGGGTGGTGCACGGGCACGTGGCCATTGCCGAGTACTGGCGGACGCGGCTTTCCGCGACGCACTTTCTGGAAGCCGAGCTCACCACCACCGACGTCAGCGTCAGCGGGGACCTGGCCTATGAAGTCGGGACCAGTCGCGCCAGGACGCAGGTGGGGGACACGCCGCCGGCGCTGTCCACCGGCCGCTACCTCGCGGTGTGGCGCCTGGGCCCGGGCGGCCGCTGGCGCATTCAGGCGGACTGCTTTATCGCCGACCCGCCGCGCTAGAGCCCTCCTCGAAGGCGAAAATGCGCTTCCAGTCGTCTTTCAGGCTCACGACAGTTCAAAAACAACCAAAGCCCGGTGCCAGCCGCAACAGCCAGAGCCAACTCATGTGACTGAAAAACCGTGCTGCCAAAGAAGGAGCCTTAGTCCGGCCGAAGCTCAGGTTCTTCCTTCAGCTTCGGCGGCTTGCGCTGATGTCCTGGGTACGAAGAAGGTCGACTGTGGGGTGCACCACTCGCTCGCGTGGGGGTGAACGCAGAGCCCACTGTCCGCCTCACGCGGCGAGCTTGAGGAGCGGCTCCCGACCCGAAGCGCGCTGACGCTGAGCGAAGAGCGCCCCGCTGAAGAGCGCACTCGCTGTGAGGACCACGACCGTCGCAGCCGAGACGACCAGGGCTGCCTCCATCTTCGTTGCTAGCCACCCCACAACGAGGCCCCCCAAGGGGCTGATGCCGATGAAGACCGTCAAGAAGATGCCCATCACTCGCCCCCGCATGGGCGGTGGCGAGAGCACATGAAGCAGCGTGTTGGTCGCTCCAAGGCACTGGGTGAAGCCGAAGCCGATGAGGAGCATGGCGAGGCTGGCGCTCCATCTGTGCTGTGACACGGCAAGGAGGCCGAGCCCCATGGCAAGGATGGTGGCGCCCCAGGCGAGGCGCCGCTCCAGCGATTTGGCCCTGCGCTGAGCAAACAGCAGCGCCGTCGCTCCGGCCAACGAACCGAGCCCGACCGCCGCGAGGAGGAGGCCCAGCAGCGAGGCTTGTCCGCCCAGCCGCGTCGCGAAGAGTGGCGCGAGTGCAAGGCACGACCATCCGAACAGGCTGGAAACGGCGAGCAGTGTGAGCACGGTCCGGATCCGTTCGCTGCGCGCAGCGAAGCGCACGCCCTCGATGAGGTTCCCGCTGCCCCGTTGCGCACGCTCGTCCTGGGAGAGCTCCATGCGCCAGAGCCCGAAGAACATGCACCCATACGACAAGGCGTTGAGAGCGAAGCACACGCCCTCCCCCATCCACGGGACCAGCACGCCCGCCATCGCTGGGCCTAGGAGACGTGCGCCATTGAAAATGGATGCGTTGAGGGCGACCGCGCTTTCCACCTCCTCGCCCGCCACCTGGGCAAGCAGCGCCTGCCGTGCCGGAAGCTCGAACGAGTTGATGACACCGAGCGCGGCCGCCAGCCCATAGACCAGCACCACGTCGTTGCTCCCGAGGAGGCCAGCCGCGGTAAGGACGGCGAGCGCCCCGGCCTGCGAAATTGCCAGAAGCTGCGTCACGAGCAGCACCGTCCGCCGGGGATAGCGGTCGGCCACCGCACCGCCCACCGCGCCCAGCAATGCGACCGGGAACTGTCCGAGGAAAGCGACCGAGACGAGAGCAACGGGGCTGTGTGTCAGGCGCCAGACGAGCCACTGCAGCGCCATGAATTGCATGGACGTCCCAACCTGAGACACACCCTGGCCAACCAGGAAGAGCCGCAGGTTCCGCAGCTGCAGGCAGCCGAGTGCCCGAGCGCTGGAGATGGCCGGCGCGGCACAGGAAGGTTCCCGGCGGAGGCGGCCGAAGGGCATGTCGAGCGTCATACGGACCCCCCAGGACGCGTGGACCAAGGTAGGCCTCCACCGGGTACGCGGCTGACGTGAGGAAGGACCCGCGTCAGCGCGCTGGCCCTTTCCGCAGACGTTGGCGAGCGGCGAGGACCTGTCCGTGCCAAACCCGGTTCCTACTTGCGGTAGTTCAGGCCGTTCTCTCGAGCCGTGTCCCAGGTGTCCACGATGACGTTGTTGTGCAGCGCCGAGATTGAGCCCCACTCCGAAATCGCGCCCCCTTCACAAATCCAACCGAAGATGAAGTCACCCACTCCGAGTTGGAGGTCATGCGACCCGTTCATCAGGGCCTGGTTGCCCAGGGGGTCTCCCGCCTGGGGGCAAGTGGGGAACGGGCCCGGCGACAGAATCGGGTTCCACACCAGCTGCGGTGGGTAGACGACTTGCGAGGGTCCAGGGCCACTCAACATATAGAAGGACACCTCCAGGTTTGGATCGCCCTGCGCCAGTTGTGGCAGATAACCTTGGAGGAAGGGCACCTCGGCCGGGACAATCCGCTTCAGCACGGGAGTTGCCAGGTGCAGAGCCGGATAGTGACCAAGCGCCTGAAGGTTCGCTTGAGACGTTGCGTAGTTGCCCGGCATCACGAACCCTGACCCCATCGCCACGTCGTTGACAGGCGTATCGACGAGGTCCTTGGTGTACCGGTTGTACGAGTTCGAGCCGCCACTGTTGAAGACGAGGTCTTTGCGGCTGAACATCTCCGGGTAGGCAGCGGCACCGGCATTGACGAAGGCCCTGTAGCGCGCATGGACGGCAGCGAACTCCGCATCGGCGTCCTGGCCGAACGCGGGCCCAAAGAAAACGTGCCCGTCGTATCCCATGAACCCGGCGAAGGTCAGGAACCTTTTGTTTGCGTCAATGACAGCGAGGATGTTCAACAAGTCGGCATTGTCGATGGCACCGCCGCGACGCAGTCCGACGTCGAGTTCGACAGCCACCCGCAGATGGGTGTGCAGCCGCTTGGCCAGCGCTGCGTATTCCTTCGCCCGGTCAACGGTGTCGACCAGCCAGCGGACGTTCGCCGCGGCGCTGTACCGTCTGAGCAGGCGCTCGGCACCCTCGACCGGCATGGGCCTACCTTGAAGCGCGTCCATGTCCCATCCGAAGTCATCAAGCATCTCTGCCAGCACACCCTCGGAGAACGTCATGAGCTTGTGGGTGCCAGCGACCGTCATGATGTGGCGGATGAGGCCCGTGCTGGGGAGCGACTTGGTAACGAGCCGCAGGGCGAACTGGGGTCCCAGGGTGGCACGGACCACTGCGATGTTGTGATCGACAGCATCGAGGTCGACGAGCACCGTGTCGCGCCCGGGTTCTTTCAGGCGAAGCTCGGCGTTCCATGCTGCGAAGCGCCCCGGGTCGAGCGCGTTGAGGGCCGCGCCCTTCGGCGCAGCAGCGCCAGCGTTGGAGTTTGGAAGGGTGGAATTCTCCGGCTTTGTCGCGTCCGCGGGCGTGTTGCTGGAGGGTCCGCAGGCAATGAGGGCAAGAGCGGTGATGAGCACTTCGAAGAGGACGGCTGCACTGAGCCTTTTCATGAGACCCCCCTTATTTTGATGATGCGTAGCGTCGAGGCCCTTCGCTTCCCGGCAGCGGGAGTATTGCGGGCTGCATTGAATGCTAAAAAGTATGCATTTCCAGAACCAGCGGTCCTGGCAAGCGCAACGCCTCTGAGCTTGCTGAAAGAAATGCGTCCGGAAGGTTCGGCCGCGTTCACCGGACGCAAGTCATGCGTGAAGGGTCGCCCGGCGCTCGGCACTTCACTCCGAGGAGGCTACGTCAGGCGCAGGTGAATTGACGCACCGCGGGACCGTGAGCGACCGAAAGCGCGTTCTTTGACTCTGGTCGGAGACCGCTAAGACGACCAGCGACGGCGCAAAGTAGGTTCTGCCCTCGGACGAGGGCACACCTGGCCGTCGTCATCCTCACTCCTCTCGCGTTCACGTCGGCGGCTGTGGCGGGAACTCCAAGGTCGACCATCCCGCACTCCTCCGTCCAGGAGAACGCTTGGTTGCCGTCGTTCGGGACTCCGTGACCGACGACCTGGCCCCTCTCATTGTCTGCATAGGCGCGGCTTTGACCAGCACCGAGGGTGCCTAGGTCGATAACCGAAGAGTGTTTGGGCGGGCTCACGAACGTACGGAATGCCGCGTCGGCGGTAGCAAAGAAATCGGTTTCAGAATCCCAAGTTGCACCACCGTTAAAGCTATAAAAATTCCTGCCCCCGGAGTAGGCATCCGGCCAAAGGTAGTTCCACACGTAGATGTCGGAACTGATGGGGCCCCGGTGTAGAGAGGACAATGGCGGATTGAGTCCCAGCTGTGGCTTGCGCGGGCGCCCTGAACGCGACAGAAATCCATTCGAAATCTGGTCCCGATTTTGTCTTGCGGTACGGTAGTCCTCGCGAGAACGGCGCCAGACGGCACGCCGCCAGTGGCGCTCTGCACCTGGAGGGTCAGGCGCAAATCAGCATCTCACTCAACGTTCGTTGAATGGCGCGGGGAGGAATGCCTAACTTGATGCAGAGCAAGTTCGTAGCCTGGACCAGTTGCCTGCGCATGTCCGCTGGCGTGGCGCTCCGTTCTCAAACGGACAAGGGCCTCATAAATGCATGTCTTTCGCCTAGCTACCTGACTGGCGAGGTGCGACATGCGTTCAAGCGTCGCTCTGCTGCTCGTGGTGTATGGCTTATCCACCAGCGGTTGCTCGCTCCTCTTCACGAAGGGGCCGCAGCCAGAAGTGAAACCGCCGCCGCCGTGCACGACCTCGAACGTGGCCCCAGCCCTCGATACGACGGCTGCCATTCTGACGGCGGCTGTCATGGTCACTGCCCTGACTGCCACCGGCCCATGCGCACCAACCGGCTGGGACTTCTGGTGCACGAACTCCAGCGATGCTGCGGGCATCTGGGCAACGGTGGGAGTCAGCGCCGCGCTCGCGGCTCTCTTCACGACGTCTGCGGTCGTAGGCTTTAACAAGACCGCCGCCTGTAGAACCTCTCTGGGGCTTGAGCCTCAACCAGCTGCTTCAACGCCGCTGCCCGAGTCGTCGTTTCTACTCGTGCCCCAGCGTGAGTGTCTGACCGTTGGGGACGCCCCGCGCATTTGCTCCGCGGTCGTTCTCCACGACGTGGCGCACCGAGGGAAGGCGCGCCAATGAGAACAATTCGTGCGCTTGCGAGTCTGGTTCTCGCAGTCGGATGGCTTCACGCGCACGCCGCGCAGGCTGCGGAGCCAACGCCCTTTGACGGGCCCGGACTGGAGCTCGGCCCTCAGGGTGGTGGCTATCAGTTCATTCCTAGCTGGCCCGCTGGATACGGCGCGACGCCCGCGCCGTGGGGCTGGTTCATTGGGGCGGAGGTACGGTGGCGGCTGAGCGCGAATCTTGGCATCGGAGGCACGGTCACCTACGCCACAGCGAGCGCGGTGCTTCCAGCTTACTTCCCCGGGTACACATTTAGCGAGGCGCTGGCGTCGTTTGAGGTTTCCTGGCGCTTTGTGCCCCACCCAGCCGTACGCCCGTGGGTCGGCCTGGGGATGGGGCTCGGCTCGTTCAAGTACGTAGAAACCGGAGAGAACGCCTGGGAGGCCAGCTACTTCGAGTTCGAGTACGTCCGCGCCCGCGCAGGCGTGGACTTCACCCACAGTCGGATGGCCTTGGGTGTTTGGGTCGGCTGGGGCGTAGGCATGACCGCCTCATCCCTTGCCCTTACGCAGCCGGCGATGAACCTGCAGATTGGCGTTCGTCTGCTCTTTGACGTCACGTCGCAAGGTCCACTCCTCTGAAACCAAGGCGCACCTCCTTGGGGCTACAGCAGCCGTGCGCAGACGTCCGAGTGCAACAGCAGCCCCCGGCGGCTGAGGCGGAAGCGGCCGTCGGCCCCTTGCCCCCCCAGCCCTTGGGCCTCCAGCCGCTGCAGGCGCTGCTTCCGCGAAGGCTGTCCGTACTGCTGCGCCAGCGCTTCCACGTCCAGCCCGGAGGTAAACCGCAGCCCCAGCATCAGCCGTTCGGTGAAGACTTCCGCGTCCGTCAGGACCTCCGCCTCGGCCTCCGGCAGCCGGCCGGCCTCCACGTCGGCAAACCAGCGGAGGGGGCTACTGTGTGACGTGGTGCGGACGCCGCCCTCCGCCGTGCGGAAGAAGCCGGTGGCGCCGACGCCCAGGGCCAGGCTGTCGCCGCCCGTCCAGTACAGCGCGTTGTGGCGCGCGTGCCGGCCGGCACGCGCGTAGTTGGACACTTCGTAGCGGTGAAGGCCCGCCGCCTCCAGGATGTCCGTGACAGCGTCCACCATGTCCGCCACGGCTTCGTCCTCCGGTAGCTGCAGCTTCCCCGTGCGCAGCCGGCGGGCAAACACCGTTTCCTGGGCCAGGGCCTCGCGCTGCACCGTCAGGACGTAGGCCGAGACGTGTTCCGGCCCCAGGGCCGCGGCGGCCCGGGCGTCCTGCACCGCACAGGCCAGCGTTTGGCCCTGCACGCCCAAGATGAGGTCCAGAGAAATATTGTCGAAGCCCGCCTCCCGCGCCGCGTGCACCGCGGTGCGCGCGTCTTCTGGCGCGTGGGCCCGGCCCAGGGTGCGCAAGGTGGCTTCGTCGAAGGACTGCACCCCCAAGGACAGGCGGTTGACGCCCGCCGCGCGGTAGCCGGCCAGCCGAGCCACGTCCGCCACCTCCGGGTTGGCCTCCAGCGTCACCTCGGCGTCCGGCCGCAGCCCAAGCCGGGCCCGGACGGCTTCCAGCAGGCGGGCGACCAGGGCTGGCGCCCACAGGGACGGCGTGCCGCCGCCCAGGTAGACGGAGTCCAGGGCTTCCAGGCCCCAGGCGGGCCGGGCGGACAGTCGCAGGGCCAATTCGGCCAGCAGCCCTTCGGTGTAGCGGGCCTCGGGAATGTGCTTCTGCACGGCCACCGCGAAGTCGCAGTAGGGGCACTTGGCCAGGCACCAGGGGAAGTGCACATACAGCCCGCGGCGTGCTGCGGACATGCCGGTCAGCGCGTCCACGGCGAAGCTGTCCGGGGCGGGCACGCCAGGGCGTGGGGCTTCCTCCCCCACCGTCCCTCTCAGTGCTTGCCCTTCAGCTGCGCCTCCAGCCGCGCCACCTTGCTGCGCAGCATGGCGGCGGCCTCCATGGCATTTTCGGCGGCCACCAGCTTGGCCTTCAGCTTGGCCACGTCCTCGCGCAGCTTCTTCACCTCGTCCGTGCCCTGCGCCTTGCCGGAGGAACGCGAGAGGTCCGCTTCCAGGTCCGCCACCCTCTCGGCCAGCGCCTCCCGCTCGCGCTTCTCCTTCTGGAAGGAGGCCTGGGCTTCAATGGCCTTGCGGTTGGCCGTCAGCAATTCCTCGCGGACTTTCTTCACCGAAAGGGCCTCGCTGCGCAGCCGCTCCACTTCCTCGTGCAGCCGCTGCGTCGTCGCATCCGCGGTGTCGGTGGCCCCGGCGGAACGGACGGCCTGTTCTCGCAGCGTCCGGACTTTGTCCTGTTCCTGGGTCAGGGCGGCGTGCAGCTTTTCGGCCTGCACCTTGGCCTCTTTCTCCGCACGCTGGGCCAGCTCGGCCTGGGTGGTGCGGCTGCGCACCTCCGCCTCGGCGGCCAGCCGTCGCGACTGTTCCTTCTGCAGGGCTTGGTCGAGGTCCCCGGCGTGGTCGCCGCCGGCCTCCAGGGCGGCGCGCGCATCCGCCTCGGCCGTCTTGGCCGCCTGCAATTCCCGGCTCAGGGCGACGGCCTTCTGTTCCGAGGCCAGGCGCTTGTCGCGCTCCTGGGCCAGGGCCCGCTCCAGCTTGTCGGACTGGGCGCGCAGCGCGTCCATCAACCCGTTCTGCTCCTCGGAGGAACCATGCAGCCCGGCCAGCTGGCGCTGGGCCTCGGCCAGCTTGGCGTCGGACTGGGCCCGGCGCTCGGCCTCGGACTGCACCTGGGCTGACAGCGCGCGCACCTTCTCCCCGTAGCCCTCCACGCTGGCCCGGGCGGACTGGATTTCCTTCAGGCGCTCGGCCAGCTTGGCCTCCAGCGCACGCTTCGTCTCCGCCTCGCGCTCCAGCACCGCCTGCAGCTGCCCTTGCGCGTGCGCTTCCTGGCGCTCCTGAACGCTGCGCAGCTGCTCCACCTGGGCCCGCAGCGACTCGGCTTCATGCGCAGCCGACTCGGCCCGGTCCTCGGCCTCGCTGGCCTTGCGCTGGGCCGCCTCCAGGCCCTGCCCGGCCTCGCGCGCCTTGTCCCGCGTCCGCGCCAACTCATCCGCGGCTTCCGCGGACATGGTTTGGGCGGAGGCTTCCAACTCCGTCAGCTGCTGGCGCGTCGCGGTCAGGTCCGCTTCCAATTCCCGGATGCGGCTACTGGCGTCGGCGAGGGAGGAGGCGCCCCACGCCTGCTCGCCCTTCAGGCTGTCCAGCTGCTTCTTCGTGTCGTCCAGGGTGGCCGTCAGGTGGCGCACCTGGTTGGCGAAGGCCTCGGACTCCCCCTTCAGGACGTCGCGCTCGGCCGCGGCCGCGTCGCGCTCGGCGGTGAGGGTGGTCACCTCCTCGAGGAGCTGGTTTCGGTCGCCCTCCACCTTGTCCAGCGACTGTTCCAGGGTGTGGGCGCGGCCGTTGGCCGCCTCCAAGTCCCCTTGAATCTCCTGCCTCTCGGACCGCGCCTCGGCCAGCCGCGCCTCGGCCTCGCCCAGGGCCTCCTTGGTGGAGAGTAATTCCTCGGCCAGCTCCGCCCGGGACTGGCGTTCCTCGTCCAGGGCCTGCCGCAGCCCGGGCAGCTCTGCTTCCACCTCGGCCAGCGCGCGGGCCAAGTCCCGGCGGTCCGCGTCGGTGCTGCGCAGGGCCGTCTCCACCTGCGCGGCCTGGCCTTCGGCGGACGCGGCGCGCGTGCGCTCGGCCTCCAGCGCCGCCTGCAGCTGTTCCACGTAGGCCGGCAATTCCCGCAGCCGGGCGTACTGGGGCAGCACCTCCTCGGCCTGCGCGTGCAGGGCCAGCGCCACCTCGCGCAGGCGCGCGGACTCCAGGTCCCGCTGTTCATACAGGACACGGGCCCGGGCCAGCGTCTCCTCCTTCTGCTTGAGGACGCTGCGGAAGAATTCCATCTTCTCGTCCAGGGCCACCCCGCGCGGGTGGCGGGGTTCCGGCGGCTCGGCGAAGGGGTCGCCGGCCGGCCGGGGCAGGGCCGGCGGCACCTGGGCCGCCGGGTGCAGGGTGGAGGCCGGCTGGACGGCGCTGGCGGCGCCGGTGTTGGAGGCGCGGCCGGCCGGGCGCCGGGGCGGAAGCGGCGGCGGGGCGGCCGGCCCGGCCTGCGGGGTGTGGTGGGGCTGGGCGGGCGAGGCACGTCCCCCCGGGCGCTGGACGAGGGGTTCGTCGTCCAGGGTGCGCAGGTCCACTGTCGCCCCCGCGTCTTCCGGCGAGATAGCCATGGGTTTGCTGTTAGAGACTACCCCTGCCCATGCCCGCCCGCCATCGACTGACAAACGGCCTCACCCTCGTCCACGAAGCACTGCACACCGCCCGGGTGGTGGCCTTTCAAGTGTGGGTACAAGTTGGCAGCGCCGATGAGGGCCCGGAGGAGGCCGGCCTGGCCCACCTGCACGAGCACATGCTTTTCAAAGGCACTGCCCAGCGGGGGCCGGGGGAAGTGGCCCGGGACATTGAAGCCCATGGCGGGGAAGTAAACGCATGGACGTCTTTCGACCACACCGTCTACCACGTGGTGATGGCCTCCGACTTCGCCCGGGTGGGCCTGGAAGTCCTGGCCGACGCGGTCCGGGCCCCGGCCTTCGACGCCGCGGAACTGGCCCGCGAGGTGGAAGTGGTGGTGGAGGAGATTAAGCGCGCCGAGGACTCCCCGGCCCGGCGCGCCAGCCGCGACCTCTTCGAGAAGAGCTTCCTTCGCCACCCCTACCGGCTGCCGGTGCTGGGGACGCAAGCATCCGTCCGCAGTGTCACCCGGGAGAAAATTACTGACTTCTACCGCCGGCACTACCTGCCCGAGTCCATGGTGCTGGTGGCGGTGGGCGACGTGGAGGAGGCCCCGCTACTGGCGTGGGCCGAGGCTCTGTTGGGCGGGGACTGGGGACGAATGCGCCCCGTGCCCCGCAGCCGGCCGGTGGAACCCCCCCGCACCGCCCGGCGGTGGCTACTTCGGCAGGACGACGTGAAGGAAGCCCACCTGCACCTGTCCTTCGCCGGGCCGGCGGTGGCGCACGAGGACGTCCCGGCCTTGGACGTCCTGGCCATGCTGGCCGGCCAGGGGGAGAACAGCCGGCTGCAACGTGCGGTGAAGCGCGAAGCCCGCCTGGTGAATGACATTTCTGCCTACGCCTACACGCCACTGGACCCCGGCCTCTTCGGCGTCGGCTTCACCGCCGCCGGCCCCCACACCCTGGAGGCGCTGCAGGCCACGGCGGAGGTGCTGTCGGGCCTTTCGGCAGAACCCTGCAGCCAGGCGGAGCTGCAGACGCTGCAGGCCCTGGTGGAGAGTGACGCCATTTACCAGCGGGAGACGGTGCAGGGCCTGGCGCGGAAGCTGGGCTTCTATGAAACGTCCCTCGGCGGCTTCGAGGCCGAAGGCCGCTACCTGGCCCGGGTGGCCGCCCTGACGCCGGAGGCGCTGCGCACGGTGGCCAGAAAGACGCTGGACGCGGGCACGGCGGTGGTGACGGCGCTTTTGCCCCCGGAGGGCAAGGTGGACGAAGCGGCGGCCGCCCGGGCGCTGGAGGCCGGGTGGAGTCGCCCGCGCGCGACGGCTACGGAACGCCCCCCCATTCCCAAGGGGACGCCGACGCTGCGCACCAAGGGCGGGGAGGTGTCCGGCCCCCAGGTCCACCTGCTGCCGGGCGGCGCCACCCTCCTCGTCCGCGAGGAACGCACCGTGCCGCTGGTGGCACTGCGCGGGGCGTTTGTGGCCGGCACGCGGGCCGAGACGGAGGCGGACAACGGCATCAGCCACCTGGTGGCCAGGGCGTTGACGAAGGGCACCGCCAGCCGCACCGCCGAGGAGGTGGCCCAGGAGGCCGAGGCCTACTCCGGGACGCTGGGGGGCGCCGCGGGGCGAAACTCCCTGTCGCTGCAGGGGGAGTTTCTCAGCCGCCACCTGGAACGGGCCTTCCACCTGTTTGCCGACTGCCTTCTGCACCCGGCCTTCGCCGAGGAGGAAGTGGCGCGGGAGAAGCAGCTGCAGCTGCAGGACATTGTGGCGCGGGAGGACCGGCCGACGTCACTGGCCTTCGACTTGTTTGCCCGGACGCTGTACCAGCGCCACCCGTATAGGCTTCCGCTGTCCGGCGAGCGGGAAAGCGTCCAGCGGCTGGACGCCGCCTCCGCGCGCGCCTACCACGCCCGCTTTTTGCAACCGGCCTCTCTCACCCTGGCCGTCATTGGGGATGTGCGCGCCGAGGAAGTCCTGCGCCTGGCCGAGGCGGCCTTCGGCAAAGGCACCGGGAAGCCCGCGCCGCTGGTGGTGGAACCGGAGGCGCCGCCGGCCGAACGCCGGCGCAGCCAGCGGACGCTGGCCCGCGCCCAGTCCAACCTAGTCCTTGGCTTCCGGGGCCTGCGGGTGGACGAGGAGGAGCGGCACGCCCTCAACGTCCTCACCACCGTGCTGTCCGGCCAGGGCGGGCGCCTCTTCGTCGAATTGCGCGACAAGCGCAGCATGGCCTATTCGGTGGCCTGCATGGCGGTGGAGGGCGTGGACCCAGGGCACCTGGCCGTCTACATCGGCACCAGCCCGGACAAGCGCGACGCGGCCCTGGCTGGGATTGAGACGGAATTGCGGCGCATGGTGGAGCAGCCCATCACGCCGGCGGAACTGGACCGCGCCCAGGCCCACCTGATTGGTACCCATGAAATTGGGCTACAGCGCAATTCCTCCCGCGCGGCCCTTTTGGCCCTGGACGGCGCCTACGGCCTGGGGCTGGAGAACTTCCTCCACTTCGCCGAGAAGGTGCGCGCCGTCACCGCCCAGGACGTGCAGGCCATCGGCGCCCGGTTGCTGCAGCTAGGCCACTCGGCCCTGGCCGAGGTGGGGCCGTGAGTCAGAAGGCGTGGGTGCTGTGGGACGGCACGTGCGGCTTCTGCCGCCGCGCCGTCCTGCAGCTGGAGCGCCGGGACACCCACCAGGCCTTTTCTGCCGTGCCCTACCAGGAGGCGCCCTCCCCGCCCATGACGGCTGCGCTGCGGGAGGCGTGCGCCGACGCCGTCCACGTGGTGACGCCGGAGGGCGAGGTGCTGCGCGCCGGGCGCGCCGTCCTCTACATTGCCGGCCGGCTGGGCCACGCGGCGCTGGCCCGGGTGCTGGCCACACCGCCGCTGTTGTGGGCCGTGGAGTTTGCGTACTTTGTGGTGGCGCGCAACCGGCGCCTGTTCTCGCGGGTGCTTTTCCGGAGGGCGTAAATGGTGTGTCTCGCCGTCACCTATTTGGTGTTGCCCAACCGCGAGGACGAGGCGGTGGAGTTGTTCCGCAAGCTGACGGTGGCCACCCGTGCGGAGAAGGGGTGCCGCATGTACCAGGCCCACCGCAGCCTCTCGGAACCGCGCCGCTTCTTCCTGTATGAACAGTACGACGACGAGGCGGCCGTGCAGGCCCACCGGCAAAGCCTCCACTTTGACGAATTGGTCCAGCGGGGCCTTTTCCGGATTATTGAGAACCGGGCGCCTGAGATGTACGCGCCCCTGCCGGACTGACGGCCGACTTCCTTCCCTTTCCTAAAAGGGGCGTCTTCCTGCGTGGCCAGCTTCGCCCTTACTGTGGACGTGCCGGAAGAAGAGGCCGAGCTGGCCGCGTCCTTCCTGTGGGATGCGGGCTGCAGCGGCCTGGAAGTGCGCGACGCCGAGGCGCCGCCCATGCCCGGTGTCCGGGGGCCTGGCCCGGGGGAGGCCATTCTCATCGCCTGCTTCGCCACCGAAGCGGAGGCCGACGCCGCGCGACTGGCCCTGGCCGAGGGGTTTCCAGAGGCGCGCCTGTCGCTGGCGGCCGTGCCGGAGGTGGACTGGAGTCTCGCCTGGCGTGCGCACATTCGCCCCACCCGGGTGGGGCGGCTGTGGGTGGGCCCGCCGTGGGAAACGCCACCTAAAGACGCCGTCAGTCTGCACATTGAACCGAAAATGGCCTTCGGGACGGGCGACCACCCCACCACCGCCTTGTGCCTGCAGGCCGTGGATGGCTACCTAGCGGCGCACCCTAGCTGCAGCGTCCTGGACGTCGGCACCGGCACCGGGGTGCTGGCCCTGGCCGCGCGAAAGCTGGGGGCCGCCCGCGTGGTAGCCGTGGACACGGACAGCGTTTCCGTGGCGCTGGCACAAGGAGAATGCAGTGGCCAATGGCGTTCCGGGCGTGGACTTCTCCTCGGCCACGCTGGAGGAAGTGCCCGGCCGCTTTGACTTGGTGCTGGCCAACATTCTGGCCAACACGCTGGTGGAGTTGGCGCCCGCCCTGGCCGCCCACACCGGGGACACGCTGGTGCTGGCCGGCGTGCTGCGGCCGCAAGTGGAGGACGTCTCCTTGGCCTTCCTGGCGCAGGGCCTGACGGCCGGGCCGGTGGCCTTTGCCGGGGACTGGGCGCGCCTTTCCTTTGTGAGGGCGCCCCGGTGAGTCGCCGGCTGCTATTGCCGCAGGCGAGGGAGACGGCCACGCCGGTGCGGGTGGAGGGGCAGGCCTTCCACCACCTGCGGGTGCTGCGCGTGGGCGTCGGCGACGCGCTGGAAGTCTTCGACGGCAAGGGCCGCGCCTTCCCCGCGCAGGTGCTGGCGGTGGAGGCGGACTTTGCCCTTCTGCGGCTGGGGCCCGGGCACGTGGCCCTGGCCGGCCGGCCAGTGTCCCTCCTCCAGGCGCTGCCCAAGGCGGACAAGTTGGAGCTGGTGCTTCAGAAGGGAACGGAACTGGGCGCGCACGCCTTCTACCCGGCCGTCAGCGAACGCTCGGTGCTGCGGCTGTCGGCTGCCGCGGCAGAGGCGCGCCGCAAAAGGTGGCAGCGCATTGCCGAGGAGGCGGCGCGGCAGTGCGGCCGGGCGGATGTCCCGCACGTGCACGCCGTGCAGGGCCTGCTGGCAGGCGGCGCGTGGGCTGCCGCCGGAGACACGCGTGCTGGTGCTGGACGAGGAGGAGAAGGCGGTGCGCCTGGCCGAGGCTGCCGCGGTGGACGCCCATGCGCCCTTGGCCCTGGTGGTGGGGCCGGAAGGCGGGCTGGCCCGCGCGGAAGTGGAAGCCCTGCAGTCGCTGGGCGCCGTCAGCGTCTGCTTGGGACCACTGGTGCTGCGCACGGAGACGGCCGCGCTGGCGGCCCTGGCGGTGCTGCGACACCGCGAGGGCCTTTTGGGCTGACGCCCCCGCTACCTGGGCGGTTGGACACCGGGGATGGGCCGGTAGGGGACGCCCATCTCGGCGAAGAAGAAGGCGAAGGCGTCGGCGTTCAGCGCAATCTGCTCGTCGAGGCTGGAGCCAATTCCATGCCCGGTGTCCGTCACCCGCAGCAGGACGGGCCGGCCCGAACTGGTGGCGGCCTGCAGCCGGGCGGCCATCTTGAAGGACTGCATGGACTGCACCCGCGGGTCATTGAGGCCGGTGGTGAGCAGCACCGCCGGGTAGGCCACGCCGTCCTTCACGTGGTGGTAGGGCGAGTAGGCGTACAGCGCCTTGAATTGTGCCGGGTCCTTCACCGTGCCGTACTCGGTGATGTTGAAGGCGCCGTTGGGCGAGAGCTCCACCCGCAGCATGTCGTAGATGCCGACGAAGGACACCACCGCCCGGAAGAGTTCCGGCGCCTGCGTCAGCGCGGCCCCCATGAGGAGGCCGCCGTTGCTGCCGCCCTCGATGCCCAGGCGCTTCGCGTCGACGTACTTCTTCTCCACCAGAAGGCGCGCCACGGCGAGGAAGTCGTCAAAGACATTTTGCTTCTGGGTGAGGTTGCCCGCCCGGTGCCAGGCGTCGCCGAATTCGCTGCCGCCGCGCGTGTTGGCCTCCACCCAGACGCCGCCCTGCTCTAGCCAGACGGCCCGGCTGCCGAGGAAGTGCGGGGTGAGGCTGATGCTGTAGCCGCCGTAGCCGTAGAGGATGCCGGGGGCCGTCCCGTCCTGCGGGACGCCCTTGCCGCGGACGATGGTGAGCGGCACCTTCGTCCCGTCGGCGGACGTGGCCTCCTCGCGGATGACTTCCAGGCCACTCAAGTCGACCGGGTAGTGCACCGCCAGGGGCGTGGGCTGGACGGCGTTCTGGCCCGCGTCGTAGCGAAACCAGGCCGGTGGCTGGGTGTACTGCACGCTGAGGAAGTAGACGTCGTCCCCGCGGGCGGCGTGTGTCAGGGCACCCACGCTGGACACGGGTGGCGTGGGCAGCATCCCCAGCGCCTTTCCCGCCGTGTCGAACACCCGCACCTGGGACGGTCCACCCACCAGCGCCGCGACGTAGAGGCGGTGGCGGGTGGCGAGGAAGTCGCTCACCGCCCCCTGGCCTTCCGGGGCCACCAGCACGGCCTTGTCCAGCACCGTGAGGCCCGGGCCCAGCCGCAGAATTTTGCCCCGCTCGGCATCCTTCAGCGACAACAGGTAGAGCGCCCCGTCCAGACCGAAGCGCGCCTCGCGGATTCGGTCCGCGTACACGGCCAGCGGCGTCCAGGTGCCGCCCATGCCGCGGAGGAAGTGCATCACATCCCCGCCGTCACCATTCTTCACCGAGGCGAGCAGCAGCCGGCCGTCCGGGGACATCTCCAGCGTCGTCTCGGCGATGCGGGGAAAGTCCCGGCCGATTTCATAGCTGTCCTTGTCCCCTGGCGTGCCCAGGCGGTGGAACCAGACTTGCTGGAAGAAGTCCAGGTCGGCCGCGGGCCGTTCCGTCCCGCGCGGGTAGCGCGTGTAGAAGAAGCCCCGGCCGTCCGCCGCCCAGGCGACGTCCCCCCCGGCCGTGCCGCCATTCACCCGGGGGACGACGTCCAGCGTCAATTCTTTGCCCGACTCCACCTGGTAGACGTGCACGTCGCCCGCCTCGGTGCCCTTGCGGGACAGGGACACGGCCAGAAGGCGCCCGTCCTTGGACGGGCGGAAGAAGTCGATGGCGGTCGCGCCGGAGGTGTCCAGCACGTTGGGGTCGAGGAGGACGCGCTCATGCCCTGGATGGTCCGGACTCTGCAGAAGGACGAGGAGCGGTTGATTCTTCGTCTTGTCGGACTTGAGGGCAAACCAGCGGCCGCCGCGTTCCTCCAGGGCGTAGTAGGTGGGGGAGGCGCCGCGGGCCAGCGCCGCCACGCGCGCGGCGATGTCGCCGTGGTGGGGAAGCGCGTCCAAGGTGCTGCGCGTGACGGCCGTCTGGGCGCGCGCCCACTCCTGGACTGACGGGTCGGCCACAGCCTCGAGCCAGCGGTAGCTGTCGGAGATGGGGACGCCCTGGACGACGTCCGTCACCGGCTTCTGGGGCGTGGCCGGGACTTTCGCGGGGGGATTGGCCGCCGCGGCCGCCGGCTGCGCGTTGCCCCCTGCAGACAGCAGCAGCAACAGGGCCAGAAGCGGCCCGAAGACACCCCTCGGGCCCCGCACCCAGGGGTGCGGCTGCCTCGCGCGCGAAATGGACATGGACCCCTCCAACTCCGAGGCGCCATTCAAGCCGAGAGTGAACTTGCCCGTCACGCTTTCTTGGCGGCGGGCCGGGCACTCAGGCCTGCGACACGACGGCCCAAAGCCCGAGGACGCCCCCCCCGTCCGTCCGTCCACCCGCCCCCTGGGACGACGTTCAGGGAGGTCCAGCGGGCGTGGACGCTACGCCCTCCGGCCCGCGCGGCAACAGCAGGTCCTCGAGGAAGAAGGCGGAGAGCTCGGCGCGCCCGCCGACACCCGCCTTCCGGTAGACGGCCAGGGACTGCTGGCGCACCGTCCGCTCGCTCGTCTCGCGGACGGCGGCAATCTCCCGCAGCGACAGGCCCTTCAACAACAGCAGGGCCACCTCGCTCTCGGCCTCACTGAGTTTCCACGCGGCGAATTGGCTGCTGATGGCGCGCCCCAGGCCCGCCAGCAATTCTTCGGTCCCGTGGCGCCAGGCCTCGGCCGCGGCGCTGGCCTCGGCCACCCGGCGACGCAGCCCTTGGGCGCTCTTCCGCTCAGCCTGGTAGCGGGCCCACAAGTTCCCCACGCCCAGGGCCGCCAGCAGCAACACCACACCCTCCGCCCCCAGGTGCGTGGCGGCGGAGCCGCCCTGCCAGTCCTCCACCAGGTCGAAGCCGATGAGCAGCGCGATGGCCAGGAAGAGGACGGCGGAGCCCCAGGCCCCTGCGTCATTTGACGGAAGTCCGCTTGGCGGCCCCGGGGTGGCGCCCGTGTGCGTCATCTGACGGATGCAAGCGAAGGGCGGCGAGCGGCATTCACTTTGGCGTCACCCCGAAGGAGAACTGCCCATGTCCGCTTTGCCACTGCACGCCGCCGTCGTCCACCTTCCCCTGGCGCTGGCCGCCGTCGTCCCACTCGTCCTCCTCGGCCTGCTGTGGGCTGTCCGCTCCGGGCGCCTGCCCCCCCGCGCCTGGGCGCTGGGCGTGCTGCTGCAGGGGCTGCTTGTCGTGGGCGCCCTCGCCGCCGTCACCACCGGAAATGCCGCAGAGGAGCGCGTCGAAGGCAGTCGCGGCGAGTCCGCTGTCGAAGCCCACGCCCAGACGGCCAAGGCCTTTGGCGCCGCGTCCGCCGTGGTGCTGGTCGCGGCCCTGGGCGCCTTGGCCCTGCGCCGCAGTCGCCCAGGCTTCACCGCGGCCGGGGCCGGGACGGTGCTTCTCGGCGTCCTGGCCCTTGGCCTTGCCGTCCGCGCCGGCCACCAGGGAGGGCTTCTCGTCCGCAGCGGCCAGGCCGCCCTGCCCTCTGCCACGGCCGAGGGCAACGTCGAGGGCGCAGGCACGACGGAGCCGGCGGGCGAAGTCGGTAGCAACGAGGAGGCCAACGAAACGCTGGAAGATGACGACGACTGACGGGCGGGGGCCTGGGCGCGCCCGTCCGCAGGGGCGACGCGTCCCTTGCAGCAGGGCGTAAGGGCGGCCCGCGTGCCCGCGCTTCAAAACCGCGACACCGATGGCGGTGGAGTCCGGGGCCGGCCTGCGCCGGCCACAGTGCGTTCCACGCGCCGTCGAAGGTTGTGCAGCTGCCGCCGCTCCATCGCCTCGTGGACGAGACCAATTACCGGGCGCAGCACGTCCATCTTCCAGCCCGGCGCATAGTCGGCCCGCACCCGCACCGTCAGGCGGGTGGCACCAGCGCCGACGGACTCTAGGACGAAGGCCCAGGTCGTCTTCCAGGGGACGGCGCCCGCCCTCGGGCCGACCGGCGCCAGCGACGGGTCGGCCAGGACGAGCGAGCGCTCGGGGTCCAGGCTGAAGACGACGAAGCCCCCGGGGTGGCTGGGGAGGGCTGGGAGGACGTCCCCCACGCCCAGCGTCTGCAGCAAGGGGACGATGCTGTCCGCGCTCGGCACGCCACCGTTGTCCAGCCAGTCGAAGCTGTACCAACCGGCGCGCCCGGCCCCCATCTGCACCAGCCAGGGCCACACGTCGCGAACGGGCGCTTCCAACGTGACGGCGTGCGTCTTTTGAAAGCGCGGGGCGGCCAGCACCGCGTCCCCGGGAAGGACACGCGCCTCCTCCGAGCCAGCTGCGCCCAGCTGCTGCCGTTCCAGGCGCAGCACGCCGCGGCGGATGGCGTGGGAGAAGGGGCCAATCAAATGCCAGTAGCGCCGGAAGCGGGCGAGGGACACCGCGTCGGTGGCGCCCACGCGGAGCTCCACGGTGAGCCAGGCGCCAGTTGGTTCGCGCCCGGCCACCTGGATGCTCCACGCCAGCTGGCCAAAGCCGGGGCGGTCGAAACCCACGAATTCCTCGGGCGTGAGGGAGAGGAATTCAATGGTGGGCTGCCAGAACTTTCCCACCGCGCCGACGGCGACTTCTGTCCCGGCCGTCTCGCCCAGAAGGAAGAAGCCGGACGGAGGCCGCACGATGTCGTCGATGAACGCGGTTGCGTCGGGCTTCGGCGCTTCCCCGCGGAGACGCGCCCCCAGTCGGTCCGGCAAGGTGCGCAGCCGAAACAGAAGTCGCACCAGCGGGAGCTGGTACAGGTCAATGGCCCGCACCGCCGCGTAGGTGTCCTCCGGGGAGGCCGCGACCGCCACCCGGTCCACCTGACGCAGGGAGAAGCGCGGCATGTACTGCCCGATGAGGGAGGTTGCTTGCGTGCCCATGGGTGCTGGTCCTCCTCTCGCGCGTCAGCTCCGCGCCTGGCCGAGTGCCCCCGAGGAGATGAGTCCGAGGGCGGTGAGAATGAGGGCGTTGACCACCAGCCCGGGCGCGGATGCCGGCGCTCCCGCAAGGCACAAAAGCAGCGAGAACAGCGCCGCACCCAGGACGGCCCCGTTTGCCCAGGAAGCCGACTGCCAGACCCCCACTGCCGCCACCAGGAAGGCCGCGGCCGCGAGCAGCCACCCAAGGCCCAGAAGCTTTGCTCCGGCGGCGCCGAGCTCGACGTGGCCAAAGAAGGCCGCCGTCGAGGCGGTCACCCCTTTGACCGCGGCCAGGCGCCACGGGACGACGAAGCCGAGCAGATGGATGAGCCCGTGCAGCGCGAGGGCTAGCGAAAGAAACAGGCGCATGACAGGCGCGGTTGAGTGCAGACGCCGTACCAGCGCGCGTGCACCGCCTGTGCTGTGTCGCTACGCCAGCCCCCGGCCGGCGGGCCCCGCAAACTCTGCGGGCCCGGGGAAGGTTGTTCGCCGCGCACACGGCCTGCCTCCGCATGGGCGCCCGGAAGGCCGCGCCCTTGCGGGGCTGGCCCGCGGATTGCGACGGCTACCTTCCATGCACGCCGAGAATTCCCTGGGACACTCCACCCCGCCTGGCGCGTCCACGCACCGCGATGCCCCGCGGCCCCTGCACGGACGGACTGCAACCCTGCGTCGCGTCCTCGGCGCACTGTTGGCCTTCGGTGCGCTGTGCGCCTTCGACGGCGGCCTCTACGGGTTGACCGGCGCCAAGGGTGTCCCGACGCAGTGGCTGGAAGGTAGCCCGTTCCGGGACTACGTCATTCCCAGTGTCATTCTGGTGGCCGTCGTCGGCGGGACCCTGCTCCTAGCCGCCGTCGCCGTCTTCGCGCGCTGGCCCCGCGCCCGGCCGCTCGCCCTTCTGGCCGCTGCCATCCTCCTCATCTGGCTCGCGGTGCAGCTGTCCATTCTCGGCTACGTCAGTTGGATGCAGCCGACAACGGCCGCGTACGCCGTCGTGCTGTTGACGCTCGGGCTATTGCTGCCGGGGCCTTCACGCCAGCGTCACTGACGCTGCTGGCGTAACGCCGCGGCCCCCTCGGGGAAAAGGGCCCCGCTTTCTTGCGTCAGCCCCACATTCCGCCTTTCATGCCTTGCCGTGTCGAAGTGTCTGAAGTGCGGGGCGGAGCTCCCCCCGACGGGCGACTGCCCCTCCTGCGCCGCCGAGGCCAAAGCCCCCCTGCGCCCACCGGCGCTGCTGTCGCGCGACTTGCCGCTGGACCGCCGGGCCGCCTCCCGCGCCCAGGGTAGCTTCGAATTGGACCCCCCGCTGAAGACACCAGCGCCGGCGGCGCCCCCCGCGGGCTTCACCCGTCCCGCGGCCACACCGGCCCCCGGCACTGTCGCCCCCGCCCCCCCGGGGGCCGCGCGCCACTTCACCCTGCCTGGCACGCCACCCGCTGCGCCACGGGCGGCCGCTACCGTGCCCCCGCAGACGCCGGCGTGGAAGCCCAGCCCGCTGGAACGCATTCTCGCAGGCGAAACGCAGGGTCACCCCCCGGCCCCCGTCCCGCCCCCGGCCACCCGGACGGCTGGCACCTGGCCCTTCGCCTCATCCACCCTGCAGCCGCCTGCCGCCACGCCCTCGCGCCCGCCGGCAACGACGGGCGGCCTGCCGCCCTCTCTCCGGACACCGCCCGCCCCCGTCCCACAGGGGCTTCCGCCCCGCGCCCCGCTGGCCAGTCCTCTGCAGGCCGGCCCTGCAGCCCCGGCACCGCCGGCCCCCGGCACGCCGGGCCTTCGTCCCGGCGGCCTAGGCGTCTCGCCCGTGGCCGGCCCGACGCCCCGCAGCCCGACGCCCCCAGGTGGAACGCCCGCGGAGACGCGGCGTTCGCGCGAAGTCCAGCTGGGGCTTCCGCCGCCTGGGGAGGAAGGCCAGCCGCCGCGCACGCCGCTGTTGCCCGACGTGCCCGCCCCGGCCACGCCGGAAGGGTTGCCCGCCCGGCTACAGCGGACTCACGCCGTCGGCGTGGGAACGCACGGACCCGCAATACACGCGCCCGCCGTCCCCGCCTCCCGCGCCCCAGCCCGCGCGCACCCCCTTCGCCCCGGTGCCCAGCGCGCCAGCGGCTGCCAGTGCCAGCACGGCCGGCCTTCCCGGTGCCGCCGCCAGGCCCGTGCAGGGGCCGGCCGCCGCAGCGGCTGTCCCGGCCGCACCTGTCGCGGCGTCCGGGCTGCCTCCGTCCTTCGCTAGCCCGGCGACACCGGCCCCCCGTCCCCCAGCGCCTCAGCCGGCCGGGCTGGCCGGGCCCCTGGCCGTCACTGTCCCGCCAGCCGCAGCCCCCAAGGAAGCGCGTCCGCCAGCCCCGGCCAGCACGCCTTCCTCCAGCGTGGGCCTGCCGCGCGCCGCCACCAGCCCGGCGCTTTCCGCACCGCCCACCATGGCGCGCCCCGTCGCGCCGGCCGTGGGCATGCCGGCTTCCCCAGCGCGCACGACGGGCCGGTTTGAAGAATGGCCACCGCCCGAGGTGGCCGCGCCGCCGCCGAAGCCTGCGCCGGAAGCACCACCTTTGCCCGCCCCCCTCACGGCCACACCGGCCAGCGTGGCCAGCGCCGCACCACCCGCCGCGGTGCCCCCGGCCACGGCCGCTGTGCCACAGGGCTTGCCAGCAGCCCTGGCGCGCCCCACCCCTTCCGGCGGCATGCCGTTTCCTGTTGTCCCATCCAGCGCCGAAGCCGCCCCGGTGCAAACCACGGCGAGCGTCCCCCAGGCGCGCCCGGCGGTCCGCGAGGTGCGCGCCCGGCCGGCGGCGCTGTGGCGCCGCGCAGGAGCTCTTCTTTTCGACGCGGCCCTGGTGGGCGGCGTCCTGGCCCTCTTCCTCTGGCTGGCGGTGGCCATCGTCCCCCCGGCCGGCGTCCGCGGTGCGCCGCTGCCCGGGCTGGACGGCGCAGTGGCGCGGTTGCGCACGGTGCAGGACGCACTGCCGCCAGCGCTGCTTTTGGGCGTCCTCCTCGCCGTCGTCTACTCGGCCGTCTTCGCCTTCCTGTGGGGGGGACGCACGGTGGGCCGCTGGCTGTTTGGCATCCAGCTGGTGGACAGGCGTGGAGTCGCCCCGGCGCCAGGGCGGGCGGTGGCCCGGGCCCTTCTGGCGGTGGTGTCCTTCGGGCTGTGCCTGGCCGGCTTCTGGCTCGCCCTGTTTGACCGGCGCGGGCAGACGCTGCACGACAAGCTGACGCGCACCTTCGTCGTGCGCCCGGGCTGAGGGGCAAGGAGGCGCTGGCCTCAATGACGGCGCGCCTGGAGGACGTCCTGCTCGCCCGGGGGCTCCTGTCCCCGGAGCGCGTCGCGGAGGCGCTGCGGGACCACGCCCTGGGCGGCGGACAGCTGGACACCGTCATTCTGGAGTTGGGCGGCCTGTCCGAACGCGAGTTGCTGTCCGCGCTGGCCGAGGCGGCGGGCGCGCAGCCCCTGCACCTCGGCGACTATGAGCCCAACCTCGCCGTCGCCGCGGAATTGCCGGCGGACATCGCCGAGCGGCTGGACGTCGTCCCCGTCTCCACCGAGGGGCAGACGCTGCACGTCGCCTCCTCCTACCCGGTGCCGGAACTCGAATTGCGCGCGCTGGGGGAGATGCAGCACCGGCAGATTGTCCCCTGGGTAGCCATCTCCGCACGGGTGCGGGACTGGCTGTCGGTGCTGTACGGCCTGCCGCTGCCGGCACGCGAGGCGGCGGTGCTGGCGGCGCTGGAGCCACACCGGCCGCTGCCCCTGCCCCTGGCCGTGCCGACGGAGACTTCCCCAGACTCCCTGGATGAGGGACTCACCCTGGAGGAACTTCTCGCCAAGGACGTGCTGGCGCGCGAGGACGTCGCCCGGCAGAAGACGCCTCCCCCGCGCCCGGCGCCGGCGGCACCCGTGCCAGAGACGCCAGCCGGCCCGGGCCCGGCCCCGCGCGCTCGGGCGAAGACGGAGCAGGCCTTTCCCATGCTGGGGACGGCCGGCTTTCCGCTGGCGCCCCCGGGGCCCAAGGCGCCTTCCTCCACCGTGGCAGCGGTGGAGTGGACGCTGGAGGAGGCCCGCAGCGCGCTGCGCGCGGTGACCAGCGAACGGGAAGCCATCAAGGACGTCGCCCTGCGCTACGGGCGGCAGACGTTTGACTACCTGGCGGCCTTCGCCGTGGTGCACGGGCAGGCGGTGGGCTGGGACGCGCGGGGCGAGGGGGCGGACAAGGGACGGCTGCAGCAGCTGTCGGTGCCGCTGGATGTCCCCAGCCTCTTCCGCACCGTGGCCCTGGCCCACGCGGCCTACGCCGGGCCCGTCCCCAAGGACACCAAGACGCGCGACGTGCTGCTGCAGCTGCGGCGGGCGCCGCGCACCGTCTTCCTCCACCCGGTGGAAGTGAAGGGACGGCTGGTGGCCTTGGTGTACGGGGACAGGGCCGGTAAGCCGGTCAGCCAGCGGCGCCTGGCGGAGTTTCGTCTCTTCTGCCAGGAGCTGTCCGGCGCCTTCTCGGAGCTCCTCGTGCTGCGACGGCAGCTGGGCCGGGCCGCCGGCGCCGCCGAGGTGCCGCCGCCGGTGGCGCTGCCCGAAACGGCGGCCGCCCGGACGGCGCCGCCGGGCGGCCTGGACTGGGCCCCCGGGGTGCGCGCTGCCGCGGACAGTCTCGGCCGCGCCACCACCCGGCCCGGGCCCGGGCAGCCTGAGGGGGCCCGGCCCCCGCCGGACTTCCAGCCGCTGTTGGCCCGGCTTCTGGGCAGCGAGCCCGCGCAGCGCGCCCGGGCCATGGCCGAGTTGGCCCGCACGCCAGAGCCCTCGGCCCGCGTGCTGGCCGAGGCGTTCCCCGGGCCCACCGCCTGGAGTCGCGTGCCGGTGGAGGAAATGCCGGTGGCCGATGAATTGGGCCCCATTCCCGCGGCCCTGGTGCGTCTCGGCCGCGCGGGCGCGAGCGCGCTCGCGCCACTCTTGGACGCGCCCTCGGCCGACACGCGCTACTTCGCGCTGCTGACGGCCGGCAACCTTCCCTTCCCGGAACTGGTGCCGGGCGTGCTGCGGGGCCTCTTCGACTTGGTGCCGGAGCTGTCCTCCGCGGCGCGCATGGCCGCCCGGGCGCTGCGGCGGCTGCCCCGCTTCGAGGCGGCCATGCCCAGCTTGCGCCAGGAACTCGCCGCCCGGGACCCCATGCGCCGCATCCTCGCCGCGCGGGCGCTGGGCGCGCTGCGGGACAGGCTGTCGGTGGAGGGCCTCATCGGCCTCACCGGCAGCGACGACGTACTGTGCGCCACCGCCGCCGCGGAGGCCCTCTTTGAAATCACCCGCGCCTCCTTCGCCCTCACCAAGCGCGCCTGGGTGGCGTGGTGGGCGGAAAACCGGCGGCGCAGCCGCAGTCAATGGCTGCTGGCGGCGCTGCGCCACCCCGAGGTGGCCGTCCGGCGCGCGGCGGCCGAGGAACTCACCACCGCCCTCGGCGAGACGCTGGGCTACTCCGCCGACGCGCCGGAGAAGACGCGCGAGCTGGCGGTGCAGCGCTGGGAACTCGCCCTGCAGGACCCCCGCTTGCGCGCCCTCAACTGACGACAGCCAGGCCGGCAGGAACTAGGGGGGAGGGCTGCCCTTTAGAAGCGCCCCGCCACCGCCCCGCCACCGCCATTGGGGGAGAAGAACACCGTCGGGACGACGGTGGCCCCGGGCGGCGGAGTCGCCGCGGCGGCCCGGGCGGAGAATTCATAGCCCATCACCGCGCCCACCACCGGCAGCAGCAGGGCTAGCGCGTAGGTGCCCTTGGCCGCCGATGAATTCGAGAGGCTGGTGGCGGTGAGGTACACGCCGCCGCCCACCGCCAGGCCCCCCATGCTGCACAGCCAGCTGATGAGGAAGCTGCCCTGCTCGCCGATGGTGTAGCCGGTCAGCGTCACCGCCAGCGGGGCGCCCACCGCCACGCCGAGGGGCGCACCGAAGAGGGAGGTGAAGTTTTGCGTCTGGGTGGAGTTGTTGCTGGTCCCAAGAAGGCCACTGAAGGCCCACTGGCTGAAGAAGCCGACCGCGGCGCCGCCCACCAGCCCCGCCCCGGCTTCCAGGCCGATGCGCAGCGGCGCAGCCATGGGCGCGGCCGCCGGCACCGTGACGGCGGGCGGCGTCCCGGCTGCCAGCACGTCCGGGTCCTGCAGGGTGGCCTGCACCTGCGCCAGCGCCGGCGCGCCCAGTAGCAGCACGGCCAGCCCCAGGGCCCGTCGCAGTCGTGTGCGCAACAACAAACCCTCTTCACCAGCGTTTCGCCGCGGGGCCCCGGCCCGGGCCCGCAGTCGGTTTCCAAAGGGTTGCCGCCCGGGGCCCAGCTGGGGGGCGGGTGGCGCCCTTCCCTCGCGGGCAGTCTGGCACAGGGCCGCGCCGGGCGGGGAGTGAGCGCGCCGGGGCCCCCACCCAGTGGGGCCCCTGGGCGCGCATGGCCGCCTAGGGGGCCCCCTCTCTCCTAGGCCTTTCCCGCGGGCGGTCTGCTAAGCACCGCCCAGCAGAAGAGAGGCCCATGGACGCACCCTCCGACGGCGACGCGTTGCGGAAACGGCTCGAGGCCCTGGAGCGCCAGGCGGAGCTCGGCGGCGGCGCGGAGCGCGTCGCCAAGCAGCACGAGGCCGGCAAGCTGACGGCACGCGAGCGGCTGGACTTACTTTTGGACACCGGCACCTTCGTCGAGTTGGACAAATTCGTCACCCACCGCAGCAGCGACTTCGGCATGGGGGAGAAGAAAATCCCCGGGGACGGGGTGGTGACGGGCTACGGGCAGGTGGACGGCCGGCAAGTCTTCGTCTTCGCCCAGGACTTCACCGTCTTCGGCGGCTCGCTGTCCGGGGCCTACGCGGAGAAAATCTGCAAAATCATGGACCTCGCCACCCGGGTGGGTGCCCCGGTGGTGGGCCTCAACGACTCGGGCGGCGCGCGCATCCAGGAAGGCGTGGAAAGCCTCGCCGGCTACGCGGATATTTTTCTGCGCAATACCCTGGCCAGCGGCGTGGTGCCCCAGGTGTCCCTCATTCTGGGGCCCTGCGCCGGCGGCGCGGTGTACTCGCCCGCCATCACCGACTTCATCGCCATGGTGAAGGACACCAGCTACATGTTCATCACCGGCCCGGAAGTCATCCGCACCGTGACGCACGAGGAAGTCACCAAGGAGGACCTGGGCGGCGCCCTGGCGCACAACCAGAAGTCCGGGGTGGCCCACTTCGCCGCGGAGAATGAACAGGCCTGCATCCTCCTCACCCGGGAGTTGCTGGGCTACCTGCCGTCCAACAACGCCGAGGACCCGCCGGTGGCGCCGTGTGACGACGACGCCTTCCGCAGCGACCCGGGCCTGAAGGATGTCGTCCCGGCCAACCCCAACAAGCCCTATGACATGAAGGAGATTTTGCGCGCGGTGGTGGACCACCGGCACTTCTTTGAAGTCCAGGAGCACTTCGCCAAGAACATCGTGGTGGGCTTCGCCCGCCTCAACGGCCGAAGCGTCGGGGTGGTGGCCAACCAGCCGGCCTTCCTGGCCGGCGTGCTGGACATCTCGGCTTCGGTGAAAGCGGCCCGCTTCGTGCGCTTCTGCGACTGCTTCAACATCCCTCTCGTCACCTTCGTGGACGTGCCCGGCTTTCTGCCCGGGACGGCCCAGGAATGGGGCGGGATTATTACCCACGGCGCGAAGCTGCTGTACGCCTTTGCCGAGGCCACGGTGCCCAAAGTCACCGTCATCACCCGCAAGGCCTACGGCGGCGCCTACGACGTCATGGCCAGCAAGCACATCCGCGCCGACGTCAACTACGCCTACCCCACGGCGGAGATTGCCGTCATGGGGCCGGAGGGCGCGGTCAACATTGTCTTCCGCAACGAACTGTTGAAGGCCAAGGACGCCGACGCCGAGCGGGCGCGCCTGGTGGCTGAATACCGGGAGAAGTTTGCCAACCCCTACAAGGCGGCGGAACTCGGCTACATCGACGAGGTCATCCGTCCGGAGCAGACGCGCGAGAAGTTGATTCGTGCGCTGGAGATGCTGAAGGACAAGCGGCAGGACAACCTGCCGCGTAAGCACGGCAACATTCCCCTCTAGCCGGGGGGCCAACAAAGGCAGGAAGGGCCCGGGTATGGGAGAGCTGGCAGAGCAGATTCAGGAGGCGGCCGAACATGGCCATGGCCATGCCGGCAGCCTCAACAGCCGCGTCGGGGTGGCGGTGGCCATCACCGCCACCGTCATGGCGCTCACCAGCATTGCCGGCGGCGAGGGCGTGCAGGAGATGAATCTCACCGCCAGCGAGGTCAACAACATGTGGGCCTACTTCCAGGCCAAAAGCACCAAGCAGCACCTGGCGGAGAATTCCCTGGCCTTGCTGGAGGCCCAAGGCGAGCTCGCCCCCCAGGGCGCTTCCGTCCTGAAGCCCCGACTGGACCGCTACCGGGCGGAAGTGCAGCGCTATGAAAAGGAGAAGACGGAAATTCAGCAGAAAGCCGAGGGGCTGGAAGCGCGCCGCAACCAGCTGCAGGCCCGTGCCGCGCGGTTTGGCATTGCCGAGGCGGCCTTTTCCCTCGGACTGGCCCTGTTCGGCCTCACCGCCCTCACCCAACGGCGGTGGCTTCTGGGCCTGGGCCTTGTCTTCGGGCTGGTCGGCCTGCTTGCCGCGGGCTCGGCCGTCTTCTCCGTGGGGCTCTCGCACCAAGCACCGAGCGAGAAGGCCGCTGAGGGCTAGGCGCCGAAGGGTGGAAGCAGGGGATTTCGCGTCTTGAGTGCGGGAAAGCGCCCGTAGTCCCGGTCGGCAGTCCACAACTCGTCGACACCGTGCGCCAAGCACAGGGCAGCAACCTTGGCATCGTGGACGGCTGGCCCCCGAAGGTGACTCTCCAGAAGCACCGTCTTCGTGATGGGGAATTGTCTGTCCATTTCGCTGAGCAGCAGGACGCCTGGGGAGGCCAGCCACGCCTCCACTTGCTCCAAGGCGAGCCCCATCGGCGTAGGCTCGACAAAAATCCGAGGATGCGTCACCACCGCGAGAAATTCGTAGACGCAAGGCCAAGGAATGGCCCACGGCACCGGGGCGGAGGCCAGCCGAGAGATACAGGCCATGGCGACAGTGTGGAACGGGGGTTCCGCGCGGTGTGCGTATACGAGAATGTTGGTGTCAACGGCGATCAACCGCCATGGCCCTCGTAAATCGTCTCGCGGATTTTCTCCCAGCTAGCGTTGGCAAACTCCGGAGTGAAGCCGGAGCCTCCAAAGCTAACATCCCGCAGCTGGAATGGCTTCTGGTCCGTCTCGTCACTCAGCACGCGACGCAAACCCTCCTCAATCAGTCGCCGCAGCGGCATTCCGCGTCGCTTCGCGGCCCGCTTGGCCCGGGCGAGCAGCCCATTCGCAATCTCCACAGTCGTCTTCATATGGGTAACCATATTGAAGAACCCATACACCCGTAAACAGAGGCAGAGAACCCAAAGGGCCCGCTCGCAATCCCCGGGGGGGGGGATGCCTTCATCCGGTGCGTTGAACCAGGGTGAGGAACCCCCAGACGCACGCCGGCAGGACGACGTTGTCGGTGGCCCGGGGGGAGACGGCCTCGGCCACGGCCGCCACGCCACCGGCCAGCACCGCGACCCCCACCCCCAGCGGGACGGAAAACCAGCGCATGGCCAGCCACACCCCCAGGGCGGAGAAGACGGCGACGGCGGCTGCACCTTCCAGACTCTTCCGCTTTCCGGCTGCCAGGCGGAAATGGTGGCGGCCAAAGGCCAGCCCCACCGCGCCACCTAGCCCGTCGCCCAAGGCCAGGGCCAGCAGCGCCGCGGCCGCGGGAAAGGGACGGGTGAGGAGGCCGACGGGCGTCAGCACGGCCACCGACGCGGTGTAGAGGACAAGGCCACTCCAGCGCTCCTCCTCCGAGGAGACGGCGTCCAAGGCCCGCGCCGCCCACGGCAGCCGCCGCGCCAGAAACGGCAGCGCCGCCATGGCCACCAGCGCCGCGCAGGGGATGGCCACTGGCCACAGGACGCCGTGCCAGAAGGGCCAGCCCAGGGGCCACACCCCCGCCCCCACGTGCAGGACGTCCCGGACGTGCGTCCTGGCCAGGCCCAGACGTCCCAGGCCGGCGGCGATGGCGAGGCCACCGGCAAGGACGGCTACCCACAGCACGGCAAAGCCGGCGTCCCCCATGGCGAGGCCGAACGCTACGCGAGAAGTCGCCCCGGGGGGGCCCGCGCCTTCCGTCAGCGCAGGATGGAGAGGTCCACCGGGGCCGGGCCCACCACGGCCAGCTGGTAGTTGCGGACGTAGGTGCGGACGAAGGCCTGGACGTCCTGGGGCGTGGTGGCCCGGCTGGCGCCCGGCAGCGTGCGGGCCAGCCGGAAGTCCCCGCCCAGCAGTTCCGCCTCCACCAGTCGGTGCGCCGCCCCGTCCGTGGTTTCCTCGCCCAGGAAGAAGTCCACCAAGAAGGCGGCCCGGTAGCTGGCCAACTCCGCCTCGCTGAGGGGCGTCTCGGCCAACTCCCGCACCACGCCCTGCATGACGCCCAGTGCAGCGCCCGCGTCCACCGCACTGACGTACAGCGCGCCGAAGGACTGGACGCGGTTGGTAAGCAGGCGCACGTCCGGGGCGTAGCTGAGGTTGCGGCGGCTGCGCACTTCCAGGAATTCCCGGGAGGAGAGGATGGAGGCGGCCAGCCGCGCCGAGGCGAAGTCAGCCGAGCGCCAGCTGGGCCCGGCGAAGTTTGCCTGCAGGTAGGTGGTGGGAAGGGGCCGGGCCTGGACGAGGAGGCGCGACTCCGAAAAGCGTACCGGCCCGGGGACGGCCGGCACGACGCCACCGGCTGGCAGGGCGGCCAGCCCCTTGGCCAGCTGGGCAAACACGGCGTCGGGGTCCACGTCGCCCACCACCACCACCAACAGCCGCGCTTGGGTCCGCAAGCCGGCCAGGTGCCGGCGCACGTCCTCGGCCGTCAGCGCGGCGACGCTGGCTTCCGTCCCCTGCGGGCGGTTGGCGTAGGGCGTCCCGGCAAACAGCAGCCGCTGGGAAAGGGCCTGCAGCGCGTCGTCCGGGCTCTCCTCCTCGCGCTTCAACTCCTGCAGCAGCCGTTCCCGCTGCAGCGCCACCTCGCCGTCCGGCAGCGCCGGGTGGAGGAAGACGTCCAGCAGCAGCGTCAGGGTGGCGTCGAAGTCCGCGCGCAGGCACTTGGCCAGAAGACTTGCGTAGTCCGGGCCGGCGCTGGCCTCCAGCGTGCTGCCCAGCTGGGAAAGCTGCCGGGAGAAAGCCTCCTTGGGAAGCGACTGCGTGCCCCCGGTGGCGGCGGTGCGCAGCCCCAGCAATTCCACCCCTTGCGTGCGGGCGTCCACATTCTGCACCCCCCCGCGAATGGCCAGCGTCGTCGCCACCAATTCCGCCCCGGGCCAGCGGCGTACCAGCACCTGGACGCCGCCCACCCGGGCCGCCGTCACATCCCCGTCCGTCACGCGCCCGGGCGCGGGCAGCGCCGGCGCAGCGTGTGCCGGTGGCCGCCCCGGTGCGGTGGCGCACGCGGCCAGGGCCAGCAGCGCAGGCGCGAGGAGGAGGCGTCTCAGGGCGCCACCGCCGCCTTCGCCGGCGTCACCACCGGCACCGCCTGCACCGGGACGGCGAGACGTTCCAGCGCCGCGCGGGACAGGCCATGCGCCTCCGCGGACTTGGAAAGCAACAGGCCGAGGACGTAGGGCTTGCCCAGCACGTAGGTGCGCATGTAGCGCGCGATGTCCCCTTGCGTGACGGCGCGCGTCTTCTCCAGGTAGCCGCGGTAGTAGTCGAGGCCGGCCGTCGTCCACCAGAAGGACAGGGTGTGGGCGAGTTCACTGGGCTGTTCAATCTCCAGCGCGCGCTGGACGTGCAGCTGGTGCTGCGCGTCCTTGAGTTCCTCCTGGCTGAGGTAGTCCGGGGAGGCCATGGCGGCGACTTCGGCAGAAATGGCTTGCATGCAGGCCAGGGCCTTTTCCGGGGTGGCCTCGAACTGCAGCTGGATGGGGCCGGTGTTGCGCTGGCTGAACCAGGAGAAGCTGGCCCCCAGGCACAGCCCGGACTCCACCAGCGTGCGCTGGAAGCGGCTGGTGGGCTGCTGCAGGGCGACGGTTTGCAAATCCGCGGCGTACGTCAGCTCCACGTCCTGACCCACCGTGGAGGGCCCCTGCCAGGCGAATTCCCCGGTGACGGTGGCCACCGGCTGCTCCACCAGGACCAGGCGCGTCCTTGGCAGGGGCGGGTGGTGCACCAGCGGGTGGGCGAGGAAGGGGCTGTCCGCCGAAGGCTTCCAGCTGCCGTACAGCCGCGCCGCGGCGGCGAAGACGGCCTCCGCCTTCACCCCGCCCGTCACCACCAGCACGGCGTTGTTGGGGACGTAGTAGCGCTCGCGCAGGGTGCGCACCTGCTCCACCGTGGCAGACAGCACCGTCTTGCGGCTGCCCAGCGGGTCCTTGCGGCTGGGGTACTTCCACCACAGCGCGCGGTCGATGGCGTGGGAGAGGTGGTAGAGCGGGTCCGACTCGTCGCGGTCCATCTCCTGCGTCACCGCCACGCGCTCCCGGGCCAGTTCCTCTTCCTCGAAGCGGGGGGTGACGACGGCGTCGCGCAGAAATTCCAGGGCCTCCACCAGGTGGTCCGCCGTGGTGGTGAGGAAGGCATTCACGTGCTCGGTGTCAGTGGTGGCGTTGGAGGCCATCCCCATGCTGTGCACCCGCGCGTTGAAGGCCTCCGCGTCCGGCAGCGCGGCGTTGGGCTTGAAGAAGAGATGCTCCAGCAAGTGACTTAAGCCGTTGGACTCCGGACCCTCCGTCATGGCCCCGCTGCGCACCGCCACCTCGACTGTCACCAGCGGCGAGCTGGGCACTTCCACCACCACCACCTCCAGGCCATTGGGCAAGGTGCGCGAGAGGATGGGCGGCGAGGCCTGGCCCCACACGGGCCATAGGACGACGGCGAGGAGGAGGGGGCGGCGCATGGCAGAAGGCAGTGACAGAAAGGGGCAGCGCAGTCAGTTGAGAGGGCAGTGGTGTGTACAACCCGCCAGTCCCCGGGAGGGATGGGCTTCCTTGAGAATTAACGCCACGCGTCAGACCTGCCCTCCTCCGGTTGCCCGCCGAATGAAATGGAAGGCCACCCCATCCGTTAGGAGGGGGTACCGACAGCGAGGGACAGTGCCATGGGGAAGGCCAAGCTGGGTGTCCTTTTGGGCGGGGCATATGCCCTCGGCCTGGCCATTCTCGCCGTCGTCGCTCTGGCGCTGCCGTGTGGCACCCTTTCCCGGGTGAGGGCACGCGTGCCACAGCGTCTTGAGCGCGCCGTCCAGGTGGTGCGGGTGGCCGCGCACGCCGGCGCCCTGGGCGTGAAGCACCTGCCTGCTGTGCTGGGCCCGCAGGGCGCCACCATGCACAAGAAGGCCGTCCGCTACTGCGTGCGCCAGCTGGGCGTCGGCAGCTTGATTCGCAACTGCATCGTGGTCGAGGGCGCCGAAGACACGACCGGCCCCATCCTGGTGCGCACCTTCTTCACGCCCGACGAGGGGTAGCGCCCCGCCCGGACGGGAAGTATTCGCGCCGCCGCTGCTGCGGCTTCTCCTCCAGACGGCAGCCACCCTTTTCCCACGGGTGGGCTGCGTCCAGCTGGTCTCTGGCCGCCATGCCGGTAGGGCAATGAGGACACCCCCGGGCGCGTAAAGCCGGGCGGGGCAGAAGTGCCCGCGAGGGGGCGTTTTCGTGGAAATACTGCCCGTGATGCATCCCGACCACCTCCCCGTCCCGACGGCCGCCCAGCGGGCCACGCACCTTGCTGGGCGCGTGCTGGGCTTCCCGCTGCTGCGTCTCGTCTGGACGGCGCTGCTTTTCTTCGGCCTCTACTGGGCGCTGGGTCGCCTCGCCCCCTCCATCGCCCGGCTAGGCAACGAGACGCTGGGCGGTGCCTTCTGCAACGCCATTCTTTCGCTGGCCGTGCTGTGGACCACCGTCCGCCTCTTCGAAGGCAGGCAGCTGGACGTCGTGGGCCTACCCCTTCGCGGCGCTCTCTCTGCCTTCGGCCGGGGCTATTTCATCGGCGCAGCCCTGTTGACGGCCGTGACGGCCGTCCTCTGGGTGGTGGGCTGCTACCAGGTGACGGGCCTCGGGGCAGGCGCGACGGCGCCGGCCGTCGGCCGCGCTGCTCTCCTCTTCTTCCTGGTCGGCGTCGCCGAGGAGGTCCTGACACGCGGCATTCTCTTCCGGCTTCTGGAACAGGGGCTGGGTACCTGGGCGGCGCTGGGGCTGAGTGCCGTCCTCTTCGGCCTCGGCCACCGGGGCAACCCGGGGGCCACCACCCAGTCCAGCCTGGCCCTCGCGCTGGAGGCCGGCGTGCTGCTGGCGGCGGCCTACGTCGCGACGCGCTCGCTGTGGCTGCCCATCGGCCTGCACGCGGCCTGGGACTTCTTCGAGGGGCCGGTGTACGGCGCCCACGTCTCGGGAATTGCATTGCCCTCCGTCCTGCAGGCCAGCTTCCCCGGGCCAGCGTGGCTGACCGGCGGGGCCTTCGGCCCGGAGGCGGGGGTGCCGGCGGTGGTGCTGGGGACGGCGCTTGGCACGGCCTTCCTCGTCCTGGCCTGGCGCCGCGGCCACGTCTTCACCCCGCGCTGGCTGCGCCGGCTGCTCCGCCGCGGTGGGCCGCCGGCCGTGTCCGCGCCCGCCGTGCCGCCCGGGGCGGTGGCCGACGCGGCCCTGCCAGCGGCCCCCCCGCAGCGCTGAGGCATTTGCGCCGCCTCCGCGCGGACGGTGCTAAGCGTAGGGGCACTCACCGCAGGCACCCGCCAAGGGCATGTTCAAGAAGCTTCTCATCGCCAACCGCGGGGAAATCGCCGTCCGCGTCATTCGCACCTGCCGCGAGCTCGGCATCTCCCCGGTGGCCGTCTACTCCGAGGCGGACCGCACGGCACTGCACGTGCGCATGGCCGACGAAGCGCACTGCATTGGGCCCGCCCCCTCGCGCGACAGCTACCTCAACCAGGAGCGGCTGCTGCAGGCGGCGCGCGACTCCCACGCCGAGGCCATTCACCCGGGCTACGGCTTCCTCAGCGAGAATGCCTCCTTCGTCCGCGCGGTGGAGGCGGCCGGTCTCGTCTTCGTCGGCCCGCCGGCCAGTGCCATGGACGCCATGGGGGAAAAGACGCGGGCGCGCGCCAACATGGAACAGGCCAAGGTGCCGGTGGTGCCCGGCAGCACCGCCCCCTTCGCCGACGCCGACGCGGCGCTGGCCTTCGCCCACACCGTCGGCTTCCCCATCATGCTGAAGGCCGCCGCCGGCGGCGGCGGCAAGGGCATGCGCCGGGTGGACACCGCGGCCGAATTGCCCTCCGCCTTCCGCGCTGCCCAAAGCGAGGCCCAGTCGGCCTTCGGCAACGGCAGCGTCTACCTGGAGAAGCTGCTGGAGCAGCCGCGGCACATTGAGATTCAGCTGTTTGCCGACGCCCACGGCGGGTGCGTCCACCTGAATGAACGGGAATGTTCTGCCCAGCGGCGGCACCAGAAAGTCATCGAGGAGACGCCCTCCCCCGTCCTCAGCGCCTCCATGCGCGCCGCCATGGGCGAGGTGGCGGTGCGGGCCGCCCGCGCGGTGGGCTACGTCGGTGCCGGGACGGTGGAATTCCTCGTCGACAAGCACCGCAACTTCTACTTCCTGGAGATGAATACCCGGCTGCAGGTGGAACACCCGGTGACGGAGTGGGTGACGGGCCTGGACCTCGTCGCCTGGCAACTGCGGGTGGCCGCGGGCGAGAAGCTGGGCTTCACCACGGAGGCGCCCCGGGGCCACGCCCTGGAAGTGCGTGTCTACGCCGAGGACCCGAGCCAGAATTTCCTCCCCTCCCCGGGCCGAATCACCTACCTGCGCACCCCCAGCGGCCCGTGCGTGCGCGACGACTCGGGCGTCTACGCCGGCTACACCGTGCCCACCACCTATGACCCGCTCATCTCCAAGCTCAGCGTGTGGGCACCCACCCGGCCCGAGTCCATTGCCCGCATGCGCCGCGCGCTGTCCGAGTACGTGCTGAAGGGGATTACCACCAACCTCCGCTACCTGCGCGCCATCCTGGAACACCCGGATTTCGTCGCCGGCGACTACGACACCTCCTTCCTGCCCCGCGCCCACGCCGGCCTGACCCGGCCACCGGGTGGCGCGGTGGCCGAAGCGGCGCTGCTCGCCTCGGTGGTTCACGCCCGGGCGCGCGACGTGCGCCGGCAAAAGACGCTGCTGCCGGCGCAGGGCCAGACACGGCCCTCCCTCTCCCCCTGGCGGCTGCAGGGCCGCCGGCCCCGGCGCTGAACGCCCCCCATGCCACCCGTCCGCTACCAAGCCCAGCTGCACGGCCACACCGAGAAGCTGGTGGTGGACGTGGAGGAACTGGCCGACGGCCACCTGGTGCTGAGGGTGGGAGATACCCGGCACGAGGTGGACGCGGTGGCCCTGGACCACGGCGCCGTCTCGCTGCTGCTGGACGGCCAGGTCTACGACGTGGAATTCGACGACGTCGGGGAGGAAGTCCAGGTGCTGGTGCGGGGGGACGCCTTCCGGGTGGACGTGGCGGATGAGCGGGCGCTGCGCCTGCGCGCTGGGGCGGCCGCCTTCCAGGTAGAGGGCAAAGTCACCCTCACCGCCCCCATGCCGGGCAAAGTGGTGCGCCTTCTGGTGAAGCCGGGCGAGGTGGTGGCGGAGGGCCAGGGGCTGGTGGTGGTGGAGGCGATGAAGATGGAGAACGAATTGAAGAGTCCAAAAGCCGGCACCGTCACCGAGGTGTTTGCCCGCGAGGGCGGGACGGTGGAGGCCAATGCCAAGCTGTTGACGGTGGAGTAGCAAGATGGGGACAGCCGACAGGCAGCGCTGGCTGCGCGAGGTGTGGGCCAAGGCGGTGGCCAAGTCGCCGGAGCGCAAGCCGTCCTTCACCACGTCCAGCGGCGTGGAGATTCCGCCCGTCCTCGGCCCCGACGGGCCCCTGCCGTCAGCCTACGCCGAGAAGCTGGGTTTCCCGGGCGAGTACCCCTTCACCCGCGGCGTGCAGCCCACCATGTACCGGGGCCGGCCGTGGACGATGCGCCAGTACGCCGGCTTCGGCAGCGCCGAGGACGCCAACGCCCGCTACCACTACCTCTTGGCTTCCGGCCAGACCGGCCTCAGCGTGGCCTTCGACTTGCCGACGCAGATGGGCCGCGACGCCGACCACCCCCGCGCCCGCGGCGAGGTGGGAAAAGTCGGCGTCAGCATCAGCTCGCTGAAGGACATGCAGGTGCTGCTGCGCGGGCTGCCGCTGCAGGACGTGTCCACCTCCATGACCATCAACGCCACCGCGCCCATCCTGCTGGCCCTTTACGTGGCGGTGGGCGAGGCGCAGGGCGTGCGGCCGGAGGCGCTGTCCGGCACGGTGCAGAATGACGTCCTCAAGGAATACATCGCCCGCGGCACGTACATCTACCCGCCGGGGCCCTCCTTGCGCCTGGTGACGGACGTCTTCGCCTACTGCGCCAAGCACGTGCCGCGCTGGAACCCCATCTCCATTTCCGGCTACCACATCCGCGAGGCCGGCTCGACGGCGGCACAGGAAATTGGCTTCACCCTGGGCAACGGCACTTGCCTACCTGGAGGCGGCGCGCGCGGCCGGCCTGGAGGTGGACAGCATCGCACCGCGGCTGTCTTTCTTCTTCAACGTCCACAACAACTTCCTCGAGGAAGTGGCGAAGTTTCGCGCCGCCCGCCGGCTGTGGGCCCGGCTGGTGAAGGAGCGCTTTTCGGCCCAGGACAGCCGGTCGCTGGCCCTGCGCTTTCACGCCCAGACGGCTGGCTCCACCCTCACCGCGCAGCAGCCCGACAACAACGTGGTGCGGGTGGCGCTGCAGACGCTGGCCGCGGTGCTGGGCGGCACCCAGTCCCTGCACACCAACGGCCGCGACGAGGCCCTGGCGCTGCCCTCCGAGGAGGCGGCGCGCCTGGCGCTGCGCACCCAGCAAATTGTGGCCCACGAATCCGGGGTGACGGACTTCATCGACCCGCTGGGCGGCAGCTACGCGGTGGAGTACTTGACGGATGAGTTGGAGGCGGCCGCGGAGGCCATTCTGCACAAGGTGGACGCCCTGGGCGGCATGGTGCGGGCCATTGCCGAGGGCTACCCGCAGCAGGAGATTCAGGACGCGTCCTACCAGGCGCAGCGGGCCCTGGAGGAGAAGCGTTCGGTGGTGGTGGGGGTGAATGCCTTTACCCAGGAAGAGCCGCCGCCCGAAGAATCTGCTGCGCGTGAATGAGGAGGTGGAAGCCGCCCAGGCCACGGCGCTGAAGGCGCTGCGGGCAGCCCGCTCCTCGGCCGCGGTGACGAAGTCCCTAGACGCGCTCCGGCAGCGCCGCGGCACAAAAGGACAACCTCGTCCCCCTCATCCTCGAGGCGGTGAAGACGGAGGCGACGCTGGGCGAGGTTTCCGACGCGCTTCGCGACGTGTTTGGCGAGCACAAGGAACACGTGGTGCTTTAAGCCCTAGCCCTTTCGGCGGCGCCTCACCCGGGGCCAGCCCCGGTGCCACGCCGGCCCCCCCCCGGGCCCGCGTCCCCGGGGCAACGCACGCCGGTGGTAGCGTCGCAGGGGCGGCATGGGTGGAACGACTCGCCATGCATTGGCAGTGGCCTTGGCCTATTGGGCCAGCCCGCCGGGCGTGTGTCGTGCCGACGACGGGCTGCCGCTGGCGCAGCCGAAAGTCCTTCGCAGCAGCCAGGGGCGACTGGTGGTGGAACTCACGGCGGCACCCGGAAGCCACCTACTCGACGGTCGGCGCTGGCAGGGCATGCTGTACAACGGCAGCTACCTGCCAGAGGTGTGGCGCGTGCGGCCCGGCGACGTGCTGGAGGTCCGGCTCCACAACCAGCTGCCGGAAATGACGAACCTCCACTTCCATGGCCTGGCCGTGTCGCCCTTGGGCAACGGCGACAACATCTTCGTCCACGTCCTGCCGGGCCAGTCCTTCACCTACCGGGTGGAGATTCCGGCCAGCCAGCACCCTGGCCTCTTCTGGTACCACCCGCATGCCCACGGGCGAAGCAGTCCGCAAATTATTGCCGGCCTCTCCGGTGGCCTGGTGGTGGAGGGCGCCGAGCGCTTCTACCCCTTCCTGGAGAAGCTTCCGGAGCGCGTGCTGCTGTTCAAGCACATTCCAGACCCCACCCCCGACTACCAGGAATTGGTGACGCTGAATGGCGCCGTGGCCCCCACCTTGGAGGTTGCACCCGGGGAAGCACAGTACTGGCGCATGGGCAACATCGGCGCGGACTTGTTTCTCCGGGTGCGCGTCCAGGGGATGTCCTTCTTCGTCATCGCCACGGACGGCAATTACCTCGGGCGACCGCGACGGATGGAGGAAGTCGTCCTCGGCCCCGGGCAACGGATGGAAGCCGTGGTGGTGGGTGGGGTCCCGGGAGTACACGCCTTCACCTCCGTCCCCTTCACCCTCGAAGAAGGCCGGCCGCCGCTTCCGGAGCGAGTGTTGGGCGTGGTGCTGTCGCGCGGGCCGCCGGCGGACGTGGCGAAGGCTGAGCAGCAGGTGGAAGGGCAGCGGTGCAACGCGGCCCGCTCCATCGACGCGCTCCGGCAGAGTGTGGTGACGGGGCGAAGGACTTTCGTCTTCTCGCGCACCGAGGACCGGCAGAAATTCTTCATCAACGGGTTGCAGTTCGATGAGCAACGCACCGACGTCACCGTCCGCTTGGGCGCGGTGGAGGAGTGGACGCTGCGCAACGAGGACAACCAGCTGCACAACTTTCACATCCACCAGACGGACTTCCTGGTGACGGAGGTGAACGGCAGCCCGGCCCGCTTGGACAGCCTGCGGGACACCTTCACCCTGCCGGCGGCGCGCCAGGGCGCGCCCAGCGTGGTGAAGGTGCTGATTCCCTTCACCGACCCGACGCTTCTGGGCCGCTTCGTCTTCCACTGCCATGTGGTGAAGCACGAGGACAAGGGCATGATGCAAACCGTGGAAGTCCTCCCCGCGCCCTAGTCACCGCGGCGCCTGGGCCGCGGCCGGTGGACGCGCGCTTCGGCCACGCCGCATGGCATGCTTGGGGCGTTCCCATGCGAGTCCCCCCACCCGACTTCGACGCCGCCCCGCTTCGTTCGGCCCCGGATGCCCGCTTTGAGCCGGCGCCCGCCGACGGCGTCCTTCCGGAGGGCTTCTACTCCACCACCAACCTGCCCACCTGGGTGAAGTCGGACGGACGCTGGAGCATGCCGCACGAGGCGCGCATGGACGCGGCGCTGGTGCGCGCCCCGGACGGCACCGTCTGGGCACGCGAGATGCGTCGGGTGCGCCTCGGGGACCCGGTGGCGGTGGGCATGCAGGAGGACGGCCGGGAGGGCATTCTGGTGAAGGAGGGCCTCTTCGACCCGGCCGGCAACGGCGCCTTCAAATTCATGAGCAGCGACGTCAGCCGGGAGAAGCCCACCGACTATGAGAAGATTGCCGGCCTGCTGGTGGAGGAGAAGGCCAAGGGCGGCCACGTGCTGTGGGTGACCGGGCCCGCCCTGGTGCACGCCCGGGCCAGGGAGGACTTGGCCTGGTTCGTCGCGCACGGCTACGTCGGCGCGCTGTTGGCGGGCAACGCTGTCGCCGTGCATGACATTGAGGCCAGCCTCTTCGGCACCACGCTGGGGATGACGGGGGCGGGGGAGGCGATGCCGCTGGGCCACGGCGCCCACCTGCGGGCCATCAACCGCATCCGCGCCGCGGGCGGCATCGCCCCGGCTGTACGGCAGGGCATTCTCCGGGACGGCGTCATGCATGCCTGTGTCGTCCACCAGACACCCTTCGTCCTGTGCGGCAGCATCCGCGACGACGGGCCGCTGCCGGAGGTGGTGCCGGACGTGCTGGACGCGCAGGACGCCATGCGGCCGCACGCCTCCCGGGCCACGGCGGCCGTCTTCATCGCCACGGCCCTGCACGCCATTGCGGTGGGCAACATGCTTCCCAGCTTCGTCGTGGACCCCGACGGCTGGCTGCGCCCCCTGCCCGTCGTCTGCGTGGACGCCTCGGAATTCGTGGTCAGCAAGCTGCGCGACCGCGGCACCCACCAGGCCTTCGGCGTGGTGACGAATGCCCAGGACTTCCTCCGGCTGCTGCGACTGGCGGTCCAGGCCACCCCGGGGGCGGTGACAGGCCTGTAAGGGCCGAGGCGGCGGCGCCCCGGCCCCGGGGGGTTCCCGCCCCCTGGGGGGGCAAGCCGTGACGCTGGCCCGACGCGCGGCTGGGGTATACCTCTGCGCCGTGCCGCAAATTTTCGTCCGCGACGCTGCAGGGACGGTACGGGGGCCGCTGGAGCCATCCAGCGTGGAGCTCCTCGTCGAGGCCGGTGCCCTCAAGGGCGCGCTCCTCGTCTCCGCCGACGGCGTCGTCTACCGTTCCCCGGCGCGTTACCCGACGCTGAAGGACTACTTCCCGCGGGAGTTGTGGGCCGACGACGGGGAGCCCCTGGAGTCCGGCAACGCCGTGCCAGTGCTGGGCACGCAGCCCTCGCGCACCGCCCCGCCCGCGCCGGCGGCCACCGCCGCGGCGCCCCCGAAGCCACCCGCCGTGGCCGCCGCCAAGCCGGCCTCCGCTGCGCCACCGTCGGTTGCCCCGGCCGTGGCCCCCAAGCCGCCCGCCGTGCCGCCGGTGCCGCCGCCCGGCCCGGAGGGTGGGCCGCTGCCCCGGGTGACGGCGGCCCCCCCGGTACCGGTTCGCGTGCCCGGGGCCACGCCTGTCCTGCCCATGGACGCCGTCCCCTTCATCGCGCCCATGGCCCCGGTCCCGCCCCGGAAGACGCCCACCGGCAGCTTCAACATGGCCCCGCCGGCGGCCCGGCCCACCCCTGCCGCCCCCATGCCCGTCGTCCCGGCATCCGCCGTTGAAGGCCGCTTCACCACGCCTGTCCCGGGCACCGCGCGCCCGGCCACCGCGCCGACGCCCGCCACCGGCATGCCGGTCCCACCGCGCATCGCCACCCCGCGCCCACCGCCCCCACCGGCATCGCCCGGCGCGTCCTTCATGGTGGCCTCCGGGGACTTGGCGGAAATCTCCGCCATCCGCCTATACGCCCAAGGCGCGGAAACCAACGTCACCGGCCTCTTCACCTTCGAATTGCCTGACCGCTCCATCCTGCTGCACTTCCGCAAGGGCAACCCGGAGTTGATTGACTCCTCCCACCCGGAGGACGCCGTCGACGTCTTCCTCACCAAGGCCAGCGTGGTGACGGCCGAGCAGCTGAAGGTGGCCGAGAAGGAGAAGGGCCGCTTCGGCGGCGAGGTGCTGGCGACGCTGTTTGCCTTGGGCCTGGTCAACCCGGCCGTCGTCTTCCCCGCCCTCAGCCAGCGCGCCGCGGCGCTGCTGCTTCGTGCCTTCATCGCCCCGCACGGCACCTTCCGCTACCAGCCGCTGGAGCTCCCCCTCAGCAAGGCGCTGCCGTTGGGCAACCGCTGGGGCTTTCTGGCCGAGGTGCTGCGGCGCTTCCCCCTGGCCGAACTCAAGCGCCGGATGATGGACGTCCGGCTGCGCCCCCTGGTCCGCCGCGGAGATGGGGGCGCGCTGCCGGACTTGCGTTTTTCCGCGCAGGAGATGCGGGCCCTGGCCACCTTTGACGGGACGCGCTCGCTGGCCATCTTGGCGCAGAGTCACCCCGGGGAAATGGAACCCATCCTCCGGGTGGCCCTGCTGCTGCGCGAGCTGGATGCCCTCAGCTTCCCCGAGGTGGAACTCAGAGGCGGCGCGGCCCCCACCGGCGAGCACAGCGTCGTCTCACCGCCCGCTGCCGCTGCCGCCCGCCCGGCAGCGGTGGCCCCGACACCTTCCCCCGCTGCGGCGCCCCGCACCGTGGCCCCGACACCTTCCCCCGCTGCCGCGCCCCGCGCCGTGGCCCCACCCACCATGACGCCGTCGCCGGCCGTGGCGCCCCGCGCCTTCTTTTCCACGCCCACCCCGGTACCTGGCACCGCGGTGGACTTCGAGGCGGAGGTGCGGCTTCTGCGGACGCGGCTGGAGAAGGGAAAGTCCCTCAACCACTTCCAAATCCTGGGCCTCAGCGACAAGGCGGACACGGCCGCGGTGAAGGCCGCCTACTTCAAACTGGCCAAGCTGTACCACCCGGACACGCTGCCCCCGGACGCGCCGGCAGAGCTGGCGGACTTGCGCGCGCAGGCCTTCGCCATGGTGGGGGAGGCTTCCCGCGTGCTGGGGGATGAACAGTCGCGCGCCGACTACCTCGAGTCCCTGAAGGCGGGGGGCGGCAGCCAGGTGGACGTGCGGCAGCTTCTGGCCGCCGAGGACACCTTCCACAAGGGGGTGGCCTTCATCAAGGCCCGCCGCTTCGTGGAGGGGGTGAAGGCATTGGACGACGCCATCACCCTCAACCCCCGCGAGGGGGAGTTCTACGCCTGGCGCGGCTACGCCCGCTACTTCACCAGCGTGGACAAGAAGGCGGCCCTGGTGGACGCCATGCGGGATTTGCACAACGCGCTCAAGCTGAATGAACGCTGCGCCCCGGCGCACTACCTCATCGGCCAGCTGCACAAACTCACCGGCGACAACGCCCTGGCCCTCAAGCACTTTAAGAAGTGCGTCAACCTGGACTCCGCCCACGTGGACGCCCAGCGCGAAATCCGCCTCCTCGTCGGCCGCTGACGCCCCCCTCCAGGCCCCATGCCCACGCCCCTCACCGGAAAGCAGCGCCGCACCTTACGGGCCCTCGGCCACCACCTGCAGGCGGTGGTGCAGGTGGGGCACGCCGGTGTCACCGAGGCCGTGCTGGCGGCCGTGGAACAGGCGCTGCACGACCATGAATTGGTGAAGGTGCGCATCTCGGAGAATGCCGAGGAGCCGCGGGCCATCATCGCGGCCAACCTGGCCTCCTCCACCGGCGCGGAGCTGGCCCAGCTGTTGGGGCGCACCGTGCTTCTGTACCGGGCGCGGCCGGAGAACCCGAAAATCCTCCTCTAGGCCCGCCCGCCGCGCTGAAGCTCCGCCCGGACTGCTTCGGCCACCGCCTGGGCGTCCGCGTCCTGGGCGGGCACCCGCGGCGGAAGCACCGTCAGAAGCACGTCCGCCCGCGGCGACAGCCACGGGCCGTCGCCAGCCACCAGCGCGCGCGTGCCCTGCAGCAAAATGGGCACCACCGGCACCTGTTCTTCAATGGCCAGAAGGAAGGCTCCGCTTTTGAAGGGCAACAGCTCCTCCCCTTCCGAGTAGGTGCCCTCCGGGAAGAAGAAGACGGCCACCCCACGGCGTAGCCACGCCCGCGACATCTCCAGCATGGCCCAGGTGGAGCGCGGCCGGCCGCGGTGCAGGGGAATGTGGCGGATGAGGTGCATCATCCAGCCGAGCAGCGGCACGCGAAACAGCGACACCTTGCTGACGAATTTGTACGGGTGGAAGAGGCCCATGGCCACCACAATGTCCGCCAGCGACTGGTGGTTGGCCACCAGCACCGCCGGGCCCGGGGGGAGCCGTTCACGTCCCTCGATGCGGATGCGCCAGGCGGGGTTGAGGCGCAGGTAGCCAAACGTCCAATGGCAGACGAAGGCGTGCAGGAGGCGCCGGTCTCTGTCGAAAGGGAACGTCACGAGCAGCAACGCCACGCCCAGCACCACGCACACGGGCGCCGTCAGCAGCAGCACGAGGGAGAAGAGGAGCGTCACCGCCACGCTCCCCAGGCTGGGCTTCGCGGTCGACACGCTGGCTAGCCGGGGCGAGGGGCCTGTGGCGCGTCGGCCGTCACGGCTGCTTTGCCGCAGCCGACGCCTTTCGTGCGTCCTTCACCGGGCCCAGGTAGCGGTCGTACCAGTCGAGCGTCTCCTTCACCAGCTGGTCGCGGGGGACGAAGTGGCCGGACTCGTAGATGACCTGGCGCTTCTGGGCCGGCGCCGTCCCGAACTGCTGAAACATCGGCCGCTGGGCGGTTTCCACAGGGAAGTACGGGTCAAATCGCCCGTTGAGCATGAGGACGGGGATGGTGACGCGGCTGACGAAGTTGAAGGTGTCCACCTCGGGCAGCGAGCGCGTGAAGCTGAATCCGGCCACGTGAAGCACCGCGGCCTTGAGGCGGCTCTCCACGGCCGGAATCAACCCCCCCAGGAGGCCGCCCCAGCTGAAGCCGAAATAGCCCAGTTTCTGCGCGTCGATGTCGGGCCGCGTTTCCAGGTAGTCGATGCTCCGACTCAAATCCTGGGTCCACTGGATGACCGAGTCGCGGTAGGCCACGGTTGGCTGTGGATCATCCGTGAGGATGTCCCGGTTTCGCTCGGCCTGACGCTCGAGTGTCCCGCGGTACACCGGAAACATCAGCGCCCGGCCGCTGCGCAGCAGAAATTCCCAGTAGGGGAACTCCTCGTCAATGGAGTGTTCGAAAAGTGCGTTCGACCCGGGGAAGTAGACGATGGTCTGGTACGGCGGAGCGCCCACCTTGGGAAGAAACAGGTACGCGAGGACGCGCGCCTGCCCGTACGCCGCGTCGAATGTCACCTTCTCGCGCACCCAGTCGTTGCTGTCTTGCGTCTGCTCGACCACGGCTTGTAGCGGCCGCTTGTCGTACGCATACATGCCTCGGTAGATTTTGAATTCCGCGTCCGAGGCCGGTGTCTCCTTCGCATAATCCCGGAACGGCTCGTGGACCGGCTCTTTTGCGTTGCCCAGGTTGGGGTTGGTGCCGAGGTAGGTGACCAGACGCAGGCCATTGGTCTGGCTGCGGTCCCAGGGAGATTGGGCCACCCGGTCGGAGAAGGCGTACGCCGGGTCATTCCATCCCCCGCCGAGGATGAACCGGCCCTGGACTCCCCCGATGGCCTGGTTCAGACACCACTCACGCACGTTCCCGGCCATGTCGAATGTCCCGAAGATGCCGACGCCTGGGTACTGCCCGACGCGCGCCGGGCCCTTGTCGGCGAAGTTGCTCGCCGGAACAATCCAGCGTGCGGAGAAGACCCCCGCGGCCCGGCGCCAGTGAAACACGGTCGGGAGGTCCCGTCCCTCGAAGGCGGCGAAGGCCGCCGCCTCGAACCAGCTGATGCCGCTCACCGGGTAGTCGTCCTGGCCCTTCGGAAAGCTGCTCAGCTCCCAGGTGCTGGGGCCGGGGCGGCCGGTGCGGTCGACGAAGAGGGCCTTGGCCTCATCGAAGCTGAGCGGACGCCCATCCTTGACGAAGGGCTCGCGCCAGAACTCCAGCCTTTCATACCCGCCTGCCGCAACGAATGCCTGGTAGCGGCGGTTCGTCACCTCGTAGCGGTCGAGGAGGTAGTCGTCGAGGGCAAGTCCGTGGCCGTCCCCGGCCGGTCCGAAGGCCCCGCCCGGGACGTGCACGAGGTCCTCGGCCAGACTGCCGACCTTGTTCAGCGGAATGACAACGGCCCCGAGCGTCCCGGTGCCCATCCCACCTTGGTAGGGCCGGTAGCCTTCCAGCTCGAAGCGAACGCGAAAGAGGACGTTCCGCGGAAGCCACGTGGTGACCGGCGTCACGCCGAGCTCGAGCCAGGGCGCGTCGGCGGCGGCATAGTCACGAAACTGGACGCGCGCCCCGGGGGGGGCTGTCCGGATGGTCACCTGCGAGGCGAAGGTCCGCCAGGCGGCAATCAGCTCCGGGTTCCCGGGGAGGGTGGCGTTGGCCTTCATCGCCAACAGCTGCGCCGCCAGCGGGTGGTCCGAGTCCACCAGCCGGTGCAGCTGCGGGATGACTTCGGCGCGCAGCCACTTCTCGTCGTGCTGCACGCCCAGCCAGCCGCCGAAATACGCCGCCAAGGCGAGGCCCGCCACCGCCGCCGCGAGGCCCAAGCCCGCGACCGAGAGGACGTGGCGGCGCCGCACCATGACGGCCGGGTTCTCGACGTACTTTGCGACGTCGCCGGCGGCCAGAAACCGGCGCGCCGGGTCCCGCTCCAGACACCGCAGGATGGCCGCGTTCCAGCGTTCCGGCAGCTCAGGCACCGCCGTCTTGGGGGGCGCCGGGGCCTGGTTGACGCGCTTGAAGGCCGTCTCCAGCGGCGTGGCCCCCACAAACGCCATCCTGCCGGTCAGCATTTCGTAGAGGACAAGGCCGAGGGCGTAGATGTCCGCCGCCGGGCCCACCTCCCCGCCCGTCACCTGTTCGGGCGCCATGGATTCGGGCGTTCCCAGAAGGCCCGCCCCGGTGACGTTTTCGGAGGAACTGGCATCCGGGTACAGCGCCCGGGCAATGCCGAAGTCCGTCACCACCGCCCGCATCTCCGTGGAGGCGCGGCCCTGGGACTCCCCGGACACCAGCATGACGTTGCTGGTCTTGAAATCCCGGTGGACCACACCGGCCGCATGGGCTGCATCCAGCGCCGCCGCCATCTGCCGCAGCACCGGAAGCACCTCGTCCGGCGACATCCGGCCCTTGCGCTTCAGACGCTGGTGCAGCGTCTCGCCCTCCAGGAACTCCATGGTGAGAAAATGCAGGGGCTCGCCGGTCGGACTCTGGGTCGAGTACAAGTCGTAGATGCGGCAGACGTTGGGGTGACTGGCTTTCCGGGCCAGGAGGACTTCCCGGCGGAAGCGTTCCAGGGCCGCCGGGTTGTCGGCGAAGTGCGGAAGGATGGTCTTCAGCGCGACGTGGGTGCGCAGAGTTTCGTCCTTGGCCTCATACACCTCGCCCATGCCGCCGGCGGCGATGAAGCGGACGATGGTGAAGCGGCCCGCCACTGTCTCACCGGGTTTCAGACGCGGGGCTGCCCCGGGACTGCCCGGCGGCGTGGAAGGGCTCTGGGACGCCGGCGTGAACTCGGCGGTTTCCTGGGACGCACGCCCAGGCGGGCTGGCCGCCGTGGCGGGGAATTCCGCGGGAATGTCCGGGGACGGCTTTGGTGGGTCCTGACTCACGTGCCCCCAAGGGGTTGGCACTGCAGCATCCCCGCGCACGCCGGCATGGCGCAACATTGGACTCGCTGCGAATCCGCGGCAGCCGTCAGGGCACGATGGGGAGAAGCAGCGCCGAGGGGTGGGACACGTCGTGGTACACGGCGTTGGTCGCCTTGACCATATGCGTCCCCCGCGCCTGGTCCCCGCCCGTATTCAGGTTCCGGTCGACCGGATGGCGCCGGCGTTGCAGCGTGCGATGCAGCAACTCGCGAAGCCGTGGTACCGAGTACGCGCGCTGCGAGTCTTCCGCGACGAGAGCGCGCTGTCCGCGAATCCTCACCTCTGGACGTCGATCGAGACCGCGATGGACGACGCGGAGTGGTTCGTGCTGTTGGCGTCGCCCGACGCGGTCGCATCCGAGTGGGTCAACCGGGAACTGTCCCATTGGATCGCGAGCAAGTCCGCGAATCGGATCCTCCTCGTTGTGACCGACGGGACCTGGGAATGGGACACGGCCGCCCGTGCGCTCGTCGGGACCGCGGTTCCCGGACCACTCCGTGCCGCGTACGGCGACGAACCGCGGCACGTTGACCTGCGTTGGGCGCGGGTCGAGACCGATCTCGACCTTCGGAACAGCCGTTTTCGAGACGTGGTCGCGCAGCTGGCCGCGCCGATGCACGGCGTCGACAAGGACGAGCTCGAAAGCGAGGACATTCGGCTGCACCGCCGGGCCCGACGGCTTGCACGCGGCGCGACATCGCTCCTCGTGGTGCTCCTCGTGCTGGCCATCGCGCTCGGCGGGCTCGCGCTGCAGCAGCGAAGTAGGGCGCAACATCAAGCGGCCAAGGCCCGCCGCGAGTCCGCCGCGGCGACACAGGCCGCAACGGGAGTGCTCGGCGCGCGGATTGGCGGCCGAGGCGCTCAACGCGCTGCACGGTGGGCAGCCTGATCTCGCGCAACTATTGGCGATCGAGGCCTACCGGACCCAGTCGAGCACCTATTCGCGCAGCAGCCTGTTACAGGCGGTGGTCGATCAACCGGCGCTCGGCATCCAGCTGCACGGGCTCACCACCGGCCCTCGGGGCGTCGCGATCAGCGCGGATGGCGCGCTCGTCGCGGCCGAGAGCGACGACCAGATCCGCATCTGGGATCGTCGCTCCGGACAGCTCCTCGCACACCAGCCGGCACGACCTCGGATCGGGCGCCTTGGAGTTCGCCGATCACGGCCGCTTCCTGCTGCTCCAGCCTCGACGACCCCGCGGGCGGGCTCGGGATTTGGGACGTTGCACGACATCACTTGGTCACACTGCCTCACGCAGACTCCCCCCAAGCGGCCGGCGCCGACGGCGACCACCTTCGCCGAGCTCGACACCCTCTTGGGTGTCGTCAAACTCATCGACCTCGGCACCGGTAAGAGTCTCGGCTCGATCGCGACCGGACAACACGCGGGACAGATCGCGATCAGTGCCGACGGCAAGACCGTCGCCGACGTTGTCGTTCCCGCCGACGTCCACCGGGATCGGACAGGCCTCTCCAGTCGTGATCCAGGCCTGGAGCGTCGCGACCGGACGAGCGCTCGGGCCCGGGTGCTCGATCGTCACCGCTGACTCCTCCTCTCCTCCGACCGTCCTTGCGGACGACACGACCGTCGCGCTCCTCGCTACGCAGGTGGGCTCGGGCACCGGCTCTCCGAGCTCGGCCGCCGTCACCCGTTGCAACCCGCTGAGCGGCGCCGACGACGCTCGCGTCGCTCCCGTTGGGTTCCGATCAGCAGGCGATCGCGATCACTCCCGACGCGAGGCTCGTCGCGTTGCGCAGTTTCGACGGCACCATTCAGCTCCTCGACACGACAACGGGAACCGCGTTCGGCTCATCCGTCGACTGCGCCCCTCACCGAACGCATGTTGACCCCCGACGTCTCGTTCTCGACCGACGGTCAATGGTTCACCGCGACGGGTTCGGGAGGCGACGTACGCGTGGAGCACTCATCCCGGTCTGCCGCTTGCACACCAGCTGAGCCCGGGGACCCGCTTCGACGGCCCTCGATTTCCAGCAGAGCCCGGCCGGACACCTGATCGGCGTCACGCGCAACGGGACCGTCGTCGACATCGACGCCCACAAGACGCTCGCCCGTCTCCCCGGTACCTCGACCGCTTCTTCGTTCAGCCCGGACGGGCAGCTGATCGCCGGGCTGGAGCTCCGCCGGCCTGTTCGTCGTCGACCTCCGACGGGGCACCACTTCGACGTTTCCGACCAAACGCCTCGTCTGCAAACAGCCCGACGCGATCGCGGTGGCACCCGACGACACGACGTTGGTGTTCGACTGCATCGCGCCCCTCGCCCGATCCGTCCGCTCCGGCAGCACCAACGCCGACGATCTCGTACAAGCCGTCGACATCTCGTCGACACCGTGGCGTCCCCAACCCGCAGTGACCTACCCGGTGTGGGCCGGTCTGCTCACGTTCAGTCCGAACGGACGATTGCTCGCCGCCGGCCAAGGGAACGGCGCCGGCGCCGGCGCCGAGCTCTTCGACGTCAATGGCCCTCACTTGCACCCCCGCGTCACGCTCCCCGGCTACGGAGACGACGTCGCGTTCACACCCGACAGCCGCCGGCTCTTGTGGAGTCACGACGGACGCATCGACCTCGTCTCCGTCGCCCGAGGCGTGCACGTAAGACCATTCGCTGCACCGAATGGCGGTCCGAGCTCGACGATCTCCCTGTCACCGGACGGCTCGTTGGTCGCGGCGAGCGACGGCACCGACATCAGACTCCTCGACACCAGCACCGGACAAGTGGTCGTCGACCTTCCCGGCTCGACCGATCCTCCCTGCTGCACGGTCCTCGCCGCAGCCGACCAGTCGATCACCGCCATGGGCGGGACACCGGACGACTTCGACCCGACGACGTCCCTGACGCTGATTCGATTCGACCTCGCGCCCGGCGACCTGATAGAACGCGCCTGGCAAGCGCTCGAATCGCAACCTCACCCCCGTCGAATGGACGCAGTACGTCGGCACCGTGCCGTATCACCGGCAGTGCCCGACCATTCCGTGACCTGACGGGCCACAACGGCCGCTCAGGATGCTTTGTCGCCCGCCGGTGTGAGCACGTACCAGACGTTGCCGAGTGCTTGACCCGTCGCCGCGCCGGGCGCCTTGTCGTTCGAGAACGTGTAGAGGAGGTGACCGTTGTAGGCGACCTGCGTCGAGCCGTCGGCCTGGCGGTCCGAAGCGAGCTTGGTTGCGGTGAGGCCCGGGCCGGCAATCACCGCACCCGACACGACCACCGGCGGCCAAAGCGCCGCGAGCGCGGCCGGCACCTTCGACGTCGTGCTCGAACCGTCGGGCACGTACATGTACACGGTGCGGCCGGCCGAGTTGACGATGATCTGCTTGCCGAGCTTCGAGTTGGTCACCACTCGCAACGTCGCGGTCTGCGACTTCGCGACGGTGGTCGAGCCCGCGGCCGCAGTCGTCGAGGGCGCGCTGGTCGTCGCCGCGACCGTCGTCGGAGTCGTGACCGCAGTCGAGCTCTTCGACGAGCTGCTGCACGCGGCCAGCGCGACCACGGTCGCACTGATGAGCAGTGTTGACATGACGGGTCGGCGCTTCATGGGGGTCTCCTGGGTGGGGGGCGACCCGTGACACTAGATCTGATCCTCGACGGGGCGTCGTCAGGCTGAAGCGCACACGGCCGGCGCGCCCGGCCGGTATGAATGGCGCATGCATTTGCGATCGATCGCTGCTCGTGTGGCGCTGGGCTTGCTCGCGACCGTGGGGGCGGTAACCGTGCCGTCGACGATCGCGAGAGCCGCGGGCGGTACCCCTGACGTCTTTGCGTTCGGGGCGTCGTTCTACGGGTCCGCCGACGGCCTCGCGCTCGCTCGTCCGATCGTCGGGATCGCCGCGACCGCCGCACGGGCCACGGCTATTGGCTCGCCGCATCCGACGGCGGCATCTTCAGCTACGGCGACGCCCACTTCTACGGCTCCACCGGCGCCATCCACCTCAACCAACCCATCATCGGCATCGCCCCCACCCCCACCGGCCACGGCTACTGGCTCGTCGCCTCCGACGGCGGCATCTTCAGCTACGGCGACGCCCACTTCTACGGCTCCACCGGCGCCATCCACCTCAACCAACCCATCGTCGGCATCGCCCCCACCCCCACCGGCCACGGCTACTGGCTCGCCGCCTCCGACGGCGGCATCTTCACCTTCGGCGACGCCCACTTCTACGGCTCCACCGGCGCCATCCACCTCAACCAACCCATCGTCGGCATCGCCCCCACCCCCACCGGCCACGGCTACTGGCTCGTCGCCTCCGACGGCGGCATCTTCACCTTCGGCGACGCCCACTTCTACGGCTCCACCGGCGCCATCCACCTCAACCAACCCATCATCGGCATCGCCCCCACCCCCACCGGCCACGGCTACTGGCTCGCCGCCTCCGACGGTCGTGTGTATCCCTACGGAGCCGCACGGGTCGGCGGTTCGGTGCCACCGGCCGACTTCATCCGCCAGTCGATCGTGGGCGTCGCCGCGAACAAGCGGCACGCGGGGTTCTGGCTGGCCGCGCGCACGATCCCACCGTCGAATGCGCGGGTGGAAGGGGCGATCGGATGGTTCGCGTCCCGCTTGGGCAGCACTGCCTACGAGGGCCTGTGCGAAGAGGCCGTCGAGCTCGCATACGGCACGGTCAATCGGTACCCGACCGTGTACGCAGATTGGCTCGCACAGGGCGACAAGCACTCCGACTGGCAGGCGGCGCCGCGCGGCGCGCTGCGTGTTCTACCGGCCCGACGTCGACGGCCCCGACGGTCACGTCGCCATCAGCCTCGGCAACGGGTTCGTGATCTCGACGAGTGCCGGCGCCCGTATCGGCGTCTCGAGGATCGACGCGTTCCAGAACCCGCTCGGCTGGGCCGAGGAGCCGTGGTAGTCAGACGTCCGCTCAGCGGGATTGCACGTGGATGCGCCCGCCTCCGGCTCGCGCGAAGCGTGCGGCCGCGGCCGCGTCATGGTCGGCAACCATGAACACGAAGTCGGCGATCATGCCGTCGATGCGAGCCAAATCGGCGTCGGTGGTGAAGGTGCCGAGGTGACTGCCGCCGTCGACGGTGACGAGCCACGCCGGCGACGGGGCGTGTTGATACAGCGCGAGCGTGTGCGGGAGCGGGTTCACGTCGTCGGCAGTACCCGTCATCGCGAGCAATGGCGGCGGTTTCCCGAAGCGGTACGCAGAGCTCATCGGCACGTCGTCGGATGACAGTGCGACGACCGCCCGGATCGGTACTGCCGAACACGTCGACGCGTACCCGGCCCACGCGGCGGCGGTCGCGCCGTCGGAGTGGCCGGCAACGACGAGCGGTGCTCGAGGCAACACCGCGCGCAGCGCCACCGGCGGATCATGTTCCAATCGCGCGGCCACGAACTCGATGTCGCACGGTTCGTTGACGAGATCCGACTCCACGGCCGGGCCCGGATACGCGGTGCTCTCCCCCGGGAACTCGGGTGCAGCCACGATGATGCCGGCGCGCGCCAGCGCGTCGAGCATCACCGCGTAGGTCGGGCCGGAAACGTCGTAGCCGGGGGCGAACACGACCAACGGCAGCCGGCCGGGCGCGACGTGGCCCGCTCGCCGAGACCGGCCAACGGAGTGTCGTGCGCAACGTGCGTCCGCGGTGCGCAGGAGTTGTGCCGCGTCCCGGCGACATCCGGGTCGGATCGTAGAGCTCGAGTGTTGTCTGCCGCACCGACCACGGTGGCACGGGCGGTGCTGTCGCGACCGCGTCGCGGAAGTCGTGGTCTGGCGGCGGCTGGTCGAGGAGCGAACCGTGCGCAGGTTCGGGGCGCGCGTCGAGCTGCTCGCGATCGGATGCGCCGGCGAACGTCCGCTACACCCAAATGCGACACCACGCACGACACGACAACGACAACGACAGCGACGGCGACGGCCACGAAACGGGGAGACGGGGATCCGATCGTGACGGCCGCTCACCATTGCGGCCAGCCGGGCGGCAGCGAGCCCGACGGCGAGCCGCTCTGGATGCCGCCCGGAGCGCCGAGCGACTGCAGGAACCGAGAGAAGTTGACCCCGTAGGCCGACGAGTTCGACCCGTCGAACTGCCCGGCGTCGCGCGCCATCGTGTCGGGCAACGATGCGCCGTTCGCCCAGCCGGTCTCGATGCCGTCCGGCCCCGCATACATCTGGCCGATGACCGTCCCCGACGACACGGTCTGACCGACCTGCACGTTCGGCTCGACATCCTCGGCGAGATACACGACGAGCCCGCTCGCCGGGCCGTCGGTCAGTTGATACGCGATGAAGGTGCCGCCGGGCCATCCGCCGCCGACCGTGTTGCGCACGACGCCGTTCGCCGATCGCGTAGACGGGCCCGAATCCGCTGTAGTCCACGCCTTGGTCGATCCGTTCGGGCGACAGGCCCGGACGCGCTCCG